>CATOTS010000006.1 GCA_951813625.1 uncultured Caldilineaceae bacterium | reverse complement strand
GGTTCAGGCTGTACCGACAGCAATTGTAATATTGTAATATGCGGTTATGCAATGGATTCGACCAGCGCCCAAGGACAAGGCTTTGTTTCGGTTTCGAAGTGGATTCAGCCGTACCGCCGAAAGTTGATGAGGCATGAACCAAGGTTGTACTGTTGGGCGACGCAATCCGCCTCCACGCTGATCAGATTTTCGTTGACTTTGCATTTTGAATAACCTACAATGGGAAAGCTTTCTGCCCAGCGTACCGATGGAGCATGGTCCAATGTCGGAAGAGAAACTTAAGAGAGGAACTTTGCAGGAATTGCAAGTTCAATATGTGCACGATGAGCAAGGGAACGTACAGCAAGTTATTGTTCCCATCGAATTGTGGAGTGAATTGTTCGAGGCGTACCGATTATCCTCTGCGCCTGCCGACACCGGACAGACTGACGCTGCAGCCTCCCCTCCGACAATGTTTGGCGCTTTTCCTGAATTGGCAGCAATCGAATTCGGCGAACAGTTTGAAGCTGTCAAACAGCTCGGAAGAGAGAGCATAGAGAAACAGATTAAACGCATTCAGGGTCACAGCTAGACAATGGCCCTATACACTGCAGATACCCATGCCCTGGCATGGTAATGGTCCGGTTCCGATCGGCTCAGCCCCTTGGCCCGAGAGGTCCTGGACGGTGCTATGCACTCACTGCATGAGATCATTGTTTCACCTCTCGTCTTGGCTGAACTCGTAGTTATCGCCGAAAAACAGCGTGTCGTTTTCGACATGACGGCAGCTTTCACCTTGTTAGAAAATGCCCCCGGATTCCGACTTGTTGATCTAACGGCGCAAATGGCTCTCAGAACCCAGCAGCTATCGGCACTGCCAGATATACATGATCGCCTCATAGTCGCTACCGCTTTGGAATACGAGGCGACTCTCCTGACAGCCGATTCAGCGATTATTGCTTCAGGCATTGTTCCAGTTGCATGGGGGTAACCATTTTGCCGAGAGGACTTAGTGGCGCCTTCTTGCCTAACGGCAAATACCGAATTCTTCGTCAAATGACAATGTATGTCGTACCCTCCTCCCTCAACCGCTTTCGGCGCCATCTTCAATCCCCGCGTCGGGCCGCCCCAGCACCTCCTCGCGCAGCGCCACGCCCAGGCCCAGCCCCTCCGGCAGCGAGAGCATACCGTCGCTGATGGCGATGCGCCCGGTCACGATCTCGTTGTCCCAGCCGTCGTAATACGCGCGGCACCGTCTCCAGGATCATGGCATTGGGGATGTGCAGCATCAAGTGCGCGGCATCAAGTGCGCGGCACTGACGGGGTTATTCGATACAGCCTTGCCCCTGTCCCATATGTCGCTGCGTACGGCGAGGAGAGTTTCGCGGCCGCCGGCGGCGAGGATCTGATATGCGGATTGGGGCTGGTTGCGGCCGTTCGGTTGGAGCAGCCAACTGAAGCGGGGTCGGCGTGCGTCGACGTTGATTGGAGGGGGGCGCAATCGCAGGTCAGGCTGGAAGGAGTGTTCTTGTCACCTGGGTCGTGAAAGGGGAGATTAAGGAGTTCACAGAATTCAGCGTGTATTCAGTTTGTCGTATGAGCGCCCAACTGGCAGTGGAAGATGCGCACGGCGACCGGCTAACAGACGACTTTTAGCTCAAGAGCGGCGATGCTTGCGAACTTCTCGATTTTGGGCAGGATGTGGCCGACGCCGAGGGCGAAGTGATGGGTGGGGCCCGCCATGCACCAGGCGTTGATAAAGTCGGCCGGCCCCAGCGAGAATTTGAGGCGGCTGTCGGTGTTGCCGATCTGCAGCCCCGGGCCTGGAATGCTCTCGGCCTGCGCGGCGATGAGTTTGAGGTTGCCCTCCCGCGTCTGCGCCATCGACAGAACGGTGACCGGTCCGTGCTTGACCTGCGTCTCGACACCCACGCCGCCGCCGTGTTTGCCGTGAAAGAGCGCGAGGCCGCGCAGCAACGGGCGCCCCTCGGCAATGTCGATATGGAAGGGGCCGTCATGACCGGCGAGGATGAACTCTTCCCTGAAGTCCATTGCCGTGACCTCCGAGTAGCTGCCGCCGGCGCCGAAGGCGTCGACGATCTTCATCACCTGGCAGTTCTTGAGGTCGCCTTCGCCGCTGCAGGGCACGCCGCGCGCGGTGAGCAGCGAGCAGCCGAGCGCGAATCCGGCCGCGATCTGTTCGTATTCGTTGTCGTCAAGCCCGCGATAGTAGTAGGTGAGGCCGTCGAGGTCGAACTCGTCGACCAGGCTGTCGAGGCCGACGGCGACGCGGTAGGCCCAATCGAGGGCTTCCGGCGAAGGGCGGGTCGCGAGCGGGTCCGAGGGGGAGTCTTCGGCAAGGTCGAAGATGGTCAGCGCCTCCTCCTCCTTGGCCTTGAGCGCGGCCGGGGTGACGCGGTTGACCATCTGCGCCAGGTCGCACATTTCGAGGATCTCGATATGGGTGCCGAGCTGGCCCTGGTGCTGGGTGAAGTCGCTGTACATATCCAGCATCCCGGGGTAGGTGTGCCCGAGAAAGCCCATGCGGCTGCGGCGCAGTGTACGCAGAACGCCGGCGGCCTCGGTCCATTCTCGGATCTCGTTCCATGCCCGGCGGGCCGGTTCCTCGCAGCCCTCCTCCTCCGCCAGCATGCCGGAGACGATATGGAAGTCGATATCGCAGCGGTGGAAGACGGCGCTGAGCTCGGGGACACAGCAGGCGCAGCAGTTGGCCAGCCACTCCTTGGTGTCGGTGTTAGCATAGTCGAGCGCAGTGGCGGGCTGCAGGTTGAGGACAAGCACCGGCACTTTGGGAATCTGGACGGCCGGGAGGACCATCGAGCTGGTGGCGTAGGTGCCGACGTAGCAGTAGACTATATCGACCTGTTCGCGCTGGAAGAGGTCGCCGGCGGCAACTCCCTTCGGCGCTGAATCGATCAGGCCGGCGCTGACGACATCGGCCCACTGGCCGACGCGGCTCTCCACGCTGGCCTGGTAGCCTTCGAGCTGCTCCTTCAGGCCGGGAAACTGCGGCCAGTATTCGCCGAGGCCGATACCGAAAATACCAATTCTGGGACGAACAGTCTTGCGCTGGTTGCTCATCTTCAGTTGCTGTTCCTTTTTTGCCTGCGACTAGCCGCTGGTGTACTCAGATTCCGCCTTGCCCATGGGGTTCCTGACCGCAGTCCTTGTGCACGCTTGTTTCGAGCCCACAGAGCGAGCGGCAGCGAATTCCGCGGTTCAGTCGGCGAAGCAGCGCTGCATGTCGTGCACAAATGCGTCCGCGCTCACTTGGCGGAATGGTTCGGGTCGCGGATGGGTATGCGGGCTCAGCGAGCTGCGCACGGCTGCAGGCAAGCGTTCGATGCTCTCCCGGACAATCTTCACCGCCGGCTGGGCGCCGATGATCTCAACCGTCGGCGCGGGCGAGTTGTAGTAGTAGACCGATTTGAGGCGGCTCTCGAGAATCCGGCGCGCATAGGCAGGCAGGAGGTCTTCGAGGGGCTTGTCACCTGGCATGAAATTCTGCGGCCAGAAGAGACGGTTGATCTGGAAGTCGAAGACTTTGCCCAACATGGCGGCCGCCATGTTGGGTGCTGTGGTCCAGTTCGAGTTCGGCCAGACGTCGAGCCAGCCCCATGCGCCGCCAAAGCCGGCATCGTCCAGCGTCAGGTTCAGGCGTCCCGCGCCGGTCGCGACCCCGCTTTGGTCGGCGCCGATGATGGCGAAATGCTGCGGATAGACGAAGAAGTCGCCGCCGCGCGACCGCTGCGCGTCAAAGAAGGCGGTGGTCAGCGCCAGCAGGGCGTAGCCGGCGTGGAGGACGCCGTCTTCGAGGCGGGGTGAGACGACGCCGACGCGGTCCTGCTCGTGGTAGTCGGCGCAAAAGGCGCTGAAGCCGACGTGTGTGTGCGCGCCGGCGTCGATGCGCCGGTACTGAAAGTGTGAAGAGCGGAGCCTGCTGCTGGTGTGCATCGTGTTCCCCCTGGTTAGCGGCTCGCGCCGTCGAGTTCCAACTGCATGTCGGACCCAATGCGCTTGATATAGCGGACGCCCTGGTTGTCGGAGCAGAGAATGGCGGTCAGGCCCCGATGTCTTCCCGATCTCTTCCCGATCTCTTTTGGCCAGCGCGCCGACCAGGCCGACTTCCTCGGCCACCCGGCAGTTTTCGAGGAATTCGGCATCGCTCGCCGCAGCGGAGATGCCGAGCTCTTCGAACATATCGACGCTAACGAAGGACCACGTCGTATCGATGCCATAGGCGACGTTGTAGAAGTTGCCCTCGTTGTCGAACATCGTATTGGGAGTGGGGTAGAACTGGTCGATCCAGCGTTCGCTGCCCGGTTCACCGGATGCTGGCGCTTTGCAAAGGGAAAAAGGGTCGTTGCGTCTTCCATTGTATGAATGGTAATGTTGTAAGGCAAATCGGATGATTAGAGCAGACTCTCTCGCAGCCCCCAACTGCCTGTTTGGCGCAGACGGCGGCGGCGGGATGGTCTGCTTTCGCTCCCTGGAGGTGGAGGCCAGGCATGGGATACCAGTTCGAGGATTGGATGGTGCACGAGTACCATCAAAAAGGATTTCTGATCTTTCGCGGCATTGTTCCGCCGGCGCTGTTGACTGACTTGCGAAGAGAAGCGGATAAAGCGCGCGCATTGGCACACGAACTGAACGGGCCGCAGACGCAGCGAATCCAGCCGCTGGACCTGTACGATGGCGCGATCGATCTGCAGCCGTTTCAGGACTATGCCGAACTCGAAGATCTGCGGCTGACGGTTGAGGCCTTGATGGGTCCGGGATATACGCATGCACACCTGGACATCATGGGGCTGTTGGTCGAGCCGCAAGACCGTCCGTGGCATTGCGGCTGGCACCGGGACGGCGTCGTGGAGGTGCCGGTGGAGGCGCGCGATGAACAGATGGAGTCGTTCATGGCGACGGTGTGGCATGACCTGCGCTATTTCAACCAGGTCAACTGCGCCATCTATGCGGATTCATGCACTTGGTATGTGCCCGGCAGCCATCTGCGGCAACAGGACCTGCCGGACGAAGTCGAGTCAGCCGGGGACCCGATCATGGAGAAGGCGCCGGACGATTGGAGCGACGCGGAGGCGGAACAGTTTTACTTTGAGCATTGCCGCTCGATGCCTGGCGCGGTGCAGGTCTATCTGGGGCCGGGCGACTTCATGGTCTATCGCAACCTGGCGTGGCATTGCGGTCTGTATCTGCCTTATCAGCCGCGGGCAACGATACACGACGTTATCCGTCATAGCGGCAGGAATGCGTGGCTGGAGTCGTGGGAGAAGGTCAAGCAGTCGGCGAGAAGGCGGTCAACTGTGACGCTCAAGTCGGGGATGTGATTATTTGAGAAGAACGCTACTCATCCCTTTTGCTGGCTGCCATGGTTTCCTTTCGGAACCAGCGTTCCCGTTGCACGGGGTCGGTGATGGAGCGTAGCGACGCGGCGAAGAGGTTCAGGCTGAGGGTGGTCAGGAAGATGACGATGCCGGGGAATGTAATGTTCCACCAGGCGGTGGTGATATAGTCACGGCCGCCGGAGATCATGAGGCCCCAGGAGGCTCGCGGCAGCTGGATGCCGAATCCGAGGAAACTCAATCCCGCTTCGCTGAGGATGAGGCCTGCGATCTCAAGCGTTCCGAGAATGATGAGAGGCGAGGAGACGTTGGGGACGATGTGGCGGAGGATGATGCGTCTATTGGAGCTGCCGATGGCGATGGCGGAATCGATGAATGGCAGGTTGCGGAAAGCCAGCGTTTGGCCGCGCGCGAGGCGCGCGTAGGCCATCCACCTGACGATAGCGAGGACGATGACCAGGTTGAGGAAGCCGGGGCCAAGCGCGAATAGCACGAGCAGCGCCAATAGGAGCACCGGGATGCTCATCTGGATATCGACCAGGCGCATGATGATGTCGTCGATGCCGCCGCGGTAGTAGCCGGCGAGAACCCCGAGCAGAGTGCCGATCAGGCCGGAGACGATGGCGCTGGTCAGGCCGACGGTTATGGAGACGCGCGCGCCGAAGATCATGCGGCTGAGGACGTCGCGTCCAAGCGGGTCGGTGCCCAGGATGTAGACTCTGCCGACCGGCATATCGTTTTCGTCAGTGGCGTACGACCAAGGGGGGAGATTGCGCCGGTTCAGGTCTTGATCGAGTGGATCGTGGGGCGCGACGACCTCCGCTCCGACGGCCGCGACCAGGATGACGACGAGGACGAAAACTGAAAAGAAAGTGACCGGATCGCGCAGCAGTGCCTTGACGGTCAGCCAACGGGACGCACCTCTGGAGCGTTCCGTTTGTTCTTCTTCCGGCAGCAGTTTCAACTCTTCGGACATGGCCACTCTGGCTTTGTGAAGGGATTGCGGGGGGCGCGAGAGGCCCCGGATTTTTGCAGAACGTCAAGCAAGTGATAACAGGAAGTCAACATGGTTTATTGGAAACGAATTCTTGGATTGAGGTAGACATAACTCAAGTCGACGAGCAGGTTGACCACGATAACCATTAAGGCGACGATGAATACGGTCGCTTCCAGCAGGGGAAGGTCGCGTCGCAGGAGCGCCTGCAGTGTGAGGTAGCCGATGCCGGGCCAGGCGAACACGGTCTCGACCAGGATGGCGCCGTTGAGCATGGAGGAGAGCATATCGCCGCTGATGGTGACGACGGGGATGGCGGCGTTTCTGAGGGCGTGCACGAAGACGATGCGCGCTTCGCTGAGTCCCTTGGCGCGGGCGACGATGATATGGGGCCGGTTCATCTCTTCGATCATGGCGCCGCGTGTGATCTGCGCGATGCGCCCCAGCGGGGAGTTCATCAGGGTCAAGGTGGGCAAGGCCATGTACTCGAAGCCGCCGAAGCCGGAAGTCTTGAACCAGCCGAGCTGGACGGCGAAGATGAGGATCAGCATCAGCGCCAGCCAGAAGTCGACCATGGAGACGCCGCCAAGCGAGAGGACGTTGACGATCCGGTCCAGGAAGGTGTTGGGGCGCAGCGCGGCGGCGGCGCCGAGGAGGATGCCCAGCGGCGCGGCGATCAGGAAGGCGGATGCGGTGAGTCGGAAGGTGGCGGGCAGACGGCCCATTACGGTGTCAATGGCCGGTGTCTTCTGCCAGAAGGAGTCCTGGAATTTGAATTGTATTGCGCCTATAGCGAATTTGGCATATTGGACGATCAGGGGATCGTTCAGTCCGAGCTGATCGCGCACCTCTTGGACGCGTTCTTCGGTGGCTTCGACGCCCAACAAGATGCGGACGGGGTCGCCGACGACACGGCCGGTTATGAAGACGATGGTGAGAACGGCGAAGGCGACGCCAATCGAGTGACCGAAGCGTCTTATCAGATAGAGAGTAATGTTTTCGCCCTTTGGTGCGAGGTGCGGGTACCGGAGGGGGAGGAGCGAGAGTTTCTCTCACTCCTCCACCCTTTCTTCATCGGTGGGGAGACGGCAGCGGTGAGGACGGCCCCAAACCTGCACTGCCGGGGGGCGGTCGTCCGCCGCGGTCACCGTCTCCGGCTATTGCGTATCCGGTATTGCCTGTTTCTACCGGAAGATAGGCAAAAGACAGATTTTCCGGGTGCGTCAACCGGAGGGACAGTTGCGTCCCTTTACTTGGGAGCCATCTCCTTGGCCTGCAGACGGTGGTCCAGTTTGGCAGTCCATTCCAGGTCTTCGCTGACCAGGTAGGCCAGATCCATGTGAGCGATCAGGCCGTAGGCAACATCGTCATAGGCGAGCTGTCCGGCCTCCTGCAGTTTCATGTCACGGGCCTCGCCAGAGAGGGCGCCACCTTCTCCCACCAGCGCGTCCATCTCGTCGTTGCAGTAGAGAGACACTGCGCCGCCGCAGACGAAGTAGTTGGCATAGGAGTACCAGACGTCAAGGATCTCATTACCGTGTAGGTGAATGGCGACCCAATGGGGCTGGCCCTCCAGTTCCGACCAGTTGTGGCTGAAGGCGGGGTTGAACGTATCCGGGGGCATGACAGCGACGGTGGGGTTGAAGCCGACATCGCTAAGCATGCCTGCGACGGCCTGGACGACCTCGACGTGGCCGGCGTGCAGACCCTGGCGTGAGGAGAGGGTGAACTCCTGGCCGACGTCTACGCCGTCAGCGGCGGCTGCTTCGAGCAGGGCGCGCGCCTCGTCCGGGTCGTAGGCATAGGGTTCAAGGCTCGGGTTGTGCCCGGTAGCGGTCGCGTTTACGATCTGTCCGGTGATGGTCGCGGCGCCGCCCAGAATCGTATCGATGATCGACGCTTTGTCGATCGCCAGGTTGAGGGCCAGCCGTACGCGTCTGTCGGAGAACAGACCCTGGTTGCCCATGCGAACGAACATGGTTTCAACGCTGGCTGCAGACTCGCAGCGCAGGTTGGGGTCGTCCGCGGCGGACTTGCACTGGTCCGGGGTGACGAACTGAGCGACGTCGACCTCACCGGCCTGTGCGGCAGCGGCGCGCACTGTGTCTTCGGGCAGGAAGCGATAGATCAACTTGTCGAAGGAAATCTTGCCGCCGGCGGCTTCGGGGTCGTCATTTCCCCACCAGTCCGGGTTGGCGACCATGATAAGCGACTCGCCGCGGCGCCACTCTTCCATCATGTAGGGGCCGGTGCCGATCAACTTGCTCGCATAGGTTTCCGGCGCTTCGTTGATCTGCTTGGGAGAGGAGATCACGACGAAGTACAACTTCTCCAGCAGGATCTGGTCGGGAGCGGCGGCCGCGACGTTGACGGTGTATTCGTCCACAGCCTCGGCGGTGAGCTCCGCGCCAATCGTTCCGGTCAACGTCTGGCTCAGATCGGCCGTCCACATGTAGTTGATGCTGGTGGCGACGGCTTCGGCGTTGAAGGGAGCGCCGTCGTGGAAGGTTACGCCCTCGCGCAGCGTAAACTGGAGCGTCCTGTCATCGAGCCGTTCCCAACTGGTGGCCAGCATGGGAAGGACCTCGCCGGTCGCGTAGTTGCGCCTGACCAGCATCTCCATGATGTTGCGGCAGCCGTTGCAGTTGGTTTCACCGGCGACCCAGGTTGCCTCCAGGTGCGTCGGCTCCTGGCCGACGGCGACGGTGAGCACGCTCATCTCTTCTTCCATCATTTCCCCGCCGCCCGTGTCGACCGGCGCAACGCACGCGGCGGCAAGGATTGCTATGAGCAGCAGGGCTGTCAGGGGCACAACAGTTCGTGTCAGTGTCTTGCGGTGGGCCATTGCTCTGGTTCTCCTTGAAAGTGATTGACAAATGGTGGTCACATATCGAATGATAAGGTTCATTCGATATGTGACCACTACCCATTCCAGCATTGTGCGTTCACTGAATCCGCCGGAAGAATTGCGAAACGGGCATTTTGCCCTGAAGCGTCAACCGGCGGGACAGTACAGGTTCTTACCTGGGAGCCATCTCCTTGGCCTGCAGACGGTGGTCCAGTTTCACAGTCCATTCCAGGCCTTCGCTGACCAGGTAGGACAGGTCCATGTGGGCGATCAGGCCGTGCGCATAGTCATCGTAGGCGACCTGGGCGGCCTCCTGCAGTTTCAAGTCGCGGGCCTCACCCGAGAGGGTGCGGGCCTCTTCCCACAGGCTGTCGACTTCCTCGTTGCAGTATTGGGAGACGGGCCCGTCGCAGACGAAGTAGTTGACATAGGAGAACCAGAGGTCGAGGATCTCGTTGCCGTGCAGGTGGACGGCGACCCAGCGTGGCTGGCCTTCCATCTCGGCCCAGTTGTTGCCGAACGCGGGGTTGAAGGTATCCGGGGGCATGACAGCGACGGTGGGGTTGAAGCCTACCTCGCTGAGCATCCCGGCAATCGCCTGGATGACCTCGACGTGGCCGGCGTGGAGGCCCTGGCGAGAGGCGAGGGTGAACTCCTCGCCGACGTCTACGCCGGCACCGGCGGCCGCTTCAAGCAGGGCGCGCGCTGCGTCGGCATCGTAGGGATAGGGCTCAAGGTTCGGGTTGTGTCCGGTCGCGGTGGCGTTAACGATCTGTCCGGTGGTGGTCGCGGCGCCGCCCAGGATCGTATTGACGATCAAGTCTTTGTCGATCGCAAGGTTGAAGGCCTGGCGCACGCGAATGTCCTCGAACAGGCCCTTGTTGCCCATGCGGGCGAACATGGTCTCAACGCTGGCCGCGGACTCGCAGCGCAGGTTGGGTTCGGCGGCGGCGGCACTGCACTGGTCGGGTGTGACGAACTGAGCGATGTCGACCTCACCGGCCTGTGCGGCTGCTGCGCGCACTGTGTCTTCAGGCAGGAAGCGATAGATCAGCTTGTCGAAGGTGACCGTGCCACCGGCGGCTTCGGGGTCGCCATGTCCCCACCAGTCCGGGTTGACGACGTAGGTGATCGATTCGCCGCGACGCCACTCTTCCATCATGTAGGGGCCGGTGCCGACCAACTTGGTCGCGTATGTGTCCGGCTCTTCGTTGATCTGTTTGGCGGAGGAGATGACGACGAAGTACAGCTTGTTCAGCAGGATCGGGTCGGGGTCGGCGGCCGAGACGTTTACGACGTATTCGCTGACGGCTTCTGCGCTGAGCACGCCGCCGACGAAGCCGGTCAGAACGTTGACCAGTTCGGCCTCCCACATGTAGTTGATGCTGGTTGCGACGGCTTCAGCGTTCAGCGGTGAGCCGTCGTGGAAGGTTACGCCCTCGCGCAGGGTAAACTGGAGCGTGTACTCATCGACCCGTTCCCAGCTGGTGGCCAGCATGGGGAGGACTTCACCAGTCTCGTAGTTGCGCCTGACCAGCATTTCCATGACGTTGCGGCAGCCGTTGCAGTTGGTCTCACCGGCGACCAGTGTTGCCTCCAGGTGCGTCGGCTCCTGGGCGACGGCTACGGTGAGCACCTTCATCTCTTCTTCCATCATGTCCGCGCCCGAGTCGACCGGCGCAACGCACGCGGCGGCAAGGAGTGCTATCAGCAGCAGGGCTGCCAGGGGCACGATCGTTCGGGTGAGTGCCTTGCGGAGGGTCATCGTTACGAATCTCCTTTCGTCTGATGTTGTCCGAACTGAGGATGAGGAATGGATTACTCCAATGCACCGGCAGTCGAATCTGCGGGCGCAGTCGGAATGCCCTTAATTTTACAGAAAAATCATCTGGTGTCAAACGCCTCTAATCATGGGGTGCAGTCCAAAATTGGTGTACGAATTTCGATACCTCATGCAAAGACAGAGTCATGGCCTGTCCACTGCGCATTCTCTGGCGGAGTGGGGGATTACGCTTTCTTGAATTCTTTTGGGCGGTCGGGCCTTCGGCCCTCCCTTGTGCGGGGGGACTCCCCCCCGCAACGCCCCCCTGATCTACGCCCGCCGCCGAGTGTGGGGTCAATCCAGCCCTGTGCTACCTGCGGCCCGACGCGCCGCCCCCAATTCAGCGAACGCCGCGGCCACCGTAGGGGCAGGCTCTGTGCCAGCCCTGTACCTCTCCCAAAAGCCGCTAAACAGTTCCAGCCACCGCTGGCATGAACTCCACGCCAAACGATTCCCACCCCAGAAGCGGGCTGCACCCTATTCATGACCGGCCAGCGAGAACAAAGCGCATGCGCCAGAGAACAGAGAGGGGAACTCAGACTCATCTGCTTCTCGCCTCGTCAATGGTGTTCAGGTAGGCGAGGCTTTCGCGGGCGGTGCGCTCGGCGCCGGGTGTGAAGTCGAAGACTTCGACCGAGAGCCAGCGCGCGTAGTCGAGGTCTCTCAGGGTCTGCAAGATGGGACCGAAATCGAGTGCACCCATGCCCGGCCCGCGCAGGTTGGGGTCGTTGAGATGCACATGGTGGAAGAGGGGATGCACCCTTCGGATCTGCTGCGGGATGGGGCGGGGGTCGTTGCTCATGGCCTTGACATCGACCATCATCTGCAGGCCTGGGCAGTCGACCTGGCGCACGAGGTCAGCCGCTTCATCGACGTTGACGATGAAATTAGTCTCGTTGCGGCTGAGGGGTTCGATGCAGAAGAGGACGCCCTGCTGCTGTGCGCGCACGCCGCAGTGGTGCATGATCTCGCCGGTCGATTTCCAAGCCTCGTCGCGTGCGCGGCCGGGCGGAATATCGCGCTGTTGGGGCGAGCCGAAGATGAGGACGTCGCCGCCGAGCTCCGCGCAGCAGTCGATCAGGTCGAGCAGGTACTGCGCGGTGCGGGCGCGGACCGCCGGGTCGGGGTCGTTTAGCTGAAAACCCTCGGTGTGCGCGAGCAGCCAGTGCAGGCCGACCACGGACAGCCCGACGTCCTCGATTGTGCAGCGGATGCGCCGCCGCTGCGCGCTGGAGAGGTCGGTAACAAGCTCGCAGAGGGTAAAGGGGGCCAGTTCGAGGCCGTGGTAACCGAGCTCGGCAACAAAGGCGGCAGTCTTGTCCAGAGGCCAGCCTTCGAAGAGTTCGTTACATATGGCATATTTCATTGAACAGTGGTCCTGATGTTGGGCGGCGGGTCAGGCCCGCTGCATCAGCTCGCGCAGGTAAGCCCCTTCCGACCTGACGATTTCGTCGTCGTTTCCGGCGGCGAAGTTTTCGGGTATGAACAGCTCGAGCGAGAGGGCGCCCTTGTATCCCACGGCCTTCAGGTCGCCGATCAGTTGGGGGATGTCGGCCAGGCCCTCTCCCAAGCGCGCGCCGCGCCACTTCCAGGCGATATTGCCGGCGTCAGTGCGTCCGGCCGCTTCCGGCAGACGGTTGCCGATATGGCAGTGGGCCAGGTAGGGGCCGAGCAGGTCCAGCCCCATGCGCGTATCCTCGATGCCCACTTCGACCATGTTCTGAATATCATATATGGCGCCGATGTGGTCGGGGTCGAGGTCGCGCAGCAGTTCGAGCGTGCGCGAGGCGGTGACGGCGATGGTGCCGGTGTGGATTTCGTAGATCACTTTGACCCCGTGCGTGCGCGCCAGTTCGGTCAGGCTGGCAAAGCCGGCGCGGGCGGCATGGAACTGCGGCCAGTAGGGTTTGGTGCGGTCGTGACCGGGCGCGCCGATGCGTATCAGCGGGGGGCGGTCAGGGTCGATGGCGAGAGCCCCCCTGAAGAGTTTGAGAATCAGCTCCGTCTCGTTGTAGAGGGCATTCGGCGCCAGCGCGGCGACGCGCAGGCCGGTGCGCTGCATTGCGGCGTGAATCTGCCCGGCCTTGTCGAGGATGTTGTCCGGGCTCACATCGGAGAGCTGGCGGCCCCAGAAGGAGGGTTCGACGTTGGGATCGTCCGGGTTGTAGCGGCAGCGCAGCTCGACCGCGTCGTAGCCGTAGGCATGCAGCTTGTCGAAGGTCTCATCCAGCCCCCAACGGGGCAGCATCACGGAGGTGCAACTCAGTTCCATACCATACTCCTGTAATCGTTGATGTCGGCTCTGTATTTTCAATTTGCAAAGAGCGGCTGCAGCGAACTATACACCGGGGTTGAGTTCGCGGCACTTTTCGAGGACGGCGATCTGTGCGCGTACGCTGTCGGGACGTATATCCAGCTCGGCGCCTTGGCGGATGGCGGCGTGGAGCGAGCGGTAGAGCGTCTGTACATGGCCGGCGCCGTCGTAAACGAGCGGCGCGCGCTCCTCTTTCCAGGGGAGTTGCTCGCGATTGTAGGTGCGGTCGCGGGCGATGGGCGCGTCGTCCAGGACCAGGGGAGGCGCGTTGTCCGGTTCGAAATAGCGCCAGTGCGCCTCATTGTGGTCGCAGGCGAGCGATCCCTGCGTGCCGAGCACGAGAAAGTTGGGCTGTGGGAAGGCGCAGGCGGTGGTGATGTTGATTTCGACAAGCGGCCCGCGTTTGGGCTTGAGGATGACCTTGACGTGGCTGTCGGCGTCGCCGGCGTAGAGAGGAGTGGTCTCCATGTGGCAGAAGACCTCCGGTTCGGGGTCGTCGATCAGGAGCATGCCCATGTCGATGAAGTGCGGGCCGCTGTTGTTGAGCATGCCGCCGCCGTAGCGTTTGAGTGTCTGCCAGTCCCAGCGGCGATCGAAGCCGCCGTTGTGGATGCGGATTTCGATGATGCGGCCGAGGACGCCGGAGGCGATGACTTCTCTGACTTTGACGAAGTCGGCGGCGTAACGCAGATTCTGATGCACGGTGAGGATGCGGCCGGTCTCCTCGGCGACAGCGATCATGGCGTCGGCGCCGGCGAGGTCGCTGGCCATCGGCTTTTCGACGATCACATGCCGGCCGGCGCGCATGGCCGCGATCGACTGTTCGGCGTGGAGGTTGTTGGGCGTGGCAACGACCATAAGCTCGATGGCCTCGTCGGTCACCAATTCGTCATAGGTCGCGTAAGCGAGACAGTCAAAGCGTTCAATCGCTTCGGTCTGGCGCTGTGGGTCGGGGTCGCAGACGGCTACGACGCGGAACTGGTCGGGCAGATGGGCAAAGGCGTTGGCGTGGTTGTTCCAGCCGGTGCGCCCGAGGCCGGCGATGCCTACGTTGATTGGAGTTTGATCTGTCATGTTCGAATCTCTCGATTTACATCTCGTCTGCCGCCAAGGCAGGATGCTCGCGGATGTGATGATAGATGGGCGTGCAGGAGGTAATCTCCATTTTGGCGCCGGCGTCCTTGAGCAGCATGGCGACCTGGGCGGCCTGTCTGTCGATGCGGTAGATCGACCAGGGGTGGAAGATGGGCATGTAGTAGAGAAGCCCCTGCTGCATGACGTAATCGATACCGGGCGTGTAGCTGAAGCCCTTCTGGCGCCCATCCCACCAGGGGTAAACTGCCTCGGTGTCATAGGCGGCTACATAGTGGGACACTGTGTGCCTCCCATGGTCCGAGGATAGTGTGAAGAGAGCCTCATTCCTCAGGCCCTAGCTTTGCAATTGGAAGCTGCGTAATGCAAAAACAGCACGCAAAAGCGCGCGGCACACTTTCTTCTGCGAACTTACGATAGGACTACTACGCATGGACAAACGGAACGCTACGCTCTAGCTTCCTCGCCCAATATTACGCAAGGCAAAGAAAATAGCGATAGATCAGGACCGTTCCCATTCGGCATTGATGGTTGAACGAGAAGATCAATATGCAATCGCAAAGCGAAAGCATCTGACTCTTTTGGACCGGGAATCGGATTTGGGTACCAAAGGCTCAATCAGTTGGACGCGCGCAGACCTTCACAGGCGCTAAGTGCCTGTTACCGCGGCGGCCCCTCTCACAGTTTCGCCATCTTCTCCAAAACAGGCCAGAACTTGAGTTGCTCCACTGCGTGGCTGCGGTAGATGCCGACGCCGTCGGCGCCGCAGCCCATGGCCACCTCGGCCGCGCGCAGCATGAGGTCGGGCTCCTGGAAGCTGCCCGGGTGATAGCAGGAGAACTCGGCGATGACGGGCGTGCGTCCGGCGGCGACTTCGACGGCGTAGCTCAGCTGGCGTTCGAGTGCGTCCAGATCGGAGTTGGTGCGGAACCAGATGTAGAACTCGTCGATCAGGCCCTTTTCGATCCAGGTGGGCCAGTCGTGCAGGAGCTTGAGATAGTCCTCTTTTTCGCCGGCGATCAGGGTGGTTGAGAAGACGGTGTCCGGTTTTTCCTGTTTGGCCGCGGCGCGCATCTCGGTCAATGCGAGCGTGACATAGTCGGCGCGGAACTGCAGCCAGTCGAGGTCGTCGTTGGGCAGGTCGAAGGGATCCTTGCCGTGTTTTGCCTGGAACTCGGCGACGGTGCGGTCTTCGTAGCCGTAGGTCACGGCGCCGTTTTCGTCCTCGTTGCCGAGCACAAATTCGACCTGGATGCCGTCGCCCTGCGTCTCGTCGAGCGTCTCGACGAACTTCTGCGTCTGTTCGGCGCGCACTTCCGGGAAGGCGGCGCTGAGGTAGAGGTCCTCGCCAGGCTGGAGCGTATAGGACCGGTCACGCGTGAAGCTGCGGTACTGCGGATTCTGGCGCGCGAAGTCGGTCATGGATGTGCCTACCTGCGGATTGTCGAAGATGGGGCGGTGCCGGTCCATGATGGCGCGCGCCTCGTCGGCAGTTACGGGGGGGCGCAGAAAGTCGAGCGACCAGCCGTAGCGCACGCGGGCGCTGCCGTGGCGGGGAAAAGAGTTGTAGTTGATATAGGGGTCGACCTTGATTCCGACGGCGTGGGCGGCCTCGGTCAGCGCGAGCGTTTTATCCCCGCCGATGATCTTGGTCACCCCGACATCGGCGCACTTCTGCACCCAGCCGGGCAGGAATTCGGCATAGTCAGGGTCGGCGGGAACTCTCTCCACAACGGGCGGCCCCCAGAGTACCAGACGTTCAGGCATTTTGGTCATCCTTTTGGCGGTGGGAAGTTACGGGTTGCAGTTCCGGGCAGTTATCTCCTGCGGCAGTCGCTATTGCTCTTCGTCGATGCCCTCGAGCAGGCGGTCTACCTCACCTTCGTCGTTGAAGGCGGCCACGGAGATGCGCATGGCGATTTTGACCGGGTCGGGCGGAGCGGTCAACCACTGCGACTTGACGAGCGCCTGATGGCGGTCCTGTAGTTGTGCAGCCAGGCTGTCCATTTCGGTCTTGGTGTAGCCATCGAACATCACCGAGGTGATGCCGGCAGACTTATCGGATTCGAGCGGGGTGATGATGCGGGCGCGGTCGATCTGCTCGACGCCGCGCCGCAGCCGGCGGGTCAGGTCGGCGATGCGGGCCTGGATGTTGTCGAGCCCGATGTCTTCCAAGATTTCGACGGCGCGGCCGAGGCCGACGACAAGGGCATGGTTGTAGGTGCCGATTTCGGTGCGGGAGCGGGCGGTTGGCGGGGGTGTCGGGTCGCCGGCCAGCGTCCACGGGCTGCGGTCGGGGATGAAGTTGGGGCGAAAGCCGGGCATCTGCCGTTCGGCGACGAAAATATAGCCTGTACCCATTGGACCGAGCAGCCATTTGTGGCCGGAGCCGACTGCAAAGTCACAGTCGAGTTCTTGGAGGTCAACCGGCATCGTGCCGACGGACTGGGCGAGGTCGAGCATGACAGGGACGCCGGCGTCATGGGCGATGGCGGCTGCTTCTTTGACCGGGAGCAGGCGGCCGTTGGATGAGGCGACATGGCTGAGGCAGATAAGCCGCGTGCGTTCTGTCAGCGTGCTGGCGAGTTCAGCGAGCAGTTCGTCGTCGGTCAGGTGTTCGGCCTCGATCACTTTGGCGGTGACCCCGTGTTCCTCCGTCAAAGAGTAGGAGAGGCCGTAGGTGCTGACGTGCTCGAGCGAGGTCATGACGAACTCGTCGCCCGGCTGCCAGTCGAGGCCGCGCACGATCTGCTGCATGGCCCGCGATGTGTTGGTTTCGATGCTCAACTCCTCCTCTTTAATGTTGAGCATCCGGGCCAATCCGCTGCGGGCGGCGGCTTCCCGGTCCCGGTGAGCCAGTCTGCCTGCGGTCGTGGCGGGGCCGTGCCGGGCCTCGGTCTCCATTGCTTCGCGTACGGCTTGGAGAACGGAGTCGCTGGCCGGGCCGTAGGTTCCGGTCTGAAAGTAGGCTATTTTCCCGGTCATGGGGAAGTCCTGCCGCAGCTGTTCGACTGTCATGGGTGACATCTGTTGGGTCCTATGCTGAATGGCGTTTGAATTTTGGTGAGCCGCCTTTGCGGTTCAGGGAAGACGGAGGAATGTCGCCAGGGGTACAGTGCAAATGATAGCCGACGATGTTAGTTTTTGTCTAAGGGTAGAGGCGTTGGTTTCAGTTGGGATCAGTCAGGCGCAGGCGGGCGAGGGTTATCTCCGGCTGCCAGACATCGATCTGAACGGTTGGGGTCTTGGTCTCGATGTTGTAGACGACCAGACGCAGCTCATAATCGCCAGCGGGGAGGTCAGCGGGGAATTCCAAGCGGAACAGGGTGTCGACCGGTTCATTCGTCGGCCAGTGGTTTGTCCTAACAAAGGTGGTGTGGAGCCGGAGCGGACCATCGGATTGGAAAGTCATGTGGTTTTCGGCATTGTATAGACGCAGTGAGGCGGCATATTCGACATTCAAACCAGGGTCGATCCGCCACTGCAGGACGCCGCGCAGAGAGCGATCGTTCTTCAGGGCAAGCAGCGGGCGAGACGGAAGCTGTCCATTGCCGATGCCGAGGGCAAGCCCCTGGAGCGCGATGCCGCCGTCAAATTTGACTAGCAAGGGCTCCAGTTTCGTAGCGAACGCTCTCAGGTTGCGGTTGGGAAAGAGTTTTGTGGCCCACTGTGCGGTGACGGTGTCGAAAGGCATCCACAGGTCGGGGCCGAATTCGACGGCGTAGTTTGCGACGTTCAGCGCGTCGTCGGCGCTAGAAACTGAGGGGAAAATCCTGATGTTGAAACCCCGCTGTTTGATGTATTTGGGTGTCGGAAGGCGGTCGTGCGCGATAAAGCGACGGTCGTTGCCTCTGGTAACCGGTGTACGAGCCACGGCTTTGTCGGTCAAGCCATGCTTGTCGACGACTTTCAGGTCAGGCACGAAGAGGAACTTACCCATGCCTTCGTCGAACATCAGGGCGTCGTCAGGGAAGAATCCGCGCTCCATTTTTTCATACGGTTTCCATTTCATGATGTGAAATTCTGCACGGTCGCGGTGTAAAGCGAAACGTAGGCCTACTCCATTCACACTGATCAGGCGGCGTAAATCGTTAGAGATGGCGACGAGGGCTGGCATCCCGGGCGCGGCCAGCAGCCAGCCAGCGTTCTCCCTATTGAGCACGACATGCACGCGGCGCAATGTAGCCCCCTCGACTAGTAAGACACCCTGTATTGCGTTCGCGTAGAACAGCACGAGCAAGAAGAGCGTGATGGAGCAGGTCCTCCTCCCGACTGCCCAATGCAGAGTTGGTGGGAATTTACGTAGGAAGGACGCAAACCTGGAGCCGAGAAGAGCAATGCTTTGGGCTGCAGGAACGGCCAACAGAGGCCAGTAGAAGTCGAGGGGTCGGTATTCGAAGTGGTCACCGCCGATAGGGAGGAGGTAGGCCATGTGGGCTACGACACAGAGAAGAGGGAAAGCGAAAGAGCCATCGCGATGGTTCTGCCAGCGAGAGCGCAGGGCGACGTAGGCCAGCGGTAGGAGGAGATAAAGGCCGGTCTCAATTGCGGCGGCCCAGAGGTAGCGGAAGCCGGACTCGTACCAAGGGCGGATGTGCTTGGCGTAGTAGGTATTGGGAAGCCATTCGCCGTAGTAGGCGTAGCGGAAGAGAAAGTGAGTTGCGACCAGTATTGCGAAGGGTGCGACCAAGAAGGCGGTCTGGCGGACGAGATGGGCGCTGATTCTTTTTTCTTCTGCGAGGCGCTGGAGAGCGAACCAGGCGAAGCAGCAGGCGGCGAGGAGGAGTCCTTCTGGTCGTGTGAGTTCGGCTGCGGCGAGGCAGAGCGAGGCGGTGAGGAGGCTGCGTGTGCTGTTTGGGCAGAGGCTGAGGCAGACGACGGCTGCGACGATGAAGAAAGTGAATTGGCGTGTTTCCAGGCCGCCGCCGGACGTCCAGGCAGCGAATGTGGCGCTGGAGCAGAGGAGGCCGAGAGCCATCCAGGCGACGAGGCCGCGGTTTTGGAGGGAAGGCAGGCGAGCGACCCACCAGAGGGTGGCGACGATTGTGGCGGCAGTGTAAGCGACGGAGAGCCATGGTGCGGCAAGTTCAGGGCGGATGTTGAAGAGTGCCCAGAGTGCGGCGAGTTCGAGGATCCAGAGGAAGTTGGTATAGCCTTCGACGCGCTCGCCGGGGTTGAAGACGAGGCCGTTCCCTTCGATGAGGTTGCGCGTGTAGCGGAAGCTGATGAAGGCGTCGTCGGTGAGAAACCAGGCGACGCTTGCGAGCCAAGCCAGGAGCGCGAACCAGGGCAAAAGGGAGAGGAGGGCGAGGGGGGACAGGTTGAGGTGAGTCAGCTGTCTTCGCAACAGATTGGTCATATTGTAGAAGCTCAGTCGCAAATGTTACGACTCTCTCGGCGCTCTCTACGCCGGGTCGCCGGCGGGGATAAAGTCAAGAGCAGATCGCTGGGCGAATTGCGCGAATGATAGTCGACAACGGCAGTTTCTGTCTAAAGGGAGGTGTGCTGTTTTCAGTGAATTCTAGCCAGCTGGAGGCGGGCGAGGGTTGTCTCCGGCTCCCAGACATCTATCTGAACGGTCGGGATCTGGGTTTCGAAGTTGTAGACGACCATTCGCAGTTCGTATTCACCGGGCGGTAGGTTGGGCGGGAGGTGGAGCAGGGTCATGGTGTCGACCGGTTGATGGGGCGCCCAGAAGCTGGTCGGCGAATGGATTGGGCTCCAGAGAACGTAATCTTGCTGATAGGCTCTTACGCCCTCAGCATTGTAGAGGCGGAAGGACATTGCATAGTCGATTTCCAATCCTGGTTCGGTGCGCCACTGCAGGACGCCCCACAGGGAGCGTTCTGCTCCTAAGTCGAGCAGTTGTCCGAAAGAGAGTTGCTCGGGGTCGTGTCCGAGGGCGAGTCCTTGGAGCGCGATGCCGCCGTCATAGTTGATTGTCAGCGGCTCGAGCTGTTCGTAGAGTAACCAAGGTTTCTCGAAGGAGATGTCGGCATAGTTGTGGACGGTAAAGAGGTCGTAGTCGTCGGTGCCCGTGTAGCGACCGTATTTTGTGAGGAGGAAGGCCAGCTGTTCGGCATCATCGCCGATCCAGTTGCTTTCGGACTTCCACTCCACGAGCTTTATTGCGTCGGCTTCGCTCGATTTCAGGAGTTCAGTTTCGACGGTCCGCGCCAGATTGGTGGCGTCCATGGGAATGACATGGGCTGGGGCAATGCCATGAGAGAGGAGGTGGAATCTGACGGTGCGATGGTTCTGGAAGCCGGGGAAAAGATATACGGTATCGTCGTCTGGTGTTTCCTGGTCCAGAAATTGGGCCAGAGCTGGCGGCTCTGGCGGGCAGACGTCACAAGAAACCAGCATGACATGGTCGAGCATGATGTGTCCTCTAGGGCCGAGTTCGTAGTCGAAGAGTTGCAGTTCAAGGGTTTTGCCGGTGAGGTAGCCGAGTGGATGGACGATCAGTTTGAAGTATTCGGAGTTCCTTCCGCGCCAGACCGCAGCTTCTTGGCGATCGGCGAGGAGGCGGAGGCCGACGCCTTCGAGGTTGCCGCCGGCGATGAGGAAGGCTAGGTACTGGTCATTGTTGGCGATGAAGGCTGGCGAGAGGGCTTCGCCGGTGACCCGGTCTCCCTTGCTTGGGTGGTAGCTGGTGAGGAAGTTGGAGTCGGCGCGGTTCCAGACCAGACCTTGTCCTGTGTAAATGGCGTGCTGGTTGAAGTTGCTTATGGCCTGACCTGACAGTTGCCAGTTATCAAAGCCGTATTCAAAGTGTGCGAGGAAATGTTGGCCGACGTAAGCGTATTCGCCGACGAGGAAGCGGTTTTCTGCGGCCCGGCTGTTTGAGAAGGTCTTTCGGGCTCTCAGGTCGTGTACGGCGAAGCGGGCTGTTGCCCACTGAGCATTGACGGCATTGAAGGGCATCCAGAGGCCGGGACCGACTTTGACGGCGTAGTCTGCGTGTTTCAGTGCCGCGTCCCCGCTGGAGGCCGGAGCTCGAACTTCGATGTTGACGCCCCGCTGTTTGAGATAATCGAGCGTCGGCTTACGATCGTGCGCCATGACGCGTTCGGGATTGGAGTGTGTGGCCGGCGTCCGGGCTACCGTTGCGTCGGTCAAGCCATCCTTGTCAAGTATTTTGAGATCCGGCAGGAAATAGAATCTTCCGATGCCGGTGTCGGTCATAAGGGCGTCGTCGGGAATGAGATTACGCTCCATCTGTTCGTATGGCTTCCAAGTTCGTATCTGACGAGAGGCGTAGTTACGATGTAGAACGATGGGGTCGGCGATCCAGTTTAAGCTACCTTTCATGTGCAAGTCGTTTGAGATGGCGACCAGCATGCGCATCCCAGGCGCGTTCAGCAGCCATCCTGCTTTTTCTTCATCGAGTCTGATATGAAACCTATTGAAATTCTCGCGTATCGAGGCCCCCTCGAATAAAAGGACATTCTGAATCGCGCTGGCGTAGAAGGAGATAAGCAGAAAGAGTGCGATTGCGTAGGTCTTCCTGGCGGCTGTCCAACGCGGGATCTCCAGCAAGTTGGGCAAGCCGGCCGCTACTCCGCTGCCGAGTAGCGCGATCCCTTCGGCCGCGGGGAGCGCCAGCAGAGGCCAGTAGAAGTCGAGGGGTCGGTATTCGAAGTGGTCACCGCCGATAGGGAGGAGGTAGGCCATGTGGGCTACGACACAGAGAAGAGGGAAAGCGAAAGAGCCATCGCGATGGTTCTGCCAGCGAGAGCGCAGGGCGACGTAGGCCAGCGGTAGGAGGAGATAAAGGCCGGTCTCAATTGCGGCGGCCCAGAGGTAGCGGAAGCCGGACTCGTACCAAGGGCGGATGTGCTTGGCGTAGTAGGTATTGGGAAGCCATTCGCCGTAGTAGGCGTAGCGGAAGAGAAAGTGAGTTGCGACCAGTATTGCGAAGGGTGCGACCAAGAAGGCGGTCTGGCGGACGAGATGGGCGCTGATTCTTTTTTCTTCTGCGAGGCGCTGGAGAGCGAACCAGGCGAAGCAGCAGGCGGCGAGGAGGAGTCCTTCTGGTCGTGTGAGTTCGGCTGCGGCGAGGCAGAGCGAGGCGGTGAGGAGGCTGCGTGTGCTGTTTGGGCAGAGGCTGAGGCAGACGACGGCTGCGACGATGAAGAAAGTGAATTGGCGTGTTTCCAGGCCGCCGCCGGACGTCCAGGCAGCGAATGTGGCGCTGGAGCAGAGGAGGCCGAGAGCCATCCAGGCGACGAGGCCGCGGTTTTGGAGGGAAGGCAGGCGAGCGACCCACCAGAGGGTGGCGACGATTGTGGCGGCAGTGTAAGCGACGGAGAGCCATGGTGCGGCAAGTTCAGGGCGGATGTTGAAGAGTGCCCAGAGTGCGGCGAGTTCGAGGATCCAGAGGAAGTTGGTATAGCCTTCGACGCGCTCGCCGGGGTTGAAGACGAGGCCGTTCCCTTCGATGAGGTTGCGCGTGTAGCGGAAGCTGATGAAGGCGTCGTCGGTGAGAAACCAGGCGACGCTTGCGAGCCAAGCCAGGAGCGCGAACCAGGGCAAAAGGGAGAGGAGGGCGAGGGGGGACAGGTTGAGGTGAGTCAGCTGTCTTCGCAACAGATTGGTCATATTGTAGAAGCTCAGTCGCAAATGTTACGACTCTCTCGGCGCTCTCTACGCCGGGTCGCCGGCGGGGATAAAGTCAAGAGCAGATCGCTGGGCGAATTGCGCGAATGATAGTCGACAACGGCAGTTTCTGTCTAAAGGGAGGTGTGCTGTTTTCAGTGAATTCTAGCCAGCTGGAGGCGGGCGAGGGTTGTCTCCGGCTCCCAGACATCTATCTGAACGGTCGGGATCTGGGTTTCGAAGTTGTAGACGACCATTCGCAGTTCGTATTCACCGGGCGGTAGGTTGGGCGGGAGGTGGAGCAGGGTCATGGTGTCGACCGGTTGATGGGGCGCCCAGAAGCTGGTCGGCGAATGGATTGGGCTCCAGAGAACGTAATCTTGCTGATAGGCTCTTACGCCCTCAGCATTGTAGAGGCGGAAGGACATTGCATAGTCGATTTCCAATCCTGGTTCGGTGCGCCACTGCAGGACGCCCCACAGGGAGCGTTCTGCTCCTAAGTCGAGCAGTTGTCCGAAAGAGAGTTGCTCGGGGTCGTGTCCGAGGGCGAGTCCTTGGAGCGCGATGCCGCCGTCATAGTTGATTGTCAGCGGCTCGAGCTGTTCGTAGAGTAACCAAGGTTTCTCGAAGGAGATGTCGGCATAGTTGTGGACGGTAAAGAGGTCGTAGTCGTCGGTGCCCGTGTAGCGACCGTATTTTGTGAGGAGGAAGGCCAGCTGTTCGGCATCATCGCCGATCCAGTTGCTTTCGGACTTCCACTCCACGAGCTTTATTGCGTCGGCTTCGCTCGATTTCAGGAGTTCAGTTTCGACGGTCCGCGCCAGATTGGTGGCGTCCATGGGAATGACATGGGCTGGGGCAATGCCATGAGAGAGGAGGTGGAATCTGACGGTGCGATGGTTCTGGAAGCCGGGGAAAAGATATACGGTATCGTCGTCTGGTGTTTCCTGGTCCAGAAATTGGGCCAGAGCTGGCGGCTCTGGCGGGCAGACGTCACAAGAAACCAGCATGACATGGTCGAGCATGATGTGTCCTCTAGGGCCGAGTTCGTAGTCGAAGAGTTGCAGTTCAAGGGTTTTGCCGGTGAGGTAGCCGAGTGGATGGACGATCAGTTTGAAGTATTCGGAGTTCCTTCCGCGCCAGACCGCAGCTTCTTGGCGATCGGCGAGGAGGCGGAGGCCGACGCCTTCGAGGTTGCCGCCGGCGATGAGGAAGGCTAGGTACTGGTCATTGTTGGCGATGAAGGCTGGCGAGAGGGCTTCGCCGGTGACCCGGTCTCCCTTGCTTGGGTGGTAGCTGGTGAGGAAGTTGGAGTCGGCGCGGTTCCAGACCAGACCTTGTCCTGTGTAAATGGCGTGCTGGTTGAAGTTGCCTATGGCCTGACCTGTCAGCTGCCAGCCGTCAAAGCCGTGTTCGAAGTGTGCGAGGATCTTTTCGCCGATGTAAGCGTGTTCGCCGACAAGGAAGCGGTTTTCTGCGGGCTGGCTGGTCGAGAAGGTATTCCTTGCTCTCAGGTCGTGCTCGGCGAAGCGGGCTGTTGCCCACTGTGCGTTGGCGGCTCTGAAGGGCATCCATAGGTCGGGGCCGACCTTGACGGCAAAATCTGCCACATTCAGGGCACTGACGGCGCTGGAGGCCGGACGGTAAATGTGAAAGTTGACGCCCCTTTGCTTGAGGTATTCGGGTGGCGGATTACGGTCGTGGGCCATTTCTCGTTCGCGATTGGAACTGGTGACAGGCGTGCGTGCCACCGTGGCGTCGGTCAAGCCATAGGGGTCTATGATTTTCAGGTCCGGCAGGTAGTAGAATAATCCCAGAGCGCCATGTCTCATAAGGGCGTCCCCAGGGATAAGACCACGCTCCATCTGTTCGTATGGCTTCCAAATTTCCATCCGCCAATGGGCGACCTCACGGTGACTGCCGACGCGTCCGCCGACCAACTGACGGGCAGCCTGGTCGCGCAATTCGTTCGAGATGGCGACGATCGCTGGCATTCCGGGGGCATCCAGCAGCCATCCTGCATTCTCCTCACTGAGGGTGATATGGAATCTGTTGAAATTTTCGCGAGTCGCGGCCCCCTCGACCAGTAAGACTCCCTGAATTGTGTTTGCGTAGAAGAGCACGGGCAGAAAGAACGCGATCCCGTAGGTCTCCCCAGCGGTCGCCCAGCCTGGAACTCGAGGGAGCCTTCGCAGGCCAGTTGAAACCCTGACTCCGAGGAGGGTAATGCCTTCGGCGGCAGGCAGTGCCAGCAGAGGCCAGTAGAAGTCGAGGGGGCGGAATTCGAAGAGGTCGCCGCCTATCGGCAGAAGATAGGCCATGTGTGCGGTGACACAGAGCAGCACCAGCGCATAGATACCATCACGATGGTACTGCCAGCGCGTGCGCAGGGCGATGTAAGCCAGCGGCAGCAGGATGTAAAGTCCGGTCTCGAGCGCGGCGGCCCAAAGGTAGCGGAAGCCGGACTCGTACCAGGGCCGGATGTGTTTGGCGTAGTAGGTGTTGGGCAGCCACTCGCCGTAGTAGGCGTAGCGGAAGAGGAAGTGAGCGGCGACCAGGAGGGCGAAAGGTGCAACCAGGTAGGAGATGTCTTTGACCAACCTGGAGTTTATGGTCTTGTCTTTGGCCAGTCGCTGGATGCCGAACCAGGCGAAGCAGCAGGCGGCGAGGAGGAGGGCTTCGGGGCGAGTGAGTTCGGCGGCGGCGAGGCAGAGTGAGGCGGTGATGAGGCCTTTACGGCTGTTCTGGTAGAGGCTGAGGCAGATGACGGCGGTGACGATGAAGAAGGTGAACTGTCTGGTTTCGAGGCCGCCGGCGGAGGTCCAGACGGCGAAGGTGGCGCTGGAGCAGAGTAGGCCGAGGGTCATCCAGGCGACGAGGCTGCGGTTATGGAGCGAGGGTAGGCGTGTGACCCACCACAGGATGGCGGCGATGGAGGCGGCTGTGTAGGCGACTGAGAGCCAGGGGGCGGCGTATTCGGGAGGGATGCCGAGGGCGGCCCAGATTGCGGCGAGTTCGAGAATCCAGAGGAAGTTGGTATAGCCTTCGACGCGTTCGCCGGGGTTGAAGACGAGGCCGTGACCTTCGATGAGGTTGCGGGTATAGCGGAAGCTGATGAAGGCGTCGTCGGTGAGGAACCAGGCGACGGAGGCGAGCCAAGCGAGGAGCGCGAGCCATGGCAGCAAGGATAGGAGGGCGAGGGGAGACAGGCTCAAGAAAGATAGCGGTCTCCTCAATAGATTTGCCATGATGGGACGGCTCAGGCGCAAATGCAATAATTTATTCGACGCGGAAGGCGCCGGGTCGCTGGCTGATCCTCAGGTTCTGTCTTGAATGAATCCACTCTATTTGTCCGGAGGAGGTGGCGCTGGATCTGTTCGACTGTCATGGTCGACATGGGGCGGGCCCTGTACCGGATGGTGTTTGAACGAAGACCCCCGTTGTTTGGTCTCAGCGGATTGCAGAAGACGAAAGGTTTTCGGCCGAATCACAGAGGAAATAATAGTCGACGAAGGCGATTTCTGTCTAAGGTGACAAGCCCCGTATGACGACAAAGGCCGGTTTTTGGCCCGCGCAGGGGCGCGAAGCTGGAGAGGCTCTCTGCGCGTCGTTACAGCGAATTGTTCTGCGTGTGGAAGCTCCGTGAATGCTCTGTTTTTGAGCGGAGCTGGATTCAGCGCTCTTCGGCCAGGCGCAAGCGAGCCAGGGTTGTTTCCGGCCTCCAGACATCTATCTGGACGGTCGGGACCTGGGTTTCGAAGTCGTAGACGACGAATCGTAGTTCATAGTTGCCTGGGGGAAGATCAGCAGGCAATTGAAGCGTGTGCAAGGTTTGGACCGGGAGGTCGGCCCTCCAGTTGCTTGTAGGAACATGATCCCCGGGTTGCCATAGGAGGTCATCGTTCTGGAAGGCAATTTCGTTTGCGGCATTATAGAGGCGTAGCGAAATGGCGTAATCGACATTCAGGCCGGGCTGGGTCTGCCACTGCAGAACGGTCCAGAGAGAGCGCTGCGGACCCAGGTTGAGGACCTGCTGAGAAGTCAGTTGCTGTGGTCCTTGGCCTAGGGCGGCACCGTTGAGGGCGATGTCGCCATCATAGTTGACAGACAGTGGCTCCAACTGTTCGTAATACGACCAGGAGCGTTCGAACGAGACATCGGCGTAGTTGTGGATGCGGAAGACGTCGTAATCATCGCTGCCGAGGAAATGTCCGTACTTGGCAAGGAGAAAGGACAGGGGGATGACGTCGTCGTCGATCCAGGAATTTGGGGTTTTCCACTGCACAATCTTCACTGTAGAGAAATTCTCCAGGCTTGCAAGTCGGGATCCGATTTCGTACGCTTTCCTGAATGCGTACTCAGGCGAAACAAAGAGAGTTCTGGCGTCCAGAAAGATGTATTGGCGGTTGTGCGCGTGCGTGGGAATCAAATAGACAGCGCCATTGTCGCGGGGTTGTTGGGCCAACAAGTGCGCCAGAGCCGTCCAGCCCTCCGTTGAACATGAACCTGAATGACAACCGACGAGCATGACGTGGTCGAGCATGATGTGGCCGCGGCTGCCGCCGGCGTCGTCGAAGAGTTCCAGTTGCAGAGACTTTCCGGTGAGGTAACCCAGGGGATGGACAATCAGTCGGAACTCTTCGCTTGGCATGTACGAATGGGGATTTTTGCCCCGCCAGAGTCCCGCCACTTTGCCATCGGCAAGCAGGCGCAAGCCGACGCCGTCAGTGTCGCCACCGGCGATCAGGAAGGCTAGATACTGGTCCGGGGAAGCAGTAAATGCTGGCGAGAGCGCTGAGCCGGTGGCCTCGTTTCCCTTAAGTGGGTGGTAGCTGGTGAGGAACGTGGAATCGGCTCGGCCCCAGATCAATGCTTGCCCTTCGTAGCTGGAATACTGGCTGAAGTTGGTGATGGCATCACCAGACAACTGCCAGTTATCAAGGCCGCGTTCGAAGTGAAAGAGTATGCGCTCTCCAACAAGAGTGTCATCGCCGACGAGGAACCGATTGGCGGTGGGATCGGTGGTCGAGAAAGAATTCTTGGCCCTGAGGTCGTGGTTGTCGAAGCGGTCGGAGGCCCATTGGGCGCTGACCGCTTCGAAGGGCATCCAAAGTTCGGGGCCAGCTTTGACCGCGTAATCAGCGCGTTCGAGCGCCGCGGATGCATTGGAGGCTGGGGCGAAAATCTTGATGTTTACGCCTCGCTCTTTGAGGTATTCATGCGTTGGTCGGCGGTCGTGTCCCATCCAGCGTTCGTAATTGGAGTGCGCGACAGGTGTGCGCGCCACGGTGGCGTCGGCCAGGCCATAGTAGTCGAGAAACCTTAGAGTGGGAAGGTAGTATCCTCTACCCATGGCGCCTTCGGTGTGCAGGGCGTCATCGGGGATGATACCGGGCTCCATGTATTCGTAAGGCTTCCACGTCAGTGTACCGTTGATGAAGCCTAGACGGTGATTGGTTGTACGTGAAGCGACGCCAACTTTGGCGGCCTGCCAGCGCAAGTCGTTGGAGATGGCGGCGAGCAGCGACATCCCGGGGGCGGCCAGTAGCCAGTCTGCGGTGTTCCTATCGAGTTCGAAATGCCGACTGCCAGTGGTCTGTCGTATCTCCGCCATTTCGAAGAGCAAGGTGGCTTGCATCGAACTGGCGTAGAACAGCACGGGCAAAAAAAGTGCAAGGGTGAATGTTTCCGAGCGGACGGTTGTGACTGTGTTGCGAGGAAGTCTTCGCAGTCCGGCCGAAACAGAGGAGCCGATAAGGGCGATGCATTCGGCTGCGGGGAGGGCAAGGAGGGGCCAATAGAAGTCGAGGGGACGATATTCGAAGCGGTCGCCGCCGATGGGCAGCAGGTAGGCCATGTGGGCGGCGACGCAGAGCAAAACCAAGGCGTACGAGGCGTCCTGGAGTGCACTCCAGCGAGCCCGCAGAGCCAGGTAGGCCAGCGGCAGAAGGAGATAGAGGCCGGTTTCGATAGCGGCGGCAACGAGGTAGCGGAAGCCGGACTCGTACCAGGGTCGTACGTGTTTGGCGTAGTAGGTGTTGGGCAGCCATTCGCCGTAGTAGGCGTAGCGGAAGAGGAAGTGAGCGGCGACCAGAAGGATGAAAGGTGCAACCAGATAGGAGATGTCTTTGACCAACTTGATGTTGATGGTCTTGTCTTTGGCCAGTCGCTGGATGCCGAACCAGGCGAAGCAGCAGGCGGCGAGGAGGAGAGCTTCGGGTCTGGTGAGTTCGGCGGCAGCGAGGCAGAGTGAGGCGGTGATGAGGCCTTTACGGCTGTTCTGGTAGAGGCTAAGGCAGATGACGGCGGCGACGATGAAGAAGGTGAACTGTCTGGTTTCGAGGCCGCCGGCGGAGGTCCAGACGGCGAAGGTGGCGCTGGAGCAGAGTAGGCCGAGGGTCATCCAGGCGACGAGGCTGCGGTTATGGAGCGAGGGTAGGCGTGTGACCCACCACACAATGGCGGCGATGGAGGCGGCTGTGTAGGCGACTGAGAGCCAGGGGGCGGCGTATTCGGGAGGGATGCCGAGGGCGGCCCAGATTGCGGCGAGTTCGAGAATCCAGAGGAAGTTGGTGTAGCCTTCGACGCGTTCGCCGGGGTTGAAGACGAGGCCGTGACCTTCGAGGAGGTTGCGTGTGTAGCGGAAGCTGATGAAGGCGTCGTCGGTGAGGAACCAGGCGACGGAGGCGAGCCAAGCGAGGAGCGCGAGCCATGGCAGCAAGGAGAGGAGGGCGAGGGGAGACAGGTTGAGTGGAGGTAACGGGTGCTTCAATGAATTTGCCATGTTGACGAAGTTTAGTCGAGCAAGTCAGATCTGTTTCGCCGCGGGCAGCACAGAAACGCTGGCTGGGCCGTGCGTTCCAGTTTGGAAGTATCCGAACTTCGCTGTCATGGGAAGGTCTTGCCGAGCTAGTTCGAATGCCATCGTATACATGAGCCGGGCCCTAAATTGGTTAGCGTATGAATGAAGAGGCCTGATGCGTCGTCTCTGCGCTCGACAATTGAGCAAAGAGATTGCCGAGATTATAGTGCATACGATAGCCGACCGTGGCGAATTCTGTCTAAGGGACATACGTTGAGTGATTTCTGAGACTAGGTTCCGGCCGCCAATATGGCGTCTACCAGGAGATACGGTCTGCGCGTTGTTAGAACGAACGATTGAGCAGAAGGGGGCTCCGCGATTGCACTATTTCAAGTGACACTATTTTCAGCGAGCTTCAGCCAGACGTAGGCGGGCCAGTGTTATCTCCGGTTCCCAGACATCTATCTGGACGGTGGGGATCTGGGTTTCGAAGTCGTAGACGACCATTCGCAGCTCGTAATCGCCGGGTGGGAGGTCGGCCGGGAGATAGAGCATGGCGGTAGTTTCGGCCGGTTCACCTGCGAGCCAGTGGCTGGTAGGCAGATGGATTGGGTTCCAGAGGACGGTGTCCTGCTGATAGGCCTCTTCGCCTGCAGCGTTGTAGAGGCGCAGAGAGATGACATAATCTGTATCGAGCCCGGGTTCGGTTCGCCACTGCAAGACGCTCCACAGCGAGCGTTCCGTTACCAAGTCGAGCGGCTGTCCAAGTGGGAGTTGTTCTGCGCCGCATCCGAGGGCAAGCCCCTGGAGTGCGATGCCGCCGTCATAGTTGATGGTCATCGGCTCCAAATCTTCAAAGAGAATCCAGGGGCTCTCGAAGGAAATGTCGACATAGGACCAGACTCGGAAGTCTTCGTAGTCGTCGCTGCCGAGCGAACGTCCGTACTTGGCAAGAAGAAAGGTCAAGGGATGGGCATTGTCTTCGATCCAGGGATTCGTGCTCTTCCACTCGACTACCTTTACGCTGTCGGGATTTCCGACAGCAGCCAGTGCGGATTCGACCTCCTGTGCAAGGTCCGGCGCGTCCATCTGGAAGAAAAGGGAGTGCGCTGTTTCCTGGGACGGCAGGTGATGACCGACACTGAGATAATTGACGAATGCCGGGATGAGGTAGACGGTGTCGTAGTCGGGCTGGGCGCGCAGCGCCTTTCCCAGGACGATCGGCTCTCGCGGGCAGATGTCACAGGTGGCCAGCATGACATGGTCGAGCATGATGTATCCCCAGTCGCCAAGCTCGCGGTCGAAGAGTTCGAGTTGCAGCGTCTTGCCGGCGACGTAGCCTAAGGGATGAACGACGAGCCGGAAGAGGTCAGAATTTGGTATCCTATCGGTCTTTTGGCCGCGCCAGACGGCGGCTTCTTCGCCGTCGGCGAGCAGGCGGAGCCCGACGCCCTGACCCTCGCCGCCGGCGATGAGGAAGGCGAGGTATTGGTCGGCGGTCGCGGTGAAGGTTGGCGAGAGCGCTCTGGCGGTTGCGCGGTTGCCTCTGCCGGGGTGGTAGCTTGTCAGAAAGCCGTCGTCAGCCCGGTTCCAGATCAGCGCTTGCCCTTCGTAAATTTCATGTTGGTTGTAATTGCTGATGCCATCGCCTGTCACGCGCCAGCCGCTAAAGCCGTTGTCGAACTGTCCGAGAAAGCGCTGGCCGACATATGTGGATCTGCCGACACGAAAGTAGTTGCGGGACGGCTCGATGGCGGAGAAAGTCCCTCGGGCCAGTAGTTCGCGGTTGGGGAACCGGGTTGTTGCCCACTTCGCGCTGAGGGTTTCGAAGGGCATCCAAAGTTCGGAGCCGAACTTGACCGCGTAGTTTGCATGCTGGAGCGCCCGGCCCGGGCTTGAGGACGCGGGGTAGACTTGGAAGTTGACGCCCCGCTGCTTAAGGTAGGCTTGCGACGGCTCGCGATCGTGTGCCATGAGGCGTTCTGCGTTGGAAAGTGTTACCGGCGTGCGCGCGACGGTCGCGTCGGTCAAGCCATGGAAGTCTATGACTTTCAAGTCTGGAATGTAATAGAATTTTCCGAGGCCGCCATCGTACATGAGGGCGTCATCAGGAATGAAACCGCGCTCCATCTCTTCGTAGGCCCTATAGTGCAGTTCCTGATCGATCTTGAATCCACGATGCTCGGGGAAGGGCGTGCCGACGTGCTGCTGGGTAGACTGTCGGCGCAGGTCGTTTGAGACGGCGACGAGCGCGGGCATGGCGGGCGCGGCCAGCGTCAATGCTGCGTTCTCTTCATTGAGCTCGATAAACACCTTCCATGGGCGTCCACTCATAGCGGCTCCCTCGAACAGCAAGACACCCTGGATTGCGTTAGCGTAGAAGAGGATGGGGAGGAAGAAGGCGATAGTGAAGATGCCTCCTCCGATCGTCCAGGCTGTGGGTCGCGGCAGTTGGCGGAGGCTGTCTGCGGCTTTTGCGCCGAGGAGGGCGATGGCTTCGGCAGCGGGGAGTGCCAGGAGAGGCCAGTAGAAGTCGAGGGGACGGTATTCGAAGTGGTCGCCGCCGATGGGCAGGAGGTAGGCCATGTGAGCGAAGACGCAGAGGAGGGAAAGGGCGTAGGTGCCGTCGCAGTGCCTCTGCCAGCGTGAGCGGAGGGCGAAGAATGCGAGGGGCAGGAGGAGATAGAGGCCGGTTTCGATAGCGGCGGCAACGAGGTAGCGGAAGCCGGATTCGTACCAGGGTCGGACGTGTTTGGCGTAGTAGGTGTTGGGCAGCCATTCGCCGTAGTAGGCGTAGCGGAAGAGGAAGTGAGCGGCGACCAGGAGGGCGAAAGGTGCAACCAGATAGGAGATGTCTTTGACCAACCTGGAGTTTATGGTCTTGTCTTTGGCCAGTCGCTGGATGCCGAACCATGCGAAGCAGCAGGCGGCGAGGAGGAGAGCTTCGGGTCTAGTGAGTTCGGCGGCGGCGAGGCAGAGTGAGGCGGTGATGAGGCCTTTACGGTTGTTCTGGTAGAGGCTGAGGCAGATGACGGCGGCGACGATGAAGAAGGTGAACTGTCTGGTTTCGAGGCCGCCGGCGGAGGTCCAGACGGCGAAGGTGGCGCTGGAGCAGAGGAAGCCGAGGGTCATCCAGGCGACGAGGCTGCGGTTATGGAGCGAGGGTAGGCGTGTGACCCACCACAGGATGGCGGCGATGGAGGCGGCTGTGTAGGCGACTGAGAGCCAGGGGGCGGCGTATTCGGGACGGATGCCGAGGGCGGCCCAGATTGCGGCGAGTTCGAGAATCCAGAGGAAGTTGGTATAGCCTTCGACGCGTTCGCCGGGGTTGAAGACGAGGCCGTGACCTTCGATGAGGTTGCGGGTATAGCGGAAGCTGATGAAGGCGTCGTCGGTGAGGAACCAGGCGACGGAGGCGAGCCAAGCGAGGAGCGCGAGCCATGGCAGCAAGGATAGGAGGGCGAGGGGAGACAGGCTCAAGAAAGATAGCGGTCTCCTCAATAGATTTGCCATGATGGGACGGCTCAGGCGCAAATGCAATAATTTATTCGGCGCGGACGGCGCCAGGTCGGTGGCTGCTCCTCAGGTTCAGTCTTGAATGAATCCACTTTAGTTGTCCGGAGGAGGTGGCGTTGGATCTGTTCGACTGTCATGGTCGACATGGGGCAGGCCCTGTACCAGATGGTGTTTGAACGAAGACCCCCGTTGTTTGGCCTCAGCGGATTGCAGAAGACGAAAGGATTTCGGCGGAAGCACAGAGGGAATGATAGCCGACGAAGGCGATTTCTGTCTAAGGTGACAAGCTCCGTATGACGACAAAGGCCGGTTTTTGGCCCGCGCAGGGGCGCGAACCTGGAGAGGCTCTCTGCACGTCGTTACAGCGAATTGTTCTGCGTGTGGAAGCTCCGTGAATGCTCTGGTTTTGAGCGGAGATGGATTCAGCGGTCTTCGGCCAGGCGCAGACGGGCCAGGGTTGTTTCCGGCCTCCAGACATCTATCTGGACGGTCGGGACCTGGGTTTCGAAGTTGTAGACGACCAGGCGGAGTTCGTATTCGCCGGGCGGGAGGTCGGCGGGGAGGTGTAGTAATGCCACGGTCTCTACCGGTTCGCCCGCGGGCCAGTAACTGCTCGGCACCCGGATCTTGTTCCAGAGGACAGTGTCCTGCTGGTGGGCCCTCTTGCCCTCGGCATCGTAGAGGCGCAAAGAGATTGCGTAATCGACATCCAATTCGGGTTCGGCCCGCCACTGCAGGACGGTCCAGAGAGAGAGTTCCGGCGCCAAGTCGAGCGGTTGCCCAAGAGGGAGTTGCTCTGTTCCTTGTCCGACGGCAAGCCCCAGAAGAATTATGCCGCCGTCATAGTTGATTGTCAGCGGGTCCAACTGTTCATAGAGTGCCCAAGGGCGCTCTACAGAGATGTCCGCGAAGTTGTGGACCGTAAAGTCTTGGTAGTCTTCGCTGCCGAGGAAATGTCCGTACTTGGTGAGAAGAAAAGAAAGGGGTTGGATGTCATCGTCGATAAAGGTGCTTTCGGATTTCCACTCCACAATTCTTACGATTGAGAGGTTTTCCTGAGCGGCCAGCGCAGATTCGACCCGCTGCGACAGATTGGTAAGGTACATAGGGATTACATGGACTGGTGCTATGTTCTTGGAGAGGAGGTGGTGTTTGACATTGCGGTGGTTATGGAAGCCGGGGACCAGGTAGACGGCGCCCTCGTCGGACAGTTCCTGACCAAAAGCCTGTGCTAAAGCGATTGGCTCTTGCGGGCAGATGTCGCAGGTGGCCAGCATGACGTGGTCGAGCATGATATGGCCCTCATCGCCAAGCTCGCGGTCGAAGAGTTCCAGTTGCAGCTTTTGGCCGGCGAGGTAGCCGAGCGGATGGACAACCAGGTGGAAGCGCTCGGGATTTTTCCCATGCCAGACGGCGGACTCTTCGCCATCGGCGAGCAGGCGCAGCCCGACATCGCCGGCGCCGCCGCCGGCGATGAGAAAGGCGAGATATTGGTCGGCGGTTGCGGTGAAGGTTGGCGAGAGCGCCCTGCCGGTTGCATTGTTTCCCATGGTGGGGTGGTAGCTCGTCAGAAAGCCGTCATCGGCGCGGTTCCAGATCAGCGGTTGGCCCGCGAAATTTGCATGTTGGTCGAAGTTGGTGACGGCCTGTCCTGACAGTTGCCAGCCATCAAGTCCGCTTTCGAATTGTGCGAGAAAGCGTTGGCCGACATAAGTATGTATGCCGAAACGGAGGTAGTTGCGCGCTGGCTCGTCAGAGGAGAAGGATTCCCTGGCGTGCAGTTCGTGGCCGGCGAAACGATTTGTAGCCCAAAGTAAGTCAACAGTGTCGAAGGGCATCCAGAGTTCGGGGCCGAACTTAAGAGCATAGTCTGCGACGTCAAGCGCCGCGTCGGCGCTGGAGGCTGAAGGGAATATCCTAATGTTGACTCCACGCTGCTTGAGGTATTCGGGCGTCGGCTCGCGGTCGTGGGCTATGATGCGCTGAGCGTTGGCGTGGGTGACCGGCGTGCGCGCGACGGTCGCGTCGGTCAAGCCATCGCTGTCGAGAATCTTGAGGTCTGGAAGGTAATAGAACTTTCCGAGGCCGCTGTTGGCCATCAATGCGTCATCAGGGATCAAGCCGCGCTCCATCTCTTGGTATGCCCCATAGAGTCTCTTTTGCTTGAAGTGGAACTCACGGTGCTCGGCGAAGGTCAGACCGACAGAATGGCTGGCAGACTGTTGGCGCAATTCGTTAGAGACGGTGGTGAGAGCTGGCATGGCGGGCGCGGCCAGCAGCCAGTTTGCGTTTTCTCGATTGAGTTCGATATGCAGTTGATGGATTCGTTCACGAACTGTGGCAGCTTCGAACAGCAAGGCCGCCTGGATAGCGTTGGCGTAGAAGAGGATGGGGAGGAAGAAAGCAATAGTGAAGACGCCTCCCCCGTACCTCCATGCCGGGCGTCGCGGCAGCCGGCGCAGGCTGTCTGCAGCCTTTGCGCCGAGGAGGGCGATGGCTTCGGCAGCGGGGAGTGCGAGGAGTGGCCAGTAGAAGTCGAGGGGACGGTACTCGAAGTGGTCGCCGCCGATGGGCAGCAGGTAGGCCATGTGGGCGGCGACAAAGAGAAGCACCAGAGCGTAGATTCCATCGCGGTGCCTCTGCCAGCGTGAGCGGAGGGCGAAGAATGCGAGCGGCAGGAGGAGATAGAGGCCGGTTTCGATAGCGGCGGCAACGAGGTAGCGGAAGCCGGACTCGTACCAGGGTCGGACGTGTTTGGCGTAGTAGGTGTTGGGCAGCCATTCGCCGTAGTAGGCGTAGCGGAAGAGGAAGTGAGCGGCGACCAGAAGGGCGAAAGGTGCAACCAGATAGGAGATGTCTTTGACCAACCTGGAGTTGATGGTCTTGTCTTTGGCCAGTCGCTGAATGCCGAACCATGCGAAGCAGCAGGCGGCGAGGAGGAGAGCTTCAGGGCGAGTGAGTTCGGCGGCGGCGAGGCAGAGTGAGGCGGCGATGAGGCCTCTGCGGTTGTTGGCGTAGAGGCTGAGGCAGATAACAGCGGAGAGGATGAGGAAGGAGAACTGTCTGGTTTCGAGACCGCCGCTGGATGTCCAGACGGCGAAGGTGGCGCTGGAGCAGAGGAAGCCGAGAGTCAACCAGGCGACGAGGGAGCGGTTATGCAGCGAGGGTAGGCGCGTGACCCACCATAGCGTGGCGGCGATGGTGGCGGCTGTGTAGGCGACTGAGAGCCAGGGGGCGGCGTATTCGGGACGGATGCCGAGGGCGGCCCAGATGGCGGCGAGTTCGAGAATCCAGAGGAAATTGGTATAGCCTTCGACGCGTTCGCCGGGGTTGAAGACGAGGCCGTGCCCTTCGATGAGGTTGCGGATGTAGCGAAAGCTGATGAAGGCGTCGTCGGTGAGGAACCAGGCGACGGAGGCGAGCCAAGCGAGGAGCGCGAGCCATGGCAGCAAGGACAGGAGGGAGAGGGGAGACAGGTTCAGGAAAGCTAAGGGTTTGTTCGACGATTTCATTATGTTGAAGCAGGTTGGTCGCGTGCCAATTCTGTCGCGGGGCCGGGAGTATCCAGCCTCTCCCAGGATGATAGACCTACGATTTCATCGGACTGCCCGAAGACGTTCAAACGCCTTTGTCATTGCCCGGATTCAAATGCAATTGCTGTCGAGTCCAGGGGCGATCAGTCACCTGTCTCAGTGAGAGCGAAGACTCTGTATATGTTTCCGTCGGCAAAGCCTGTAGCGTACAGGTTGCCTGTTTCATCAACGCCAATGCTGCTGATTGGAGTCTGCAAGTTCATGAGAAGCTTGGTCTCCCACGTATCTTGGTCTTGCTGCTGCAAAGACCAGACCTTTCCCCTGCAAAAGTCGGCATGGATAAAATGTCCTTTCTGCACCACGCCGCCAACGATGGCGCATCCATGTTTTGGGCCATAGAGGGCCACTGGCCGGACAGGATCATCAACAGTTTCCTCCACTCCAGGGGAGGAGATTCCTTCCCACAGGGGCCAACCGTAGTTTTCGCCACCTGGGCTCTCCGCCGGTTGAAAGTTGACCTCTTCGTTCGTCATCCAACCTGCATCGGGAATATAGAGGTCGCCGGTTTCGTGGTCGAAGGCAAAGCCCCAGGGGTTGCGCAGCCCGAGCGCCCATATTTCGGGGGCGTAGCCGGGTGTTGATACAAAGGGATTATCAGCCGGAATGGCGTAGGGTTTCTCGCCCGACTCAACATCGATGCGCAGGATTTTGCCCAGTAACGTGCCCGAATCCTGTGCGTGTGTCGGAACATATTCCGGAAGGGTTACAATGCCGTCCCCGCTGCCGATGTAGAGGTATCCATCTCGCGGTCCGAAGGCCAAGGTGCCGCCATTGTGATGAATTCCCGGCTGGCCGATGGTGAGGATAATTTCTTCGCTATTGGGGTCTGCTCTATCGGGGTCGTTGCTGGTCGTGAAGCGGCTGATAACAGTGTCTCCGTTTGAGTCGGAATAACTCACATAGAACTGTTTTAAATTCTCGTAGGAAGGGGGAAAGGCGACATTCAACAACCCCATTTCCACCTCTACAGCCGACACCCGTTCGGCAATGTCCAGGAAAGGTGTTTCAACAAGAAGGTCGTCTCTGACGATGCGGATGCGCCCCTCTTTTTCGACCACAAAGAGGCGGCCGCTCCCATCGCCGGCGTGCGTTGCCTGCACAGGATTCGCTAAGCGGAAGCCCGTTTCAGAAAAAGTGCTGTAATGTAAGTTTGATGGGGCGAATGCCCGTACTTCGCGCCATGCAACCCAGCCCACCCCTTCAAGGGTCACGATAAGCGCTTCAGTAATGTATTGTGGGGGGTCGATAGAGATTACTAGGAGGTCCTTATCGGCGGTAGGTATGTTGACGTACCGTTTGAACAGGGTTAGCACCTCCGACTCACTCCTCAGCCAGACTTCATGCGTTGTCAATCCTTCCTCCGATTGGGCCACTGACAGTTCTATTCTGTTGACCGGTTGGGCGATGTTGAACCGGAGGGCAAGCCACTGCGGGGCAAAGTCATACGATGTCCACCAAGTTTCGGGGTCGCGGTCAATCACACCTGGAATGCTGTCATGTCCCTCAGAGACGTTGACAGATCCCCTGCCAGTGATTTCGATCGACTCCTCCGGTTCGTCTGAGCAGGCCACCAGGAGCGCGGCGGCGATTATGAGTGTAAGGAGATTTATTGAGAAAACTGACATGCGTAACAGATCTCGAGGCATATCTGCAATGCGTTTCATGCAGGTCTCCTTCAGTTGCTGTGCGGCATGGACCTTGAAAGCTCCTGGTTTCTGTCCGTTCTTCAATAGGATCCCTCTGTGAGGACGTTTCCCCAAGGGTCAATGGGGCGCGGCCACATGTGGTGCCTTGTTTCAGGTTTCCTCTCACACAATGAAAAACGGACCGAGGAAGTCCTGCGACTAGAGGCTGCAACTAGGCTACTGTGCCGGGCCAATTATCCAACTGCATGAGCGATTTCTCCAAGAAAGCGGTACACGAAAGGGGGACCCATGCGCCGAAGGCCTGACTCATAGGCCGAGGAACCTTCTATCAAAGATTCTCGCTCTCACGCGGTATCGGCGCATCCACGCGTGCACGCGTTTGCGCCATCGGACGCGCGGGGCCAAGTAGGCCAGAAGCGGCAGGGAAAAGCGGTTGGTCCAATGCGGGCGACCGGAACGGCGAAAGGGGCAATCAGGTTGAGCGACTGGCGGACGAGCCAGGCGAAGCCGTTGAGCTAAGCCGAAAGTGCATGCTGGGACAGGAAGAAGAGAAGGATAGGGGAAAGGTTTGAGAAAGTCAGTAGACTCCGCCATGGATTTCCCATGTTGAGGGGGCTCGATAAAGAGTGTTACGGTTCTTCCGGCGTTCGCGCCGCCCGGGCGCTGGCAGGGCCATGGGTTCCGGCCTGAATGTATTCGACTTCCAACGTAAAGGGGAGGCACTTTGGGGGGTTGTCTGGCCGTCATGTGCGACACGACCTGGGCCCTATGCTGGAAAGCGCTCGGAAGAGGATCACCCTGTGAGCCTTCTTACGGCGTGCAGAAGACCAATGAAGGACACCAGGAAAGACAATGCGGAAGATAGACGGCAATTGCGTTTTCTGCCTATAGTGACAAGTGGCGCATTCAGCGGGTTTCGAAGAGGCGGATGCGCGCGAGGGTTGACTCCGGCTCCCAGACACCAATCTGGACGGTTGGGACCTGGGTTTCAAAGTCGTAGACGACCAGACGGAGTTCGTATTCACCGGGAGGGAGGTCAGCGGGGAGGTGGAGCATGGTGGGAGTTTCGACCGGTTCACCCGCAAGCCAGTGGCTGGTAGGCAGATGGGTCGGGTTCCAGAGGACGGCGTCCTGCTGGAAGGCCCTTTCACCCTCAGCATTGTAGAGGCGCAAGGAAATGGCATAGTCGACATTCGGTGCAGGCTCGGTCCGCCATCGCAGGACACTCCACAGCGATCGCTCCGATTCCAAGTCAAGCAGTTGTCCAGTTGGGACCTGCTTTGCTCCGAGACCGAGGGCAAGCCCCAGAAGAACGATGCCGCCGTCATAGTTGAAGGAAAGTGGTTCCAGGTATTCGTGGTATACCCAGGGGCGCTCGAGGGAGATGTCTTCGAAGTTGTGGACCGTAAAGTTTTCGTGGTCGTCGCTGCCGAGGAAACGACCGTACTTGGCAAGAAGAAAGGTCAGGGGTCGGGCGTCATTGTCGATCCAAGGATTCGTGCTGTTCCACTCCACCACCTTTACGCGATTGAGGCCTTTGACAGCGGCCAGTTCGGATTTGACTTCTTGCGGGAGGTCTAGCGCGTCCATCTGAAAGATGAGAGAGCGCGCCGTCTCTTGGGAAGGCAGGTGATGTCTGACACCCAGTTCATTGATGAATGCCGGGATGAGGAAGGCGGTGTCGTCATCGGGCTGGGTGCGCAGCGCCCGGGCCAGTGCGATCGGCTCTTGCGGGCAGATGTTACAGGTGGTCAGCATGACGTGGTCGAGCATGGCGTGTCCCCAGTCGCCAAGCTCGTGGTCGAAGAGCTCGAGTTGCAGCGTTTTGCCGGCGACGTAGCCCAGTGGATGGACAACCAAAAAGAATCGCTCATCTCTCGACATTTGAGCGTTTCTGCCGCGCCAGACGGCGGTTTGTTCGCCGTCGGCGAGCAGGCGGAGCCCAACGCCTTGGACCTTGCCCCCGGCGATGCGGAAGGCGAGGTATTGGTCGGCGGTCGCGGTGAAGGTTGGCGAGAGCGCTCTGCCGGTTGCGCGGCTGCCTCTGCCGGGGTGGTAGCTCGTCAGAAAGCCGTCGTCAGCGCGGTTCCAGATAAGTGCCTGTCCTTCGTAGTTTTCATGCTGGTTGTAATTGCTGATGGCATCGCCGGTTACGAGCCAGCCGTCAAAGCCGCTGTCGAACTGACCGAGGAAACGCTGGCCGACATAGGTGGCCCTGCCGTGACGAAGGTAGTTGTGGGCCGGTTCGATAGTGGAGAAAGTGGCCCTGGCGAGCAGTTCGCGGTCGGCGAAACGGGCTGTAGCCCACTGTGGGCTGACAGTTTCGAATGGCATCCAAAGTTCGGGGCCGAACCTGACAGCGTAGTCCGCGACGTTCAGCGCGTCTCCAGCGCTGGAGGCCGGGGGTAATATCTTTATGTTGACGCCCCGCTTTCTGAGGTATTCGGCTGGCGCCCGGCGGTCGTGCGCCATGAGGCGATCGAGGTTGGAATGGGTGACCGGCGTGCGCGCGACGGTTGCGTCGGTCAAGCCATTGTAATCGATGACTCTCAGGTCTGGTATATAGTAGAATTTTCCGAGGCCGCCGTCGTACATGAGGGCGTCATCAGGGAAGAAGCCGCGCTCCATTTCTTCGTATAACCCATAGTGCTGCTTCTGATAGATTTGGAATCCGCGATGTTCGGGGAAGGGCGTGCCGACGTGCTGTAGGGTAGACTGTCGGCGCAGGTCGTTTGAGACGGCGACGAGCGCGGGCATGGCGGGCGCGGCCAGCGTCAATGCTGCGTTCTCTTCATTGAGTTCGACAAATACCTTCCAGACGCGCCCGCTCATCGCGGCTCCCTCGGACAACAAGGTTGCCTGGATAGCGTTGGCGTAGAAGAGGATGGGGAGGAAGAAGGCGATAGTGAAGATGCCTCCTCCGATCGTCCAGGCTGTGGGTCGCGGCAGTTGGCGGAGGCTGGCTGCGGCCTTTGCGCCGAGGAGGGCGATGGCTTCGGCAGCGGGGAGTGCCAGGAGAGGCCAGTAGAAGTCGAGGGGACGGTATTCGAAGTGGTCGCCGCCGATGGGCAGGAGGTAGGCCATGTGAGCGAAGACGCAGAGGAGGGAAAGGGCGTAGGTGCCGTCGCGGTGCCTCTGCCAGCGTGAGCGGAGGGCGAAGAATGCGAGGGGCAGGAGGAGATAGAGGCCGGTTTCGATAGCGGCGGCAACGAGGTAGCGGAAGCCGGACTCGTACCATGGTCGGACGTGTTTGGCGTAGTAGGTGTTGGGCAGCCATTCGCCGTAGTAGGCGTAGCGGAAGAGGAAGTGAGCGGCGACCAGGAGGGCGAAAGGTGCAACCAGATAGGAGATGTCTTTGACCAACCTGGAGTTGATGGTCTTGTCTTTGGCCAGTCGCTGGATGCCGAACCATGCGAAGCAGCAGGCGGCGAGGAGGAGAGCTTCGGGGCGAGTGAGTTCGGCGGCGGCGAGGCAGAGTGAGGCGGTGATGAGGCCTTTACGGTTGTTGGGGTAGAGGCTGAGGCAGAGGACGGCGGTGACGATGAAGAAGGAGAACTGTCTGGTTTCGAGGCCGCCGGCGGAGGTCCAAACGGCGAAGGTGGCGCTGGAGCAGAGTAGGCCGAGGGTCATCCAGGCGACGAGGCTGCGGTTTTGGAGCGAGGGTAGGCGTGTGACCCACCACAGGATGGCGGCGATGGAGGCGGCTGTGTAGGCGACTGAGAGCCAGGGGGCGGCGTATTCGGGACGGATGCCGAGGGCGGCCCAGATTGCGGCGAGTTCGAGAATCCAGAGGAAGTTGGTATAGCCTTCGACGCGTTCGCCGGGGTTGAAGACGAGGCCGTGACCTTCGATGAGGTTGCGGGTATAGCGGAAGCTGATGAAGGCGTCGTCGGTGAGGAACCAGGCGACGGAGGCGAGCCAAGCGAGGAGCGCGAGCCATGGCAGCAAGGAGAGGAGGGCGAGGGGAGACAGGTTCAGAGGAGGCAACTTTTTTTTCAGTAACGTCGTCATAATTGAAACCGACTATGATGCCAAAGGGAGAATTGTAGAAGGCTTTTATATTGAGTGGACCGCGGCCTCATGGGTGTGACCGTAATCTAGACCGGTTGCCACTTGAATAGATATCGTAAGACAACTGGGAAATCAATCATAACCCAAATAGGTAGAACCGCCAGACGGCTTGCATTTGAGCGTTCCTAATAAATTGGGGGAAATTGCACTCATCCAGCGTCTACAGAACCCGTCGTGGACGCATGGGAAGGTGGAAGGAGACCGCGCGAGTTGTCTGGTCTGAGCCTTGGGACTGCGAGCGTCCCTCTTGTCTCTGTCAGGGGTGGGCGATTCGCGTCTTGTTTGGGAAAAGGGGAAAACGAACGGATGAGATTGATGCCGGGGCGACGCCAACGATCCATCATGGCCGGTTCGCGCATCGATCATTGGTTGTCGGTTTCTGCCAGACGGAGGCGCGCCAGGGTTGTCTCCGGTTTCCAGACGTCTATCTGGACGGTCGGGACCTGGGTTTCAAAGTCGTAGACGACTAGACGCAGTTCGTAATCGCCGGGCGGGAGGTCAGTAGGGAGGTGGAGCAGGGCGGTAGTTTCGACCGGTTCACCCGCAAGCCAGTGGCTGGTCGGCCAGTGGTCTTGGTTCCAGAGGACGGTGTCCTGCTGGTGGGCCCTTTCTTCGTCAGCATTGTATAGGCGCAGGGAAAGCACATAGTCTACATCGAGCCCGGGTTCGGTCTGCCATTGCAGAGCGCTCCACAGCGAGCGCTCCGGCCCAAGGTCGAGCAGTTGTACAGCTGGAATCTGCTCCGGGCCGTGGCCGAGGGCAAGCCCCAGAAGTGCGATGCCGCCGTCATAGTTGATGGTCAGCGGTTCGAGGTATTCATGATTTATCCATGGGCGTTCAAAGGAGATGTCGGCGTAGTTGTGGACCGAAAAGTCTTCGTATTCGTCGCTGCCGAGAAAACGTCCATATTTGGTAAGAAGAAAGGTCAAAGGTCGGGCGTTGTTATCGATCCAAGGATTCGTTCTTTTCCACTCCACAACTCTAACTGTCGAGAGGTTTTTCAACGCCGCGAGCGTTGATTCGACCTCGTGGGCAAGGCCGGGCGCGTCCATACTGAAGGTAAAAAAGGGCGCCAATTTCTCAGTTAGCAGATTGGCTTTGACATCGCTGCGATTATGGCGCGCTGGGATGAGGTAGACGGTGTCGTCATCGCTGGGTTGGGCGGCGAGCGCCTGGGCCAGAGCGAGTGGCTCCTGAGGGCAGAGGTCACAGGTTGCCAACATGACGTGGTCGAGCATGATGTATCCCCAGTCGCCAAGCTCGCGGTCGAAAAGTTCGAGTTGCAGAGTCTTGCCGGCGACGTAGCCCAGTGGATGGACTACAAGGTGGAAGTGCTCAGTATTTCTGCCGCGCCAGACGGCGGCTTCTTCGCCGTCGGCGAGCAGGCGGAGGCCGACTCTCTGGCCCCCGCCGCCGGCGATGAGGAAGGCGAGGTAATGGTCGGCCGTTGCGGTGAAGGTTGGGGAGAGCGCTCTGCCGGTTGTTCGGTTGCCTCTGCTGGGATGGTAGCTTGTCAGAAAGCTGTCATCGGCGCGATTCCAGATCAGCGGTTGCCCCGCGTAATTGGTGTGCTGGTTGAAGTTTGTGACGGCCTGACCCGAGAGCTGCCAGCCGTCGAAGCCGCCCTCAAAATGACCGAGAAAGCGTTCGCCAACATAAGTGTGTTCGCCATTAGTCTGCTCGACAACACGTAAGTAGTTGCGGGCTGGCTCGACGGTGGAAAAAGCTCTTCGGGCCAACAGTTCGCGGTCAGCGAAACTGTCGAAGGCCCATTGTGCACTGGTAGCGTCAAAAGGCATCCACAGGTCGGAGTCGATTTTGACGGCGAAGTTCGCGCGGTTCAGCGCCGCGATTGCGCTTGAGGCCGGAGAGTATATCTGAATGTTGACGCCCCGCCGCTTGAGGTACTCTGGGGGTGGCTGGCGGTCGTGCCCGATGACACGAAGGGCGTTGGGACGGGCGACCGGCGTGCGCGCGACGGTCGCGTCGGTCAAGCCATGCGCGTCAATGACTTTCAGGTCTGGCACAAAATAGTACTTTCCGAGCCCGGTCGAACTCTCCAGAGCGTCATCGGGGATCGACCCGGATTCCATCTCTTCATATGGCTCCCACGTCAGCGCTAGAATGGTGCTGGCGATGTTGCGGTGCACAGCGAAGCGCATGGCGACCCAGTGTGTGCCAGATTGCCGGCGCAGGTCGTTGGAGACGGCGGCGAGCGCAGTCATGGCGGGCGCGGCCAGCAGCCAGCCTGCGTTCTCCTTGTCGAGTTCGATTTGGGAATGGCTTATATGCTCCCGTATTGCGGCTCCCTCGAACAGTAGGACTGCCTGGATAGCGTTGGCGTAGAAGAGGATGGGGAGGAAGAAGGCGATAGTGAAGACGCCTCCCCCGATCCTCCAGGCCGGGCGTCGCGGCAGCTGGCGGAGGCTGTCTGCAGCCTTTGCGCCGAGGAGGGCGATGGCTTCGGCAGCGGGGAGTGCCAGTAGAGGCCAGTAGAAGTCGAGGGGACGGTATTCGAAGTGGTCGCCGCCGATGGGCAGGAGGTAGGCCATGTGAGCGAAGACGCAGAGGAGGGAAAGGGCGTAGGTGCCGTCGCAGTGCCTCTGCCAGCGTGAGCGGAGGGCGAAGAATGCGAGGGGCAGGAGGAGATAGAGGCCGGTTTCGATAGCGGCGGCAACGAGGTAGCGGAAGCCGGATTCGTACCAGGGTCGGACGTGTTTGGCGTAGTAGGTGTTGGGCAGCCATTCGCCGTAGTAGGCGTAGCGGAAGAGGAAGTGAGCGGCGACCAGAAGGATGAAAGGTGCAACCAGGTAGGAGATGTCTTTGACCAACCTGGAGTTTATGGTCTTGTCTTTGGCCAGTCGCTGGATGCCGAACCATGCGAAGCAGCAGGCGGCGAGGAGGAGAGCTTCGGGTCTGGTGAGTTCGGCGGCAGCGAGGCAGAGTGAGGCGGTGATGAGGCCTTTACGGTTGTTCTGGTAGAGGCTAAGGCAGATGACGGCGGTGACGATGAAGAAGGAGAACTGTCTGGTTTCGAGGCCGCCGGCGGAGGTCCAGACGGCGAAGGTGGCGCTGGAGCAGAGTAGGCCGAGGGTCATCCAGGCGACGAGGCTGCGGTTATGGAGCGAGGGTAGGCGTGTGACCCACCATAGCGTGGCGGCGATGGAGGCGGCTGTGTAGGCGACGGAGAGCCAGGGGGCGGCGTATTCGGGACGGATGCCGAGGGCGGCCCAGATGGCGGCGAGTTCGAGGATCCAGAGGAAGTTGGTGTAACCTTCGACGCGTTCGCCGGGGTTGAAGACGAGGCCGTGACCTTCGATGAGGTTGCGTGTGTAGCGGAAGCTGATGAAGGCGTCGTCGGTGAGGAACCAGGCGACGGAGGCGAGCCAAGCCAGGAGCGCGAGCCAAGGCAGCAAGGACAGGAGGGAGAGGGGAGACAGATTCAGGAAAGCTAAGGGTTTGTTCGACGATTTCATTATGTTGAAGCAGGTTGGTCGCGTGCCAATTCTGTCGCGGGGCCGGGAGTATCCAGCCTCTCCCAGGATGATAGACCTACGATTTCATCGGACTGCCCGAAGACGTTCATATGCCTTTGTCATTGCCCGGATTCAATTGTAATAGCCGTCGAGTCCAGGGGCGATCAGTCACTTGTCGCGGTGAGAGCGGAAACTCTGTAAATGTTTCCGTCGGCAAAGCCTGTTGCGTAAAGGTTGCCCGACTCGTCAGCGCCAATGCTGCTTATGGGAACGCCGATATTCACCAGATACTCGTTTTTCCACTCGTGCTCTGCTCGCCGCTGCAAAGCCCATACACTTCCGGTGCAAAAGTCGGCATAGACAAACGCGCCTTGGTGCACCGCGCCGCCAACAATGGCACATCCCAGCTGTCTGCCATAGACGGCCACCGGCCAGACAGGATTATCAACAGTTCCCTCCACTTCTTGAGTGGCTAGAATACCTTCCCACATGGGCCAACCGTAGTTTTCACCTCCGGGGCTGTCGGCCGGTTGAAAGTTGATCTCTTCGCTAGTGAGCCAGCCTGTATCAGATATATAGAGGTCGCCGGTTTCGTAGTCAAAGGCCATGCCCCAGGGGTTGCGCAGCCCCAGCGCCCATACTTCGGGGGCGTAGCCGGGTGTCGACGCAAAGGGGTTGTCAGGTGGAATCGAGTAAGGTTTCTTGCCCGACTCAACGTCGATGCGCAGAATCTTGCCAAGCATCGAGGCGGGCTCTTGAGAATGATGCGGAATAGTTCCCGGTTTGGTTTCAAGGCCGTCCCCGCTGGCGATGTAGAGAAAGCCATCCCGTGGGCCGAACTTGAGCGTGCCGCCATTGTGATAAGTGTCAATTTGTTCAAAGGTCAGGATAACCTCTTCGCTATCGGGGTCGGCAATGTCAGGGTTGGCGCTCGCTGCAAAACGGCTGACGACCGTGTTGCCCTCTGTGTTGTTATAGCTTACATAGAATCTTTGACTCTTCGGATAGGAAGGGGGAAAAGCGACACTTAAGAGCCCCTGCTCATCTGCTGCTGAGATTTTTTCTGAAATATCCAGGAAAGGGGCTTCGACAAGCAGACCGTCCCTGACGATGCGGATGCGCCCCTCCTTTTCGATTACAAAGAGGCGGCCGCTGCCGTCCCCGGCGTGTGTCAGTTGCACAGGACTTACCAACTCCAATTTCATCTTGGAGTGGAACCAAAAGGGCGAAGAAGTAGAATGGAGAATTCTCACCTCGCGCCACGCAACCCAGCCTTGACTCTTGCGAGTCACTATGCGAACTTCGGATACATGCTGTGGAGGATCGATATCGATTGCCAAAATGTCCCCGTCGGCGGTAGTTACGTTGACGAGCCGCTTGAAAAGGGTCAGCGTCTGTGACTCATCTCTTAACCAGATTTCATGCGTTGTGGGGCCCTCGTTCGCTTGGGCAACAGTCAGTTCGATCATGGTGACAGGGTAGGGGAGGGTGAACTTGAGGGCAAACCACTGAGGGGCACCGTCATACGCGGTCCACCAAGTGTCGGGATTGCCGTCAATTGCGTCAGGCAAGCTATCGTCCCCTCGGGAGACGCTGATAGTCCCCCAGCCTGTGATATTGACCGCCTCCAGCTGGGCTTTATCCGGCGTCGTCCCTCTGTGTTGTTCGATCTGATCAGGAACAATTGTGCAGGCCGCCAGCAGCGCAGCGGCAGCTACGCCTGCCAAGTGTCTCAATCTGAGAATCGATGTGAGCGACGCATTTCGCTCCCTGTTGGCTGAGCCTTTCATGCGGGTCTCCCCAAATTGTATTTCGGCGCTGACCCTGTACTACCGTGGCCGTCCTCGATGAGACGGGGGATCACCGCTTCAAGAGGGACTCTTTGCCGCCGTGTGGGCGCACCCCTGTAGGGCGCGTGAGGCGGAGGCCGACTGAGCAACTCGATTTCAGATTTCGAGAGCCGTGATGATGCCTGTTTCCGCAGTTTTGGCTACCGGCATTTCATTCGATGCGTAGTGATCGCGTAGCATTCCCTGGTTTGGGACAGTTGCCGCCAGACATATTTCTCTGAGTGATGAATCTCAAGTTTTTCGATGCCAACAAAGCCTGACGGTGAATGCGACAGCAAGATTGTTCATTGCATAAACTGACAAGCGTGACAGATTACGGCTTCCGGTTGCAGTGCGTTTTATGTAGATTGCCTCAGTTCATGCATCCTCGCTGCCACCGTCCAACACTGATTGCGCCGTATTCCACAGCAGAAAACCGCTGCAAGAGGAATCTTTGCAGCCGGGGAAACCCTCCCAAATAAGGCGCATGGAGTGCGGGCCGGCTGTGCCGCTTGTCCAAGGGCCGTTGGGCCTATCATAAAGAAGTGACAGGAGAAGCCTACTGGTAAATGGGAAAAAACTGGCCGACAGTTTCGGGCCCATTATCCTACAGTCTGGCGGAATTCGCCATGACCGCAGCGCTCAAGAGGGCGCCAGGCGCAGACGATCGTTCTCAAATGTCGGGGCACCGTGCGTTGTGTACTTTGCACTCACGCGGTAACGGCGCATACAATCTTGCAGATGTCGGAGGCGATGGTTGCAGCGGCTCAGCCAGACAGTGCAACCATTCAGAGTTGGCAGAAGTTAGTGCTACAATTGAAGACTGACGAATGTTGCTTAGGGAGTTTGCGCCAGGAAGACGACTGAAGACAGTTATGGGCCAAGCATCGCCGCTGCCGCAGGCAGCCTCGGACAGTATAGAGAATCACCCCGCCGCAAGAGGTTTACGCCGCCCGCGCTGGGGCGTCGCGGCGTTTTTGGCTTTTGCTTTAGCCGTGGTCCTGGTTAGCAGTCTTAACTCGCCGCAGGCGCGCTTCTTCGCGGCCGAGCGTTTCCAGACGTTCGTGACCATCTTTCTCGGTCTATTCATCGAGGCCGCGCCGTTTCTTCTGGCCGGTTCGATCGTGTCAGGAATCATTGCCGTCTTCGTGGACCAGGCGATGGTGGAACGGTTCATACCGAACCATCCTGTAACGGCGGCGCTGGCCGGCGCTGGGCTTGGTTTTGTCTTTCCCGTCTGCGAATGCGGGGTGGTCCCGGTTACGCGCCGGCTGTATGGCAAGGGGTTGCCGCTTCCGGTGGGGATCGCCTTTCTGTTGGCGGCGCCTGTGATTAATCCGGTAGTGATTTTCAGCACGTTTGCTGCTTTCGGCTGGGGTCCGGTGCTGTGGGGGCGGGTGGTCTTCAGCGTGCTGGTCGCGTTTTCCGTCGGTCTAATCTTCCATTTGGCCCGTCCGCAAGAGATCCTGCTGCCGCAGACCCTGAGCACGCGGGGAAGCAGTAACCGGAGCGACGACCACAGCCATGACCACGGCCATGACCACCAAGACCGGCGTCCGCGCATCTGGCAGGCTCTTGCCCTGGCGGGCGATGACTTTTTGGATATGGGGCGTTATCTCATTGTCGGGGCGCTGCTGGCGGCAGCGATGCAGACTCTCGTTCCCCAGTCCATGCTCCTCGCCGTCGGCCAGGGACCTGTCATTTCTGTTTTTGTGATGATGGTGGTGGCGTATGTACTCTCGGTCTGCTCGACGGTGGACGCATTCATTGCGCTGGCCTTCAGTGGCGCATTCACGACAGGATCGCTGCTGGGATTCTTGGTCTTCGGCCCGATGGTCGATATCAAGAGTTCGCTGCTTTTCCTGGGTGTCTTTCGTCGACGAACGGTCCTCTATCTGATCCTGTTGCCGCTGGCGCTAGTCGCGGTCATCGGCGTATTCTGGAATGTGCAGGTGGGCGTATGAGGGTGTTGCGACTGCCGACGGTACAGGCCGCATTCAAAGGGATGCTGTTATTTGCGATGGGCATTTTCCTGCTCACGCGCATCACATCGGGCACGCTCAACTTTTACATCAGCGATCGTTTCGGATGGCTGACGCTGGCGGCGGTTCTCGGTCTCTTCGTGGTGGGGGGAAGCTACCGCTATCTGTTCAGCGACGCGGGGCAGACGACCGCCGATGATGACCACGACCGCGATTCGCACCCTGACCATCATCACAGTCATGCCCTGGGTTGGGCCGGGATACTGCTTGTCTCTCTGCCGATCTTGCTGGGTCTGCTCGTACCGCCCCGTCCTCTGGGCGTGGCCGCACTGCAGAATCGCGAGATCAGCGTCGGAGGCGTGGATTCAGTGTTGCCGGCGGCTGTACGTTCGGCGCAGATTAAGGAGAGCGAAGAGCGCACGATCCTGGACTGGGTGCTCGCCTTTCACGAGGGTCAGTTGCCGGAAGAAAACGATGTTGCTGATGTGACTGGCTTTGTCTACCTTGATGACGCTGCAGATGGTAGGCAGTTTACGGTAACCCGATTTGTTGTCGGATGCTGTGCGGCCGACGCGATGGCTGTGGGTCTGCCGGTCAGCCTGGGCCCCGAGGGCAGCGCCGACCAGCCGGTTGTGGACGAGTTGGAGGAAGGGCAGTGGGTGCGGGTAGTCGGGCGCTTTGCCGCTCCGGTCGGGAATGCTCTTCCGGTGCTTGCGGCGGAGCAGTTGGACGTTGTTCCAGAACCAAACCAGCCCTATCTATACCCCTGATTGTCCTGAGATCTCAACTCAGGCGGGGTCTGATTTCAAGACCTGTCACAAGGTCCGTACCCCAATGTCGCAGCCATCTCGCCGGCTGTCACAAAGTAGGCAGAATCCTCGTTTGATTTGAGCCTTCCATACAGGAATACATCTAAAGAGAATCAGGTTGATGTATTCCCCTGGTCAAATCTGCGGTTGAAAGAGAGATATGTTTGGCAAGCTCCAACCGGATGGAAGACGGTTCGCCCTGGGCAACCACGTTGACGCCGCGATTTCATTCGTACTTTTTTTGATCAGTCTTGCTTTTTATTCTTTGCACTGGCTCATGTTGCCGCCGCCGCGGGCGATCAATGTCGATGCGGCCAGACTGGGTATGTACGCGCATGATCTCTTGCAAGAGGGTGTCTTCTCCTTCTACGTCTACCATCTGCTGGCGCCCAACCCTCTCATCATTTACATACAAGCCCCTGTATTCACAGTATTTGGATACAGCATTGCGAGTATACAGGGCATCACAGTGGTGGGCGGAGCCTTAGCCACTCCCGCGATCTATTGGGCTGCACGCTGGTTCTTCGAGGACCAAGGGACAGTATTTGCCCGCAGAGCAGGGCTGATTGCAGCTTTAGGGCTGGCGCTTTCCACATCCTTTGCATCACTTTCCCGCTACGGTACCGAACACCCCCTTCTCGCCGTCGTCGTAGCGGCGGCGGTTGCGTTTCTGTGGCGCGGTTTTCGGCGCGGGGGACAGCTGGACTTCGTTCTGGCCGGTCTTATGGTCGGGGTCAGCCAGTATGTCTATATCTCAGCCCGTTTTTTTCCTGTCGCACTGGCTGCGGCGGGTGTAGGCGCTGTATTGGCGAACCGCCAGCTCGTGGCACATTGGCGTGGACTGATTTGGGCGACGGCCTCTGCGGCACTTGTTGCTTTGCCCCAATGGGTTCTTTTTGTCACTTTCCCTTTTACCTTTTCGGCACGCGTCTCGAATCCTTATGAGCCTACAGGAGGGCAGTTTGTTTTTGAGCTGCCGGATCCTGTTGCCGCGGTAGGGGTCAAGTTGGTAAGTCAACTCTCGGCAGTCTGCTGCTACTGGAGCAACTTTTACGGTTCTCTCGCATTGGCGCCGCTCTTGACCCCCGTTCTTGTCGCAGGTCTGATTGCTGGCATTGTAGCCGTTGTCTGGAAGAGGCGAGACGGATATCTCTTCTGTTTGGTGATGATGGTGGTGACGTTGTTGCCGGAACTACTGACGTACGAGGAATACGATCATTCCGTCGTCAATCCCGGACGGCTGATTCTGGCGTTTCCATCTATTTTCATTATGGCCGGTATGGGGACCGCAACCATTTGGTCATGGCTGGAAGGCAGACGTCGCCTTCCTCATTGGATTGGTTATCTGGTCGCGGCCCTCGTCCTGTTATCCGGCTTGCATCGACAGTGGGACTTTGCCACCAGAATCAGTCCGCAATTCCATGCTCTTGACGGACACAGATTGGAATTCAGCCAGATTGCAGAGTACATCAGCGACAATCCAGACAAAGCTGTACTCTTGCCCACTTACCAGTACCAGTATCGCCATACCCCTATTGCATTTATGCTGGCGGAGCATTTTCCACAGCGGGAGGCCGGAAGGACAGAGATGTTGCAACGGGGTGAGGAGGTCATTGTCATTCAGCTGGATTTGGATAACCCCTTTCCCGAGAACTGGGTCCTGCTAAGAGATGGAACGGCACACTTCCTGCCGCCGATGACTGGAAGCATCGAGTCGCTGGATGGAGAGCGGACGGCAATCGTAGGCGGTAACGGTGTCCTTGTAGCGGAAGCCTTCGCGGCGCGCTGGCAAGGCGAGGCCCCGGCCTTCACGCCCGTTGAGGCCGCTTTCGAGAATCATCTGAATCTGGTCGGGTACCAGAGCAGCGAATTGCAGCCTGGGTCGCCTCTGAGAGTAACATTCTACTGGCAGCCGGCGCACAGGATTGAGAGAGATGTCGAGTTAATCGGGCAACTCTACGACCGAAACCGGGACGAGGTAGTTGCACTGATTCATGACTGGCCTCTGAACGGCGTCTATCGCGTACGTGCCTGGCAACCTGGGCAAACGATGCCTCTGAGCTATTCCCTTCCCATTCCAGGCGACCTTCCGCCCGGCCCGTATCAGTTGAATGTCGGTGTCTTCGACCTGATCGCGCGCGCGCGGATCCCTCTGGTCACAGGTCAGGACGTACATCTCGTCAAGACATTCAAGGTTCCGCTGCCAGAAGATAAACGTGTGCCTGAGATCTCTACTGAGATCAATTTCGGGGACATGATAGAACTGAGCGGTTATACGCTGACACCGCTCAGCAATGGACTGAAGGTCACCTTGTTCTGGCGGGCGATGGAGTCCCCCGAGGTTGACTACACCTCTTTCATTCACGTTGTCGATGCAGAAGACCAGATTGTTGCCCAGGCGGACATGGAGCCGCTCGATGGCCGCTATCCGACGTCGATCTGGTCGCCGGGCGAGTTGATCGTAGAGGAACGAACCGTTTCTCCGATACCCGGCGGGGCGTATCGGATCTTTGTCGGGTGGTATTTGTATCTGGAGGGAGGCTGGGAACGACTGTCCGTAGTTTCGGAAGGGGGACCGTCCGCGTCCGATCGTGCCCTTCTGGATACGATCAGATTGCCGTAAAAGCGCCGGCAGGAGGCAAGCGGCACGAAGTCAAGTATCGACAAGCCCGGCAACTGACAGAGTCATGTGCCGGAGCAAAAAGGCACGATTGACATTGCATTCCAATGAAAGTCCTCGCTCCAGCCAGAACAACTGTCAGTAAAAAATTGTTTTCTTGCCTTCACTTAGACATAGGCCATTGCGGTTGCGTAAGACTCAGTTCGGGTTACGGTTTTCGGCTGGTCGCAGGGAACTCGTGAGCGACCGGAGGATCTCATTGACCACTCATCATCGTTGTTATGTCCCGATTTGACTTGGTCGTGCTGTCCACGCTCAGCGTCTGCGCGCTCCTCCTGATGGGATTGTGGGGGCAAAGCCGCAGCGCCTCCAGCGATGACGGCATCTCCTTCCTGCTGTTCAAGACGGTCGACGAAGCCGGGCGCGCGCAACTGCACGCGCTGCCATTCGCCGATGGCGAGTTTGAAGTGGAGAGCCAACCCCGCGCTGTGAGCTCGGAAGATGAAAGTGTGTGGGATTTCGCGGCGTCGCCGGACGGGGAGCAGGTTGTCTACGCGGCGCTGGGAGAGATGGGCTTCAGCGACCTGCGGTTGGTGGAGTTGTCGACCGGTAAGGACAGGCCGCTTCTGACCTGTGAGAACGGCTCGTGCAGCGGACCGAGCTGGTCATCTGACGGCGAATTCCTGGCTTATACGCGGCGCAACGTCAACGCCTTTGCCTCCGGCCTGCTCAGCCCGCCGCGTATTTGGATCCTGGACGTTGCAACGGGAGAATCGGCGCCGATCTACAGCGACAGCCAGCGGCTTGGCTTGGAGGCGCGCTGGTCTGTCGGCGGTGAGTGGCTCTGTTTCGTGTCCCCGGAGGAACAGAAGCTGGGCGTTTTCAATCTTACGGGCGGGCAGACTGGCTTCTATCCGACCGCGACCGGGGAGACTTGCGCGTGGGACCTTACCCGCCCCCGGCTCTACACGACGGAACTTTGGCAGAGCGGCGATGAATGGATGACCCATCTGATCGCGATCGATGTGGAGAGTGGTGAGAAGGTTGATCTGAGCGGGGCCGGCAATCCGGTGCACGATAGTTCGGCTGCCCCATCTCCCGACGGCGGCTGGATTGCCTTTAAGCGCAAAGAGTTGGAAGGGCCGGGCGCGACGCGCGGCAGCCAAATCTGGCGGATGCAACCGGATGGTTCGCAGGCCGAGGCCCTGACAGCAGACCCGGCATATGACCACGGACCGCCTGTCTGGAGCCCTGGCGGGCGCTTTCTGATCACACGGCGTTATCCGCTGCGCGGGCCGGAGGTCGTTCCGTCGCTGTGGCTGATTGATACGGCGACGGGTGCGCTACGACTTCTGGTAGAGCCGGGAGATTTTCCAGCCATTGCGCGTTGAGCGTGCCGTGGACAGTGAAGTGTGATCAGCCGCTGGCGGCCATCAGGTCGAAATCCCCAACAGGCCGCGCGTGAGCTGGAAGTCGACGTTGCTGTGGACCACGTTCTGCGGTTGGTATTCGCCGCCCAAAGTGCGCGCGGCCAGGTCTAAAATTCGCTGTGGCCATGTTGAAGGGTCGCCGCCCAGTTTCAGGTCGGGCGAGACGGGCGCGTCCTCGCCGGCAAGTTGAAGCAACGGCACAAGCGGATGCCCCGCCTTCAGTCTGTCGGAGTAGGCGACAATCAGGTGTGCGCCGCCGGCTCCCAGCCCAGTCAGGGTTTCGGTCCAGTGGGGCGTGGGCATCTCCATCAAGTGGAAACCTGCCGTCTTCGCGGCTTGGCCGTAGGCGAGGGACGGCTGCAACGTTTCCTTCCCAATCCCCAGCTTTGTACGGTAAACGGACGTTTCAATCAGCGCGCCTTCGACGGGCGTAATCACGCTGCCGCCAGCCTCGACGACCGATCGCGTGATGCGGGCGAGGCTTTCCGCCGCGTCATCGGCCAACGCCTCGTCGCTGAACAGCGCTAACGAAAGGGTCTGGCGGTTGCGGTCCTGCTGGCGAGGCGCGGCTGAACGCGTTGCAAAGTAACCGTCGATCTTATCGAGGACGCTGGCGATACCGCCGTCAAGTTGCACGCTGGCCCAGCCGAAATCCTCCTCTTTCAGACCGGCATCGCGCAGCAGCGAATGGATGTAGTCGTTGTGGGCCTTTTCGCAGCCATGTTCGAGGAAGAGGCAGGCGTCCACCAGAGGGTGGGTGGCGTATCCGATCATCGCGCGGGCGTAAATCTCTCTGGTCGAGGCGAAGGCGACGCCGCAACCCTCCGTATGCGGCAGCGCGGCAAAGCGGAGGTATTCGGATTCAGTCTGCGTCGTTGCTGCGCGATTGAGCCGTTGAGCCGCCATGCCTGCGATCTGACCGGAGCAGAGACTTGTAGGAAGGATCAGGCCGACACGCGCGCGGGCCGGCTTGGGAAGATCGCTCTTCCGTTCGCCGGGAGTCGCTACGAGTGCGAGCGGCTGTCCGTCCGGTTTTGGACGTGTCAGGATCGTCCGCAGCTGGCTGTCGTTCTGCTGCTGCCAGTTGCGCCAGATCGAGATCTGCGAGTGGCCGGCGAGTTCACCCTTGCTGCGGCGTCCGGAGGCGATTTCCACGAGAAGATCAAGGCTCTCATCGCACAGCTGGGCCATCGGCATGCCGTCGAGGAAGGCGCCGGCGTTGACGTCCATTTCCTGCGACAGCAACTCGAAGCGCGTCGTTGTCGTCATCACCTTGATCGTGGGTACGAAAGGGAAGTTGGTGATTGAACCGTTGCCGGTTACGAAGATGATGAGATTCGAGCCACCTGCCACCTGGCCGGCGATGCTTTCCAGGTCATTGCCCGGCGTGTTCATGAAGTAGTAGCCGGGCGCCTGCATGCGTTCGGCGTAGTCTACGACCCAGTCCAGGCGTACACGGGGATCTTTTTTCATAGCGGCGCCGATCGATTTGAGGGCGATGTTGTACAACCCGCGGAATTTGTTGCCGCCGCTGGGATTGCCCTCTGCCGTCTGGCCGTGCCACGCCAGGCGTTCCTTGAACTGTGCCACGAAGTCGAGGAAGGCGCGCGCTGTCTCCAGATCGCGCACATTCTGCAGCATGTAAGCTTCGGCACCGATTAACTCATCGGTTTCGGCCAGGTTGGCGCGGCCGCCGCCGCGAATGATCTCTTGGGCGACGGCGGCCGCCAGGGGGTTGCCGGATACGCCGGAGAAGGCATCCGAGCCGCCGCACTGGAGGGCGATATTCAGGTGGGCCAGGGAGCGCGGAGTGCGCTGCAGGGCGGCGATGTCGGGCAGCCAGCGATTGACGATTGCTTCCCCTTGGTCCAGGTCGGCCTGCCAGTCGCCTGAGAGGGTGAAGAAACGGAAGGGCAGATCGTCGAGGGGGTAGCCGCGTGCCCGCATCCAGGATTCCAACTCAGTGTTGCTGACAGGCCGGTCCGCGGTCGGGGATGTTTCCGGCGCGTCGACGGCAAGCACAGCGCCTACATTTGGATGTACGATCAGCCCGGCCAGGGTACGGAGGACAAAGTCGCGGTTGTTCAATCGCTCGTAGCCGCTGCCCTCGGTATGAGCGATGGCGACGATGCCGTCAAAGTCGCGGAATGACAGTGCGGCCGGTTGCAGCAATTCTGCAAGTTTTCTGACAAAGGCGCCTGTGCTGGAGGTCGTGCCCAATATAATGATCATGTTGCGCGTGCCCACGCCCCGCCCGCGGCCGCGGGGATAGCCCTGGAAGGTGCGCTCTTCGGCATACCGTTCCATCTGCTGGCCGGGCGTGAAGCTGGTCTCATCCAACTCGTGTGGGATGATGCGATCGCGAAAGTTCGCCTGCTGCGGAAGGCTGAAGTCGAGGGTGCGCTGATTGAGCGCTTCGATCATGCCATCGTTTCGCACGTATTCGCCCGGCTCGATAGGCCGTGTGGCGACGCCGAAGGGAATGCCCCAAGAGAGCAGCGCCGCGCCAGCCGCGATCGGCTCGATGGCGAAGCGGTGGCCGACCATCACTGTCGTATCGAGCGCGAATGTGTTCCCGTTGTACTTGATCGTTAACCCGGCTTCCAGTCGACGCGTAGCGATGGCGACATTGTCGCCGGCATCGGCCAGGCGAGCGACTTCATTGAAGGCCTGCGGGCTTTCAGATGTGCCTATGTGCGTCATAAACAGGTTCCGTAGTGAGCAAAGGGTGGAAGAGGGTCCTATCTTCTCGGAATGGGAGGCCGCTCCTGAACGGGCTTGCCCGGCATCCTGCTCATCACTCCCATTACGGCAAAGACGACGGTCAGCGACGCGGCCGCCCCGACCCAGTAAGGCGTCTGCGGCGCGTGGGCAAAGAGAACGCCGGCGATGGCTGTGCTGACAATGGTAGACAGATTGATGCTCGATTGAAACATGCCGAGCACGCCGCCGCGGTCCTGTTCCCCTACGCAAGAGGTGGACATGGATTGAAGGGGCGGATGGCCGATACCATAACCGAAGGCGAAAAAGAGCGAGCCGAATGCCCCGAGCCACGGTGATGAGACGATAGCATAGATCGCCATGCCGATCATGCGCAAAATGCTGCCCATCACCACAAGGTGGGCTTCGCTGAAACGTCGTGCCAACCGCCGCAGCAGGTAAGCCTGCGTGAACAGCTGGGATGCGCCGACGACGGTCAGCAGTAGGCCGATGCCGATATCGGTTACTTCCTTGCTTTCACCCTGGAACAGCACGGCCTCGCCGTACAGGGCAAAGGTAGCCTGCAAGAGCCCCAGAGGGAATTGGCCCAAAAAGGCGATCAGGAGGATCGTCATCAGTGGCAAATTGCGCAGTGCGCTGGCGACGGTGAGGCCGCCGGCGCGGCGCGCACGTGCGCTGTGCCGCTCCTCGGCGGTGAGCGTTTCATCGAGTGCGTACCAGGTGAGCAGGACGACGACTGCTGCCGCCGCAGCCGCAATCAGAAGAGGTGCCGTCGCGCCGTAAGCAGCCGCCAGGACTCCCCCCAGCGCCGGACCAAATAGGAAGCCGAGGCCAAAAACACCGTAGATGTAGCCGAGGCTCTCGGCGCGCTTTTCCCGCGGCGTAATGTCGGTTATATAAGCTTGGGCAACGATGATGTTGCCGCCTGTGATGCCATCGAGGATGCGGGCAAAGAAGAGCCAGCCGAAGTTGGGGGCAAAAGCGAGCAATACAAAGCTGATGACAGTGCCTATCTGGCTGACGATCAGCACGGGAATCCGTCCGTAATGGTCGGATAGGCGGCCGATGTAGGGGCCGGCGAGGAACTGGGCGGCGAAGAAGGAGGAGGTGAGCAGCGCGATCATCTCCGCCGACATCTGGAATTCCCGCTGTGCGTAGAGCGGGAGGACCGGGAGGATAAGAGACGCGCCCAGCATCTGCACAAAGACGACAAGCAGGATTGTCAGCAGCCGTCTGTCAAATGTGGGAGATTTCATTCGATTCGCCGGTTTACCTTACCGGCTCAACGTTGCGGGTTGGCGAAATCCTGCAGTCGGATTTGGCGATGGTGGGGCAGTGATGCGGTGGAGGGGCGCCCTAGCGGACGGGGCGCCGGGAGCGGGCCTTCAGGGGCGCGGCTCACGGCTGGGTTTGCTCCTCCTGGGTCTCTTCTCCCTGGGGCACAGTCAGCGAGAGATCGACCCAAAGGTTGTTGGGGTCCTCGCCGATCAGATCCTGGTTGGCTTCGTAGATTTCAGTCCAGCGGTCTGCGTCTCCGTACAATCGGTAGGCAATTTGGCGCAAGTTTTCCCCCACTTGTACAAGGTATGTTTCCGGGAGTTCTACGAACAGTTCGTCATGGTTGATCGACGTAGCACCGTCGATCTGGGCGGCCAATTCCAACATTTCAATCTTGTCGGAAGTCAGCGAAGTGGTTCCCTGCAAAGTGAGCTGGCCGGGGGGCGCGCCTGCGGCCCACGAGGCGCGCACGTCATGCGCGGCCAGGTCCGGGCGGGCCCGTTCGTTTAGGAAGGCTGCCAGATTGAATGACTGGGCGCGTGCAGCGGCGACGATTGTCGCGGCTACATCAGGCGTTTCGCTTTGGGCAACCGTGGCGGTCGGCTGCGGCGCCAGCGTCGGTTCCGGCGTCGCGACTGTTGACTGCTGCACCGCCTGCGCAGTGGGCGGAGTGGTGGCGGTCGGCTGGGCAGGCGGGGATGTCGGCGTGACTTCAACTGCGGCCGCGCTGAGTTCTCCGCCGCTTTCGGGCGCGATGGCCGCGCTGGCCTCCGCGTCCGGCTCACTTCGGCTGAGGTTGGTGTAAAGGGCGGTCAGTTGGTCGGGTACTGTGCGCAGTTGGCGCAGCGCGGAAAGTAGAGAGTCGCCCGCGCCTTGCGAGAGAAATATTACGGCCAGAAGAGCGATTGCGATAGGGATTGCCCATGGGAGACGATTGCGCCTCGTCTTGAGTGCGCCCTTCTTGGCAATCTGTTTATCGGTCAGTGGCGCCGGGTAATACTCGGTGCTGAACTGCCGGCTGGCCTTGCCGACTGCGAGTTGGGTGCCTTTGGCCTTGCCTCGTCTGCGCGCCTCCTCCCGCCGTCCCAGCTGCAGTTGTTCCTGATGCGAGCGCAGGAGCCATTCGCCCTCGCCGCGCAGGACATCATCGGCGGGAATGGCGGCCACGTGTTCGCGCATCTCCTTGAAGTCGCCCCGTTTGCGGTAGATGAGCGCGGCCAGTAGGTACAGCTCAGGGGCGTCCAGTACCTCGATGCCCTGTTGAATGCCCTCCAGAGCGGCCTCGTCATTTCCCATCGAGTAGTGTTCGAGGGCGCGGTGGTAGACGGTGCGGGTCATTTCCGCTGCCGAATAGTGTGAGGCGACATCTGCGTCGCAGGCGGGGCAATTTGCGAATGAAGAGGTAACTTCTACCGGGGCGCCGCAATTGGGGCAAGCGAGGTGCATACTGTTTTTCCAGACCGCTCTCTGCGCTGTGTATAGGTTTTTGGGTAAAAGAGTGATCAAGAGGTCTTCAGGAGTCGGGATTCCGTTCCTAGCTACAGCGTGAATCGAGCCTAGTGTCGCTGCTAGGAATCGGAACCCGAGAACTGTAAACCACTCAGGATCAGGATAGATAATTGCGGCAAGCTGTTCCGAGGAAGACCCGCTTGCGTGCCCGGAATAAGGAATTATGAAGTCTTCGAAAACTCCACATAATTCAGCCGGGCGAAGTGGATGAAGACTGGAAAACTATTTTGAACGCAGCCGCATCATTTGACCGCGCCCTGGTCTGTCGATACAATAGCCAGCGGGAGGGGATGTGTCCCGGTGGACGCCCTGGTCTTCAAAATCAGTGGCAGGTGGCGCAGAGCCGGCTGCGGTGGGTTCGACTCCCACGCCTTCCCGATTTCGCTGTCATCAATCCTCAAAAGTGTTAGCAGACGAGACGCCCGCAAGCATGCGTCTTGTGGCCCTTTACAGCGCTACCCTTGTGCTTCAGCACTCTGCACCCAATCCCTCGCCGCCAAAAAGCGCTAACCGTTCCTCCTGGCTGGTGAGGGGCGCGCTCTGCGGCCGGTAGTGGAACTGGAGCGCCCGGCGGCGCTGTGCGCTGAGATTGGGCGGCGTGCCGTGGTGGAGCAGGCTCTGGAAGATCAGCAGCCCGCCCGGTTTCAGCGGCACGGCCAGCGCGTCGCTGTTGTCTACGTCAGTATCACAGATCTGCCAATCCCGTCTTTGAAAGTGAACAACCGGCCCTTTCAGATGGCTGCCCGGCGCGATAACCATGCAGCCGTTCTCGATCGTGGCCTCGTCCAAGGCGATCCAGCAGCCGATGACTTTTGCTTCCAGGTCGACACGAAAATAAGCATGATCCTGATGCCAAGGCTTTTCACGGCCCATCCGGGGCGGTTTAAGCAGCGCCATATCCTGGAACAGGAGTGGCCTGTCACCGATGAGACGCTGGACGAGCGTCAGCAGTTGCGGGTGATGGGCCAGGTCGTACAGGCGGTCGTCGTAGTCGACGAAGTGCATGAACTTGCGCACATAGTCCTGCTTTTGCTGCGGGGAAAGCTCCTCAACCGCCACGCCGGCGGACGCTCGCTCATAGTGAATGCCGTCGAACTCGGCCACTTCACCGGACAGCAGGTGGTCCAACCCGTCCAGACCGTCCTGCACCTCCTGTGCAGAGAAGGCGTTCTCGACGACCAGGAAGCCCTGCGCGTGAAATTCGGCCGCGTGCGCGTCCGTCACATTCGCAAACCCGTCGACACCTGTTGTGGTCCCTCTTGGATCATAGAGGTCTGGCGGGTAGTCGCCGGAGACGCCGTCGTCGAAAAGGCGCCCAGGGGCCGCAATCGTCACGATTCGTTCTCCTGGAAACGCGATGGATGGGCTGTCGAAATTGTTGTCCTGCCGTCAAAAGTACGGCTGTCGAACCGAATAAAATAGACGGCTGTTAAACCGTCTATCCCGATAGTAACATATAACACTTCTATCCTAAAATACAAGAAAAATAAAGGGCTTACATATCGAAGAATAATTTCGGAATAGCCTGAATGTTTGCGTTCAATGATGAGTGGCCATTAGAGTGCCAGTTGCGAGTCCAGCTACAATCCACACATCACAAGCTTCTTACGCTACATGTTACTTGAAAGAGATCCACCGGAAGGCAAACTTTCGAATCTGTCGAATACCAAGAGTACCTCGCCAATAGTGCCAACCGGGTCCCATTCGGCTTTGGCGATTGTTGTCCGTGGATAAACGTGGTCATCGATGATTTTCGCCGAAAGTGTCAGTTCGGTTACGGAGCCGGGAAGGATAGCGGAGCTGTAAACGGAGGTCATATTTCGCTGCCGGCCAGATAAACGTATTCGAAAGCGGCATGTCCTGAGGAGGAGGAAAGTGAAACAGATCATCGCGTTTGCAACAATTTTTGTGACCTCTTGTGTTCCCTTCCAGCCCAACAGTACTGCGCAAACCATACCAGCGACACACCAGAGCCGGTCACTGGCAAACATTGTAGGCCAGGGATTTGTCGCGGTTTCGGCCGCGGGCGACATACAGCGCTTTGCAGTGGACGGCGACCTTGATACCTGGTGGACTGCACACGACTTTGCCCCGCAGTGGTTTCAAGTAACTCTCCCCCATGCACAGCCAGTGGGAAAGATCGAACTGATCGCTGCGCAGGTATCACCTGGCCCGTCCACGCATTGGGTTCGCATGGAAAGGTCGGGGGATGTCGTGGTCTGGCACCGCTTTGACGCCGACCGTGCCGCCGACGGCCACCTTTTTGCCTTGAGAATTGATCCCCCTCAACATATCGACAAAGTGCGAATTCTGACCACTCGGCAGGTAGGATGGGTCGCATGGCGTGAAGTCCGCATACTGTCCAGCGCCCTGATTTCCGAATCTGTATCAGGCCTGACACTACCCGTACAACTGACCCACGCCGGGGATGGCAGCGGCCGCCTGTTTGTACTGGAAAAAGAGGGGCGAATCCGCATTGTCAGAGACGGAGTGCTTTTGTCAATGCCCTTCCTGGATATTTCGCAAAGGGTTATGGCCGACGAAGTGGAGCAGGGGCTATTGAATTTGGCCTTTCCGCCGTCTTATTTGGACCACAAGCGGTTCTATGTAAGTTATACCGACACAAATGGAGACACGGTCATCAGCCGTTTTGCAACGAGCGCCGACCCCGACAGAGCCGAGCCTGATAGCGAGGAGATTGTTTTGACGATTGAGCAGCCGGGTACCGAGCATAATGGCGGCACGCTCAAATTTGGGCCGCGGGATGGATATCTCTATATCTCCAGCGGGGACGGCAGACCATCTGATTCCCAAGATATGTCGCAACATTCACAAGATCCCGGTACGTTGCTGGGCAAAATCCTACGGATCGATGTTGAGTCGGGCGTGCAGCCATACGCGATTCCGCCTGACAACCCGTTTGTGGCGTTTCCCGGCTACGCCCCCGAAGTGTGGGCGATGGGTTTGCGTAATTCATGGGGTTTTGACTTTGACCAGCTTAGCGGCGATCTATTTATTCCCGATACAGGCTGGACCAAGAGCGAAGAGGTAAATTTTCAGTCGGCGGATAGTCGAGGGGGTGAAAACTATGGGTGGCCGCTTTTTGAAGGGATTGTGCCGATTGAAGCGAAGGAACCTGTAGATGATCTTGTTTCGCCTGTGGCAATCTTTGGAAGAAGGCTAGGTTGTGCCGTTGTGGGCGGTGCGGTGAATGAAGGGCAGTTCATCTATGCCGACTTTTGCACCGGAAGGATCTGGTCACTGCGACGGCAAGGACAAGACGAATGGCAGAGCAGGCTTCTGATGAAATTGGGTGTTCCGATTAGCAGCATTGGCGTTGACGAGTCGGGAAACCTTTACGCGCTAGGCTATCTTGACGGGACAATCTATCCGCTCACCATAGCAGCAGATTCTGAGTAGACGACTCCGGCTGGCGCCTCGCCGTCCACAAGCGGATTGCCTGCGGCGTCCTCAACAAGTGGAGCTTTTCGATTCGGAAGTGGGAAGACAGTCGCATTGCCGGTTGCGTCAACTTGGCCGCCGGGCACGGGGATGGTCAACGTTCAGGAACTCTGGCTGACCGTCGCGCCGGGCGCGCGGCCGGATTCATCGCAGATGCTACACTGCTGGTTCAGGGGGAAAGCAAGGACGATGCGGGATTCACCCCTCGGAAAGCGCAGTATGCCGCCGACTCTTTCACTTCATAAAAACCACGGGTTTTTGTTCGGTTTGTCCTCCCGGTGAGTCGCATAGGTTGGTCGGGAACTCCAAAGCTGTCTCACCAGCTCGCCCATTGGAAACGTCATTCAGCCATAAACCCGCTCTTCTAAACCGTCCATCACCGACGGTCGAGAAACGCGGCGACCTCCTCGCCGGAGGGTATGCCGAGACGGGCGCCCTTCCTGGTGCAACAGAGCGCGCCCACCGCAGAAGCGAAACGAAGCAGCTCCTCCCACGCCATGCCGCGCGCAAGGCCGGCGGCGAACGCGCCATGGAATGCGTCGCCGGCGCCGGTTGTGTCTTCGGCTTCGACGGCGAAGGCCGGGTAGCTGCCCGCGCCGGCGCCGAAGCGGCTGTCGGCGCGGTTGTGCCAGCACAACCCCTTGTCGCCGAGGGTGATGATGGTAGAGGGCGCGAAGTGGCTGAGCTGCTCCAATGCGAACGCTGGGTCGGACTGGCTGGTAAAGTCCCGGGCGAAATGTTCCGATACAACCAGGAACTCCACCCTTTCCATTAGCGTCCTCGTGCCGGTGTGGAGCATGTCGCCGTCAAGCACGGTGGGGATGTTTTCCGCACGGGCGCGTTCGACCAAACGATCAGCCGCGGCAATGTGATACCCGTCCACCAGTACGGCACGCGGCAGGCAGCGCTCCAGCTGGAAGTCCGCCGCGCCCGGCAGTTCTGAGCTGCCCTGGCCTGCTCCCGGCTGCACGGCGTTTCCACGGCCAGGCCATGTGCCGTAGTTGACGAGAGCCCGGGCGCCGTCCGGCTTTACGAGGATGGCGGAAAGGGAAGTCGGCCTCGAGCCGCGGACGACCAGTTCGGTGTTGACACCGGCCGCGCGCAGTTCGTCGATGTGGCTATCGCCATACATGTCCTGGCCCAGGTAGCCGGCGAACGCTACGGAGCAGCCGAGTCGGGCGGCGGTCATGGCCGCGTTGGACGCTATCCCCCCGCCGCACGCGGTCAACTCAGACGCACGGATTTTCTCGTCCGGGCCGAAGTGACGGTCGACGGAGAAAATCAGATCGTAGCACGCGATGCCCAGGCAGAGGACGTCGACGGAGAAAGGAGATTCATTCACAGCTACATTCTTGAGGCGAGATGGCCTTGCGGGTAACGGATTATAGCCAGATTGGATTCGACCACGCCTTGCCGCCGCGGCGGTCGCGCACGGTCAGCCGGCAGTAGTGGCTGTCCCAGTTCGACAGGTCGAATTCGGCGTCGGTGAGGCCGTTGCCCCATGCGCGCTGGACGGCGCTGCCGACGCCGGTGAGGAAGATGCGTTCGGCGGGCGAACATTGGACGGTGAGCTTTTCGCCGGCGACGAGGGCGATGTCGTAGATCTGCGGGCCGGTGCTGGAATAGAATGCGCCGGTCTTGAGAGCGGTCAGCAAGGCTTCCGGCGAGAGCTCCTCGGCTTTCACATGCACCCAGCCGCGGCGAAAGTCGTGGTAGTGGACGGTGAAGTGGGCGTCGTCGGCGGCGTAGGCGAAGTAGCGCTGTCGTCTGTCCAGCAGCACGTCCAGAATGTGCCAGCTTTCGGGGCGGTCGTTGGCGTCTGCCGCGATGCCGTTGAAGATCTCGACCGCGTGCGCCGGTCCCAGGGCGTCAACGTCGGCAGCGGTGAGCGTGTACCAATGGGGATGGGCGACGCCGACGAATGCACCGGCCTGCATAGCCCTGGCCGCGATCTGTGCGCCGCTTTCGTCAGCAACCGGCGGCGCAAAATCGGTCGGCAGACCGGCAGCCACGATGTGCCAGGCGGAGCCGTTTTCGATCGAGCCGGCGTGCAGCTCTGCGCCCAGAATGGTCGTGAAGCCCTCCGAACGATGCGGCCGCGTGTCGGTGATGGGAAAGTCGTATTGGGGCAGGAAGTGGTCGGTAAGGGCGATGAAATCGTAGCCTGCCTGTTCATAGAGCCGGCAGACCTCCTGCGGAGACTTTGTCCCGTCAGAACGGGTCGAGTGGGTGTGCAGATTCCCTTTCCAGAAGCGGCCGGGCTTGGCGAAAGGTAGGGACTCCATGGTTCCTCCGATCTTTGGTGATTAAGAAGGCGGCGGTTTGTCTTCGTTCAGAAATTCAGTTATGGGAGCAGCGAAATCGTCGAGCCGGTGAATGCGTTGGGCGTAGCGGCCGCTGTGCGCGCCGATGAGTACAGTCATGGCCGGGTTCTCGGTATGTTTGCGGATGGAGCAGTCCTCCACGTTGCCGTGATCGCTGGCGACGAAGAGGAGTGTTTCCTGCCAGTCCATCGCTTCTAGCAGCCCGGCCAGGAAACTGTCAATGCGTTCGAAGTCTTCGATGGCGGCGGGCAGGTCCCGGTAGTGGCCCAGAATGTCGGTCTGCCAGTGCTCGAAGAAGGCGAAGCGCACGGGCTGGGCAAGGCGCCAGAACTGTGCGCCGGCTTCCTGCGGCGAGTAGAGCGGTACATCGGGATAGCCCAGTTGTGTGCGCCAGCCCTGGCCGGTGAAATTGGCGGACAATGCCTGCTGCGCTTGCATTTCTTTCCATGTCCGCAACTGCAATCCGCCGCCCCGGGCCGCGTACGGGACTGCGCTCAACAGGCGTTTGCCCCGGTTGACTGCGTCGAAGTAGCGCTGCGGATAGGCGTTGACGAAAGCGGTCGCATGACCCGCCGCGTGCAGGCGGGCGAAGATGCCGGCCTCGTCGAGAATGTCGCGCACGCGCTGGTCCGGGCGCGGACCGTAGTGCTCCCCCAGGCGCGCCGGCGCGTTTACGCCGGTCAGAATGGCCGCCTGGCCGGTAGCGCTCTGCGGGCGGCCCGAAACGCCCAGATGCGCGTCGGTAGGGATCAGATGCGCGTCGCCGCGGCTGTAACGTCCGGTAGAGGCAGTGAGCGGCTTTCCGTCTAATAGCCCGGTCAGCGTCGGAAGCGCGGCCGCAGCCAGCGGATTCGTCTGCGGGTCATCCCGTCCGAGGCCGACGCCGTCAAGGAATAGGAAAAGGACACGGCGCATGGCGGCCACTGGTCAAGCGCTGTCTTTCTCGACGATTTTGACCACCCGCTCTTCCAGAACATCCAGCCCAGAGTCGACTTCCCGGTATGCCAGCCCGAGCCGCGCTGCGGCCGCGCGGGCGCGTTCGCTCTCGTCCTGGTCCGGCAGCTGGCGCAGATAGAGCAACTCTTTGTAGTTGCCGAAATAGGTGTCGCGCAGTTCGGGGTGGCGGTCGAGGCCCAGCGATTCGATGACGAGGCCTTCGTAATGGTGGGCGAGGAAATCGGTCAGGTAGAATGTACCCGGCTGACGTTGGGCTTGCCGTTCGAAGCGTGAGCCGCCGTAGAATTCGTAACAGTGGGGGCCGGGGATGCGAACGGCGTGGGGATAGCGGGCCAACAGCGAATCCAGCGCGCCAAGCGTGCCGCAGTCGCCGTAGCCGACGAGGATGCGGTCGAAGTGGTCGGCCCAGGCGTCCAGCTTCCTGGCCACCTCTGGGGCGATGCGTTCGGGGCGGTTATGCAGTTGCGCTGGGACAGCGGTCAACTCGTAGTCCCAGTCGCGGCGGTTGGCGATGGCGACGAGTTCGCGCACAATCGCGCCGCAGGCGATGATTCCGATTTTCAAGCGCGTTCTCCTTGGCCCGCGAACAACGCACGGAAAAGGGCCGAGACTACTAAAACTGCCTGTCCAATCAAACAACCGTCAAACAACGGTCAAGCAAATTCTGGCATTTTCACCACTGAAAGGAACTTAAGAGAACATCCCAATTCTGTCCGATTCAGCCTGTTCAATCAAACAACCGTCAAACAACGGTCAAGCAAATTCTGGCATTTTCACCACTGAAAGGAACTAAGAGAACATCCCAATTCTGTCCGATTCAGCCTGTTCAATCAAACAACCGTCAAACAACGGTCAAGCAAATTCTGGCATTTTCACCACTGAAAGGAACTAAGAGAACATCCCAATTCTGCCCGATTCAGCCTGTTCAATCAAACAACCGTCAAACAAGAGCCTCCAGTTGAGGAATTACCCGGCCCAGTAGTGGAGATATGTCCGGCTCTTGGAACCCACTTCAGGGTCTCTTATGATGACCAAACCTGAATCTACAGACTCTTTGAGAATTCTCGATGCTTGCGACGCATTTTTTTCGTCGATGCCGAAGCGTTCTCGAATCGATGAATTATTCATAGGAAGTCTCATCACAAAGCGCAAACAGGCGTGCAGTTAACAAGCCCGAACCCGGTCTCTTTCTTCCATTTCGCTTAGAGGCCTCTGGGCGAAGAGCGTTGTCCTTGTAAACCCGTCTGGCGCTTCAAACAGTGGCGCCGGCAGTTGATAAAGCTCGGCTAATTCAACAACCTTATCAATTCCACTGCCGCGTTCTTCACAAAAGTTGAACCGGCGCATCATCGATGCTAGGGTTTCGTTAGGAGACCGCGGCGGTGAGTCCACAAAGCGGTCCGTATCCACCAGTGGGCTGCCCGGATTTGTGATTTCAATACGGCTGTCGAAAATCTCCACCATTGGCCCAGCGCCGGTGATAGTAAAGTCTTGGTGAATCAAGGCGTTTGCTACCAGTTCGCGCACCGCAATATCAGGATACATAGGCACCGACCGCCGCAAGGAGCGTTGGATGACTTCGTTTGTGGGTACAAGTGCCATTATGTACTCAACCGCTCTGGGGAATCCGACAGCGTATCCGAATACCCCTTCCTGTTCCCTGATCGTTTCGGTGCGCCCTGCCCCGCGGTACTGAATGACGCGGATGGCCTTGCGCTTGATCTGCTGAAAGTCATTCAGGTTTCGGGCAAAGAGGACGGCTCCCAGATTGCTAATGTTCCAGCCTCCGGCATCGCAGCGGGTGATCAGCCTGTCGTCCTGGAGTGCGTTAAGGATTGCAGCATGTCCTTCAGGGATAGGTCTTTCAAGCAGTTCGAAGTAGGTGGGGTAGTCGAGTTGGCCTAAAGTGTCTTCGTCGCTTACTTGTTCTACTGCGACACGATTCTCGAAAGTGATCTGGTCGAAGACACGCCAAAGCGTACGCTGTTTTTCGGGGTAGTCCTTAAGTCTTCTCGTGCTGCCCCCTACACGAATAAACTCCTCCCCGCGGAAGGCCACAGGCTGGTGTGAGGCAGGCTCTACCTCCAAGAGAACGACCCGTCGGCCGTTGATCTCGATATCGTTGAATCGAAAGTCAACATGGGGACTTATCTGGCTATACAGCCAAGTTTCTAGCGGTTCGTTGCCCTTTCGTGCAGTTGCAGGAGAAAAGGTAGTTCCACCAATTTCATGGGTTTCGTCGTCAATCCCCCAAATGGCCGAGGCGGATGCTTTTCCATTGATGGCCGCCCCATTCGCCAGTGCAGAGATATTTCTACCAATTGTTTCAGGATTATCATTGTTGCCCTTGAATTCAACCCATTCGGTTTCGCTCGCCAGGAGGCACAATTCCCGCACCATGCCAGCGAGAAATTCAGGAGTTCGGGCAGGAATCATTTCCTACGCCTTTCCGTATACTTCCACGAAGTCATTGAAAGGGGTCAGGTCGAATTACGATGGCCACCATCCTTCACAGGTTCGTTATTCAGTTGCGTTCCTTTCACAACTCTGGAAATGCTGCCGTAGGAGGGTGATATATGTCCTTCAGGTAGCCGCGGCCACCCTGCGCGCAAATTTTTGAGTCACGAGTTGATGTAGGCGTCCAAGCAAAGTGTAATTTGCTGCCTGAGTCGGGTCAAGGGCCGTCTAATTGTGCCCTGCTTGGTAAAGAATTCAGATATACTGCGGCCACATTCCGCCATATTTGTAATTCTTTTCGCAGTAGGCGGGTTGATGCGCTTTTTGGTAACTGTATGCAGTCGGGACAAAAGCACATCGACGCATTTGCTGCCCGTAGTATACCTTATCGCTACGGCATTTTCATGCCTCCTACCTGGGCGTTCCCTGGCCTATCGCAGCCAGCGAGCAAAGCGTACGGCCCCGTCCGCGCTGAAACGCCTGGGCGGTGTATTTGAAGCACAATATTCGAAGGAACCATTCCAGCGTTATTTTCACCACTTGTAGGCGGGAAAAGCGAAGATACAATTCACTCCGCTTGCCGCAACGCATCCCGCATAGCCTGCATGTGAACCGGAGTCGTGCCGCAGCAGCCGCCGATTACGTCGACGCCGAGCGCCTGCATCTTGCGGGCGTAGTCGGCCATCACCTCCGGCGTGCCGTCGTAGAAGACCTCGCTGCCCTGCAGGACGGGCAGGCCGGCGTTGCTCTGGGCGTAGAGCACGACATTGGGCGGGCGATGCTCGACCATCTCGGTCATCACCGTCTCTATTTCGGAGGGGCCATTGCCGCAATTGGCGCCGATCACCTGTACGCCCCAGCCGGCGAGCGTCTCCACTGCCTGCTTGGGGCTGACCCCCATCATCGTGTGCAGGTTGGTGTCGAATGTGAGCATGCAGGCGACCGGCAGGTCAGACACTTGCTGCACGGCGCGCACCGCGGCCTCCACCTCCTGCAGATCGCTCATCGTCTCCGTGAGAATGAAATCGGCGCCGGCCTCGGCGAGGACCGTGACCTGTTCGGCGAAAAGCTCGATTGCCTCTTCCATCGTCAGCGTGCCCAGGGGGTCGAGCAGCTCGCCGGTCGGGCCGACCGATGCCGCCACCAATAGGTCGCCGATCTCATCCGCCACCGCACGCGCCAGTCGGACGCCGGCCGCATTGAGTTCGCCAAGCCTGTCCTGCAGGTTGTGCATCTTGAGGCGGGCGGTCGTGCCGCCGAAAGTGTTGGTCGAGATGATATGGGATCCGGCTTCGGCGTAGCCGCGATAGACCGCCTGCACCGCGTCCGGATTGTCTACGTTCCAGAGTTCGGGCGCGTCGCCGCCGGTCAGTCCTGCGTCTTGCAACATCGTCGCCATCGCGCCGTCGCCCAGCAGGGGACCGCCCTGCTGCAGCCGCTCAATCACGGGATGGGGGCGCGGGGTGAGCCATGCGTCGGAGTCGGATTTGACGGCGGCGAGCATCTCGCGGATCCGTTTGGGTGGATAGTCGGCTTCGACCCGAGCGGCGACAGCCTGGGCTACCTCCTGGGGTTCGCCCTCCTGCTCCTGCCAGTCGGACCGGAGCCAGCCGTCCAGATATTCATCGGTGCCGGTTGCGCCGGCGCGCATCGCTGCTTCGTCGATTGCAACCTGGAAGCGGGCCGGCAGCTGGATCTTGTGCCGGTCGCCGCGTCCGGCCCGCGCCACGACCATCGACGGAAAGTCGCGCCAGTATGTGATTTGATACTCTGTCATCGTTGACATACCTCATTGGTCCTATTATCAGCGGTCAGCCGCCACTGTTCATCGTCGAATTATACCGACTGGCGCGCTGGAATGCCTAACAGTTGCCTCTGTGCAGGTACACGTTGTTATCCTAGTTGGATTTTGGTCATCTTTGCGTTACCATTCCCTGGACTCGGGTATATCATTGTGGCTATACTCGCCTTCCTGGCGCGGCGCCGGCGGTGTCGTGACCAGAGAGCCTTTACAGATCCATCGTGTACCAATTGAAATAATGCGCGGACCCATTTTCCAATGAAAGGAGACAGTTTTATGAGAACTCGACATTCGTGGGCAGTGGTGGGCCTCATGCTCACACTGGCGCTTCTGATCGGCGCATGCCAACCGGTCGCACAGGCGCCTGCCGCTGAAGAGATGGCAGACGAAGAAGAGATGGCTGCGGCTTTGAAGGTCGCATTCGTCTATGTCGCGCCGATCGGCGACCTTGGTTGGACGTATGCGCACGACCAGGGGCGTGTCTTCCTGGAAGAGAATCTGGAGGGCGGCGCGGAGACGGTCTTCATCGAGAATGTGCCCGAGGGCCCGGACGCAGAACGGGTTATTCGCGACTTTGCGCAGAAGGGCTACGACCTGGTCATCACCACCAGCTTTGGCTACATGGACCCGACGCTGACGGTTGCGCAGGAGTTTCCTGATGCGCACTTCGTGCATGTGTCCGGCTTCAAGACGGCCGACAACATGAGCACGTTGTTCGGGCGCATGTACCAGCCCCGCTATCTGAGCGGCCTTGTCGCCGGCAGCATGACGGAGAGTAACGTCATTGGCTATGTGGCGGCTTTCCCGATTCCTGAGGTGATTCGGGGCATCAACGCCTTCACGCTGGGTGTGCGCGAGGCGAATCCGGACGCGGAAGTACGGGTCGTCTGGACGAACACCTGGTTTGGTCCGCCCGAAGAGAAAGAGGCAGCCGAAGCGTTGCTGGACCAGGGCGCGGACATCATCGCCCAGCACCAGGACACGACCGAGCCGCAGAAGGCTGCTGCCGAGCGTGGCGGGACCAGCATCGGCTATAACAGCGACATGCGCGTATTCGTCGGTGACTCAGTCCTTACAGGTCCGGTATGGAACTGGGGCCCGGCCTTCTTGAAGTTCGCTGAGCAGGCACGCGACGACAGCTGGGAGACCACGCAGTACTGGGGCGGCATGGACGATGGGATCGTGGGCCTGGCAGAGATGAGCCCAATGGTGCCCGATGACGTTGCCGCGATGGTCGCGGAAAAGCAGGCGATGATCGTTTCCGCTGAAACGGACGTGTTCTGCGGCGCGATGAGCGGCCAGAACGGCGTCCAATTCCTGGATGACGGCCAATGCATGGATGACGGCCAGATGCTGGGGATGGACTGGTTTGTGGAAGGCGTCGTCGGTGAGGCGCCAGGCGAGGCTGCGCCGTCTGGAAACTAGCCGCCGCCCTGGCCTGAAACTGTGAATTAAGGCTTCCCGCCTATCGACTCGGCTCGTCTGCCTGTTGGAATCTGTAGTCTGAACTGAATCGACAGTGAGTATCTGAGATTGCTCCTCTCTTACCGTATCGCTACACAAGAGAGGAGCAATCTGTTTGGCACCACCTGTAGGAAGAATGAGCGAATCCCTCTGCATGATTGACGAAAAGGAGGATCACATGAGGATTCGAAATTGGTCGACTGTGTGGGCCGTAGCACTCATTCTGGCATTGCTCGTAAGCGCCTGTCAGCCGATCGGCGATGCACCGGCGGTTGAAGATCCGGTTGGCTCCGCAGACATGGCCGCAGAGGTGAAAGTGGCCTTCGTCTATGTCGGGCCGGTAGGCGATCTCGGCTGGAGCTATGCGCATGATCAGGGTCGGTTGGCGCTGGAGGAACTCGGCGTGGAAACGGCTTACAGCGAACTCGTCGCTGAGGGGCCGGACGCGGCGCGGGTGCTGCAGAGCTACGCCGCGCAGGGTTTTGACCTGATCTTTGCCACCAGTTTTGGTTACATGGATAGTGTCATCGAAGTGGCGGAAGGATTTCCGGAAGTAAAGTTTGAGCATGCCACCGGATATAAGACCGCTGAGAATGTCAGCATCTATGACGGGCGCGGTTACCAGGGATGGTACCTTGCCGGAATGGTTGCCGCCGCGATGACAGAATCCAATGTTCTTGGGTATATTGCACCTTACCCAATTCCGGAAGTGGTCCGCAATCTGAACGCCTTCGCATTGGGCGCCCAATCTGTAAATCCGATTGTGGAGGTACGGCCGGTATGGATCTTTGCCTGGTTTGATCCCCCTGCCGAACGTGAAGCCGCCCAGGCCCTGATTGATGCGGGCGCGGATGTCGTTGCCCGCGAAAGCGACAGTGTCGAACCGGACAAACTGGCCCAGGAGCAGGGCGTCTACGCCATCGGCTACAACGCCATCAACCCGGAGATCGCGCCAGACGCAGTGCTGACCGCACCGATCTGGAACTGGCGGGTTATCTACGAAAAGAAGGTGCGAGACGTAGCTGCCGGGACATGGACCAATGAGCCGATCTGGTGGGGTATGGCAGAAGGTGTGTTGGAACTGGCGCCCGTGGCTGACTTTGTGCCGGAGGATGTGAAATCGGCGGTCGAGGAGGCCAAGGCAGGCATTCTCGACGGCAGTTTTCTGCTCTTCTGCGGCCCGATCAACGACAATACCGGCGCAGAACGGGTCGCTGACGGCGAGTGCATGGACGACCCCGCGCTGCTCAGCTATGATTGGCTCGTAGAAGGCGTGACAGGCCAGATCCCGCAGTAAGGAAGGGCGTACGTCACAGGCAGAGACCGGGGTCGCCCGAGGGTGGGGCTGCAGCCGTTGCCCCGTTCTCTGTCCGTATCCCATCTCTGACAGCGGCCCACTTAACCACCTTTCAATTTCCTATGTCTGACTCAACTCCCTTTGCCGTGGAAATGCGGGAGATCACCAAACGGTTTCCCGGCGTTTTGGCGAACGACTGCATCGATTTGACGATACAAAAGGGCGAGATTCACGCCCTGTTGGGTGAGAACGGCGCAGGCAAGTCCACGCTGATGAACGTCCTCGCCGGGCTGTATCTGCCGGAGCAGGGCAGCGTGTACATACACGGCCTCCCCGTGCACATTGACTCGCCTCGAACCGCGTTCGACCTGGGCATCGCGATGGTCCACCAGCATTTCAAACTGGTGATGAACCAGACTGTCGCCGAAAATATCATTCTGGGGCTGGATGATCCCTATTTTGCGCCCCTAAAGCGGGGGCGTTTCCGGCCCCTGCGGCTGGATATGCAGCGGGTGCAGCGGCGCATCGTCGAGGTCAGCGAACAGTACGATCTGTTTGTGGACCTGGATGCGTTCATCTGGCAGTTGAGCGTTGGCGAGCAGCAGCGGGTTGAGATACTGAAGGCGCTGTATCGCGGCGCGAACATTCTGATTTTCGACGAGCCACCGCGGTCCTGACGCCGCAGGAGGCCGACGCGTTGGGCCAGACGATGAAGCGCATGGTTCAGGAGGGCAAGACGATTATCTTCATCAGCCATAAGCTTGATGAGGTGACGCGTTTTGCCGACCGCGTGACGGTGCTGCGCGGAGGGAGGGTGGTCGCGACCGAGGACGTGACGGGCGCCACGAGCGCCGCGCAACTGGCCCAGCTGATGGTTGGGCGGGCGATCATTTTCCGTATTGACAAAGAGGAGCAGGCGTTCGGCGAAATTTGTCTGGAAGTCGAAGAGGTCTGTTGCCTGAACGAGAAGCGGTTGCCTGCGCTGCATGATGTTTCGCTGCGAATCCACAGCGGTGAGATTCTTGGCATCGCCGGCGTGGCCGGCAACGGGCAGAAAGATCTGGCAGAACTGTTAACCGGATTGCGGCGGGCGACCGACGGTCGTGTGCGTCTGTTGGGGCGGGACATTACCAACCACTCGCCGCGGGCGCTCATCGACGCCGGTATCGCCCACATCCCCGAGAGCCGCATCCACGTGGCGACGGTCGGTTCGATGAATGTGGCCGACAACATTGCGCTCAAACATTACCGCAACAGGCCGGGGCTGTTCCTTGACCGCGGCGGGCTGGACAAGATGAGCGCCGAACTGGTGGCCGAGTTCAACGTGGACACGCCGGGCATCACCACCAACGCCGGCGCGCTGTCCGGCGGCAATTTGCAGAAGTTGATTCTGGCCCGGGAGCTGACGACCGATCCGAAGTTGCTCATCGCGGCCCACCCAACCCAGGGTCTCGACGTCGGCGCAACCGAGGCGGTCCGCAACCGTCTGTTGGAGCAGCAGGCGGCTGGTGTGGCGGTGCTGCTGATCAGCGAGGACCTGGATGAACTGTTCACCCTTGCCGACCGCATTGCGGTGCTCAACGGCGGGCGCGTGATGGGCGTTGTCGACATCGGCGAGGCCACCCGCGAGCAGATCGGTTTGATGATGGCCGGTAAGCAGACGGCTTGACCCGGTAGGCAACGCGCATGGAAGTCCTGCAAAAGGCCGGCTCGGCCATTCTTCTGCTGGTGGGAGCGCTCTACCCGCTGGCCTCGATCTACGTGATGATGAAGTTCCTCGCGCGCGGTGACGCGCCCCGTCCCTCGCCTGCATTCCTGTTGCTCAATTTTGTTCTGATCGCAACCGTGCCGCTGGCCGGGATCCTGGGCGGATTCGCCGGCTTCGCGCCTGCGCTGTGGGAAAGTCAGGTCATTCGCGTGATCGTCTACGGCGCCGGCTTTCTCTCGTTGGTCGCGCTGGCCGCGCTGTTCATCAGCATGCGCGTACGGCAGCAGGACGGCAGCGGATAGCGACTATGTACGCCCGCACGCGAGGAGCGCGTCGAACCGAAGCCGCCGCGAGGCGCAATGCCGATGGCTGAGGTCCCCGTGTACTTCCCGCGCCCGGTTTACCGCTTCTTTGCTGTCGGCGGCGCGGCGGTGGCTGTCCTCTTTGCGTGGGAAGTTGTACGGGAATTCAGTCTGCCTTCCCTCTTTTTCCTGCTGGCGGCAGTCGGTTTCGCGGTCGTCTATCTGCGCTGGACGCTGATGCGCCTGGAGTTGACAGCGAACGGTGTAACCGTTCACGCGCCGCTGCGATCGCCGCGGCATATCCTCTTTCGCCAGATGATTACCTGCGACGAGGCGGGCCGCATTAGCCCTGGGCTGAGTCTGGTCTATTGGCCCGTCAGCGCCGACGGTCTCGTCGATATGGACACGCCGCGCACGCTGTTTCTGCCCGCGGTGGCGCGCCAGGCAGAGCTTTTGGAAGCGCTCGAAGAACGGATGCCGGGCTGACCTGATTGGACATTATGATGAGGGCTTGAGAGAAGTGGCGTCTGAGCGAGCGAAAGTGCTGTTTGTCACCGGCGAATATCCGCCGATGGTGGGCGGCGTGGGCAGGTTTACGGCGGAGCTGGCGGAGGCACTCCAGGCCGGAGGCGCGCAGATCGCCGTGTTGACCGATGCGCAGGTTCCTGCCTCCACCGGGGAGAATGCGGTGCGCGTTCTGGCGCAGTCGGGCGGCTGGGGATGGCGGCTGCTGCGAGATATTCCCGCGTGCGCGCGTGCGGTTGGCGCCAACTGGGTCCATGTCCAATACCAGACCGCGGCCTACGGTTTGCACCCGGCCATCAATGCGCTGCCCCGCATTCTGCGGCGGCAGGGCCTGATGGCAGCCTGGACGTACCACGATCTGCGCGTTCCCTATCTCTTTCCCAAGGCCGGCAAACGCGTGCGCGACTGGGTCACGCGCCTGCCGCTGCGCGCGGCGGATGCGGTCGTTGTCACGAATCAGAGCGACTGGGAGTCGGTGCGGGCACGGACGCGGCCCGGTCAGCTTCATCGCATTCCGATCGGCAGCGACATCGAGAGCCGCCATTTTTCGGATGGAGAGCGGGGCCAACGCCGGGCGATGCGCGGTTTCGGCAATGATCAGCTTGTGCTCGGCTATTTCGGATTTCTGAACGCCAGCAAAGGCGGTTTGACACTTGTCGAAGTGCTGGACGCACTTGTGCGGGACGGCCGCGACGCGCACCTGCTGATGATCGGCGAGCGGGTCGGCGCCAGCGACGAGACGAACTTCAAATACCTGCAAAAGGTCGAGGCCAGCATCGCCGAACGGGGGCTGGACGGTCGAGTGCAGTGGACCGGCCACCAGGCGGATGCCGATGTCGCGGCCGATTTCAACGCCATCGACGTGCTGGTGATGCCCTATGAGGATGGCATGAGCCTGCGTCGCAGCACGTTGACCGCGGCGCTTGCCAACGGTTGCGCGATCGTTACCACGCATCCGCAGGTGCCGACGCCGGAACTGGCGCCGGATTCCGATCTGCTGCTCGTTCCGGCGAGGGACCCGGCGGCGGCGGCCGCGGCTGTAACGCGTATCGCCGAAAACGCCGACTTGGCCGCGAACCTGCGGGCCAATGCGCGGCAGGCCGCGCGCCAATTCAGTTGGGATGTGATCGCGGCGCGGCACCTGGAAATCTACACCGGATAGGCCTGTTTCCCGCGGGCGCCCATTTCCCGTCCATTGACCCGCCAACCCACGCGTTGTACACTTTCGGCAGCACAACTGCCGGGCAGATACCACGAGCCAATGCATGGAGGTCAGCAGATGGAATATCGCGCATTTGGTCGTACCGGATTGGACGTGTCGGCGATCGGCTATGGCTGCTGGGAGATTGGCGGCGAATACGGTCACTTTGACGAGAGTGAGATCCAGGCCGCGGTGCAGCGTGCGCTCGACCTGGGGATAAACCTTTTCGACACCGCGGAGGGCTACGGTTTTGGCCAGTTCTGAGCGGATTCTGGGAAAGGCGCTGGGCGCGCGGCGCAAGGATGCGATCGTCGTCACCAAGTTCGGCATACTCCGGCCGGAAGGAGAGTGGCGGCGCGACAGCAGCCGTGAGGCGGCGCTGGCGGCAATTGACCGCAGTCTCAAAGCCCTCGGAACCGACTATGTGGATGTTTATCTAATCCACTGGCCGGACAGGAAGACACCGTTTGAGGAGTCGATGAGCGCCCTGGAGGAGATCGTGCAGGCCGGCAAAGCGCGTTTCGTAGGCGTCTCAAACTTCACGCCCCACCAGATTGAGACCTGCATGGCGACCCGTCGCGTGGGATGTCGCCCAGTACGGTTATCACCTCTTCGACCGCCGCCTGGAGCGCGAGGTCTTTCGACCATTGCAGAGCACGGGACCGGTCTGATGACCTACGGCTCGCTGGCGCACGGTCTGCTGACCGGCGCGTTCACGCCTGAGACGACGTTCGACGAGAGCGA
>CATOTS010000005.1 GCA_951813625.1 uncultured Caldilineaceae bacterium | reverse complement strand
CCGAGGCGGTCAGAATATCGACGTCTTCCTCAAAATCGGTCACCTGCCCCCACATGCCAATCAGTTCCATCAGAAACTGGGGCGCGTCATTGTCTTCCATGAGCGGATTGACCGGCGCCTCGCCCTCACGCTGGATGACATCGGCCCGCCTCCGGCTTACGCAGGGCCGCCATCAGCGCTGCCAAGCGTTCCCCGTTTAGCGAGAGTCCCCGCAGATGTTCGCTCACATCCGCGGTGTGCGCCATTCCACCGACCTCGTCCCCCTCATTGGAGATCAGGATATTGTTGATCCTGCCCGGCATGAACAAGAGCTTCTGCGCCTCGTCCGTGTGCATCATCACGACCGGCATCAGCGCCCCCACCGGGCCGGCCTCTTCCACCACGCCGCGCACGCGATACGGGACCGGGATCGGCCCGATGAAAATCTCCAGCAAATCTCCCGGTCTCGCATTAAGCTGCTGCGCGCCCACCCGGTTCAGGTAGACCTCGCCCTGCCGCAGCTGCAGGCCAAACTGCCCCAGCTGCGCATCGACGTCCTGCCCCAGCGTATTCAAGTTGATCGCGCTCAATAGCTCCGTCGCTGTCGTCAGCAATTCATTTGCATCGGGAACCTCAAACCCGAGCAACGGTAACGTCGGAACCATTACCGGCTCGTCCGCGTCGAGGCCGAACGCCGCCAGCTCCTCGTCACTGATGCCCAGCCCTTCCAGGCTGATCGTCTCAATCCCCTCCTCGTCGAAGAATGAAGTGTCGATCCCGAAATCGCGCAATACCTGTACCGGAAGTGCAAGTTGGCGCAGCGTAAACGAGGGGCCTTCCTCATCCAGCAGCTGCGCCGCAACCGCGCCTACCGCCAGCGCCGCCTCCGGCACGCCTATCCCCTCCTCGCCAAATGCTGACCCAATCTCACTCGCTGCCGACCCCGTCTGCTGCCAAAGCCCTAGTAGGTCGACGAATACATCGCCGACGCCCGGCCTCAGGACTGCCGTGCTCACCGGCCTATTCTCTACGTCGTGCAAGCCGAATCCGCTGTCATACTGCTCGTCCACGGCAAAAATGAAGCCGAGCGGCTCGCCCTGCCCAGTGTTGACATTGCGTACTATCGTGGGAAAGAGGATCGATCCGGCCACCCCGTCAATCAATGGATAGCCCTCTGTCTCTTCCAGCAACTGTTCGTAGCGCGCCGCCGGAATGCCCGGCAGCCCCTCCTCAAACAGTGCAATCAGAGCGTTCAGGTCCCCCGAAGTTAGTGCATTGAGCAACGCGGCGCTCTGCGGGCTGCTGGCGCTTTCAGGGTCAATCGCATCCCCCTGCGCCAGCCCCAACAGGTCCTGCAAAAAAGGCGGAGAGATCACCTGGTCGATCTGTCCATAGGCATCGATAGTCTGCCCGCCGCACCGTGTTCTCGAGCGTGTCCCCCAGGCTGAGCGCAGACACAATGATCATCGTGCTCAGCGTAAGACCCAGCACAATCAGTGCCGACTGCATCGGCCGCCGCGGGATGTTGCGCACACCCAGTTTGCCAATGATCGGATTGCGCAGCGAGAGCAGCGCCAGCCCCGCCAGAATCAGCCCCAGCGCAATCGCCAAATAAAGCGAAGTCGAGCCAAGAAGGCTACTCATTGGCCGCGATCTCCCCGTCCTCCATGCGCACGATCCGCCCACACAGCCCGGCCACGTGCGGGTCGTGCGTCACGATCACAAAAGTCTGGCCCTGCTCGCGATTGAGCCCCTGCATCAGCGCCAGCACCTCCGTCGAGCTGCCCACATCCAGGTTCCCCGTCGGCTCATCCGCCCAGACCAGCGCCGGATGATTGACCAGTGCGCGCGCGATCGTCACCCGCTGAATCTGCCCGCCCGATAGCTGCATCGGCCTGTGCGATGCCCTGTCCGCCAGCCCAACGCTGGCCAGGCTCTCTAGCGCCCTCTTGCGCGCCTCCGACGGTCGCACGCCGCTCACGAGCAGCGGCATCTCCACGTTTTCCACCGCCGAAATCACCGGCAGCAGATTGAACGACTGGAATACGAACCCCATGCGGCGGGCGCGATAGTCGGTGCGCGTCCGGTCATTCATCGCTGCCAGCGGCGTGCCCTCTATCGTCACCTGGCCGCTGTCAAAACTGTCCAACCCGGAGAGGGAGTTCAGCAGTGTAGTCTTGCCGCAGCCGGAAGGTCCCATAATCGCCACCATCTCGCCCGTCTCGATGGTCAGGTCCACGCCGCGCAACGCATGGACCTCGATTTCGCCGGAGCGAAATGTCTTGTGAATCTGTTCAGCGACCACGATTGCATTCTTCTTCGCCGCGGCTTCATCGCGCCGATTTCCCGCCTCCTCAGTTCGTTCCCTTACCGCAGTACCTTGTCCATCTGTTGGGGTCTGGCCCATTGCATTCTGCCTCGTTTCAAGTCATACTGACGCGCACGGCGCGCCGTTGATGGAAGACTTCAAGTTCCATTTGCTCTACTTGGCAATACGTCATGCCGCGCCAACTGTTTCACTTAGTCGCGGTGAGATACTTGCAGGACACGGTGCCTGATGATCCTCCTCAACAATGACCAAATGCAGGAGTTTATCCTCAAGGGTTTCGTGACCGTGCATGCCGACTTACCCCCCGCTTTCCACGAACTGATATGCTCCCGCGCTGAGTCAATCTTTGCAATCGCAGGCAATCCCGGCAACAACATCCTGCCTGTCATTCCCGAATTGGCCGAAATCTTCGCGCACCCGGCCGTTTCCGGCGCGCTTACCAGCGTTCTAGGCCCTGGCTACGCCATGCACCCCCACCGGCACTGTCATCTGACGCCCCCCGGCCGGTCTGCTCAAAGTCACCACCAGGACAGTTACGAGGACGACCGCAACGTGCGCCATCACCGCACACGCTGGGCCATGGCTTTCTACTATCCCCAGGACGTTTCGGAGAAGATGGGTCCGACGTCGGTCTTGCCCTCTTCACAATACTACATAAGCCGCGAACAGGCCGAAAAAGAGGGCGAAATGCTCTTGTGCGGCCCCGCCGGCTCCGTCACCATCGTTCACTACGACCTCTGGCATCGCGCCACCGCAAACAACTCTGACCGCAACCGCTTCATGCTGAAGTTTCTCTTCTGCCGTATAGCCGAACCTGCCGCGCCGAGCTGGAATTTCAGCCCGGCCGGGCCCCGCCCCACCTTCGGCAACGCTGCCAGTCCTGCGCTATGTCGAAGCCTGTGGCGATGGTATATGGGGCAAAGGGACAGTGGCGAGGAGCCAACAAATGGTAACCGGGCGGCGCAGGCTGGTCCACACCCTACCCTGAATCACCCTGCGGACGGTTTCGCCGGGATTAGCTACGAAGCGAACGGCGCCAGCCCCCAAGTGCCCGAGGCAGATCGACTCGAGCAAATCTACCTCCTCTCGGCAGCGGGCAACCCCGGCAGAGTTGCGCTGATGAAGGCTCTGGCAGCTGAGGCCGACGCACTCCTGGAACACAACCTCGCCGCGAAATTCACCAATCCGAGTCAGCTCTACGCCGGCTTCGGCCTCAGCCAGCAAGGGTCGGCCGCCGTCGCTGGCCTCATCGACGCACTGCGCGACTCCCGTTGGCAGTTACGCGCCGCCGCCGCCGACATCCTCGGCGACGTCGGGCTCGCCGCAAGACCGGCAGTCCCCTATCTGCTCGAAAGTCTCAGCGACGAATCCGACTGGGTGCGCCGCAATGCCGCCGAAGCGCTCGGCGTCATCGCCGCGCCGGAAGCAGTCCCAATCCTTGCCCGCAACTTGGAAAGCGACCGCTCCGACTTCGTTCGCCACAACGCCGCCCTTTCCCTGGCCAAAGTCGGCGAGCAGGCCGGCGCCGCTCGTCCGGCCCTGGAGAAAGCGCTGGACGACGAAAACCTCTACGTGCGCGCCAACGCCCGCCTCGCTCTGACCCGCTCCGCCATGGCGTAGACGTTCGTCAACTCAATTCGGTTTTCCAAATCTGGGGCATCGAAACGAAGCGAAACAGCGGTGCTGACTTTCCACAATCGGGTCAGGCCCGGCTCTTGTCCTTGCCAGAACCTCCCCGGCCTTTGCCGACCTGGGACGTTACTCTCGCCCGTTCTTCCCCCGCCGTCAGTGGCAAGGAACGCCATTAACTGATGGCCGTCTTCAACAGCCGCTTTCCGGCCCGATCAGGAGATCAACACTTCGGCGAAAAAATCGTCTTGCGCCCCAATGCGTCTTCCGGCAGGCCAGTGCGTCCCCTCAACGTCTCTCCCGCTCAAACCGCCACCTGCTCGCCAACATTCTCCTGCAACCACGTCCGCAGCGGCACGTCCTCCGGCTTGGGCGAGGAGTAGCCGTGCCACCCGCTCGGCGCCGCTCCCAACAACTGCCGCCTGACCGGATCGATGCGACCCATCAGATGGTCGACAGTCATATTGTCCCGCGGCCGCAGCCAGCGGTAACTGTAGCCGTAGAATAGGACCTTGCGCGCCATCTCCGACGTGTTCGGACTCGAAGAGTGCCAGATCCGCCGGTCGAAAAAGACCGCGTCCCCCGGCTTCGCCCGCACAGCGACACCCCCTTTCGGCCTCTTCTCTTCGTCCACAGGCAGCTTGTTCAGGAGGTGGCTGCCGGGTATCACGTAAAGGTTCGCCCGCCCCAGCTCCGACGTGTCGCTTAGGAAAAAGGCCACCTTCAGCGAAATACGCGGCTGCGGATCCGTCTCCAGCTCGTTGTTGAGGCGTCCGCTGTCCTTGTGCCAGTTCAGCCCCTGTTGGCCGGGTCCCGATACCGCGTTCGGCGGCGTGATGATCGTGTGCGAATGGTACAACTGGATGTTCCAGCCCAGAATGCCCCACACCTTGGGAAATGTCGTAGGGTAGTCGAGCAGTTCCAGGAAGACATCGTCCCGCCCGATGAAATCAAAGATGTTGATCCCGTCGTCCGCATTCAGACCCTCTCGCGCCTTTTCTTCCGCGGTAATCCGGTCAACCACCGCAGTGGCCCGCGCAACCAGGTCCTGCGGGATCGCATCTTCGATGATCAGATAACCCTGTTCGGCAAATCTGCGCTCTTCGTCCACCGTGAGGGCGTGTTGCAGCCAGCTCCTGTCCATTGGGTCGCTCCTGTAGGTTCGAGGGGTGCAGTCCAATACTGGGGCAAAATTTCCATGCCTCGGGTTAGAACGGAGTCATGGCCGGTCCAATGTCCGTTCCCAGTTAGAGTGGAGGAATACGTTTGCCTGTGTCCTTTTGGGACGGTCGGGCCTGCGGCCCTCCCTTGTGCGGGGGGACTCCCCCCGCAACGCCCCCCTGACACCCCTCCACCCGCCGCCGGCTGTGGGTTCTAATGCAGCCCTTCGCAACCGGCGGTCCTTCGCCCCGCCACCGTGGGTGTGCAATTCCAGCGTGTCGCCAACGCGACGCGTGCCTACAAGGCCGTGTGTGCGCGTCGCCAGCCGATCGCGCGTTCGACCGGAGAGCACCGCCCCCTGCGGTTCCTGGCCACTGGCCACTGGTAACTGCAGTTTGGACGGTCGGGCCTGCGGCCCTCCCTTGTGCGGGGGGACTCCCCCCGCAACGCCCCCCTTGATGTACGCCCCCCGCCGTGTGTGGGGTCATTGCAGCCTTGTACTACCCGCGGCCCAGCGCGCCGCCCCCAATTCGGCGAACGCCGCCGCCGCGGAAGGCGCAGGCCCAGTGCCCGCCTTGCGCCTCTCTCATAAGCCGGAAAACCATTTCAGCGCCGCCGGCTTGAATTCCCCGCCGGGCGATTCCCGCCCCAAAAAATGGAATGCACCCGATTCGAGGCGGCCCTTGCCAAAGAATCATAGAGGTGCCGGCAGATTTGTCAAACCCGGCTGGCGTGTCTGGCAACCGGCGCCTTTGACATCGGCAGACCTGTTCGTTACCATGCACCCGTGCCGTCATCGCGCGCCGCGCCGCCTTCTATAGGCCCATAGCGAAGTCCTCGGCCGGAAAACGAGAATTCCACCCACCCCGTCTCAATGAAATGAGTCCGATGAAGATCGAGAAGATAAAACCCTTCCTTGCGGACAGATTCCTGCTCGTGCGCGTCTACACCGACCAGGGCATCGTCGGCAACGGCGAGGCCGGTCTCTGGGCGCATCATGGCATGGTCCACCGCGCCATCCTCGACCTGAGCCATTACTACGTCGGCAAGGACCCCTCCCGCATCGAGCATCACTTCCAGACGGTCAGCCGCGATACCCACTTCATGGGCGCCGCACTCAGCGCCGCACTCAGCGCAATCGACATTGCCCTCTGGGACATCGCCGGCAAAGCGGTCGGCCAGCCCGTTCACCAGCTCCTCGGCGGCAGAGTGCGCGACAGAGTCAAGGTCTTCCAGAATATAGGCGGCGCCACCGCCGCCGCCTGCGCCGAAAGCGCACAGGAGCAAGTGGCCGCAGGTTATCTCTCACTGCGCATGTCACCCTTCCTACCCGGATTCGAGCGCAAAACCGCCTCCCAGGTGATCGGCGACGCCGTCGCCATGGTCGCGGCTGTGCGCGACGCAATCGGCTTCGAAATCGACCTCGGCCTCGAGATCCACCGCAACCTGCGTCCCCAAGAGGCGATCACCCTCGCCCACGAGCTGCTTCCTTTTCGTATCCTCTACTACGAAGACCCGCTCGCCCCCGAAAGCCTCGAACCCATGGAGTATATCGCCAAGAGCGTCCCGCTGCCGATGGCCACCGGCGAGCGCTTCTACAACATCTACCAGTTCAAGGACCTGATCGACCGCAAGATCGTCAGTCTCATTCGCCCCGACCTCTCCCTTGCCGGCGGCTTTACCCAGTTGAAAAAGATCGCAGCCATCGCCGAATCAGCCTTCGTAGGCGTCTTCCCCCACCTCATGGGCAGCCCTGTCAACATCGCTGCCTACTGCCAGCTGGCCGCATCGATCCCCAACTATTTTCTCATGGAGAGTCACACCGCCGCCGACGCCTACAACGAGATCGTCGACCGGCCCGTCACACGCGAAGGCGGCTATCTGCTCGTCTCCGACCGCCCCGGCATCGGCCTCGAGATCGACGAGAATAGCCTCGACCGCTACCCGTACACGCCCAAAAAGATCCTCGGCAACTTTCACGCCGACGGCTCGGTGGCACACTAGCCCACACACAAAGGACGCAAGAGCATGGCAACGACCCGGACGGGAGGCGAGGCCCTCGTGCAAGGCCTGCTCGCCCACGGCATCGACACAATCTTCGGCCTGCCAGGCGTGCAGAACGACTATTTCTACACCGCAGCCTACGACGCTGGCGAGCGCTTGCGCCTTATCCATACGCGCCACGAGCAGGGCGCTGCCTACATGGCGCTCGGTTACGCCCTCGCCTCCGGCAGGACCGGTGCCTACGTTGTCGTCCCCGGCCCCGGCTTCCTCAACACGACCGCCGCCCTTTCAACCGCCTACGCCACCAACGCGCCCGTACTCTGTATCGCCGGCCAGATCCGGACCGACCAGATCGGACGCGGATACGGTATGTTGCACGAAATCCCCGACCAGCTCGGCGTTATGCGTTCCCTCACCAAGTGGGCCCAGCGCGTCGAGAGTCCGCACGAAATGCCCCGCCTGCTGCATGAGGCCGTCAGCCAAACCCACTCCGGCCGTCCCCGGCCGGTCGGCCTCGAGGTGCCTCTTAATGTCCTGTCAGGCAAAGCCGAACTCGACGACGTCCACATGCCCTTGGAACTCCACCGCCCCGCCGTAGAAGATGACGCGATCGAAGAGGCTGCCCGCATCCTCGGCCGCGCCCACAGCCCCCTGATACTTGTCGGCGGCGGCGCCATGGACGCAGGCGAAGAGGTCCAGGCCCTCGCCGAAGCCCTCCAGGCGCCCGTAGTCGCCAGCAGCAGCGGCCGCGGCGTTCTCTCCAGCCGCCACCCCTTCAGTCATAGCTCCGGCCCCGGCCAGCGGCTCTGGGAACAGGCCGACGCTGCCATCGCCGTCGGCACCCGCCTCACAACCCCGCTGATGGACTGGGGCAAGCCGGACGACCTCCACCTGATACGCGTCGACGTCGACCCCAACGAGCTCAGCACGCACGCAACACCCCACCTGCCGATTGTCGCCGATAGCCGCGACGCGCTCCGTGCCCTCCTCCCGGCCCTGGCGCGGCACAACCGCGACCGGCCATCCCGCCGCGTCGAAATGCTGGCCCTGCACGACGAAATGGACGCGATTTACGAGTCGGTCCAACCCCAGATCGGATTCGTGCACGCACTGCGCGCCGCCCTCCCCGAAGACGGAATCTGCGTCGAGGAAATCACCCAAATCAGCTACGTCAGCCGCATCGCCATGCCCGTTTTCCAACCCAGGACCTATCTCACCGCCAATTACCAGGGCACACTCGGCTGGGGCTTCCCCACCGCCCTCGGCGCCAAAGTCGCCGCGCCCGATAGGCGCGTGCTCTCCGTTACCGGCGACGGCGGCTTTCTCTTCGGCGCGACCGAACTGGCCACCGCCGTGAAACACGGAATCAACACCGTTACTGTCGTCTTCAATGATGGCGCTTTCGGCAACGTAAAACGCATGCAAAAGGAGCATTACGGCGGGCGCGTCATCGCCAGCGAGCTGCACAATCCCGACTTCGTCGACTTCGCCCGCTCCTTCGGCGCGCTCGGCCTGCGCGCGCACACGCCCGACGAACTGCGCACAGCCCTTGCCGACGCCTTCGCCGCCGAAATGCCCGTTCTGATTGATGTTCCCGTGGGTGAAATGCCGGCGCCCTGGTCAATGATGTCTGCTCCCACAGCGCCGAAAGGGGACTAATATAGTTGTTTCTTCCGACTACGGCTCTGCAGGAGGGCCCACCGCGCGAACGCGTCTGCACCTGCCGGTGCGACACAGGAGGCGTGCGCGTCCTGCTCCGCTGCCCAATTGTCTGTCGGAAGCTGACGCCGGAAGCAAGTCGGTCGCAAAGCGTATTGGAAAGCTCAAAGAGCTCTATCCGTTGCCATTCGTGAAAATTTGGGGATGAATTGGCGAGGTTGGGAGAATTGATGCTCTCGGCGAAAGAGGGGAAACACTTAAGACTTATGCTACACAGCGGCTAGAGGCCCATTGGCACCGATTCGCGCAACTAACTGGTAGCAAGCCCTTCTAAAAATTCCTGGTGCTCCGCCGACGCAAGACCCTCCTGCACCAGCTGCAGTGACTCGCTCATCTTGCCTTCCCAAAACCAATCGGAACGAAACCATAAGCCGGGCAAAACACGGCTCCGCAGAACACCTTCGCCATCCGGCTCCACTGCCCTGAATTGGCCGTCCTCCAGTCGGAAGAAGCGCATCTCCCGCTCGTATGCCAGAAGCACAAGGTACTCTCGAACGCCGTTACGGCGGTAGACATTGAATTTGCTGTGCAGGTCATATGATGCACTGCTCGCCGCAATCTCAACAATGAATTCGGGCACGCCTGCCAGCGGCCCCTTTTCGGTGTCGGTCAACTGTCCGCCACGTATCGAATCAATCCCGACAAAAAGGTCCGGCTGAAACTCATTGTCCTCGTCGAAAACGACCGACTCATTGTCACCGGCAATCAATCCGGGCGTGTGGGCCGTATACGTGCCTAGGATAGAAACGAACTGAAAATGCGGCCTGCCGTGCTGTCTGTGGACGGGGGAACCCACAATCACGACTCCTTCGATGAGCTCGGCTTTCTTGATTTCAGGATAAAGCGCATAGCGCCGTCGAAATTCGGCGCGGCTAAGGTGATCGCCGCTATTGAGCGGCGGTCGGCTCGGTCCCTTCTTGCTCTCAATTGAGGATTGAACGGGAGCGCTAATGACCACGCTGATACTCCTGTTAGAGTATGTTCGCAACCGCCATTTCCAACGCCCGGCGCCGTCTAAACGGCTTGTCCCACCGCCATCCGCCGGCCCGTACCTTCGCGTAGGATCATTCCGCAAGACGCGAAAGCCTGCGAAACTAATCGTTGCTACCTCTGGTTATCTTCGCTGGCCGGCTCCCTGCACCGGCGGCCTGAAAGCTGAGTCGTCCATGACCGCCTCCTCTTGCACAGGCGCTCCGGCCGGCTCCCTCCGGCTCTCGTCGTGCGTCAGCTGCTTCGCCGCCGGTTGGCTGTCCGGCTGGTCCGCGCCGCAGCTAACACAGATGCTCCATTCGTGGCGCATCGGCTTCCCGCACGTGGGGCAGGCAAAACGAAGCTGGCTATGGCAGTTCGAGCAGTAGTTCCACGCGTCCTGCACCGGCAGGCCGCACCGGTGGCAACTCAGAGTCGCCTCCAGCTCCCGCAAGAGTGACTCCTCCTCCAGCGCACGGTCAAAAACATCGGCCAGCGTCTCCCTTGGGCGGACCATAAAATAGAGTATGAGGCCAACGAGGGGAAAAATCATCACCAGCAGGCTGGCCAGCCCGATAGCAAGCCAGTCCCGCGTCCGGCTGCGTATGTCGTTGAACGTCCAGATGCCCATCGCCACCCAAAAGGCAAACAGAAACGCGCCCAATAAAGCGACAAAAATCCCGATGACCGTTGCTATCGTGTTCGACAAATCTGCCGGCATTTGCTTCTCCTGTCGGGCTATCGCCGCAACTCCGCCACCTTGAACGCTGACGGCCCGAACCATTGCTCCAAAGTCTGAAATGTGATCTGATTATAGAACAGCGAACAACCACCGCCAAAGAAATCCCGTCCCTGGCCTATCCTCGGCTTCAGCCCCCGCATCATTGGGCCTTCTCTCCGCCTACCCCACTCCGTTTTCGCGCTGCCGGCTGCCCCTCTTCCCTCCAATTCTGATCTACTTCCTAACCACGGTTTGCCCTGAGTCCGCACTGCCGGATCGCCCGTCGAATCGCCGGCCGACCTCCAACAACCCTTCTCGCTACTTTCTCCTTGGACGCGAAGGGTCTTCCCAAGTGACTCATCGAGCAAAATCGTGTAACCTCGTGTACGGATCTGAAAGGTTGCTAGAATCGGAGCCCTCGGCTACATTGAGGGAAAGACTAGAGCAACTAACCTCGGCCATTACTTGTGCCACTTAGTTCGGTCCAGGGCCCCAACCGTTCACGCCCCAGACCCCGCTGCGGCGCAGCAGCCCCTGAAACAGCGGCTTTGCTGCCTTTTGCAACTTGTTTTATACTGCTTACTATGGCCCGCGCCGCGTTCGAGCGGCCTTCAGTGAGTCTGTCGGGAGGCGCAGGTTTCCGGCAGGGGAAACCGCACCCCCCGTTTCGGTCTCTCTCGGACGTATCGCCCTGGGGCGGCACGCCAAGCCAACCAATTTCCGTCTTCACAAAGCCATCACAAGGAGAAAAGAATGAAGAGCATGAAAGGAATTAACAGGACAGGCATGATCCTCGCGATGGTCGTCGGCATGATCATCGCCGCATGCATGAGCCCCGATGCAGGCCCCGAACCCGTCTTGTCCGACGAGCCGGCCGCCCCCCAGCCGCAGGAAGTACAGTCCACCCTGAGCATCGTCCAGGAACGCGGCAAGCTGGTCTGCATCGGTAACTCCCAGCTGCCCGGCTTCGGCTTCCTAGACTCCGAAGGCAACTTCTCTGGTTTTGACGTCGATTACTGCCGCGCAATCGCCGCCGCCATCTTCGGCGACGCCAACGCGCTTGAAGTGCGGCCTGCCACCGCAAGAGAACGCTTCACCATCCTTTCCAGCGGGGAAGGCGACGTCATCATCCGCAACACCACCTGGACCATGTCCCGCGACACCGACCTGGGCATGAACTTCGGCCCAACCACCTTCTACGATGGCCAGGGCCTGATGGTGCGCAAAGAGAGCGGCGTCGTTACACTGCCTGACCTGGAGGGAGCCTCCGTTTGCGTCATCACCGGCACAACCACCGAGCTTAACCTCGCCGATCAGTTCGCCGCCGCCGGCGTCAACTACGAAGCCGTCGTCTTCGAGGACTTCGACCAGTCCTTCACCGCCTACGAAGAAGGCCGCTGCGACGCCGTCACAACCGACAAGTCGAGCCTGGTCTCCCGCCAGACCACGCTCTCCGCCCCTGCAGACCACGTCATCCTCGAGGTAACGCTCTCCAAGGAGCCTCTGGGACCGGCCGTCCGCCATGGCGATGACCAGTGGTTCGACCTCGTCAACTGGGTCGTCTACGCCACCATGATCGCCGAAGAAGCTGGCATCAACAGCGGCAATATCGACAGCTTCATGGGAAGCGAAGACCCCAATATCCGCAAGCTGCTTGGCCTCGAAGGTGACTTCTGCTCCAAGGTCGGCATCGCGAACTCCGGCTGCTTCGTGGACGTTATCAAAGAGGTCGGCAACTACGCCGAAATCTACAACCGCAACCTCGGCCCGGAAACAGTCTTTGACCTGCCCCGCGGCCTGAACAGTCTCTACACCGACGGCGGCATCATCTACGCGCCGCCCATCCGCTAGAATCTTTCCGGCAGACGGACAGCTGCATCGGCCAGACCGGTCCGCTGTTCGTCTGCCTTCCCAAACACCGAAAATAGGCCCCGAGACCCTCTTCTGAGGGCCCTGTCATGCAAACTATCCACGCCAGCCAGGTCAAACCTCCCTTCTACCGCGACGAACGCATCCTCGGTATCATCAGCCAGGTGCTGATCGTCGTCATCGTTCTGGGACTGGGCCTCTTCTTCTTCTCAAATATGATCTCCGGCCTGCGCGAAAAGCACAGCGTCGCCATCAGCTTCACCTTCCTCAGCCAGGGCGCCGGTTTCGATATCGGCGAGAGCCTAATCGAATACTCGCGCGAACGGACCTACTTCAGGGCCTTCGTCGTCGGCCTCCTCAACACATTCCAGGTCGCCTTTCTTGGCATCGTCATTGCCACAGCCCTCGGAATCGTCATCGGCGTCATGCGCCTCTCCACAAATTTCCTCATCAGCCGCATCGCCGCCGTCTACATCGAAATCTTCCGCAATATCCCCTTGCTCGTCCTCCTCATCTTTTGGGCCCAGGCCGTCTTCCTCAAGCTGCCCCGCGTCGCCGAAGCCTTCGTCCTTCCAGGCCCCATCTTTCTCAGCAACCGCGGCATAGCCATCCCCTGGGGCATCCCCACCGAATCCTGGGGCACCTTCCTCATCGTCCTCGTCGCCGGCATCCTGCTCGGCGCCGTCGTCGTCTACCTCCTGCGCGAACAGGGCAAACGCACCGGACGTATGCCCCTCGTCACCCTCTGGTTTATCGTTACCGTCGCCGCCGTCGGCTTCGTCGGCTGGATCGTTCTTCCCCAACCCTTGACCCTCGAACAACCCAAACTCGAAGGCTTCAACACCCAGGGCGGTAAGATCCTCAGCCAGCAGTTCATGGCGCTGCTCTCCGGCCTCGTCATCTACACCGCCGCCTTTATCGCCGAAGTCGTGCGCGCCGGCATCCAGTCCGTCTCAAAAGGCCAGCGCGAAGCCTCCACCGCACTCGGCCTTACGGCCGGCCAGACCCTGCGTCTCATCATCTTCCCGCAGGCCCTGCGCGTCATCATACCGCCGCTCACCAGCCAGTACCTCAACCTGACCAAGAACTCATCCCTGGCAATCGCCATCGGCTACCCCGACCTCTTCGCCGTAGCCGGCAACACGATACTCAACCAGACCGGCCGCGAAATCGAAATGTTTACCATGATCATGGGCACCTACCTCTCGCTCAGCCTGCTGACCTCACTGCTAATGAACATGTACAACAAGCGCATCCGGCTCGTCGAACGCTAACGCCATACCAGGAACCAGGAATAGCGTGATTCAAGTCCGCGACACAATGACCCAAGGGACGCCCCTCAGATGACCACCGCGGCAGGCACGCCATCGGACCGCTCTGTCCTTCCTATAACGGAACGCTACCCCCTCGTTGGCTGGCTGCGGCGAAACCTCTTCAGCGACGTCTTCAACTCGCTCCTGACCCTGGCCGCACTGGCATTCATCATCGTCATCGCCCGTATCTTCCTGCGCTGGGTTTTCTTCACCGCCGAGTGGGGCGTCATCCCTGCCAATTTCAACCTGCTCATGCGCGGCCAGTATCCCGCCGCCGAAGCTTGGCGACTCTGGCTCGTCATCTACCTGCTCGGCGCCGTCGTCGGCATCTGCTGGAAGCTCATTGTCGGCCAGTTCAGCGGGGCCGCCCGCGTCCTCATCGCCATCCCCTTCGTACTCATGCTCATCCCCTTCTTCTCCATGGGGAGCCGTCTCAACCTGCTCATTACCGCCGTTGCCTCCGGTGCCGGCTTCTTTATCGCAGGCTACCTGCCCATCCAGCGCCGCGGCCGCGCAGCCGCCTACTTCCTTATCGCCTATCTCGTCGTCATGCTCGTCCTGCTGCGCGGCCTCCCCGGAGAAGAAGGCCCAATGCCCCCGGTCCAGCCAATCCTCTGGGGCGGCCTCCTGCTCTCCCTACTGCTCGCCTTCTTCGGCATCACCCTCTCATTCCCCCTCGGTGTCCTGCTCGCCCTCGGCCGCCAGTCCAAGCTGCCGGCTGTGCGCATCATGAGCGTCATCTACATCGAATTTATCCGCGGCGTCCCGCTCATCAGCCTGCTCTTCATGGGCCAGGTCATGCTCCAGCTCTTCCTGCCCGACGGCTTCCCCCTCGTCGACCGTGTCCTGCGCGCGCTCGTCGCCATTACCCTCTTCTCCGCCGCCTACACCGCCGAAAACGTGCGCGGCGGCCTCCAGTCGATCCCACGCGGCCAGTACGAAGCCGCCCAGGCCGTCGGCCTCAGCGCCTACCAGTCCACCATACACATCATCATGCCCCAGGCCCTGCGCGCCGTTATCCCGGTTCTCGTCGGGCAGTTCATCAGCCTCTTCAAAGACACGACACTGGTCGCCCTTGTCGGCATCTTCGACCTGCTCGGCATCGCCCGCACCATCATCTCCAACCCCGACTGGCTCGGCACCCAGCAGGAAGTCTTCATCGTCGTCGCCGTCCTTTTCTGGATCTTCAGCTACACCATGTCCTACGCCAGCCGCCGACTCGAACGCCGCCTCGGCGTCGGCGAACGTTAATTCGCATGCCGGCGCCCGCTCACCGCCTCCTGTCGGCCTCGCGCGGCCAGGTGTTCAACTAGAAAATAGAAACGAAAACCTAGAAACGCCCCAAGGAGTGCTCACGATGGCCGAGAACGACACCGCCGAAATGGCCGACAATGGAACCGCGGAAGAGATCATCATCTGCCAGGACGTCTGCAAATGGTTCGGTGACTTCCAGGCCCTCAAGGACTGCAACCTGCGCGTCCAGGCCCAGGAAGTGGTCGTGATCATCGGCCCCTCCGGCTCCGGCAAGTCCACCTTCATCCGCTGTATAAACCGTCTCGAAGAGCACCAGGCCGGCGACATCATCGTCGACGGCATCCCCCTCACCCGCGACGTCCGCAACATCGAGCAGATCCGTTCCGAGACCGGCATGGTCTTCCAGCAATTCAACCTCTTCCCCCACCTCACCGTTCTCGAAAACATCACCCTCGCGCCCATCCACGTCCGCAAAATGAGAAAGGATGAGGCCCGCGACACCGCCATGGGCCTGCTCAACCGCGTCGGCATCCCCGAACAGGCCGACAAATACCCCGGCCAGCTCTCCGGCGGCCAGCAGCAGCGCGTCGCCATCGCCCGCTCCCTCGCCATGTCCCCCAAAATCATGCTCTTCGACGAGCCCACCTCCGCCCTCGACCCCGAAATGATCAAAGAGGTCCTCGACGTCATGCAGGAGCTCGCCGAAACCGGCATGACCATGCTCGTCGTCACCCACGAAATGGGCTTCGCCCGCGAAGTTGCCCACCGCATCGTCTTTATGGACGGCGGCGAAATCATGGAAGTCGGCACCCCCGAACACTTCTTCACCAACGCCCAGCACGAACGCACCAAACTATTCCTCAGCCAGATCCTCTAGCATTGGGCTTTCTGCCAATCGTTGCTCAGTTCGTCCAGCAAAACTGATTGCCACTTCGAAGTCAGCCATCTGCGTCCCTGGCGCCTGACAACTGAAGACTGACGACTGGCCACTGGCCACCGACCTCTGACCACTGCAGTTGGACGGTCGGGCCTGACGGCCCTCCCTTGTGCGGGGGGACTCCCCCCGCAACGCCCCCCTGATGTATGCCCCGCGCCGCGTGTGGGGTCAATGCAGCACTGCTCTGTCTGCGGCCCAACGCGCCGCCCCCCAATCTGCGAAAACCGCAGCCACGGTAGCGGCAGGTCTTGTGCCTGCCCGTTGCCCCCCAAGCCTGGTAGACAACTCCAATCGCCGCAGGCATTTAGTTCCCGCCAGACGACTCCCACCCCAATCGCGGGCTGCATCCGTCTAATCGCAGCAATTCACTCTTTCGCCCGAATCCGCTACAATACCCCTGCACCTGCCGAACTCTTCGCAGCCGGCCCAATTTCAACGCCTGCCATAGGACTAGCCCCTATGGCCCAAAAGCCAAACACCAGAGCCACCTTCCGCACCGTCGCCAACCTGATCGCCGACCGCTCCAACCCTAACAGACTATCCCTCTCGTCAACCATCCAGCCACAGAACACCCGCCCCGGAATACACCCTTTCACATAGCCAGCTACAGCCCATGGACTTCGACTACGACCACCATCTCGCCGCCCTCCAGCGCACAGTACACACGCACGAAGGGCCCGAAGACGACCCACCTGAAATCGACACGGGGGCCATGTACGAAATCACCCTCTCCCTCGCCTACACCGCGCCCGTCGCCGAACTTTGGGACTCCATCACCAATCCCGCCCGCCTTGCCTGCTGGTTCATGCCCATCAGCGGCGTCCTCCAGATTGGTGGTCATTATCAGTTGGAAGGCAACGCCGGCGGCATTATCACCTTCTGCAGGCCGCACGATATTATCCGCCTGTCCTGGGAATTCGCCGGCAACTTCAGCCTGGTCAACCTCACATTTGCCAGCCAGGGAAGCGCCGCTGCCTGCCTGACCCTCACGCACAACCTGCTGCCGGACGACGATCATTGGAAAGAATTCGGCCCCGGCGCAACAGGCGTCGGCTGGGAGCTGAGCTTCCTGGGCCTCGCATTCCACCTCGGCAACCCCGACGGGCCCAAGCTTGACGAAGACGCCTTCGCCGCCTCACCAGCCGGCAAAGACTTTATCGTAGGCAGCAGCGACTCCTGGGCCCAAGCCGCCATCGCCAACGGCGCCGATCCCACCACCGCCCAGGCCGCCGCCAACCGGACCACCGACTTCTACACCGGCGAACAGCCCGATTCAGCCTGACCGCCCCGCGAACCGTCCGCCCACGCCGCGCCGTCGCCTCTTGCCCCTGCAACACCGCAAAAGTAGTCCTCTCATACGACAACGCTCGCACCGCCGGCGACACCTCCCCCGAAGTCTCCCTTTGGGCGGCATTCTTTTTCAGAACGATTAAAGTGTTTCCCTAATGAAACCAAGAGCCTTGCATTTGATAGGCAAGATGTGATAGAAGGATCGGACCGACTTCCATATCAAATGATAGAGGGAAACGATGGTTCGACCGGATTTGACGAAATGGGGCCAGTCTTTGTCCGATTTGCGCAGTTTGTCGGTGGAAGCTGACCATGCGCGCAGTCGCGAGCGATTTCTGCCATTGTTTATGATCGCGAGTGGACAGACGACGGCCTGTAGCTGGGCACGAGAGATTGGACGCACGAAGGAAACGGTCCTCAAATGGGTGCATGACTATAATCGGTTGGGTCCGGAGGCAGTGCGCTATCGTCATACGGGAGGGCGTCGCCCTTTTTTAGCTTCAAGCAGGTCAGGCAACTCGTAAGCGTTGTCGTGGAAAGCGAGCCTGTCGACCACGGGTTGCCCGGCCACAATTGGACGTTGAAAAAGCTGCGACTCTGGCTCAAACAAGCGCTGGATTGCGACTTGGCCCGCAGTTCGCTGCACCGCATCTTGTGTGCGGCGAATCTGGGTTGGAAGCGATGCCAAAAATTGCCCAAGAAAGCCGACCCGCACAAACGAGCTGACTTTGTGCAACGGTTCCACGAACTGTATGAACAGGTATGGCGGTCGCAGAGACGTCTGAACTACATCGATGAAGCACACATCCATCGCGACATGGACATCGGCTACACCTGGGCGGTAAAAGGCAAACCGGCTTGGCGACTGAGTGACTCGGCGCCGCTCGCACACCGCATCAACTGGTATGGCGCCTACGACTTCGCCGAGGGCCAGTGCTTCATTTGGAATGAAGGCACCTGCAACAAAGAGCATACGATTCAGTTCTTGCAGCGCCTGGCTGCATGGCTGGACGATGGGCCCAGCGAAGTCGTGATCATTTGGGACGGCGCCCCTTGGCATCGGGCCAAATGCGTACAGAAGGCCGCTGCCAAACTCGGCTTCACGCTCATGGCTTTGCCCGCTTACAGTCCCGACCTGAACCCGATCGAAGGTCTGTGGAAATGGATGCGAGAAGAGGTGACTCGCAACCACTGCCACGATTCGATGCCCCAACTCTTCGACGCTTGCAAAAAGTTCATCAACCGCATCAATGACGACACAATCACCCTTGTTTATCGCCTTTGGCCCAAATTCGAACTCGACCCAGACTACGAAAAACTCTTAGTCTCAAATTGAACTTACTTTAGATCGCCGGAATCCGCTTGAACCATGCGCGCAAGCAGCAAGAACGATTCGCAAGATCCCGTTGAAATCGCCACCCTGGTTGCCAATTGCAGCCTCATCGGCAACCAGCCATTGGGGCCCAATTCGAAGCAGCGGGAGACACGAACGTCAACGGCGGGATTGCCCATATGGAGTGAAAGTGCTAAACTTTCGCCTACCGTTAGCGAGAGAGCTTCACACTGGAATTGACGTGCGGTTTTTCATTGACCCCGATACTGATGAACCACACATATATGCTCACAACGTCGAAGAAAACGAAGTCGAAGATGTGCTGCTTGCCCAAGATGAAGACAGACGAGGTCGAGGCAATTCGCGTATAGCGATCGGACGTACCCGTAGAGGCCGCTATCTGCGTGTAATCTACGTCCCCAATCCCGAACAGGAGCAAGTCTTTGTAATTACAGCATACGAACTCAAGGGCAGACAGCTTGCAGCCTTTCGAAGGCGGAAGAGAAGGAGAGGAAGATGAACGACCCCAACAGATACCCCCCCGGCTGGGACTTCGAGCGCGTCCAACGCCTCATCCGACACTACGACGACCAAACCGACGAAGAGGCAATCGCCGAGGACGAAGCCGCCTTCGACGACGCTTCCTTAACCGTCATGGCCATCCCCAACGAACTCGTGCCGGCCGTGAGAGCCCTCCTCGCCGATCACACCGACTGAGCCCCCGTGCCAAGTCTTCCATGAAACTGAAGCCGCAAAATTCAAGACCCATAACCGAAAACTGGAAGCTCCCATGACCTCCCAATCAGAACTCTCCACCGCCCCCGAACTCGAAGTCACCCGCTGGTTCAACTCCGACACCAGCCCCGCCCTCGCCAACCTCAAAGGCGAAGTCGTCGTCATCGAAGCCTTCCAGATGCTCTGCCCGGGCTGCGTCTCCCATGGGATCCCCCAAGCCCAGCGCATCCAGCAGACCTTCGGCGACGACCTCACCCTCCTCGGCCTCCACACCGTCTTCGAGCACCACGACGCCATGACCCCCGTCTCACTCGAAGCCTTCCTCCACGAATACCGCATCACATTCCCCGTCGGCGTTGACGCCCACACGCCCGGCGAACCTACACCCGTCACCATGGGCCGCTACCGCCTGCGCGGCACCCCCAGCCTCCTCGTCATCGACCGCGCCGGCAAACTCCGCGCCAATGCCTTCGGCCAAGTCGACGACCTCTCCCTCGGCGCCGCCCTCGCCCGCCTCATCGATCAACCCCGCCCTTAGCCCTAAACCGACTGAAACGCCGCGATCCGACCCGCCCGTACACCGCGGGCATCTGCCCCCCCTTCAAGAACTTGACAGCTGCTCCCCACCCGGAGAAAGTATGACTACGGTCATAACCATAGTCATTTTCAGCCCCGGAGGACATCAGTGAATACGATTTCCAAGAGCAAGTTTAAGGCCAACATGCCCCGCATCTTCCGTACAATTGAAGCGAGCGGCGAGGAGCTTATCGTAACCGACCGGGGACGCGCCGTTCTGCGGATTCAGCCGATCGTCGAGAAAAAGCCTGTAGAAGAGGTTTTCGGCGACGTCAGCGGGGGAGTGGTCTTCTTCGGAGACATGAATGCCCCGACTCTTGACGAATGGGAAGACGCCTGGTGATTGTCTTGGACACGGTAACACTTCTATTCTGGATGTTTGAACGCGTGCGGCTTTCCACATCCGCCGAAAAGACAATATCCCAGGCAGATCGTATCGCCGTCAGCTCGATTTCGATGTGGGAGATTGGCGACAAAGTCAATAACGGAATGTTATTGATTCCCCTCCCGGTACCCGAACTTGCCGAAAGACTCGAGCACGTCGACCGATTGGACCTGCTTGCCGTTGATATTCGCACCTGGCTTAAGGCCCTCGAACTTGACTGGACGCACCGTCATCCAGCAGATCGCACAATAGGCGCCACTGCCGCGCTCCTCGCCGGTCTGCTGCTGACCCCAGACACCAGAATCCAGGAGTTTCATGCACGGTCCATCTGGTGAAGTGTTCCGACCAGCCGGCAGCCCATCCCATGAGTCACCCGATCAAAGCTTCGGTTCCCAAGAAAGCGATATAACTCCTGTACTCGCCCACTGCTGGCCAGGTTGCCGCTCAGGATGCGAAATCCTCGCATGGTCGCTTCGTGACGATTCGCGTAGATCTGTGGATCGCTCTTAGGAGTTGGAAAAGTCAAAGCCATTTCTCCAAGAGCGACCACATTTGAGAAAACCAGACCAACAAACTTACAGGATACCCCCAACTTACCGGCCAGCCCCGTCCCACATTCCCACAAATCAATTCCGACATTCATCGGGTGTAGTCCAAAATTGGGGTGCAATTCCCTATACATTAGGCAGCTAAGGAGTCATGGCCGGTCCATTCTGCATTTTTTGGCGGAGTGGCTAAAACGCTTTCCTGATTCCTTTTGGACGGTCGGGCCTTCGGCCCTCTCTCATGCGCGGGAACTCCCCCCAACACCTCCCTGATTTTCGCCCCGCACCAAGTGTAAGGTCAATGCGACCCTGTGCCGCCTGCGGCCCACTGCGCCGCCCCCCTAATCAGCGAACGCCGCGGCCACCGTAGGGCCGCGCCCTAGGCCTGCCCTGTACCTCTCCCAGACACGCCAAACAAGATCAGCCAACCCCGGCATGATTTCCTCGCCAGATGATTCCCACCCCAAATGGTGGGCTGCACCCACATTTGTCCCCGAACCAGACACCGGCGCGGGACTTGTAGTATAATGCCCCCGACACTTTCCTATTCGGGAGGTCCCAACCATGACACTCACATCCGAAAAACTCCTCACCGCCGACGAACTTCTCCGCCTAGACAGTGAAGGCGTCCGCGGTGAACTAATACGCGGGGTACTCGTCAAAACCATGCCAACCGGAGTCAGGCACGGCCAGGTTGTCGTAAATCTCACAATCCTCCTTGGAAGCCTGATCAAGCCCCGCCGCCTGGGTTGGGTCTTGGCCTCTGATGTGGGCTTTCTGCTCGAACGTAACCCCGACACAGTTCGGGAGCCGGACATTGCCTTCATCTCCACCCAGAAATTGCCTTTGGATGCCGATGCGCCAGGCTACTTCGAGGGCGCGCCCGACCTCGCAGTCGAAGTCACCTCACCCAACGACAGCCCCCGCGATGTCTATCACAAAGCCCGCATGTGGATCAGCTTCGGCGTGCACCTGGTCTGGGTCGTCGATCCCGAAACCCGAACGATCGAAGTCCATCGCCCCGGCCAGCCCCTCCAAACGCTCTCCGAGGACGACACGCTCGATGGAAACACTGTCCTCCCTGGTTTCACATGCGCCGTCAGCGATATCTTTGACCTCTAAGAGCTGCCCCTGCAAGAGAGCCCGCTAGCTTCCATTGTCACCCGAAAGGCACACCAGCCATGACCTTTCCCGAACTCTGCCGCCTCCCCGCCACCGAGCTCACCGCCGCCATCCGCGCAAAGCAGCTCTCACCCATTGAGCTCACCAAATCCATCCTCGACCGCATCGAAGCCGTCAACCCCTATATCAACGCCTACCTCGCCGTAGACGGCGACCGCGCCCTCGATTCCGCCCGCGCCGCCGAAGGCGCCGTAATGCGCGGCGACGACCTCGGCCCCCTCCACGGCCTCCCCGTCCCCATCAAGGACCTCGAACCCAGCGAAGGCATGCGCCACACCAGCGGCTCGGTCCTCTTCACCGACAACGTCGCCGCCTTCGACGGCGCCGTCACCGGGCGCGTCAAAGCCGCCGGCGGCACTATCATCGGCAAGACAAACACCCCCCACTTCGGCCACAAGGACATGTGCGACAACCTGCTCGGCGACCCCGGCCGCAATCCCTGGAACACGCAACGCACGCCCGGCGGCTCCAGCGGCGGCGCAGCCGCAGCCGTCGCCGCCGGTCTCGGACCCCTCGCCCACGGCTCCGACGGCGCCGGTTCCATCCGCATCCCCGCCGCCCTCTGCGGCGTCTTCGGCTTCAAACCATCCTTCGGCCGCATCCCCTACTGGCCCAACCTCGATATCTGGTCCGCCCGCTCACACAACGGCCCCATCTCACGCACCGTCGCCGACGCCGCCCTCTTTACCCTGGCCACCGCCGGCCCCGACCCGCGCGACCCGACCACCATCGACAACATGCCCGACGACTACCTCGCCGCCGTCGCCAACCCCCTGCCCGCGCTCAAAGGCCTGCGCGTCGCCTGGAGCCCCGACTTCGGCTATGCCGCCGTCGAGCCCGACGTCCGCCGCCTCACCGAACAGGCCGCCCGCCGCTTCGAAGACCTCGGCTGCCATGTCGAAGCCGTTGACCCCGGCTGGGACAACCCCCGCGACGGCGCCGAAGTCTCCTGGTTTGTCTCGATGGCCGCACGCGTCGGCCGCAGCTACGACCAGGACCCCAACGCCTTCGAGCCAACCCTCGTCGAGATGATCGAAAAAGGCCGACGCTTCACCGCTGAAGAACACGGCCGCGCCGACCTCGCCCGCACCGACTTCTACCATCAGGCCCGCCTCTTCTTCGAGGAATACGACCTTCTCCTCACCCCCCAGATGCCTCTCACCGCCTGGGGCGTCGACGACTGGCCCGCCACAATCGAAGGCAGGCCCAGCCCCTCCATCTTCGACCGCCTGCCCTTCACCTTCCCCTTCAACCTCACCGGCCAGCCCGCCGCCAGCGTTCCCTGCGGCTTCGCCTCCGACGGCCTACCCGTCGCCCTCCAGATCGTCGGCAGCTGGCACGCCGACACCCTCACCCTCCAGGCCGCCGCCGCCCTCGAACAGGCCGCCCCATGGGCCAACGCCTGGCCTGATCTGTAGCTGGTTGGAGGTTGGGTGGAGTCGTGTCTCTAGAGGTCTGTCGGCACGACCATAAGGCCCTCTGCGAAGGCTGCATCGCGTAGCCTTCGATCAAGTGACACGAATTCCCCATCGGCTTCAACCCCTTCGCGCCACTTCAGCGCCGCAGCGAGTTGAAATGCATCTGCCGCTTTCAGGGGATGGGCCTCCAAGAGTAGCTCCGCCATGTTGCGAATTTCTCCACTTGGCTCGAGCTTTGTCCATGAAAGCGCCAATGAAGCCAAGACCAGACGAGAGTTGTCTACCTCTTCGATTGTCGTTCCCGACTCTCTCATCCTTCTCATCAGTGCCGATACGCACTCGGTACGTGTTCCCCACCACACGAACATTGAAGAATCCAATTTCAACAACTGGCTAACATCGGCCGAATGATTCTCCCTGACGAAAAGGGGCACGATGGCCGAAGAATCCCAGAATTTCACCGGCCTTCTTCCCTTTCCCGCAATAGACCCTTCAAGACCAACCCTTCAGGGTCCTCCATCCTGGGCAACTCCCAAAAATCCTCAGGCAACTTTCCGGTCCCCCGCTTGACTAACCCCTTCCTTTCCAGATCAGCATAATGGTCATCCTCCGATACCGGTCGAGCAACCGGCACCAGCCGCGCAATCGGCCGCCCGCGGTCGGTAATCAGGACCTCCTCCCCCGTCCTGACGTCCCGCAAATATGCGCTCAGCGATCGTTTCAGTTCCGAAATGCTTGCCTTCAGCATCTAATGCTCCTTTCTCTTAGTCCGCTCCGCCCAGTCTAGTCAATCAATCTGCTTCTGGCAAACTCTCCCCCTTTCATCCGACCAAAGCTAACGCAAGCGACGGTTTCGCGCCGGCGCGAGGTTCCTCCAGCCGCCCTCCTCGTCGAGCATGCGCCGCTGCCCGGCTCATGCGATATCTCTCGAGATCAGGTGTTTCCCCGTTCCTTCGTGTTCGTTTGTGCCCTTCGTGGCCCTCCCTACCCGTCCGTCGGTGGCGCCCAATGGTGGCCGGGTAGCCGCCCAGGATAGGAAAGATCTCAGAGGGTTTCTTCGTGAAAATTCGTGTAACTTCGTGAATGGATCCGAGAGGTTTAGTGCATCGGAGTTTTCGTTCCTGTTAGGGTGTCTGTTTGGAAACGCGCCTGCAAGAGCCCGGCAAATGTGCTAAATTGCCATCATGCTCCCGAAATCAGCGGCTGCCCCCCAACATCCACCTCCGACTTCCTGTCCGCGGCCGCCCTTTCCCGTGCCGCAGCCGGGCAGTCCCATCTCCCGTCACAAGAAGCCTGCACCAAACGGCAGAACACGCCCCCGTCGAGCACCCTGTCCCGTTTTGTCGCAACCCGTCGCCCCAAGGCCCATCCTCACTAACGATTCAGGCTAAGCAACTTCAACATCCTGTCACGAGGAAAGAAAACTTTTTGTTTTCTATGCCCATTATGGACAAATGAGACCATCCGATACCCTTTCCATACCCGATCCCGCCGCCGCCCACTGCCCCAAAAGGCAGAAAACGGACCAAAAAGGACCGGATTGGTCGAAAATGGTCTGAAAAAGACCAAAATGTGACCTCCGAACACGCCCCGACACACACGCAATAAGTGGTCGTCCGACAGTACCTGTTTACACTCGACGCGCCCATACACAACGCAGCACATCGGCAACTGCCCGGTCACACGCCCCGACACGCTCATGACTATGAAATTAACAATGGGGAAACACCAACTGGAAAAAGGCAGACGCTATTTCGACGAGCTGCATGACCCAACAGCCGGCAGGCACGACTTGCCCACCCTGCGCAACCGCCTCCAGAACGGAGGCTACCTCCTCATCCGCGGCCTGCACGACCGTCAAGAGGTGAACGAGGCCCGCCGCGTCGTCCTCCAAAACCTGCAGCAGGCCGGGCAGCTCGCGCCCGGCGCGCCCCTCTTGGACGGCGCCATCGCCGAAGGCAAGCGCGGCGAATTCCTCGGCGGCGCCAAGCCCGTCACCCACACGCCCGAATTCCTCGCCCTCGTCCAATCGCCCGAGCTCATGCACTTTTTCGCCTAATTCCTCAACGGCCCCAGCCTTACCTACGACTTCAAGTGGCTGTGCGTCGTGCCCAACGGCGCCTTCACCGGCGCCCACTACGCCTGGACGAAAGGCAAGCCCGTCCCCATGGAAAAAGCCCGCCGGCGCTGGGGCGTCTGAACGCGCAAGCCGCCCGGCCCGCTGTCCCTCGACAGTCAGCCCAGGCGGCTCTAAACCTCTCCCTGGCCCCGCTATACTCTACTGGCCACAGACCACTGGCAACTGGAAACTGGCCCCCGGCCACTGCACTTAAGTTCTATATTCCGCGTTGATCGAAACATAGTCGTAGCTCAAGTCACACGTCCACACCGTGGCCGCCCCTTCGCCCAGACCCAGCGACACGCGCACGCTGATCTCGCTCTCCGCGAAGATCGCCGACGCGTCCGCCTCTTCGTATCCGGTCGGCGTCCCCGCGTCCACCAGCTGCAGCTCCGCATTTCCGTCCTGCGGCTGCCCCGCCGCAATGAACAGATGCGCCCGTGTCGGGTCCACCGTCGCGCCCGAGTAACCTACCGCGCACAGGATTCGACCCCAGTTGGCGTCGTGCCCGAAAAACGCCGTCTTCACCAACGGGCTCTTCGCAATCGAGTTCGCAACCTGATGCGCCTCACCGTCGCTCACCGCGCCCTCAACCTGGATCGACACAAACTTCGTCACGCCCTCGCCGTTGCGCACGATCAGCTTCGCCAGCTCCATCGACGCCTGCGTCAACGCTCCCACAAAAGCGTCGTAGTCGGCGCCCTCCTCAGTAATCTCGGCATTCCCCGCCGCCCCATTCGCCAGCACCAGCACAGTGTCATTTGTGCTCGTGTCTCCATCCACGCTGATGCGGTTGAAGCTGTGGCTCACCGCCGCCGCCAGAGCCTTCTGCAGCAGCGGCTGCGCGATGTTGGCGTCGGTCGCCAGCGTCGCCAGCATCGTCGCCATGTTTGGATGAATCATCCCCGCGCCCTTGCCAATGCCGGTGATCGTCACTGTGCTCCCACCTATCTCGGCTTGGCTCGAAGCCCACTTCGGAAAGACATCCGTCGTCATGATCGCCTCGGCAGCCGCTTCCCAGCCGTCCGGCCGCAACTCCGCCGCCACCTGCGGGATTCCTTCCTCAATCACCGCGATCGGAAGCTGCACCCCGATCACGCCCGTGCTCATCACGAATGCCGTATTGTCGGTGCTTCCCAGGCTCTTCTCCGCCGCCTCCGCCATGCGCCTTGCATTGGCATTGCCCTCCGCGCTGGTGCAGGCATTGGCGTTTCCGCTGTTGATCACCACCCCGTGCGTTCCGTCAGGGTTCATGCGCAACAGGTTGCGGTCATAGAGTACGGGCGCCGCCGGGAACGCGTTCTGCGTAAAAACCGCCGCAGCCCGGCAGGCCGTCGGGCTCGCGATCAACGCCAGGTCCGGCGCCCCCGTCGGCTTGATACCGCAATGGATGCCCGCCGCATCGAATCCGGTTACAGGAATGGGCGCAGTCGATGGTCCGGAAAATGTATGTTCTTTCTCTGACATCGTAATCTCCATATCTCTTGAACGTTTTGGGCGCTAGCTGTTCCACCGCCCCTCTACTTCATCACCGCGTCGAGCACAAGACGTAACCCGCGCCAACCGCCGCTAGTCCCGCTGAATCCAATCCCAGTCCCGCGACTCGCCGTCTTCGGCAGGCGGCGGCATGGCGTCAGCCGGATGTTCCTCCCTCAGGAGCGCATTAACCTTCAGCGGCAGCCCGAACAGGCGAATGAAGCCCTCGGCGTCGGCCTGGTTATAGACATCGTCCTCGTCGAATGTAACATAATCCTCCCGGTACAGACTGTGTGCCGACCTCCGGCCCACCACCATAACCTGCCCCTTGAACAGCTTCAGCCGTACCGTCCCGCTGATCGACTTCTCCGTCTCCTGCACAAACGCGTCCAGGGCCTTTCGCAACGGCGTGAACCACAGACCGTTGTACACAAGCTCAGCGTAGCGCAGCCCGACCTGCTGCTTCCAGTGCAGCGTATCCTTGTCCAGGCAAAGCTGCTCCAGCGCCGCATGCCCCCTGTACAAGATCGTCCCGCCGGGCGTCTCGTAAACGCCGCGGCTCTTCATCCCAACCAGCCTGTTCTCCACCAAATCCACGCGCCCAATACCATGCTCGCAACCTAGCGCGTTTAGATTCTGAACCAGTTCCACAGGCCCCATCGCCGCGCCGTTTACCCGCTCAGGAAAACCGCGCCTGTAATATATCTCCACGTAGGCCGCCTCGTCGGGCGCGTCCTCCGGCGAATTCGTCCACTCAAACATATCTGCCGGCGGCTCCGTCCACGGGTCTTCCAGCGGGCCGCCCTCGTTGCTCAGATGCCAGAGATTGCGGTCCTGGCTGTATATCCTGTCTGCCGATGCCTTGACCGGCACATTGTGTTCCTCCGCATAGTCCAGCGCGTCCGAACGCCCGCGAATGTCCCACTCCCGCCACGGCGCAATGATCTTCAGCTTCGGATTGAGCGCCATCACCGTCAGCTCAAAACGTACCTGGTCGTTCCCCTTGCCCGTGGCCCCATGGGCAACCGCGTCCGCTCGTTCCAGCTGCGCGATCTCCACAAGCCTCTTCGCGATCAGCGGCCTGGCGAAGGAAGTGCCCAGCAGGTAGTCCCGCTCGTAGATTGCGCCCGCCTGCATCGTCGGAAAGACGTAGTCAGTCAGAAACTCCGCCCGCAGGTCCTCAACATAGCAGCGGGTCGCGCCGGAAGCGATGGCCTTCTCCTCCAGCCCGTCTAACTCCTCCTCCTGGCCCAGGTTGGCGCAAAAGCATACGACCTCACATCCATAGTTGTTGATCAGCCACGGGACAATGACGCTCGTATCCAGCCCGCCCGAATAGGCGAGAACCGCCTTTTTCACAGACCCTTTTACAGCCATACGGACTCCTTGCTTGTGAAATTAGCTGCCGCAATTGGCCCCAACCTGCGCCTCTTACGGCCGCGTTTTCCCCGGAACCAATACCTCGATTCAAGACGTGAATTCGACGATGAGGTGTTACACCGAGACCTGGCCTCGCCCGAAACTCAGCTAAGATACAAAAAATGCCCCTCCGGACCATCCGAAGCGGCATACAGGAAACGAGCAGTGAGTGCAAAGGAGGACAACTGCATTCGCCCGGCAAAGCAGCTGTCAGACCATGCGCCCGCTCCCTGCGGGCCTCCTCCTGGCAAAAGTGCGGCTAGTCACTCTAGCTCTTCCCACTCGACCAATTCCTCTAAGGCAGGATAAAACCAACCGCCTGCAAGCCTAACCTGACTCGCCTCGAATGTCAAGAAGCGGGCCCTGCGGTTCTATGACGGGTGTGTTGGCGCCAGTGGTCCGCGATAGTTCATCTGCTCTCTCCACCTCGACCCACAGCTCCTCAACACCGCGCAGCACGACCTGCGGCCTGTACGCCGGCTCGGCAGCTAGGCGTATCGAGCTGAACCGTTCCAAGACCGCCGCGAACGCAATGCGCGCCTCCAATTGCGCCAGCGGCGCGCCAAGGCAGAAGTGAATCCCGCGGCCGAAGGAAATGTGGCTCTTCTCCCTCCGCCCGATATCCAATCTCTCCGGACTGGAAAATGCAGCAGGATCACGATTGGCCGCACCAACCGCCGCTACGACCTGCTCGCCCGCGCGCAGTCGTTTGCCTCCAATTTCCACATCCTCAAGCAGATGGCGGCCGTCAAGCTGGACAGGGCTGTCATAGCGCAAGAGCTCATCGATCGCCGTGTCCAGCAACGCCGGATCCTCCCCGAGACGCTCCATCTCTTGCGGATTCCTGAGCAGCGCCAGCATCCCGTTTCCAATCAGGTTTCGGGTCGTTTCATTGCCCGCAACCAGCAACAGCTCGAGCGTCGCCAGCAATTCCAAGTGCGATAGCTTGTCTCCCTCATCCTCTGCCGCAAGCAAGGCGCTGATCAGGTCATCCTTCGGTTCCTCCCGCCGCTGCGCAATGATGCCCTCGAAGTACTCGTATAGCTCTTCGGAGGCGCGGCGAAACCGCCTGACCTGCTCGTCACTGCGCGCCGGTTCCAGCGAGAGAACAATCGCGTTTGACCACTCCTTGAACTGCTCCAGGTCCTCGGTGGGAACGCCGATCATTTCAGCTATCACAATGACCGGCAACGGAAACGCCAGCACCTCAATCAGGTCAAAGCACTCCCTGTCAGCCGCCCCTGCCAGGAGTTCGTCCACAATTTGTTGAACCCGCGCCGCTTGTTCCGCCACCGTACGCGGCGTAAAAGCCTTGGCGACCAGCGACCTCAACCTTGTGTGGTCAGGAGGATCCAGGTCCAGCAAGCTCGCGTCCTGCCCGTAATCTGACCTCCCCTGCATGTTGGAAAAGCGATGGTGGTCCAGCAGGACCGCCTGGGCATCCTCATAGCGCGTCAACACCCACCCGCCGGCAAGCCTGCTGTAGTGCACGGGGTCCTTGCGCCGCAAACGTTCGTAGGTCGCGTAAGGGTTGGCCCTGACCGTGTCGCTGCTCAGGTCAAAGGCAACGCCCGACTCCAGCCATTCCCATGTCAGGAGAATCTTTACCGCGATTCGCTTCAGTGCCCTTCGAACCGCGCTGTAAGAAATCTTCAGCATCGTGTAGTCTCGTCAGCCGCGCTGCAACCCGGAAAGAATAGAGCGGCTCTGTTTGTCAGTTCCAGTTTGTTGCCTCCCTCGACTGAACTTGCCTCGTCGCCACCCATCGATGCGTTTGCTGGCTTCCACTTGCAAGCCCCCAACGCTCCGCCGGAGCGGCCAGCACTCCCAAGAGGAAGACTTGACCTCAACTCGAATCGCTGCCGGCGCCGCTCTCGTTGAATAGAGCCCGGGCGCCCACGTCGACTCCTGTTCGAACACCCATAAAATGGGCGATCTCGCATGCACGCCATCCATTCCTGCCATTATATGCGAGATGAGTGGCCCGTTCCAGATTCAAGGTTGACAGGATACAGCCCAAATTAGGGGTACAAATTCCAATACCTCATCTAGCAATGGAGCCATGGCCGGTCCCCTGTGCATTCTCTGTCGGAGTGGAGGAATACCCTTTCCCCGCTCCTCTTGGACGGTCGGGCCTGCGGCCCTCCCTTGTGCGGGGGGACTCCCCCCGCAACGCCCCCCTCCAAAACCATCGCTCACTGACAGTACGCCGTCATTCCTGCAGTGCGGCACAACAGACCCCTCCCCGATCCCGTGCCCTAAATCATGTCCATCACAAAATCAGACGAATCACAGTTCAGACAAATGTCCCCACCAACAGATACCCGCATCCAGCCCCAACTCCCGTTCCCCCGACTCCCGGCCCGCAGACTGCCGCCCGCCCCCGTGCCCTAAATCATGTCCATCACAAAATCAGACGAATCACAGTTCAGACAAGAGTCCGCACCAACAGATACCCGCATCCAGCCCCAACCTCTCGTTCCCCCGACTCCCGGACCGAATACCCCCCGGTGCCCGTGCCCTAAATCATGTCCATCACAAAATCAGACGAATCACAGTTCAGACAAAAGTCCGCATCGACGGATACCCGCATCCAGCCCCTTTTTTCGTTCCCCCGATTCCCAGAGCGAAGTCCGCCCTGCCAGTGAAGCTGAAATGCACCAGAGTCGGCTCGCCGTCCTGACTTCCCCTTTCTTCACACCGTTATCTGATGTATGATAACGCCACGTCGCAGGCTGGCCGTTACGATGCAGGAGAATGCCAGCCAACTAGGTCGTCCCACAGGCAGAAAGAGGCATCTCAGCCATGTCTACAGAAAATGGAAGTGCCCAGAACGCTCCATACATCTTCGCCCACTCCCTGGGCCAACCGTTGGACATGAGCGCGCAGGAATTCCCAGCCGCCAACGCCGATGACCTGCCGGTCGTAAACCTGACCCAGGAGCAAAAGTACATCTTCGACACGCGCGGCTGGCTGTTAATCCCCGGCGTGCTTTCGGAAGACGAACTGGAAGAGATGCGCGACTTCTGTCTGCGCCTTCATCATGAACCCGACTCGATCCCCGAACATGAACGCTCACCGCTCGGCGGCCCCATGCAGAGGCTCGCCGATCACCCCGTCGTCGTCGGCTTCATGCACGAGTTCGTCGCCTTCCCGCCTCTATCGCGCCAGGACTGTTACGGTTTCCGCATGGAGTCCTGCAGCCTCTTCTACCGCCGCGCCGGCGAAGGCCAGTTCGCGCCCCACAACGGCAGCGGCTACTTCCGCCTCCCCGGCGACACGCACTTCTACCACTGCATCCCGGGCAAGGCGCACGCCGGACTGACCCGCGTCGTCTGGGAGCTGAATCCCGTCTGCGAGGGCGATGGTACCCTGCTCGTCACCGGCAGCCACAAAGCCGCCTACGCCGCGCCCGACGCCATCCATGACCAGAACTCGCCAATCTGGGAAGGCTATTCCTGCCCCGCTGGCTCCGTTCTCATCTTCACCGAGTCGCTGACCCACAGCGCCCGCCCGTGGAACAGCCGCGAACACGATCGCGTCGCCATCTTCAGCTGCTACAATACAGTCGACAGCAAATGGCATGACTGGGACCCCGATCCCAGGCTCGTTGAAACCATGCCGCCGTTGCGCCAGACCCTGTTCCGCCCCGTTCGAGCCGCCCGCAACCTTGCCGACGGGTCGCATTACGGCGTCTGAGCGCTGCGTCCGCAAATGCCAGCCTACCCGAGGACAAGGAATGCCTCGCGCGGCGAATCAGCCGAACAGCTGGCCGCCCTTGCTTTGTTCGATCCAAGCGATCCGGCGGCTCTGGCCCATCTCAGTGGAATCCAATCAGTAGGAGGCGAACCAATGGCAACTCTTCTCTCGGCAACTCAGGCAGCCGCCTTCCAGATGGGCAAAGGCGATTCCCGCAACCTCGTCGGCCCGTCTACCGGCGCCCAGGACATTACCTTGAACTACTCGGTCTTCCAGCCCGAAGAGGAGTTTCCCCAACACTTCCACGACGGCTCGGCCGACATATTCATCGTGCTCGAAGGCGGCGTTTCCGTGCGCCAGGGAGACGTGTACACCCCGATCCACGCAGGCCAGTTTGCCTATGTGCCCTCGCCCGAAGTGCATGGCACGGTCAACACCAGCGGTGCCGAGGCTACCCTGATCAGCTTTCAGGCCCCGCCGGACCAGGCCCTCTATCGCGGTGAACGCGACCCTTCGCACACAGGCGAAACGCCGCGTCCGCCCGAAAACCACCAGACGCAAGTGCGAATCGACCGTCTCGACTCGGGTAAGTCAATTCCTGAAGGAAATGCAAAGGCGTGGGCGCCGGCATCGCCCGCCACCGGTACCGCGGAGATGAAACTGGACTACTTTGAATTGGGCGAAGGAGGTCAGGTCGAATCGCCGGCGTCGCCGGACAAGGAATCCGTCTGGTTCGTCTGGAGCGGCGAAGTTTCGATTACCGCCGGCGGCCAGTCCTTGAAGGCCGCGCGGCACGAGGGCGCCTTCATTCCCCCCGGGGAAGCCCAGTCAGTCCTCAATCTCTCGGCTACAACGGCCAAACTTATCCGTTGCCAGGCCGTTTAATCCGGCAATCCCTTCGCCTCTGCGGTCTGCCGCGGAGACATCAGCGCCACTCTTAAATCACATCGCCGCGGCCGTCGAAACAGACGCCTCACGTACTTCCTCCGCGCTCACCTCGCGGCCCAGCTCGTTCGACAGGTAGATCCCCTCCGAAATGAGCATACAGTTCAAAGCGACCTCCGCAGTCGGCATCAGTTCGACGCGTCCCTCCACAGCCGCAATCCAGTGCTCCTGCTCGCCGTCATATTCGTCCCCCTGGCCGCGCACTTTGTGCAGCCGGAAATTGAAACTGTCGAGGTTGACCTTCGAATCGAGGTCCAGGTCGCCGATACTGTGGAAGTAGCCGAACGGCTCCAAACGCACACCGCCCTCGCTGCCGACGACATACGCTCCTTCAAACGCGTCCAACTGAATGGCCCACGCCTCGATGATGTCCAGCGTCATGTTGTCTGCCAGCCGTACAAAGCCCAACCCCAGCTCCTCCACATTGTAGCCGCTATGCGCCCGCCGCGTCGGATCCATCGGTACCTCTTGGTACGTCTTGCCCGAAATTCGCAGCACGTCCGGGTTGCCCAGCAAATACAGCACGACCGAAATATGATAGACGCCCATGTCGTAGAGCGCGCCGCCGCTGGCCGTCTCCTTTTGCACGAAAAACGGTGTCCCGTAGCCGTCGACAAACGGCCGCCCTCGCCGCCTGTAACCCGTCGAGCGCCCGTGATACACTCTCCCCAGGTGGCCGCCGTCAATCAGGGTCTTTGCCGCCTTCGTCTCGTTGAAGAAATACTCCCGGTTCTGGATGCAGAGCATCAGCCCGCAATCCCTCGCCGTCGTTAACATTCTCTCTGCGTCGACGTACGCCCCGGCCATCGGCTTCTCGCAGAAAACGTGCTTGCCCGCTTCCAGCGCTGCCACCGTCACCGGCATGTGAAAGTTGTTGTGCAGGCAGACGTCCACCGCCACTATGTCGTCGCGCGCCAGAAGCTGGCGAAAATCAGTGTAGACGCTGGCAATCCCATTCTCCTCCGCCACCCGCCGCGCCTCGGCCTCATTTATGTCTGCAACCGCTGCAATCTCCACGTGAGGCATCCCCGAATAGACACGGACATGCTTCTTACCGATCTGGCCGACCCCGATGATTCCAATTCGAGTCTTTCCCTCTGTCATTTCAGGTTCTCTTGGTGTGAATTACTCGTCCGATTCCGGCTAACATGTCACAGAGCCGAGCGGTAGCCCCGCGACATGCGCGCTTCAATCTGGGCCTGAAAGGCCGTGAACACGATTGTAATGATCCAGTAGAAGACCGCCGCGATCAGTAGCGCCTCCAGGCTGCGAAAGTTGGCCCGCCCCTGCTTCTGCGCCCGCCAAAGCAGCTCCCATACAAAACCGGTGACCGAAATCAGCGAAGTATCCTTCAGCATCGCAATGAACTGGTTGCCAATCGGCGGGATTACCAGCCGCAGCGCCTGCGGCAGCACGATGAAACGCATGATCTGGAACTGGGTCAAACCCATCGCCTGGGCCGCTTCCCGCTGGCCGGCGTCCACCGACTGGATGCCCGCCCGCATTATCTCCGTCATGTACGCGCCGTAGTTCAGCCCCAGCGCCAGCACGCCCGCCGCCAGCCCCGACAGCCGGATACCCAACTGGGGCAGCGCCAGGAAGAAGAACACGACCTGGAGCAACAGGGGCGTGCCGCGAATCAGGGAAATGTAGAAGGTCGCCAGCGCGTACGCCGGTGGGAATCTCGATAACCGCCCCAGCGCACCCAGAAGTGAAAGCGCAGTCGCCAGGACGATCGACAAAACCGACAACAGGATCGTCAGCCAAACGCCGTTGAAAATGAAGAACCAGTGGCTGCGAATGAATGACCAGTCAAGCGTAATCGTCGTGAATTGCAGACCCGCAACCGCGAAGTTTGTGCCGCTGAACGCATACAGCAGCGCCAGCAATAGCAGCGCATACGACACGCGCACGCCCATGACGAAGCGCCGCGCATCGCGACGCTGCCCGGCCAGGATCTCTTCTGCCTTGTCTGCAAAGCTGTCATCGGAGGGCGCTACCGCCATGCTTCCTCGTTTCTGCCGTTCTGAGAATATGCCCCGTCCGCCCAGCGGAGGACGCGGCATGTTCCCTCCAAGTCCTGGCCGCCCCGGCCCTTTCTATTGTGTCGGGTCCATCGTCAGGTCTTCGCCGAACCATTCCATCGACAGGCTGCTGAGCGTGCCGTCTTCGTGCATGGCCGCTATGATCCCGCTGACCTTCTCAACCAGGCGGGCGATGTCCTTCGACGCGCTCTTGTCGAATGCTACCGCCAGGTTCTCGGAGAAGACAGGCGTGCCGACCTTGTGGACCGGGACGCCCTCTGCCATGGCCGCCTCAACCACCGTGTTCGATGTCAGAAACGCCGCAAACTCATGGCGGCCGGCCTGAATCTGCTGCGCGCAATCGTTATCCACCGTCAGCGGAATGATTGAAGTGTCCGCTGGAGGCGCGTCCACATAGAAACTGGCCGCAGGCAGCCCCAGCCCCTCCATGTCTCCCATCAACCAGGACTCGTATGTCGTCGAAACGCCAACGCAGATCGTTTGGCCGTTCAAGTCTTCCAGAGTATCCACGCCCGAGCCGTCCACCGCAGCGAACTGGGCCGGCGTGTAATAGTAGGGCGGCAAGGCGAAATCGAGAATCTCTTGCCTGGAAGTCGTAACGGTCATCGAACCGACACTCATATCCCACTGGTCGCCCCAGTTGCCCGCCGTGATCAAGTCCCAGTCCGGCGTCACAAACTCAACCTCGACACCGAGTCTTTCAGCGATCTCCATGGCAACGTCCACGTCAAAACCCTGGAAGTTGCCGCTCTCGTCCAGAAAGCTCTGCGGGGCATAGTTCGGGTCAGTCGAAATCCAGATCGAGCCCCGCGACATGATTTCGGCCAGCAGGTCGACCGGCTCCGCTGCCGCCCCAGAGTCGTTGGCGGGCGAGGCTGCGGGCGTCGCCGGCGCCACGCACGCGCCGGCCAGGACAACAAATAGCAAGAGTACGGGTAGAAGCGTCTTCATGGGGCAACTCCTTACTGATTCAGGTACAATTCGTCGTGAGTCTGAATTCTCTTATCTGAATTCTCTAACCTGTCGCATTAATACTATAGCGTGTGGCTGTTCGCGCAAAACCAGATCCGAAAGAAGGAGCCGGCTACATGTCTTCCAACCTGGCCGCCGTCGTCGCTCAGCATCCCTATCCCGACTATCAGGACTGGTGGCCCCTCGGCCGCCCTCTTCTGACCATGATGGCCCGCGCCATCTCCGAACAATGGTGTCTGCTCGCTGATCCGGAGAACGACCTGCCCACCGTCCAGAAGACTGTCGACGAGTACATCCAGCTGGTCTATGCCAGGGAGGCGCGGCCCACCCTCGCCGGTTCGTTTTGCCGCCAAAGTGACCTTGAAATGCTTTATTCTGGCGAATTCGATGCACTCTCCTACGCATTCTTCCGCTCCGCATTCAAAGCCCTTTCTGCGCGGCACAGCGGAAAGAGCCTGAGCGCGGCGCGCCGCCAATTCACCGCGCGAGTCGGCGCACGGTTCTTCGCCCAGCTTGCAAATCTTCTTACACTGGACCTTCCCCTGGCTCTGTCATCCGCAAGCGACTTCACCCGCCTCGAGAGCGCAATTCGGCGGGTCGGCAGCTTCCTCCACGCCGAAGGCTACCTGCGCACACATTTCGCCTTCCGCTTCGATGTGCACATTGAGCGCGCCGGCCGCAGCATCGAACAACCTGCAGCCAGTCTGCTCCCTGCCCTGACAAATGGCCTTCCCGCCTACGCGCTCTACGAGATGGGACACCCGGTAATCCTGCCTTCCGCCGTCTATCTCTACCAAACCACGGGCGAAGCCCAGCATCACTCCTCTCGCACCATCGAGGAGCTATTCGCCCGCGTCGATTGTGATGCCAGGGAGACCGAAGACTTCGACCCCAGCGGCTTTCCCTCCGACCTCGTTGTTGAACTGTGGGAAATCAGGCGGCGAACTTGAACATCTACACCAGCAACAACCTTGCATCAGCCCATTACCTGGCAGTGGAGAAAATCACGCTTCCCTGATTCCTTTTGGACGGTCGGGCCTGCGGCCCTCCCTTGTGCGGGGGGACTCCCCCCGCAACGCCCCCCTGACACCCCTTCCCCCGCCGCCGTGTGTGTGCGTCGCCAGCGCGTCGCCGGCGCCTGCGTGCCTATGCGACTGTGTGAGCCCGTAGCCAGCCGATCGCGCGTTCGACCGGGGAGCATCACCCCCTGCAGTTCCTGGCAACTGACCACTGGCCACTGGCTACTGCAGTTCTGGACGGTCGGGCCTGCGGCCCTCCCTTGTGCGGGGGGACTCCCCCCGCAACGCCCCCCTGACACCTCTTCCCCCGCCGCCGTGTGTGTGCGTCGCCAGCGCGTCGCCAGCGCCTGCGTGCCTATACGACCGTGTGTGCGCGTAGCCAGCCGATCGCGCGTTCGACCGGAGAGCATCACCCCCGACAGTTCCTGGCCACCGCAGTTGACGTTTTTCGTGGAAATTCGTGCTGCTTCGTGGATTAAGCCGTAGCCGCTGACGTTGCAGTTCCTGGCCACCGCAGTTGACGTTCTTCGTGGAGATTCGTGCAGCTTCGTGGCTTAAGCCGTAGCCGCTGACGTTGCAGTTCCTGGCCACCGCAGTTGACGTTCTTCGTGGAGATTCGTGCAAATTCGTGGATAGAGCCCTTGACGTTGCCGGCAACTGGCCACTGACCACTAGGGCTTTATGTCAACTAAAGTATGAACAGAGGTGCCAGCGCGCGCCGCTTTCGCAGCCTTCAAGCATTGAAGTCGGACTTGACAAGCTATCGCTGATCGGTTACAAGTTGGTCACACTTTCAATAAATTGGCATTTCGCAATCATCGTCGGCATTCAATCCTATCCGCCTCATGGCTCATTATCGACGAGTTGCCGGTCACAAATCACCCCTTCGCCTTTCGGGACATGGTCTTGAGGGGGGGGTGCTTACTCTCCCGCCCGGGAGAGCGTGACCATCGCGGCGGAAGCCCCCCTATCTCTTTACAATTCAGCTAACAGCATTGGCCGGGTCGAAGCCGGTTTGACGCGCGCTGCCGAATCTGCCGCGTTACAGGAATGTAAGTAGAGGCTCGCGGCCGTGTTTTCGACCGCGGGCATGCGTTTTCCTGATTGGCAACGATTGCGCCCAAGAACATATCGGATTTGAATTCGTCATAAAGAGTGCGGGCTTTTTTTGCATGCAGATGGCGGAGGGGAATCCACCCTCGAGCAAGAGGAAGTAGCCGGTTTGGCAGTGAAGCGGATGTCTTCGTTCTCCAAAGTCCTTTTCGCCTGGCTGGCGGCGGCGCTGCTGACGGTATGCCTTGCGCTGCTGTCGGCGGTGGACGATGCCTCGGCGCAGGAGGACGTGAAGGCGGTCCATAACCTGGCGCTGGAGAGCACGCAGCCGGGCGAGCTTGAGATAACCTGGGACGTGCCGACGGAGACGCCGGTAGACTACCGCGTGAGCTGGGCGCGGGTCGGCGATAACTTCAAGACCTGGACCGACCTTTCGGGCAACGCCTTCCCCACGACCAATTCCTATACGGTCAGCGGGCTGGACGAAGGCGTGCGCTACAAGGTGCAAGTGCGCGCCCGCTACCAGGGGACCGGCGACGGCCGGCCCGGGGCCTGGAGCGAGCAGGTTGAGGCGGACATAGCGGCATCGGCGACAGCGACACCGACGCATACGCCGACATTCACTGCAACACCGACGTTTACGGCGACGCCGACCGCCACGCCGACGTTTACGGCCACGCCGACAGCGACACCAACTGATACACCGACGGCCACGCCGACCCATACTGCAACAGCGACGGCCACGCCCACGGCGACACCGACTGATACCCCGACAGCAACTCCGACGTTTACGGCCACGCCGACTGATACGCCGACTGCGACTCCGACACCGACCGATACCCCCACGGCGACTGCGACGCCAACGCCCGGGGACGACCGCTCGATTGCTGCGGTACGGCTTGTGAGCAACCAGGCCGGCGTGCTGGAGGTGACGTGGGATGCGCCGGAGGAGACGCCGGCGGACTACCGGCTGAAATGGGCGCGGACGGACGAGGGCTTCAAGACGTGGACCGACAGTTCCGGCAACGCCTTCCCCGCGACAAACTCGTATACGATAACCGGTCTGGACGAGGGCGTGCGCTACAAGGTGAAGGTGCGGGCGCGTTTTGGCGACGGTTCAGGCGACTGGAGCGAGATTGTGCGGGCTGACGTCGCGTCTGCGGCGACGGACACGCCGACACCGACGGAGACTTCAACCGCGACGCCGACGGAGACGCCTACGCCCACAGCGACGGCCACTGAGACTCCGACACCCACGGCCACTGCAGAGAGGAGCGCGGCCACGGACAGGGCGGCGCTGGTCGCGCTGTACAATGCAACGGACGGCGCCACCTGGACCAACAGGACAAACTGGCTCAGCCAGGAACCGCTCGGGAGCTGGTCCGGCGTCACCACCGACGCCAGCGGCCGCGTGACGGAATTGAGGCTCAGGAACAACCAGCTGAATGGGACGATACCAGCCGGTCTGGGCAACCTCGACAAACTGGAAGACCTGTACCTCGACCACAACCAGCTGAGCGGGACGATCCCTGCCGCTATAGGAGACCTCGGCTCTCTTGAGTATTTGAACCTCGCCTCCAACCAGCTGACAGGGACGATTCCTTCCGCTCTGGGCGGCCTCGAAAAGCTGCTGGCATTGACTCTGGGCAACAACCCGTTGGGCGGCGGCATCCCCGCGGAACTGGGCGATCTAGACAACCTGCAGATGCTGACTCTAGAGAACAGTCAGTTGAGCGGAACAGTTCCCGCCTTTCTGGGCAGCCTCGACCATATGCGGCTTCTGGACCTCTCCGCAAACCAGCTGACCGGGACGGTCCCTTCCGAACTGGGAAACCTTGGAGAATTGGTACGCCTGGAACTCTCCTTTAACCAGCTGAGCGGGACGATTCCGTCCGAACTGGGCGGTCTTGACAACCTGCAAACCGTGCTTCTCGACAACAACCAGTTGAGCGGGTCGATTCCGTCGGAGTTGGGCGGCCTTGGCAGGCTGAAGTATCTCCATCTCCATGAAAACCAGCTGACGGGAACGATCCCGACCGGCCTGGGGGATAGCTCCACCCTGCAGACACTCTATCTCATCAACAACCAGTTGACTGGCGCTTTCCCGGCCTTTCTGCTCGACATCAGAACCCTGAGCAGCTTATACCTCGCCGGCAACAGTTTTAGCGGATGTATTCCTCCAATTGGGGTCAATTTGCGGGCGCAGAACGACCTGGCAAGCTTGGGCCTGCCCGATTGCGCCACTGCCACGCCGACGCCGACAACTACATCTACGCCGACCGCGACGGCAACGCCTGAAGGGTTCACGTCGAGCGGGTCGGGCAGTTCTTCCGACCCGTTCATCATCAGCGACCCGGCGGGCGTGAGCGCGCAATCGATTCTCGACCACGTGGCCGACCTGAGCAGAAGCCAGTCGGTCTACTACCGCTGGGACGTGGGCAACCGCGCCGGCGAATGGACTATCACGACCGACGCGTCGCCGAACGGCCACGACTTCGACCTCTACGCCAGGGATGACCAGGGCAGCAGCTGGGACGACCAGGACCGCAGCTGGAACGGCGACGAGGAGGTCACGGTCGACGTGCAGGCGGGCGGCCACATTGTGGTGCGGGTGCAGAATTACGACGGCGGCGCGCCGACCGACCTGAAGCTGTCGATCGAACCGCCGGCGCTGCAGGTTTCGGATCCAACCGACACACCCACGGCAACACCGACTGACACACCGACGGCGACGGCGACCGACACCCCAACGGCCACCGCTACACCAACGCCGACTGATACGGCAACCGCAACACCCACAGCCACGCCGGGCCTGACCGCGAGTTTTGAAGATGTGCCGGCGAGCCATACAGGTGTGGCTTTCAGCTTCCGCGTTGCCTTCAGCGAAGCTATCGATGCCAGCGCTGCCGACCTGCGCGACCATGCCCTGCTCCTAACCGGGGGGAAAGTTACCGGGGCCGAGCAGGTGGACAGCCGCAGCGACCTGTGGCAGTTCACAGTTGAGCCGGATGCGGGCGCGGATGTGTGGATCATCCTGCCGGCCACCAGCCTGTGCACAGCAGAGGGGAGCATCTGCACCGCCGGCAGCAAGCCGCTGTCCAACCGCTCTGAAGAGACGGTGCGGGCTGTCGCCCCCACAGACACTCCGACTGCGACTGCGACCGATACCCCGACTGCAACGCCGACGGATACACCCACCGCGACACCGACCGATACACCCACGGCAACGGCGACGGACACACCTACGGCGACACCGACGGATACGCCAACGGCGACACCGACCGACACGCCCACCGCGACACCGACCGATACGCCCACCGCGACACCGACGGATACGCCAACGGCGACACCGACCGACACGCCCACCGCGACACCGACCGATACGCCCACCGCGACACCGACGGATACGCCAACGGCGACACCGACCGACACGCCCACCGCGACACCGACCGACACGCCAACACCCACTGCCACGCCGGAGGCCATGATGTCCAGCGGGTCGGGAACCGAGTCCGACCCGTACATTGTCAGCGACCCGACCGGCGTGACCGCACATTCGATACGCAGCGTCGTCGCCGACTTGCGGGCGCGGCAGTCGAAGTACTTCCGTTGGGACGTCGGCAACCGCGCTGGTGAATGGACGATCACGACCGACGCGTCGCCGACCGGCCACGACTTCGATCTTTACGGCAAGGACAACCGCGGCAGCGCCTGGGACGACCAGGACCGGAGCTCTGACGGCGACGAGGAGGTCACGGTCGACGTGCCGACGGGCGGCCACATCGTGCTGCGCGTGCAGAATTACGACGGCGGCGCGCCGACCGATTTGACGCTTTCGATCGAAGCGCCGGCCGCGGCTGACCCGCCGATCTCCGATCCAACCGACACGCCAACCGCGACCGCGACGCCGACTGATACACCGACCGCTACAGCGACGCCTACGCCTACCAACACTGCGACAATCACGCCGACGCCAACTGACACGCCCACGCCGACGGCCACGGTTGAGGGCAGCACTCTTACGGACAGGGAGGCGCTGGTCGCGCTCTACAACGCCACCGACGGCGCTAACTGGACAGACAACACCAACTGGCTCAGCCAGGAGCCTATCGGCGACTGGCACGGCATCACCACCAACTCAGACGGCAACGTCACCCACATCAGCCTTCCCGGCAACGTTCTCAGCGGCACCATCCCGCCATCGCTCGACGCACTCGACAACCTGAGATTCCTGCCGCTCGGCAACAACCAGCTGAGCGGCTCGATCCCCGCAAGACTCGGCAACCTTCAAGAGCTGACAAACCTGTATCTCACCAACAACCAGCTGAGCGGCTCGATCCCGTCCGAACTCGGCAGTGTAAGCTCGCTCAAAGTGCTGAAGCTCGGCCAAAACGACCTGACCGGCTCGATTCCTTCCGAGTTGGGCAACCTCGACAACCTGACCATGCTCGTGCTCCACATCAATGAACTGAGCGGGTCGATTCCTTCCGAGTTGGGCAACCTCGACTCGCTGCAATCATTGTTCCTGAGCCACAACGAGTTGAGCGGCTCGATTCCGGCCGAACTGGGCGACCTCGACAACCTGACGCACCTCTACCTCGCGAGCAATGGACTGAGCGGATGCATTCCCGATGTCTTGCGCAATGTAGCCAACAAAGACTTGGACCGGCTTGGTCTGTTCTACTGTTCAGATCCCACGCCCACGCCTACAGCTACAGCTACGGCCACGCCTACGACTACCGCTACGGCCACGGCCACAGCCACGCCTACGGCCACAGCGACGATTACAGGCACAACGACGATTGCAACCACGGACAGAGGGGCGCTGGTTGCGCTCTACAACGCCACCGACGGCGCCAACTGGACCAACAAGACCAACTGGCTGAGCCAGGAACCGGTCTCGACCTGGTACGGCGTGTCCACAGACGGGAACGGGCGCGTTACCGATTTAAATCTTAAAGACAACGGGCTGCGCGGGACGATCCCGAACCTGAGCGCCCTGACCGGACTGGAGTATCTGAACCTGGATCGCAACGATTTGAGCGGCTCGATCCCCAGCCTGAGCGCGCTCACCAACCTGGAATATCTGTCAATTCAAGCTAATGACTTGAGCGGGCAGATACCGGATTTGAGCGCGCTCACCAACCTGGAATATCTGCTACTGGGCTTCAACGATTTGAGCGGGCAGATCCCCAGTCTGAGCGCTCTCACCAACCTGAGGGGTCTGTACCTGTATAGCAACGATTTGAGCGGCACAATCCCCGATTTGAGCGCGCTCACCAACCTGAACACACTGAACCTCTCGAACAATAATTTGAGCGGGCAGATCCCCAGTCTGAGCGCGCTCACCAACCTGTCCAAACTGAACCTCTCGAACAATGATTTGAGCGGTTCGATTCCCAGTCTGAGCGCGCTCACCAACCTGTACAATTTGAACCTCGCGACCAACGATCTGAGTGGGTCGCTGCCAAACCTGAGTGCCCTGACCGGTTTGAGTACCCTTATTCTCCACTATAATCAACTGACCGGGTCGGTCCCGGACCTGAGCGCGCTCACCAGTCTCCGAAATCTCTACATTCAAAACAACGATCTCAGCGGGCAGATTCCGGACCTGAGCAAGCTGACCTTGTTGACAAACCTCTATTTGGGCGCAAACAGCTTTAGCGGACAGATCCCGGGTGTGAGCGCGCTCACCAACCTGCGCGTGCTTTCGCTCGGCGACAACCAGTTGACCGGATCGCTCCCGGACCTGAGCGCGCAGACCGAACTGAGGGAGTTGGTGGCCGAAAACAACCAGTTGAGCGGGTCGCTGCCCGACCTGAGCGGAAATAAAGAGCTGGAGAAGCTCGACCTGGGCGATAACCAGTTCAGCGGCCAGATCATGGACCTGAGCCTGTTGACCGACCTGACGCGCCTGGATTTGAGCAGCAATCAGCTGACGGGGCCGGTGCTGAATCTGAATCTGCTCACCAACCTGACCCGGCTGTCGCTGGGCGGGAACAGCGGACTTTGCCTGCCGGGCGGGGCGATTGCAGCGGGCTCGAACAGCGTCGTGACCACCCATCTGAACAGCCTCAATCTGCCTTCGTGTTCGGACAGTGCGGCGCTGACGCCGCCGGGCACGCCCCAGAACCTGGCGGCGACGGTCTCCGGCAGCCAGGTCGCGCTGAGCTGGGATGCGGCGACGGATGCGACCGGCTACGCGTTGCGGGCATGGGACAGCCTCGACCGCGAGTGGGGCGCGCTCGGGGGCACGCTGACCAGCACAAGCTACACGCACACCGTGCAGACCGACGGCAGAAACTACTATTACCAGGTCCGGGCCCAGGGTTCGAACGGCGTTTGGGGGAACTGGTCGGACCGGGTCTATACGGCGATTGTGGCTCAGCAGTTTTCGCCGCCGCCGGCATCGCTGGGGCTTGACATCTTCTATCAGAAACACGTTGATGTCGCCGGCGTGATCATCGTCGCTCCCAGCGAGGTTTCGGACGCGAGGATGATCGAGGCGCGCGGGGTGGTCAGCGGTATGGTTTCGTCGCTCAAGGACGACTTGCTCACCACGCTCGCCGCCAACAATGCCCAGGTGTCGATCTATGAGCACGATGAAGAGGAAGGCCAAGTCGTGCAGTTGCCGGAATTCGACCTGTTAATCGACCCGCTGGGTTTTGCAATTAAGCGTGCCGGCGGGTGGATAGCGGGCGTGCCGGAATCGGATCCGAAGTGCTATGTTCTCGTCCACGAGTTCGCGCACTTGGCTCATTATGCGGCTGAGGAACAGACGAATGGAGAGGACTTCAATGACCGTCTCGGAGCCGCATACCAGGTGATGTTGAACGGAGAACTGTGGTCGGGTCAGTACGCGCGATCAAAGGACATTGAATATTTTGCCGAAGCGGTGTGGTTCTGGGTCTGGGGTTCGGTGCCGGATTCGCTGGTGGAGGAAGAGACCACGCTCGCCGAATACGATCCCACTGTCGAGGCGCTGGTTACAGAGTTGTTCAACGAAGTGACGCTGCCCGCATCCTGTGATGACTGACCCTGAAGATGCGGCCAGGACAGCTGCCGGGCCAAAAGGTCCGGCTTTCATCGCCGCCTGTAACATCCTCAACGCGAACAGCAACACCCGAAACCCCACAAACCTGACAACCAACCGCCCCCCCCCCCGAATTTCGCCGAGCACCAGCAGCTCGAGTTCCGTAAGTTCCGCGAGTTCCAACCCCCCCCCAAAAAAAGTCCCAACTTGGAACAATTCCCCCCCCCGACCAGAACACCCGCAACTCGAAAACCTGACACCCATATCCACGAAGAGACACGAATTTACACGAAAACTTCAACACCAGTGGCCAGTTTCCGGTTGCCGGTCACACCAGTGGCGTACGCGGCAACTACATCATCCACGAAGGGACACGAATCTGCACGAAAACTTCAAAACAAGTCGCGCACGCTGCAGTTGCTGTTGCCGTTCTTCGTGTCAATTCGTGCAGATTCGTGGATCTGGCCGTTGACGTTGCTGGCAACTGACAACTGACCACTGGCAACTGCAGTTGCCGTTCTTCGTGTCAATTCGTGCAGATTCGTGGATCTGGCCGTTGACGTTGCTGGCAACTGACAACTGACCACTGGCAACTGCAGTTGCCGTTCTTCGTGTCAGTTCGTGCAGATTCGTGGATTGAGCCCTTGACGTTGCCGGCAACTGGCCACTGACTACTGGCCACTGCAGTTCTCGACGGTCGGGCCTGACGGCCCTCCCTTGTGCAGGGGGACTCCCCCCGCAACGCCCCCCTGACACCACTCCTCCCGCCGGGTGTGGCGTCACTGCAGCCCTGTGCTACCAACGGCCCAATGCGCCGCTCCCGACAGTTCCTGGCAACCCGCCACTGACCACTGGCCGCTGCAGTTTGGACGGTCGGGCCTGCGGCCCCCCCTTGTGCGGGGGGACTCCCCCCGCAACGCCCCCCTTATGTACCCTCTCCCGCCGAGTGTGGGGTCAACGCAGCCCTGTCCTACCAGCGGCTCATCGCGCCGCCCCCAAATCAGCGAACGCCGCGGCGGTCGTAGGGGCAGGCCTTGTGCCTGCCCTCTGCCCCCCTAAAGCTGGCAGACAATTCCAGCCGCCGCTGGCTTGAACTCCTCGCCAAACGACTCCCACCCCGAATGTGTAACGCACCCAAAACGCTGCCTGATTTGACGGCCACCTCTCTTTGCTGGTACACTTGCCTTTGCGATTTCGTCTGAAACGCCCCCATCGTCTAGAGGACTAGGACTCAGGCCTTTCAAGCCTGCAACAGGGGTTCGAATCCCCTTGGGGGTACTTGCGTGCCGTACGGCCACGGTTGAATCCAATGCGCGTCGGACGTGCAATGGCAGATAAATTCTCCGCTCCTCATACAGGGTCCCGTGTCAACTTGTGGAACGCCGCCACTTGACTGCGGGACTTTTCAATTCAGAGAGGAATTGTGAAAACCCTTCGCATCGAAGTCGTCCCCCTTGCCGCAGATCGCAACCCCGCGATTCCTTCTGCGGCTAAGCGTCTCGGCGTTGACGCTGTCCAATCCTGCCAAGAGACGCGCATCTTTTTCCTCTCCAGTCGTGGACCAGAAGACCTCAGCACAGATCAGATTGAAATGCTCTGCGCCCGGCTTATGGTCGATCCGGTAACCGAAACGGCCCGCATCATAGAACTGCCCTCTCAACTTCCGTCAGACTCGACAGATCTCACCGCTAAACCTGCAGACGGTCACACTGTAGAAGTTGCCCTCCGCCCGGGAGTAACCGACGTCGCCGCCCGCGTGCTGGAGCAAGGCGCGGCAGAACTGGGAATCGACGGGCTGGAGGCCGCCTCAGCAACCGGGTACGAGCTCGTAGGAGAACTCTCTGTCTCCGACCTGCATCTGCTCGCCCAAAACCTCTTCTGCAACGATACCATCGAGCGCTACAGCCTCGGCCCGATCACGCCCATATTCGGCGACAACCGCGAGCCTCAGGACCGCGTCGAAAAGCTGCCTCTGTCAAACCTGACTGACGAGGCGCTGCTCACCTTCAGCAAGGAGCGGATGCTCTCCCTGGACGTGAAGGAGATGAAGGAGATCCAGGGTTACTACGCTGAAGTCGGCCGCCCCCCGACCGACGTCGAGCTCGAAACATTGGCACAGACCTGGAGCGAACACTGCGTCCACAAGACGTTCAAGGCATCGATCGACTTTACCTTGCACGATGCCGCCGGCCGCGCCGTCGCCGTAGAGCAGATTCAGGGTCTGTTGAGCAGTTACATTCAGGCCGCAACCGAAGCCGTCGACCGTCCCTGGGTACGCTCCGCCTTTGTCGACGATGCCGGCATCATCGAGTTCGACGAGCAATTCGACCTTGCCTTCAAAGTGGAGACGCACAACCATCCCTCGGCGCTGGAGCCTTTCGGCGGGGCCAACACCGGCATTGGCGGCGTCGTCCGCGATATCATGGGCGTCTCGGCACGGCCCATCGCCTGTACCAACGTTCTCTGCTTCGGCCCGCAAGATCTGCCCCAGAGTGAACTGCCGCCAGGCGTTCTGCACCCTGTGCGCGTCCAGCAAGGCGTCGTAGCAGGAATCGGCGACTACGGCAATAAACTCGGCCTGCCAACCGTAAACGGCGCCGTTATTTACGACGGTGGCTACCTCGGGAATCCGCTCGTATTCTGCGGCGCCGCCGGCCTGCTCCCAAAAAACGCCCACCCCACGCAGCCGCTGCAGGGCGATCGCGTTGTCGTCCTCGGCGGACGGACGGGACGCGACGGCATCCACGGCGCTACCTTTTCCTCGGCCGAACTCACCGAGTCAACACATTCCGAAGCGGGCAGCGCCGTTCAGATCGGCGACCCGATCACACAAAAAGGGCTGATAGAACTCGTCGAGGCCGCCAGGGACGAGCGCCTCTACAATGCCATTACCGATTGCGGCGCTGGCGGCCTTTCATCCGCAGTCGGCGAGATGGCAGAAGAGCTGGGTGCAGACGTCGAGTTGCAGCATGTTCCGCTCAAGTATCCCGGCCTGACGCCCTGGGAAATCTGGCTGTCGGAAGCCCAGGAACGGATGGTCATGGCTGTGCCCGCTGGAAACCTCCATCGTCTCGGCGAGCTCGCAGAGCTCTGGGACGTGGATTTTCGCGATCTAGGGCACTTCACCGGAGACGGATGGCTGCGCGTCCGCTACAATGGACTCGAAGTAGCCCAGCTGCCCATGGCCTTCCTGCATGACGGGCTGCCCCGCCCGCACCGGACCGCCTACCACCGGGAAATTGAGCCGCCCGCTTCCGCCGAACCCACCCTCTCCGAACAGGCCGACGTCGCACTAGACCCGGAACGGATGCTCTTGCGCATGCTCAGCTTTCCCTCGGTGGCAAGCAAGGAACAGATCGTGCGCACCTACGATCACGAAGTGCGCGGCGGCACCCTCGTCAGGCCCTTCACCGGGCCCCTGATGGACGGCCCCGCCGACGCAGCCGTACTCAAACCGCTGGGTACATGGCGCCACGACAAAGCAATCGCTCTCAGCGCCGGCATCAACCCCCTTCTGGGCAAACGAGACCCCTACGCCATGGCCGTCAGCGCCGTCGATGAAGCCTTCCGCAACGCCGTCGCCGTCGGCGCCGACCCGGACCGCATCGCGCTCCTCGACAACTTCTGCTGGGGCAACCCCACCCTGCCCGATCGGCTCGGCTCGCTGGTGCGCGCCTGCCAGGGCTGCTATGACGCCGCGCTCGCCTACAACGCGCCTTTCATCTCCGGCAAGGACAGCCTGTACAATGAATTCGACGGTCAGCCCATTCCCGGCACCCTGCTGATTTCAGCGATCGGCATCGTGCCCGACATGCGCGCCGCCTGCACGTCCCACCTGAAGAGCCCGGGCAATACCCTGTTCCTATTGGGCGAGAGCCGCGCCGAACTCGGCGGCTCCCTTCTTCATCATCTGCTGGGCGAAGCAGGGGGGAGCTCGCCTTCCCTGCCGGAAAAGCCATTGGATGCCTTGCGCACGCTTCACGCAGCGATTCGCGCCGGGCTCGTGCGTAGCTGCCACGACCTGAGTGAGGGCGGGCTGGCCCTCGCCCTGGCCGAGATGTGCATCGGCGGACGCTTGGGCGCAACCATCGACATCCAACCCATTCGGACGCCACAACGTGCGTTTTGTGCGTCTACCGCGCTGTTCGGCGAAAGCAACGGGCGTCTCCTGCTGGAGGCCGATCCGGCCAAAGCCGATGCCTTGGAGCGGCGCTTTGCCGGTCTGCCCTTAACCCGCTTGGGCGCAGTGTCTGAGACCCCGAAACTGGTGATGAACCGCGCTAGCGAACGTCTGATCGAACTGCAGCTCGACGAGATCGTCTTAGCCTGGAAGAGCGAGCCGGCCTCCTGGACTGTCGAGAAAGCGAGAAGCCCGCGTTCCCCGAGAGAGGTGGCGCACAGAAGATGGCCTGCCCAGTCTTGATCCTGCATGTTTCCGGCACGAATAGGGATGCCGAGACCGCCCGCGCCTGCGAGCTGGCGGGCGGCGCGCCGCAGATTGCCCACATCAACCAGCTTCGGAGCGGGCAGTTCCGACTCTCCGACTTCGAGATGCTCGTTCTCCCCGGCGGATTCTCATATGGCGATGCCCTGGGCGCCGGGGTTCGCCAGGCGCTTGATCTGCGCGCCTTCCTCAACCAGCAATTGCAGGAGTTTGTCACTGCCGGCAGGCGCGTGCTGGGCATCTGCAATGGATTCCAGACGCTGGTGAAAGCCGGTCTGTTGCCGGGCACAACAGCCGGCAGCCGCCCTTCACCCGCGCCCAAGGAGTCTTCGGACGAAGAACGCCAAGTGACGCTCACGCACAACCGGCAAGGAAAATTTGAGTGCCGCTGGGTGCATCTGGCCGTGGAGCAGGGCGCGCGCGCCGACTATCTTGCCGGCATTGTCGAGCCGATATTCTGCCCAATAGCCCACGCCGAGGGCAACTTTCAGGTGGCGCACAGCCATACGCTCGACCGCCTGGAGCGAGATGGGCTCATCGCCTTCCGCTATGTCGACGCCGACGGCGCCCCTGCTGCCGGCCGCTATCCGCTTAACCCGAATGGCTCGGTCGCCGACATCGCAGGAATATGTAATCCCGCCGGCAATGTCGTCGGGCTCATGCCCCACCCCGAGGACCATGTCGTACCGATCCAAAACCCCCTTGGCGCAAAAGGCGGTTTGGGGCTTTCGCTTTTTCGATCCATGATTGGCAACGGAAATGGCTAAGCGACAAGAGCCGCGAGCGCAATGGCAGGCGGACTCGCGGAGGAGCGCAGCTGATGGATGCAACCGCACTGAAAGATACCTTCGCCGGCATCGATCTCGAATTCCTCGGTCCGAAACGTAGCGGGAAAGTACGCGATATCTATGAAGCCGGCGATCGGCTCATACTTGTCGCCACCGACCGCCTTTCCGCCTTCGATCACATCCTTGGTCTGGTGCCGTTCAAGGGGCAGGTCCTGAATCAACTGTCCGCCTTCTGGTTCGAACAAACGCACGACATTGTCAACAATCATTTCGTCGACTCACCGGATCCAAATGTGACCTTAGGCCGCATCTGCCGGCCGCTGCCGGTGGAAGTCGTCGTGCGCGGCTACATCTCTGGCGTGACAAAAACGAGCCTCTGGTATCGCTACAGCCTGGGCGAGCGCAACATCTACGGTCTGGACTTCCCCGAGGGACTGGCCAAGAACGATCCCTTGCCGCAACCGGTCATTACACCGACCACCAAAGCACAACATGGAGGCCACGACGAACGCATTACTGCCGCCGAAATCATTGAAAGAGGCCTGGTTGAAGAGCAATTGTGGGAAACCGTTTGCGCAGCGTCATTGGCTCTATTTCGCCGTGGACAAGAGATCTCTGCCGCAGGCGGGCTGCTGCTCGTGGACACCAAGTACGAATTCGGCCTCGCCGACGATGGCGAGTTGCTCCTCATCGACGAGGTCCACACACCCGATTCGAGCCGGTTCTGGACGGCGGCGAGTTACGCGAAAGTGAAGGCAGATCGTTTGCAGAGCAACGAAAAGAGTACTTGGTCCGAAGAACCTGAGAACTTTGACAAGGAATTCGTCCGCCTGGCGTATGCCGCGCAGGGATACATAGGCGACGGCCCGCCTTCGCCGCTGCCGGATGAGCTGGCGCTCGAAGCCGCCGCCAGATACATCCGCAGCTACGAGCTTCTCACAGGCCGCGCCTTTTCGCCGGGTGAGTTGCCAGTGGCCGCCAGAGTTGCCAAAAACCTCGGCAAGCTCTTTGCAACTGCCTGATTTGCAACTGCCTGAACAGAGAGGCACAGGGGAGCGAACAAAGGTGACGACAGCCAACTCATCGCCTCTGGTCGGCGTCATTATGGGCAGCGAATCCGACTGGGATCGCTGCATGAAGTTTGCGGCTGAGACGCTGACCGAATTCGGCTTGCCCCACGAGTGCCGCGTCGTTTCGGCCCACAGAACGCCGGACTGGATGATGGAGTATGCCGCCGGCGCAGCCGGCCGCGGCCTCGAGGTGATAATCGCCGGGGCCGGCGGCGCAGCCCACCTGCCTGGCATGGTCGCAGGGCATACGCTGCTCCCGGTCATCGGCGTTCCGGTGCAAAGCCAGGCGCTGAACGGTATGGACTCGCTCTTGTCGATCGTGCAGATGCCGGCAGGCGTCCCCGTCGCTACGATGGCAATCGGAAAAGCAGGCGCCCTCAATGCCGCGCTGTTCGCCATCTCGATCCTCAGCTTAAACCGGCCGTCACTGCGCGCCCAGTTGCAAGAGTATCGCCAAAGACGGGCTGAACAGGTACTATCTATCCGTCTTGAAACTGGAGAGTAGCGCTTTGCAGCGAGCACCGTTGCACCCGATTCCCCCCGGTTCCACCATAGGTGTCTTTGGCAGCGGCCAGTTGGGCAGGATGCTGGCTCTGGAAGCCCGCCGGATGGGATACCGCCTGCATACGCTTTCGCCGGAGCGAAACAGCCCCACCGGACAGATCGCCGACCGCGAAGTCGTCGCGGCTTACGATGACCGCGACGCTGTTCTGGAATTCGCGCAGGGCGTGGATGTCGTAACCTTCGAATTCGAAAATGTTCCCGCCCTCGTCTCCGAACTTGCCAACGCCCGCGGCGTGCCTGTTCGCCCGTCCGGCCGCGTCCTCCATGCTGCCCAGGACCGCCTGCGCGAGAAAACTATTCTCAGCCAGGCCGGACTGCCCGTCACCCCATATCGTCCGGTCGAGACCGCTGCCGACCTGCAAGACGCCGTCGATCAGATCGGATTTCCCGCCATTCTCAAAACGTCCGCTTTCGGGTATGATGGCAAAGGGCAGTTACTTCTCGAGTCCGAAAAACACTTGGATGCGGCGAGGCAGATTGCTGATGGTCAGTCGTGTGTGCTCGAGGCTTTTGTCGAGTTTTCGTCGGAGCTCTCGCTCGTTGCGGCTCGCGGCACTGACGGGTCATTTGCTGCCTATCCACTCGTTGAAAACCGGCACAAGAACCACATCCTGGACCTTACGATAGCCCCCGCGCACGTCGATTCAGAACTCGTTCAAGCGGCCAAGTACCTGGCCCGGCAACTGTTTGAATTCCTCGACGTAGTCGGTGTACTGTGTATCGAGTACTTTCTCATGCCTGACAACAGCGGGACCCAGGACGCGACCGATTCCGAAAAGAGTTCCGTTGATCGCTTCCTCATCAATGAGATCGCCCCCCGGCCCCATAACTCCGGCCACTGGACGATCGAGGGTGCCGCGACGAGCCAGTTTGAACAGCAGTTACGCGCGGTTTGCGGCCTGAAACTCGGCTCGACAGAGCAGCTGCGTCCGGCAGTTATGCTGAATCTGCTCGGGGACCTCTGGAATGATGGTGAACCCAATTGGTCGGCACTTTTCAAATACCCGGAGGTCAGTCTGCACTTGTACGGCAAACGGAAACCCCGGCGAGGCCGCAAGATGGGACATCTGACAGCAACAGGTCCTTCCACTGAGGTCGCTCTGGTAACAGGACTGGCTGCACGCGCTGCACTGCAGGGTGCCGAATGAACGGTCCTGCTAAGTATCGCCATTGCAAAGGGGATTGTCGCCTGGCGCCGGCAACTGGCGCGAACGCTCTATGGCCCGTCTGGAGGTGCAGCCATGGCACCGTTTGACTCGCCCCGAGAAGCCTGCGGCGTATTCGGCATCAGCGCGCCGGGAATGGACATCGCCAGGCTGACCTATTTCGCCATCTACGCCTTGCAGCACCGAGGCCAGGAGGCCGCCGGAATCGCCACCTGCGACGGCAAGACTGCCCACGTCCACAAGGGACTTGGCCTCGTCTCCCAAGTGTTCAACGAGGACAACCTGAGCCACCTGCGCGGCCATCTGGGCATAGGCCACACGCGCTACTCGACGACTGGTTCGCCGCGGTTGGGCAACACCCAGCCATACATTCTGGAGACGCTTGACGGTCCCCTCGCCATTGGCCACAACGGCAATTTGGTCAACGCCCCCCAATTGCGCCGCCAGCTCTTGGAGCGGGGCGTCGGCCTCTCGACATCGACCGACAGCGAACTGATTATCCACCTGTTGGCGGGCGCGCGCGGCACTTGGCTGCAAAGAATCCGCCAGGTGATGACCGTTGCCGAGGGCGCCTATTCCCTGACGATTCTTACCAAGGATGCGGTCTACGGCGTGCGCGACCCCTGGGGCCTGCGCCCCCTTGTGTTAGGCGAATTGGATAACGGATTGGCCCTGGCTTCGGAGAGTTGCGCCTTTGCCACCATCGGCGCCCGTGCAGTTCGCGAAATTGAACCTGGCGAAATCGCCGTAATCGACAAAGACGGTTACGAGATTGTCCAGGGTGTGCCCCCGGAGAAGCCCGCGTTCTGCACTTTCGAACAAATCTACTTTGCCCGACCGGATAGCAGACTGGGCGGACGCCTTGTCCACCGCGTTCGCCAGGCGCTGGGCCGCCAACTCGCACGCGAAGCGCCGGTCGATGCCGATATCGTCGTTCCCGTCCCCGACAGCGGCACCCCGCACGCCATCGGCTACGCCCAGGAAAGCGGCATCGACTACAGTGAAGGATTGATCAAGAGCAGGTACATCGGACGTACCTTCATCCAGCCGACCGACCAGCTTCGCAAGGACGGCGTGGCGATGAAGTTCAACCCCTTGTCCGACAATCTGCGCGACCAACGTGTTGTGCTGGTTGACGACTCAATCGTGCGCGGGAACACAAGCGGACCCCTCGTTAAGCTCCTTCGCGACGCGGGCGCGTCCGAAATTCACATGCGCGTTGCCTGTCCGCCCATCAGGTATCCCTGTTTCATGGGCGTGGATATGGCGAGCCAGGCGGAGCTGATCGCCGCCCACAAGAGCCTGGAGGAAATCAGAACTTATATCGGCGTCGATTCTCTGGCCTACATCAGCGTGGAAGGAATGATGAATACGCTGCAGGCCGAGGACGGCTATTGCAATGCCTGCTTCACCGGTGGCTATCCATTTGAGACGCCCTTATTTGAGCTGGAGTTGACGGGAAAAGAGAAGTTCGCAACAGTCTTGGGAAGTTGACGTGTAATCCTCAGCTGAACTGCTTCCCCAATCAGACCCGGAAATTCCGCCCAGCAGCCGCGCCGGCGGATCGCCCATAGATCCAGCCTGCCCCCCCTTCTGAAAGTCCGTCGTTCGAAGAAGGACCCCCAGGAGAAATCAGGAACGAGCATCACCAATTTCCCAACAAACCGGGTTTCCGTGCAAGAGCCGGCGGCATGAGCTATAGTAGGACCATGACCTGCGCGCCATGCGCCGGCAATGACAAAAGAAACAATATGGCAGGCGCCGCGCAACCCAATTTCCCGCAATTCCGGGCAAGAGAATTGAAACTGTGCTACGCTGTCATTGTCATGCCAATCCAACCGAGGGATTCCAGTCAATGTCAGCCCAAAAAAACTCGATCGACCCGACCTGACCGGACTTAACCGGACCTGACCGGACCTGACCGGACTTCGCTCGACTTCGGCCGCACAAGACAATCGCAAGAGATACCTGACAACCTTGACTGACCTCACAACACAAACGCCCAGCCGCCGCCAGCCCGGCAGCACACACGAATGAATCGCCAAGACGACCCGCTCATGAAGCAAAAAGGCAAAACAAGACGAAATCCAGTGCAAGAGCGCTCAGACCATGCTACGCTGTCAACATCATGCAAAACTGTCCACCCGAGCCGGCCCAATTCGAGCCAAAAGTCAGCCACCCCAGATTCCTGCTACAATGCCTGCTACGCTGCAAATGTCATGCAATTCAAACCACCAAATTCTGCCCGAAATACGCCCGAATTTCCGCCGATCCCGGCGCCCGGCACCCCCTCCCAAGAAAAAATAAATGGACGACATTGGGCTATATTGGTCGACAGTGGTCGACATGAGTCGACGTATTCTGCCAAAAACGAGAGGACTTCGACCCCAGGAAACAATGGAGCCAGACGACTGCCATGGCAGGTATTCAGACACGCTAATCTTGCGACCAACGACCGCGTGAACCAGGACAGTTCTGCCTGGTTGAGAACGTTGCAACGCTCGGTCTTACAAGGGAAACTGCTTGGAAACTGGAAACCACCCGATTGAACCCAACTGCTTTCACATGCCGCCTGCCAGGGTGAGGTGACCGAAATCCCAGGATGCGACTCTTGCCAAAATTCATGACATCAAAAGGGATCCATATTAGTCCTTCGCGTCTGCGCCGGCATAAAGACACCGCTTGCGCAGAGCGTCTCCTTCGATCAGAGACCTGCAGATAACTGGCAACACGATGAGAATCCTTCTAATTGGCTCGGGAGGCAGAGAACACGCGCTGGCGTGGAAACTGTCTCAGTCCACCCACGCTAGCCGCATATTCGTAGCCCCTGGCAACGGAGGCACAGCGGCACTGCCGGACTGCTGCAATGTCCCCATAGAAACAGATGATCTCCCCGAACTGCTCCGCTTCGCCCGCAAAAGCGCAATCGACCTGACCGTTGTCGGACCGGAAGTTCCCTTGGTTTCAGGCCTTGCCGATCAGTTTGCCGTCGAAGGGCTTCATGTATTCGGCCCCACCGCTGCCGCGGCCAAACTGGAAGGTTCCAAGGCATTCTCAAAAGCGTTTCTGCAACGCAATGCCATCCCGACCGCTTGGGCGCGCACCTTTACCGACTTTGAAACTGCGGCGGACTTCGCTACCGGGCTGGACTCGCTCCCAGTCATCAAGGCCAGCGGACTGGCCGCAGGCAAAGGCGTTCTATTGCCCGAAACCGGCGACGACATTGCCGACCAGTTGCGCGCCCTGATGGTTGAGCGACGCTTCGGCGATGCCGGCAATACCATTCTGATCGAAGAGAGGCTGTTCGGCCCGGAACTGTCCGTGTTGGCCTTCTGCGACGGCAAGGATTTCCGGCTGATGCCGGCCGCGCAGGACCACAAGCGACTCTTGGATGGCGACTTCGGACCAAATACAGGCGGAATGGGCGCGTTCGCCCCTTCCCCCCTGGCATCTCCTGAGTTGCTGACCGAGGTCGAGCGAACTGTCATGCGCCCCGCGCTGGCTGCTATGAATGCCGAAGGCGCCGCTTACCAGGGCATTCTGTACGCAGGCTTGATTCTAACCGAGACCGGGCCGAAAGTTCTTGAGTTTAACTGCCGCTTCGGTGACCCGGAAGCCCAGGTTATCCTACCGCTACTGGATTGCGACCTCTTGGAAGTGATGACTGCGTGTGTGCATGGCCGCCTGGCCGGGTGCGCTCTGGGCTGGTCGTCAGAATCTGCAGTGACGGTTGTGATGGCCTCGCGAGGCTATCCGGAGGCCTACGAAACCGGCAAGCTTGTTACAGGTTTGCCGTCGGGGGAATTGGGCGAGGATGGAGCATTCGCATTTCACGCCGGCACCCGTCTTGGCACTGCGGACCCACACCGCGACCAGGTTGTCACAAACGGAGGACGTGTGCTTTCGGTCACCGCCACAGGAGCAACACTAGATGAGGCCGCCGCCGGCGCCTACCGAATCGTCGACGGCATCCGCTTCGACGGCGCAGTCTGGCGCACAGACATAGGACAGGATTCCTCGCTGGGGCAATAGGTGGTTCCGCTGGGTAGACAGTGGGGGGCTTCCGCGGTATTCCAGAGCAGTCACTACGATTCCAACTGACTTGATGAAAAATTCTTTTCCAATATCACTTCCTGGGACAGATACCGGAGGGCAAAATGGCTCTTATTCCTTCAATGTTGCTCAAACGCCTATATACCTACGCTAGCCTGGAGAATATCGAGGACGGGGTGCGATTCTCGATAAAGAACCGGCTCAGCGACGCCAAGCTGACCGCCTTCCACGGCATCAGCATAGACGAAAAAGAGGTCGCTGCCGATAACCTGTCTCTGGACTTTGGCGACGGACAGATTTTGACCCCGGATCAGGTCAACAGCGGCTCACCGATCGATTTTCCTCTGCGCAAGGAGGTCTTCATCATTGCGCAGATACCCCCGCTTGAGACGGGTCATCATTCCATCCGGATTGGAGTCCAGACCTCTCCTTTTGGGCGCATTCAGTTCACAGTCGATGACGCCATTTCCGAAAAGGTTGATGTGCCCCGAATCCCCCGCGACAGGGATGATGACTACAGCGAGAACGCGATCCGCGCCCGCCAGACTTTCGTCAAAGAGTACACCGGGCACTCGCTCGAACACGTCTCCCAATACTCGTTCGATCCGCACAATACGCAGGGAAACATCGAAAACTTCACCGGCGTAGCGCAGGTACCCATCGGCTTTGCCGGGCCACTGAATGTCTGCGGCGAGCATGCCCAGGGCGAATTCATTGTCCCTCTCGCCACCACCGAAGGCACGCTTGTCGCCTCCTACAACAGAGGCATGAAACTGCTCAATCTGTCGGGCGGTGTCAAGTGCACTGTTGTTGCCGACGCAATGCAACGCGCCCCGGTCTTCATCTTCGAAGACGCGCGCGGCGCGCGCGACTTTATCGAGTGGGTCGGCGAGAATCTGATTCCCATTAGGGAAGAGGCTGAAGCGACTTCAAGTGTGGCCAAGCTCGACAACATAGATCCATATCAATCCAACAAATTCGCTTTTCTGCGTTTCAATTACCAAACGGGGGATGCCGGGGGTCAGAACATGGTCGGCCGCGCTACTTTTGCCGCTTCTTCCTGGATTCTCGACAACTACGACGGCCCGGAGATCAAGCGCTTTTATCTGGAGTCGAACTTCGCCACCGACAAGAAGGCGTCACAGGTGAATATCATGCGTACGCGCGGCAAACGAGTGACCGCTGAGGCGATCATTCCCCGCGACGTCCTGATCCAGAACATGCGCGTGATGCCCGAACAGCTCTTCTATCACTATGGGGTCGCCAACATCGGCTCGATTCTGGCAGGAGTGAACAACAACGGACTGCACTCCGCCAACGCCATAACCGCGATTTTTATCGCCACCGGTCAGGACGTGGCAAATGTGTCCGAGTCATCCGCGGGCCTGATCTACGTAGAGTTGACCGAGGAAAAAGACCTCTATATTTCTATTACGATTCCATCTCTGATCGTCGCTACCTTCGGTGGGGGAACCGGGCTGGCAACGCAAAGGGAATGCCTTGAATCGCTCGGATGTTGGGGAAAGGGAAAGGTCTACAAGTTCGCCGAAATTGTTGCCGGTACTGTCCTGGCTGGCGAGCTCTCGCTGGCGGCTGCCATAAGCTCGCTCGACTGGGTCAGCAGCCACGAAGAATACGGGCGCAATCGTTGAAGCCCCCGCCTGAGATCCACCGGGCAAGGCTGAAAGCCTTCCAGACGGGGCAATAACGGGTCAATTCGGCAAAGCAAAACGCCGCTAACCAGTCCTGGCATCACAGAATCTGGTAGCAGCGCTTTCGACAGGCAACGCATAGTCGTCACATCAGGAGGCTGGGGGACAGGGATTCGAACCCCGAACGCCTGATCCAGAGTCAGGTGTTTTGCCGATTAAACTATCCCCCAACGCCAAGCCCAACCGAGCCCAATGCTAGCATAAGCGACGAGTGAAGACAAGATTCAGTACCAGCAATTCTCCATGTACAGGGTAGGATCCTTCTTGTACGGTAGGGCGGCCTTAGTCGCCCGGCTGACCCTTTCCTAGCCTTCATCAGTCTGTAGGTTTTCCAGCGCCAGTTTCGCCCGTTCTATTCGGCGTAGCGTCTCCTCTCTACCGAGCGCTTCGATACTCTCGAAAAGAGGCGGCGATACCTTTTTGCCACTGACCGCCCCGCGAATCGGTCCAAAAAGACTCCCCGCCTTCACATCTAGCTCATCGGCCTTTTCTCGAAATGCCCCCTGGATGGACTCTGCCGCAAACGGCTCCACTGTCTCCAGCAGCGAGGCGCCGGCCTGCAACATCTGGATGCTGCCGTCAACGTCCATTTTGCGCCCAATCAGGAGTTTCGGTTCGTTGTAGTTGATATCTTCGGCGTCCTGAAATGCCCAATCAAGCCATCCGGCTGCTTCGTCGAGGCGCTTGATTCGTTCTTGAATGACAGGCGCCAAAATGTCCAACTTGCGATCCCCCGCCAGGTCATCTTCACGCAGACCCAGCTGACGGCTGAGGAATGGTATCAGCGCCGCCTTGAGGGCCCCCGCCGTCAGCTCGCGTATGTACAGGCCATTGAGCCAGTCCAGCTTCTCATAGGGAAGAGCCGCCGCCGAAGGATTGATCTCCTCCAGCTGAAATCGATCAATCGCCTCTTCTCGGCTAAATACTTCCTCAACAGGATCGAAATTCCAGCCTACATTTGTCAGAAAATTGAACATTGCGTCGGGCAGATAGCCCGCATCCTCGAACTCATGCACGAGCGCGAGGTACTCCTTTCCTGCCACCGTCTTTTTGCGTTTGCTCATCTTTCCCTTTCCGCTGGGGTCCAGAATGACGGGAAGATGAACCAGCACAGGCATGTCCCAGCCGAAGGCGTCAACAATCAACCTGTGGAGTGGTGCGGTTGACAACCACTCCTCGCCGCGCAAAACGTGCGTGATTTGCATCAGGTGATCGTCTACCATCGCCGCCAGGTGATAGGTCGGGAATCCGTCGGCCTTCAAAATGACCTCATCTTGCAACTGTCGATTGTCTACCTGGACTTCCCCGCGCAGGAGATCGGTGAAGACGGTGACGCCTTCCTCAGGTACGGCAAATCGCACGACCGAAGGCAGCCCTTCGGCCTCTCGCTCTGCTCTTTCGGAATCGGAAAGGCCGCGGCACCGCCGGTCGTAACCGGTCGGCTTGCGTTGGCGCCGCTGCTCTTCCCGCATCGTTTCAAGTCGTTCGGGCGTGCAGTAGCAGCGGTAGGCCTGACCGCGATCGACTAAGGCCTGTGCGTGCTTCCTGTATACCTCCTGTCTTTCCGACTGGATGTAAGGCGAGTGAGGCCCGCCGATGTCGGGGCCTTCGTCCCAATCCAACCCGAGCCAGCGCAGACCTCGCATCAGGCTTGAAACGCTTTCCGGTTCGAGGCGCCTTCGATCCGTATCTTCAATTCGCAGGATGAATTTGCCGCCCGTCTTGCGCGCCCAGAGCCAGTCGAAGAGCGCTGTACGCAGTCCTCCTAGGTGCAGATGCCCAGTCGGGCTGGGCGCGAAGCGCACCCTGGCTGCACCATCGCTAAATTTTGCCATCTCATTGCCTCTCATCAATACCCTGTGCCACTCGAGGCGCAGCGAACGCCCGCAAAAGCCTATCACAGGCGCTTGGAACCGTCAACGCGTTGACCGTCGAGGGTGCAGCCCACAATAGGGGTACATATTCCTATACCTCGGGCGGCAATGGAGTCATGACCGGTCCATTGTGCATACTCTGGTGGAGTGGGGATTGAGTATTCCCAAATTCGTTTGGGCGGTCGGGCCTTCGGCCCTCCCTTGTGCGGGGGGACTCCCCCCGCAACGCCCCCCTGATGTACGCACCGCGCCGAGTGTGGGGTCAATGCGGCCCTGCGCTACCTGCGGCTCAACGCGCCGCCCCCAAATCAGCGGGCGCCGCGGCCACCGTAAGGAAGTCCCCACGCCTGCCCCGTGCCTCTCCCACAAGCCGGTAAGCAACTTCAGCCACCGCTGGCATGGATTCCATGGCAAACGATTCCCACACCCAAAGCAGGCTGCACCCACCGTCGAGGCGAGGAAAGGCGTCGATAACGTTATCGCCTCCTGATGGAGATAGGCCCTAAGCCGCGTCATATGGACCGGTCGCTGTCTCTCTCAGCGATTGAAGAGCCGCCGGGTAGGGAACAAATCGAAATTGCGAAGCCTTTACACCTCGGCTATACTTGGCACACTATATCTTGGTTGAAATCCAAAGGGCGTGACATCCGCGTAGCAAACGAACGGGAAACGTCTAGCACGTGAACTACCAACCTGTCGGTTTCGAAATCGCTACGGGCGCGGTTGCGGCAGTGGCGTCTGCCCTCGACAATCGCTTTCACCACCCGGCGGTCAATTCGAGACTGGGACGGCAGATCTCGCTTCTGAAACTGTCGTCAAATATGCCCCGCAGTTGGAGCGCCGGAATGGCGGCCCGGGCAATGGAAGGCCGGCCCCACAACCGCTCGCTCACCTTTAACCTGACGACCGCGGACTTGGCACAGTGGAACGTCAGTCAATACGACAGACTTGATCCTGACAGGCGGTTCGACACAATTGTCATCGGCGTGCCTTCCGGCGCCACGGCCCATCTCTGCGCCTGCCTCGGCGCTCCGTTGCTGGCCGACGGCCTCCCAATCAGCTTTGCCTCTCGCGGCAAGCCGGATGACGTTGCCGGCTATCAGCAGCGCAGCGTCGACCTCCTAACGCCCATCCTCAACCACAACCCCGATCTGCTCGCCGTCAGCCTGTTCGATCCTATCCACGCCAGGCGGCAGATAAGGCGGTCCGTCCAAATCTATCTGAAGTTGGCCGTATTGCCGGACCAATACCGTCGTTTCATACGCGAACGGTTAATGCCAGGCGGCTCGATTCTGTTGCTGTCCTGTTCTTCGAGGTGGAGCCAATATGAGCTCGGCGCCCGTCACAGACTTCAGATAGGTAGCCACGGTGGCTTTACAGATCAGGAATTCATTCGCGGCACACCATGGCTCGACGACTGGCTCCATGAAGTAGGCGGCATGCAACGCAGCGGCTGGCGTCTCTCACGGCACTGGACCTATCAGCCTGAGGCCCAGTGGGGATCAATAACGGGTTTCGCAACCAGCGTTCGCACGTTCGCAGCGGATGTCAACATATCTCTGCATTCGTTGGACTTTGCCTCCGTTGATGAGATTAGCCGGTTGGGATTCTACGCCTGGCAATGGTTGTATTATCTTCTGCAGGTTCAGCCAGGCGCGGTTCTCGTAGAGAGCGGTCCGCAGATGAATCCGGTAATCGGGCGGCGCAGCCCCGTGCTCCCTGTTTGGATGCCATCCACGTGCAGCCGGAGTCATGCGCTCTTGCAAACGATCTTACCGGATTTTCCATCTGACATTCCGGTGCTCTTTCAGGCCTGGCCTTCCGGCCATTCGTCGCCGGACGTGATTCCCGCCAAAATCTGGAATACGACCCTTTCGGGGCGCCATGGGCGTTGGCTGGGCGGGAATCCGCTTCGCTTCCCCAACGATTTCTCAACTATCACGAAGATGACACCGGCCATCGAAGAGTGGAGCCAGCGCCATCCTTTCAAGTTGCACCGCTCACTTCGCTGTGACGAATTAACTGAACTGAGATCAATTCTAGCCCAGTCTCTTGACCAAACTGGTACCGGTGGCTATGCGCCGCTGGAAAATGCAGGAGGCTAGCGCGATGTATTTGTCCTGTTGCGTCTGGGCCCTGACCGCGTCGGAAGAAAGCGTTCTATCTGATATGAACGCCCTGGGATTCCGCTGGATTGATATCAGGCCGGAATTCCTGACGAGTTCGGCCGCCCAGGCAGTTGCTGAATCTCACTCCTTGCAAGTCTCCTCTGTCGCCGCCTCATACGGATTGCCTGAAGGCGCGTCCCTCGATAGCCCGGATGACCGGTCTCGCAAAGAGGCATTGTCACACCTGCATCGCATTGTGAACCAATGCAAAGAGCTCGGTGGAAGCACAGTCTATCTTGTGCCCGGAGCCGACGGTAGCCAGGCAGCCCTTTCGCGCTACGCTGAATCCCTGGCGACGGCCGCCGAAGGGGCTGCGGCCCTTGGAATCACAATCGGCGTCGAACACTTCCCGGGAACCGCGCTTCCCACCGCGGCGGCGACTTTGGAATTCATCGAAGCCATTGACCACCCCAACCTGGGTCTGTTATTCGACATCGGCCATGTGCAGATCAGCGACGAAGACCCGGCCGGAGTAGTTCGGCGAGCAGGAAAACGGCTTGCCTACGTTCATCTTGACGATAACGACGGGGAGGGCGATCTACATTGGGCGCTTCTCGACGGGATACTTACGGTTGAGACGCTGTGCGATATGTTCCTTGCATTGAAGGAAATCGACTATACCGGCGCGATAAGTCTTGAATTGAGCCCCCAGTTGGAAGATCCATTTCAGGCACTGCAACGAAGCAGGCAAATCGTGCTGGAGTGCGGATCGGACTATCTTAGCCTATAGGTAGAGGAGCGAAGAATGGCGTGGCAGTTCGAGGTTCTGCTTGAACCCATCGGCCTGACCGAAGGCCCCGTCTGGGACGGACGTTTTCTTTACTTTACGAACATCGTCAACAGTCGAATCTTTCGATACGATCCGGAAGGCGGCGAGTTCACCTTGTGGCGGGAGGGAACTAACGAGGCCAATGGCCTCATGCTGGACGCCAAAGGCTTGCTCAACGCCTGCGAAGGCGGCGGTCGTCGCATGGTGCAGTATCCCGAGGGTGGAGAAACGGTTGTTTTGTGCGCCGAGTTTGAAGGGAGACGGCTCAACAGCCCAAATGACCTGGCGATAGACAGCCGCGGGCGCGTATGGTTTACCGATCCGCGTTACGGCGATTACCGCGACGACATGGAGCTGGACCACGAATCCGTCTACAGGCTGGACCCGCAGCAGGACGGCAGCTGGAAGCCTGTACGCGTGACATACGACACAACCGCGCCCAACGGCCTGCTCCTTTCACCTGACGAAGAAACATTGTATGTCGCCCAAAGCAAGAACGGGGAAGGACAAAAACGGGAATTGTGGGCGTACCCCGTAGTCGAAGGTAGTTCCGCCGCCGAAAGCCGCATTGTGGGCGACCATGAGGTGCTCCACAACTTCTATCCCCATCGGGGCGTAGACGGCATGTGTTTAGATGTCGATGGCAATATCATTGCAACTGCTGGCTGGGGTGAGAGTGGCCCTGGTGGGATGATTTATGTCTTCGCGCCGGATGGCCGAGTGCTTGAGACAAATCCAGTTCCTTGCGACAGTCCGACCAACTGCGCGTTCGCCGGCCCCGATCTCCGTGACCTCTACGTTACCAGTACCGAGGGCCATCTTCTCAGGGCCCGCACCGACCGACAGGGACTGGCACCAGGGTAAGAACGGCGAAATCGCGGTCGGAACGTCCCATTGAACGCTAGGCAATTACGGCCACTATGACCAGGGCTTCTGCCCTGTCTTTTTTTGCGCGCCATCTTGGTAAATTACGCGCTCGCATGCCTCCGCAACATGAACCACTCCAAGAGTCGCGTTTCGATGGATCGGAAATCGAGAAGGGGTGCAGCCGAGATTTTTGCGCGAGGGAGGTGTAGACTATAGGGAGGACAATCAAAGGGAAAGGGAGGGGGTTGTGATGGACAAGGAAAAGGCGAGGGCGAAGTTTTTGGGGGAGGCAGAAGCTGTATTTGAGCGGATGTGGTCGGGGGGTGCAGTGCGCTTGCAAGCTACGTTGGACGAAATGGCGGCGGAGTTGGCGCCGCAGCGTCAGAAGTTGATGGGGGAATTGCTGGGGAAATTCGTGCAGCAACATGGGGATGGGAGTTATGAAGAGGTGGTGTGTCCGGCGTGTGGGGAGAAGATGAAGTCGAGTGGTCGGCGGAGGCGGAAAGTGTTACATGCCGAAGGGGAGGCAACGATCGAGCGGGGCTATCACCGTTGTCCGGAATGTGGGCGAGGGATTTTTCCCCTGGATCGAAGGCTCCACCTGACGCGGCGTAGTTGGACGCCGGCGACGATTGCCCAAGCGCTGCGGCCTGGTATAGCGAGTTGACGCATGTTGGTCTGTCCAAGAAACGCAAAAATCCTGGATGCACCCTCGAGAAGGGCTTGTTCGCCTCAATTGGCCGGCTGTGATATACTATCGTGCCGGTTTCTGTTTGATTCCGGTGGGCAGGGATAGGAGACGAGGCGAGTGACGATTACGCGTACTCGAGTGGCAGACGACACATGGGTATTTACCAGCGCCCTGTATGCGGAGGTGAACGCCGGACTCGTTGTCTCGCGGGAGGGTGGCATACTCATCGATACGCTGCCCTTTCCTTCAGAAACAAAGCAGATTATCGACTTCGCTGAACAGCATTGCCCCGCAGGAATTCGATTTCTCATAAACACCATCAGCCATGCTGACCATGTCTACGGATCCTGTCTCTTCCCCGAAGCCGAACTGATCGCCCACGAAAGGGCCCGCGACTTGCTGGTCCGATATGGTCGCAGGGCGTTGGAAGAAGCAAGAGAGCACACGAATGAACTGCTGAAAGTCGAGATTCGCCTGCCTAAGATAGTCTTCAACGAAGGCTCGGTCATCCGGCTTGGGGACAAGACCGTTCACGTCATGCACGCGCCGGGGCCGGGGCCCGACGTTTGTGTCGTGCATGTCCGTGAGGAAAAGGTTCTTTTTGCCAGCGATCTGATGATGCCTGTCCCCGTCATCGCCTCGCCTTTCGCCGACATCGAAGAGTTCAAACAGTCCTTGCACAGCCTGCATGAATTCAATCTTGAGACGATTGTCCAGGGGCACGGGGATATTCTGCTGCGGGGCGAGGTTACGCCGAGCATCGAGGAGAGCATAAAGTATCTCGATGACATCCAATCCTTGGTCGAGCGGCTGATTTCTGAAGGCTCAACCAAGAGGGAACTGTTGAGCTATGAAATAGAGCAGTTTGGCCGCAACCGGATTCCCCTCGGCGGCCTCGTACAGAATTTCCATCAGGCCAACCTACTGTTTCTGTGGGAGAAGGCACTTGCCTCTCGCGGTTGATTTGCGACCTGGCCGACGCCGGAGATGTGCCTGATTTCAGGTTCCGATGCGATTGGATGCTAAAGACACTTCATTTCTCTCCGGTGCCTACGCGACCCAAACTGAGAACCAATGGATCTCAGGTTGAAGACTGAGAAATCTCGGGGAGTGAAATGGACCGGGAGTTACATGAAATCGTAGGTAGGGTTGAAGTCCTGTTGCCCCGGCAAAGGCGGCTTCTCTTCCGTCATCTAAAGGCCATGGGCCTACTTGAAACCGAAGACCTGCTGTCCGACCGCAATCCTCTCAGAGTCGCGCCCGCCGTTCAGACTGTCTCCGCCAAGTCGAATACGACACGAGCGGCCAAGAATAACAATCCGGCCGCGCCGCCCCGCCCCGGAGAACGTCCCCGACTCGTCGCCAACCAGTCGTCGTTGAGCGGGCAAAATGCTACAGCAGCCCCCGAGCCCGAGAACGCGATGCCTGCCGAAATCCTGCCCGTATCCGGTCAAGCGCCGGGAGAACCAGTTCAAATCGTCTTTGACGGCGGCAGTCGTGGGAACCCAGGCCAAGGGTATGGCAGTTACGCCGTGGACTGGCCGGGCCAAGCCAGGCAAGTCGTCCGCCTGAACTTTGGTGACAACGTGACCAGCAATGAGGCCGAATACGATACTCTCATCGGGGCCTTGGAGGCGGTATACCAGCGGATGATCGAACAACAGGTTGACCCTGGATCGACCACACTGAGCATTTGGGGCGATTCGCAGCTTGTCTGTAAGCAGGTGCGCGGTGACTGGCGTTGTAAGGTACCACGTCTGCAAATGAGGCTGGAGAGGGCGCGTGCATTACTCAGCAAGTTTGGCGGCGCGACCCTGGACCATCACCCCAGGGAGAAGAGTGTCGAAATCCTGGGGCATTGAGAGGTTATTTTCCTTCGGCGCGGCGGTAGGCCTTAAGAAGATTCTCCATCAGCATAATGTTTGTCATCGGGCCTGTTCCCCCTGGAACCGGGGTCAACATGCCCGCTACAGCCTCCACGCTTTCCCGTTCGCAGTCGCCCTTGAGGCCATCCTCCGTATAGGTCGTACCGAAGTCAACGACGACGGCGCCGGGCTTTACCCACGCCCCCGTTACCATCTCCGGCCGGCCTATCGCAACACAAAGAATGTCCGCTGCTCTGGCGACCGACGGCAACGACTCTGTGCGGCTATGAGCGACAGTCACCGTGGAGTGCCGGTGCAGCAGTAGCAGGGCCATCGGCTTTCCAACAATATCGCTACGCCCGATGACTACGGCCCTCTTGCCTTTGAAGGCGACGCCCGCCTCTTCCAGCAGTCGAATTCCTCCTGCAGGGGTGGCTGGCACGTAGTACGGCTCCTTCTGGGCAGCCAACCGCCCGGCGTTTAGTGGATGAACGCCGTCAACGTCTTTGGCCGGATTCAGCCCATCAACCAACTGCGAGTCGTCGATATGCTCCGGCAATGGTTCCAGGACCATGATGCCATGTACCGCATCGTCGTCGTTCAGGGCAGAAAGTGCGGCTTCTACGTCCACTTGTGCGCTGTCTTGAGCAAGCTCTACGGGACGGAATGTAACCCCAACACCCTGGCAGGCGCGGCGAATCGCCCTCAGGTATCCGGATGCCGCCTCGTCGGAACCGACTTGCAAAGCCGCCAACGTCGGAGGCGAGCCCGCCTCGGCCGCTCGCTGTGCAAATCTCTCCTTAAGTTCCGACTGTAACTGTTTGGCACGTTGTCGGCCATTCAGAAGTTGAGCGCTCATATTGCGATGCCCAGGGTTCTTTTACAAGCGGCGCGTGCGGCATTGTAACTGCTCTCGGCTGCGGCTACCAGCGACTCGACTCTTGCCTGCCCCTGGTCAACATAAGCCTCGTCCTTCATGAATTTGAGGTTGATCCTTACATTGACGAGTGCGCTGTGCATAGCAGCGAAGGCGAGATGGGCGGCGGTCGCGGCGTCACTCACCACATTTGAATTGCCTTTCTCCGCGATCGGTGGCGTAAGTTCCATGATTTCGAGGCACAGGGCGGCCATCGCGAGTGGGACTTCTGCCGCGCCTCTCAGGGCAGTCTGCATTGCCAAAGTTCTCTTCGATTTCTCTGCGTCTGTCAAGCGGGGCATGGCGTAGCAGGCCGCGACCGCGCCAAATGCCTCCGCATCCCTGTCGGCCAGAGCAAGAAGCTCAGCTCGCAGCAATTCCGTTCTCTGCAAATATCCTTCCATTTCTTCTTCAAATTCAGCGTACCTTTTGCGGCCAACAGTGAAATTTAGGACCATGCTCAGCAGGGCGGCCGCCTGGCTTCCAGTCAACGCGGCAGCTGCGCCTCCCCCTGGCGTCGATTCGCCGCCAGCCAATGCATCCAGGTATTCTTCAATGGAAGTCTGCGCTGTCGTGATTTTTGTCAAGTTCGGTCCTTTCTCCAAGCTTGCGGAGTCCTTCTGCCCCACACTTTTCTAGCACGCCCGATTATACCATTCCCCGGTTCCCATTCCTACAAGGTGACGAAACTGGATTCGCAGATTGCCGATTCATTGACAGATCAGTTCACGTCTAGTACCCTGCCCCTACGCGATATTTCGAGCATTTTTCATCTACGGTTACGCTTTCCAGACGCCTTGAGCGCACCGCGTTTTGTGTCACCTCTGGCATTGTCAGCACATAAGCAATGGCCGCGTTCCAAATGAAAAGCCAAGCGCTCATCTGTAACGAAAAGCAAGAGTTCTCACTGGAAGAGTTCGAGATCCCTTCGTTGTCGCCTGCTGAGCTTCTGGTGCGTTGTACCTTTTCGGGCGTCAGTGTGGGCACGGAATTTGCCGTATTCCGCCGCAAGCTGGATTACGGGCCCTATCCCGTTTGCACGGGATATCAGGCGGTGGGAATCGTCGAAGACGTCGGTTCCGAAGTTACCAGGTTTGCGCTTGGCGAAAGGGTCTATTACAGGCGCAATTTTCTTCCCATGCAGGTCGACGGTCAGCCGGTAACGATCTGTTCTGGCGTCCATGCCTCCCACACTGTTCTCCCGCAGGATGCAGAGATCGAGAGACTGCCTGAAGGTATAGACGATGCCACAGGCTCGCTTTTTGTCATGCCATCCGTGGGTTACAACGCCGTCGATATGGCCGGAATACAGATGGGGGATGTCGTGGCATTCCACGCTGTCGGCATGATCGGGTTGGGCGCGCTGGCGGCCGCGCGACTGCGCGGCGCAGTAACAGTCGCCATCGACCTCAATCCGAGGCGCTTGGACATGGCGAAGGAATTGGGGGCGTCACACATCATAGACGCGAGCGGGCTCACAGCCGACGAAGTCAAGGCGCGAGTTGAGGCGATCAAGCCGGGTGGGGCCGATGTCGTCTTTGAGGGGAGCGGTATTCCCCAGTGCCTGGACTTGGCTTTCCCGCTCGCCCGACTGCGGGGAAAATTCGTTTTTCTGGGCCACTACGGCAAGGCGCCGGTCTCTTTCAACTACCTTGTTCCCCATTCCAAGCAGCTGACCGCCTTCTTTCCCTGCAACGATGGACTCGAACCGTGTAGGGAGGCGGTTCTGCGCAATATTGCTTCGGGAGCCATTCCTTGGCACAAGACAATTACGCACCGGGTAACGGCGGCAGAGGCGCCGGATCTGTATGCCAGGATCAATCTGGTCGAGATTCCTGAACTTCTCGGCGCGGTCATCAACTGGAGTTGATTCCTACCCTTGCGCGGCAACCCTCCGAAACGCGAGATTAGCCCCTGCTGCCAAAAACCTGAGCACTCGATATGAGCAGAATCCTTATCACGGGTGCGAGTGGCTTCATTGGAAGCGCGCTTGCCAGAACTCTGCATTCGTCTGATGCCCACGAGCTGATCTGTCTTTCCCGCCGTCCTACGGATCACTTGGGAGCTGTCTCGGTCAGCGGTGATTTTTCGTCTCCTGAGGAGCTTCATAAGCTAGATGACTGTGGAAAGATAGACACTTTGATTCATCTGGCTGCAGTTACTGGAGGCTGTACAGAAGAGAATGGACTTCGGGTCAATGTATTGGGTACGCATCACCTATTGCGTTATCTCATTGAACGGGGATGCAGGAAGTTTGTCCTCGCCAGTTCCATTGCCGCGGTGGGAATGCAGTCGGTCGACTTTCGCCCCCTCCAGTTGCCCATGCCCGACGAGCACCCCTGCCTGGACCGCGACGGCTACGGCTTCTCCAAGTACATGATGGAAGAGGTCACCCGCTACCTCGCCCGGCAGAACGGTGAGTTGGATTTTATTAGTTTGCGGCTCGCCAGCATCGCCCCTGATGACCGTCAGTTGACTCCGCAGCAGCCGGGTCCGACGCCCGATTGGGGAATGGGCAAGATCTCGTTCATGTTCCTGAGCGATACTATCCGTTGTCTGATCGCGGCGGCCGAAGCTCCCAGCAAACCAGGCGTGCGTATTCTCAATGCCGTCGGCGCGCAGGCCTGTGTGGCTGTCCCCGTACCGGAACTTCTGCGGTCCTGGTACGGAAGCGAAGCCGACCAACTGGATCTTTCGCACTATGGGCGGCCCGGCCACGAAAAAGATCCGGTCTACGATATCACGCGGATACGAGAAGAACTGGGTTTCGAACCGAAGCTGCCCATTTTGTGAGATTTGGACAAGATGAAGATTACGCATGTCTTTACAGACCACTATCGCATTCCCCTTCCGGTTGTACTTTCTGACTCAACGCATGGGGACATTTCACATTTCGGATTGATCGCGGCCCGCGTACAGACCTCCGAGGATGTTGAGGGGCTTGGATATACTTACTGCGTCGGTGATGTCGGGGGTACGGCGATCCATGCCTTGATGCGCGACGATCTGGGCCCGCTGCTTCTTGGACAGGATTCAGACTGCATTGAGCGTCTTTGGGAACGGATGTGGTGGCACGTGCACTTCGTGGGTCGGGGCGGCGCCGCTTCATTCGCGCTGGCGGCACTCGACATCGCGCTGTGGGATCTGCGCGGCAAGGAGCATCAAATGGCCTGGTGGCGGCTACTGGGCGGACACGATCCTCGTGTATCTGTCTACGCCGGGGGCATCGATTTACAGTTTACGCGCGAAGCCCTGCTGGCACAGGCCGACGACTTTCAGGCGCAAGGCTTTCGCGCAATCAAAATGAAAGTAGGGCGAGACCGGCTATCGGAGGACATGGAACGGGTCGCGGCAATGCGGGAGCACTTGGGGCCGGACTACCCGCTGATGGCCGATGCCAATATGCGCTGGCGAGTTGACGAAGCGATCCGCGCGGCCCGCGGCTTGACACGCTTTGATCTGTATTGGTTGGAGGAGCCGACAATCCCTGACGATGTGGTCGGTCATGCACGCATCGCACGCGAAGGCGGACTTCCTATCGCCACGGGCGAGAACTTCCACACAGTCTACGAATTCCAGCAGATGATCGCCCACGGCGCCATCTCATTTCCTGAACCGGACGTGGCGACGCTTGGCGGTGTGACGCCGTGGCTCAAAGTTGCTCATCTGGCCGAGACCTGCAATCTACCCGTTACCACGCATGGGGTACACGATCTGCAGGTTCATCTGCTGGCTGCCATTCCAAACAGCTCCTATCTGGAGGCCCATGGCTTTGGCTTCGATCGATTCATTCGCCATCCGTTGACAATTGAAGACGGCTACGCGGTCGCACCTGACCGGGCCGGCCATGGCATAGTGTTTGACTGGGAAGCTCTCGAAGAGTTCAAATGCTGAAAGGAGACAGCACTGCCATGGAAGGCAAACTGAAGGGCAAGAGGATCGCGGTCCTTACGGCACACGAGTTCGAAGACATCGAGGTCATGTATACTCTGCTGCAACTGAGCCAGGCCGGCGCCGCAGTCGTCGTAGGGACATTGCCACAGGCTGCCCTCGGCCACTTTCACGGGCGACCTGCCTGGCCGCAAAAGCCGATAACGGGCCGATTTGGACATACGATACCTTTCGACGTGCTGGGTGAAGGTAACAGGTACACTGTGGAGAGCATCTGGGAGATGGATGCGGAAGCATTCGATGCGGTGGTCTTCCCAGGCGGCCTGGCGCCCGACTTCTTGCGCATCGACGACAAGACCCTGGAGTTCGCCGCAGCAATTCACCGGGCGGGAAAGGTCGTGGCCGCGATTTGTCATGGACCGCAGGTGCTCATTTCACTGGATCGGCAAAAGGACACTGACACTGTCGCAGGCCGCAACGTTACCGCATACTGTGCAGTCACCGACGACCTGCTGAACGCCGGTGCTGTCTACCATGACGTACCGGCGCTGATCGACGGCAACGTTGTAACCGGCCGCGTCCCGGATGATCTGCCAGAGTTCTGCGATGCCATCATCGAAGCACTGACTGCCTAGAAGGCAGACTCATGATACATCCACCGGTTGAAACAGTCTTTGCATGTACTGCAAAGGAGCGGCGATGGAGTTTCCAGAAGTAAGAGCATTCACTTTTGATATATTTGGGACGGTCGTCGACTGGCGGGGCTCCATCATTCGCGAAGGGCGCAAGGTATGGGCCGCAAAGGGCATCGACGTCGACTGGGAGGAGTTTGCCGACAGTTGGCGAGGCGGATATGAACCGGCCATGCAGCGCGTCCGCCGCGGCGAACTTCCCTGGATGAACATCGATTCTCTGCACCGTCTGATTCTGGACGGCCTCTTGGCGCGATACAGAGTTAATGGTCTGGCGGAAGAAGATAGGGACCAACTCAATCGGGTCTGGCACCGGCTCGACCCTTGGCCTGATGTCGCCGATGGCCTCAAACTGATACGCCGCCGCGCCATCGTAGCCGCGCTTTCCAACGGAAACGTCGCACTTCTGGTGAACATGGCGAAACACGGCGGCCTCTGTTGGGACTGCGTGCTCTCAGCCGAGCTCGCAAAACATTACAAGCCCGACCCCGAGGTCTATCAGACAGCAGCAGCGCTCCTTGGCTTGGAACCCCACCAAGTGATGATGGTCGCCGCCCACAACGGCGATCTGATGGGTGCACAGGCTGTCGGCTTCAGGACGGCGTTTGTCAGGCGGCCGCGCGAATATGGGTCCAGTCAGACCTCTGATCTGGTTCCCGATTCCACTGTTGACGTGGTTGCAGAAGATTTCATCGAACTGGCCGATCTTCTTGGATGCCGGTGACGGAATCAGCAAGCTACTTCTCCTAGGCATATTGCAGGTATCGAGGGTGATCGGTAGCCTTCCAGAATGAGGGGCACTTGAGCACTGGAGGCACCTCTTGGATTCCCCCAGTGAATCGCGTTTGCAATGCGGCGGGTCGTTTACGATTCTGAAGCGCGGGCTCGGACCCCGAACTGGTCCCTGCGATTACTCGCGGTCCTCGCCCCAAGCGCAATCTACTTGCTCTTCACGATCTGGGACGAATCTCGGCCCTCCATCCGCCAACTATGCGCGATGACTCGTTGATCTTCACACGCAAAGGGGTCTTGCCCAATTGCCAGGGGGAATCAAATGTCCGCATCGAATTACCAGGTACAATTTGTCGAACAAGGCATCGCCGAGGTGCAGGAGTGCGGGATGCCAGAAGCCGGCCCAGGAGAGTTGCTGATCCGGGCGCGGGTGTCGTTGATCAGCCCAGGGACGGAAAGGGCGTTCCTTTTGGGTCTCGCGAATACGTTGCCCCAGTATCCACAGAGCACCGGTTACAGTCACATTGGCGAAATCGTCGCAGTCGGCGCCGGAGTGGAAGGCTGGCGCGCGGGGGACCGGGTTGCCTCCCAGGCGCACCACCGCATGTACGCAACCGCGGCTGCTCAGCTCTGTAGCCGCGTGCCTGGAGGATTGAAGGATGAACGGGCGGTCTTCTTCCGCCTCATCTCGATCGCCATGCAAGCGGTGCGAAAGGCCAGAATTGAATTGGGGGAACCGGTCGCGGTCATCGGCTGCGGACTCATAGGGCTGCTGGCAATGCAGCTGGCCCGTCTCAATGGCGGTCTGCCCGTAGCGTCAATCGACAAAGATGCTGACCGTCTTGCGTTTGCCGAGTTGCTCAGTGCCGATGCCGTGCTACCGGCTGGTGAAGGGCTCAAAACTGCCCTGCGCGAGCAGTTCCGGGACGAAGAGCCTGCCGTTGTATTCGAAGCGACGGGCCATCCTGAAGCGATTCCAGCTGCGTTTGACCTAGCTCGCTTTGGTGGGCGAGTGGTCCTGCTCGGCAGCACGCGCGGTGAGACGGAGGCGGTCAATTTCTATCGCGACGTGCACAAGAAGGGGCTGACGGTGTTGGGGGCCCATGAGAGCGCGCGGCCGAGGCACGATTCGGCGCCGGGCTGGTGGACGCACCAAGCCGACCAGGCGACAGCGCTCAAGCTGCTCGCCGCGGGGCGGGTGGTCGTCGACCCGCTCACTACCCACCGCTTCGCCTGGCGGGATGCGGCGGCCGCCTATGATACGTTGGCTCGGTGGGAGCCAGGAATGTTGGGAACGATTCTGGACTGGCAGGCGGCATAGGTCACAGTCGCCTCCAGCATGACTACAATACCTCCTCTCTCCCCGCAAGAAATCCTCAAGACCTGGTGGCCGCTGGCGTTGAGCTGGTTCATGCTGACAGTGGAGCAGCCAATACTTGCGGCCGTTGTGGCCCGCACTGTCGAGCCGAAAGTTCAACTGGCGGCGTGGGGCTTGGCCTTCTCCCTTGTTCTGGTTCTTGCGGCCCCTTCAATATCAATGATGGCGGTCTCCACCGCTCTGAGCAGAGACCGGGCTTCGTACCTGCAGGGCCGTAGATACATGCTCTGGGTCAGTCTCGGGCTCACTTCCGCACACGTCTTGCTGGCCTTTACGCCCGTCTTCGATTTCATCGTAGTCAAGTTAATCGCCCCGCCGCCTGAAATCGTCGAACCTGTGCGCAGCGCCGTGGGCATCATGCTCCCATTCATCCCCAGTCTGGCAGTCAGACGATTCCAGTACGGCGTCCTCATCCGTTGTGGTGAAACGAGTGCGATTACTATCGGCACGTTCCTGCGGCTCTCAATCGAAGTCGCACTTGCCCTCGGTCTGTTCTGGCTCTCCAACTGGGACGGCCTCGTGATAGCCACGGCGGCGATAACCGGCGGCGTCACATTTGAAGCCTTGTATGCGACCGCGCGGGTGAGACCTGTTGTGGGGAAGAGTCTTATGGGAACTGCGCCAGGCGAGCAGCCGCTTACGGTCAATCGGTTCATGCGTCTCTATCTGCCTCTGGTGCTGACTACACTGATGCAGATATTGCTTCAACCGCTTGTCAGCGCAAGCCTCAGCCGGATGCCGGACTCACTCGGTTCGCTAGCCGTGTGGCCGGTCCTGTACGGCGTATTGATCGTAGTCAATAGCGCTGCCATCGCGTACGTGGAAGCGGTGATCGTGCTTTTGGAACGGCCGGGGTCGATTGAGGCGTTGCGGCGGTTTACCTGGCAGTTGGGGCTGTCCCTTGCGGCGGTCCCCCTCGTTCTGGCGGTTACTCCAGTGGGCAACTATCTGTTTGGCCGGGTGGCCGCGCTGCCGCCCGACCTGCTGAGGCAGGCGCAGGCCGCCCTTTGGTTGATGGTCCCGTTGCCCGCGCTGACGGCGGCTTCCAGCTGGTTTCAGGGCGTGCTGATCAACGGTCAGCGCACGCGCGGCATCACCGAGGCGGTGGCGATGTCGGTGACAACGGTGGCCCTACTGCTGACCTTGGGGAGCTTACGGGACAGCGGGCTTTGTGCGACGACCGACGGGTTCGGCGCGGCTCTGTGCGCGCTGCCGGGCGTTCACTTGGCGATGGTGGCATTTGCCGCTGGCTCGACAGTGCGAAACGCATGGCTGTGGCGGCGTTCGCAGCGCATCTATCTGTCGATCCGCTTGCGTCATGCGCGAGCGTGAAAGTGCGGCCTCGGTGAGTCGGGCACTTTGAAGAGGCGGTCCTTCAGATCCCGAAAAGGACCAAATTCAATTGTCTTCGATTCGACCCGTTAGCCGCAGGAGCGTCTCCTGGACGAGGAGTTCGTGCTCCGGGGAACGGTCGGGTGGCTGCTGGCCTCGCAGGGTGGCGACGAAGGCCACGAGCTCCTGTTCGTAGGTCTGTTGCCGGCTTTGCGTTGTCACCGGTACATTCTGGGCGCCTGCCTGGAAGCCGGCGGCGGCCTCTTCGAGGCAGAGGCGAATTGTATGCGGCGGCTCGAACGGCTCCAGCAGGATCGCGCTGCCGCGGGTGCCGTAGACTTCGAAGCGGCGGGCCACCGGCCTGGGCTCCATTCCCGCGATATCGACGATGGCAAGCCCATTCTCGAATTCAAGTACGCCGAGCGTGTTGTCCGAGCCGCTTGTCGAGTCGCCGGCATCAGTGCGAAAGAAGCCGGAGGCGCGGGTTGGCCGGCCCATCAGCCAGACGACCTGGTCGAGCATATGCCCGGCGAGGTCGAAGAATAAGCCCCCCTGGTGCCGGGCGAGCTTAACGCGGCTGGCATCGTCGAGCGTTGTCGACATATGGGCGCGCGTGCAGTAGACGTCGCCCAGTAGGCCGGTGTGGACCCACTCGGCGATCTGGCAGAAGCCGTGCTGGTAGCGGAACATGTAGCCCATCTGAATCAGCAGATCCTGGGCCTGAGCTTTCTCAATCACTCGCTGCCAGCGGGGCCAGTCCTCTCCGGCCGGCTTGTCATACCAGACGTGCTTGCCGGCGTCTATCAGCGCTTCGGTTTGCGGCAGGCTCTCAGCGTTTTCGCCTTCGGACGCGACGGCGACTACTGAGCTGTCTGAAAGCAGCTCATCCTCTGAGACGTACCAGCGCACGCGGCCGAATGGGCCGTCCGCACCTTCGAGCGCGGCGCGGCGGTCCGCATCGGGTTCGAAGAGGCCGACGACTTCCACGTCGGGCGAGTCCTGCATGGCTTGCAGCTTGCCGGCGGCGTGGCCGTGCCTTGTGCCGTATTGGGCCATCTTCAGAGGTTGCGCACCGGAATCGGTCGTCATATCAGGACCCTTTAGTCAATACAGGCGAAGCTCGATACATTATTGTCGCGTTCGCTGGGCGGGAGTTGCTAGGCGCACACAGGATTGTCTTCGGTCCAGCGGTGGAAACTGCTCATGTCCTCGACCCGCGCCATGTGGTCTCGCGTCTCACGCCACAGTGTTTCCCATTCGGCTGGCTCGCGGAGAATGGTTTCCGGGTATTGGCGGCTGCGCGCCACGAAGCCGGGGAAGGAGGGACGGCCCGTCGCCTGGCCGATGGGGTTATAGCGCAAGTCGAAACTCCAGCGAACTTTGTCACTGGTATTGGCGTAGGAGGCGTGCAGCGTCTGCTTGTGCATCAGGAGCGCGTCGCCTTTTTCCATGATCATGGGCACAGCCTTGCCTTGCAGCAGCTTTCCGGGAACGGCTATCCCAAGCTTGGTATGACAGTGGTCGAGCAGGCCGCGCTTGTGGCTGCCGGGCCAGACGCACAGGCATCCGTTCTCGACCGTCACGTCCATGAGCGGGAACCAGACGGTCAGCATCTGTGTCTCATCGGCCTCCACACGCACGACGCCGTGGTCCTGGTGAACGGGCGTCTTACCCAGTTGGACGCGTCCGGTCTCCTGGTTGACGGGTGTGAGATGTTCGGGCGGCTTGAGGCGGACGTGCTGCACGGGGTTAGAGTAGATTTCCCCGCCGATTATCGACTCGGCAGCGTCGAGCAGGCTTTCGTTGGTCAACATGCGGAAGACGGCGGGCCCGGCCCAGAAGGGCGTATCCGGTTTCACGCCGCCTTGCGGGAGCGAAAAGTCGAAGTACTGTGCATGCACCTTGCCGCTTTCCTGGTAGATGGCGATCAGCCGCTCGGCGAAGGGCAGCTCCTCGTAGAGTGAAGTTATATCGCCCGCGTCGGACAGGTCGTGCGCGAGATTGTCCAGCACGCCCTTGTACTCTTCGATCACAGGGTCGATGTCCGCCTCCGGGTCGAAAACACCTTTGACGAGCACATAGCCATTTTCGTCAAAGTGAGCCAACTGTTCGTCGGTGAGTCGCATGGTCGAGCCCTCCTTGTGGCGGCTGCGTTGCAATCAGAGCGTGATTGCGGTCAGTTCTCGGTGTCTTCGGTCATATTCTCATTGCGCAGGCGACCAATGCGTATATCGTACCTGCCGGGGCGCTGTGGGGTCAAGTGGCCTGATTCGACCATTAGATCGAGCGGATTCACGCGCGTCTGCAGAGGCATTTCCACCTTCTCATGCATGCGCGCCGACTCGTATACGGCGTGGACCATCTGCAGCGCCTTGTAGCCGTGCTCGCCCTGACCGCGGTGCACTTCTATCTTGCCTTCCACCCAGTCGGCGAGCTCGTCGGCTTGGGCAGCGGCGCCTTCGATCCACTCGAAGCGGTGTCCTACGGCCTCAACGGTGAAAAACTTGCCGTCGGGAACACGCAGCTCCCAGCGGCCACCGGTTTCTGAATTCAGGAGCTGAAGCGATTCGGTCGTGAGGTTGATCATGCCGTCGCTGCCGTAGATCAGCGCGCCCTGGTAATGGTTGGTCACAAGGTCGCTCAGGATCATGGCACGCGGACCGCCTGCGAACTGGAAGACGGCCATAGCGCGGTCCTCTATGCGGGTCGCGCGTTCGTACTGGTCGGTCTTGCGTTCGATGTTGCCCATGACCCAGATGCATTCGTCATCGGAGAGCAGGTAACGGTACATATCGGCCTGGTGCGAACTGAAGTTGGGCAGGCCGTCTCCTCCCAGGCTCTGGATGAGGTTGACGTCGCCGACGGCCTTTTCGGCGATGAGATTCCTGGCGAGGGTATAGGAGGGCAAGAAGCGGCGCTGGTGCGCGATCGCCAGCTTGACGTCGTTGCGTTCGCAGGCGATCAGCATTCGTTCGGCGGCGCCGACGGTGTCGGCCATCGGTTTCTCGCACAGGATTGCCTGCGGCTTGAAGGCGGCGGCCGCGATTGTCCAGGGCGAGTGGCCCTTGTGCCAGGTGCAGACTGAGACTACGTCGGGCCGCACCTCTTCCATCATTTGGCGGGCATCGAGGTAGTGTACGGGGGCGATGTCGTAAAGTTCGTTGGCTTCCGCCATCGCCTCGGCGTTCAAATCGGCCAATGCGACGATGTCGAAGCGCCCTGTATCCAGGTACCCTTGAATGTGGGCGCCGCCGATACTGCCTGCGCCTATGATCGCTGCACGTAACTTCGTGGGCATGGGTCGGTCCGTTTTGCCTTGGTAAACAGTGTTACTTCCGATATGGCGAGACGCGGCCGGCGATTGGGAATACGCCGCGCCCTACACCGATGTATAGCCGCCATCCACGACCAGGACCTGTCCTGTCACCATCCTGGCAGCGTCTGAAGCCATGTAGATGACGGCGCCGGCGATTTCGTGCGGCTCGGCTATCCGGCCCATCGGGATCTTTTCGAGGTTCTTGGCGAAGTCGGGATTCTGTATGGCGCGCTCAAGCAGAGGGGTGCGCGTGAAGGTCGGTGCAACGGCGTTGACGGTGATGCCGTCGGGCGCCCACTCAACCGCCAGCGAACGGGTCATTTGGCCGATTGCGCCCTTTGCCGAGGCGTAAACTACGCGCAGCGGGCCGCCGACAACGCCGACCTGCGAACTGATATTGATGACGCTGCCCTCGATGCCGGCCTCCATCATGCGACGGACGCAGGCGGTCGACATGAAGAAGGCGCCCTTGAAGTTGACGTCGTTGATGCTGTCGAACTCCTCTTCGCTGTAGTCGAGGGCCGGTTTGGGGATGTTGTTGCCGGCGTTGTTCACGACCGAGTCGATGCGGCCGAAGGCGTCCCATACGTCAGCAACGAACTGGTCTATGCTGTCCAGGCAGGTCACGTCGAGCTGCCAGGCCCTGGCCTGGACGCCGTGTGCGCGGCAGGTTTCCGCTACCTCTTCGCATTCGCTGAGGGTGCGGCTGCCGAGCGCGAGGCTTGCGCCGAAGGCGGCGGCCGTCTCGGCGATCGATTTGCCGATGCCCTTGCCGGCACCGGTTACAACCATTACCTTGCCGCTGAGATCAAAACTTACTTCATTTGACACGACTGTCTCCTCTTATGTCAGAAATGTCCCGTGAAAAGTTATTCCGTTCAGGCCCTTTCGATGCCGGCGTCGACGAAAGCCTGGGCCATCGTTGCGTAGGTCTGCGTTGCTACGGCCAGGGGATTGTAATTGGGCTGGCGCTGCACCATGTTGCTGATTTCGGGGGTGATGAAGCCGGTGTAGCCGTGGCGCTGCATCGACTTGAGATAGGTGACGTAGTCGAACTCACCTTCGCCGGGTATCAGGAATTCGAAGTCGGGCACGGTGCCGCGTTCGTCTTTGACGTGCGTGTGGACTGCATGGGGGGCCATCTTGGAGACAGATTCCTCGATGCCGATGCCCATAACGTTGAAGTGGCTGATGTCGAAGTTGACGGCAAGGGCTTCGGAGCCGACGCGCTTGAGAAGCTCGAGTGTGCGGTCGGGCGTGTCGATAATCGAGCCGACGTGGGGTTCGAGGGCGATGATGACGCCTCGGGCCTGGGCGTACTCGGCCGCTTCCTGGATGCGGGCAGTCAGAAAGTCCAACTTGCTATCAAAGTCTTCCGGTGTGCCGCCGGCGGTTGTGTCGATGGCTGGAGGGCCATCTGCCGACGCCCACTCGACCGCAAGATCGATGGTCCGCTTGAGGCGGTCGAGGTTGGCGGCGTGGCTGTCGGGGTCTTCGTCCATGAGGCTGACGTGACCGGCGATGGCCGGCAACTCGAGATTGTGGTCCTGTAGAAGTTTGGGGATGCGGCGGCGCTCGTCTGGGGTCAGTTTTTCGAGCGCGGTCGTGTGGTGGGAGAGGACCGTCAACTCGACGCCTTCATAGCCGAGCTCGGCCAGATGTCGGACTATGGCATCGACGGGCACGTTTGGCGTGCCCCATGTGCTGTAACCCAGTTTCATCGCCGCAACTCCTTGCCGTTCGCGCTGAGAAAAAGCAACGCGCGAGACGATTCCTGGTTCTTGACGGCCTTTCGCGCCCGGCCAAGCTGTCTGCTGGGCGGCCCATCCGGGGCGGCAGGCGCGGCTTGCGTGATCATACGGAAGAGTGTCTCAAAATGCAAACTGTCGGCGGTGTGTTGGAGGCAACTTATGCAGCGCGCCAGTGGGCGGGTTCTACAGCGTCAATGGCTTTCGAATCCAGGTTTAGCCGAGCGTCACCACTCCCTTGACGTAGGAGGGTTCGCCGGCAAGGATCTCCTCCATCAGCGAGGGATAACCGCCCAGGGTTGTCGTATGCGACACCAGCGGGCGCAGGTCAAAAACGCCGGCGTGGATAAGGTTGATGGCGACGGGAAAGGTATCGCGTATTTTTGCGCCCGGAGAAGAGTTGACGACGGTGAAGCCGCCCAAGTGCCACTTGGTGGGATCGAAGCTGGCCTCCTGGCCCTTGATCCAGCCGAACAGGTTGATGCGTCCGCCCGATTTTACGATGTCCGTCGAAAGGTCGAGACCGGCCTGGCTGCCGGAGGCGTCGACGACGACGTCGATCTGTTGGTCCTTCAGCGATGCGGCGAGCTCGTCGCGGTCGTGGTCTGAAAGGTTGATGGTCTCCTGTGCGCCCTGGTCGCGGGCGAGCTGCAGGCGGTCGGCGACGATGTCGATTGCGATAAGGCGGCCGACAGGCGAATGGAGGAGACCCTGCAGGATGAGCTGTCCCATGAAACCGCAGCCGACGAGGGCGACTGTGTCGCCGGCCTGGAGGTTTGTTTGGTCGATGCCGGTGACGGCGCAGGCGACGGGCTCGACGATCCAGTGTTCATCGGCGAGGTCGGAAGGGGGGATGGGGTAGACCTTGTCGCTGGCGAAGTTGCGGACGGTGGCGAAGCCGCCGCCGGCGATGCGGTCGCCTTCCTTTAGGTTGGTGACGCCGGCGCCGACTTTGGAGACGTAGCCGACGCCTTCGTGGCCGGGCGGGGCTACGGGATTCATGTTAGCGCCGAGCTTGGCGGTGACGATGTCCCAGGAGCAGATGCCGCAGGCGCCGCCGGAGACCTGGACTTCGCCGGGGCCGGGGTCATCGACTTCGGTGAGATAAAGTACGATTGTGCCGTCGTCGCGATAGCGGAGCGTCTGGCTTTGCACGGTGTTCTCCTTGTTGTTGCCGGGGCCATCGTTGGCGGGCGGCTGTATCCTGGCATCGCGACCTGAGAGTGAGCGTCCTGAGGCAGGTCAGAGCAGGCAGGACTTCCATTTCTCAGTGCCTCTGTAGTTGAATTCCGGCTGCGGTCGGCCTCTATCAGTGTCCGGACGCGGCAGGCCGTCTCAGGCCGCGATGAGTCGACCAAAGTCGACCAGAGTGGACCAATGTATGCACATGTCTACCGATTATTTTTTTGTTCTGGCGACGGCGAGCGTTGAAATTGCAGTCGCTCCGGGTCGGAGCGGGTCACAAAAGAGTCAAATACTTTCGTGCAGCTTTGCCTCATTTCACGTCTTGTTGTGCAGGGAGAGCAACTCTGCGATAGACGGGAAATGTCGTAAGAGATGTCGCGGAATGTCGCCAATCGTCGCGGGAAAAAAGCTCTTATTTGCGGCTGGGCGGGGTTTTGCGTGTTCATGTGCGTTTGCAACCTTCTGCGTAAAACGGGAGTTTGCGGGCGTCTTCGAGCGACGGGCCGCGGTTAACGAGCATCAACGCGGTGCGACGTGAATTTACTTCGGGTTGGCGCGCCAATTTGCTTCCTGGTGGACGTAATTGCCAGCGTTTCTGACAGAATAGCATAGTTTGAAGCGTTATGCTCGGACATTGGAGAATCTCGTGCGTCGGCGAAGTCAATCGAGAGACCGAGATGTCTGCTCTGCACCTTTTGCGACGGGTCGCGCACCCCCTATTTTTTCCGGTTCTAACGCGCCAGAGCGCCTACGATTCGGCGCTTTTGCGGGCTTCTTCAACAGAATAGCACAGGTTGAAATGTTATGCCCGGGCCTGGCAGCGGCGCCCTGGGGGAGGGGTGCCGGCTGGCTCAGAGCGGGCGCGGGGGAGCGGAGGGGCGCAGTCCACAATCGGGGTGGGAATCGTCTGGCGGGGAATCCATGCCTGCGATGGCTGAAACTGTTTGGCGGGTCTGGGAGAGGTACAGGGTGGGCCCCGTGCCTGCCCTGTGCCTGCCCCTGCGCTGGCTGCCGCGTTCGCTGATTCGGAGGCGGCGTGGTGGGCCGCCGGTGGCACGGGTTGCATTGCCCCTCTACACACGGCGCGGGGGGAGCATCAGGGGGGCGTTGCGGGGGGAGTCCCCCCGCACAAGGGAGGGCCGAAGGCCCGACCGTCCAAAAGGAAACAGAAGAGCTTATTCCTCCACTCTGCCAGAAAATGTGTGTAGACCGGCCGCGACTTCGTTGCTACAAGAGTCGTAGGAATGTGTTCCCCAATACTGAACTGCACCCGTGGGGAGTGGGCAGTTAGCGGGCGGATTATGCGTGTGCTAGAATTCCAGGAGAATAGCGCCTCGCTGAAGGCAACATCTTCAATCTACCATTTCAGACCAGGGAGAGAGGAAAATGGAAGGCAGGACAAGAGTGAATGGTTCACGCCGCGACTTTCTGCGGCTATCCGCGATCGGTGTTGGCGCGGGTGCGCTGGCGGCCTGTATGCCGGTGGCTCCCGGCGCGGACGGCGGCGCGGCCGGGGGGGCTTCGGCTGAACCGACGGCAATTTCTTTTTTGACGCAGGGGGGAGGCGAGGTCTCGTTTCTGCGCTATGAGCCGTTGATCGAAGAGTTCCAGGCGGCCAATCCGACGATTACGATCGATCCGATTTGGGAGCCGGGCGGCGCGATTGAAATTCAGACTAAGCTGCTGACACTGATTGCAGCCGGTGACGGGCCGGACTCCTACTGGGCGCACAGCTACACCAATTCCGGCCAGGCTGTGCGGAACATCCAGCTCGACGTCAATCCCTTCATCGACGCGGACGATGACATCAGCGGCGACGACTTCCTGCTGGCTGCGTACAAGGACTTTCAGTACGAAGGCAGGCAGATCGGGTTCCCGCGCGAGACGACGAGCACGATTATCATTTACAACGCCGAACTGTTCGACGCGGTGGGTGCGGCGCGGCCTACGAGTGGCTGGACCTGGACGGACTTTTACGAAGCTGCGGCGGCAATCACGCAGGGCGAAGGGGCCGAGAGGGTGTTTGGCACGGCTGACTGGCACCGCAATCGCAACACTTGGGTGAAGATGTGGCAGAAGGGCGGCGACGTGCTGAGCGAGGACCGCACGAAGTTCACGATGAACCAGGATCCGGGCCTGTCGCAGGTTGTGGAAATCCAGGACTGGCACCAGGACGGCGGCATTCATCTGCCGGCGACAGTGACAGAGGCGGGCGGCTTCAGCACGGGCGACCTTTTCACAACCGGGCGGATTGGCATGTTCCCGCAGTTCTCCGTCTTCTCCAATGTGATGAGCTCGGAGTTTGAATGGGACATCGCCCACTTCCCGGTTGACCCTGACGACATCCAGACGACGCGCGTGGCGTCTGCTGGCCACAGCCTATACGGGGGCACTTCGAACCCGGACGCGGCGTGGCAGTGGATGAAGTTTCTGGGCGGCGAGAACGCTTTCCGTCACTGGGTGGAGGCGACGGGACTGAACGTGCCTTCGCTGAGGGTGGTGGCCGAGAGCTTGTTGGAGACGATGGCGGACGTGCTGCCGCCGAATGCGCAGATCATGCTGGACGCGTTCGAGTATGGACGCCCGGAGCCGGTGGCAGGTGACTGGATTGGCGTCCACCGCGAGGTGCAGCCGGCGCTCAACTCGATCTACGGCCTAGAGAAGGCGGACCCAAAGGCCATGCTGGACTCGATTGCCGGCCGTGTTGAGGAGCTGGCGGTCTACGTTCCGGGTGTGTAGAACTTGCTGAAGTTGGCAGCCGATGGAAGGCTGCCAACTTCTCTCACTTCATTCCAGGCGATGGCCAGCGAACGCGTTCCCGGGACCAGAAGAAGGAAAAAGCGCAATCTGCTCTGGTCGGAGGCCAGGGACGGCTACCTGTTCATACTGCCCTGGGCGCTGGGGTTCATCATTTTCACGGCCGGGCCGATGCTGGCGTCGTTGTACATTTCGTTCACCCGTTGGGAGATCGTTACGCCTTCGGTCTGGGTGGGCGCGGCGCAGTACGTCAAGCTGTACAACGACGACCGCTTCTGGTTGAGCCTCTACAATACGAGCTACTACGTCTTCATCGGCGTGCCGCTGCACCTGTTGATGGCGCTGCTGGCGGCGCTGGTGGTGAACCTGAACCTGCGGGGCATTCACCTTTTTCGCACGGCCTATTACGTGCCCTCGCTGACGCCGGTGGTGGCGAATTCGATTCTGTGGGTCTGGATATTCCACCCGACGTGGGGACTGGCGAACGCCTTTCTCAGCTGGCTGGGGTTGGAGGGGCTCTACTGGCTGCAGGACCCGAAACTGGCGAAGCCGGCGCTGATCGTTATGAGTTTCTGGTCGATTGGCGGGCAGATGGTGATCCTGCTGGCCGGGCTGAAGGGGATTCCCACGGCGCTGTACGAAGCCGCTTCGATCGATGGGGCGAACTGGTGGGGCCGCTTCTGGCGCATCACCTTGCCGCTGTTGACGCCCGCGCTTTTCTTCAATTTGATAATCGCCATCATCGGCGCCTTTCAGGTTTTCACGCAGGCCTTCATCATGACCGACGGAGGCCCGAACTATTCGACGCTCTTCTACCTCCTCTATCTGTTCCGCAACGCATTCGAGAACTTCCGTATGGGTTACGCCTCGGCGATGGCCTGGGCGCTTTTCGTTATCATTCTCGTTTTCACCATGGTACAGTTTAAATTGTCTGACCGATGGGTCTTCTATGAAGGCGATTTGCGGCAATAAGTTCAGTTCCTTCCTCTTCCTATGCCTGCCATGAGCACACGGGCCGTCCTGGAACTCGTTTGGGCCGGAATCTGGTACATCGTCCTGTGCTTCCTTGCGGTGGTCTTGGCGCTGCCGCTGTTCTGGCTAGTGACGACTTCGCTCAAGACGGGTGGGCAGACATTCCTGATGCCGCCGAAGTGGATTCCCGATCCCTTCGTCTGGAGCAACTACTCGGACGCGTTTCGGGCTGTCGCCTTCCACGAGTATTTTTGGAACACTATCCGCATCGTGTTTTTTGCCACGACGGGCGCGCTGCTGACGGCGTCGCTGGCGGCCTTTGCATTTGCCCGTTTACGCTTTCCCCTGCGCGGGCCTCTCTTCATCATGGTGCTGTCGACGATCATGCTGCCTTCGATCGTCACTTTGATACCTACGTTCATTGTTTTTCGGACGCTCGGCTGGATTGACACGTTTCTTCCGCTTATCGTGCCGCTGTGGTTCGGCGGCGGGGCCTTCAACATCTTTCTCTTCCGCCAGTTCTTTATGACGATTCCGCTGGAATTGGACGAGGCGGCGCGCATTGATGGGGCGAGCAATTTCCGCATTTACTGGGGCATCATTCTGCCCCTTTCCAAGCCGGTGATAGCCACAATTGCCGTTTTCGCCTTCATTCACAACTGGAATGATTTCTTTGAACCGCTTATCTATCTGCAGAGTCCCGAGAACTGGACTATGGCGATTGGCTTGAGAGGCTTTCGCGACCTTTACTCGACCCAATGGAACCTGATGATGGCGGCGTCGACTGCGATGATAATGCCATTGCTGGTCCTCTTCTTTTTCGCGCAGCGCTATTTCGTCAGCGGCATCCAGATGAGCGGACTGACAGGACGGTGACAGAGATGAAAACTCTCCTGATCGATACCGACATTCACCCGGTGGTCGACAGTGCAAGCGTGGAAGCCCGTCTGCCGCAACCCTGGCGCACACGCTATGCCTCGGGCAATCGCGGGCCGGGGTCGTTGGGTTGGTGGAATCCGAATGGCGTCGACCGATCGGACGTTCGATTGGAAGATGGCCGGAGCATTCACGCCGATCCGGAGCTGATGGTCCGGCATTTCTTCGACGAGCACGGCATCGACTTCGGCATTTTCATTCCCGGCGGAATCCTGCACACGGCGCAGTCGCCCGAACCGGACTTTGGGGCGTCGGTGATCAGCGCGGTAAACGACACAGTCGTGGAGGAGTGGCTGCCGCGGAATGCGCGCTTCCGTACCTCGATGGGCGTCTATCCGCATTTGCCTGAGCTGGCCGTGGCCGAGATCCAGCGGATAGGCAGTCATCCCCAGGTCGTGCAGGTCCAGCTTCCCAGCGGCTCGCGCATACCATTGGGCCAGCGAATCTTCCATCCGATCTATGAGGCTGCCAGCGAGCATGGGCTTGCGATCGCAATCCATCCCGGGTCGGAGGGGGTCGGGCTGTCGGGACAGCCCAACGCGGCGGGCTACCCAACCAGCTATTTCGAGTGGCATACGACGCTTGTCAACAGCTACATTGCGCACTTGACGAGTATGTTGTGCGAGGGTGTGTTCGCCAAGTTCCCCACTCTCAAATTCGTGATGGTGGAGGGCGGCATCTCGTGGCTACCTCCGATCCTGTGGCGGATGGACAAGAACTGGAAGGCGCTGCACTCGACGATCCCGTGGCTGACCGAGCTGCCGAGCGAGATTGCCGCGCGGCACATCCGCCTATCGACACAGCCGCTGGAGGAGCCGCCAAACCTCGACCATTTCCATGCCATGCTCGAAATGTTCCCGGCGGAACAGATGCTGATGTTTTCGAGCGATTTTCCTCACTGGGACGGCGACGCGCCTGACTTCGCCGTGCGCCAATTTCCAAGCCATCTGCGCGCCCGCATCATGGGAGAAACCGCGGCCGAGCTCTACGGTCTGGCGTGAGAAGGGAGTGTCGGGGTTGACTGCCTCTTTCGACGCCCTGATGGATTCGGCGCGTCACACGATCGTGCGGGTGGACGGCCATGTGTTGCACGTGACCTTGAATCGTCCGCGAATGCTCAACGCGCTCCATCCGCCGGCGCACTTTGAGCTGGCGGCGATTTTCGACGCTTTTGCTGCCGATCCAGACTTATGGATCGCGGTCATACGGGGAGCGGGGGAGCGGGGCTTCTGCACCGGGACCGATCTGAAAGTGCGCGCGAAGCTGGGCCGGGACGAATATCCGCCGAGCGGATTCGGCGGACTGGCGCGGCGTTTCGATTTGGACAAGCCATTGATCGCGGCGGTCAATGGCGTTGCGCTGGGCGGCGGGCTGGAGATTGCGCTGGCGTGCGACATCATCATTGCGGCGGAGCATGCGCGGTTCGGCTTTCCGGAGCCGAAGGTAGGGCTGGCGGCAATGGGCGGGGGCGTTCATCGCCTGGTGCGGCAGGCGCCGGACAAGGTGGCGATGGGGCTATTGTTGACGGGTCGCCAGATTACGGCGCGGGAGGCGCTGGCGTATGGCTTGGTGAATGAGGTCGTGCCGGGGGCGGAGTTGGATTGCGCGGTTGATCGATGGGCTGAAGAGATGTTGGCTTGCGCGCCGCTGGCGCTGCGGGCTACAAAGCAGATTGCGCGGCGCAACCTGGATTTTCCGACGCTGGACGAGGCGATTGCGGCGGAGTACCCGGCGGCGAAGGCAATGCTGGAGAGCGAGGACGCAATGGAGGGGCCGCGGGCGTTTGCTGAGAAGCGGACGCCGCGTTGGAAGGGCGGATGAACGGAAGTGGATAGTGGATATGAGGGAGGGGTCGGTTGGAGGCGGGAAAGTTGCTTGCGGATGCGTGGCTGGCCAGAAGGACGATAGAGTTTGCGGACGAGCTGCTACCGGCAGACCGTGAAGGCGCTTACGCTGTGCAGGACGTGATGGCTGGAATTCTGGCAACTGAGCCGGGCAATCGGGTGGTGGGTTGGAAGGTGGGGGCGACGAGCCCGGGTGTGCAGAAGGCGGAAGGTTATGACGGGCCTATTCCTGGGCGGATTTTCGCTTCGACAGTCTATGACAGCGGCGCCACAGTACCGCTGGCGCAATGTCGAAAAGGCGCAATCGAGGTCGAAATCGCGTTCCGCTTCCTGGCCGCGCCGCACACGCCGGATGGCAGGATCACGCGTGCAGGATTGGAGAATAGTGTCACGGCGCTGCCGGCCTTTGACATTACGGGCACACGCTATGCGGCGCACAATCGGAGTGCCTGGAATAGCCGGCAGAGAATGCTGGCGGGCATCGCTGACAATGGCAATGGCGGCGCGATTGTCCTGGGCGCGGCCGCGCCCCATTGGAAGGCGTTGGATATGATGCAGATGTCGGCGGACCTGAGCGTCGACGGCGGTGAGCCTGTGCATAACCTATGGGGTGACGAACGCGGTGATCCGTTCGAGGCGCTGGTCTGGACGGCGGGCCACGTCTACTCGCGGGGCTTCAGGCTTGGAGCCGGCGATGTTGTGTTGACCGGGTCGCTGGCGCAACCTCAACTCGTTCAAGCGGGCACGCGGGCGGTCTGCAACTTTCCGGGATTAGGACGGAGCATCAGCTGTCAGGTCAGCCGGGCGTAGAGGTCTCCGCTCCTATCGCCGGCGGGCAGGCTGGAAAGGCGGTCTGCCATTGCGCGTGCGGGCAGCCAGCGTCTCTCGCGGAGGCGCTGGGATTCGCCACGACTCCAGTTGTACTCGTATCTGCCGAGGCATTCAAGCCGTTCCAGGCAGGCGACCGCTGCGTCTGCGACCGCCGGGATATACTCCAGAGACAGTAGAGGCAACGGCCGGCTCAACCCCTGCAGGACAGCCAGCTCCGATCCTTCGACGTCGATTTTGCATAAATCGGGCAGCCCGTAGCGGTCGATGAGCTGGTCCAATGTCATCGTTATTGCGGGAACGGTCTCATCCCAAGTTACATTGGCAAATGACGGCGACCGTCCAACCTGCGCTTTCCAAGCGGCCGATGTGGTCGAGACTGTCGGCGTGCGGCGGCTGATGTGCAGATCGGCATGGCCCGACGCGGCGGCAAGGGCGGCCTGCTCCAGTTTGAAGGCGGGATTGCGGCCGTAGAACATTCGCAGCAGGGAAGCGAAGGCGGGCTGGGGTTCGACTGCGACGCAGCGGGCGCCCAGGTCCAGAAAGACATTCACCCGGTTTCCCACGTGTGCTCCGATGTCGAAGACGAGGGCGTCTTGATTGATAAAATGACTGTAGAACTGTCTGTCGCTGCGGGCGCGGCCTGGTTTCGCGTAGTAGATGAGAAGCGAGCGGGCGATTCCCCAGAGGACCCAGAAGCGGTCAACCTGTCTCATTGGCCGGACGGTGGCGAATCATCTGTGGGCGGCGCGGCCGGCCGCCCTGACTCTGTTTGCGGTGGGGCGGGATGCAGTTGCTCGAGGCGAGAAGTCCAGGGTAGCAGGGGAAAGCGAAGCTGTAGGTGTTGCTCCAATACTGAGGTTGTATCGAGCAGGGCCGAATGGGAACGCGGCGGGGAGTCGGTGGCGAAGAACACGGTTGTGCTGCCGCGGCCGCGACAGGCATAGACCGTAGAGAACAGGTCGGCGAGCGCGCCGGCAGCTCCTGCGAACTCGGGGTCGCCGTTGCCCGCGTTGACCGCCAGCAGGCCGCCCTCGCCGAGGCGCTGGCGGCAGAGCGCAAAGAAGTCGGGTTGCATCACATGGGCGGGCGAGCGGCCGCCGTCGCAGAAGATGTCAAGCAGCATGAGGTCATAGTTGGCCGCGTCGCGCAGAAGAAAGGCGCGCACGTCGTCGATGGCAAGAGACAGGCGGTCGTCGGTTTGGAATGCGAAGAAGCGGGTGGCGGCGGTGACAACCGGCTGCGCGATCTCTACACACTGGAATTCTGTCTGCGGCAGAAAGTGGTGCAGCATGGTAGCCAGGCAGCCGCCTCCAAGCCCGCCAAAGAAGACCTTGCGCGGCGAAGGCTGCCAGAGCAGAGCCAAGGTCATTGCCTGCGTATATGAACTCTGCAGGTGCAGCGGGTCGTGCAGGTCCAGGACACTCTGGATCCAGTCGGTGCTGGCGGCATCAGTTTCCATCATCCACAGGACCAGACGCCGGCCCTCGCGGGTCACGGCGACATAGTAATCTTCCCACTCTTCAGTGTAGAAGGTAGTCTCGTTGCTGTCGATCCAGCGTTGTGCGCTCTGGCGCAGGCGGGCTTCGTTGGCCTGCTGCCATGCCATGTCATCTGCGCTTGGGATGAGAGAAAGTGAATTCACTGGATTACACGTGCCCAGGAGCCGGCCAATAGACGGGGAAATCCCGGCAATCTATTATTGGTACCAGCAGAGAGTTCGACGGTCGCAAAAGTTTGGCATGTTGCAGTCGGGCGACTTGCCTGACCTAGCAGCATACAATAGAGCAAATACAATAGATCAAATTCAATAGATCAAATACAATAGAGCAATTTCCGCTCCCTGCCAATGAAAATGCTATCTCCGCCAAAGGCGCCCACATTTTACTTCATCGGCGTTACGACAAGTCAGTCCTCGTCGCGTCGGATGTTTCCCCTATGGATGGAGGCCCTGGGCCGGTCAGAGGTCTTGCTGGAAGGCGTAGACCTCGAGATTCACGCGGCGCCGGGGCAATATCGGGACGTGGTCGCGCACATCAGACGGGAGCCTCTCGCGCTCGGCGCGCTTGTCACAACGCACAAGATTGACCTGCTGGCGGCGGCGTCCGATCTGTTTGATGCTCTTGGACCATACGCACAGGCAACAGGTGAAGTTTCCAGCATCGCAAAGGAGAACGGCAGATTGATTGGCCGCGCCACCGACCCAGTTGCCGGCGGTTTGAGCCTGGACGCAATTCTCGGCCCGGGCTATTTCGGGCGCAGCGGCGGGCACGTGCTCATGCTGGGCGCGGGCGGCTCCGCTGTGGCGCTGGCGCTGCACCTCATGCGGAAAGACCGTTTTGCTGACTGCCCCGAGCGCTTCATCGTCGTGAACCGTTCGGCGCCTAGACTGGCCCGCTTGCAAGAGATGGTTGAACGCGAGGCGGGCGAGAAAGGATCGCGCACCGGTTTCGACTTCATTCAGAATAACGACTCGAAACGCAACGACGAAATCCTGGCCGGTCTGCCGCCGGGCAGCGTCGTCGTCAATGCCACCGGCATGGGCAAGGACACGCCGGGCTCACCGTTGACGGACGGGGCGATTTTTCCGTGTGACGGCGTTGTCTGGGAACTGAACTATCGCGGCGAGCTTGATTTCATGTGCCAGGCACAGGACCAGCAGGTTGACCGCAACCTGACTGTCGTCGACGGCTGGGAGTACTTTGTGCATGGCTGGTCGCAGGTGATTTCCCATGTGTTACATGTGGACATAAGTGCGTCGATGTTTGCGAAACTCGCGGAACTGGCCGCGGCGGTCCGGTGAAGCGCTGAAGGAACCATTTCTCCAGCGGTCCATCAATCCTCTTCATAGAAATCCATGAATCGTGCGGGGCCGGGAGGCATTGCATAGAACGTCGGGTCCTCGCTGTCCACCGACAACGCCCAGTGATATGATTCTCGCATACGCTGCTCCGGGTCTCCGTACGGCAGCGGCTCGCGAGCGGACAGGTCATCGCGGCAGAGCGGGCGCAAAGCCTCTGGCACATGTCCAGTGAACTGATTTCCGGACAGGTCCAGCCACTTCAGGTTTGTCAGCCTACCCAGCTCAGGCGGGATCGTGCCGCGGAGCTGGTTGCCCGAAAGGTCCAGCGCCTGCAGGCTGCTCAGATTTCCCAGCGCGGGAGGGATACACCCGGATAGCCTGTTACCTGACAAATAGAGATTTTCCAAATTGGTTAGGGCGCCAAGTTCGGGAGGGATGGCGCCTGACAAGAGATTGAAAGAAAGCGAAAGGTATACCAATTCGTGTAGTCTGCCGATCTCCGAGGGAATGTTTCGTTCCAACCGGTTGCCAGACAAACCAAGGTATGCGAGGCTTGAGAGGTTGCCCATTTCCGTAGGAATTGCGCCGGAAAGCCTATTGTTGGCGGTCGACACTAGTTTCACCCTGGCAAGTCTGCCTAGTTCCGCCGGAATGTCCCCGCACAACCCGTTGTTGTCAAGCCGAAGTTCTTCCAACTGAGAGAGATTCCCCGATTCCGGTGGAATCGATCCTGAAAGGCAATTGTCACTCAGGGCAAGAGTGTTCAAGCGGGCAAGGGCGCCGAATTCAGACGGTATGCTGTTTGAGAGGCTGTTGCCTACCAGGTCGAGTCGCCTCAGATGGGGAAGTTGGCCCAGTACGCCGGGAATCGGGCCGGAGAGCCTGTTGTTTCGGAGGATCAAGGTACTGAGCTCTTGCATGTTCCCATATTCTCTGGGGATAGTTCCACAAAGCTGTGTATTGCAAACATACAACTGCGATAGACAGCCCAGCTCGCTTAGCTCCGTGGGGAGGCCGCCTGAAAACTGCCGGCCTTCAATGTTAAGCGCCTCCAACCGGGCAAGCCGGCCAAGTTCGGGTGGAATTTCGCCTGCCAGGTTGTCTCCTCCAATGGAAAGCCAGCGTAGATTGGAAAGATTGCTTAGCTGATGGGGGATGCCGCCCGACAAAGGCGTGTCCACAATGTAGAGTCGGCGGAGGTTTGGCAGCCTTCCCAGTTCTGCGGGAATGCTTCCTGTGAAGGGATTGCCGGAGATCTTCAGTTGAACGAGACGGGATACGTCCCCCAGTTCGGGTGGGATGATCCCCGCGAGTCCGCAATAATACAGGTCGATTTCAATTTCGTCGATTTCGCTTACCGTGACACCTTCCCACTCTGAAACCGGAAGGTCGGAGTTCCAATTCAAGGGCTCCTCGCCAGTCCGGCAAATAACCCGTTTGACGTAAGTGTCCAGGAACCGGATTCGAGGATGCCAATTCGGTGGCGCCCCTCCGTCCAGGGCATCTCTGAGGGCCAGCAATTTCTCTAAGTCCTCATCCAGCGAATTCTGGAAAGTAGCCAGATTGACTCCCTCAGGCACTTGCCGAAGGTAAGAGTTGTGAGGAGGATTCCGACGTCCTCTCTCCTCTACCTATTGTTTATGCGCTGACGCCGCGGGAACGGCGTCACGCGTGCGGAGGTCAGTTGCCCTCAGCGATTCCACGGAAACGCCAGCGTCGGCGTATTGGCGTAGCGGTCGGTTTCGATCACTAGTCGGGCACCGCAGCCCGGCGCAAGATTCACCTCAAACGCGTCGGCCTCGACGGCAACCTTCTGGCCGTCCACCTCTACTGTTCCGAACTGGTGCTCGGCGTAGGCCCCGCCTTGAACGGTCACCCTGCGGGCGGCGACCTGGTTCGTGTTCACCAGGACAACCGTTACAGAATCTGCGTTCAGCTCTTCGACCAGCGCGGCTACGTCTTCAGGGACGCCGGCGCGCCGACGGTCGGGATCGAAGTACCGCAGCCGGGCGTGAAGCGGGCCGCCCGTGCGCCCGGTGGGCAGACCACCCAGCATGAGCTGCGTGAGGGTCTCGGTCACGGCGGGATTGATGTGATTCATGTCGTCAGAGAGGCGAGTGTCGGGCGAAGCAGTGTCGGCGCGCATCTCCTCCTGATTCTTGCGTAGTCTCTCCAAATCGGCCTGAAGGGCTGTGGCGGGGAAGTCCGGGTTGCTGCCGCCCAGGAACTGTATCCAGGGGTCTGCGGCGACGAGATCGCGGTGCGCAGGGTCCATCGACCAGTAGTAGACCTCGATCGCGCCGGAAGTGAACGGTTCAGGTTGGAAGTCGTACCAATCTTCCTCGCCAAAGTGGTCGCCGAAGGCGTTGGGATACATTGTCTCGCCGTCGATCTCACGCGCATTGCGATTGATGAAATCGATCACCCCGCGCCAGGTGTCGGCGTAGCGCCGGTCCCCCGTGAGGAGCGTGGCGTTGCCGAAACCGTGGATTGCGCGCGTATGGAAGTAGGTGCGGTGGGCGAGCTCGCCGGTCTGCGGCACGGTGACGGTGAAGCCCCAGCCATAGACTCCGCCGTACCAGCGGCCGCCGCACTCGCTGCCGACGACGCCGTCGAGCCCGACGTTGGTGGGGATGATGCCGCCGTTCTCCTGGGTTCGTTCGACCCAGCGGTCGACGTAGTCGATGACCCAGTCGCGGTATTTCTCCTCGTGGGCGAGCATGTAGGCGTTGAGGGGCAGGATGGTGGCGGCGAGATTGATTGGGTGGTCGCCGACGACGTCGTTGTAGTCCTTGAAGTGGGCCACCATTTCGACGTAAGTGCGTTCGCCGTGGCCGAGGCGAAAGCGGCCTTCCACTTCGATCGGGTCGCCGGCCCAGTCGAGGCCGGTCGCTTTGCGTAGGAGCGGACCGCGGCTGCCGTTGAACATGCTGCGAATCAGCTTGCGTTCGGGGTCATAGTTCTTAGCGATGGGGTCTTCGTCCATGTAGAAGCCGGCGAAGCGGCGGCAGCGCCGCTGGAACTGGCTGTCGTCCGGGTCGGAGAGGCCCTGGAGGAAGAAGGCGGAAAAGCCCTCGGCGTTGTGGAACCAGTCGAACATGACGGGGAACTCTTTGAAGTACATGCCGTCGCGGGCCATGGGAACTTCGACAGTTTTGGCCTCGGTGTACTGCTGCAGATGGCCTTCCCAACCGAGCTTGTACAGGTCGAGAATGTCGTCGTCGGCGCCGAGGGCGTGCAGGATTGTCCAGTTGAGCAGGTTTTCGGCGGCGTCGTCGGGGCCGTCGTCGCCGCCCCAGCGCGGGACGCAGAGCAGATAGCCGCGCTGGTCGAAGTAGTGGTCGAAGAAGGCGCGGCAGCCTTCGGCCTGCGCCCGCAAGAGTTCCCGTTCCAGCAGTGCCCAGTGGGGGGGCGGCATCGGTGTGTCGATTGCAACCGTCGTGGTCATTTTTGCGTCCTGGCTCCTTTAGGTCTGGTTGGTTGATGTTGTGATTTCAGGGGTCCGAATCTGCGTCGCGGCGACCGTTCTCCTGCTGATTGCCACCCCACGAAGTCACCAGCAGCGATGCAAGCGCGGTCAGGCCGGCCTGGGCGGCGACGGTGATGCGCGGGCCGGCTGACTCGCTCAGCGACCCGGACAGGATTTCGCCCGGCAGGCCGATCCCTTGTGTGAGCGCGACAGTGCTCATGGCCCGCCCCCGCATTTCGTTGCTGGCGTTCGTCAGCAGGATGACGTTGCGCATGGTGTAGAAGCCGGCCTGCCCAACACCGGCCAGAAACAGGAGGGCGACGGCCAGCGAAAAGAGTGGTGACAGTGCGAAGACTGCCCAGCCGGTGCATTGCAGCAGAGCACCGGCGGCGAAGATTGTACCAAATGTCAGGCGGCGGCGCATGCGGTGGGTCAGATAGAGCCCGGCAAAGGTGCCGAGTCCGTAGCTTGCATTCATCAACCCCAGACCGAGAACGCCGCTTTCAAAGACGTCGCGGGCGAATACCGGCATCAGACTCAGTGCGGGGAAGACGAATGTGTTCAGTAGCGCAGACACGATTGCAACGATCAGCAGGGGACGGTGGGCGCGTATGTAGGTGAAACCTTCGCCCATCGAACGCCAGACGGAAGTTGCCGCGACGGAGATGGTCTGCGGGACTTTTTCGCGGCCAAGCCAGGCCAAAATCGCCAGGTTGAGACCGGTCAGAACGATTAGGGCCCCCAGCCCGCCTGCGGTGCCGTACAGTTCGAGGAGCCAGCCGGCCAGGTAGGCGGCGATGCTGTTCATAAGGCTGTGCAAGAAGCTTTCGAGCAGCATTGCATCCGCGGTCAGGCCGCCGCCGAGCAGGTCTGGCACCAGGGCTGTGCGTGCGGGCGCGTCCACGGTCCAGGAGGCGCCGATTATGAATGCGGCCGCCCCGATCTGCCATGCGCTGAGCCTGCCGCCGGCGAAGAGGAGAAGGAGAGCGAGGCAGGACAGAAAGATGACGAACTGGCTCAGGGTCAGCGTATTGCGCCGCCCGAGCCTGTCGCCGATGATGCCGGCGAAGCCGCCGAAGACAAGCTGGGCCGCGCGGCGCCAGAAGGTGAGCAGCGTCACCGCCAGGGCCGAGTTGGTCATGTCGAGAACGACAACGCCGGCCACTACGACCCAGATCGCATAGGTTTGCCACCAGAGGGCGCTGCTGAGCAGTAGGCGCCTGTAGCTTGGCTGGGACAGGGGCGCGAGCAGGCCGCCCCTGTTTTCCTGTGCAGGCGTCAGCCGGCGGCCCCGTTCGCGGCCCAGAGCGTTCCCTGCCGCATCATGCGCTGCACGGCTGCCCGCTGGAAGGTATCTGAAGTGTGACCCAGCGTCGTGTAGAAAACCTTTCCATTGCCGTACGGTTTGACCCAGGCCATCGGATGCGCCTTTTCGGCCCACTGCGCGCTGGCGAGGATGTGAATGGCGGGGTCGAAGGCGGTCATGTAAATTTCGTCTTCGACTTCGAAGTCGTCGATACCATCCATGATCGGGTGGGCGCCGTCCTCTATATTGACGGTGAATGTCAGTCCGGGAGGATGCCAGTTGGCGTGCCCGCCGATCAGGTCAACCGCCTGTCCGCCGATCCACCAACCGGTGCCGTGGACGCCGACGAGGCCTTTGCCGCCGGAAACGAATTGGAAGAGCCCGGCCTCCTGGTCGGCCGACAGTTCCGAGTGGTGGGTTACGCTGCCGTCATCGTGGCGTTCCGACCTGGTGAAGCCGGTTCCCAGCACGCAGACGTCGTGGTCGGCCAGGTTGGGGGAAGCAAAGACCGCTTTGTCGTCGGTAAGCGTGACCTCTATCCCCGGGTCGTCGCCGAGGAATGCGCCGATCACCGCGGCGCTCTCGGCGAACCCGTGATTGGCGCCTGAAAGAACAAGAACTTTCGTCATCGGTCTACCTTTCTCCTGTGGTGTGGTGCGGCGGACGGCCGGAGCCGACGTGTCGCTGCCGCCGTCCAAATCGTGTGGGAATCGACCGGCCTTTCCTGCGATGTCCGGCTGAAAGTGAAGTTCAGGCAATCATAGCATACGCGCTGCATAGATTCAATCGGAATTTGCGTCAATCGGGGAGCGGGGGCATGATGCAGCGAACGTTGCTGAGGGTTGTTCAATTGCGACGAGAGCCATGGGAGGAACGATGACGGGACGCGCGATGCAGGGAGTTTTTCCGATTCTGGTTACCCCGTTTGACGAGAGTTCGCAGATCGACGAAGAGAGTCTGCGCAGCCTGATCGATTTCAATCTCAGTGCCGGGGTCCACGGGTTGGGGGTTGCGCTGGGGAGCGAGGTCTTCAAGCTGACCGAGGCCGAACGGGTAACCATGACGCGCATTGTGGTCGACCAGGTGGCAGGCCGTGTTCCGGTTGTGATCAACACGGGCGCGCAGGGCACAGACCTGGCCGTTCATTACAGCCGCCTGGCGCATGAGAACGGGGCCGACGCGCTGATGGTGCTGCCGCCCTCCTTTTTCCCTGTTGGGGCGGATGAGATCATTGCGTACTATCGTGAGATTTCGGACGCGGTGGCGTTGCCGATCTTCATACAGGACGTGCCGGCTTCGCCAATATCGCCTGCGCTGGCGCGGCGCCTGGCGGAAACGTGTGAGTGGGTTCGCTACATCAAGGTGGAGAGCTTGCCTGTGGTGGAGAGAGTGTCGGCGATGGCTACGCAAGCCGGAGACCGGTTGACGATCTTCGGGGGCGCGGGTGGCGGGTTTTTCATCGAAGAGCTGCGGCGGGGCTCGGTTGGCACGATGCCGTTCTGTACGCAGCCGGAGGTTTTCGTTGACATCTGGGACCGTGTGCGGTCCGGGGACGAGGGCGGCGCCAGGGAGACATTCAACCGTTATCTTCAACCGGTGGCCCGCCTGACGTCCCAGGGAACGGGTCTGTTCTACGCAGTCCACAAAGAGATTCTGCGTCATCGCGGGGTCATTGGGACAGCAAGGGTGCGTGAGCCTGCCCCGCCGGTGGATGACATGACGAGGGAGGAGCTGGCGAGGCTGCTGGCGGAACTCTATCCGAAGTAGAGCGACCTGAAGCTTTGTCTGCTCCTGCGCACAGGCCGGGCGGCCGGTCACTGCCAGGCTAAATTCACAGCGCAAGCGAAGGCTTCAGTATTCCAGTCATCTAAGTTTTTTGTGACTATCTAAAGTATTTCCCTAATGAAACCAAGAGCCTTGCATTTGATTGGCAAGATGTGATTGAAGGATCGGACCGACTTCCATATCAAATGATAGAGGGAAACGATGGTTCGACCGGATTTGACGACATGGGGCCAGTCTTTGTCCGATTTGCGCATCATGTCGGTGGAAGCTGAACATGCGCGCAGTCGCGAGCGATTTCTGGCATTGTTTATGATCGCGAGTGGACAGACGACGGCCTGTGGCTGGGCACGAGAGATCGGACGCACGAAGGAAACGGTCCTCAAATGGGTGCATGACTACAATCGGTTGGGTCCGGAGGCAGTGCGCTATCGTCAAACGGAAGGGCGTCGCCCTTTTTTAGCTTCAAGCAGGTCAGGCAACTCGTAAGCGTTGTCGTGGAAAGCGAGCCTGTCGACCACGGCTTGCCTGGCCACAATTGGACGTTGAAAAAGCTGCGGCTCTGGCTCAAACAAGCGCTGGATTGCGACTTGGCCTGCAGTTCGCTGCACCGCATCTTGTGTGCGGCGCATCTGGGTTGGAAGCGATGCCACAAAATGCCCAAGAGAGCCGACCCGCACAAACGAGCTGACTTTATGCCACGGTTTCACGAACTGTATGAACAGGTATGGCGGTCGCAGAGACGTCTGATCTATATCGATGAAGCACACATCCATCGCGACATGGACATCGGCTACACCTGGGCGGTAAAAGGCAAACCGGCTTGGCGACTGAGTGACTCGGCGCCGCTCGCCCACTGCATCAACTGGTATGGCGCCTACGACTTCGCCGAGGGCCAGTGCTTCATTTGGAATGAAGGCACCTGCAACAAAGAGCATACGATTCAGTTCTTGCAGCGCCTGGCTGCATGGCTGGACGATGGGCCCAGCGAAGTCGTGATCATTTGGGACGGCGCCCCTTGGCATCGGGCCAAATGCGTACAGAAGGCCGCTGCCAAACTCGGCTTCACGCTCATGGCTTTACCAGCTTACAGTCCCGACCTGAACCCGATCGAAGGTTTGTGGAAATGGATGCGAGAAGAGGTGACTCGCAACCACTGCCACGATTCGATGCCCCAACTATTCGACGCTTGCAAAAAGTTCATCGACCGCATCAATGACGACACAATCACCCTTGTATATCGCCTTTGGCCCAAATTCGAACTCGACCCAGACTACGAAAAACTCTTAGTCTCAAATTGAACTTACTTTAGTACTACAACCGCACTCTAGCTGGCCGAAGACCGAAAGTGCAAAAGGAGGCGCAGAAGTGGCTGCATTTGGGCCGTTCATTCAGTTCCGTGGTTGTTCAGAATGCGCTTTCGCACCCTCATTTTCGCCGGAAAAACTGCAGATTCGTGAATTGCGGTTGTAGTACTAACCACTGGCCACTAATTCCGCTGTGGCAGTTATCTCCAGTTCGCGGCAAACCGTCTGACCAAAAGTGATAGACAGTCGCCTTCATGGTACACATCCCAATCGAACGACTCTACCAACGGGACCTCTACCAAAGGCCCGGTCGCGGTCACCAAATGGCCGAAGACCACCCGACCCAATCGGTACAGTTGAGCCGCCGCCAAGCTCTGCTTGAATTCTTGCCGGTAATGGGGACCTGCTCACCCGCGCTGGCGGTACCCAGTGAGGGTGAGAAAGTGCTTAGCCCACACCGCTCGAAGGCGGCTCGGCCCAGCGCAGGCGCTGCACGATTTCACGCAGCATCGGTTGCAATGCGGCGAATTCGTCGCTGTGAACACTGAAAGCAAGGACGAGAAGCCTCTCTCCATCCGGTGCCAGCAGAACGACCTGCCATACTTCACTAGCGGTCTCGGACTCGCGGTAGCGGATCGATACCGCCTCTTCGCTCAACGGTCTGAGACCGCGCACCAGTTCAACGCTGGCAGGCTCGATACTGTAGGGGTGCTCGGCGGCCATCTTCGCGTAGCGCGCCAACGTTGTGCCTTCGGCGGCGAGAGAGTAGACAATCATGAAGTTGCTCGACACGGCATCCGCCGGTCCCGACTGAAGGCCAAGCCCGATCACGGCATCGTCGCGGCGGACGCTCATGGCCGACACCAATGCCCCCATCTCCGCCACGTCGAGTCGCTCGCCTTCTCGCCCTTTGACCGCGGCCGAAAAGAGCGACAGGTCGATCTGGGAGGGCTGCGCCGGGTCGAAAAAGTGCCATCGCGACGGATAGGACAGCGACAGGCCGCGCGCGCTGTCGTCATAGGTCAGCCAGCCCGCCGCGTCCGCCTGCAGCGCATTCTCGGCATCGGCGGACGGCTTAACGAATCCGCCATAGACCCACGCCAGTTGACCGTCATATTCGATCTGCCACCAGTCGCCGGCCGCATTCGTGCTGATCGCGGCGTATTGCTCCGCCTCAATAGCCGTGCTGATGATGGGATGGTCGGTACCCGGGCCCCCGCGCACATACATGGTGCGGGTGATCGTCACCGTGGGGCCGACCGGGGGATCGTAGGCGGGATGGTCCAGCCATTGGACCCGCCGCACGATGTCACGCAGAAACGGTTCCAACCGCCTGTCGAACTCCTCTCCCCACACATCAGAGGTGATCAGCAAAAAGGTCCCGCTGTCCGGGGAAAGCAGGACGACCTGCCAGCCGACCACCTCCGTGCCCGGCCGGGTGACGACCTTGCCTTCATCGACAACTGTGCCGCCGCTGCGGTACCGGATCGATGCGGCCTTCTCCCCCCAGGGCCGCAGACCGGGGCCAACCCCGACGTGCTCCAATGTCTCGGCTTCAGACTCATCCAGTCGGGCGGCCAACAGTTGCGCATACTCCTCCAGGGTCCGGCCCGCGGCCGGAATCGCAAGCAGAGCAAATCTGTTGATGTAGGCCGGCGGAGAGTTCGGCTCGAACAGGAAGCCCAGACCGGAAAATTGATCCTCCTCTCCCGCCGCCGTTAAGGAGTCGATGTACGTAGCCTGCTCATCGAGCACAGTTCCGGCTATGGCTGGGTCGCCCATCTGCGGCAGGAGAGAGGACAGCTCCTCCTTGGAGGACGCGAAGAGCCACCATTTGGGATAGAATATCTTCAGGCCGTGCGCCTCATCCTCGACCGCGGGCCAGTCCTGAAACGGTCCCCCTGAAACCGCCGGCGTGTCTCCGATCGGGATGACCAGAGGGTTGTGAATTGACACCACCGGAATCATCCCGCTCAACTGGTTGCCCCAGAGGTCCGGCTCTATCAGATTGGTGAGCTTGCCCAATTCTGACGGTATCGTCCCACTCAACTCGTTATGTGAGAGGTCCAGCCATGTCAGATTGGTGAGATTGCCCAGTTCTGACGGTATCGTCCCACTCAACTCGTTATGTGAGAGGTCCAGCACTTTCAGGTTGGTGAGATTGCCCAACTCGGACGGGATCGTCCCGCTCAACTGGTTGCCCCAGAGGCGCAGCACTTCCAAGTTGGTGAGCTTGCCCAGTTCTGACGGTATCGTCCCACTCAACTCGTTATGTGAGAGGCCCAGCCCTGTCAGGTTAGCGAGCTTGCCCAGTTCCGCCGGGATCGTCCCGCTCAACTGATTGCCCCAGAGGTACAGATCTGTCAGATTGGTGAGCTTGCCCAGTTCGGACGGTATCGCCCCGCTCAACTGGTTCTCTGAGAGGCTCAGCCTTGTCAGATTGGTGAGCTTGCCCAGTTCCGCCGGGATCGTCCCGCTCAACTGATTGCCCCAGAGGTACAGCCCTATCAGATTGGTGGGCTTGCCCAGTTCTGACGGTATCGTCCCACTCAACTCGTTATGTAAGAGTTCCAGCCATGTCAGATTGGTGAGATTGCCCAGTTCTGACGGGATCGTCCCACTCAACTCGTTATGTGAGAGGGTCAGCACTTTCAGGTTGGTGAGATTGCCCAACTCGGACGGGATCGTCCCGCTCAGCTGGTTCTCTGAGAGGCCCAGCCCTGTCAGGTTAGCGAGCTTGTCCAGTTCCGCCGGAATCGTCCCGCTCAACTGGTTCTCTGCGAGGCTCAGGTTTGTCAGATTGGTGAGATTGCCCAGTTCTGACGGGATCGTCCCGCTCAACTGGTTGCCCCAGAGGCTCAGCCATGTCAGATTGGTGAGATTGCCCAGTTCTGACGGGATCGTCCCGCTCAACTGGTTGTCCCAGAGGTACAGATCTGTCAGATTGGTGAGATTGCCCAGTTCCGCCGGGATCGCCCCGCTCAACTGGTTCTCTGCGAGGCTCAGCCATGTCAGATTGGTGAGATTGCCCAGTTCCGCCGGGATCGTCCCGCTCAACTGGTTCTCTGCGAGGCTCAGCCATGTCAGATTGGTGAGATTGCCCAACTCGGACGGAATCTCACCACTCAACTCGTTCGCGGAGACGTCTAGATATATCAGGTTGGCGTTGCCCAGTTCTAACGGTATCGTCCCGCTCAATCCGTTACGCGGGAGAACGAGTTCAATGACGCGGCCACTATCGTCGGTGGTGACGCCGTGCCAGGCATCGAGCGGCGCGTCGCTCAGCCAGTTGTCGCTGTTCACCCAGTTGGCGCCGTTCGTAGCCTGGTAGAGCGCGACCAACGCGGCTCTGTCCGTGTCGCCGGCCGTAACGACAGGTGACGATGCAAACAGTCGCGGCCTTCCCTGGCCAACAGCCAGGACACATACAACGATTATGACAGTCAAACTTCTTAGAACAAAGTTCATGATGTTCCTCCTACTGGTCGGAATGCCAAACTATTGACCTGAATTCTGACTTGGTAGACCTGAAAGCCGTCCAGAGAACTGTCTTCAAGCGGATTTGAGGTGTAGCCGGCCTTCGACAGGTTCTGCTTGGTGAAGGAGTCGGTGTTGACAATAATCGTTCCCGACCGTTGCAGTTCGGGCAGGCTGGCTTTCAGCGCGGCCGGGTTCATTGCCACCAGAACTTGCGGCGCATCACCCGGAGTCAACACATTTTGGCTGGAAAAGTGAACCTGAAAACCGCTGACTTCGGCCAGCGTACCGGCAGGCGCTCGGATCTCGGCCGGAAAGTCGGGCATTGTGCTGATGTCATTGCCGAACACCGCCGATGTGTAGGGTAGGCCGCCGGCGAGTTACTCCGAATTACTGGAGCACTTTCCCGTCGGCCCCCCTCCGACTGACACCTACTCTTCTTCTGATACTGGCCACTGAATTTCCGGCGGACGGCGCGTCTGGGTGATCTGCTCAAAGGCATAGGCGAGGCGGATCAGTGTCGGCTCGCTCCAGGCGCGGCCCATGAATGTGAGACCGACGGGCAGGTCGTTGCCCGCATTCTCGTCGCCCGACCCCGACACGAAGCCGGCCGGCACGGTCAACAGCGGATAGCCGGCCACGGCCGCGCAGCGGGAACTGCCGCCAAGAGAGTTCCCCTCGATGAGCGAAGCCGGCCCCCCCGTCGGCGCGATCAGCGCGTCCAGACTGTACTCGTCCAGCACTGCGTCCAGCCCCTCCGTTCCGGCCAGCCGCCGCCCCGTAGCCAGCGCCTGCCGATAGTCCTCCCCATCCAGAGCGCCCATCTCCAACGCCATCTCGAAATATTCCTGGCCGAAATGGACCAACTCCTGCTCGGCGTGATCCTGGTTGTAACGGATCAGATCGGCGAGGGAGCGGGGCTGGGGCAGGTCCCCATCCGACACAATCCGGGTTGCCAGATAGGCGGCAATGCCATGTTTGAACTCGGTCAGCAGGACGAACAGTTCGCTCATTTTCAGATTCTCGTCGCCATACGTCGCGATGTCGGCGGGATCGATCACCTCCGCGCCGGCATCGCGGAGCGCCCGGAGCGCCTCCTCGAATATCCTGTCGGTCGCGGCGTGGTATCCGCTCACCTCCTTGCGCGCCACCCCGATGCGCGCGCCGCGCAGGCCGTCGGCATCCAGAAAGGGGCGATAGTCGCTGTGGACTTGTCTGTTCTTAACGCCCGTCGCCGGATCGCGCGCATCGGCGGCGGTAAGCGCGCCCAGCACGGCGGCGGCGTCGGCAACGGTGCGCGCCATCGGCCCGACCGTATCCTGCGTGTGCGAGATGGGGATGACGCCGGCGCGGCTGCTGAGGCCGACCGTTGGTTTGATGCCGACGATGCCGCAAGTGTGGGCCGGGCAGACGAGCGAGTTGTCGGTCTCCGTGCCCAGCGCGACGGCCGCCAGGTTGGCGCTGACCGCCGCGCCCGAGCCAGAACTGGAGCCGCACGGGTTGCGGCTCAAATCGTAGGGGTTGCGGCACTGGCCACCGCGCGCGCTCCAGCCGCTGGTCGAGTTGAAGCCTCGGAAGTTGGACCATTCGCTCAGGTTGGCTTTGCCCAGGATGACCGCGCCGGCCTGCCGCAGCGCGGCCGCGACGGTTGCATCGCGCGCCGGCCGCGAGCCGAGCAGAGCCAGTGAGCCGGCCGTCGTCTGCATCTGGTCAGCGGTGTCGATGTTGTCCTTGAGCAGGATGGGGATGCCGTGCAGCGGGCCGCGCAGTTGGCCGGCCGCGCGTTCACGATCCAACTGCGCGGCGATCTTAGGCGCGTCCGGGTTGGTCTCGATCACGGAGCGCAGGTCGGCGTCAATCGCCGCAAAGTCTGCCAGGTAGCTTTCCGTGATGCTGGCAGCGGTGCGCCCGCCCGCCGCCATCTCCTTCTGCAACTGGGCGATCGTCACTTCGAACAACCGCGGCGACTCCGAGTATTGGGATGGCACTTCAGCCTCTTCCATCACAACCTGTTTGGGCGCCTCCTCCTTGCCCTCGGCCGCTGCGGCCGGCTCCTCGCTGATGACTTCCAGTTCGAGGCCGTCGCACGCAGCCAGCACGAGGGCCGCCGTCGTTGCCCCCGACAGCTGCAGGAAGCGACGGCGATGGATTTTACGCTGTGTCATACTTCCCTCCTGAGTTGGTAACGGGTCTGACCACTGGCAAAATCGAGTTGTATGGCCTGCTCTCCCAGAATCCGACTGTGATTTACTTGAGGGGTGCGCATAATTCCTATTCACTGGCAGAACTGCGGACCATCGGCACATCTGCACAGTTTCTATCAGTGAAATTGCCCTGCTTGTCGATGTACGATTCGCTCTTGGACACCAATCGATAGGTCACCGGCAATGAGACCTCACCCACTAGTGTGCAAAGCAGTGATAAAGTTGATGCCCTTGACCATCCCTGCTTGCGCATGGTCGTAGTGCCAACAGATCAGTTCGTTCTCATCGGTGTAGGGCTTCTCGACGATGCTGTCGTCAATCGTGATGACACCATCCTCACCTTGCATGCTGCGTACAGAGGGCTTGACCATGTCGACACCAGTCTGCCGGTTCCAATCGTCTGCGGTTGAGATCCGACTGACTTGATCGTGGCTGATCACGAAGTGGCTGTACTCAGCATCGCCTTTTCCATCAACGCCGACATAATTTTTCGTCTTTTTTGCGCCGTGCTGCCCCTGACTCGAGCCTTTTCAAGCAGGCTCTTAGTACTACAACCGCAATTCACGAATCTGCAGTTTTTCCGGCGAAAATGAGGGTGTGAAAGCGCATTTTGAACAGCCACGGAACTGAATGAAAGGCCCAAATGTGGCCACTTCCGGGCTTCTTTTTGCTCATTCGGTCTTCGGCCAACAAGAGTGCGGTTGTAGTATTAAGCGATGGTGGTGAGATTATAATCCCGGTCAGCGAAGGGTTGTCAAGTCAATTTCCCGCTGAGGGCGCCAATTATGCCGCCGCCAGCAAGGCTGTCACCGAATTGCTATCAAATTGAGCCATCTTGTTACTCTATTGTCACATTAAGCTCTTGTAAGGTTGCCCGCTCGAACTTCTGATAGCCTCGGATGGCGCCGGTCCGCAGGCATTGCGCTCGCCGAACCTGGCGGCCCGGTGGCGTCGGGTACCTGGGCATGCCCTCATCGGCTTTCGCGCAGACACGGTTGCTGGGCACGATGGCGCTGGCGACGCGCACGCACGGTGGCGTGGCGCTGGGCCGCCGGTTGCGCAGGGCTGCCTTAGAATCCACATCTGGCGGCGTGTGGAGTGGTATCAGGGGGGCGTTGCGGGGGGAGTCCCCCCGCACAAGGGAGGGCCGTCAGGCCCGACCGTCCAGAACAACAATTGCCAGTGGCCAGGAACTGCCGGGGCGATGCCTGGCGGTCGAACGCGCGAACGGCTGGAAACGCGCACGCACGGTGGCGTGGCGCTGGGCCGCCGGTTGCGCAGGGCTGCATTAGAACCCACATCCGGCGGCGGGTGGAGGGGTATCAGGGGGGCGTTGCGGGGGGAGTCCCCCCGCACAAGGGAGGGCCGCAGGCCCGACCGTCCAAAAGGCAAGGAGAAAGTAAAGCGGAGTGAGGAGAGAGAAAACACCTTCGCTCGCCTCATTCAAGGTCGAAGACTGATTGGGGCAGAGTCGTAACGAATTGTCTACGAATTAACACGAATTTGCGCGAAGAGAACCTTTTTTTGGAATGTCGGCACGCAGAGCGGGCAAACGGCCACGCGGGGTTGCTGCCGGCGCAGGAGGAAGGAGGGGACTTGCAGGCCGCGCTGACGCGGCGGCGCCATCGGGCAAGTTCGTAGTTTCAGCAGTGATGCATATTCGGTATTGGAGGGCAGATGAAGATCGTTGACCTTGAGGTTATTCCCTTTCGCGTCGAGCGCAGACAGTTTCACCACGGCCGCTTTCTGGCTGCGGACGAAGTGACGCAGACGATGACCCGGGTTGTCACCGACGAAGGGGCGGAAGGGTACTACTTCGGCGGCCACGGTCATGGCGACGCCGACGGGCTACCCGCGGACGACCGCGCGGAAATGGAGGGACGTCTGAAGGAGCTCGTTGCCGGCGAGGACCCGTACGACCGCGAGCGTTTCTGGCACTGGATGTGGGTCGCCAACGTCCCCGAGCACCTTTTGAGCGTCCTGGACTGCGCGCTGTGGGACTTGCAGGCGAGGGCGGTTGGGCTTCCGCTCTACAAGTTGCTGGGCGGCTGCCGGGACAAGGTGAAGGCCTACGCCAGCACTTTTCCCAACATGGGCAGCGTCGAGGCGTACGCCGCGCACGCGCTCGCCTGCAAGGAGGAGGGTTACTCCCACTACAAGATTCACCCCTACTACTTTTGGGATCCTGTGACCGAAGCCACGGTTCCCGGCCGGCCTTCGCACATTGAGAAGGATATCGAGGTCTGCCGCGCGGTGCGTGAGGCGGTCGGCGACGATATGGTTCTCAGCTTTGACCCGTGGGGCACGTACCGGACGTACGAGGATGCCTACAGGGTGGGGCGCGTGCTGGAGGAGCTGGACTTCTACTGGTACGAGCATCCGATGAACGAGTATAGGGTACAGCCCTACATCAAACTGTGCCGCGAGCTGGACATTCCAATCCTTTCGTCCGAAATTGCCGCGGGCAGCCTGTACACGCGCGCCGATTGGATTCTGCGCGGGGCGTCCGACATGACGCGCATCGATGTGCTGCGCGGCGGCATTACCGGCGTGCGCAAGATGGTGGCTGTGGCCGAGGCCTTTGGCGTCAAGTGCGAGATCCACATGAGCGGCTTCGCCAACCTGCATATTCTTGGATCGACCAGCGAGGACACGTGCGAGTATTACGAGCGGGGGCTGCTGGCGCCGGGCGTCGACTGCAACACGCCGCCACCCTACCTGGAGGATATCGGCGACCGCATGGACGCCGAAGGTAACGTCCATCTGCCCCAGGAGCCGGGCATGGGCTACAGGATCAACTGGGACTACATTGAGGACAATCGAGTCTGACAGCTGACCGGAGCCCATCAGGAAACAGCCGCGCAGCTGCACGTGTTTCGGTCGGGGACGGCTGGGCGCTGATTCAGAACTCGACGCCGAGCTTGACGTTTTCCTCAGGGGCGGTGGCGATCTTGGGATAGGCTTCCAGCAGGTCGTCAAAGGGTACAACCGGCTGAACGACCGGTTCCGACTTCAGACTGCCGTTGCAGAGCAGCCGCCAGACCACTGAAAAGAGTCGTGTCTCATCCCAGTTTGGGTACTCGGGGTTCGGCTCGCTGCAGGCGCGTGAGAAGACGATTGTCGGCCGGTTGAAGTGGGCCTCGGCGCCGAAGTCAAGTCCGGCTGGGTAGCTGCCGGGCCAGGCGCCGGCTACGACAGTGCCCAGGTAGGCGACGCCGCGCAGGGCGGCCTGCAGCGCAGTGTAGTGGCCGCTGTAGTCGACGCAGACGTCGGCGCCGCGGTCGCCGGTGGCCCGTTTGATCTCCAGTCCGGCATCGCAGGCGGTGGGGTCGAGGACGATGTCGGCGCCGCATTCCTGCGCGACGTCGCGGCGCAGGGGGATGGGGTCGGCGGCGATCACCGGATGTGCGCCGGCCAGCCTGGCCAGTTGGACGACAAATAGCCCGATTGCGCCCATGCCGAAGACTGCCACGGCGTCGCCAAGGCGGATGTGGCCGTCGCGAACGGCGCCAAGGGCGAAGTCGGCGGGGTCGAGGCAGACGGCTGCCTGCCAGGGCACGCCGGCGGGTAGTTTGCGCACGCGATCGGCTTTCCACACGTGTTCCTGGCGGAATGAGCCGTGGGCGAATACGGTTTCGCCGACGCGGACGTTCTTTACATCCGGCCCGATTTCGACCACATCGCCGACGCAGATGTTGCCCAAGCCGACCGGGTACTTGACCATCTGGCTTTCCTGCGTGAAGAGGCGCAAGTTGCCGTCGAAGTTGCCGCGGTGGCCGGCGTAGCCTTGGAACATCGCCATTTCGGAGCCATGTTTGGCGGCGCCGAAGCGGCTGAGGACGCGGATTTCGTCGGACTCGAGGGGCGGGCTTTCGTAGTCGCGGAATACGGCTTCCATGCGGGCGGGTGCGATGAGTTCTCTGGGCATTTTGCGTTCTCCACCTGCTTGTCGATTCCTGTACCTCTATGTGGTGGGAGTCAACTGTACAAGACGACCATACGACGGCCGAGGTTCAGGTTGTCGCGAGCTGCCAATTTCAATCAATCTTTGATGGGCGAAATGCTTCCTGGCCAGGCAGGACAACAATCCACGAAGAGTTGCGGCGCCTGGGAATCGGATGAATTGTACCCTCTCCATTTCCCCGCGGCAATTGCTCAACGCTGGCCTTCGTGCTATCCTACGGCCAAATTCCAGGCGGAATTCAGCGCTCTCCTTTTCACATGCCCCTCTGGCTTACCCGCAGTGACGTACAAGAGCTAGTCGACATGCCTGCGGCCATCGACGCTGTCGGCGATGCTTACCGGTCGATCTACCTGGGCGAGGCGGAATCGCCGGTACGTTCAAACATACCTGTGGAGGCCCATTCTGGCAGCCTAATGACGATGCCGGCCTACCTGGGCGGCGATATCGACGCGCTTGGCGCGAAGCTGATCAGTTTCTACGGGGCCAATCCGGGGGAACGGGGCCTGCCTGCGATCCAGGGAAAGGTCGTCCTATTCGATCCGGAGACCGGCGGATTGCGGGCCTTCATCGACGCTGAACTGGTTACCGCTATGCGGACTGGCGCGGCCGGCGGTGTCGCGGCGCGGTACCTTGCTCGCGCGGGTGCGCGCACGCTGACGATCTTTGGCAGCGGGGCTCAGGCCCCCTTTCAGGTCGAGGCTGTCATCTGTGAACGGCCCATTGAGCAGGTCCTTGTCCTGTCCCGCCATAGCTCCCATGCCGGGGCGTTGGCCGCGTTAATCGAGAGCCGGTTCGACGTTTCTGCGAGGGCGGCAACTGATGTAGAGGCGGCCGTGCAGGCGGCTGACATCGTCGTTACGGCAACCAGCGCGCACGACCCTCTCTTTGACGGCGGCCTTTTACGGCCTGGGGTTCACGTTACCGGGATCGGTTCGCATGTGCCGGATGCCTGCGAAGTGGACGCGACGGCGCTGCGGCGCGCCAAGGTTGTCGTCGATCAGAGGAGTGCCTGCCTGGCCGAGGCTGGAGACCTGATCCAGCCGATGCGCGCCGGAGAGTACGATGCCGGCCAGATCTACGCCGAAATTGGCGCGATCGTTGCCGGCGACCTGCCTGGACGAGAGGACAGTTCGGAAATCACCTTTTTCAAGTCGGTTGGGCTCGCGGCGCAAGACCTGGCCGTTGCCAGTCTGGTCTACCGTAGGGCTCTTGCCCTAGGCGTTGGGCGCCAGCTGGAGGAGTGAAAGATTCAGTGTCTGCACAAAGTCATGGGAGTGAAGCGCAGCTGGCGCCTTTTGACGCCGACGATGCAAGGCATCTCTCGTGGGCAGTGGAGCTTTGGAGCGACGCCATTGGCAATGTGCTGCCCTTTTCCAAGGGTTTTCTGGAGTTCAATCTGAAGCAAGATGCAGGTGTCGTACGCGGCGGGCGCATTGCGTTGGTAGGGGGCCGGCCGGCCGGATTCGTGCTGTGCAGCGCACATCCGGGCGCGCCGCCGACGATGCGGGCGGACGTTGGCTGGCTCGATGCCATCGCGGTCGCCCCTTCGGTGCAGCGGCAGGGAATTGGGACGGCGCTGCTGCGCTGGGCCGAAGGCTGGCTAACGGACCTACTGGCGGCGGGTCCCAGTCAATCGGAAGAGGGAAACCGTGCCGGCCGCCTCCTGGTAGGCGGCAGCCTGCGGCCGTTCACGCCGGGTCTTCTTGTCGACACGCCCGCGGTCCCTTTCTTCCTTGAGAACGGTTACGAATACGGCGGCCACCCGGTCGAGTGGGACGTTGCACGCAACCTGAGCGACTATGCGTCTCCGCCGCTGCGGGAGGAGTCGGCGGCGGCCCGACCTGCCCAACCCGGCCAGGAAGGGGAACTGATGGCCTTTCTCTCGCGCGAGTTTCCCGGCCGCTGGCACTGGATGGCGGAAAGGTTCCTGGAAGACGGAGGGCGGATATCGGACTATATGCTGCTGTGGACTGAGGACGGCGTCCACGGGGCTTGCCGCCTGACATTTGAGGACTCACGCTGGCCGATCGACCGTTTCTACCCGTTCGGGCTGCCGCGCCCCTGGGCCCAGCTTGGTTCGATCGGGATCAGCGCTCATCTGCGCGGGCAGGGGTTGGGTCTGACGCTACTGGATGCGGGATTGAGGCGGCTGCACAATGGTGGCGTTAACGGCTGTGTCATCGACTGGACCACGTTGCTTGACTTCTATGCGATCTGCGGCTTCAGCCCGTACAAGGAGTGGGCGCAGTTGGGGAAGGTCCTGTGAGGCCATGAGATCGGAAGCTGACAGGATGGCCGGAATGGTTGTGCGGGTGCTGGCTGGTGGACGCAGGCTATGATAGTTGCCGGTCTGATCAGCGGAACTTCAGCCGACGCGATCGACGCGGTCGTTGCCGAGATTTCGGGTCCGGTTGAACGACCGCCATTGCAACAACTTGCTTTTGAGAGTCGAACGTGGCCGGCGGCGGAACGCGAGCTGATCGAAGGTCTGATCGCCGGCCAGGGGGATGCCCGTGCGCTGAGCCGGGCGGGCTTTATCCTGGGTGAACGTTTCGCGGAAGTAGCGATTGGCGCTATCAGCAGTACCGGGCTCGCTCTCGCAGATGTGGACCTGATCGGTTCGCACGGGCAGACGGTCTGGCATGAAGTTGGTGAGGACGGCTCGGTCCAATCTACTCTGCAGATTGGCGAGACGGCCGTAATCGCCGAGAGAAGCGGAGTCACGACTGTAGGCGATTTTCGCGTGGCCGACGTGGCCGCAGGCGGCCAGGGCGCGCCTCTCATCCCCATATTCGATCAGATCTTCCTTCGACCCGGGGCTGATGGGAGCGGCTGCCGCGCACTGCAGAACATCGGCGGAATAGGGAACGTCACCTTTCTGCCGCCGCGCGGCGCCTCTGCGACACCGCTGGCCTTTGACACGGGGCCCGGCAACGTGCTGATCGACTGGGCCGCCGGCTATACCTCGAATGGCGCCCAAACCTACGATGTTGATGGGATGCTGGCCGCCCGAGGCCGCGCGGACGGCGACCTTGTTGCGCGCTGGCTCGCGCATCCCTACTTCCAACTGGCCCCGCCGAAGTCGACCGGACGTGAACTGTTCAGCCGTGACTTGGCCGAGCAATATCGGGAGGAAGCTGCCGCGTCCGGGCTGACGGCGCATGACTTCGTTGCGACGGTCACGGAACTGACGGCGGCATCGATTGCTGACAGCTACCGCCGATTTGCACCGATGCCGGTATCGGAGCTGATCGTCTGCGGCGGCGGCGCGCATAACCCTGTGCTTCTGGCCCGCATCGAGGAACAGCTCGTCCGGCGGATGGGACGTCGGATTCCGGTCATCCGCTACAGTGAGCTGTCGAACGTCCCGGGCGATGAGGACTCCAAGGAGGCGCTTTGTTTTGCGCTGCTGGCCTGGCTGACGATCCAGGCGGCTGCCGGAAATGATCCTGCTTGCACAGGCGCGATCGGCCGGCGGACACTGGGAAAGATCGCGCCTGGGAGAAACTACCGGCAGCTGATGGAAACGGTTTGGGAAAGTCGAGCTTGAGGATTTTGCATCTGTCTGCGGCGAAACTGACCGGCCAATCTACATCATCGACACGGGGTCAACGTCGATGCGCCAACCGAAGGGAATGTCGATGCTGCGCAAAATGATTGAGGGATCGGCCGCACGAACGATGATCTGCCAGCGATAGTTTCCGCGGTAGCGGGCATAGGGGGCCGGGGCCGGCCCGAGCAGTTCCGTGCCCTCTCCCCAGACACCGAGCTCCTCGGCGCGTCGGCGAAGGCTGACTGCCATTCGTCGCGTCTGTTCTTCCACCGTTTCCAGTTTCTTGTGCCAGAAGATTAGGCGGGCCACTCTGCTCACGGGTGGATAGAACTGTTCCTGGCGGAAGGCTATCTCCTTTTCGTAGAAGGCGCGGTAATCATGGGCGGCAGCGGCCTGTAGTGCGTAATGCTGCGGCGTGTAGCTCTGAAAGATTACACGACCGCCGCGTTTGCTGCGACCGGCGCGGCCTGCGACCTGCATCAGGAGCTGAAAAGTGCGTTCCGCCGCGCGGAAGTCGGGCAGATAGAGTCCAACGTCGGCGGAAACGACTCCGACCAAGGTTACCAGCGGCAGGTCCAACCCCTTTGCGATCATCTGCGTTCCGATGAGGACATCGGCTTCATGGGCTGCGAAGCGTTCGAGAATCTGCTCGTGGCTTCCTTTGCGGCCTGTCGTATCCCTGTCCCAGCGCAAGAGACGGGCGCGCGGTGAGATCTGGCCGACAAGCTCCTCGATCCGCTGCGTACCGCTTCCGAAGTAGCGGATACGTTTGCTCTCGCAGTCTGGACAATCCGTTGGGATTGGCTCGCGGGCGTTGCAGCGGTGGCAGATAAGCTGGGCGGCGCGTTCGTGGAAAGTGAGGGGCGTATCGCAGCGCGTGCAATTCGCGACCAGGCCGCAGTCGCGGCACATGACGAAGGTATGGGTGCCGCGGCGGTTGAGGAACAGGATGGCCTGCTCGCCGGCGTCGAGGACGGTGTGAAGCTCTGACTGGAGGCTGCGGCTGAAGATGCTGCGGTTGCCGGCGCGCAGCTCCTGGCGCATATCGACGATTTCGACGGGCGGGAGCGACGCGTAGGCAGGTGCTTCGACAACAGCATCTGCGTCCTTCGGGTCGAATCGCTGCGATTCTTCGTGTCCCAATACCCGGTTGGGCATTTCCAATAGTTTCAAGCGGGCCTTGTCCGCCTTGTGATAGGCGTCAAGCGATGGCGTGGCGCTGCCGAGGATTAGACCGCTCTGTGTGACGCGCGCCATCTGTTCGGCTACGGTGCGCGCGTCGTAAAAGACGGTGAAACTGCCCCATTCGTCGGTATCCTGCTTGTAGGTCGATTCGTGTTCTTCGTCGATTACGATGAGGCCCAGCCGCGGCATGGGCGCGAAGAGGGCGCTGCGGGCGCCGATGATGACGTCGATTTCGCCGTCGCGCGTTTTGCGCCATACGTCGTAGCGCTGGCCGCTGTTCAGGCCGGAATGGATAACGGAAACGCGGTCCGGGAAGCGTCCGGCGAAGCGGGCAACCGTCTGCGGTGTCAGCGCGATTTCCGGCACGAGGACGATGGCTTGTCGGTTGCGCGCCAGAGTTGCGGCGATTGCGCGTAGGTAAATTTCTGTTTTTCCACTTCCGGTTGCTCCGTGCAGGAGGTAGCAGGCGCTTCGTATCGTAGACGTTTCTTCGAAGCCGCGGCTTGCTGTCTCCGCGTCTTCAGCTGCTGTTACTCCATTATCAAACAGACCTTTCTTGATTGCTTCCCAGACGCGTTGCTGCTGTTCGGTCAGCCGGGGAGGGTGCGTCACTGGGTATGTGCGTCCCATGAGTGGGTCTCGGTAGCGCGATCTTTGTTCGATCCGGACCAGCCCAGCCTGCTGCAACTGGCGCAAACTCTTCAAGTCGGTGTCGACTTGCGCGTAGAGATCCGACTTCCAGACAGGTCCCGAGGATTCTGCCAGGGCCAGGAGAACCTTCTTGTACTTCAGGGAGCCTCGCAATTTGAAGATTGCTTCTTCTGTTGACGCGGGCGGCGCAACCAGTGTCACCGCGCCGTCTTCAAGGCGTATCAGTTCCTTCTTTTGCAGCGCTTTGATCACTTCTACTGACTTCAAGTTGCATTCGATCTTCAGTTCGTCGACGGTTTTGGGGCGGTCCGGCTGGGCGAGCAAGTTTGCCAGAACTTGCGCCTGCTTCGTATCGCGGCCCAGCGCGAACAGACTCTTTCGAATCGCGTCCGGCTCGATGAGGAGTTCGATCTGCTCTTCGCGCCTGGCGCGCACCTTTGACGGCGAGCCTTCTTTGCTGAGGAGACCGGGCGTCAGGAAGAGCTTGACCGCCTCGGAAACTGGAGCGATGTAGTGATCGGCGACCCAGAAGGCCAATTCCAATTGGGCGCGCGTGAGGACCGGCTGTGGGCGGGCGAGGCGGGAGACGGGCTTTGTCTCAACGTGCGAAGACGGTGCGGTCCTTACGACGATGCCCTGGACTTCCTGCGAACCGAAGGGCACCCATAAGAGGTGCCCGGCGTGGACTTTCCCTCGTAAAGCCGGCGGCAAGTGGTAGTCGAAAGTCTGATAATGGGCGGCGCCGCCGCTGCGTTGATGAACTGACTCTGCCCCGCGTTTGACGGTTGAGGATGGGCGGTCGTCGTCGATTTCGATCCCGCCGAATTCAACATCGGGAGGCGGCGCTTCTTCCTGCCTGAAGGAGCGCCGGATGGGAATATTGACGATCACCTCGACGAATTCGTCTTCTTCCGGAAATGCCGGCAGGTCAGCTGAGACTCGCTCACTTGTTCGATTGGTCATGCCCACATTGTAAGGCCAATAGAGTCATGCCGCCAAGCAAAACAACTGCTTCCAGCGTGGGTTTCGGGCAGTCTTGCTTGGGCGGGCTATTCGTCTGTGCAGAGGCGGAATCGCGTGGACGCGGACCCGTAGGAAGGGTCTACCAACGGCGGCGGCGCTGGAATGTGAGCAACCGCGTGAGGCGGAAGATCAGCGCGTAAACATACTCCTGCCAGAGGCCGACCGGAAGTGCGATGGCAGCAGGCAGGAAGGACGTGAGCGGGTGAAGTCGAAGAGATATGTCAAGGCTATTGAAGACTACGGCCAGGGCACCGAATATCAACAATCCCAGGACCACGCCCATCAGCGGCTGGATGGTTGTGCGCAGGATGTATTGATCGTCGAACTCCTGATGAATGCGCATGCGTTCAACGAGAAACGAGATTGTGCCAAGACAGCCGCCAGCCCCGCCCGCCACGACTGCCCAGAGCGCTGGAACGAAGAGAGTCTCCTCCCAGCCCAGTCTGGCCGCGGCGCGGCTTACGATTTCATCGATACTCTGGGGATAGAGCTGCAGCGCCGCGCCCAGGCCGCCCAGAATCGCCAGCCACAGCATCAGGCGCCAGACGGTTCGTAGAGCCAGGATTCGGGATTGCCTGCGACTCATTCTTGCCCGTTCTAGAATCAGCCGCGCCTGTTGGATGTTGTACCCGGCACGCTCGATACGGTGCGGCTCCGAAAGCACGATTTCCCTCGCCTCTCGCAACAACGAAAGCGCATGACCAGTGTTTTCCCTGCGTGCTTCCTTATGCCGGTTGATCGCCTTGAACAGACCTGCGATCTCCTCTTCTACAACCATAACGTCGGTTGCCGTAACATCGAACCTTGCGTCTGCGACTTGGCCGAAGGCTGGCTGTCTCGCACCAACCGGCGTGTCCAAGACGGAAGAAGTTTGCGTGCGATGCGGCTCAATCGAATAAGCCTCAGCCGAGTCTATTTCAAGGAGGGGCGGCACGACGTCTGGCGGATCGTACGCGTCGGCGTCGGACGGTGACATTCCAGAATAGAGGGACGTCGACTTTGCGGAATCCTGGGGCGGAAGCGACTCTGTTAAAGTATGGGACGCGTTCGGACCTGAGGACGAATTGTACGACTCTTCGGGTGAGGGACCCTGGAAAGGGACTATCGCGTTGCGGCCTGGCAGGTCATGGCCATCCAGTTCCGCGCCTGCCGGGCTTCCCGAGTTGTTGTTGCGATGCAGGGAAACTGGAAATAAGGGTTCGTTAAACTCGGTCGGCGCCTTCACTTCCGTCGCCATCTCATCGTCTTCACGGGCTTCTCTGAGTGGCGCTTCACTCGTGTCGATGGCGTCGAAATCGTTGCGAGACCGTTCGTCGCCTCTTCCCGTTGACAACTGCTCCAGCAGGTACTCAGCCCGCTGCCGGAGAGCAGCCAGCTGCGCGGCCGATTCCTCCAGCGATTCCAGGGAGGGAGGATTTTCCCGGTCTTCGTCAGTCGGTATTGGGGCCTCCGAATCCGGCTCGGATCCCACATCGTTCTCGAGCGTCGATCGGGAAGCGTTTTCTGATTCAAACATCAAGACTCGCGGCGCCTCAAGCTGAACTGTCGGGGAATCGCCGGCAATGCCGGCCCAAAGGGAAAGGGTACGCGTGAACTACGGCAGTCGATAGAAATCTACTATATCATACGCAATACAGGAACGAAAAGAAGCATCATTTTTCGTGTAGTCAATCGTTTCTCTCGACCCACGAAGGCGAAACCTGCGGTTTGCAGGAGAAGAGAACGGACCCTTACCGGTGGTCAACCGGCTCTCGGGCCCTGGCCTGACTTACTTCCTCATGCAAATGTTACCACGTTCGCGATTCAGGAGCCATAGCTTCATTCTCTGAAAATTGAAAATCGCGGGAGATTTGACAGTCCTGTTCGATACCACTTATAATAGAACATTGGAAGCGGAACTGAAATGCTAACTCCTAAGGAGTATGAATATGCCCAAGCGAACCTGGCAGCCAAAGGTTCGAAAGCGTTTGCGCACGCACGGCTTCCGCAAGAGAATGCAAAGCCCGGGCGGGCGCAACGTCCTGAAACGGCGCAGGCTGAAACAGCGAACACATTTAGCCGTCACACTGTCAACTCGCAAGCGCGAGTTTTAGAGAAAGGCGTGCGTCAGGTCGTTGCCGCAGCTGTGGAAGACGGTGGGAATGGAATGGTTGAGAATAGGGGAACGAAGGCTCAATACTCGGAGGAATCGGTCAGCTCTTTGCGCGCAGAGGAAAGTTCCCGATTGAAACCTGTGGCTGCAATCTGTTATGAGACGACGCTACAGAGTTCGCGATAATGAGCGATTTTTGCAAGTTCGTCGTCGGGGCACGAGTTTCAACAATCGCCTGGCTGTGTTGTGCATTCTGGGAAACGGGCTTCCTTACAGCCGCTTCGGTTTCTCGGTCAGCCGGCGAATCGGGCGTGCCGTCGTGCGAAATCGCGTGAAACGGCGGATGCGCGAAGCAGTGCGATTGCGCATGGCTGGGCTTGAACCCGGCTGGGACTGCGTATTTATTGCGAGGAACCCGATTCGAGACGCAACATACGGCAAGATTGACGAGGCCTGCGCGCAGCTGCTTCGCCGGGCAGCACTGACCAATGCCAATAGCTCCCGGGGAAGGGATGGCGCTTGAGGAGAATGGAGTCTTGCGAGCCCTTTTCCTGCTCCTGATTCGTCTGTATCAGCGTGCGCTCTCACCGCTTCTGGGGCAAAACTGCCGCTTCCATCCGACCTGTTCTCAATATACATATGAGGCGGTAACTAAGTACGGCGCTGTACCGGGTATTTGGATGGGTCTGAAGCGCATCTGCCGCTGCCACCCCTGGCATCCAGGGGGTTTCGACCCGGTACCGTAGTTGGCACCTCAATTGGTCGGAATTGTGCGAGCAGGCGCAGACTTGGGCAGTTGGCGGATAAGGAAGGAATGACGATCGGAGCAGGCCGGGAAACGCGCCTCCCAATTGGGACAGAGATCAGGCATGGCATGCGAAGGCAGCACGTGCCTCGAAGAGGAGAAAGACTGTGAAACGCAGATGGATAGTGTGGCTCTTGATCCTAGTGATCGCTGCCCTACTTCTGGGGGGATGCGGAGTTCCGCGTGAAGGCGTGTCGAATTGGGATGAGGCTGTGCCTGAAGGCTATTGGCAGTCGTTGATCGTTTTCCCCCTTGCAAAGTCCTTGCTCTGGCTCAAAGGGGGTTTGGAGAGCCGTGACTTCCCCTATAGCTGGGGCTTTGCCATCATAATCTTTACGATCATCATAAAGATGATCGCCTTCCCGCTGACGATGATCCAGATTCGGAGCATGCAGGCGCAGAAGGAGCTTCAGCCAAGACTACAGGAATTGCAGAAGAAGTACGGAAAGAACCGCGACAAGATGGCGCAGGAGCAGATGAAGATGTACAAGGAGGCCGGCGTCAATCCGCTCAGCGGTTGTCTGCCTATGGTCGTCCAGATGCCTGTACTCTTCGGTTTGTACTCGGCGCTCGTAGCTCTGGGAGGGGAACTGTCCAACGCCCCGTTCTTTTGGATTCCCGACCTCGGATTCCCCGAGTTTACCAAAGGACTGGCATGGATTCCTGAAAGCTTTAATGAGGGCGACTATGGGACTTTGGCGGCCTACCTCGTGCTGCCCGCACTTCTCATGGTCAGTCAGTTCTACATGCAGCGAATGACGACCGCGGCCACCCCGCCGGGCGGCGACAAACAGGCCGGGATGATGAAGCAGATGACAACGATGATGACACTGATGTTTGGGTTTTTCACGTTGCAGGTACCGGCCGGACTCTCCTTGTACTGGGTGACAAGCAACCTATTACAAATGGGTCAGACCTATATTGCCAACTACATGAGTGGGGTGAACAAGGCTATAGGCCCTGCTGCACCGCAGGCTGTGGCGGCCGCGGCAGCTGCGGCGCCAGCGGAGGTCGTCGCCACGCCCGCGCCTGCTCCAAATGAGGTCAAGGACGAACAGAAGAGACCCCCTCCCCGCCGACGAAACCGTCGCAACCGAAAGAGACGATGAGATGAACAGAAGTCAGGGCTACGATTTCGCGGCAAAGTCGGTTGAGGATGCCGTAGACGACGGCTTGCGACAACTCGGTCTCTCGCGTGAGCAGATCGACGTCGAAGTCCTTGAAGAGGGGAGCCGGGGCATTCTCGGCATCGGCGCCACCGATGCTCTCGTCCGAATTACACCCAGGACAGAATCTGAAGAGGATGAAGTTCAGGTCGGAGACGGGCCCGCTGCGTCAGAAGCAGCGGATTCTGAACCGGAAGAAGCGTTTGCTGAACACGCCGACTACGATTCTGCCACTGTTGCTGAAACCGACACTCTGTTATCGGATGAAGATGCAGGCTGGCAGGAACAGGCGGATGAAGTGCAAGTTGAAGCCGGGGAGGAGACGGACGGCGATACCGAATTTGAGGATCTTGCTTACGATCTCCTGAGCCAGATGTTGCAGAAAATGGACATTGAGGCCGAAATCGAACTTTCCTGGCTGGATGATCAGGAGGAAAGCGAACGCCCGTTGAATCTGAACATTGTCGGTGAGGACTTGGGCATACTCATCGGTCGCAACGGGGAGACTCTTGCCAGCATTCAGTACCTCATTCGCCTGATGGTAAATCAGGAGCTACATCGTTGGAAGAACATTGTCATTGATGTGGACGGCTACAAACAGCGACGCGCAGAGCAGTTGAGTCAGTTGGCCCACCGTTTGGCAGAACAGGTAGTCAGTTCCGGTCGTCCTGCTTCGCTGGAGCCGATGCCGGCGAGCGAGCGTCGCCTCGTCCACATCGCGCTTCGGAATCACGAACACGTATATACGGCAAGCACCGGGGAAGACAGTCGGCGTAAAGTGCAGATTCTACCCAAATGAGAGGCGGCAGCCCGAGTTTTGCTTCGCATAGTCAATGTCAATCGATCTACTTGCGATAGGGACCGTCACCCGGGACATAGAAACCGCCGATCCCAGCAGTTTTGATTACGTTCTGGGCGGCACGGTCAGCTTCGCCGCAGTTACGGCCGCTCGATTGGGGTACAAACCGGCAATCCTCACCCGCGCCGGAGATGACGTCGACCTGTCAGTCCTGCATGAAATTGCTTCAGTTCACGCCCTTCCCGCCGACCGGACAACAACCTTCGCCAACCTGTATTCGCTCGAAGGACGGGTCCAATACTGCTATACCCCGTCGCCGCCGATGGCGGCCAAGGACATTCCTCCTCAACTCAGGGCGCCAAAAATAGCGCTGCTAGGTCCCCTGGCAAATGAAGTATTGCCTGACGTAGCCACAGTTTTCGCTCAAGGTACAATTGTCGCAGCTGTGCCCCAGGGCTGGATGCGCCGTTGGGACCGCGATGGCAGAGTGTATCCAAGCGCGTGGACGACGATGGCGGAAATTCTGCCCCACCTTGACGTGCTCATCTTGTCGATTGAGGACATCGACGGCGAGTTGGAGCTTATCCACGAGTTCCTGAAGTACACTTCGCTTGTTATACTCACGGCGTACCGTGACGGCAGCACGGTCTATCGGCGCGCTGGCGCCGAAGTCGAGATTGTCCCGGTCCCGCCTCGGCCGGCCAACGAATTGGATCCAACCGGCGCCGGCGACATATTTGCTACGGCTTTTCTTCTGCGGCTCGCGGAAACGGGCGACCCGCTTGACGCCGCCCGCTATGCGAATGTGACCGCGTCTTTCGGCGTGGAGGACCGAGGCGTTGAAGGCGTCCCGGTACATGCCGAGGTTTTGGCCTACATGGGAGATCACCCCTGGCAATACGGTGGCCCTGCAGGAGAGTAGACTGCTATGGAAGTCGATCAGGAACGGGATCGGGCGGACAAGCTGCAGCGGCGGGCTGCCCGCGACTGGCCGTGCCGCTTGGCGTTGGGAAGTCAAGCAGCCAGTCTGAGAGAATCTGGCATTTTTGAGGTATGACCGCACATATCATTGCGATTGCAAACCAAAAAGGGGGCGTGGGAAAGACGACAACCGCCGTCAACCTCTGCGCCTATCTTGCAAGGGCCGGCTGCCGGGTTCTCCTGGTCGACAGCGATCCGCAGGCAAATGCCACAACGAGCCTGGGAGTCAATCCCAGAGCTCCGCGTTTTAGCCTCTACGAGACTCTTATCGACCACACGCCTGTGAAGGATGCGATTACGCCTACCGTTCATCCAGGTCTTGAGCTTGTGCCGGCCAATCTTGATCTGGCCGGCGCCGAAGTCGAAATGGCCGCCCGCATGGCCCGCGAGCAGTTGCTGGCAAGAGCGTTGCGACCCCTCCACAAGGATTACGACTACATTGTCATAGACGACCCGCCCAGTCTGGGCCTGATTACGATTAACGGATTGACTGCAGCCGATGGAATCGTCATTCCTGTTCAATGCGAATACCTGGCCCTGGAGGGACTGAGCCAGCTACTCGAAACGATTCACCAGGTCCGAACAGTTTTGAATTCCCGGCTGCGGGTTGCCGGCGTCCTGCTCACGATGGCAGACGCCCGCACCAACCTCAGTAACCAGGTCGTTGAAGACGTGCGCCAGCACTTCCCACAAGAGACATTCGAGACTCTGATCCCTCGCTCCGTGCGCCTTGGAGAAGCTCCGAGTCACGGTCAAACGATTCTGCAGTACGCACCCGAGAGCGCCGGCGCACTGGCGTACGAATCGCTGGCCGGCGAATTCATGCGCCGCTTTCCGCACGGGATGGGCGAACTGGAGACGCAGAACTCTTCCGGCGAGAAGAGAGCGGTGTCTTCCGAAACTGGGGTGGAGGAGAGATGAGCCAGGATTCACGCTTTGACAATCCAAGTCAACGCCGGCGTCAAGGGTTGGGACGAGGTTTGGGCGCATTGCTGAGTCGGACTTCCCCTTATGCCGAAGAAGAGGGCGATGATGAGCAAGCCCGGTCTGAGAGAAGCGGGGTGCTTGAGTTGCCCATCGGCGCCATTCAAGCGAATCCGCACCAGCCGCGGGCCCGCTTCGGACCGGGAAGTCTGACCGAGTTGGCGGCCTCTATTCGGGAGCATGGGATTATTCAGCCGCTGATTGTGACCGAGAGTCCCGACCAGCCGCAACGTTACTGGTTGATCACCGGCGAACGCAGGCTACGCGCGGCGCACCAGGCTGGAATATCGACCGTGCCCGTGATCGTGCGCGAAGCGACGTCCCAGCAGCTGTTGGAGCTGGCGCTGGTGGAGAACCTCCAAAGGGCCGACCTGAGTCCACTGGAGGAAGCCGCTGCCTATGACGCACTCGTAAACGAATTTGGCTTGACGCAGGCCCAGGTCGCGGACCGCGTTGGGAAGAGTCGCTCCGCTGTGGCCAACGCCTTGCGTCTTCTGGGGCTCCCCGCCGCTGGAAAAACCGCTCTGAACGACGAGCTGATCAGTGCGGGCCACGCGCGCGCCTTGCTCAGCCTGGAGGGCGAGGAAGGTGTGCAGAGGGCGCTGGATCAGATTCTTGCACGTGAATTGAGCGTCCGTCAGACCGAGGAGTTGGTCCGCCGCTGGTTGGAGGCGCCGGCCGCGGCAGAGCCACCCGAGGCATACCCTCACATTGAGGCCCAACTTCGCTTCTGGGAAAATCGCTTTCGCGACCGGTTGAGTACGAAAGTAAGCCTGGATAGAAAGGCGGATGGAAGCGGTCGCCTAGTGATTCATTTCTACAGCGACGCGGATCTGGAAACGATTTACCGTGAAATCGTCGGCAGCGAGGTGGACTAAGAACGCGCGAAGCGTTTGACTCTTGATCAAGACATTGGCAGGTCTGCTTCGCTTGAGAGTCGAAGGCACCCCATCATCTAAAATGCAAGACTTGTACGGTTATGCAAATATGGCCGACCAGTACAGCAAGCGTTTGAATGGAGAACAGGAGGTGGTGGCCTCATTGCTCGATGAGGCTCTCGCCGACCTCCCGGAAGGGCTGCTGCAATTCGTTAACGGCGAGCTGGCCGGCGAACAGTTGCTGGCGGGTGTCGTTCTGGCTTCGGCTGGTCCCGAGCACGACTCGGCAGAAGCCCTTTCTCGTCGGACCGCGCTGGCCGCTGCCCTCGAGCTGCTGCAGATTGCTCTGAGAATCCATCGCTTGCTCTTGACAACGGAACAGCCAGGGGCGATTGATAGCTTTCTGCTCGGCGGCACGATTCTGGCCGGAGACTATTGTTTCAGCCGAGCTGCAGTTCTGGCATCCTTGACAAATCACCCCCAGGTTGTCAAGGTTTTTGCCGAGTTGCTAAAGGAAGTCAGCCAGGCAAACCTCCGCCGTGTCATAGATGGAGATTGCGTAGATTCGGAGGAACATCGGGCCGATGAGCGCGAGGCGCTGTTCCACAGCGGCGCTCGCGCCGGCGTACTGCTGGCGGGATTGGGAGCGGAAGAACAGGAGATTGTGGCGGGGTATGCCTCGCGATTGAGTCGACGAAGTCCTGGTGACGATGCGCCGAATCCCGGGGCAGTCTCCGAAAAGACTCGGGTTGACGGGCTGCCGACGTACCAGAGAGACCGCTGGCGTGCCATCGTGTCGGCTATAGGATGAAGGTAGGGAGCGTGGCCGGCGATTTGATTGGATCCGAAATGCAAGGACGAGTTCTCCTGCTCACGACGCCCAATAGCTATCGAACACAGGATTATCTCGAAGCCGCGAAGCAGCTTGGAATCGATGCTGTCGTCGCCGTCGATACCCCTCAAACCCTTGCCGATGAATGGAGTTTCCGCTTGGGCGTGGATTTCAGCAAGCCCCATGAGGCGGTAGAGCTTCTGGTCGGCGCGCTGGCTGAGGCTGATTCCTCGGCTGCCATTTCCGGGCCGGTGGATGCAGTCCTGGCGTTGGACGACAGCGGCGCAAGAGTCGCGGCGCTGGTGGCCGAGCGGCTGGGTTTGCCCCACAACAGTCCTGCCGCGGCAGATGCCGCGCGCAATAAGCATCGAATGCGCAGGATGCTTGCGGCCTGCGGGGCGCCTTCGCCGACTTTTGCCGAGTTTCGCACAGATCAGAACCTGAAAGAGATTATTGCTCTGGCCGAAGCACAGATTGGATATCCGTGCGTCATCAAGCCGGAGGAGTTGAACGGCAGCCGCGGGGTGATTCGGGCGGACCTTCGTTGTGAGTTGGCAGCGGCCGTGAGGCGGGTGACGGCTCTTATCGGAGAAGGCCAGCCCTTTCTGATCGAAAGTTATATCCCAGGCGTAGAGGTCGCGCTGGAGGGTCTGCTTGATCGGAGCCGCCTGCATCTCCTCGCCCTGTTTGACAAACCGGATCCCCTGGAAGGCCCCTTTTTTGAAGAGACGATCTACGTTACGCCCTCCCGTCTTCCGATCGACGAGCAGGAGTCTGTGGTCGAAGCTACCGAGCTGGCCGCACGCGGCTTGGGCTTACAAACGGGCCCAATTCATGCCGAGCTGCGCTTGAACGAAGATGGGCCTTGGATCGTGGAGGTGGCCGGGCGGACGATTGGCGGCCTATGTTCGCGGATTTTGCGATTTGGCATGGAAGTGGGAGGCGGCAGTTCGCTGGAACAGCTCATTTTGCGGCAGGCGTGCGGGTTGCCCCAGGAAAACTTGCAGAGGGAGCTGCAGGCCGGCGGCGTGATGATGATTCCGATACCGGAAGCAGGCATATTGCGAACTGTATCGGGCATTGATGAGGCCAGCGAAGTGCGGGGCGTTGAGGATGTACAGATTACGGCGAAGGTGAATCAGTCTCTTGTGCCGCTGCCCGAGGGCGACGCCTATTTGGGGTTCATATTTGCGAGGGCAGCTACGCCGGCGGACGTTGAAGACTCTCTCCGGCAGGCGCACAGTTGCCTGCAGTTCGAGATCGACCCGGAGTTTGCGTTGAAGGTGTAGTCGGGCCCGCTATTTGCGGGGGGCTCCCTTGCCGGCGGGGACGCCCTTGCCCGCGCCGGGCGTACCTTCTGGCGTCCAGCCCTCCGGCATCTGCGCGCCTACGCCGAAGAAAAACTCATCCATCTGTTGCATCAGGAAGTCGCGCGACTGCGGATCGCCGAGGCTGAGACCGTAGTGATTGATCAGCACTACAGAGTACTGCATCCACATATCCCAGGCTGTTTGCGAGATGCTGTCGAAGATCCGCTGGCCCAATTCGCCGCCGTACGGGGGCGTTTCCAGGCCCGGCAACTCCTGCCCGGTCTTTGCGCAATTTACCATTCGAGCCATAGTTCTGCTCCAGGGCCTATGGGAGAATCGTTCAGGGCCCTATTATAGGGCCAAGTCTGAGCCTCTGTCAACAGTCATGCGTGTTTTGTTCCTGGGTATGTCCGCTCCGTTCAGTCAAATTGTGCTGGAAAGGCTACCGTCTTCGCGGGTCGACATCGCCGCCGTCCTGCTTGCGGGTGAGGGATTTCGCCCGCTTTCGCAGGGGACGGGTCATGGGTCTGGGCACATTGAATCGAGAGACACGCTAGCTGAGCTGCCCATTGTAAACCCTTATGTACCCTTTGGCTTACTGGACAAGACTCTTGGCGGCACTGTCGCAGGCGAAGTTGGCTCTACGAATGCGGCAGAGCCCGGGGTTCCGGCGGGCGCAGCTTCTTTGGTGAACCTGGCGGAGAGCAAGGCCTACGAGTGCGATGACATCGGCAATCCGGAGGTTGTTAAGTTTATGGCCGATCTGGATATTGATATTGCCTGTGTGGCCTGCTGGCACCGCGCCATTCCCTCTGGCGTGTTGGGAATTCCGCGTCACGGCTTTTTGAACGTTCATCCTTCGCTATTGCCCGCATACAGAGGGCCGCAGCCTATTTTCTGGCAATTCCGGGCCGGCGAAACCAGCACCGGCGTCACGGTCCACTGGATGGATTCCGGCCTGGATACAGGCGACATCGCTGCACAGAAATCGGTGAGCTTTGCCGACGGAATCCGAGCGTCTGAGGCCGAGGCGATGTGCGCGGCCGCAGGCGGTTTTCTGCTGGCTGGGGCGCTGGACGCGCTCGAACAGGGGCATTTGGAGCGAAGGCCTCAGCAGTCCGGCAGCTATTTCCCGGCACCGTCGCTCGATGATTTCGCTGTGGATACCGGCTGGCAGGTGCGGCGGGCCTTCAACTTTGTGCGGGCGGCCGCAGAGTACGGGTTTCCCTTTTATGTCGAGGTGGACGGAGAGAGGAGATGGTTCAGGGACGCTATCGCCTGGCATGAAACCGAGGCATTGGCCCCGGCTTCAGGCCCGGAAACTGAAGACTGCGCTGGTTTGAACTTTCAAGACGGCGTATTGTGGGTTCAAGAGTGTCCGGGCCCGAAAGAGTGATTTCCACCCCGTCGATCGACATGTGAATGCGGCAAACCAGGGACAGCCGATCTTTCATTACGAACGACTTTTTCCATGCAAGAGGAGCACATTTATGTCGCTAATGTCTGTCCCGCCCGGGATGAAGATAGCGGCGCAGGTATCGCCGGACGCAGACGATAGTGAATTGCAGTTTGTCAGACAGATGGGCATCGATTGGGCCGTCTGTTGGACGGATGGAGAACATGCCGGGCACGACTATTACGCGCGCACTCGAGAGCGCTTCGAAAGAGCGGGCATTCGCGTTTACGGTTTTGGCAACCGCGATGTCCACAATCAGGACGCCATCGTGCTGGGACTCGACAACAGGGACGCCAAGATTGAAGAGTACCTGGACCACTTGAAGTCTCTGGGCAGGGCCGGCATTCCGTATACGACCTACGCGCACATGGCGAACGGGATCTGGAGCACGGAGCGGGAGTCTACTCGCGGCGGAGCGTCGGCGCGCGGGTTTGACTTGGCGCAGGCGGCCGCAGGTCATTGGGCCGGAGAGTTCTACTATCTTCCTCTTACTCACGACCGGGCTTACTCTCAAGAGGAAATCTGGGAGAACTACCGTTATTTCGTCTCCCATGCCGCGCCGGTCGCCGAGGAAGCCGGCGTACGCATTGGCATACACCCCGACGACCCGCCGCAACCCGAACTTGGCGGTGTGCCGCGCTGCATCTTCAGCAGTTTTGACGGTTACGAGGAGGCCATGCGCATCGCCGACAGCCCCAACGTGGGCCTCTGTTTCTGCATTGGCTGCTGGCTGGAGGGTGGCGAGCTGATGGGAAAAGGCGTCGAAGCGTCGCTGCGCGAATTTGGAGAGCAGAACAAGCTCTTCAAGATTCACTTCCGCAACGTGGACCAACCGCTGCCGCACTTCGTCGAGACATTCGTGGATGACGGCTACTTCGACATGTATAAGGCGATGCGCGTGCTGGCAGAGACCGGCTTCGACGGCGTGCTGATCCCGGACCACATTCCTTTGATGGCGAACGACCCGCGGGTCGGTACGGCGTATACTATCGGCTTCATGAAGGCGCTGCTTCGAAGAGCGCAGGAGGAAGGGAAAGGGCAGGTGCAACCATGAAAACAGTTGGAATTCTCAGCCCGGGCGACATGGGCCATACCGTAGGGCAACGGCTGCGCGAGCACGGCTTGCGCGTAGTTGCCTACCTAGGGGACCGCAGCGGGCGCACGCGACAGCTGGCGGAAAAGGCAGGGATCGAGGAGGTTTCGTCGTACGAAGCCATGGTTAGAGAGGCGGACATCGTACTGTCGATCCTTGTGCCGGCACAGGCAGCTGCCGCCGCGCAAATGGTGGCCTCGGCGCTGAAAAAGACGGGGGCCGAGCTTTTGTTCGCCGACTGCAACGCCGTAGCGCCGAAGACGACGCAGCGCATTGGGAAGGTGGTTGAAGACGCCGGCGGCCACTTTGTCGATGCTTCGATAATCGGGCCGCCGCCTCGCCAGGAGGGAACGACCCGTTTCTATGCTTCAGGCGCGCACGCAGAGAAACTTGCACGGCTCAACGAGTACGGTCTCGACGTGCCTGTCGTCAGTGGGCGCGTTGGCGACGCCTCCGCCGTCAAAATGTGTTATGCAGGGCTGACCAAAGGATTGACGGCGCTGTGTACGGAGCTCTTGGTTGCGGCCGAAGCGTTGGGCGTACGGGGGGCGTTGTTTGACGAATACCGCACCAGCCAGGCTGCCATGTTGCAGCGCATGGAGGGCGGTTTGCCGGGCATGCCGCCTAAATCGCGTCGTTGGGTCGGCGAGATGGAGGAGATCGCCTCAACGATGGCGTCGGTTGGCCTGACACCAAAGTTCCACGAAGCGGCTGCCGATATGTACCGATTTGTCGGTGGCACGTCGCTTGCAGACCGCACACCAGAAGAAGCTGACGCGCCGAATCTGGAGGAGATGCTAAGAGTCCTGGTCGACGATCTGAAGGCGGACTAGGGGTCGTTGACAAATTGTCGAATCGAGGCGGCGCAGGAGTAACGGGAGGAAAGTGGCGCGGCGCCGCCTCTAGCCAGATTGGCTGGTGATGCCAGTCGGCCGAGGCAGAGGACAATCGAGAGATTGCCGTCGCGACCGTCATCTTTACATTCGCGGGTGGCACTAGGAAAAGGGCGAGGCGGAGAGCCCTACTGGTCGGCGTCTGATATCCTGTCCCTCACCATTTCGTGTCCTTCGAAAAGATCGCGCGCGACGACCCCTTGGCTCTGCGCCGGCGGTTCAACCTCCAGGACGTTACAGATCGTCGGGACTACGTCTACGGCGTGTATGTAACCAAGACGATCCACAGGTCGCTCATACCCTTGTTTCAGACCGGGTCCTGCCAGCAGAAATGAACCGAAGGTTGAAGAGAACCCATTGTCCGTCGGGATGAATCCACCATGATGCGCGCCGTACACCTGCGGGGCGCCAACGTTTCCACCGCCCTCGATCCCCAGCCACTGCGTGTAATAGCCGCTCACGTAGTCGTGGTCCCAGGCAAAGATGACATCGCCGCACTGGTCACCCCACTGTCCCAGCAGATAGGCGTCTCGCTTGGGCAACGCGATAGCGACCGGCGTTTGGCCCGTTTCTTCGTCCACCCAGGTACGTAGAGCAGTAAGCAACTTGCGCTCGATTTTATCGAACGCCGGCCCGGGCTGCGCGTTGATCGTAATGTCGAAACCTCGCTTGGAAATATAGGCAGTCGTCTTCTCCCAATCAATCTCTTCGTGCGCGACTTGGTCCTGGTCCTCGGCCACTGCAACCGGACCGCTCTTGAGCGCAAGAAATTCCTGATCGTGCAGAAACTTGCGGATGTTGGCTATCCGGACGTCGGGGTAGGCGCCGTGGTCCGCCAGAATGCCGACATAGACCTCATCGCCGTTCGCGTCTGCGCGATCGGCTGCCTCGTACAAGCGGCCGAGGATACGGTCACCCACCTCATAGGCGCGTCTGAAGTAGTCCAGGAACTTGTCCTTCCTGTCCGGATTGAACCCGGGACAGACAGGGTCAACGTCGCCAAGGTGGATATGGTTGAGATAGTCGTAGAGATGCCAGTGGCAGGTAAAGTAGGTGCAGCCTTTCTGATGGAGCATGAAGTTGGCTACGTCGGCAAACCACATTCCCTGGTATTCGCACTCCTCCAGAGCAGTATCGAAGTCGGTCATGCCGGCCGTATACGGAACCATCGAGGCATGTTCCTGGTAGGGTCCGAAGCGTTCGATCAGCTCTGCTGCCAGCTTGTCGTCACCGTAGGTAAATCCGTCGGTATAGGTAGCCTGCGTTCGATAGAGTTTCAGGTCGTTTCCGTCTGGGGAAAGTGTCAACAGCTTGAAACGGACCGCGGCCTGCTGGTCGCCTCCGCCGATCCGAAAAGTTTCGACGGCCCAGTCGCTCCATTCGCCGACGTTGGCCTCTGCGACGACATCTGTGGCGTCCTGGCTGCGGCAGATTAAGGCCCGGTCGTAGCCGGCGCCAGTGCTGTCCAGTGCCAGCAGGAAGAATCGGTTGGCGTCGCCGCCCACGCGGGCTTTGACCGTGAATTCCGTTGCCAGGGCAGGCGGTTCGCTCTGCGGGAGATTGCTCCATCCGTCGGCCGGTGCGAGTGGGGGGATGATCTCGACACTGCGGGGTCCACTGATCGCCGATCCGTCATGACCCATGGCAACCTCGCTGGCTGCCGAAGAATCGGTCGTGTAGGCTTGCGCCGCAGCCACTTCGAAGTCGGTCTTGTGGTGGCTGGGATGGCCGAATCCGTCGATGACATGGCCCATTCTTACGCCGGATGGATGAGCGCCCGGGTAGTGAACGGCAACGCTCGTGAGCCCGGCCTGCTCGAGGGCATTCCAGATTCGCTCGGCGTTATTGGCGCGTCCGTCAAAGCTATCGACAAGCCGATTGCGTGCGCCTCCGTCTGATTCCGGGTCTACAACGGTCTGCCAAGTGGAAACGCCATGCGTTCCCGTATGCGCCCCGGTCGAGAGCGTGGCCCAGTTGGTGGGCGTCCAAACCGGAAAGGAGGGGAGAGTCTGATTGACCGTGCCCTCGCGCAGGAGACGGCTGAAGTTGGGCAGGCAGCCCTCGGCGGCAAAGTACTTCATCATTGGCGTGATGAAACCGTCCATCCCGTAGGCATAGATCTTCTTGGGCATCGTACGGAAGTTCCTCCCCGTATTCGGAGCAGGGCAGGCCGGCCCCGCTGAATTCGTCGAGCAAAACGCTGCGGCCCACCCCGGCGTTGACCAAACTTTTCGGCGGTCAATCTTGCGCCCAGTCTAGCCTAAAAGGCTCCCACTATGGTCATGGCAACGGCCGCGATTACAGTGAAGACGATCATCAGGGCCAGCCAACCCCCCAGAAGTATTCCGGTAAAGGCGAATGTGCTTGGACGTTTCGCTTCCACTGGGTCTGACGACTCTACGTCGGCATTCCGCGTCCCGCTCTTCGCTTCTTCGACACGCTCTTCTTTGGCCTCTTCCGCCATCGGTCGCTCTCCTTGTCAAATTCCAGATGCAGCCAAACCTGCACCGATTGGCCGGCATTATAGCACGGGAGAGGACAGCTTGCACGACTTTTGCGCCGCTGCCTGGCGCGCTACAATGGTCTGCGGGACAGTTCAAAACCTGCTATAGCCGCGGAGGAGAGGATGGAGTACGGGACATTTGGACGGACCGGTTTGCGAACAAGCGTGGTAGGCCTGGGAGCAGGGGGCCCGAGCCAACTGGGGCGGGCAACCGATCGCAGCGAAGACGAGTCGATCGCGCTTGTGCGCCGCGCGCTCGACCTGGGGATTAACTACATCGACACCGCCGAGAACTACGGCACGGAGGAGATCATAGGCAAGGCCATCCGCGGTGTTGACCGACATAGCCTTGTTCTATCATCCAAGAAAAACGCTTTCCGCAAAGGGCAGCCGGTACAGGCCAAGGAGTTCGCCGAAGGCGTCGAGGCCAGCTTGAAGCGTTTGGGCGTTGAAACGATCGACGTCTTCCACTTCCATGGTCCCACGCTGGATCAGTACCCTCACGCCGTCGAAGAGCTGGTCCCCGTCCTCCTGAGCCTACAGCGGGCGGGCAAGATTCGCCATCTCGCGGTCAGCGAACGATTTCCGGCCGACCTCGAGCATAGCGTTCTGCGCCGTTCGATCGCCGACAACATATTTGACGTGGTCATGGTCGGATTCAATATTCTCAATCAGACTGCCCGTGAGAATGTACTTCCGGCAGCCGCGAAGAACGGCATTGCGATCGAGTGCATGTTTGCGGTGCGCAGGGCGTTCTGCAGACCCGCCCGTTTCAAGGAGATTCTGATCGAACTGAGCGACTGCGGCGAAATCGACACCGAACTGGTTGACATGACGGACCCGCTGGGATGGGCCCTCGACGCCAGTGAAGCTCGCAGTGTGACGGAACTCGCCTACCGGTTTTGCCGCTATGAGAATGGCATCGACCTGGTTCTCACCGGAACCGGCAACGTCCAGCATCTGGAGGAGAACGTGGCCTCGATGCTCAGGCCGCCACTCCCTGCAGAAGTTACGCAGCGTCTGCGCAGCATGTTCGGTCGTGTCCGTTCCGCCACCGGGTGGTAATCTGACTGAAGGAGTCGGTTCTCAGTTCTGGTCCAACACTTCGACACGACCGCTGCTGCCATCCACGCGTAGACGTTGACCAGTGCGCAACATTTCGGTCGCCGCGGCAACCCCGGCGACGGCTGGAATCCCGTACTCGCGCGCGACGACCGAGCCGTGCGTCATCATACCTCCCATCTCCATCACCAATCCGCCGGCAGCGAGGAAGAGCGGCGTCCAGGAGGGATCGGTGCCCGGGCAGACCAGGATTTCGCCGGGCTTTAGGTTTGAGTTGGCTGGATCGAAAACAATCCGAGCCATTCCCTCCACCGTGCCTGGTGAGACCCCCGATCCGACGAGCAGCTCACTTCCTGAATCGGAAGATGACGAGACGCCTGCAACGATAGTGGTGCCGTCGCTGAGGAGCAGGCGCGGGATCGGTTGACGGCGCAGCTCACGCTGATATGCGGTTCTGCGCGTCTTCGCGAGTCGTCGCCAGTCGCCCGGCGCGTCCATTGCCAGCACTTTTAGCTCCTTCAACTGCAGGAAGAAGAGGTCGACGGCACGTTCGAGCAGGCCGGCCTGCACCAGTTCCTGCCCGCTCTCAAGCAGCGCTGCACGTGCGATGCCCATGATTCGGATTACTGCAAACTTCGGGCTTTCACGAAAGCCGGCAAGCGTTCGAACTCGTTTCGCCAGCCAGCGAACCAGGCCAGCAGCCAACGGTGTTCCGAATGTATTGGACGCGGCTCTTGCCAGACGTTCCTCCGCCCGCGCAGCTGCGATTTGACCGGCCCGAAAAACGCTGTCCGGCATTGCGGTTTGATCTTGAATGGTCAATAGGGCTTGCAACGCGCTGAATGCAGGAGCGGGGTTTTCCCGCCAACGAGGTTGGCCGAAATCGATCTCAGCCGGACCGCGCATTCCGTAACGCTCCAGGAAGTCCGCCATTGCCGTCTGCGTTGCGCGATGCAGTTTACCTTTGCGGAAGTCCCGGGCCAGCGTATTCGGGTTGGCGTCCGCGATGGCAGCGGCGCCGGCCGGGTCCTCTTGAATCCGCTCGGCAACGCGCCACAACGCCTGGTCCATTTCAGTCGTCACGTTGTGGGGCAGGCTGCGGTTCAGATCCAAGAATATATGGGGCTGAATGTCATCGTCCGCTGCCGCCAGGATCGAGGCCAAGCGCTGGAGGAGAGCGAGAGAGCCGTAGCCGGCAACGATCAGCGGCATAAAGAGCGGCATCAAAGCAGGGAAGAGGGCGTCGTAGCAGAGCCGCTCGCAGAGCTCGATCCGCCCGGCCAGTGTGCGGGAGGACTTCATTTTCTCTTCGACCTCCTCGATGCTTGCTTCTACAGTGCGTCGAGCCCGCAGGGCAGCCGCTTCAGGCCTGAGTAGCGCTCCTGACAGCAATCTGATCATTTGAAAGAAGAAAGGGCCGATACGGCGGAGAGTTATGAGTCGAATCCCTCCACCCTGGAGCCGAGGGTCGGCAACCAGTTCCCGAACCATATCCGCGGCGCCCGGCTCTGCCAAGGGAAAGACTCTCAGGAAGATGCGGCGGCCGACGACATTGCGTAGAGCGGCGGTCGCGTCGACCCAGGGTCGTTCGGCTGAAATGCGGATAAGCTTCTGGCTATCGATCGTTGCGTTGTAGCCGGCAAGTTGGGCGAGACCCGCGAAAAGGCCCCGGATCATCTCCTGGCCCAGTGGCGTAAAGGGCCCTGGGACTCCTTGAATAGCGCCAAGAGATAGATAGACGCGGAGCGCTTCGTTGCCTTTGTCCGGCGGAATGGGGAAAAGTGAGGTAATCGGGCGAGACTGCAGCAAGAAAAGTTCATCACCTGTATAGGCCCATTCGATGTCCTGGGGCGAACCGAGCATCTCCGCGACGTGCTGTCCCGTCTCCGTTAGGGCCCTGATCTGTGAATCCTGAACTGCCTGGCGGTGCGGATTTGCAGTATCCGTCGTTATCACGCCGCCGCCGGCTTTGCCGTGCATGGTCTTGGCCTTGGCGCCGATTTTCCTCTGCAGAATCTGGCCACTACTGCTCTCGACTACGAAGTGGTCCGGTTCAATCTTCCCGCTTACAAGGGCTTCGCCCAGGCCAACGGTTGCGTCGATGACAGTCTCAAATCGCCGGCCTGTCAGTGGGTTGGCGGTGAAGAGCACGCCTGAACTCTCGCTCGGCACCATTGTCTGTACGACCACGGCGATTGCGACGGACTGATGATTGACGTTGTTGCGCGTGCGATAGGAGATTGCGCGGGCAGTCCACAGGCTGCTCCAGCAGCCAGTGATGGCGGCAAGCAAACTTTCGCCGCCCTGTACATTCAGGAACGTGTCGTGCTGGCCGGCAAAGGACATATCCGGCAGATCTTCGGCAGTAGCGGAGGAGCGGACGGCCACAGGGGGACCGCCCAGTGCTACATAAGATGTCCGGATTGAGGCGGTAATTCCGGTGGGTATGGCACTCTTCTTGAAGCGGGCGCGCAGGCGTTCTGAAAGCGAGTCAAGGGCAGCAGGATCGTCAGCGTCGATCAAGGCCATCTCTTCGGACAATTCTCCGGCCAAGCCTTGGCCGCTCACGAAGTCCGAATAAGCATGGACCGTAACGATGAATCCGTCCGGCACGCGAAACCCCCCTTTGATCAGCTTGCCCAGGTTGATCGCCTTGCCTCCGACCAGAGACAGCGCTGTATCGGGCGTATTCAAAGGCATACAGTAGCGGCTGTCAGAACCAGGGACATTCCCGGAATGCTCTTTCACTCGGATACCTTCCTCTTGCAAAGTGTAAGGCTGGGTCAAAAACTTTACTATAGGGCCAGTCCAACATCAAACGCCGCGATCGCCGGCGGGCGAAGCCCACTATTGGGGTAGGAATCATCTGGCGTGCGGATCATGTCAGCGGTGGTTGAAATTGTTTGGCGGGTGTAGGAGAGGCGCGGGGCAGGCGCGGGGCCCGCCCCTACGGAGGCCGCGGCGTTCGCTGGTTTGGGGGCGGCGCAGTGGGCCGCCGGTAGCACAGGGTTGCATTGACCCAACACTCGGCGCGGGGAGACAATCAGGGGGGCGTTGCGGGGGGAGTCCCCCCGCACAAGGGAGGGCCGAAGGCCCGACCGTCCAAAAGAAAGCGGGAAAGCGTTCTCTCCCACCCCGCCAGAGAATGCGCAATGGGCCGGCCCTGAATGCGTTGCTACATCGATTATAGGAATCTGTACCCCAATTTTGGATTGCACCCTCGTCGCATCAGTGTTGACGACTCTTTTCGATTTCGGTATGCTTGGCGGGTACCTCATAGCCCCTTTCCTTCCCAAAAGGAGCATTTCATGTCACAGGAGAATTCACCCGGGTCGGCGCAGGTGGACGTAACAGTCGTTGGGGCGTCTTTGCCCGCATCAGAGGCGATTCTTACGGCAGAAGCGTTGGCCTTTGTCGCCGAGCTGCACGTGAAGTTCAATTCCCGTCGCGAGGAGCTTCTTGCCGCGCGGACTGCCCGCCAGGCCCGTATCGACGCCGGCGAGACGCCCGGCTTTTTGACCGAGACAGAAGGCGTCCGTACGAGCAGTTGGCAAGTGGCCGATACGCCCGACGATCTGCAGCGGCGTTGGGCAGAAATCACCGGTCCTGTCGACCGCAAGATGGTTATCAATGCGCTAAATTCCGGGTCGGATGTCTTCATGGCCGACTTCGAGGATGCCAACTCTCCGACGTGGGCAAACTGCGTGGAGGGTCAGCATAACCTGTTCGATGCCGTGCGCCGCGAGATAAGGCTGGAGGACGAGGCCAGGGGGCGGGTCTATGAACTGAATGAAGAGATCGCAACGCTTCTCGTACGGCCGCGCGGGTGGCATCTCGTGGAGAAGAACGTCTTGGTGAACGGTGAGCCGGTTTCGGCCAGTCTGTTTGACGTGGGGCTGTACGTCTTCCACAACGCGGCGGAGCGGCAACGCCGCGGAACTTCCTGCTACTTCTATCTGCCCAAACTCGAAAGCCATCTCGAGGCGAGACTTTGGGCAGAAGTGTTTGCGCACGCCGAAAAGGCGCTCGAGATCGCGCACGGCTCGTTCCGGGCCACTGTCCTGATCGAAACGATTCTGGCCGCGCTTGAAATGGAGGAGATTCTCTACGAGCTGCGGGACTACTCAGCTGGGCTGAATGCCGGTCGCTGGGACTACACCTTCAGCGCGATCAAAAAGTTTGCCAAGAATGCAGACACGGTATTGCCGGACCGGGCGCAGGTTACCATGACAACACCTTTTATGCGCGCATACACTGAGCTGTTGGTGCGTACGTGCCACAAACGGGGGGCACACGCCATCGGTGGAATGGCCGCATTCATCCCAAGCCGGCGCGATCCGGAGATCAACGAGCAGGCGCTGGCCAAAGTGCGCGCTGACAAGGAGCGTGAATCCCAAGATGGCTGCGACGGCACATGGGTGGCTCATCCCGATCTTGTTTCGTTGGCGCGTGGGATCTTTGAGGAGGCCACCGGCGGCGCGCCCCATCAGAAGCATCGCATGAGGGAGGACGTGTCGGTTTCGGCAGAACAAATCCTCGATGTCGGCGTACCCGGCGGGACGATTACCGAGGACGGCTTGCGTACCAACATCGATGTCTCGCTCCAATATCTGAATGCCTGGCTACTGGGAAACGGCGCCGCGGCAATTTACAACCTGATGGAAGACGCGGCAACCGCCGAAATCTCGCGCTCGCAGATCTGGCAGTGGATCAGACATCGGGCCAAGCTGGAAGACGGCCGGCCAGTTACGAGAGCCCTGTATCAAGAAATACGCGACGAGGAGTTGAAGCGATTGGGAGAATATGGTCCTGGGCGGCTGGAGGAATCGGCGGAAATCCTTGACCGCTTGATCCTGACCGACGACTTCGTCGAGTTTCTGACGCTGATTGCGTACGACTATCTGAACTAAAGTGATCCCCACTTGGGACCGAGATCTTCAGGTCTCCTGTCCAATCGGAGCGGTTTAGAACGGTACACGACGGGCTGCGAAGAGAGCCCTTCGTGTACGAGCGCGCCCTTGGTGGACCTCCACTGCCCAGAGCGGCCAGGTGTTCACTTGCCGCTGCCACGAACAGAGGTTAAGGAAGAGGACGAGGATTCCTGGGCGCCAGGCGCTGCGCCGACTGGCAGGCGCTCGATCTCGCGGTTCGGCCTTTCTGCTCGATCGCGGCTTGAAGGAGGATGCACACTCGCTTGGCTGACAGCCGGACAATCGTATCAAAAGTTTGCGTATTTCCCATCGCGCGCGCAGTTCTGATAGACTGTAGAGTGTTGCCGCGCCAAGAATCGACTTGGACTCTAGGCCCGCCGAATCAATGTCGAAGTGTACTAGCGAATTGCTCACCAGGATTGCTCGCGAGCCGTCCGAAGGTTTGTACCTGCTCCTGCGCGTTGCGGAAGCCGGACAGGTCCAGCGCGCCGCCATCGAGCGTGCCGGTTTCGTTGTCCGGCATCAGACGACACTCGTTCCCTGCTTTGCAGTCAGCGGCCCGGGACATGCATTGAACGCGCTATTGAATGAGCCGTGGCTGGTCCGTGTAGAGGAAGACAGGCCGGTCGAGGCTCTCTAGCCTCCGCCCGATTTGCAGCGAACGCGCCACAAAGTTCGATTGTCAAGATTTGGGACTTGAAGGGCGGCGAATTTGGCCGTCAGAGGGTGGACCTACTTTCAAGGCCAGCCCTTCCGGATGAATTGCCTTGCCCTTTCGGACCTGCTGGACGGGGGCATTGAAAGCCAAGTTGAGGACTGCGCCAGAATGTATTCCGACAAATTTCCTGCCCATGTTCGCGATGTGATTGAAAGGGCCAGAGAAGCAAACGATGAAGTACAGGTAATTGTCAGGTTTCACTCCGAAGTCAGTCAGCGCAACATTGGCCGGCTGACAACAGGAGTTGGGGCGATCAAGGTCAACCAAGAGTTCAACCTGATTCCTGCGACGGCCCTCTCGCTGGAGGTCTCGACACTGGACGAGCTTTCTGTTTCGGAAGACGTGGCCGAAATCTGGCTTGATGAGGACGTACATATTCTCCTTGATGTATCGACGCCCCACATCAGAGCGCCCCAGGTCTGGGAGCAGCTGAGAAACGACGGCGAGGGCGTCACGATCTGCATTGTGGACACCGGCATCGACGCCACCCATCCTGACTTCGCCGGACGCGTTGGATTGACCGCCGACTTCAGCGGCAAGGGATCGGCGGCGGACGGAAACGGCCATGGTACGCATGTTGCCTCGATTGCTGCGGGCACGGGCGCGGCCAGCGGGGGCCAGTACATAGGCGTGGCACCGGGCGCGACGATCATGGCGGCCAAAGCGCTGGCCGACAACGGCAGCGGACGCATGAGCAATGTGATGGCCGGGCTGGAGTGGGCTGCGCAGAACGGTGCGGACGTGCTCAATCTTTCCCTGGGCAGCCGCGGCTCCAGCGATGGTTCCGATGCCCTCAGCACGATGTGCAACGCCATCGTCGATTTGGGAAAGGTAATGGTCGTTGCCGCGGGCAACAGCGGGCCCCGGCAGCGCACAATCGGCAGCCCCGGCGCGGCGGACAAGGTGATCACGGTCGGTGCATCGACCGACCAGGACAGCGTTGCCCGCTTCAGCAGCCGGGGCCCAACTGCCGACGGACGCGTCAAGCCAGATGTGGTCGCGCCCGGCAGCCGGATCGTGGCCTGCCGCGCGGCCGGCACTTCGGTCGGCCAGGTTGTCGACGATCACTATACGACAGCGAGCGGCACCAGTATGTCCTGTCCGCACGTGGCCGGTCTGAGCGCGCTCATGCTGAAGGCCGACTCAGGTCTTGATCCGCCAGCCATCAAGAAGATGCTGATGGCAACATCTGTGAGCATCAACATCTCCGAGTCGGGGCCCACCCCAGAGGACAAGTATATACAGGGCGACGGTCGCATTGACGCTCTGACCGCAGCGCAGTTCGCAGATACGGGACAGCAGCCTCCGCCGCACAAACCTTCGCTTCCGGTCCCGGCACCCCCGAGTCCGAATCCGGCCCCCGGCTGTATGGCCGCGGCTCTCAATCTCTTCAGATTTGGCTAGCCGCGGGGTCTGAGGTTCGTCCGTATTCGCCTTGCCAGACCCTGGCTGGAATGGCAGGCATACGGACAGTCGCCTTGTAGACGGAAGCCCGCTTGCCCTTCGAATGTCCAAAGCGGAAGACCACTCAACAGTGCTGGAGGAGCGGGCGCGCAAACGCGAGTCGATCGGACTGTCTCCTCACCGTCCCACGGCAAAGGCGGTTGTTCAGAGCCCGCCGGATGCGAAACCGGCAGTCCCCGCTTGGGTAATCACACTGCTGGTCACAGCCTTTATCGTCGTGGCGTGGCGCGTCTGGGACATGTCGCCCTTTGGAGCGAACACGGCCGAGGGCGAGAAGTTTACGCCGCACGCTGAAGAGCGCCTGATCGCGCGCGATGACTTCTCCGATCCTTACTTCCCCCTGCCGGCCCGCGCCGATTCCGAGTCCGAATTGTCCCATATGGGTGACCTTTACCAGGTCCGGATCAAGCGCGCTGGGGCGCTGGCGTGGGCGGCGCTCGGCGTGCCCAACTTGGGGGCGTACAGATTTGAAGCGGACCTGCGGCTGGCGGCGCAACCGGAGTACGCCTGGGGTTATGGAGGGCTGATCGCCCGCTACCAGAACGACGACAATTTTTATCTCTTTGTGGTCGACAAGAGTGGCAATTTCCAGGTACAGCTGAGGCAGGACGGCGCGTGGCGGACTGTCCGCGCGTGGACGCAGTCCAATACGCCTTCGGAAGGCAGCCGGCGGCGAGTTTCCGTCGTCGATGACGGGGCCGTGCTTCACTTCGTTCTGGACGGTTGGGTGGTCGACAGGGTGCAGGAACCGCAACTGCCCGGTGGGGATGTCGGATTGGCGGTAGGAGCTCGCAGTCAAAGTGAGGCTAAAGGACTCTTCGATTGGGTTGCTCTTTACGAGTTTCCGCTGTCCGATTAGCGGGCCTGACTTCAATTGCGGAGGGCACTGATCCTACTGCGTCGCGTTCGTTTGCATTTGGCGTACGCGTCTACTCAAGTTGCGGGGAAAGGAATCTCGCTTCCGACGACATCAAAGGCCCGAATCGGAGCGTCTGCTACGGGTGTACCTGAATAGGTATCGCTGAAGAGAGTCCAGATCATCACGTCACGCGGCGAGCCATCGGTTCCTGCGGCTCTGCGGCCCAGTGTGGCTTCCAGCACAAACCCCAAATTGCGTGGAATGGCGGCGCTGCGCACGTTGGTCGGGTCGCAATGGATCTCGACCCGGTCGACTTTGTGGACCTCAATTGCGATTCGGGACAGGGCCGCCGTGGTCTCTGTTGCCAGTCCTTGGTTGACCTGGTCCACGTGGATCCAATAGCCAATCTCCAGGGCTTCGCCCGTCAGTCTTTTGTGAAGCCCGGTTCCGCCCCAAACTGCTTTCTCGTTCGGGGAGAAGATACCGTAGACGTAATCTTCGTCGAGGTCGAACGCTGCTCTCCAGCGGCGCAACTGCGCGCTCTTTTCTTCCAGTGTGGACGGCTCGCCTGAAGCCCAAGGCATCCATGCACGCAAATGGTCGATGCTCTGGGCGATGGACCGCAGGAGCAGCTCTGCGTCCTGCGGTTGCCAGCATCGCAAAACCGTACGTTCAGTCTCGATGCGGTAGGCGGGTCTTGCTCCGGGCGACATAGGCTTGTAGATAATCGCAATTGCTGGCGGGCCGGCTGGAAGCGCCGAGCCTACTCTCGCAATTCTTCGGGTTCCTGTTCCGAGCCGGCCTGGGCCGGTTTGCCGGTTGACCACTCGACGGCTATCGGTTCGGGCTCCTTTAGCGTAAAGACCAGCTTGCCCTCCGCCCCGTCTTCGCCGGCTTCGAAGTCGATCACGACGTCATCGCCGGTCCGGTATTCTCCGCGCAACAGCCTCTTGCTGAGTTCGTTTTCGATTCTTTTCTGCAGCAGACGGCGGAGCGGTCTTGCCCCGTATTCGGCATGGAAGCCGGTGTCGGCAAGGTAGTCGCAGGCCAAATCCGTCAGTTCAACGTGGATGCCCAGTTCGTCGACACGCAGCGAGATCTCCTCCATCAGCAGGCTGACAATGTCGCGCACATTCTCTCGTGTCAGCGGGTCGAAAATAATTGTCTCATCGATCCGGTTCAGAAACTCCGGTCGGAAGAGTCGCTTCATCTGTTTGCTGTATTCGCCCTGTACGAGCGTGCTTTCGTCCAGTTCGGGCGTCGAGAAACCGAGTGGTCCTCGCTTAATCGATTCTGCGCCGACATTGCTGGTCATAATGACAACAGTGTGGCGGAAACTGACCGTACGGCCCTGCCCGTCGGTCATGTGGCCGTCGTCCATGATTTGCAGAAGGGTATTCCAGACCTCCGGATGGGCCTTTTCGATTTCGTCGAAGAGTAGCACCTGGTAGGGCCGCCGCCGCACCTGCTCGGTGAGCTGGCCTCCCTGTTCATAGCCGACGTAACCGGGCGGGGCGCCGAAGAGCTTGCTGACCGTGTGCCCTTCTCTGAACTCGCTCATATCGATGCGCAAGAGCGCGTCGTCGCTGTCGAAGAGGAATTCGGCGAGGACTCTTGCCAGTTCCGTCTTTCCGATTCCGGTTGGCCCAAGGAAAAGGAATGTTCCGATCGGACGGCGCGGGTCCTTCAAACCACTGCGCGCACGGCGGATTGCATCGCTTACGGCCTCGATGGCCCGTTCCTGTCCGATGATTCGCTTGCGCAGCGACTCTTCCATACGCAGCAGTTTTTCCATCTCCTCTTCGAGCAGATCCATCACCGGGATTCCGGTCCAACTATGTACGATAGCGGCGACGTCGCTGGATTCAACCACGTCGTCGAGATTGGTCTCGGCTTTCCAGGCCTTCAGCGCAGCCTTGAACTCCTCTTTGAGCCGCGCCAGTTCAGCCTTGGTCTGGGCCGCCTTCTCGTAGTCCCGTTCCGTCCAGGCGCCTTCCTCGATTTCGGTCAATTCAAGAATGGCGGCCTTAGTTTTTTTGAGGTCTTCTGGCATGGCGTGCATCGCCACACGAAGTCTGGCTGCGGCCTCGTCGATCAGGTCGATGGCCTTGTCGGGCAACTTACGGTCGGCGACATAGCGGTGGCTGAGGCGCACAGCCTGCTCCAACGCTTCGTCGGTATAAGAGATGGCGTGATGCTCTTCGTAGCGCTGCCGCAGCCCGCGGAGGATTTCGATTGCGTTCTCAATGTCAGGCTCGTCCACGTAGACAGGGGCGAATCGGCGTTCCAGCGCGGAGTCTTTCTCGATGTGCTGCCGGTATTCGTCCAATGTGGTGGCGCCGATGCACTGCAGCTCGCCGCGTGAGAGCGCGGGTTTGAGCATATTGCTCGCGTCCATGGCGCCGGCGGCGTTGCCGGCGCCGACTACCGTGTGCAACTCGTCCACGAACAGGATAATCTCACCCTCACTGCGCCGAATCTCATCCATTGCCGCCTTCAAGCGTTCTTCGAATTCGCCGCGAAAGCGGGTGCCTGCGATCATCGCGCCCAGGTCCAGTGAGACCACTCTCCGGCCGGTGAGAATCTCGGGCACGTCGTTGACCGCAATCTGTTGCGCAAGTCCCTCGACGATCGCCGTCTTGCCGACGCCCGCTTCTCCGATCAGGACAGGGTTATTCTTGGTCCGCCGGCACAGGACCTGCATCACGCGGATGATCTCCTCCTCGCGGCCAATGACAGGATCCAGTTTCCCTTCCGCGGCCGCCAGTGTAAGGTCGCGCCCGTACTTGTCGAGGACCTGGAATTTCCCTTCGCCATCCGGCCCTGTCACCTTCTGGCCCCCGCGCAGTTCATCGATAGCGCTGTATAGACGCTCCTTGGTCACCCCGGCGTCGCGCAGGATATTGGCGCTCGGGGTATTACGTTCGCTGGCAATGGCCAAGAGGATGTGTTCTGTACTGATGTATTCGTCCTGAAGTCTCTTGGCTTCTTCGCCGGCAACGCTCATCACCCGGTTCAGCCGGGGCGTGATGAATACCTGCACCGTAGGTGGACTACCGAAGGGCGCGCTGCTGGACTTCGGCGCCGCCGCGAGAATGGCTTCCAATTTGCGCGCGATCACGTCTGTGGAGGCGCCAGCATCGGCCATGAGCTGGGGCACAGTGCCTTCGGGCTGTTCAACCAGTGCCAGAAAAATGTGCTCCGTGTCGATCTGCGAATGCTTATATTCGTGCAGGATTTCCAGTGCGCGCGTCGCTGCCTGTTGGGCCTTCTGTGTGAATCTGTCGAAGGGCATCATAGTCTTTAATCCTTACGGACTGAGCGGAAATGTCACAAGATTCCACTCATGGCGCGATTCAACTGCAAATGTGGTCAACATATAGTAAATCATTCTTTCATCATCATTAGAATTGAGCAACATTAGAATTTCATTACGAGAGGCGAGTCTCATTTGACATCCAGATGTCTCAACTTCCTTAACTTAGAATTATTCTAATCAAAACTTGACAGTCTGCTTGCGGAGCGCTAAGATATTCTTGAAATTTAGATTGGTTCTAATTGGCTCCTGAGGAACTGCCCATGTCTGCTCGTTTCATCGAAACTCTCAAGCGCGCCGGTCTGCGAGTTACAAGCCAGCGAGCTGCAGTGTGCGAATTTCTCTCCAAGACCAACAGCCATCCCACGCCGTCGCAGGTCTATGAGGCCGTGCACCGGCAGCACCCGGAGATCAGCCAGGCCACGGTCTACAACACGCTCAATACGTTGCGCGACCTGGGCGCCATTATCGAAATCAGCGCCGGTACCGAGCACACCCATTACGAGCTGGACGCATCGCCCCACATCAACATGGTCTGTCTGCGTTGCCACCAGGTGACGGACCTCCAGGAGAACCTGGCGCCGGACATGTTGATGGACAGCATCTTTCAGAATTCCGGCTTCCGCGCAACTACCTTGCAGGTGCAGGTTACCGGATTCTGCCCTGATTGCCAGCAGGCCAAACGGGAAGAGATCGGCAGATGGCTGCGCGGCCCGAAGGGGCGGCCGGAACGTTCTGCTGCGGGATTGCGCCGCAAGCTGGACGCCAGAGTGAGCGGGGCGTAAGTCGAGAGGTGTCAGGAATGTCCACACGTTCCTTTGAACGGTCAATCGAAAGCAACAGAGCCCAGCTGTCGCCCCTTGCGTTCGCTCCCTGGGCGACCTTGTCGAAGGAGTTCTGGCGCGGTAATCCAGAGTTGCTGCTGTCTGCGGTTACGCTGGCGGCGCTGCTGGTTGGCTGGTTGGGCGGCTCAGTTTTCGGAGTGCTGCCTCAGTGGCTGGTGGTCGGCATGGCAATGATAGCCTACGCGGCAGGAGGGTATACAGGCACAAAGTGTGCGCTGGCCTGCGCGCGGCAGGGTGTCCTTAACATCGAATTTCTCATGATTGCTGCGGCCCTGGGAGCGGCTGCCATCGGCGAGTGGGAGGAAGGGGCACTGCTGCTTTTTCTGTTTTCGCTCAGCGGCGCGTTGGAGCAGTTCGCCTCGGACCGCACGCGCAAAGCAATCGGCGGGCTGGCTGAACTGCGACCGGACACGGCCTGGGTGCGATTTGAAGGCGAAGTTGTTGAACAGAATATCGATTCGCTTGCAATCGGCGACATCGTCGTCGTCAGACCAGGTGAGCGAATGCCGGTGGACGGCACGGTATTGCAGGGGACGACGCACGTCGACCAGAGCCCCATCACCGGAGAAAGTATGCAGGTCTTCAAGGCTGCAGGAGATGCCGTGTTCTCCGGCACGATCAACGGCAGCGGCGCGATCGAGGTGCAGGTGACGAAGCGGGCATCAGAGAGCACGATAAGCAAGATCATCGGGCTGGTGGAGGAAGCACAGGAAAACGCCGCGCCGACCCAGCAGTTTATCGACCGCTTCAGCCAGCCTTATACCCTGGCCGTAATTGCCGCAACGGCACTGGCGGTTCTGGTTCCGTTCATCTTTGGAAGCGAGCCGTTTGAGCGGACGCTCTACCGGGCAATGACGCTCTTGGTGGTGGCAAGTCCCTGTGCCCTCATTATCAGTACACCGGCATCTATCCTCAGCGCGATCGCGGCTGCCGCGCGGGGCGGTGTGCTCTTCAAAGGCGGCGCCCACCTGGAAAGGGCCGCCAATCTCGACATACTGGCTTTTGACAAGACGGGTACGCTGACCTACGGAGAGCACCAGCTGACCGACGTGGTCCCGTTCAATGGCTACCGTGAGGAGGAGGTCATCTCCATAGCCGCCGGCGCTGAAAGCCTGAGCGAACATCCGATTGGCAGGGCGGTCCTCAGGCGGGCGCAAGACATGGACCTCGCGGTCGAAACGCCGAGGGATTTTCGGGGCGTTGCCGGGCATGGTGTGCAGGCGGTCTTCACACGGGACGGGCACGAAGAAATTGTTTATGTTGGCGGCGCCAAACTCTTCGAGAGCGAGGCAGTCGAGTTATCGCAAGAGGTGCGCAAGATCGGCCGGCATTTGCAGGGGCAGGGCAAGACTGCAATCCTGGTCGCACGACGCAGCAGTTCTTTGGAAGGGTCGAAGGTTTGGGGACAGGATTCCGGGAACGCTGCGCCTTCCGAGGCGACACCTTCAAGTGGGCCCGGAAAGGACTGGGAGGCCGTCGGCTTCATCGCTGTAAGCGATACGTTACGCGCCGACGCGGCCGAAACGGTTGCGGACCTGAGGGAGATGGGGGTAGCGCGCATTGCGATCCTAACCGGAGACAACCGCGACGTAGCCGAAGCAATTGCGGCCAAGGTCGGGCTGCAGGATGTTTATTCGGAGCTCCTGCCTGAACAGAAGGTGGAAATCGTCGAAAATTTGCGGGAAACAGGGACCGTCGCCATGGTTGGTGATGGCATAAATGACGCGCCGGCCCTGGCGACATCGGACCTCGGCATCGCCATGGGCGGCGCCGGAACGGACGTTGCCCTGGAGACTGCCGATATTGTGCTCATGTCAGACGATCTGGGCAAGCTCCCGTTTATGCTGCGCCTCAGCCGCCGCGCGCGCGACATTGTGCGTCAGAATATCTATGTTTCTGTGGCGGCGATCCTGACCTTGGTCCTGCTGACGATAGTAGCGCCAATCTTTCTGCCCGAATTCCGTCTACCGCTGCCGGTAGGCGTCCTCGGACACGAAGGCAGCACCTTGATCGTTGTCGTAAACGGGTTGCGAATTCTTGTAATGAACCCGGAGTAGGCGGATTGCAAGCGTCGCGCGCGCCGGGCTAACTGAGGGGAGGAAAGGCGGCCGGCAGCGTGCGCCTGGCCCCAAGGACAAGGCAAAAGACGAGAAAGCCGGCCAGAGCGATCAGGAGTTGCCAGGTGGCGAGGCCTGTGAAGGGCGCCGGCACCATTACCACGCCTGCGATAATCTCCGGCGCCAGCACGAGAGGCGGAAGTTTCTTCAGCCGCGCCAGATCGATTCCAATCCAGGCTGAAACGCCCCCACCCATCAACAGACCTGCTCTTAACACTGCTACGGCGGTATTTTCCAGGAGGGAAACTCCTAGAGGAGTCGTCGCCAGCAGATTCGGGCCACCGTTCCCGGCGGCAAGCACCTCCAAACGTGTCAGACCCATCAGGATTCCGAGGATTAGAAGCAGGGCAGCGATTACAATCAACCCCGACTGCATCGTCGTGCTGACTCGATGCACGGGTGAGTAGCTGTACATCAAGGTTACCAGGAGGGTCATCCACGCCAGGATTGAAAGCAACAAAAGCCATCCGCCGAAACTCCATCGAGGCATGACCTCGACAAGCCAGCTTGACTGTTGCTGCCCGTCGATCATGAGCTTGTAAATGGGCTGCAACACAGATGTTGAGTAGATACCGGCGATCAGAAACGTAACGCCGGCAAAGCGTGCGGCGTAAATTAGTTTCATCAGCCTAATGGCCGCCTGTGCCAGGACTGTGCGGGTGTTCGTCGACGTCTTGGCCGACCGGAGCAGGCGCAGCGTTCTCCGCGGGCGCGGCGCTGGGCACCGGCGCGAGCCGCAAGCGGCGCAAGAAGTCCACTGATTTCAATCGACGTTCGAGAACGGTGACCAGGTAGCGCTGCAGAACGTCTTCGACTGACCGCGCCGTGGCCTGTCGAAGCTGCAGATTTCGGACCTCCGGCCACTCGACACGCGTCAGGTGGCGAAGTATTTTGAGGACTTGCGGCGCGATTGGTTCGGCGCCTTTCAAAGTCTGACCGCAGACGGGGCAATAGACGCCACCGGCATGGAAGTGTAGATAGTTCTTCACCGCTCGCAGCTCCTCCCCACAGCCGAGGCAGCCGAAAAGCTGAAGCTGAAAGCCCATCAGCACAAGCAGCTTCAATTCAAACCAGCGCAGAAGCAGTGTTCCGCCTTCCCTCTTTGCATTGAGTTCGCGCAAAGACAAAAGGAGCAATTCCCACAGCGGCCGATTCTCGTCGTCCTCGCCGCTGAATGCGTCGACGAGTTCGCAAATGTAAGCGGCCTGGCTGATGCTGTCCAGGTCGGCCCGAAGACCCAGGTAGCTCTCGACTGTTACGCTCTCTGTGATGATGTCCCAGGTGCGGGCTTGGGCAAGGAGAAGATTGGCGTGGTTAAACAGCTCCAGGTGACCGGCCTTTCGGCTCGCGGTCTTGCGCGCTCCTTTGGCGATGAAAAAGCGTTTGCCGAACGAAGGTGTGTAGACCGTCAGGATCCGGTCGGCGTCGCCGTAATTCCGTCTGCGAAGGATTACCGCTCTCGTACGGTACGAGTGGCTACGCTCCGACATTGGTGGCTCGCAGGATTGGCGCCAGAATTTTTGTCGATTTTGCTGGTAACAAGTTGTATCGTCCAGAGGGCACGCCGGAACTGCCTTTGGATGGCATTGTTGTTCTCGCCGCGAACTTCGTTGCGACCAGATTATAGCCCCATGGCAGCGGGCTGACAAAAGCCCCTCACCGCTCTGGGCGGACCTTGCTTTGCTAACCTCTTTTTTCAAAGACCACCTCTGACTTTGCGATTCAGTCAGTTGGGTCGGGGCCATGGCCGCCGGAGATTGAGTGGGGGACTCATTCGCCCTTTATGCGCGTCGCTGGTCATCTGCCTCGGTGGCCAGCATGTCGAGCTGGTCGGGCGTACCCAGGGCGACAAGCGTGTCGCCGCTGCGCAGGGCGAATTCTACGGGAGGATTCACGAATATTTCGCCGTCCGGCCTCCTTACTGCGAGAATGTTGGCGCCGATTCTCCTGCGGATCTCCGTTTGATCAATTGTCTGGTCGCGCAGCGTCGAACGTTCACTCAAGCCAATATCCTCGATGAGAATGTCCACTTCCCCGCGGTGCATGACAACGTCCATAAACTCCAAGATGTTTGGATGGATCAATTGGTCGAGCCATGCGGCGACCGCTGGTCACGTAGGGATTGATGACATGATCAACGCCGGCCATCTGGAGCTTCCCTTCGCTCTCGTGGCTATTGGCGCGCGAAATGATGGTCAGGTGTGGGTTGAGCGAACGTGCTGTAAGCGCCACGTAAACATTGTCGGAGTCGTTCGGCAGACAGCAACAGATCCCTGCCGCTTGCTCGATGCCGGCCTCAATCAGGACTGCGTCATCGGTGGCGTTACCTTCGACCAGGATGACGTCCAGGTTCTCCATATCCGGCGCAAGTCCTAAGCGGGTTTCGACGACGACAAGCCGGACCTTGTTCACGAGGAGCTCGTTTACGACCTGTTCCCCGACTCTTCCGTATGCGCAGACGATGAAGTGGCCTGTCAGTTTTACCAATTCCGATATTGCATTCGCCTTCTCCACAACAGGTTGCGAAACTCTCCGGCCACGATGAAGTCAACGACGGTGCTCAACGTGTAGGCCGTGACTGTGACACCCAAGATGATCATGAACCCGGTAAAGACGCGCCCGACCGGCGAGAGGGGGCGAATCTCACCGAATCCAACGGTGCTGACCGTGATAACGTCATGTACAGGCTGTCGGTCCAGTGCCAGCCTTCGAGCAGAAAGTAACCGATGGAGCCCAGCGCGAGCAGCGACAAATAAAGCCCCGTGGTGATAAGGACGTGACGGTAGATCTTTCTTTCAGCAGCGGTCAGGGTTGCTATCCCACTCCTGTTTGATCTGGCACGACGCCTTGTCCGCATGGAACTGTCCGTTCTTGCCGCTGGTCTTGCGGATGTCCGTGAAACGAGGATGGAGCGCTGGCTAAGTCTTGTCGGGGAAAATCGCTGAAACTGATTGGGAATTCGTCTAGTCTGGCAGGATTTCGTAGCGAGTGCAGGCTCGAATAGGGCGCTAGTCGCGGCGAAAGGAATCACTTCTGACAAATACCGGAACTGCTCGACCGCGCTTGCGAATTGCATGGATTCATAGAGTCTCTGCGAGAGAACGATTGCTTTCCTGCGTATTGAGGAAGACGCGGTGAATGCCCTGCGCGTTGGCATGGAGGAGGCTGGAAACCAACAGTTGTCTGCCAATGCCGAGATCCTGCGCGTGCGGTGTGAACGGCAAGCCTCACGAGTTGTGCAGCTTTCTCGTCACGCCTGTCCCCGTCCGTGTACAGGTTCAGCGCAGCGTATCCCACCTTTATCCCATTTCGGACTGCGACCTCAATGCGACATTCTTGGTACAAGCGAGCCAACTCCGTAGCGCCCAGGCGCCAAAGTGGTTCGAATGCTGCTGAATCGACGCGAACAATGTGCGGCAAGTCGGATCGATCCGCTGGAAGCAAATGGGCAGGCTGGTGTTGCGGCTGCGCCACCGGTCCGCTTCTTTCGTAGAAGCGAATCGAGTCGTGACGCTCGAATCCAGCTTCACTCAGGCTGGCCTGCAGCCAGTTTTGGTCGGTCAAAGCAAAGAACAGTTGACCGGCCGGCCGGGCCGGCAGGGTCGCCTCGGCACACTGGAAAAGCGCAGAAAACTGCTTGCGGGCCTTCGCGCCAGGATACTTGCTGGCAGTTGCCCGCAGCGCCACCCTGGCAGGAGCGTTCCCAGACTGTTCATCGGCCCAATCTTCCTGTTGAAGTATCACAAAGCCCGATATTTTCTTCGTATCTACCTGGACGGCTGTTCCCGGACTTTCTCGAAGGAGTCCAGGCAGGTCTCCGACATCTACATTTGCGAATGAGCGCGAGGCCTCAGCAAGCAAACTATACATCTCCGGCAGGTCTTCCGATTGTGCCGGACGGATCGAAGTGGGATTCATCCGTCGACTTCGAGTGTCTTGCGATCCCCATAAACCTGATCGTAGTATTCCTGGAACTCACCGCCGCGAATCGGCTTCCACCATGATTCATTGTCCCTGTACCAGCGGACGGTCGCCCGAATGGCCTCTTCCGGGTCGTGTTCCGGTTCCCAACCCAAGGCCATCACTTTGCCGACGTCCAGACTGTAGCGACGGTCGTGTCCTTCGCGGTCTTCCACGTGTTGGATGAGGCTGCGGGGCGCCTTCAGCTCGTCGAGCAGAATCTCCACCATGCTCAAATTGGTCATCTCGCGGCCGGTGCCGACGTTGTAGGCCTCGCCGAAACTTCCTTCCTGGATGATCAGAAGCATCGCCGAACAGTGGTCAAGGACGTACTGGTAGTCACGCATCTGCTGGCCGTCACCGTAGACGGGCAATGGTATGGAGCTGAGCGCGTTGGTGATGAAGAGAGGGACTACCTTTTCGGGGTATTGGTAAGGACCAACGTTGTTGGCCCCGCGGCTTATCGTTACCGGCAGACCGTAGGTGACGTGATAGGCGTTGACGAAAAGGTCGGCGCTGGCTTTGCTGGCGGAATAGGGGCTGCGGGGGGCCAGGGGGTCGCCTTCGCCAGAACGATGGTCCCCTTCGATGTGTCCGTACACTTCGTCAGTGCTAACCTGATGGAAGCGAAGATTTCCACGCTTGCGCGCTGCCTCGAGAAGGACGTAGGTCCCAAAGACATCGGTCCGGACAAAGGCGTCAGGATCGAGTATCGACCGGTCGACGTGGGTTTCAGCGGCGAAGTTTACGATTGTGTCGATGTCATAGCGGCCGACGGTTTCTTCCACCGTCGAAGCATCGCAGATGTCGCCGTGCACAAATGCGTAACGGGCGCCGAAGCGGCTTTCAACATCGGCCAGGTTTTCGAGGCGGCCGGCGTAGGTCAGCTTGTCGTATACGGTAACGTGTACGCCCGGGTCGTTCCGCAGGAGGAAGCGTACAAAGTTACAGCCTATAAAGCCGGCGCCGCCGGTTACCAGTATGTTCTTCATCAGAGGACCAGTATTGTGCGCCTTATGCGCTATCTCTCTCTCCAGCTGGCGCTTTCCCACGTTCGCCGCAGACGACGCACGCGGTCCGGTTGACGATAGGCCGGCAAGGGGAACTCGACGCCCAACGTCAGGGTCGGCAATTGGCGCAGCGGGGGCAGTAGCCGCTCGTCCAGACCCGGGGGCGGAGGATTGCGCCAGGCCCACTGCCAGTGCGCCTTCTCATCGCCCCCCGCGGTCGAACCCAGGAAGCCGATGTCATTCCACAGTTCGCGCCGTGCGTCGGACACTATATCCGTAAGCTTTTCCAAGTATGCGCACATCTTCGGCTGTTCGAACTCAAGGAAATGCGCGGTGAAACTCGAGCAGTTTTCTGTTCCACGAGCGAAGGACTGCGCCGACTGATAGGCGGGGAAGAACTCTTGCGCCCAGTATTGCTCGATGCGCTGAAAGGAAGGAAGCAGCATATCAGCGTAAAAGGTAACATTCACGGTGCTTACCCGCTCCTCCAACGCAACGAGACGGCGCGCATGTTCGGGCCAGAGATCGAAGAAGGCCGAGATATCAAACTCCTGCCATTCGCCGTAAGCTTTCGCCATGCGGCGCAATCGATCGGCAACTTGAGACACAGTAGTCACTGCGGTAAGAGATTCCTTTGCGCCGGTATGATTCTGAACACGGTAGGCCGGCGCAAGTGTGCGCTTTGAGAAGACCTGCGTAGTGGAGGCGGGCAGCGCGCAGCGGTCGATCTGGCGGATCTGGGCCGCGAGGGCAGGCAGGCTACGGATGAGGCTATGTCGCGGCCGCTTCACGCGGTTGGGCTGCCGGCCCCCGGTCTTTCCGTTCTCCATCACGCGGGCGACTCCCTGAAATCTTCTCGAAGCAGCTGCATAAGATAATTGCCGTAGTGATTCGTTTGGAGCGCCTCCGCTAGGGCGCGAAATTGGTCGCGGTTGATAAAGCCCCTTCTCATTGCAATCTCTTCCGGGCATGAGATCATCATTCCCTGCCGTTCCTGAAGGGCGTAGACAAAGTTGGCCGCTTGAAGTAGGGACTCGTGCGTTCCGGCGTCCAGCCATGCGAATCCCCGGCCGAGCGTTTCGACCTGCAGCTCGCCGCGTTCGAGATAGAAATTATTGATGTCGGTGATCTCGATTTCTCCGCGCGCGGAGGGTGCGAGCCGTGGGGCGACTTCGACCACCCGGTTGTCGTAGAAATAGACGCCGGGTACGGCAAAGTTTGACCGCGGATGGGTTGGCTTTTCTTCGATACTCAAGGCCTTTCCGGCGGCGTCGAATTCCACCACGCCGTAGCGGCCGGGATCGGAAACGGGGTAGGCGAAAATGCAGGCTCCGCTCTTGAGGGCCGCGGCGGACTGCAGCTTTTCCGGCAGCCCGTGACCATAGAATATGTTGTCGCCCAAGGCGAGGCAGACGCTGGATTTGCCGACGAACTCTCTTCCGACGACAAAAGCATCGGCGATTCCGCGCGGCCTTGTCTGCTCGACGTATGTGAACTCTATCCCCCACTGTTTGCCGTCGCGCAATAGCTCGCGGTACAGGGGCAGCGCGGTCGGCGTACTGACGACCAGGATTTCGCGTATTCCCGCCAGCATCAGCATCGAAAGCGGGTAGTAGATCATCGGTTTGTCGTATACGGGCAGAATCTGCTTGCTCAGACTGGTGGTCAGCGGATACAGGCGCGTCCCGTGGCCGCCAGCCAGGAGTATGCCTTTCACCAGAGATCTCCGAAACCAAGTGGGCCTGTAATCACTGGAATGAAATCAGAATTCAAGACTTTGTCCCCTATCGGCGCAAAATCGATCTCTGTCGATTGACACAGCGGAACGATGGTATGTGGGGGCTGATGAATCGGTCCGCCTACTGCCCGTAGCCTCCGCCGACTGTCGCGGTCTCGGCCTCCAGCAGCACTGCGCCGACAATGTTGGTGCGCACTCTTTCCAGCACTTCCTTGGCACGCTGGGCGTGCTCTCTTTTGGTGCGCCCGGCTGAGACAGCCAGAAGCGCGCCATCCACCTGGCTGGCCCAGAGTGCTGCATCGGTGACAGCCAGGACCGGAGGGGCATCAACCAGAACGTAGTCCGCCTCGCTTGTCAGGGTGGTCAACAGCTCCGCAAGCCGGTTGTAGCTTAGAAGGGCGACGGGATTCGGCGGAACGGGCCCGGCCGCGAGAAGTTTGAGACGGGAGACGTTCGTTGCTGTCAGCGGCGGATCCCCTCCGCCAAGCAGCCAATCTGATAGACCGGCCTCGCCGCTGACCTGGAAGATTTCATGCTGCTGCGGCCTACGCAGGTCGCCGTCAACGACGATGACCTTGTCTCCGGCCTCCGCAATTACAACGGCCAGATTTGCCAGGGCTTCACTCGTCCTGGTCTCGGCATCGGGGCTGGTAACGAGAAGAGAACGAAGTGGTCTGTCGAGAGCCGAAAACTCGATATTGGTGCGGAGACTCTGGTAGGCTTCCGCGGCTGGACTGCGCGGTGCGGAGAGGGTCACGAGAGTAAGGGACATCGGATATTCCTCAGATTCCTATTGTGCATTGATGCCAGGAAGGTCTGTGCTGCGAATTGTGGACGCAGGCAACGCACCTGAAAACTAGTCGGTCCCCAGTTCAGCGACTGCTGAAGCCGGCCTCCCTCGCTCACGCATGGCTCTCCCGCCGGGCGCGTTGCCCGTTGTCACCGGGATTGCGCCCAAAACAGGTATTGCGAGCGTCCGCTCCACCGAGTCCTTTGTGCGCAAGAGTCCGCTCTCCACCAACATGATCAACAGGATCAGTCCGATCCCCAATAGGAGCCCAAGCACGCTGCCGGCGACGGCATTGACAAGGGGCCGCGGCTGGATCTGTACGGCCTGAATCGTCCTGGTGACCATTTTGACCTCGATGCGATCGCGTTTGTCTTGTTGCGCGTAGTAAGCGGTCCGCTCATCGACGAACCAGTCGGCCCAGGTCTTCACCATGGTCTCAGACACGATCCTGTCCCGGGAGCGGGCTTCAAGTCTTATCGTAAAGTTTTCTGACTCCGGCATAATCTGTGTCAGGCGCAGAAACTCGTTGGGGTGCATATCCAGCTGCGCGCGGGCAATCACCTCATTTGCCACCTCGTGCGTCCGCAGATTCAGTGCGAAGTTCCGCATCAAGTCCTTGGCCGTATTGCCCAGCCCCCAGTCAGGCCGGGCAGGAACCGTACTGACCAGGACAGTCGCTCTAAACATATTCTCTTGCAAAAAGCTGACGCCGTAAGAAAGAAGACCGGCCAGAATAACTGCCAAGACAACGATCCAGCCGTATCGTCGAATGACTCCGCCATATTCCTGTATCACGTTTCCCTCCGTCTCGTAAGACGCGCCGGCGCACCGGTCCGCGCACGAAGAGGCCAGCAAGCGCGGCGTGGACTGTCTTCGATCATTTTGAAGAAAGCCTGCGCAGCGACGCGCTGCTCAACGTCATGCCTAAATTGCCCCGCTTGGGCACCGCCGCAAGCACGATCAGACCGATCCCTTCGAGCTGTTCGCGGCGCCGCACCGTATCGTCGAGATACTCCCGCAAGAACGCGATCCCGATGCCGGCAATGAGCGCCAGGATTATCCTCAGCGGCAATTCCACTCGCTGGCGTGCGCTCTGCCCTTGCCGGAACACCGCGGGGGAATCAAGAACGTGAACACCGGCGTCGGCAGTCCCCAACTGGGTGAAATACGACTCCGCGTTTTCCTCCAATTCAGCCACAGTTGCGTCAGCAATCGCCTGCAATTCGTCGGCGTTGTGCCACGTGAACGTCAGACTGATGATGCGATGCTGTTCACCCGTGTTTGCGTGACCTCTAATCAGATTGGCCGGGATGCTGAGGCCCACTTCGGTGAGACGGGCATTGATGGCCCTTGCGAACATCTCCGTGGCGAGCACCTCGCTGAAGTCGTCCACCAAATACTCGCTTGTCATCCAGGCGTAGTATCGGGGATCGTATCCGTCGGCCCCTTCGATAGGTAGAACGCCGACAAGCAGGCGCATAGTGACAGCGTACGAAGGGGCAGGCTCCTGCCAGGGCCGCAACTGTGCTGCGCTGAACACCGCTACCAGAAGCGGCAAGAGGACGGGCGCGGCCCACCGACTTCGCAATATCGCCCAGTAAGCGCGCAGTTCCATGTGTTGCAGTCTATCCTTCGTCGGACATCAGGCTGGCGACCGTAACACCGTCATCGCCTTCTCCCAGCGCGCCAGGGCGGTATTTGCTGACCAAAGGATGTCCCTGCAGCGCGGCCCGCACGGCATCGCGCATAGCCCCTGTTCCTTTGCCGTGAATGATTCGCACCCAGGGCAGATTCTCCAGGTAGGCGTCATCGAGATAGCCTTCCAACCGCTGCAGTCCTGCCTCGACTCGTTCTCCCCGCAAGTCCAATTCGGTTGTGGTTGAGCCGTTGCCGTCCGCGGCCGACTTAGCCGAGGTCTGGAGCTTCACGGCGTTACTTGAGGTTTCCGCGGGCGTCGCTTGGGCTTTGCTACGGAGTTCAAGCCGGCGCACCTGCAGCCTGAGGCGGAAGTTGCCTACCTGAACGTCGGCCTCGTGGGCGGCTCCATTGCGAAGGTGAATGCTGAGAACTTCTCCCGTCGCCTGCAGATTGGGCACAAAGACGCGGTCGCCTTTTTCTATGGGGCCGCTGAGCCGTTCCGCCGCCGATTGCGGGGCGGCGACTTCCTGCTCGACACGACCGTCGGTGTCCGTTTCCCTTTGCCCGATGACCTCGCGGGCCTCTGCAAGAAACCGGGTATGCGCTGCTCCTGCGCCGGCGGCGCCCTTTGCCATCTGGCGGCGGAAGTTCTCGATTTCGCGGCGAATTTCTGCCAGTTCGTTCTGCATGGTATTGCGCGTGTCGGCGACGACCTGCCGGCGCGCTTCTTCGATGCTCGCCATCTGGTAGCGCAGGTCTTCTTCGACGACCTGGGCCTGACGCTCGCGCTCTTTCGTCTGCTCCAGCACGCGCCGAGCTTCCTGCCTCGCCCGCCGTACGTCCTCAAGCATGCCCTCCACCTCGAGCGATTCGGGGCGGACGATTCTTTCGGCATCGTCAACGATGACGGGGTTCAGTCCCAGCCGCCGGGCAATCGTCAGGGCGTTCGAGCGACCGGGCAAACCAATGCTGAGTTCGAATGTGGGGCTGAGATTTTCGACATCGAATTCGACCGACGCGTTGCGTACGCCGGCTGTGTTATGGGCGTAGAGCTTCAAGTCGCTGTAGTGGGTCGTTGCAAGTGAAGTTATACCCCGATCGCGCAGATTCTCCAGCAGGGCCGCGGCCAGAGCCGACCCCTCTTCCGGGTCCGTTCCCGCGCCTAACTCATCGAGCAAAACGAGGCTGCGGGGGTCTGCCTCCTCCAGGATGCTGATAATGTTGGTCATGTGGCTGGAGAATGTACTCAGGTTCTGCTCGATGGACTGTTCATCTCCGATGTCGGCGTAGACGCCCTCAAAGACGGAAAGTTCGCTGCCCTCTTCGACGGGAATCATCAGGCCGGACTGGGCCATAAGGGCAAGCAGGCCAACGGTCTTGAGGGTGACCGTTTTGCCGCCCGTATTGGGGCCGGTTACGACCAATATGTAGCAGTCGTCGCTGAAAAAGACATCGATCGGCACGACCGTTTCCTGTTCAAGCAAAGGGTGACGGGCCTGGCGAAAATCCAGGATCGAACCGGGATGCTGAATCGTCCGCTCTTCGTTGGACTCCTCGTCGATCCCAACGAAAATATCGGCTTGATTTTGACTGAAGTTAACGACTCTGGGAGCAGTAGCGCCTATCTCGAGTGCGTACTTGGCCTTGGCAAAGGTGAAATCGAGTTGCGCCAGGACTTGTACATTGCGGTTGATGTAGGCGCCTTCCTCGGCCACGAGATCCGAGAGTTCGGTCAGGATGCGCCTGACCTCCTTGTCCTCCTCCAGCTCCAACTCCCGCACGGCATTGTTCTGCTCGACGACTGTCAGCGGCTCGATGAAAAAGGTTGCCCCACTGGCCGATTGGTCGTGCACAATCCCCTGAATCTGGCCCTTAAACTCCGAGCGCACGGGAATGACATACCGGCCCTGACGCTGGGTGACGATCGATTCCTGCAAATAGGGTGTAATATCGACGTTTTGCACCAGCCGGTCGAGCGTGCTGAGGAGTCGGTCCTGGGCCACTCGCAGCTGTGCGCGAATACGTGCCAAATCTTCGGAGGCGCCGTCCACGACTTCGGCGCGGTCGTTAATGCAGCGGCTGATTTCTCCGATCACATGTTCACACGGCTCGATGGCGAAGGCAATATCGGCCAGGAGGGGAAACTGGCGGCTGAGGCGGGTCAACGTATTGCGCAGGGTCCGGGCCCGCATGAGGGTCGACCGAATCTCGACCAGCTCCGTCGGGATCAATATACTGCCGCGCTCGGACTTTGCGATCAGTTGGCGAACGTCGTGGACGCCGCCGAAGTATATGTCGGTCTTCTGGTCGAGCAGCCTGCAGGCTTCGTCGGTCTGCTCCATCCATTCGCTAATGGTGCGCAGGTCGTCGCTGGGCAGCAGCGACGTGGCCAGCTCTTCGCCGCCGGAAAAGGAGCAGAAGGAGGCCAGCCTACTGAGAATCTTATCGTATTCCAGGACGCGAATTGTGTGTGGGTTCATCGCTTGGCACCGCGAAAAAACAAGAAAAGCACGCGGCGATCATATCACAACGCGCGCCTTCAATCCAAAGGATTCGGCTGCTCAGGTGCGTCGACATCGCTCCAGACTCCGGCGAATCGCAGGGCGGGCGCGTCACGCTCGATAGCCCAGTCTGCGAAGGTGGTTCTCGTTGCGGCGCCACTTCTGCAACACCTTGACCCAGAGTTCAAGGTAAACTTGCGTCCCGACCATCTCCTCGATTTCAGGTCGGGCCGCCCGTCCGATCTCGCGGATCATCGAGCCCTTGCTTCCAAGCACGATACCCTTCTGGCTATGGCGTTCGACATAGATAGTGGCGGCGATGTGCGTCATCTCCGCACTGCGCTCGTTCCACTCGGTGACGACCGCCGCGAGGCTGTGCGGAATCTCTTGCCGGAGGAGAAGCAACGCCTTTTCGCGAACGATCTCGGCGGCGATGAAGCGCATCGAGAGATCCGTGACCTGTTCGCTGGGATAGAAGAGAGGTCCGGGTGGCAGCAACTCGGTTAGAGTGGCGATTAAGTCGTCCGCGCCGTCGCCGTTGATTGCGCTCAGGAGCAGGACCGGCGTCGAGTCCTTGCTTTTGTCGGCGGTGAGCCAGTGAAGAAGCGCGGCATATTCGGCCTTGCGCGCGTCGAGGTCGCCGCCTTGCCATGCATCGTATTTGTTGGCTCCGATCAGCAGATTGGACAATTTTACCGCGCGCTGAATCTCCTCGAGGCGTTCGGCAATCAGCCGGTCCTCGCGCGTTGGCGGCGAATTGACGTCCACGATCCAAAGTATCAGGTCGGCATCGTCAATGATGGTCTGCTCGGCGACATTGACCATGTGTTTGCCCAGCTTGTTGCGCGGCTGGTGGATGCCCGGTGTGTCGAAGAAAATGAGTTGCGCGTCATCGTCGGTACGGATGCCAAGAAGCTGATCGCGGGTCGTCTGTGGCTTGTCGCTTGTGATCGCGATCTTTTGCCCCAGCAGCAGGTTGAGGAGAGTTGATTTGCCGACGTTGGGCCGGCCTATGACGGCGATGAAACCGCTGCGAGTCTGCGTCTGCTGTCGGACGGCTTCGCCGGCAACGGTATTGTCGGCTACGGTGTCGTTGGCTACGGTGTCGTTGGCTATAGCATCCGGATTCTGCATGCAGTTGGTCCTTTGTAGCGACTTCCGACCAGGCAAGTCCGAGATGGTGAAGCGCCGTACGCCCTGCAATTATAGCATAGGGCCGCGAGCCCAAATCAGAACTCCAGAAGGAGAGTGGCAAGGCAAAGCGGTAGGCTGGCGCTAAACAGCCGGCACCCATGCTGGGATTCAACAAAGGTCAGGCCTGGAATCGCTGAACCCAGGCTGAGCGGCGCCCGAACGAGCGGAAGCCTTAGGGGCAGTTGGTGGCAGCAATGAGGGGACAGGAGAGAGGAGAGTGGATCGGACAGGACTCGAACCTGTAACCCAGGAGTTATGAGCTCCTTGCTCTGCCATTGAGCTACCGATCCAACCTTTGAATTGGAGGCCCGTGAGCGGGTAGCGGGGATCGAACCCGCATCGTCGGCTTGGAAGGCCGGCGCTCTACCATTGAGCTATACCCGCAAGTCGGGGAGAGAGGATTTGAACCTCCGACCCCAGCGTCCCAAACGCTGTGCGCTGCCAGGCTGCGCTACTCCCCGTTGCACCAATGCTGAATTATAGCTGCTCGCGGCGACAAAATCAACAATCGAACTCCCCGGCAATGCCGCAGTGCCTCGGTGTATTGTCATCAAGGCCTTACGACCCTATGCCAACGCGCCCTACCCTGGGGTCAGCGAAAGAAGAGCTGGCAATTGCAGTGCAGAAGTTTACCTATCCGTTGTTCATTTCAGCCTCGCAGCGAGCGGCCAGGCTTTCACGTTTCACACGCAGTTCCATCCAGTCGAGCACGGCGATGGCGCTCGTGTATTCGGCGACGGCGGCGCACCAGGCCCCCTCGCTGGCCAGACTGTCTCCGAGTTCCACGTGCGCCCTCTGTAACAGATACTCTACATTGCGAAAGCCCGGATCGCGATGGTAGAGCTTTTCGAGCAGACTGATCACCCTAGACCAGTCCGCGCCCCAGTAGGTCTTGACGTCAACATATACGGCGGTCATGTTGCGTTCATGGCGGACATCGGAGTCTGTCGGCCTCAGCTGGAGGGCATTGTCGAAGAGTTGCACGGCCTCTTCCAGCTGGTCGGAGCCGGCCCTTTTCCTGCCGAGTTCGACATAGGCGCTGAACAGTGCTTCGACTGCTTCTTCGGCGCGAAAGTCCGGTTGGGCGGTCTGGATGCGGACGAAACGACTGATGGCTTCCTCCAAATTGCCTGCGCCCAACTGTGCCAGGGCTTCATTCCATTCCAACTCGATTGGACTTGGCCCGGTTGGCTCAATTGGCTTCGCTTCCGCAGTTGGCATCGCCTCTACTGTGCTGATTGCGTGGAGGGCAGAGGCGTTCCGGGCATCCAATTTGAGGACCGAATTGTATGAGGCAAGGGCCTCCTGGCGCCTTCCCTCGTCCAAAAAGTCCGAAGCCCTCTGCAGCAGGATTGCAACGTGCTGCCTCTTCTGGGCTTCCCCTCGTTGCAGGCCGTCGCGGTAGCCTTGTACGACCATGAAAAAGACAAAGAGGACGGCCAGGCATGCCGACGCGGCGACGATGAGCCAGAAGATTGAAGGCGCTCGAAGCATAGGAAAAGTGCCGGCGCTGTCCTGTTGTCGCGTTTCCATTGCCATTGGGTTAAAGGACGTTACTATATTTCATGAGGAATGGTGGCAGGGCCTCCGGTATCTGCATTTGGTCTGCCGAAATCAGACCCTACTCAAAGGTTGGCGCCCTGACGCAATTGTGCGGCCTTTGTCGTATCCTCCCAAGGCAGGCTGATGTCTTCGCGCCCGAAGTGGCCGTAAGTAGCAGTCTGGCGGTAGATCGGTCTCCGCAGACCAAGATCACGTATGATTGCGCCGGGTCGCAGGTCGAAGTGAGCTTCAATCAGCTCCTCGATTCGCTTGTCATCGACTTTGCCCGTGCCGAAGGTCTCGACGTTGACGCTCAAGGGCTGTGCGACGCCGATGGCGTAGGCAAGCTGGATTTCGCAGCGGTCCGCCAGACCGGCGGCGACGATGTTCTTGGCTACCCAGCGGGCTGCATAGGCGCCGCTGCGGTCGACCTTCGTGCAGTCCTTGCCACTGAATGCACCGCCGCCGTGACGACCCATGCCGCCGTAGGTGTCAACGATTATCTTGCGTCCAGTCAGACCGGCATCACCCATTGGTCCGCCAACGACAAAGCGGCCGGTTGGATTCACGTAAATCAGCGGCTTTTCCTTTACCAGGTCAGGGGGCAGAGCCGGCATTATGCACTCGTCGATCAGCTCTCGTTCTATCCTATCCTTGCAAGTCTCTGCCGCATGCTGCGTGCTGATCAGCACTGTATGGATGCGTTTCGGTTTGCCGTAACTGTACTCCACCGTGACCTGCGATTTACCGTCAGGTCGCAACCAGGGAAGTACGTTTCGCTTTCTCAACTCCGCCAACCGGCGGCTCAATTTATGGGCCAGGAAGATCGGGAGGGGCATGAGCGTTGGCGTCTCGTTGCAGGCGAAGCCGAACATCATGCCCTGGTCGCCGGCGCCGATCGACTCGATCTCATCCTCTTCGCTGTCCATTTCTTCCGATTTGAACTCCTGAGCCCGGTCCACGCCGAGGGCAATGTCGGGCGACTGCGACGCGATGGCGACCTGTACGCCGCAGGTGTCGCCGTCAAAGCCCTTGTCGCTGCTGTCGAACCCGATTTCCTTGACCACGGAGCGCACGAGCTCGTCGAAGTTCACCGTTGCCCTGGTAGATATTTCACCAAGGAGCATCACAAAGCCCGTCTTGACGGCGGTCTCACAGGCGATACGCGCGTTTGGGTCTTGGCGCATAATGGCGTCTACGACGGCGTCGCTGATCTGATCGCACATCTTGTCTGGATGACCCTCGGTCACCGATTCGCTTGTGAATAACAGCGAAGGTGCGGTCATGAAAGTACTGCTCATTTATTGATCTCCTGACTGCCGCGCCGCGTTGGCGCGGGTCCAGTTCCTACTCCGCGGTACCCAGGGTCCATTCGTTCAGGTAGGCTTCCTGTTCGGGTGTGAGTGTATCTATCTGCACGTCCATTGCGTTGAGTTTGAGGGCGGCTATCTCGCGATCCAGTGCCTCCGGCATATCGTAGACACTTCCCTCCATCTGTTCGGCGTGCTTCAGCAGGTACTCGGCGGCCAGGGCCTGGTTGGCAAAACTCATGTCCATGACGGCGCTGGGGTGGCCCTCAGCCGCGGCCAGATTCACGAGGCGGCCCTCGCCTGCTACGTAGAGCCGGCGGCCATCCTCCAGCGTATACTCGTCGAGAAAGTCTCGCACCCGCGTGATCTTCACTGACATCTCTTCGAGGGCCTTCAGGTTGATCTCGACGTCGAAGTGGCCGCTGTTGGCTAAAATTGCGCCGTCGCGCATCTGCTCCATGTGGTGGCGGTCCAGCACATGAATATCTCCGGTGGCGGAACAGAAAATATGCCCCACTTTGGCAGCGCGGGCCATCGGCATCACCTGAAACCCGTCCATGACCGCTTCCAACGCCCGCAGCGGATCGATTTCGGTAACGACTACGTTTGCGCCAAGCCCCTTGGCGCGCATGGCGATCCCTTTGCTGCACCAGCCGTACCCGCCGACAACGAAGGTCTTGCCGGCGAGGAGTACGTTGGTCGCGCGGATGATGCCGTCCATCGTGCTCTGCCCGGTCCCGTAGCGGTTATCGAAGAAGTGCTTGGTCATGGCGTCGTTGACGGCGATTACAGGAAAGGCCAGCTTGCCCTGGGCAGCCATCGCTCTTAGGCGGATGACACCGGTTGTCGTCTCTTCGGTGCCGCCGACGACATTGTCGAGAAGATTGCTGCGCTGCGTATGGAGCATGGCAACCAGGTCCATGCCGTCGTCCATGGTCAGGTGGGGTCCGGTATCGAGCGCGGCGTTGATATGGTCGTTGTACTGCCTGGTCGTTTCTCCCTTGATGGCGTACACGGGCATTTCGTAATATGCGACGAGGGCCGCGGCGATGTCGTCCTGCGTACTGAGTGGATTGCTGGCGCAGAGGGCGACTTCGGCGCCGCCGGCGAGCAGGACGCGCATCAGATTAGCGGTCTCGCTGGTGACGTGCATGGCGGCGGCCATGCGGACGCCTTCAAAGGGGCGTTCGCGTTGATAGCGTTCTTCCAGCAGGTCGAGCACGGGCATCTCTTTGGCGGCCCACTGCATGCGAAATCGGCCTCTTTCGGCCAGGCCTATATCGGCAATGTCATAGCTGGCCTGCTTGACTGCGTTGCTCATGTGAAAGGGAACTCCTCATAGGGCAAGATGGAACATATTTGCAGATATTGTGCATTCCTTGTAACGGACACGCTTCTCTACGCCCCTTCAGCCACTCAATGCCTTTGTCAATGGGGAGCCACATCGTATTAGCTTGACTGGCGTCGCTCTATTTCGAAAGACGACATGGTTGGCTTGTTTCAGAAAGCTGTCGCGTTCGCTGCGACGAAGCTCTCCACCATAGGCTGCGACGGGGCGAAACTTGGACTCGGCATTCTGCGGAAGGACTTTGTCGGCAATGTCCGCGCCGGCACGAAGCTGGGGCAGGAACTTGCTCACCCGAGCGGAACTTGAAGTTAGTTCGATCGGAATGACCCATTCACCTCTCTCTTCGTCGCCGCCTACGAATAGGAAATCGCAACGCGGCGCGCTCGTGGCAACCGGAGCGGCCGGGTGTTCTAAATTCAACAGCACGAATGGGTCGGGCACCCTATGCAAAGTCAGTGAACACCTCGGCTCTCGACAGGCCGTTACGTGACATTGCTTGTCCGTTTTTTCTCGAACTGCTCTAACCAACGACAATTAATCTAACCCTCTTGGATGCGAGTAGAAATCTCCACCCAGCGATTGTAGAGGGACTCAGTGATCAATCCAAAACCTGCCGGGAAGGTCGCTGACTCGACATCTAGCGCGATTTCTTTCACAACCGAGCCTTCTCTAGCACTCGGATCAAAGAACCAGGCTCCCAATTGGTCTGGACTGAGTGCGATGTCTTCGTCCGTAATTCCCTCACGTCGTTCCTTAGGTAGTTCCGACAGGCGTACCAGGTTTGCCAATTCTTCCAAAATCCACTCGCTGTGCGTAGTGATAAGGATTCTGATTCCAGACTGGACTGCAGCTACGAGTTGGCGGGTAAACAGGGCCTGCATCTCAGGGTGCAGGTGTGCCTCCGGTTCTTCGATAATGAGCAGGTCGCCCGGTTGGACGACATAGCGCAGATAGAGCACAACGGGCGCCAACTCAGAAACCATTGACGAGGCGTTCATCAATGGCAAGTCCTTTCTCCACCCACTTGGCGTGTATGTAAAGATTGGGTAATCAATATCCGAAAAACCTACGTGAATATTCCCTTTCAGGAGTTGGCGTTCTAGATTGTGCGCGACGACCAGGTGGTTCCCAAAGTCCTTTTGCGGGGCGCCGTCAAACGCAACAAGCTGTTCCAGAAAGTCGCCAAGGACGCCAGAAATCAAAGGAATAGTTACGTCAGGACCGGATGACTTGCGTGAAGCGTCGGCAACAACCGATCGGACGTACATTCGATGCGCGTGCATAATGCCGGCTCGGTCCGCGGGAAGAAAAAAGGCAGGTCGACTCACGGGATCGAAGACTCGAGAAGCGACTTCCTCGGAGAGAATGAGGAGCAAACTGAGCGCGGCGCCGCCGCGATCGTCGTCTCTTACGAGGTACGGATTCATCTGCCAACGAAGCGGGAGGCGCCTGAAGGTAGAATTGAGGCCAATGCTGAGAGGTCTCGCGCTTTGCATTGTCGCCCCAATATCAACTCCACGCTCTGTCAAGGAAACATCGCAGCCATACCGTTCAAGTTGATTCGAGGAAGTCTTGCTTCGCAGCGAAAACCCTGCTGAACCATCACTTGAATGCCGAACCAACTCTTGGGAGCTGCTTACTCCGTAGCACCTTGCCAATTCGCTTTCCAAGTTTCCATTCCAGTCGAAGAATCTGTCAAGTACACTGCTCACCAATTCCTCGATGGCAAGAGGGAGTTCTATGGTGCCGTCGTCTAATGCTCCGCCTCCCAACGCCTCTTCGGTAAGCATGCCTGGAATCACTTCCATGAACCATTCGAAGATGAGGTTGTTTTCGCTTTCCGACAAGAAAGACTCCTCTCGCGGCATTTTTCTGAAGCCGAAAGAAGGCCCGCGCCTGGCATGGGGATAGCTGATCGATCTCAAGTCTCCCTTGAAAAAACTATGTAACACGTATATCAGCGAGGCCATATATGACTTGCCCGCGTTGCTTGGCCCCACAAATACAGTCATCGGGCGCAAATCGATTTCGGCCCTTGCTATCGGGCCAAAGTTTGAGACTGTTATTTCAAAGGACTTGGGGCCGGAACTGGCCGTCATTTTGGAATCTCCGTTCCATCCAGTCCGTATTGAACTACGGTCGCCCTATCGCAGTCATTGCTTGCGTTTCCAGTAAGTGGTCGGGAATTGGCGGCGCTGCCCAGATTTTAGCAGAGCGGCCGTACTGCAGAGTTGCAATAACAGCAAGTCAAGACATGGAATCTGTATTCATGCGGCCTGCAATGTAGTCTTCCTCCTTCGCGATCGACGCCTCTAAACTCGTTCTCCCCAGACCAACGCCTCGCCGAATGATTCCTCGTAGCGCTGGACAAACTCTTGCGGGGTAAACCTGTGGTTGGTCGTTCCGACCTGCTCAAGGACGTAGGTGGCGCAGAGCGCGCCGACGCGGCCGCAGACGTCTACCGGCAGTCCGGCGCTGTGTGCGGCGAAAAATGCGCCCCGATAGGCATCGCCGACGCCGGTGGGTTCGGCCACCCTTTGCTGCGGCGGCGCGACCGGGATTTTGAACTCCTCGCCGTTGCAGCAAATGTAGCTGCCGACCCGGCCTTCGGTCACGATGAGCGTGCCGACCTCGCGCAAAATCTGCTCTTTCGCCCATCCCGTCTTTTGCAGGATGACCTCGAACTCATAGTCGTTGACCATCAGCCAGCCGGCTCCGGGTATACTGGCGCGCAGCGCCTCCCCAGTGAGGCGGGCCGTCTGCTGGCTGGGATCGTAAGCGAAGGGGATGCCGAGGTCGCGGCACTCGGTCGCGTAGTTGATCATTGCCTGTGGATCGTTGGGGCTGATGATGACCACGTCGGCATCGGTCAGTCCGCGGTCAGCGAGTGAGATCTCTTTGCAGTCGCTCATCGCGCCGGCGTAGAAATTGGCGATCTGGTTCTGTTCCTCGTCGGTGCTGACGAAGAAGCTGGCCGTGAACTTGTGGGGGATCTCGACGATATGGTCGGTGCGGATTCCGTTCTCTTGCAGCCAGGCCGCGTAATCGCCAAAGTCCTGCCCGACCGTTCCGAGCAGAATCGGGTCTCCGCCCAGGAGTTTGAGCGAATAGGCGATGTTGGCCGCTGTGCCGCCGCGCTGCCGCACCATGTCGTCCACAAGAAAACTGACGCTCAGTCGCGTCAGTTTTTCAGGGATGATCTGATCGGTGAAACGACCGGGAAAGGACATCAGATAGTCATAGGCGATCGAACCGGAAACGACGATTCTCATGGCAGGTCCAATTCGATGTGTCGTTCGGCGGGCGCGGGAGCGCAAATGTCTTGAGATTTCAGGGCGATTGTAATCTGGAGCCGAGTTTCGGTCACGCCGTCAGAGCCGGCTTCGACCAAGTAGGCGGAAGCACAGTCGCGTGAAGCTATGACGACGGTGAGGTCTCTGCCTCGAAAATGCAGCGCGGTATTGTCATCGACGCCATAGCCGGCCTTGATTTCACCCTTTGCAATCATTCGCTGGTAGCTGGGCCTGCGTTCGGCCTCGCCGTCGTAATGGGGTGAGCAGCTGCCGGCCAGAAAACCGAGGCAGTCGAGGGCGCTGAGCTTGCCCGGGATAGAGTCGGTGAGCCCCTGTTCAAACCAGCAGATTGCGCCGGCGCTCACGCCCGCCAGCAGGGTGCCCCGTTCCCAGGCGGCGTGCAGGATGCGATCCAGCCCCCATGCGCGCCACAGCGTCAACATTGAGAGCGTGTTTCCGCCGCCGACATAGATGACGTCGTGCGCCAGGAGAAAGCCTTCAATGTCGGCGGTATGGGGCTGGAACAGGGAGAGATCGGCAGGCTGGGCGCCAAGCGCTTGAAAATGACGATAGAAGCGCAGGACGTATGACGGGTCCTCGCCGCTTGCCTGGGGGAGAAAGCAGACGCGCGGGCATTCGACCGCCGCCTGGTCCAGAATATAGCGGCTCAGCGACATGTCTTCCTGGCTATCGGAAAGCGTATGGCCGCCGAGTGCAATGATTTGTCTCAATCCATCGTGGCCATTTGGCACTGGAGCGTACTCTCCGCAGGCGCGCGTCTTATTCCCCCGTTCGCACTGTGGCGGGCGCGAGACGCGCGAAAATCGAAAGAATTCAGCTATGCCTGCTCCGCCGAGATCCACTTTACCGAACTCGCCGGCGTTTCGTGGCGCAGGAGGCCGTCGATCAGTTCGGCGGGGTCATCGGAAACAACCAGCAGAGATCGATAGCGGTCAGCGATAAACCCCTGGGCGATCTGGTACTGGAGCATCTGCAGCAGGTGATCGAAGAAACCGTTTACGTTCAGCAGGCCCATCGGCTTGGTGTGGATTCCCAGCTGGATCCACGAAATCGTTTCGAACAGTTCTTCCAGCGTGCCGATGCCGCCGGGCATGGTGATAAAGGCGTCGGACAGTTCGGCCATGCGGGCCTTACGCTGGTGCATCGTCTCGACAACCTCAATGTTGCCTATCGTTTCACCGGCTATTTCCTTCGCCGCGAGCGGACCGGGAATGATTCCAAAGACTGTTGCACCGCCAGCAAATGCCGCGCGGCTGACCGCGCCCATCAGTCCCAGGTTGCCGCCGCCGTAGACGAGACCATAGCCTCGCCGGGCTATCTCGGCACCGAGGGCCTCGGCTCTTTGCGCATAAGTGTCGTCTACTCCGGGGCTGGACCCGCAAAAGACGCAGATGTTATTGAAGCGGCTGGCCTGGTTCATTGTTGACTACTCCTCGCCGCGCGTCTTTCCTCGATTGCCGCCCTACCCCGCTCAACCGCAGCCTCCAGGCTCGCCGTAAATGGAGGGTAGCAGATGCCCTCTTCGGTGACGATGCCGGTGAGGTAACGGTGGGGCGTAATGTCGAATGCCGGGTTGTAGACGGGTACGTCGGTCGGTGCGACCGGGCGCCGACCGATTTCAGCCACTTCGCCGGCGCCGCGCTCTTCGATGGGAATCTTGTCGCCGTCTGACAGCTCGAGGTCGACCGTACTTGTCGGGGCGACGCAGTAGACCGGAATCCCATTTTCGCGGGCGACAACAGCAAGTTTGTACGTGCCAATCTTGTTGGCGACGTCGCCGTTGGCGGCAACGCGGTCGGCGCCGAAAACGACGACATCGACCTGGCCCGTGCGCATCAGGTGCCCGGCGGCGTTGTCGGCGATCAGGTGCATGGGCACCTCGGCGCGCATCAGTTCCCAGGCCGTAAGCCGGGCGCCCTGGAGACGGGGTCTTGTCTCGTCGACCCAGACGTGGACATGCTTGCCCTGCTCCTGGCAGGCGTAGATGACGCCCAGCGCGGTACCGAAGTCGACGGTTGCGAGCGAACCGGTATTGCAGTGGTGCAGGAGGTTGGCGCCGTCAGGTACAACGGCCGCGCCGTTGAAGCCCATGCGGCGGTTGATTTCGACATCCTCGTCGGCCAACGCTTCGGCCTCGGCCAGCAGGGAACGGGCCAGCTCCTCAACTTCAAGCTGAGCGGCGCCGGCGTCCTCGGCGAGCTGTTCGGCCACACGCAGGAGGCGACGGGTCGCCCAGGCCAGATTGACCGCGGTGGGCCGGGCCGCGTCGAGCGTTTCCTTGGCCTGGCGGAGGTCATTTAGCAGGCTCTGAGTGTCGCCGGCCGCGCTGATGTGCGCGGCGAGTGCCATACCGTAGGCGGCTGTGGCTCCGATGGCGGGGGCGCCGCGCACGTACATCTCGCGAATGCTGCGAGCCACCTCGGGAACCGTCGCGAATGCGGCGATGACCTCCTCGCCGGGTAGCAGACGCTGGTCGATCATTTTCACTTGCCCGTCCTGCCAGAAGACGGTGCGCATAGCGCTTTTCCTCTTGCAATAAGAAACCCCTCCGACGTGGACCAGAGGGGCGGCGAAGCGGACATTGTTCTCATCTTTCGAGCCGCAAGCGGCTCGTCGGAATTGGCACCGGCAGAGAAAACCGATAGACGTTGATCAGCGAGGCGGCACCTGGAAATGAGCCGCGGGCACCTTGCTCGGACTCGGCGGCAGTCCGGGGCGCGCCGTTCGCCAGTCAACAACCGTCAACCGGGGCTCCGGCAGGTTGCCGGGGGATCACAGGGCCGTTCCCTCCCCCCACTCTGGATAAGAGATTTCTATTTCTAAGGTGCGACAGGGATTAGAGTAGCACAGGCGGGGATTCGGTGTCAAGGGCGCGACGCGGCGGGGTCAGGGCAATCGCATCTAAATTTGCAGACCATTTCCGCCGGGATTTCGAAGAAAAGAATTTGGACACAAGCGGGAATCGCTGTCAGTCTGTCAAACAGTAGCGAGAATCCGCTACAACAAAGGCTGTCAGTCGTCATATTCGGTCAGCTTTCGATCCTGGGAGCCATCAGTTCTTTAAGTTTTGGGTACCTGAACCTGACCCGAGTAAGTCTACGCCATCATTTCGATGCTTCAACCCAGTTTGGTTGCCATTGGCCTGGGTATGGTCCACAGTTGGCCCGGACGGCGACCAGTTTTGTCCGCATCAGGCGCCGATTCGGGGATAGGTAGGGTATCGAAAGGGTATCGGATGGCCTGATTTGCCCAGAATAGCCTGAAATAAATTTTTTCTTTTGGGCTCTCGTGACAGGATGTCTTGGTTGAGTCTTGTGACAGGAAAGCGATCTTGTCGTTTTGTGAACCTTTTGGTGCATTTGCGCCCGTTGACTGCGCAAATTTAGTCGCAGTGGCAGGACAGTTGGCCCAATTTGTAGGTTGCGACGGACTCTTCGTGACAGGACATAGACCTGTGTATACTGCGGCGGCATGAGCGTTTCTCGGGATGGGTATGCGCAGGCGCTGCGTTCAGTTGTGTGATGGCAGCATAGCACGTTTCCGGGGTTCTTGCTCGGAAGGGGGAATCGTCACTACAGTGGCCGGTGGCCAGTGGCCAGTTGTCAGTGGCCAGTTGCGAGGGACTGCCGGGGGCGGGGGACTGTGGGCGGTGACGGGCGCCAAGTTTCGAGCACGACACGGCGCGGGTGGAGTGGTGTCAGGGGGGCGTTGCGGGGGGAGTCCCCCCGCACAAGGGAGGGCCGGAACTGCAGGGGCCAGGGGCAGGGGGCAGGGGCAAGGGGTTAGGGGGCAGGAAACTACGGGGGCCGGTGTCTGACGGTTGAGGGCGCGATTGGCGGGGGACGCGCACGCACGGCGGCATGGGGACGCGGCGCGTTGGGGACATGCTGGAATCGCGCAGGGACGGTGGCGGGGCGACGGGCCGATGGTTGCACAGGGCTACATTAGAACCCACACCCGGCGGGAGAAGAGGTGTCAGGGGGGCGTTGCGGGGGGAGTCCCCCCGAACAAGGGAGGGCCGCAGGCCCGACCGTCCCAACGGATATCGGAAAGCGTATTCCTACACTCTGCGAGTGAACGGACCGGGGATTTGCCATGACTACTTTGTTACATGGGGTATAGGAATTTGTGCCTCGATTTTGGATTGCGCGCGACTGGACGCGCAGAAGCCGGGATTGCGTAGGGCCGTGCGTGGTCGACATCGAATCGGGCCTGGCGCTTGACTTGGGTACGGTGTCGCGTATGTGCGACCGGGCGGGCGCTCATATGAGTGTTTACGAGCGTCTATGAGCGTTTATGGGAATTTTTTTGCCGGCTTGCGACTGTTTCCGAGTGCTTGCTTCGCATCCATGACATCGCGGGTCGGGGCACGGTGGCTGACCCGCGCGTGTGGCGGATGAGATGTGCGGAGAAATGCGGTGCAGACAGGGTCAAAGCCTGAAGTCTCATACTAATAAATTTTATTTATTAGGAATTGCTTGGGCGAAGCAATGGGAAAGCGCGGTCAATTCGTGCGGCTATTGTCGCCCGCCGCTTGCAACCTGTCGGTGGAGGGCAATGATGGCTGCTGAAAGAAGCGAAGAGGACTCGCGGAAACATTACGTTCTGGTTTGCGTATTGGCCTTTGGGTGGTCTTACCTCAGCGGGGGTTACCAGTGGCCGGTTACTAAGGGCCCACTGCTGTTGTGAACTCATTCCAAAAGGGATTCTCCGTCACGGTGAATGCAACGAGTCTGGCCTAAGATCAATTCCATGGAAGCCCCAGTTCTCTCGGCCCGCCGACTGTGCAAGAGGTACGGAAGTTTCGTCGCTGTTGACGACTTGACGTTCGACGTGTATCCGGGAGAAATCTTCGGGCTTCTCGGTCCCAATGGCGCGGGCAAGACGAGCACGATCCGCATCCTGATGGACATCTTCAAGGCCGACTCCGGCGAGGTCGAGCTGCTGGGGAGTCCGCCCGGCCACAGCCGCGAAAGGGTCGGCTATCTGCCGGAGGAGCGCGGCCTTTACCGGGACCAGAGGGTGATGGAAGTCCTTGTCTACCTGGCCCGGCTCAAAGGGGTGGACAGTGCGACCGCGCGCGCCCGGGCCGAGGCATGGCTTGAGCGCGTCGAGCTGGCAGACTGGGGCGACAAGCGGATCAAGGACCTCAGCCGGGGGATGCAGCAGAAGGTGCAATTTGTGGCCAGCCTGGTCCACGATCCCGATCTGCTCATACTGGATGAACCGTTTCAGGGCCTGGACCCGGTGAATGTGGAGCTCCTGAAGGGGCTGATGCGATCTCAGATCAGTGAAGGCAAGACTATCGTGCTGAGTGCGCACCAGATGAATCTTGTCGAGGAGCTGTGCGACCGGATACTGCTGATAAACGAGGGCCGCGCGGTTCTCTACGGGCCGCTGAAGCAGATTAAAGATGACTACGCGCCCAACTCGGTGCGCGTGCGCGCTGCCAACTTGCCGGACAGTCTGCCCGGTGTTGCCAGTTGTGAACGCAACGGCGCGGAAGCCCTGCTAACCCTCGAGTGCATTGGCGCGCAAGATCTGCTGGCGATGCTGGTTGCGCGCAACATCGAGGTGGAGAGTTTCGAACAGGCCGCCGTTCCTCTGAATGATATCTTCGTCGCGGTCGTCCAAGGCCAGAATCGGGAAGAGTAGGGGACCATTTCACGGGTGGGAGCGGGCAATCAGATAGTGCGGAGCGGAACAAAACTGGACAAGGTACTGACAATCGCCCGGCATGAATACTGGGTAAACGTGCGCCGACCGGACTTCATCATTGTGACGCTGCTGGTTCCGGCGCTGGGCCTGATCGCGTTGATCGCCAGCGTTTTCTTCGGCCGGCAGGCTGGCAGCGCGGTCGTCCGGCTTTTCGACGACGGCAATCAACTTACGGCCATTGTCGATCAATCGGGCAGATTTACGCCGATTCTTTCGCGGTTCGGGGAGGAGTTCATCGCCTATGCGGATGAGCCGGCTGCGCGCGCAGCGCTGGAAGAGGAAACCGTAGCGCGGGTCGTCGTTGTTCCCGCGACCTATCCCGGGCAGGAGGACGTTCGGGTAATTTCGGCCGGCAGCAGGTTTTCGGGTAGCGGGACGAGCGGCCTGCGTTCATTCTTCATGGCGCACCTGGTCAAAGAGATAGAGGATGCTGGGCTGCGCGAGCGGTTGCTGGACCCTTACGACGCCCGGGTCGAATACACGAGCGAGGAAGACCAGGCAGAGGGAGGCGTTGCCGCCCAGGTTCTGAGTTACGTGGTCCCGATCTTGTTCGCGATCCTGCTGACGATAACGATCTTCATTTCGTCAGGCTATCTCATTCGCAGCGTCGCCGAGGAGAAATCGAGCCGCGTCATCGAGATTATCCTGTCCTCGGTGACGCCGCAGCAGCTGCTGGCGGGCAAGGTTATCGGGCTGGGCGGGTTGGGGTTGACGCAGGTGTTTGTCTGGCTGGCATCGGCGTCGGGCCTGGGCGGCGGGCTCGCCCTATTGGCCGGGATTGTCCTCCCATTCTTCACGCGCGGCGAGGTTTTCGCGCTTTCTTTGGTCTACTACATATTGGGCTACACCGTCTACGCTGTGCTGGTCGGGGCGATCGGAACGCTGGGGAGCAACTTTCAGGAGAGCCAGCAGATCTCGGGCATCGTCACGCTCGTGGCGGCGGTCCCGATGATGCTCCTGGGCGTATTCTTCAACAACCCGGACTCGATTTTGGTCCGTGCGCTTTCCTGGTTTCCGCTCACTGCGCCGACCTCGATGATGCTGCGCCTGCCGCTAGGCGAGATACCGTGGGTTGACGTAGCCGTAAGCATTTTCGGGCTGCTGGTGACGACGCCGGTGATTATCTGGATCGGCGCGAAGATTTTCCGTCTTGGCATGCTGATGTACGGCAAGCGGCCTGGAATCCTGGAGCTGGTGCGTTTGCTGCGACACGCGTGACGCAGATCATCTTCAAAGACCCAGTCACAAACGCAAATATCTACGAGGATCGGCCTTTGCCATCCGGCCGCTCAGCTGGCGGCGGCCCCAAGTACGTCAACCAACCGGTCCAGGTCTGAAGGGCTGTTGTACGCCTGCACCGAGATGCGGATGCCGGTGTGCCCGCGTTGTTCGCCCAAGGGCACGACGATGCGGTTCTCTTCCAATCCGGGCCGGTACGTGTCGGCCCTTCCTGGAAGGAGCACAAGGCGCATCTGGACCCACATTGCCGCCGGGCTGATGGGCGGCAGGCCGGAAAGCGCGAGGATGCGTTCTTCGCACTCTGCCAGGAGCCGATGACAGGTCGATCGCACCGCCGGCCAGTCGTTCTCCTGCCAATATTCGATGGCTGCAGGGACGCTGAGATAGGCGGCAGGGTCGATTGTGCCGGACCAGTTGAAGTTGTCCAGGAACGGCGACGGCCCAGGATCCTCGCTACGCCATCCATGGCCGACAACGAGCGGTTCCAGCAGATGTTGCCGGTCGGGGCGGGCGAATAGAAAGCCGGCCCCGCGCGCGCTGCTGAGCCACTTATGGCAGTTGCCGCAGTAAAAGTCGGCGCCGATCGCTTGCATGTCCAGGTCAAGTTGCCCGGGCGCGTGCGCGCCGTCGATGACGGTCAGGATCCCCGCCTCTGAGGCGCGACGGCAGATCTCCTCTACGGGCAGAATCAGAGCGGTCGGCGACGTGATGTGGCTGAGAGAGATAACCTTGGTGCGTTCGTTGACCCCGCCCCAGATCTGCTCGACGGCCTGTTGCGGGTCGATGACCGGCAGCGAGACGGGCTGTCGGACCACCCGGGCGCCTGTCTTCTTGCATTTGAAGCGCCAGGCGCGGTCGATGGCGCCGTACTCGTGGTCGGTGCTGAGAATCTCGTCGCCCTCTTCCAGCGGCAGTGCACGCGCGACAATGTTCATTCCATAAGTGACGTTGGGAACAAAGGCAAGATCGTCGCCGGAGGCATTGATGAAGGCGCCCAGTTTCTGCCTGGCGTCAGCCAGGAGGTCGGGCGCGCGCCGCCCCAGGAACTCAACCGGATTCGCCTCCAATTCACGCTGCCAGCGCTGGTAGGCCTCGAAAACCGGCCGCGGCACTGCGCCGAAGCTGCCGTGGTTCAGATAGATTACCTGCGGGTCGAGCAGATACTGTTCGGCGAGATCGGGAAGCGGTCGTGTTGGGGTCAACTGTTATCCTCCGAGATCGGCGCGGTCGAGCGCGCTCTTCAGTTTTTCGGCATGCGGCAGGCGCAGTGTTGGTGTGGTCAGGAAGCGCTCGGCGGTGCGGATGTAGAGGCCGTCATCGGCGTAGCGTGGAAAGACGTGCAGGTGAAAGTGCCAAACGTCCTGGTTGCCGGCCGGTTCGTTGTGTTGACGCGTCGAGATTCCGTCGCAACCGTATGCCGCTTTAATCGCCAGCGCGATGCAGCGGCTGGCTTCGAAGAGCGATGCACCAAGTTCGACGGGACGTTCGTAGATGTTGTCGTGGTGGGCGTTGGGGACGAGGATCACGTGGCCGGGATTGCGCGGCCACCAGTGGGATGAAATGAAGCCGGTAACATGCTCGGTACGCAGGACGACGTCGGCTTGTTTCGTGTAGCAGTAGTCGGCTTCCTCCCCTGCGACGATGGCACAGAAGGGACAGAGATAGCCGGGCGGCGCGTGGCTGTACACGTCGGGGCTACCTCAGTTGGGCCAGTCCGTCATCGATGACGGGGGCCAGCTCGCTCATCTGGGTGAGGGCAGCGGCCAGCTGTTTGCCGAAGCCGCTCTTGGTAAAGCGCACCGGCATGCTCAGCCGCTCGGACAGGTTGGTGCGCGAAAAGCGCAACCCTTCGACATTCCAGGCCGAGGCGATCGCTTCCATTCGTTCCACGGTCAAGGCGTTGAAGCGTTCGCGGTCAAACAGGTTCCTGTGACCGACGTGCAGGTCGATCGACAATGTTTTGGCGGCCAGGTTCTCTTCGGTCAGGCCGAACTCGAAGTGGATGCCGTCCAGGCCGTAGTTGTACCAGTTGCCCTTGGCAACCTGCATATAGATGCCGGCATGGTACTGGCCGATAAACGACGCCCAGCCGCCGGCCGTGTACCAGTCGGAGGCACTGAGCTGGCGCAGGACTTTCATGCACTGCGGTTGCTGCTCGATGAACAGTTGCCAGCTGGGGGAGATTTCAGTGGACATTATCGCTGTCTCCTTTTCAACCTGATTTTGTGCGTGGGCGCGAACCTGTTCTAGTGCCTGGGTAGGCGTCTGCCCCGACAGTCCAAAGAGATATCGCTTGCGGCGCCGGAGGGCGAATGCAGGCCGCTGCCCGAAGCCTTCATCACGACGCCAGCTGCGAGAAACTTTCGCCTGTCAACTCTGCAGAGACCTGCCACAGCCGCGCTGCCGCCTCTTCGTCGTAAGCGTGGTCGCGGGCGCGTACCTTCCTGGGAAAGCCGCGAAACTCCTGCCGGCCAGCCGGACCGTAGTAGTCGCCGCCGCTGACGCCGGGCGCGGTAGCGGCGTAGAGCTGAGGCAAGGCACCCTGTTCTGCACTTTGGCCGAAAACCGGAAGGAGCAAGCGCGCGATCAGGATTGTCGTTCTAACCATGAGCCTGTTGGATTCCTCGCTGTATTTTTCCATCGTGATCAGGCTGGTGCCGGACAATCCCGGGTGGGCGGCAACGCTTATGGCACTCAGGCTGCTGCGGGTTAGCCGCTGCTGCAGTTCGAAAGTGAAGAGCAGGTTTGCCAGTTTGCTGCGTGAATAGGCGTCGAAGCCGGTGCTGCCGTGAAGGTCGTCAAAATCCAGGCGTACGTTTCTATGCGCGAGGCTGCTCACGTTTACGACGCGGCCGGCGTTTGCATCGAGTAGCAAGGGAAGCAGCTGGCCTGTCAGAGCAAAGTGGCCCAGGTGGTTGACGCCGAAAATGAGCTCGAAGCCCTGGGCAGTTTCCCTGCGTGAGAAAGCGGACAGCCCGGCGTTGTTGACCAGGATATCCAGCCTATCACACTCTTTGTGGACCGTCTCGGCGCAGCGTTTGACAGAGTCCAGGTCAGCCAGGTCCAACTCGACAAGGGTCAACTGTGCACCAGGAAGTTGCTGGCGCAGGTCTGCCGCGGCCTGTTCGCCCCTTTCGAGCGAGCGGCAGGCCATCAGCACGCGCGCGCCTGCGGCAGCCAGCCCGCGCGCGGTTTGGTAGCCCAGACCGCTATTCGCTCCGGTCACCAGGGCAGTGCGGCTTGTCAAATCGGGTATATCGGCGTAGCTCCAATGGGACTTCAAATGTCATCTCCTGAGTTCTGGCCGCCTGACGGAGAGCAGGGACAACTACTGCCCAAGCCGACCTGCGAGGTTCGCTGCGCACGGCCCTCAAAAGCCAGGGCCGCCTCCTTCTGCCTATGATACAGGTCAGCAGGCCGAAAGCCAATAAATTGGGCATGCATCCTGTGCAAAATGGTGCGGCCGGCGTGAGGCCGGGCCCAAGGGTCTTTGATATACTGTTTCGTCGCGTTACAATGGCCAGAAAGCTCCCCTCTCGGTCCGATTTCCAGGCGACGTCGTGTTCTGAACGGGTGCGCACGCGCCGTCGCAAAAAAAGGGTGTTCTTGAGCTGCTCAACGCTGAAAGGCACAGGCAAATGATGTTGCAAAACTGGTCCGAAAACGTTCAATTCTCGGCCGCTAAGGTTTACACGCCGCGGACAGTGGAAGAGTTGCAGGAACTGGTGCGTGCCAGCAGCACGGTGAGAGTGCTCGGTTCACGCCATTCGTTCAACGACATTGCCGCCATCGACTCGCAGATCGACACCGGCCAAGGAGGAGAAGCACCGGCACAGGACCGGCCTGACGCGGCGACGAATGCATATGTCTCGGTGGAAGGCCTGGACGTTCCTGTGACATTCGACCGGCAGCGAAACACGGTGACCTGCGGCGCAAACGTCACCTACGGAGAGCTATGCCAGCGCATGCACGCGGAAGGCGTCGCGCTCAGAAACACGGCCTCCCTCCCGCATATCTCGGTTGGCGGGGCCTGCGCAACAGGGACGCACGGCTCCGGCGACAACAACGGCAATCTGGCAACCGAAGTGGTAGGAATGGAGCTGGTTTCGGCGGACGGGGAGTTGCGGCCGCTTACGGTGGACAGCGGCGACAAAGGTTTCTTGGGCGGCGTCGTGGGCCTGGGCGGACTGGGCGTGGTGACGAGCATCACGCTGGGTACTGTGCCGGCCTACGCGATGGAACAGACCGTATACGAAGACTTGCCCGTCGCCGAACTCTATGACCATTTCGACGAGATTATGTCGAGCGAATACAGCGTCAGCCTGTTTACCGATTGGCTGGGAGGTACGGTAAACCAGGTCTGGTTGAAACGACAGTTGGGCGCGTGGCCCGATGGGGAGAGTAACGCCGATTCAGGAGGCGACGGCAGTAAGGGGCCGCACGCCGGGAACACCTTTTTCGGCGCGAGACCGGCGCCTACGCACCGGCACCCGGTTACCAGGTTTGATCCGGACCCGTGCACGCCGCAGATGGGCATTCCCGGCCCGTGGCATGAGCGCCTGCCCCACTTTCGGGTCGACAGTACGCCCGCGAGCGGAGACGAGCTCCAAACAGAGTATTTCGTGCCGCGCGAGCACGCCGTACCGGCGCTGCAGGCGATGGAAGGGCTGCGGGACCGTTTGGCGTCGGTCCTCTGGATTTCGGAGGTCCGTTCGATCGCCGCTGACCGGCTGTGGTTGAGCCAGAGCTACGAAACTCCTACCGTTGCGCTTCATTTTTCCTGGAGAAAGGACTGGCCTTCGGTGCGTGCGCTACTGCCTGTCGTCGAGGAGGCGCTCGCACCGTTCCAGGTTCGTCCCCACTGGGGCAAGCTGTTCTCGCTTGCGCCCGCGCAGTTGGCGGCGACCTTCACCCGCATGGGCGACTTCCGGAGGCTTCTGCGGAGCTGGGATCCGGAGGGGAAGTTCCGCAACGCCTATCTTGACCGGCACATTTACGGGCAGGCTGTTTGAGCGGCGCGCGGACGCTCGTGAGGGCGGGTTCAGCCTCGCGGCAGAGATTTGAGAAAGCGGGGCGCGACGAGAAAGCGAAGTTCGCAGCTGCCCCAATGCAGCTGCCGCCAGCGGGCGATTTCGAGTTCGAAGTGGGCGATGGCGGCGGTGGGGAAGCGAAGATTCAGGCGGCTGTCGGCGCCGGCGCAAAGGCCGGACACAAGTTGCGCTACGCCGGGGTTATGACCGATCAGAAGGACATGCTGAGCGCTGTCGTGTGTTTCCTGCAGCACATTCAGCAGGGTATAGGGGGCAGCGGCGTAAATGCGGTCGTTCCAGCCTATGTTGCGGGTGTAGCCGATCAGCTCGGCAACTTTTTCCGCGGTCTGGCGGGTCCGCAGCGCCGGTGAGGCCACGATCCAGTCGGGCTGTTCCTTCGCGGTAGTAAGCACCTGGCAAACCCGCTGCAGCTGTTTGAAGCCGCTCTTAGACAGTGGGCGGTCGATATCGCCGCCGGATGCGCCCAAGGGCTTGGCTTTTGCGTGCCGTAGAACTGTCAGACGTCTGGAGTCCATAATGTTTGCATCCCTGTCGCGCAAACACATTCTCGCGATGGTTGCGGGAGGGGCTTCCCATTGTAGCCGGGGCTTAAGATCTAAGTCAAGGCGCGCGCGAGGGGCGCCAGGGCAATCGGACCCAAATCTGGGCGCCAAAATAACCCACAAAGGGCACCCACAGGGGGTGCCCCTACCAATGGTCATTCGTTTTCGGCTGAAATAACCGGTCTCCAGTCGCCGAAGACCTTAAGAATTCGCGACCGCGCGCTATGATTGGCACTGTTCTCGGCGATTTTTCGGAGTTGGGCTCGAATCAGGTAGTGTCGCGGGGTCTTAATCCAATTCGATGCAATCGCCCTGCTGCATCCACGAACTTGCACGAATCTCCACGAAGAACGTCAACTGCGGGTTGTGCCAGGGGGGCGTTGCGGGGGGAGTCCCCCCGCACAAGGGAGGGCCGAAGGCCCGACCGTCCAACAGGATACAGGAGAGCCTAGTTCCCCGCTCTGCCAGAGCGTGGAGCGTGGAGTGGCCATGACTTCGTTGCAACCCAGGGCATGGGAATTCGCTCACCCATTATGGGCTGCGTCGCGCGAGGCTGTGTTTGTGCCGCACTTGGAAGCAGATATACTGGTTCAGGAATTGCCGGCGCGACGCGTGTCGGGCTATGGACAGGTCCGACCTGCCTGGTCAGGATCCAAAGGTAAGTGGAACAGGAGGGTAGCATGGGGGACTGGAAACCGACGATCGCAGTGGTCGGCGCCGGCGCGATGGGCTGTCTGTTCGGCGGGCTACTTGCCGAAGGCGGGCTGGATGTGACCCTGGTCGACGTGTGGCAGGAGCACGTTGAACGGATCAACAACGACGGGCTGAAGATGGTCGGATACGGGGGCGATCGGTACATTCCCGTGCGGGCGACCACCGATCCAAGCGGAATGGAAACGGTTGACGTTGTCTCTGTGCAGTGCAAGGCGCCGTACACGCAGGAGGCAGTCAGCCGGGTTCAGCACATTCTGCGGGCGGACAGCGTTGCGATCAGTTTTCAGAATGGGTTGGGCAACGAGGAAAGGATCGGCGAAGTAATCGGCATGGACCGGGTCCTGGGCGGCGTGACCGCGCAGGGCGCAGCGATCGAAGGGCCGGGCGTGGTGCGAAATTTCAGCGATCTGCCCACCCACATCGGTGAGCTGAGCGGTGGACTGAGCGAGCGTGTGCAGAGGATTGCGGCGGCTCTCGATGGGGCCGGTCTGCAGACGTCGGCATCTGCGGATATCCGCCAGACCATCTGGAAAAAGTTCCTGGCGAATATTGCCGTCAGCCCCACTTCGGCCATTGCAAACTTGACGATCAAGGAGGTCTTCGCCGTCCCCGAATTGAAGGAGACCGCGTTCGAGGCGCTCGATGAGGCGGCCGTTGTGGCGCGCGCCGAGGGCATCGAGCTGGATTTGGCGGAGACGCGCGAGGTGATCGACCAGATCGCCGGCCCGGAAGGCAGCGGCGACAACAAGTCCAGTCTTTGCGTGGACATACTGAACCGGCGCCCATCCGAAGTGGATGTCATCAGCGGCGCGGTGGTTCGGTTGGGGCGCAAGCATGGGATTCCAACGCCGGTCAATCGGACATTGGTCGCAGCGGTGAAGGGGCTGGAAAGCCACTATCTGGGTTGAATGGTGAAGCGAAACAAGGTCATCTCGCTGCAGGAAGCCGCCGCGTTGGTGCCCGACGGCGCGACGCTGGGCACGGTCGGCGGCGGCGGCGGACTGGTGGAGGCCGACGCGCTGCTGGCGGCAATTGAAGGGCGTTTTGTCTCGACCGGCGCACCGACAGGCTTGCGCGTCATCCATTCGCTGGGTATCGGCGATCGAGACCGGCGCGGGTTGAACAGGCTGGCCTACGAGGGGCTGGTCCGCAAGGTAATCGGCGGCCACTGGATCTGGTCGCCGCGCATGCAGGCGCTGGCCAGAGAAGAAAAGATCGAGGCATATGTGCTGCCCGCGGGCGTCACCGCGCAGCTGATGCGCGAGATCGGCGCCGGTCGGCCCGGGCTGATTACGCACGTGGGCCTGGGCACGTTCGTCGACCCGCGCCAGGACGGCGGTCGCATGAACGATTCGGCCGGGGACACGCTGGTTGAGCTGATCGAGATCGGCGGGCGCACGCTGCTGCGTTATCTGCCGTTTACGGTAGACGTGGCAGTGCTGCGAGGCAGCTACGCAGACCCCGACGGAAACATCAGCCAGGAGGAGGAGCCGGCCAACCTGGAAACGTTCGCAATGGCGCTGGCCGCGCACAACAGCGGCGGCGCGGTGATCGTGCAGGTGCGCGGCCTGGTCGAACACGGGCAGCTGGCGGCGAGGGAGGTACGTATCCCGAGCGCGCTGGTTGACGCGGTCGTCGTTGTACCGGACCAACCGCAGTGCCATGCTTTTTTCTACGATCCATCGATCTCCGGCCAGGGCAGGGCGGACGAGTCTTCGCCAGACGGCCAACAGACAGGGTCTGTAGGCGCGGCGGCACCCGACCCGCGATCTGTGATCGCCTGGCGGGCCGCACAGGAGCTATCTGAGAATGCGGTAATCAATTTCGGGTTTGGGATTCCGGACGCGGTTGCCAAGTTGGTGGCGGCGCGCGGCGAGACGGACCGCTACTATCAGACGATTGAGCACGGCACATTCGGCGGCACACTTCTTGACGGCGTGCTCTTTGGCTTTGCCCAGAACGCCAGCTGCATGATCGACTCGCCCTCACAGTTCGACTTCTACGGTGGCGGCGGCCTGGACATCGCTTTTCTCGGTTTCGGCGAGCTGGACCGGTGCGGTAACGTCAATGTTTCGCGATTGGCCGGAACGACGGTTGGGCCGGGCGGCTTCATCGACATTGCCCAGAATGCAGGCAAGGTCGTCTTTTGCGGGACATTCGAGACCAAGGGCGCGGCGTATGCCATCGATGAACGTAGCATCTCGGTCAAGCGGTACGGCGAGATTCGAAAGTTGGTGGAGGCCGTCGATCAGATCACGTTCAGCGGGCAGCAGGCGCTGGCGAGCGGTCAGAAAGCGGTTTATGTCACTGAACGCGCCGTCTTCGAGCTGACGGAAGCGGGCATGCTGTTAAGGGAACTGGCGCCCGGCATCGACCTGCAGGCGGATGTCCTGGACCGCATGGGTTTCATGCCAATCCTTCCGCCTGAGATTCCTCCGATGCCGCTCATACCCGGCGCGTGACGACATGCGCCAATACCGGCGCTTGCCATATGGATTCTTCAACCAGAGCAAGGAAATAATGGTGACTTCCTCTTCCAGTTCTCGCACAATGGCCGCTGTCGAAAATGACGGCCTTGCCGGTCTGCCGCCCCGGCCCGGTTTGGACGACGTTTTTCAGGCACAAAAGGTACTGCGTCGTTTCCTGGCCCCCACGCCGCTCTACAACTACCCAGCGCTCGACGCGGTCGCGGGCGCCGAGGTCTGGGTCAAGCATGAGAACTACCTGCCGATCGGCGCGTTCAAGCTGCGAGGCGGGATCAATTTCATGGCCCAGTTGTCGGCGGAGCAGCGCAAACAGGGCGTCGTAACAGCGTCGACGGGCAATCACGGCCAGTCGGTCGCGTACGCCGCGCGTCTATTCGGGGTTAAGGCTGTGATTGTCGTGCCGGAGAATGCCAACCCTGTGAAGCTGGTGGCGATGCAGGCAAACGGAGCGGACGTGCGTCTGTTGGGAGAGGACTTTGAAGCGGCCAAGGAGCATGGACAGCAGGTCGCGCTGGAAGAGGGGCTGCGCTTTGTCTCTTCGGGCGACGAACCGGCGTTGATCGCGGGCGTGGCGACGCACACGCTTGAACTGCTGCAACAGAAGCCCGATATTGAGGCCGTTATCGTGCCGCTGGGCGGTGGTAGTGGGGCCTCGGGCGCTGCGCTTGTCGCCAAGAAGATCAACGCGCGGATTCGCACAATCGCGGTCTGTGCTGAAGCCTCTCCCGCCGGCTATCTGACCTGGCGCGACCGGGCTCGGCGGGAAGCGCCCAACCGAACGGCCGCGGAAGGGTTGGCGACCGGGGCTCCTTTCATGCTGCCGCAGACGATTCTCTGGGAGTTGCTGGACGACTTTGTTACGGTCTCAGAGGAGGAGATGTTCGCAGCCGTGCGGACCTATCTGGAGACGGCCAAAACCCTGGCTGAACCGGCAGGCGCCTCCCCCCTTGCCGCCCTGTTACAGCTCGGCGGCGAGCTGGCTCGCAAGAAGGTTGCGCTTATCCTCAGCGGCGGCAATATCTCGCCGCAACAGCTGCGCATGGTGCTGGACGGTAGCTGATCTCCCTCGCGGCGGGAAAATGCCCAAGGGGTGTTTGGCGCAATTGGTGCAGCTACTCGCTGGCCGGGAGCGGACCTGCGTTCTCGGCGTCCTCTCCGCTGTCGTCGAACGACCGTAGCAGTTGCTGCAAGGCTTCCATATCTCTTTCGCCGACAAACCCGGGCAGCGCGCGCGCGTTCGCCAGCAGCGTTTGCCCCAACTGGCTCTGGGCAAACATGCGCAGGTCCTCTTCGAGAGGGTCGGTGATGCGGTGGTCGGATACGATTCTGCCGTCCTGCATACGCAGGATGCGCTGGGTCGCCTGTGCAACGCGGCGGTCATGCGTGACGACCATGATCGAGGTCTGCTGGATGCGGTTGAGGTCGGCGAGAAGCGCCATGATCTCCTCGCTGCTCTGGCTGTCGAGCGCGCCGCTGGGTTCATCGGCCAGGATGAGGGCGGGGTCATTGGCCAGAGAACGGGCGATGGCGACGCGCTGGCGCTGTCCGCCGGAAAGCTGGCTCGGGATATGGCCGGTACGGTCGCCGAGGCCAACGAGGTCCAGGAGATGGGCGGCCCGTTCTCGACGTTTTCGGCGGTTCCCCAGCTGGCCCTGCAGAGGGACCTCCACATTCTCGAGCGCCGTCATCGTAGGCAACAGGTTGTGCAGCTGGAAGACAAACCCCACCGTGCGCGCGCGGAACCTGTCAACGTCCTTCAGTTCGGACAGGTCCTCTCCGGCCACGCGGACAGAGCCTTCGGTCGGCTGGTCGAGCGCGCCGAGCAGATTGAGAAGAGTACTCTTGCCGCAGCCGCTCGGGCCCATTACGGCGACGAACTCGCCGGTCTGCACTTCGACCGAGAGCTGGTCGAGGGCACGCACCGCAGTCTCGCCGCTGCCGTAGATTTTGGATACGCCTTCCACAAGGATGATCGGTTCGGTCACTACCTGCTTCCAGAAACCAGCTGCAAATCGAAGCTCTCCTGGCCGCCCGAACCGGATGGTTAGCGGCGGCCGGGATCCTGGCTTCGCGCAGGCCGGCGCTATTCTTGCGGCGGCACGAGAATATTGACAAAGGCGGTCATGCCCCAACGCAGGCCCTCGGCCAGCTGGGGCACTTCCACGTGGACGGTGAAATTGGTGCTGCCTCTGTCGCTGGTGCTGAGGGGGGCGATGTGGGTGATGATTCCGGCGAAGACCTGGTCCGGCAGGGAGTCGAAGGTCACCTCAACGTCCTGGCCGTCGATCAAGTGAATGACGTCGGTCTCGCGCAGGTCGGTTGTCTCGACGTGCATTTCGTTCGTGTCTCCGAGCAAAACCAGCGCCTGCCCTGCGGAGACCAGTTCGCCTGTCCGTACGTGCACGGCGCCGACGCGTCCGTCGAAGGGAGCGACTATCTGGCCCTGCTCGACCTGGGCCACGGCACTGGCGAGCTGTGCCTTTGCGGTCCGGATGCGGGCTTCGGATACGGCGATCTCTTCCGGTAACGCGCCTTCCCTCAGTCTGCGGAGGCTCGCTTGTGCGCTGGACAGCGCGGCTTGCGCCGATGCAACCCCGGCTTCGGCCGCCGGCATCCGGCTCTCGGCCATAGCAACGCGGGCCTGGGCCTCCTGGACGCGCGCCTCGGCAACGGCCAGCTGCTGTTCGGTGGCGCCCTGCGTGGCGACGGCGTACTCGGCCCGGGCGGCCTCCAGCGATTTGGTGGCCTGCTGCAGCTGTAGGGCCTCCAGGCGCGTGCTGCCGATGCTGGGGTCGCCCAGTACGGCATTATACGCGGCCTGTGCGTGGTCGAGGGCGGCCTGCGCGACTTCGACTCTGGCGGCGGCTGCGGCCCGCTCCGCCTGGGTAGGGCCGCCGGAGAGCTCGTTGAACTGCTCCAGTGCGATGAGTACTTCGACCTCGTAAAACTCGACCGTCTTCTGTGCCTCCAACAGTCTGCCGGCGGCCAAAGAGACCTGTGCTTCAGCCGTTGCCACCCCGGCTTCGGCAGCTGCGATTTCAGATTCGCTCGCTCCTGCCAGCAAATATGCATGGCTTGCTTCGGCCTCGGCCACCGACGCGGACGCGATCTCGACCTGGCTCCTGGCTATCGGGCTATCGAGCTGTACAATCACGTCGCCCGATTCCACCCAGTCCCCTTCCCTGACCTGCAGCTCCCGCACCAGGCCGCCCTGAAGCGGCGCAAGGTTAGCCCACTTGGTCGGCAGCAGATTGCCCGAGGCCCAGATCACGGAATCCAGGCCGGAGGCGACGTCTTCCTCATGCTCGGCTTGCGCGCTATCGGCCGCTGAGTTGGAACTCTGGGAGAGGAGCGAGGGGTCAACAAATGTTACGTAGGCCCAACCGCCGGCGGCCAGAACGACCACCAAAAGGAGAGCAATCCATACTGGTCTCATAGCTTACCCTGCAGTGCAACAGGCCGCGAGAATTGGGCGGGGACTCCCAAAGCGACCGCGCTCACTCGTAACGCAACGCTTCGACGGGTTGTAAACGGCTCGCGCGCCAGGCCGGATAGAGGCCGCCTAAGAGGCCGAGCACAATGGTCAACGAGACCGCGCCGACGAATGTGCCGGGCTCCCATGCAGGCCTCAACATGAACCCGCCGGCGAATGGGATTGCGGCCAGGCCGCTGAGCAAGAGGACCGCCCCGACGCAGCCAAACAGCGCAGAAAGCAGACAGAGCAGCACACTCTCCTGCATGATCTGCGACAGAATTCGCCTGCCGGTCCAGCCCAGGGCTCGCAGCGTACCGATCTCGCGCGTACGCTCATAGATCGACATGACCATGGTGTTGGCGACAACGATCCCGCCAACGATCAACGCCAGCATGCCGATGCCGGCGGCGGCGCCCTGCATTGAAGCGATGTCATCGGTGTTCTGGGCGAACTCGCTGCTGATGCTGGCGCGAACCTTGGGAAAGCGGCGGTTGATGGCATCCTGAACGGCAGGGGCCATGGATGCCTCTTTGACATCGACGAAGAGGAAGCTGACGTTACGCGGGCGGTTCAACAGCCGCTGTGACTCCCTCAGCGCCAGCATACCTCCGCTGTCCTCCCAGGCGACGCCGGTCTCATAGATGCCGACCACTTTGTAGCGGTTGTTGTAGAGCGTCAGTGTGTCGCCAATACCCAGGTCGTAGGAGGCAGCTGCGCTGCTGCCGATCGTGATCTCGGATGGCCGCCGCACGCGGCGCCCGGATAGCAGCTTGTAGTGCTCCATCGCCGTGCTGTTGGGGTCAAGTCCCTGGATGATGAACATGGGCAGCTCGGGTGTGAGCACGAACCCTAACACCATCGGACTGACCGAATCGACCTCGGGCATGGCCTGAATCTGGCGCACTACCTGTTCGTCTACGCTGCTGAGCGACATATCGGGCACGTCGCGCTGCATGACAGTGATATTGCCGGGGCTGCCGCTGCCCGCGAGGTTGTTCATCTGTCCGATCAGGCCTGCGGTTATGCCGCCGAGCATGACCAGCGTTCCCACGCCGATGCCGATGCCGGCTGCGGCCAGCAGCGTGCGATTTCGCCTGCGCCACAGGTTGCGCAGGCTCTGGCTTCCGACCCTGCTCAAGAGTCCGCCCTTGAAGTCGGAGGCAGAGCCGCCCTCATAGGAGAGCGCCTCGACCGGTCGCAGGCCGGCCGCCCGCCATGCGGGGTACACGCCGCCGACCAGCCCCAGGACAAGGGCTGTGACCATGCCCTGCATGAAGATTTCAGGCGTGAAGACACCGTCCAAAAGCACGCCCATGCCCGGAATTGCGCCTGTCAGCTTGGCCAGCCCGATGCCCAGCCCGATGCCGACGACACCGCCGGCGGCGCTGAGCGCGACCGATTCGCCCAGAATGATGCGCAGGACGCGCCAGCGGCTCCAGCCTAGCGCGCGCAAGGTTCCGATCTCGCGCGTGCGTTCCAAGACGCTCATCACCATCGAGTTCATCATTCCGAGGCCGCCGATGAAGATGGCGATGGCGGCGATGCCCCAGGCAAAGCCCTGCAACATCTGCTCGTACTGCTGATTGGTCTCCCGCTCGCTGGTCTTGCTCACTTTCAGGTCGAGGTCAAGCGAATCTATACGTTCGACGACGGCGTCGGTGTCCTCGCCGCGGCGCAGACCGATTTCGAACAGGCTGACCTTGCGCTCGTATTGGGCAACTTCCTGGGCGTCTTCCAACAGGAGGACACCGCCGGACTCCTCCACGCCCTGGCCCGTTTCGTATATGCCGACGACTCGATAGGGCGTTCCATAGAGGCGCAGGTTGTCGCCGACAGCGATATCGATCGATTCGGTAGCGCGGCGGCCAATCAGGATCTGTCCGGGGCCGCTGACCGGCTTACCTTCGACGACCCGGTAGTGGTCCATGGCCGAGCTGCCGAGCTCGTAACCGAAGAGGAGGAAGAAGGGAAGGTCGGCAGTTGTAACCCAGGTATAAACGCCCGGCTCCACCCGTTCCACGCCGGGGACTGCCTGTAGGCGTTCTCCGATTGTGTCCTCAAGGCTGCTCAAGGCGGGGTCGATTGCGTCTGCTTGCGTGATCAGCAGGTCGTTGTTGCTGCCGCCGACCGCGGTCGCGAAGTTGGACGAGATGCCCTCGGCGATTGAGCCAAGCGCCACAACGGCCGCGACTCCGATGGCGATTCCCAAAAGGGTCAGGCCGCTGCGCACAGACCGTCGCATCAGGTTCTTGACAATCATGGCTGGGAAACCTGTGAATCGAACTCCTTGAAACTGTCGCAGCAGAGCCTGGGGAATGGAGGCAGACCAGGCCGCGCAAGCCATCCGACCGGCGGCGCCACTCTAATCTGCTGGCAACGGCGCCACCTGTAGCAGCCCTGCCATTTCGAAGGCCAGGGCGTGCGCAACGCCGGCTACGACGAGCAGCACAGGACCGTCGAACGGCGCTCTCTCCTGCAGGTGAATCTCAACATCCGGATGCAGTCCGAGCGTGCCCAGGTAGGCGAGCCGCTCGTTGTCATGGCTCAGTACCTGGACAAGCGTGTATGTGCGTCCCGTCTCGGCACGGGAAAGAGGAAGGCTGGGCGTGTGGTTGATTTCACCACTTTTGGAAGGTATCGGGTCCCCGTGCGGGTCTACTTTGGGGTACCCCAGAGAGGCGGCAATCGCATCCTCCAGGGACTCGCTGATGACATGCTCGAGGCGTTCGGCTTCGTCGTGCACGCGGTCCCAGGGAATGTCCAGGGTCTTGTGCAGGAACAGCTCCAGCAGGCGGTGATGACGCAGAACTTCAAGCGCAACGCGTCTGCCCGTGTCGGTCAGAGTGACGCCCTGGTAGCGCTCGTACACAACCAGGTCCATCTGCGCCAGTTTCTTGACCATATTGGTAGCCGAAGCCGGCGTAAAGCCGATGTACTCGGAAAGGGCTGAGTTGGTGACCTTCTGCCCGCGCGTCTCCAGGAGGTAGATCGCTTTGAGGTAGTCCTCGTGATTTGAGGACAGAGGGCTGCTTATCTCCGAGGCGTAATTTTTAGTCATGGCTAAATTGTAGGCGAAACGGCGCCCCGTGTCAAGATCTGGCGATCTCAATCTGTGACGGGTAGCTACTTCGTGGCGGGTAACTACACTGTTGCAAACAGCCTGCGACCATGAAGGAGGCGAGCGAAGGTCTCTTCTCTCTACTCACTTCACTTTACTCTCTCCTTGCCTTTTGGACGGTCGGGCCTGCGGCCCTCCCTTGTGCGGGGGGACTCCCCCCGCAACGCCCCCCTCCAAAACCAGCGCTCACCGACAGTACGCCGTATTCCCGGCAGTGTGGCTCAACCAACGCGGCGGAGGCCAACCGAATACGCAATCAGATAATCTGATTGGCGGCGGGATTGAAGCACAGGTCGAGACAGAGGTACAGGTCGAGACAGGGGTACAGGTCGAGACAGACGCTGTAGGCGGCTTCGTCGATAGTGTGGCGGGAAGAAATCCGAATGAGATGGAGGAGGGGGCAACCTTTCCAGGCGACGCGTTTGGGATCGTGCACGATCGCGCAAACAAACGAGTCGGCTCTATTGGAGAGGAAGTCTACGGGAAGAAAAGGCTCTTACAACTGCCCCATGCTATACCTGGTCCAGTCCATGAGCGCCTGCTGGGAGCCGTAGACGCGGGCAGCCTCTTCAATGCCGTTCTGGACGCGGGATGCAGCGGTTTCGAGCTGGCTGGGCTCCTGCGGCGCGTCCGCGTCCTTCTGGCCTGTAGCGAGGCCATTGGAAGTTTCTGGCTCCTCGCGCCGGCGGTAGAGCCCGTCTACCCCCAGAAGCCAGGACTGGCGACGGTCCTCGAGGCAGGCGTTGAGGATACGCTGGAGCTGTTCCTGCAGGGCCAGGTCCTCCACGGGCGCGATGGCCTCTACTCTTGCGGTGAGGTTGCGCGTCATCCAGTCGGCGCTGCCAATGAAATAGAGCGGCGTACCATCATTGGTGAAGCTGTAGATGCGGTGATGCTCAAGAAAGCGGCCAATAACACTGACGACTTCAATGTTCTCGCTGATTCCGGGGATGCCCGCCCGGACGCGGCAGTTTCCGCGCACAATCAGGCGAATTGGCACGCCAGCCTGGCTGGCGCGGTATAGCGCGTGGGCGATGACGGGGTCGTCGAGGCCATTCATTTTGGCGATGATGCCCGCCGGCCGGCCGGCCAGGGCATTGACGGCCTCGGTGTCGATCAGCTCGACGAATCGATCGCGCATGTTGACCGGGGCGACGAGCAGCCGGCGGAAGTGGCGCTGGCGGCTGTATCCGGTCAGAAAATTGAAGAGGTCCATCAGGTCGGCGCCGATCTCGGGGCGGGCTGTGAGGAGACCCAGATCGGTGTAGAGCCCGGCAGTCTTGGGGTTATAGTTGCCGGTGCCGATATGAGCGTAGACCTGCAATCCGTCCTCCTCCTCGCGCACGACCAACGTTGTCTTCGTGTGCGTTTTCAAGCCGACCAGTCCGTAGGCCACGTGGACGCCGGCATCTTCCAAGGTGCGGGCCCACTCGATGTTTCGTTCCTCGTCGAAGCGGGCCTTCAGTTCGACGAGGACCGCCACCTGTTTGCCGCGCTCCGCGGCCTGGATCAGCGCCCTGCCTACTGGTGAGTCGGCGCTCGTGCGGTAGAGTGTCTGTTTGATGGCCAGGACCTGGGGATCTCTGGCCGCTGCCTCGACGAAGGCCTGGGTGCTGGTGGCGAAACTGTGGTAGGGGTGATGGAGCAGCACGTCACCCTTGCGAATGATGGAGAAGATGTCGGCAGGTCGCGTTTGGCTGCCGACGCCGGCGAAGGCTGGGTGCGTCTGCGGCGTCCAGGGTTCGTTTTTGAGATGCGGCAGGTTGACGTCGCCCAGAGGAAGGAGATCGGCGATGCCCAGGGGGCCCTCTTGGTGGTAGACATCGGTGTGATGCAGCTCCATCTCCTGCATCAGGATATCGCGGATATCCTCTGGCATCGACTCGGCAATTTCGAGCCGCACAATCGGCGCAAAGCGGCGCTCGCGCAGCTCCTCGCTGATCATTTGAAGCAGATCGTCGGCCTCTTCCTCGCTGCGGGCGATATCTGCGTTGCGCGTCACTCGGAATGGGTAGGCCGCGATCAGTTCCATCCCGGGAAAAAGCGCGGCAAGATTGTGGGTGATCACCTGCTCCAAGGGCACGAAGTCGAGCGAGTCGTCGACAGTGACCCAGCGGGCGCGGTTTGACGGAACTTTGACGCGGGCGAAGCGGTGCTCGCGACTGACCGGATCGCGTATTTCAACGGCCAGGCTCAAGCTCAGATTGCTGATAAACGGAAATGGATGGCCGGGGTCCACGGCCAGGGGCGTCAAAATGGGGTAGATTTCACGTCGAAAGTAGGCTGCCAGCTCCTCCTGTTTGCGGGCGGGCAGCTCGTCATAGGCGACGATACGCATCCCTTCCTGTCGCAGCGCGGGTAGAACCTCCTCCAGCAGGGCCTGCGTCTGACACTGCACCATCGCATGGACGTGGCGTGAAATCAGCCTGATCTGATGCTCCGGCGTCCAACCGTGAATTGTCAGGTTTGCGACGCCGGCCGCCTGCTGTCGCTTCAGCCCGCCGACGCGTTTGAGAAAGAACTCATCGAGATTGCTGCTGGTGATGGCGATAAACTTGAGCCGTTCCAGTAGCGGGTTTCGGGGATTGAGCGCCTCGAAGAGGACCCGCCAGTTGAAATCAAGCCAGCTCAACTCCCGGTTGTAGACTTCCGGTGAGTTCGCCAACTCCTCGAGCGCGAAGTTGGTCAAGGGCTTCGGGAAGGGGGGATATGCCGAGACCGGCGGCATGCTGGTCTCTCCGTCAGGCAGCGCGCGCCAATCGTAGGCCCGAAGAGTCTCGCTCTCAGCTTCGTCGTCGCTATTCAGCTGCTCGACTGTAGCCGGGCGCCCTTCCTCTTCGTCATGACGATAGGTGTAACTGTTCATCTGGTCTGCCTCCGACTTGCTTTTCGGAAAGCGTTGCGCTACACATTGGTTTATTGGAGAATGACGCGCAAGTCCTGCCTGCCGCAAACGATAGTGGTGCGATTCTTGTGTAATCTCGGTGATTTCCTTCAATTCTAGGGAAAACCGGCCCAATTGCCAAATGCCCACGTGGGAGACAGCCATTGACCTCCAATCCAGGACGCCTACCCGACCGAGTGTGTAAGGCGGCGCAGCCAGAGTGCAGGCCAGCAAGGTGCAGGTTCAACAATGTTTGAAAGTTTGCTGATTGTAATTTTATTCACACCTTTTATCTTAATCCTCCTCCTGGCGAATCTGGCGGACAAGCGGCGGCTAGGCGGTGAAGAAAAGAGCTCTCTGGCCGGTCTGGCCTATCTGCTGCACATTGTCGTTTTCGGACTGCTGACCGCTGCCGGCGTGGCGTTTCACGCCTTTGGGCTGTTTATGCGCCTGAACGATCAGTTCAGAGCGGAGATAATCAACGCAGTACGCGAGAGCGGACTGGCGTCGACCGAGGCCCTTGAGGCGCAACTGGGCAGCCTGGAATCCGTCGGCATCGCACTTTGGGCGCCGGCCTTTGTTGCGCCGCTCTTACTGCTTCCTCCAGTGCGCAGATTGCTGGCCAGGCTTATCCCGATTGATCCTCGCAGCAGTGTGCACGCGGTCGCAATCTCCTATGTAATCTTGATCGTTATCAATCTGACCTTTACCCTGGCCGTGGGATTGGAGACGCTGGCGGACATTTCCGAGGAGTCGCCCACGGGAACGGGGTCGCTGATTTTTTCGCTATGGGTACAGCAGCTGACGTTTGCGGTATGGGCACTGGTTGGCGTGGGATGGCTGACCCGCCGGAGGTGGCTGCAGGCATTGGAACGGCTCGCCATCGTCTACCCGCGTCCGATCGAGATTGCCATTGGCATCGGCGCAGCGCTTGTGCTGGTTCCCCTCGTCCTGGCGTTGGAAGCGCTTGCGACCCAATATGGAATGGGCGTTGATGAGGATGTGCAGCGGCTTTCGGAGGCGCTTCTTGGCCCGCTGGCTGGCTCGTTTCTCGGGATTCTAACCCTGGGGCTGGCGGCCGGGATAGGGGAAGAAACGCTGTTCCGCGGCGCCTTGCAGCCCCGATTCGGGCTTCTCTTTACCAGTCTCTTGTTTGCCCTGGTCCACAGCCAGTACGGCATTACCTTCTCGACTCTTGCCGTGTTTGTCGTAGGCATGATACTGGGCCTTTTGCGCCAGCGTTTCAACACGACAACCTGCGCCATCACGCACGCGGCGTATAACATCATCCTGGGCGTGTACGCTTTCTACGGACCGGGCTTCTGACCGGGGTACACGCCAGGGCAATCGCTACTGAATCTGGACGCCGAATTGTCCCACGAAGGGCACGCACAAGGGGCACCCCTACCAATTGTCCATTGTCTTCGGTTCGGAAACCGAACTCTGGAAGGGCGTCCCCTGCAATGACATGTACTGCGCTATGCACTGCGTTCGGCAGTTTTCTTGGCGTTGGGTTCGTACCGGATTGTGTCGCGGGTCATGGCCCAATTTGATGCAATCGCCCTGCAAGCCGGACAGAACCTGGTAGACACCCCACCGAGCCCGCGTTCCCCCCAACGCCTATGCCCTACTTACATGCCGCAACGCAGATTCAGCAACGCAGATGCAGCAACGCAGATTCAGTGCCGCCCATCCATTGGAAAGCAAAGACAGTTCTTGCTACCCTGAACTCACGAATTTTGAGCGGACATCGATTCTAACCCGCCGGGATTCTGCCCAACCCGTCCACTCTCGAGCTGCTCTCCACGTCGGCGCGTAGCCGATCGGAAACTGCATAGACGTGTCACCACAACCTTTCAGGACCTCTTCCGCCCGTTGCGCCTCCGGCAAATCCATCGACAACGCATACTTTCGCTTTACATCCAGAACCCGCTGCACAAACCAGCACTGGTTCGCGTCGGGCAACCAGTCCGCCAAATCCTTGTCCGCCTTCTTTCTATTCACGTCCGGACTTGCTAGAGTAAGGTTCAATACGTCCCTCGCGAAACGCCTCTTCGCAGAGGGGCTTTCAGCACACAGACCACTCCTATGCGCCTCGCCGAGCGCCACGATATGATCTGTTTCGGCCTCGTTCAAGCTCGGAAAGTATTCGAATGTATAGGGACTATACCTTCTGCCGCCCATCCCATCTATGATTTTCCTCTTCAGACTTGACGAGTAAGTATAATCGCGTCGGTCGAATGGGGGGCAAAGCCTGTCCGGCCCTATAACGATTCCCTCGAGAAACTCCGGCGTTGAAATGGGAGGCTGTGGCCTGGCAGTCGGTGAAGCGCGCGTAGGCGCTGGAACAACAACAGTCCCAATTGAAAAGAGCACACGCGGCGTGTTCGTCCATGTCGGAACCGGACGAAACAGTTCCTGTGGACCTTCAACGTTCTCTCCCACGTCAGCACACGCTACCGCAGAGAAAACAGAGACAGCCAAGCATGTGACAGCCAGAGCCTTCAATTTCATTGCCCACTCTCCTTATCGACCCGATTCGCCGCCTCGTCCCACCCAGGGCGATCGCATCTAAAACTGGACGCCGAGAAGTCTCACGGAGGGCACCCACAAGGGGTGCCCCTACCAATTGTCGATCATCTTCGCTTAAGAAACCGAATTTTGGAGAGGCGTCCACTTCAAAGAGACGCACGTAACTACTAAGCCACATATCGTATCGGTCTCGACCAGTCTTCCATCCCCGCCGCCGTTCAGATTATCTGATTGTGTATTTGGTTGGCGCCCGCCACGTTGGATAGGCCGCACTGCAGGAATGACGACGTACCGTCGGTGAGCGCTGGTTTTGGAGGGGGGCGTTGCGGGGGGAGTCCCCCCGCACAAGGGAGGGCCGAAGGCCCGACCGTCCAAAGAGCAAGGAGAGAGAAAACACCTTCGCTCGCCTCATTCATGGTCGCAGACTGATAGCGGCTGAGTAGTTACGAGACGCACTGTGATATGCATTGAGATATGCACTGCGATATGCACTGTTTTCGACAGTTTTTGCGGTGTTGGGCTTGAATCGGGTGGTGTGGCGGGTCTTGGTCCAATTCCGTGTAAACGCCCTGTCGGCCCACCCGGTTGACTTGCGGTCGCCACCGCAGCATGATAAAATGATCTCCAATCTTCCTTAAGCGGTTTACAAAAGCGATTTAGTTTCCCCCTGCCGGCCGGCCGAATCTGACGCCTTGTGAGATATCCCATGGCGAAGTGGCGGCGCAATCTATATCTGTTGTTTGCCGTGCAGGTCCTCTCTGTGGCCGGTTTCAGCCTCGTCTTTCCCTTTCTGCCCCTTTACGTGGAAGAGCTGGGCGTAGCCACGCGCGGCTCGGTCGCCTTCTGGTCGGGCCTGGTATTCTCATCCCAAGGTGTAACCATGATGTTGTCCTCCCCGCTGTGGGGGAGTATCGCCGACCGTTACGGTCGCAAGCCGATGCTGGTCCGGGCCACAATCGGCGGCGCACTCATGGTTGTGATGATGGGTTTGGCGCAAAATGCGGAACAACTGGTGCTGATCCGCACCCTCCAGGGGTTCTTGACCGGCGTGGTCTCGGCGACGAGCGCGTTGGTGGCGGCAACGGTTCCGAAAGAGAAGTCGGGGGAGTCTCTCGGCTTGATTCAGACGGGAACGTGGGTTGGCGTTGCCGTTGGGCCGCTGATCGGCGGCTTGGTGAGCGAGGCGTTTGGCTACCGGGCCAGCTTCTGGCTGACAGGCGCGGCGCTGGCGCTGGCCGGCGTTGCGGTAATCCTGTGGGTGAAAGAGGATTTTGAGCCGCCGCCACAGCGCGAGCGGGTAAATTTCTGGGAGGGCTATCGAAAGCTCCTGCGGACGCCCGACATGCCGTCGATCTATTCGGTCTCATTTCTCCAGAGCCTGGGCCGTTCGGTGACGATGCCGGTAATGGCCTTCTTTTTCGTCGGGCTGCTGTCCACGAGCGAGGGCGCGGCGGCGCTTACAGGGCTGAGCATGGGCGCCAAGGCGGCAGTCGGCTCGGTCAGCGCGGTCTTTCTCGGGCGGCTGAGCGACCGCGTCGGCCACGAGAAAGTTCTGGTCGCTGGAGCGGTCATTGCGGTCCTGGTCTATATTCCGCAGGCCTTTGTCGTTCATGCCTGGCAGCTTGTCTTCCTGCAGGCCCTGACCGGCATAAGCGCCGGCGCAATCATGCCGGCCACCGGCGCGCTGCTCAACATGCGCACTAAACATGGTACTCACGGCGCGACATTCGGCCTGAGCAACAGTGTGAATGCGGGCGGACGCATGGTGGCGCCGCTGCTGGGGGCGACTCTTTTTCCTCTGATCGGTATGAAGGGCGTTTTCGGCATTACTGCCGTGGTATACGCGGCACTGGTGCTTGTCGCGCTCTACATCTGGCGCAAAAGCGTTGCCTCCACGCCCATCCGACCAATCCCGCGCGCAGCGGGCGACTGACACGCTGCCAAAAGCGTTCTGCCTGGATAGTCTGCCGCAGAAGGCAAATCCCCGGCCTGTCCAAAGACCCCTCTGTTTCGATCCTTCTGTTTCGACCCTTAAGGAAACCTGCCTCCTGGCAAGAGATCAGTTCGTCCTTGCCTGGGAAGAACCGATAACCTGCCTGTACAGCTCTTCCTGACGCGCCAGCGCCCGCCCGTACAGCGGACCCGCCTCAGGGTTGGGGATAGCGCTATGTACGGTTGGCGGCGGGGGCGGCTGGGGCAATCCCAGCGCCTGCAGGGCCAGGATGGCCGCGCCGCGGCTGGTTGCCTCATCAACGTCGACGAAACGCACCGGCGTCTGCAGTACATCGGCCAGAATCTGGCGCCATAGGGCGTTCTCCTGCAGCGCGCCGCCGCTGGCTACGATTTCGCTGCCAGGAGCGAGGTGCGGCCGCAGCCGGTCGAAGATCAGGCGGAAGCGGAAGGCGACAGCCTCAAGCGCCGCGCGTTGGATGTGGACCGGTGTCGTCGCCGGCGTCATGCCGCTGATGGTGAGGGAGGCGTTCGTGGCCCAGCCGGGCGCGCGCTCACTGCGCAAAAAGGGGAGGATAGTAAGCCCGTGCCCGTCGGGCTTCAGTCGCGCGGCCTCGGCCAGGAGATCATTCTCATCCTCGACGGCAAGAATTTCGTGTAGCCACGAGTACAGCGAGCCGCCGTCGGTGAGAGAACCGCCGACAAGCCAGCGCTTGCTGTCGATAGGATAACTCCACAACCCGTCGGGGACTTCGGGCGCTTGCGTTTGCGCTACAGCAGCAATTGAGCCCTCCGTACCGGCAGGAATGACGACCCGCATTGCTCCGGTCGTGCCGATCGTCAACGCGATGCGGCGGTTGTCAGCGCAACCGCTGCCCAGGTTGGCCCCGGCCCCGTCCCCGACTGCCAGGAAGAAAGGTGTTCGCCCCAGTTCGCTCCAGCGGGTGGCCCAGGGTTCGATCAGACCGGCAGAGGAATTCGCATAGTCGTTGACCGCCGGCAGGTGTGCTGGGTCGATGCCGATTTTCTCCAACAGTAGTTCGTCCCATGCGAGGGCGCCGCGGTCGAGCAGACCCGTCCAGCCGACTTCGCTGCTGCTGATCGGCGCACGAGCGCGCCCTTGCCAGCGGCCCAGAAGGTGAGAAGCGATCGTCTGCCAGCAGGCAACCTGCGCGAGGCGGTCCGGCTCTTCGGCAGCAAGGCGCAAGAGTTGCGGCGGCGCGTAAGCTGTGTGGACCGGCGTGCCCGTGCGCCTGCAGGTGTCAGACAGAAGGCCTTCCGCTTCGAGCTCCCTCCGCAGGGCATCGGCATAGGGGCCGCTGCGTGAATCGGCGTAGGTGTAAACGGGCGTGACCGGTTGCCCGACGCTGTCCACGCCGAGCAGGCTCATCGCGAAGCTGGTCCAGGCGACGCCGATGAATCGAAATTCGTGCGGCCGGCGCCTTACCAGCGCCAGGCAATCACCGACCACCTCTTCGGTCAGTTGCGTGAGCTCATGGGGATCGAATGTGCCGTCTGCGGCCTGATGCGCAGGTCGAGACGCGGAGGCACCCTCGAGGCGTTCCGCGTCGGTCCGGTAAGCTGACGCCCTAACCGAGGAGCTGCCCAGGTCGATCACCAGGATCAAGTCGGTCGGCGAAACACTCATCGTGGGCCAGGCCCCTCTCTATGCTTCGGCCTCGAGGGCCAGTTCCTCTGCAGTCGGCCCGTTGCGGTGAGCGGCGACGGACTGCGCGGCAAGGTCGTCGTGTTCGAGAACGAAGTGGTCGGCGGCGCCGGTTCGATAGGCCGCTCTGGCCATCGTGGTTGTAGCGATGGGCTGAGTCACAAAGAAGAGAATGATCAAGGCGATCATGCGTAACATCTGACCGTCTTCGAGGAAATGCACGCCTGTTCCCAGCAACAGGCAGCTGATGCCGAGGGTTGCAGCGACGCCGGCTGCATGCATTCTACAGAAGACATCCGGCAGCCGCAGCATACCGAGTGCGCTGACAAGCAGAAAGAGCGTACCGACAGCTGCAAGAATGAATACAATCAGGTTTCTGGTTATTGGGTCCATTGACCGTGATCTCCAGGCGTTGCGTCCTTCTAATCTTCATTTTGTGGCTGGCGTTCCAGCCACCTGGCGTGGGGAAAGCGTTCCAGGGCGCGAGCAAACATCATGGTACCCAGAAACCCCAGGACAGCCGTTATAATCGCCCCTTCGAGGAGAACAAAGGAGTCGCTGATGATGGCGAAGAGGACGAAGATACCGACCGCGTGGATTGAGATCAGGTCGAAGGCTACTGTCCGATTGGGGAGGTCCGGTCCTCGCAGCAGCCGGCCAAAACAGAGCAACAAGGAGACGGAAAGAAGCGACATAAGAACGCGCAAACTGATTTCGAAAAGCTCGTTGCTCACTTGGGTCCTCCAGCACTACATGTCGGCGACGTCGAGTTCGACGAGGATGCGGCGCAGTTCGAGAAGCGGAAGTTCGAATCTCTCTTTGATGTCGTTGCGGAAGCCGTCCGGGTTGGAAACATCGATGGCATGGACAAGCAGAGCGGCCGCGCCGCGGTCGCGGCCTGTCGCGACTCGCGACTGCTTCAACCTGGCGGAATCCGGGTCATTCTCGCTGTGGCCGGCAGCGGCATCTTGCTGGCCGATCATCCCTTCATCGGACTCTCCGTAGGGCCAGAGCTTTCCGGACACATCCTCGCCTAGATCTACGCTGAGCGTACCCGGCGTAAGTGTAATTACCGAGGCCAGAATCGTAATGTCGAAAGGATTGTTTAGCGTCAGTGGAACGGCGACGATGCCCGGGCGCAGGTCTGACGAGGCGCCAAATGTCTTGGACAATACAATGACAGCCAGGCGCAGGTTGCTCTCCAGGATTGCATAGAGCACGTTGACTGCAAATCTGACAGCGAGCCATGTGTAGCGTCCGTACTTGCGCTGCACGATCGAAATCAGGAGGAAGCCAAAAAGGAAGCCAATGAAGAGCGCGCGCAGCGTGTAGTCCCCGTTGAGAATGGGCCACAACAGCGATATAAACAGGTTCATTACAAGCAGTCGTTGCATTGGTTCGCAATTGTCTCCGTGAGCGGAGCGATCTGAACCGCTATTGAGAACGAGCAGTGCGCCTGTCTTTCAGACTCGGTCAGCGCGCATGGTCCACGATAAGCCTGCCTCTATCGAGCAGATCAGCCTCTTCCGGGAACGGGCCCACACTGGTGTGGGGCGCGGCGCGAATTGGGAGAGGCTGTGAGAAACTTTCGGCTGGCGAAACGGCTTCGATGTAGGCCTTTCGGTCGAGGGCCTGCAGCGCGACCCGCATCGAAAGGCGAAATGCCGGTTCGCCAAAAACGCCTAGACCGAGGCTGAGAAGTACGAGCGCGGCGATGGGTGTAAGCATAAGTCGTTGGCGCAAGCTGCTTTGCAAGATGCGTGATGGGACCCGGCTTGGCCGTTTGTAATCTCCCCAGAATGACTCTCGCCAGAGGCGCATCATGTTGATCATCGTTAGCAGACTGGCAAAAACGCTTACGCCCGAAACGAGCCAGTGGCGCCCGTCGAGCGTGATCTGCAACAGGCTCAGTTTGCTGACAAATCCACTGAAGGGAGGGACCCCGGCGAGAGATATGGCGGCCAGGAAGAAGAAGAAAGCGAGGTACGGCTGCCTGGACACAAGTCCGCCGATGGATGCAAGCCGGTCGCTGCCCATGTGGAGCTCGACAGCGCCGCCCGCCATGATGAGTGCGGTCTTGACGATCATATGATGGCACAGATAGAGCACGGCCGCGCCCAAGCCGAAACCGATTGCGAGCCTGTTGCCGCTCAAGGCGACTGCCAGGCCCATCAGCATGAAACCTACATGGCTGATGATGTGGAAGCTGAGCAGACGGCGGATGCTCGGCTGGGCCAGTGCGCCGAGTGCGCCGACCAGCATCGTCGCGCCTGCAATTGTCAGCAACGTCGGCCGCCATTCGACCAGCAGGTCCGGGAAGAAGAGTGTAAAGCTGCGGAACAGGGTATAGACGCCCACCTTGGTGAGCAGGCCGCCAAAGAGGGCTGTAACGGCAGGCGGCGGCGTGTGATAGCTGGCCGGCAACCAGAAGAAGAGCGGAAAGATTGCGGCCTTGCTGCCGAACCCCACCAACAGCAGACCGGCGAGCAGCGTTTGAACTGCCGGAGAAGCGACGGACAGACGTTCCGCTATTTGGGCCATGTTCAACGTACCCAAGGTGCCGTAGGCGACGCCGGCCGCGACCAGGAAGACGGTTGAAGCCAGCAGATTCAGGACCACATAACGGATGCCGCTGTTGGTCTGGGCCGGCTGCGCACCTACCGTCAGAAGGACGAAGCTCGCCATCAGCAGGACTTCGAAGAAGACGTAAAGATTGAAGAGGTCGCCCGCGAGGAAGGCGCCGTTAACGCCCATCAGAAGGAAGAGATAGAGAGGGTGAAAGCCCATTCTCTCCCTGTGGTAGTCGATGGTTGCAACGGCAAATGGGTAGACAGCGATGGAAACAAGCGCGGTCAACAACAGGAGCGTGGCCGAGAGACCGTCGCAGTATACGGTGATGCCGAAAGGCGCGGTCCATGCCCCCATCTGCAGGACGAACCGTTGACCTTGCCCAGCGGTCGCCAGAAAGAGGAGCAGCGCCACACCGAGATTGAGACAGAGGGCCAGGGTGGTCAGGACGATCTGCTGTCGGATGAGCCGGCGGCCACCCCACTGGGCAAGAAGCAAGATGAGCGCAGCAGTCAGCAATGGGGCGGCAACCGGTACCGCCAGCAGATTGGCGCTCAAGGCCATTGGTAGTTGTCCTCTTCCATGGCCGCGGACTCGTCCTCTTCGGAAAACTGTCTTTGGGGCAGACCGGTCAATAGATCATCGCTATCGTAAACTTCATCAATTTCGTAGGCCAGCCAGTCGTGCTGGTAGCCTTCGGCGTGCTCGGAAAAGTCGAAAGGGTCTCCTTCGCGCAGTAGAGGCACAAACTCGCCATGTACGACGTCGGTGGCGGTGACGGTATGTCGTCGGTTTACCAGGACAATGACAAAGGCTGTGATGCCGAAGCTGATTACGATTGCTGTCAGGATCAGGGCCTGGGGCAGCGGGTCAGCCGGCAGTGCCCACGCCAAGGTTTCGGCGTAGGCCTTCTTGTCCAGGAAGATGGGAGGGCGGCCCTCGGTGAGCCTGCTCGAGCCGAAGAGCAGGAGGTTGACGCCGTGGCTCAGCAGAGCGAGACCGAGGATAAGCTTTACCTGGCCTCTTCGCATTATAAGATATGTGCCGGATGCGAAGAGGCTGCCAACTGCAAGTGCGAGAAGCAATACCATCATGACGCTGACTCTTTGCTTGACTGGTCAGTTTCGACGCTAAAATTGGGCCTGGCGTCGTCCGGCGCCGGCGGCAGGTCCACATCCTCGCTGCGAAAGGCTGCGCCGTCTGAAATCCGGCTGAGACCAAGGAGATAGGAAGTGGCAAAACTTACGACGACGAGAAAAACGCCCAAGTCAAATAGAATCGGACTACCGAATTCCACATGGCCCAATAGAGGCATATTCATTTCAAACCACTTACCCTGGAAAAAGTGCCCTTCCATCAGACCGAAGATACCGGAGCAGATGGCAACAGCCAATCCCAATCCGATACCGCTATTCAGATAGGGTCCGATGGCGCGGCGCACCCTCTGGTGTCCCCGGCTGAGGATCTGCAGCTCAAAGGCGGCGGCTGCCATCAGGCCGGCGATGAAGCCTCCGCCGGGCAAGTTGTGGCCCCTCACGAGCAGGAAGAGCGCCAGCAAAAGCAGCACTGGTGTCAGGATACGATTCAGCAGGCGCAGGTAGAGTTCAGGCATTTGGACCCGTAGGGCACTTTCGAAACTTGGTTCTCTCTACACGCTTAAATGTTTTCAAGCTCAGCTGCCCCACCGCCATCAGGAATCTTCCCCTGAGGTTCCCCGGCGGCGCTCCTGCTCTGTTGCCTTGTCTTGTGCCGGCTCGGATCTTGCCGGCAGCCGCACGCGCGGGGCATTGAGGAGCGCATATCCGCCGAGAGCGGCGATCGCGAGGACCGTGATTTCGCCCATCGTATCGAAGGCACGGAAGTCGACAAGAATGACGTTGACCACATTCGCCCCGTGGCCGCCGGGAACGGCGTTGTGAAGGAAATAGCCGCCTATTGTCTGACCGGCCTGCATGACGACGCTGCTGTTGAACAGTACGAGGAAAAAGCCGAATGCACCGGCGGCAAGCGCTACCAGCAGGTTGCGGAACTGCTTCAGGCGCTGCATCGGCGGTCGAGTATCCGGCGGCAGTTTCGTAAAGACCAGGACCAGCAGAACGACAGTCAAAACCTCTATCAACAGCTGAGTGAGCGCGAGGTCGGGCGCGCTGAAAAAGACGTAGAACAAGGTCACAGATACACCGACGACTCCGATGCTGATGATGGCGCCCAGCCGGGTTCGCACACGAACAGTAACATACGCGGACACGATGGTCATCAAGATCAGGATCGTTTCTGACGAGCCGGCGAGCACAGTTGTATCCGGCATGAGGTCGTTCAGGCGAATGTGGCGCAAGGCCACTGCTACGGGGACAAAGGCCGCAAGGAGGACAATTGCCGACTGTGTGGCCAGCGTATACCCTTGCGACAATCGCGCCGTAATCTGGGCAAGAGTGTAGATAGTGTCGAGGGTACGCTGGAAAAGGACTACGCCCCGAATTCGCCTGGGCATCCTGAGCAGGCTGCGCCGCAGGAGGTCCCTGTTGAGAAAGAGGACGACGCCGAGGGCGATGGCGACTATGCTCGTAAAGAGGGCCGGCGTAAAGCCGTGCCAGAGCGAGACGTGCTTATCAATTTTGCTCCCGGAAATCGATCCCGCCGCCAAGGTGAAGAAGCCTGACAGCGGGCCGAGCACAAACGGCGCCGCCGTGCCACAGGCAACCAGTATGAGCGGCGCAGCGACAAACGGCGCAGCCGGGGCGTGAAGGACAGGTGTCGGAGCCCGGCGATGGGGAGCGCCTGGCGTCACAGTTAGAGATTCATCCTGCGCGACGGGTCGAAGGAAGGCGTCCCAAAGAAACGTCATGCTGTAGGCGACGAAGAAGGCACCCGCAGCCGCAGCTGCGCCCAGCGCGATCCACCCTGTCAGGTCGCCGTGTTCTGCAGCGCCAAAGAAGCTCTCCAGGAGTGACTCCTTGGCGACAAAGCCGAAGAGCGGAGGGAGGCCGGCCATGGAAACGCCGGCCAGGACTGCGATCGCGGTCGTTACCGGCAGACTATGGCGCAGCCCGGCAAGCCGTCCAAGGCTCCTGGTTCCCATGGCATGGTCCACGATGCCCGCGACTAGGAAGAGCGGCCCCTTATAGAGGGCGTGGGCCAGGATGCCGACGACAACGGCCAGCAGTGCGGCTTCGCTGCGGAAGGCCAGAAGGGTGGTCAGGACGCCGAGCTGGCTGACCGTCGCGTAGGCAAGCAGCGCTTTCATGTCCCAATGGCGCACGGCTACGACCGAGCCGAGCAGCATTGTGATGCCGCCAAATATGAGAAGCGACCACAACCAGAGGGGATGGTCGCTGAGCGCAGGATGCAAACGGGCCAGCAGATAGATTCCTGCCTTGACCATCGTGGCCGAGTGCAGGTAGGCGCTGGCCGGGGTTGGGGCCGCCATTGCGCCGGGCAACCACCAGTGAAAGGGGAACTGGGCCGACTTGGTGAACGCGCCCAGCAGAATCAGGACCAGGATCACGGGAAAGAGAGGTAGTTCAGTCAGCCCCGGGCGGCTGACGATTTCGCTTATGGTGTAGCTGCCGCTTTCCTGGCCGAGGAGGATCAGACCGGCCAGCAGCGCGAGTCCGCCGCCCGCTGTAACGATAAAGGCGTTGCGGGCGCCGCCGCGGGCGGCCGCCGAATCGTGCTTGTAGCCGATCAGCAGGTAGCTCGTAATGCTGGTGCCTTCCCAGAAAACGAAAAGAGTCAGCAGATTGTCGGCCCAGACAAGGCCCAGCATGGAGGCCATGAATGAGAACAGGGCAAGGTAGAAGTAACCTTGGCGTTTGTCGTTCTCAAGATAGTAGTGGGTATACAGAGCGACAGCCGCGCCGACTCCGGTGATAATCAGGCCGAAGAGCAGCGAGAGGCCGTCAAGTCGAAACGAGAGCGACATCCCCAGGGACTCGATCCAGCTGTACTGTTCGCTGCGGATGGCGCCGTTGACCAGCTCTGCGGTCCGGGAGGACGAGCCGGCTTCCGAGCCAAGGAATGGCAGGGAAACCAGGAGCTGCCATGTGGTAACGGCCAAGGGCGGTACGGCAGAAAGCCAGCCAGCCCAAGCCCGTCTCTCCGGCTGCAGGAGGAAGAGAATGACACCGCTGATCAGAAAGAGCCCTACGGATGCTGCCAGCATTTCCTCCTCAGCCTACTTCCTTCCCTCGTGTTCGCACCTGAGTATGCTCGTCGGACAGTAAACGGTCGCAGAGCGCGCCAGGAAAACCGCAAGTCATCGGGTTTTCTGTGCGATGAGGAAGTCCTCCGGCAGGGGCGGCGAGAGAGGGCCCCAATCGAACAGGCGAAGATTTCGCTTCCAAGTCTGGCGAATGCCGCGTCGGCCTCGTACTTCCCGCTGGTCGGGTCACTCTGGTTTGGCGGCGTACATCACGAATGGGATGGAGATTATTCGGACTGAATGCCGACCGCCGGTCGCGGCGCAGCGGAGGAGAGAGAAGCATGGTCGAGTGCAGGAGCAAACGCCCCGCGAGTAGTCGATGAAGTGGGTGCTCTTCCTGGAAAGAGGTGTTCCTGTTTCTCTTTTACCACAGGTGTCTACGCTCCCCTAACTTTGGCGGGAAGTGTGTTGGGCGGTCCGGCAGGGGACGAGACTCCCGGGCAGACTTCGTTTTGCCTGCCGCAAGGTCCCGGGCGGGTGGGGTGGGACGCCTCGAAGGGGCCCAACCTGCGGCCTGGAGCGACTTGGGGGGTGTTACAGCAAGTTTCTCCCAAAGGGGAAAAGGGAGAGAGGGATTAGCTTAATGTGCTGTTTGGCGAAGGGAATGCCCAGAATTGTGATCGCCAGTATCAAAGCCGAGAAGAGATGGGCCAGCGCAATCTCCCAGCCGAACAGGACCAGCCACAGAATGTTGAATACGATGCGAAGCGTGCTATTCGCCTCTTTGGCTTCTACAACCTCCTTGCCGAATGGGGCCAGGGTCGCAATGCCGATCTTCATCGATTGCAAGCCGAACGGAATGCCCACAATCGTGAGGCAAATAAGCAGACCGCCGATGATATATCCCAAGGCGGCAAGCAGACCTCCGAAGACCAGCCAGGCTACATTACCCAAGGTACTCATAGTTGGCGCCTCAACATGGTAGGCTGGAAACGCAACCGCGTATCAGCCAGGCAGGAAAGCTCTCTAATCATAATACGCAGGAATCAGCCGGAAGATTCTTATGGCTATATTGCGTGCGCCAGCATGGATGGCGGTGGTAAGCTTTGCCATAAGTCCAGCGACAACGAACTCCTGCAGGGAATGAATCGGGCCGCTTCACTGGAGAGAGCGCGTGGCCCGGCCCGCGGCAGCCGGCCCTTTGCCTCCTTGCGAAAGCTGGAACTACGAACAGGCAGGGCAGAAAGTCTTACAGAAATGTAACGAAATTCCCGCAAACGGTTGACGGCGCTAAATAACTTGCTATACTCAAAAGCACTCAAAAGCTGATATTGGGCGTCGCTGCCTGCCATTCCGGGCAATGCGGCGCCCAACTGGTTTTTCTGGCTTGTTACGTGGGAATGAAGCGAATGATACGGGTTCGTTGCCCTCAGAAGCGCTGCAGTTTCTGGCTCAATGGCTGGTGTGACGCCGACGAAATTGAGTTGGATCCGTTGTCGCTGTCTTGCATGACGTTTGATGAAATGGAACTGGCTGAAGAGAGTTCGGCCGCGGGAAATGCTGAGGAAGACGAAGACGAGGAGGACCTGGAGTGGATCGACGAGGAGTCGATTTTCGAAGACGACCTGGACGAGAGTCGCTACAGCCTTGACGACGGCGATCCCGAGTTTGCCGACGAGGAAGATGATCTGTCGGAAGAAGAGGACCTTTGGCAGCATTGAAGCGCCAGCCGCAGGTCGAGACCGGTCCGGAAGTTGCGTAAGCCCCATGACGTTGGCTTGCCTCAGACCGGATGCTAACAGGTCAAGATCACGGTAGTCACGCGAGCCCAAATGCCAATTTGCGCCCCTTTTTCTAATGTGGTACAAAGGCACTATAGACAAGCGGGACCGTTCCGTGTATACTAGGTCATAGTTCAGCAGGTCAGATGGAGGCACACCAAGAGAGGAGCGCAACCATGACCTTCGAAGCCGCAGCACCACGATATTCTCCCAAGAGGTCGGCAGGCCGTAGTGGTTCGTTGCTGCCGGTCAAGGCTCGAAAGTTTCTGCCGGTAAAGTGGCAGCCTATTCGTCGTATCCGTCAGCACTTCGGCCCGAGATTCTTCCTGGCCATGGCGGTGAGCATCATCAGTTCGATAAGTTTCCTTTGGGTCCTTTTCCTCGTCATCATGGCGGGATAGTTGGCTGACGGGCGCGACAATTCATCGGGTTCTCATGCTCCCGGCACCTTTTCGGTGCCGGGAGTTTTGTTTTCTACTGGGAAAGTCGTTTCGGGACTCCTGGGCCTACTGGTCGGATGTGAGACTCAACAGGTAAGCAACGACGGCGTTCAATTCTTCTTCGCTGAATAGACCGCCGTAGTTCTGGGGCATCACCTCGAGGCACTGGCCCAGGGGACATTCCTCAACGATGAACGCGCTCGGGTCCACGATTGATTCAAGGATGTATTCCTCCGCCGTATATCCCTCCCGGCGGGTCGCTGCCACATCGCCCATAAGAGTTTGATCGGGGCCGAGCATGCTGCCTCCAAAATCAGGCAATCCGGGCGTCACGTGACAACTGTTGCAACCGGTTTCGGTCATGACGGCAATGGCGAGGTCCCTTGTCGCCGGGGGCAACGGCTGGGGAGAGGACTGTTCGTCTTCCGACTTTCCATCGCCCGGCTCTCCGTTCTCTGCCACCACGACAACGACAATTTCATGCCGATAGGCCTCGCCTTCCAGCGCGATGTGCGCGCCATCGGCGAACTGAAGCCGCAGCGTGTGTTCGCCGGGCGGTAGTTCGAGGGACGCCGTCGTCTGCCCTTGGCCGTAGTGGAGGTGTTCGTCATCGGTGGGGATGACCACGCCGGCGTCGACAAAGGGTGTATCAACCAGAATGTGGAAGTGTCCGGCGCCTTCGTTGATTTCGCCGGACGGCTCGACGACGAGGCCGGTCGCCTCCATCGTCACCTCAAAGGGAGAGGAGACGGTGGCACCGTCGGCAGGCCCGGTAAAGCGGACCGAGGGGGCTTGCGTGCTCTCGTCGACGATAACGGTGATTGTGTCTCGATAGGCATCGCCTTCGAGCGCGATGTGCGCGCCGTCGGCAAACTGCAGCCGCAACGTGTGTTCGCCGGGCGGGAGTTCGAGGGAGGCGGTCGTCTGCCCCTGGCCGTAGTGGAGGTGCTCGTCATCGGTGGGGATGACCACGCCGGCGTCGACAAAGGGTGTATCGACCAGAATGTGGAAGTGTCCGGCGCCTTCGTTGATTTCGCCGGACGGCTCGACGATAAGGCCGGTCGCCTCCATCGTCACCTCAAAGGGAGAGGAGACGGTGGCACCGTCGGCAGGCCCGGTAAAGCGGACCGAGGGCGCTTGCGTGCTCTCGTCGACGATAACGGTGATTGTGTCTCGATAGGCATCGCCTTCGAGCGCGATGTGCGCGCCGTCGGCAAACTGCAGCCGCAACGTGTGTTCGCCGGGCGGGAGTTCGAGGGAGGCGGTCGTCTGCCCCTGGCCGTAGTGGAGGTGCTCGTCATCGGTGGGGATGACCACGCCGGCGTCGACAAAGGGTGTATCGACCAGAATGTGGAAGTGTCCGGCGCCTTCGTTGATTTCGCCGGACGGCTCGACGATAAGGCCGGTCGCCTCCATCGTCACCTCGAAGGGAGAGGAGACGGTGGCGCCGTCCGCAGGCCCGCCAAAGCGTACTGATGGGGCCTGCGCGCTCTCGTCGACGACAACGGTGATTGTGTCCCGATAGGCATCACCTTCGAGCGCGGTGTGCGCGCCGTCGGCAAACTGCAGCCGCAGCGTGTGTTCGCCGGGCGGGAGTTCGAGCGTAGCCGTCGTCTGCCCCTGGCCGTAGTGAAGATGTTGTTCATCGGTGGGGATGACCACGCCGGCGTCGACAAAGGGTGTATCGACGAGGATGTGGAAATGTCCGGCTCCATCGTTGATCTCGCCGGACGGCTCGACGATGAGGCCGGTCGCCTCCATCGTCACCTCGAAGGGGGAGGCGACGGTGGCGCCGTCCGCAGGCCCGGCAAAGCGCACCGAGGGGGCTTGCGCGCCTTCCTCGACGATTACTGTGACGGTGTCTCTATACTCATCGCCTTCGAGCGCAGTGTGCGCGCCGTCGGCGAACTGCAGCCGCAGCGTGTGTTCGCCGGGCGGTAGTTCGAGCGACGCCGTCGTCTGCCCCTTGCCGTAGTGGAGATGCTGTTCATCGGTGGGAATGACTTCACCGGCCGGAACGAAGTCGGCATTGACAAGGATATGGAAGTGCCCTGCGCCGTCATTCAGTTCGCCGGATGGTTCGACGATCAGTCCGGTTGCGGCCATCACCACTTCGACCGGGGAGGAGACGGTCGCGCGGTCCAGCGGTTCAAAGAAGGCGACCGACTGGGCAGGAGCGTCTTCCTCGACAAAGACGATAATGGTGTCGCGAAACTGGTCGCCCTCGAGCGCGGTATGGGCGCCGTCGGCGAACTGCAGATAGAGCGTATGCTCACCGGGAGATAGCGACAGCTCGGCCTCAAGGGCGCCGTCGCCAAAGTGCAGGTGCTGCTCATCTGTCGGAATGACGGTCCCCGCGGGAATGAACTCGGTATCGATGAGGATGTGCATGTGGCCCGCGCCCGCCCTGATGTCGCCCGAGGGCTCAATCGTAAGGCCCTCAGCCCCCATCAGGACCGTGAAGGTGGGCGGCACGATGGCATTGGTGGTCGGCTGGCGGAAGAATACGGCAGGCTTTTCGACATCTTCGGGCGCCGCCTCCGAATCTGAAGGCGCAGACTCGTCAGTTTCGGTAGCCGGGGCGGTCTCGACGGCGGCCTCCTGTTCCTGACCGGCTGCCGCTGCGGCCAGTGTTGCTTCGCGTTCGGCATCTCTGGCCGCCTTGAGGTCGGCCCTAAAGCTGTCGACGCCGGCATCAATCACATAAATCAGGATGAGCAAGCCCAGAATTGGGCCACCGACCTTGATCAGAGGGTGCACTCTGTCCATCGAAACGCTCCATAAACGGTGCTGTCCCGGTTACGAGAAGGCCTCGCCAGCCATGACTCGACTCCAGTCCAGCTGAAAATATTCGCTAGAATTATACTGCTTCCCTTTCACCAGGCAAGAACCGGGGCACCTGAAGCGCGCCGAATAGGCGTTGCGCGAGGTGCAAGAGCATGCTGAAAAGGTGCATACGAGACGCGCCGGAAGGGTAGATTAATCGCATTGCATCCGGCCTAAAGCGCCACGGCTGCAGCGGGCTGCAAGGTGTCTTCACCAACCTCGGTCATGTCATCGCCATCCAACTGCAGGCTTATGACGCGGCTGACGCCATCGTCCCCCATCGTGATGCCGTAGATGCTGTTTGCGCCCTCGAGCGTGCGTCGATTGTGGGTGATCACGATGAATTGCGTCTGGCCGCTTAAAGAGTCCAACGCGGCGCGAAATCTGTCTACGTTTGACTCGTCGAGCGTGGCGTCGACCTCATCGAGAATGCAGAAAGGCGTCGGGCTGACACGCAGAATGGCAAAGACGAGAGCGCTGGCCGTCAGCGAACGTTCGCCGCCGGAAAGCAGGTCCAGGCTCTGGGGGCGCTTGCCAGGGGGGCGGGCGAAGATCTCTATGCCTGTGTTCAGCATGTCGTCAGGGTCAGTGACCTTGACCTGGGCGCGACCGCCGGGCAGAAGAAGCTTGAAGAAGCGTGAGAACTCTTTGGAAACGGCGTCAAAGGTGCTCCGCATGGCGCTCTCCATCCGCGTATCCAGCTCACCGATGATTTTTCTCAGATCGCGGGCCGCCTCTTCGAGGTCTTTCGATTGCGTTTGGAGAAATCCGAAACGGTCCGCCGCTTTTTCGTACTCTTGCGGCGCCTCCGGGTTCACATTGCTCAAGCGCTGCAGGCGGGCGCGAGTCTCTTTCACCTCTTCTCTGAGGTTTGCGGGAAGCTGTTGAACTACGGGAAGCTGGGCTACGAGAGCATGCCAGGGTAGGGGCGGCTGGTAGGCCAGACCCTCCGCTTCTTCCATCTCTGCCAATCCAAAGTCCTGACGAATTTCTCGTCGAAGACTGTCCAGTCTATCTTCGGCGCGTTGCAGGGCGAGACGGGAGCCGTTCCATGCGGCTTCGATCTCAACAAGCGACTGCTGCATGGCACGTTCTTCGCTTTCCTCTTGCTCCTGTTCCTTCTCGAGAAGACGCAGTTCCGATTCCCAGGGACCCAGAACGCCTTCGAGTTCGGCCAATTGGCTGCGAAGCGTGCGTTCGTTGGACGAAACATGGTTGACCAGGTCGAGAAGGCGCACGGCCTCCTGCTGCAGATTCTCGAGGCGCTGAGACCTGGACTGGAATTGGCTGTTAGACTGCTGCAGAACTCGCCTCTGCTCGTCGATCAGGGTACGCTTGCTGTTCAACTGTGCCTCGGCGGCCGCGGCCTCGGCGCGCAGGTCGGCCAGTTGGCGGAACAGTTCTTCGGGGCGGGCCAGGGTGGCTGTCTCTTGGGCCAGGGCAGCCTGTTCCGCGGCGGTCTGTCGCTCCCGGGCAGCCAACTCCAGCTGATTGCGCAACTCTTCTCGCTGCGGCTCCAGATCGTCCAGGTCCTTGCGCGACCGGACGAGCAACTGCTCGTGCCACTCGACGGCCTGGCGCGCCTCAGCGGCCTCCAGCCGGGTTTTCTCCGCAGAGGATCGCCGCTCTCGCGCCAATTGGCGGAGCTTCTTCCCCTCTTCCTCGAGGGCAAGCATCGTCCGTTTTTCCTCATCGACCTGTGCCCGCAGCAGCTGTGCTCTATCGGCGGCCAGCCGGGCATCTTCGCGTGCGCTCGCAAGTTCCGCCGGCAGTTCACGGGCCTCGCGCTCGCCGGCGAGCAACGAGGCAGGCGGTCCGGACTTGCCTTCGCCGCCGGTGACCGCGCCGCTGGGACGTATTATCTCGCCGTCTAACGTGACGACCGTTGGCTGCGGCAAGGCTGCTGCCCTGCGTCCATTTCGACCGGCGTCCGGATGGGCGCGGCGATGCGAGTCGAGGGCCCGGCGGGCAGCTGCCAGATCGCCGGCGACCCAAACGCGTTGCAGGAGCTGCTTCACTGCCGCCCCAACTTCCTCGCTGTACTGAACCAGCTCAGCTGCGTTGCCTATGATGCCGTCCATGTCGGGAGCAGGAATCGGTCTGTTCGAGCGCAGCCGGTCTAGAGGCAGGAAGGTGGCCCGCCCTGACCGGGAACGCTTCAGGAAATCGATTGCGCCGTGTGCATCGCGCCAGGAATAGACGATCAGGTTTTGCAATGCACCACCGAGGGCGGCTTCGATCGCCCTTTCCAACTTGGGCTCGACCTCGAGCTGGGAAGCCACGGTGCCGAGAATGCCGGTAAGGCCGCCGCCGCGCGATGATTGCAGGACGGCGCGCACGCCGCTGGCGTAGCCGGCGCTCTCGCTGCGCAGGCGCTGTAAGAGTTCAAGACGCGCCTGAATGATGTCAACCCTTCTTGCCGCTCGTTGGTGAATCTCCTCTCCTTCGCGCAGCGCGGTCTCGAGGGCAGAAATCGAGGCTGCGCGGCCGGCGTTCTGCGATTGGTTGTGGCTGAGTTGCTCGTCGAGCCCGGCAATGTCCGACTCCTGATTGCTCAACCTGGCTTCTGCCTGCACGGCATCCTGGCGTCGGGTCTGGAGCTCGGCTTTCAACCTGTCGAGCGACGCTTCGCCGCCGGACAGTCTTTCGTCCAGCTGCTCCAACAAGCTGTGCCGTTCGGCAATCCGTCTGTCAATGCGGTTGAGCGCAGCCTCAGCCTCGCGCCAGCGTTGCTCGCGTTGCTGCAGTTCCTGCTGCTGTTCGGCGAGGCGGCCCTGCAATTGCTCGACGGCGCCTTGGGCGCGGTGGTATAGCGGTTCGGCCTCTTCAAACTCCGAGCGCAGAGACGCTAGGCGTGCTTGACCGGCCTCGCGATCCGCCTTCAGCTCGGCACATTCCAGCGCCAGTTCATCGCGCCGGTCGACGAGTTGGCGGTGACGTTCCTCGGTTACCGCGAGAAGCCGGCCCACCTCTTCCGACTGCCGGCGGAGGTCGCTGACGATCTTCGTTTGTTCATCCGCTCTTCTGCGCAGGTCGGCGTGACGGGCACGCAGAGAATCGATGTTCGCGCGAATCGCGTTCAGCCGATCGCGCCGCAGCCGGGCGGATTTCTGATCGACCTCGGCCTTCTGCCGCGCTTGGTTGAGCCTGTCGATCGCACGATGCCACTGGTAGCCGTGCCATGTGTGGAGAAGCCCCTTCAGGTCCTGCTCGATCTGGCTGCGCTCGCGGGCGCGTTCGGCCTGGCGCTTGAGGTATCTGAGCTGGGGCGCAAGCTCTGTGATGATGTCGTAGACGCGTTCGAGGTTCTGCTGCGTCGCATCCAGCCTTCGCAACGCGACAGCCCTCTTTTGCTGGTAGCCGGTGATTCCGGCGGCCTCTTCAAAGAGCGTGCGCCGGTCCTCCGGCTTGAGACTCAGGACGCGGTCGATCAAACCCTGGCCGATCACGACGTATGCGCGATTGCCGAGGCCGCTCGGCGCCAGAAGCTGCGTTATGTCCTGCAGGCGAACGCGCTGGCCGTTGAGCAAGTACTCATTGTCGCCGTCGCGGTAGGCGCGCCGGGTGATCTCCACCTCGCTGAAGTCGATGTTGAGTTCGCCGTCGCTGTTGTCCAACACGAGGCTGACCGAAGCCATGCCCAGGCGGGAACGTCTGTCGCTGCCGGAGAAGATTACGTCGACCGTTTTGCGCGACCGCAGCAAGCCGAAGCTTTGCTCGCCCAGACACCAGCGTACCGCGTCGGCGACGTTGCTCTTGCCGCAGCCGTTCGGCCCGACGATCGCGGTCATGCCCTGGTCGAAGACGAGCTCCGCGGGGTGTGCAAACGTCTTGAAACCTTTGATCTGTACTCGCTTGATTCTCAGCATGAATTGGGGTGCAAGAGTTGGTCCAGGTCAGTTGTCTTGCATCGAAGGTCGCAATCCGCACAATGACGGCTGGAAAGAGAATTTCGTTGCGATGCCGCTAGACAATTGGCAGTCTAATCCACAAGAGCGGCTGAGCATTCGGCTTCCAGTTGCTTTCGGGCCGTGCTGGCGACGGCATCGCTCGACCAGGGCTCAATACCCCCAAACGCCCTTCCATAGTTCGGGAATCGTGTATTCAAGCACGAAACCCAAGGCGACGAGGGCAATTGAAGACTGGATAAGCCGACGGTGCCTTCCAATATAGGTGGCAGGGTTCCAGCTGTTGGTCAGAAGCGGCTGAGCCAGCAGAATGACGAGCCCGGCATGGCCGGCAATTGTCATCACGCGCCAGGGCATCATGCCCACCAGAAGCGTTGCCGGACCGCCCGGCGCCATGAGGCCGACCACAAAGCCAAGCTCATTTACCGCGCGCGCAAGCAGCCAGACCCCGACCAGGCCGGCTGTGAGAAGACTGCCAAGCAGGACAAGAATGAATTCTCCGAACCGGGCCAACGGACTTGCCAGCACCGGTTCCTGTAGACCCCCGCCTGAATGCAGCCAGAGCAGCAGCGTCTCGTAGTAACTGAAGCCATCGTGAATCGCACGGTCAAACGGTCGCGGCAGGAGCGCCGTACCAACAGCCATGATCAGGAACTGGAGGACAAGCCATAACGACACGACCAGGATGCCCCTGGAAACTTTCGCACGCCGAAGCGGAATGGCCACAAAGACTGTCAGGGCCACCGTCTGCAGGATCGGTAGGAGATTCGGCTGTCCCAGGAAGGCGGGCAGAAATGTGGTAAGAAAGCAAAAGATACACAGCTTGATGTAAAAGACAGGATCTTCTGTCAGTTCATATCTTCGCCGGTTGGTCATCCCGTTGGAACTACCGCCCGACGGCGAAGAGACAGGATTAGCCATTATCCAATTATATCATTGCGTTTAGCACACAAGCGAAATCCTGAAATCGTAGAAGGTCGACAGAGGCGGAATTGCTGACTGAAGGCGCCCGGCGTGCGGCCTGTTGTCACTCGCAAACGGACGCGTTCAAAAGTCGAGAACGAAGCGGTGCGTGTAGTCCACAATTGAGGTGCAAATTCCTATTCATCATTTAGCAACGGAATCATGGCCGGTCCACGGTCCATTTCATGGCATAGCGGAGGAATACGCTTTCCTGTGTCCTTTTGGACGGTCGGGCCTTCGGCCCTCCCTTGTGCGGGGGGACTCCCCCCGCTACGCCCCCCTGATGTCCTCTTCCCGCAGCGTGTGGGGTCAATGCAGTCCTGTGCCACATGCAGTCCTGTGCCACATGCAGCACTGTGCCACATGCAGTCCATCGCGGCGCTCCCAATAGTCGAACGAGACGACCACCGCGGGTGCAGGCCACGTTCCTGCCCTGCGCCTGCGCCTGCCCTGCGCCTGCCCCGTTGCGCCTCGCAATGCCGGCAAGCGATTTCAGCCACCGCTGGCATGAAGTCCCCGCCCGACGATACCCACCCCCAAGGTGGGATGCACCTCCTGGCGGAAGCGATCGGCGCAGGCAGTTTCGCGGCGGTCCTGTGGTATACTTGCACGGGTACAAGAGGGTAAGGCCGCTGGAGGGAAGAGCAGGCGGAGGCAGGCCGGTTGGAAATGGACGCTCCGGAGGTCCAATTGAGGGAGGCTTCCCAACTTTCAAACGCGGGCGGGCAGACGGACGGGTCGCAAACCGGAGTCGTGGCAGCGGTGGTTGCGGCTGCCGGGTTCAGCCGCCGCATGGGCCAGTTCAAGCCTCTGCTGCCCTGGGGGAGAAGCTCGGTCATCGAGGCGGCGGCGGACGCGCTGAGCAGCGGCGGCGCGTCGCCAGTGCTTGTCGTAGTCGGGCACAGAGGGACTGAAATCGCCGACCGCCTGTCAGGTGGGGCGGCCGCCGTGGTGTTCAATCCGGACTACGCGCGCGATGAGATGCTGCGTTCCTTCCAAGTGGGTGTTGAGGCACTCTTGCGTGAGGGTCAGCCGGTTCAAGGCTCGCTGCTGGCGCTGGGCGACCAGCCCCACATTCGCGCTGGGGTGGTCCGTCTCATCATTGGTTGCGCGGCTGAAAACGTCGACTCAATCGTCGTGCCCAGCTACAATCGGCGGCGCGGCCACCCGGTATTTCTGCCGCGTCGACTCTTCCCAGAGTTGCTCAGAATGAGGGAAAGGCAGTCGCTGCGGGACCTGTTGAACGGTTACGCCGAAGAGATCGAGTACGTGGAGGTGGAAGACGACAGCGTGCGCCGGGATATGGATGTGCCGGCTGAGTATGAGGCGCTGCGAGCAGAGTTCGGAGGAACGGAGTAGACCGGGTCGGTCGTTCACAACGGCGAGGAGTCGGACGCAATTGAACGCAACATTTTATCGCTATTTGCAGGGCATGCTGGACGAAGAACAGCCGGTTGCCGTGGCTACAATTGTTGAGGCCAGGGGCTCGGTTCCGCGGGAAGTTGGCGCGAAGATGATAATACATCCGCTGGGCCGGCATGTCGGGACGGTCGGCGGGGGATGCGGTGAGGCCGACGTGATCCGCGCCGGGCTTGACGTAGTCGAGGACGGCCTGCCGCGCACGGTTCACGTGGACCTGACCGAAGACATATCGATGGATAGCCTGGGCGTCTGCGGCGGGGTGATGGATGTATTCATCGAACGCTGGGGCGAGGCTGAGGACGGCGCCGGCCGCGCGCGCCCGACTTGAGCTTATTGGGATTCCTCACTGGTAGCTCGTGCGTGACGTCGCCCTGTAAGCGACCGGTTCAGCTGTCTTCGGGCTCGGTTCTGGGCAGGCGGCTCCGCAGGTGGACCGGCTGCGACTTGGCCCGTACGCGAATGTTTATCATCTCGACGACGAGAGAGAAGGCCATAGCGAAGTAGGCGTAGTTCTTCAGATGCAGCTCCTCGACCGTCTCGTGCAGCCAGCCTTCCAGGACAAGAAGAAACCCGATCAGGATCAGGAACGCCAGGGCAAGGATCTTCATGGTGGGATGTCGTTCGACATAGGCGGCAATCTGCCCGGCAAATGTGAGCATGACGGCAGCTGCGACGAGCACGGCGGGCACCATTACCCACAGATCGCCTGAGATCCCCACCGCTGTGATCACAGAATCCAGCGAAAATACGATGTCGATTATCACGATCTGCACAAGGACGGAAGCGAGCGTTGCCACCCCTTTGGTGACACTTCCATGTTCGGAGGCTTCCAGCTTCTCGTGAATCTCAAAAGTGCTCTTGCCGATCAGGAAGAGGCCGCCGATGAGAAGGATCAGGTCGCGCCCCGATACTTCATGCGAAAAGAGCTCGAACAGAGGAAATGTCAGGCGCATGATCCAGGTAATGCTGAAGAGAAGGGCGATACGGGCGATGACGGCCAGTCCTATGCCGGCAGAACGGGCGCGCGCCTGCTGATGTTCAGGCAGCTTCCCGCTCAGGATGGCGATAAAGATCACATTGTCGATGCCGAGCACGACTTCGAGCACGACCAGCGTCAGAAGGGCGACGAGGTTTTCAGGTTGGAACAGTTCCATTGAAGGGTCCTTGCGTTGGTGCAGGCTATCGAGCCGGGAAGATGACGCGAGACGCCATTCTCAGTCGTCCTAGGGGACCGGGAAGTGAGAGGATTCTAGCACTTACGTCCTGGAATGCCTAAACGATTGGCGAAAACCGACCCCCCGCCACGAGAATTGTAGAATTCGGTTTTGCCGGCGGCACAGCGGAGTACCGGACAGGAAATGCAGAGCCAGACCCTGGAAGCGCTTATCGGCTCAATTGAAAATAGGGAAGCTGTCGGGCTCGTTACGGTGACGGCCGCGAGCGGCGCCCTCGCACGCTCTGTCGGCTGCCATGCGGTTGTCTGGCCGCAGGCGGAGCGCGACGCGGTTGGAGAGATCAATTTGGGTGCGCACAGCTGTGCCGTTCTTGCCGACGCCCGCCGGGCGATCGCGCAAAGGGGGCACAAGCGGCTGGAGTATGCCTTCGAGGAGGGCGACGTATCCGTCTTCGTGGAGGTGCAGGCGCGCCCGCCGCACCTGATCATCGCCGGCGCCGGTCACATCGCCATACCGCTGGCCTCGATTGCCAAGACCTGTGATTTCGCGGTCACCGTGCTGGATGACAGGCCGCAGTTCGCCCACCGCGCGCGCTTCCCGACCGCCGACGAGGTGGTGGCCGGGCCGTTTCGGCCGACCCTGGCCGGTCTGCGCCAGGGCAGGCCGTCCTTCGACAGCGACACCTATCTCGTGCTCGTTACGCGCGGGCATCAGCACGATATCGACTGCCTGTTGGAGGTACTGCACGATCCCGTCGCCTATCTGGGCATGATCGGCAGTCAGCGGCGAATTCGTGCTGTCTTTGAGTTGCTGGAGAGTGAGCAAGACATTGCGGCATCCAGCTTCGACCACGTCCGTGCGCCGATCGGCGTCGACATCGGGGCCATCACGCCGGCGGAGATTGCGGTCTGCATCATGGCCGAGATGATCTGTGTGATGCGCGACGGGACGCTTCCCGGAATGAGCGAGCAGATCCAGCAGGAACGCCTGAAACGGAGGGCGCGGGTGGCGGAAAGCGCTGGCCATGGCGGGCGCAGACAGCCGGCCGCCGAAGCGGGCTAGCGCCGCAGCGGGCTGCCTGTCGATTTCAGTGGGTAGGACCGGTCAGATGCAGCAAAAGGGTGACATTCGAGCCTACAACCGTTTCGCCTGGGATTTGGCGGTGGAGCGCAAGAGCGTATGGACCGTTCCGGTCGATTCCGGGTCGGTCGCCGCGGCGCGTCGCGGCGAATGGCAGATTTCGCTGACACCGTCAAAGGCGGTTCCCCGGCACTGGTTTCCCGGGTTGCGCGGGGCTGAAATCTTGTGTCTCGCGGCCGGGGGCGGGCAGCAAGGGCCGGTACTGGCCGCGGCGGGAGAAGCTGTCGGCGCGCGTGTGACAGTGTTTGACAACTCTCCTCGTCAGCTGGCGCAGGACCGCCTTGTTGCCGAAAGCGAGGGGCTGCGGCTTGCAATTGTCGAAGGCGATATGCGGGACCTGGGCGTCTTTGCCGATGGGCGCTTCGACCTGGTCGTACACCCATGCGCCAACATGTTTGTCCCCGATGTACGGCCGGTATGGCTCGAGTGTGTGCGTGTGCTTGCGGAGGGCGGTGTCCTGATGGCGGGCTTTGTCAACCCGGTGCTCTACCTCTTTGACCAGGACGCAGACAACGGGGCCGCGCCGGTGGCGCGCCACAGACTGCCGTATTCGGACCTGACCAGCATCTCGGAGAGCGAGCGCAAATCTTACATGCGGGCGGGGGAGGCGCTCGAGTTCGGCCACACGCTCACCGACCAAATTGCAGGGCAACTTGATGCCGGTCTTGTTCTGACCGGCTTTTTCGAAGACCGCTGGGAGGGCCAGCCGCCGGCCGAGTTTACCGACACGTATATCGCCACCCGCTCGGTCAAAACGGAACGCTACAGATAGCGAGATAAATGCAGCAACCGTTTTTTGTCTTTTTGCAACGCTGATTTACAATGTAGGTTGAACCCCGTTGCGTCGGCCCGCCTATTGCTCTCCCCAATCGGGCGAACGAACGCGTTGGGAGAAGTTAGAACATCGTGCATGGGAGCACGGACACAGAGGAAAGGAGCACAACAACATGGCGTATGCGCACACGAACTCAAAGGGAAGAACCTACATTTTGCACTCACGCGAAACTACGTTGCGAAACGGACGACAACAGACGCTCTACTTTTTCGCCAAAGAGGAGAAGGAAGGGGCGCTGGACGCGGTGCCGGAGGGCTATGAAGTATCGGAGAGCAAGAACGGCCTGCCTGTGCTGAAACGTTCCAAGTAGCGAGATTGTTCTGCCCTTTCGGTAAGGAGCACAGCGCCTTAGCGAACGTATGGAATTCAACCTCACGCTGGAAGAAAAGATTGATAGGACTCCGCCGCCACTGCGCGCGATCATCGAAGATTTTCGCAGTATGGAGCCGCGGGAGCGGCTGGAGTCCCTTCTCGAATTTGCCATGAGCATGCCGGAACTGCCCGGCTTTCTCCACGACGCGCGCGACAGGATGGAGCAGGTCCACGAGTGCCAGACGCCGGTCTTCGTGTTCGCCGAAATTGTCGATGCTGGCGTGGACGTCTACATTGACGTGCCCAAGGAGTCGCCGACGGTGCGCGGGTACGCTGCCATCGTGCAGGAAGGGCTCGAGCGCGCGGCGCCTGAAGTCGTCATGAGCACGCCGGACGACATTCATTACCTGCTTGGACTGCACGAGGCCATTTCCCCGCTACGCCTGCGCGGCCTCCACGTTTTGATGGCCTACCTCAAGCGGCAACTTACCGAGAAGTTGGCGAATGGTGAATAGTGCGCTGACCGACGTGCCCGGCCTGCGAGTCGGTCACTGGACCGATCGCGCCCACGGAACCGGCTGCTCGGTCGTATTGGCGCCGGAGGGCGCCTGCGGCGGCGTCGACGTGCGCGGCTCGGCCCCGGGCACGCGCGAGACGGCGCTGCTCAATCCTGTGGGCCGGGTGGACCAGGTCCACGCCGTCCTCCTCAGCGGCGGCTCCGCCTTCGGGTTGGGAGCGGCCCACGGTGTGGTGCGCTGGCTGGCTGAGCGCGGCTTTGGCTGGCCGACGCCGGCCTCGCCGGTTCCGATCGTTCCGGCTGCGATCCTCTATGACCTGGGTTTCGCCGGATCGACCGTTTACCCGACCGACGAAAATGCTTACGCCGCGTGCGAGGCAGCCTCGCACGAAGACGGCAGCCGCGGCTCTGTTGGCGCAGGCGTTGGCTGCACTGTCGGCAAGCTGTTGGGTGCGGGCTGCGCCAGCCGCGGCGGCCTGGGACAGGCGTCGGCCGCGCTGCCGGGCGGGGTGATCGTGGCCGCGCTGGTGGCGGTCAACGCGGTCGGCGACGTGGTGGACCCCAAGCGGGGCGAACTGGTGGCGGGCGCGCGCGATCCGGAGACCGGGGAACTGGTCGACAGTTTATCCGAGGCGGTTGCCCGGTTCGACACCTTCTTGTTTCGGCCGCCTGCGAGCCAGGAGGCCGCAAGGCCGTCGAATCAGGCGATGGAAGCCGGACTGGCTGACTCTGTCGCGGCGGAGGACAATACCACCATCGGTGTCGTAGCCACCAACCTGGCTTTGAATAAGCCCGAGGTGACCAAGCTGGCCCAGATGGCGCAGACCGGCGTCAGCCGCACAACCCGCCCGGCGCATACCCTCTTCGACGGCGACTGCGTCTTCGCGCTGGCGACCGGCGTGCTGGAGGCCGCCGTCGAGCTGAGTCTTCTCGGCGCCGTGGCCGCCGAAGTCGTAGCGGAAGCCGTTCTGGACGGAGTGCGCAACGCAACTCCTGCCCACGGAGTGCCCGCCGCGGCTGGTCTGACTCCGAAATCCCTGGCCTAAACCTCAGTTTCCGGCTTCAAGGTTCCTGACTTCTCTGGGCGCGCTTGGAAGCGGCAATCAGTTCTCCTGGAAATACGCGGGCAGATTGGGCAGTTTCCGTGTGCCCGCAAGCAGTAGGGTCGGTTGCCTTGGGCCGGCCCCTTCCTCTTTCGCTGGGACCTCTATGAAGGCGTCAATTTCGACGAAAGTGCACAAAAGTGCGCACTTTTGCGCACTTTTCTCGTTGTTCCTGGCGCGGGCGCGCGCATACTGAAGCGGCCAGTAGGAGTCGAGACGCTGCTGGCAGGGTGCTTTGCCAAGTTCGAAAGCATCCGTCTCCAATTGTCGAGTCTTACCTAGTTTTTCGTCTGAGAATTGTCCTTACTACATTGGTACACTGCAAGGGCGCCTTGGAACCGGGGTCGATCGAATCGGGCCAACCTGTCCCTTTGGCAGCGCTGCCTCCCGTAAGACCAACATTTAGACGAGAGCGTTCAAAAGTGCACACTTTTGCGCACATCTGCGCACTTTTCGTGTCTATTCGCAAGCCGGCGTGCGCTCAGAGAGCAGTCTCAGATGGAGCCAGGGCGCTTCTGAGGGTGGCGAATTCCAGCGCTCGCCGGCATAACACCACACTTGCACGTAAGTACGAAGGCATTCACTTTCGTTCGGAGTTGAAGCGGGCATCGGCCGCGGGTACGCGTCGAGCGCGCGTGGATAAACAAGACGTCTCCTGCGTTCAACGCCTGCATGATTACGCCGTTACTGTTGGTGGGGGGAGAATTGCACTGCGAGGCAGGTGTTGCGACGTCTCCTTGCGGCCCGCCGGTCCAGAAGTGACAAGAAAGGGTATTCGATTGTTAAAGAGCAGTCCTATCCCGGCTGGACCTTTGCTGTGCCATCCAGAAGAACATCATACGCGAAGAACCACTCTCTTGCAGGAAGAGCGCGAAGTGGTGAAAGAACGCGTGGGTAGGGTGGGCGGCCGGGGCGTGCGGCTTACGCGCCGTTTTGCAGGACCGGGCCGTCGAGGCAGAGGACGCGGCCTTCGTGTTCGCATGAGCCGCAAATGCCGATGCCGCAGCGCATGTAGGCCTCCCAGGACAGCTGGCAGGAGACGCCGTATCTGCTGCCCAGTTGTTCGAGCGCAGCCAGCATTCCATCGGGCCCGCAGGCGCAGACCAGGTCGAATTCGCCTGCGGCCAGGCGGTCTTCAAGCAGGTCGGTTACGCGTCCCTGGGCGCCTGCGCTGCCGTCCTCGGTCGTTGTGAGCAGCTGCAGCGCGCTGCCAGATTTCGCATAGTGTTGCTGCAAACTCAGAAAGTGCTCGGCGTAAAGCAGGTCGCGGGCGGCGCCGGCGCCGATGACGACGGAGAGTGCGGCCAGATGGGGCCTCCAGGAGCGGGCCAGCCACAGGAGCGGCGCGACGCCGTATCCACCGCCGACGAAGGCGGCGCGCAGCCGCGGCCGCGGTGGGCGGAAGCCGTTGCCGTAGGCGCCGCGGACCCAGAGCCGGTCACCGGGCTTCATTTCGTGTAGTAGGCGGGTAAAGGGGCCGACCGCGGTGACCATAATTGTTACCGGGTCGGCGTTCACAAGCGAGAACGGCTTTTCGTCGAAGCGCGGGAGCCAGGCCATGATGAACTGGCCCGGGGCGGCGTCCAGGCTGGCGTCGAGAACGAATGTCTTCGTGCGGTAGTTGTCGGTCTCGATCGCGCGAACGGGGAACGGCGTGGGGAGATTGAAGGTTGCGGTTGGGAGCGATCCGCTTGGGGAGACGCTCATCCCGTTTTCTCGCGAGTGCGGGCGGGGTCCGTCGGTGGACACGGGCTGATTTCCGAACGGGAGCAGCAGGTCAGGCCGGTTCCAGGACTACAACGGGAATGATGCGTTGGGTCTTGGCCTGATAGTCGTTGTACGCCGGCCAAATCTCGGCCATCAGATTCCACAGTTCCGGCTTTTCCTCATCCGAGGCGGTGCGAGCGGTGGCGTCAAGGCAGTCGCCGCCAACCTGCAGGCGCACCTCCGGTGTATCGACCAGGTTGAGATACCAGGAGGGGTGGTGGCGCGCCCCGCCGCGCGAGGCGACAACAATATAGATGGGTTGCTCGCCGCTCTTGCCGTAGATAAGGGGTGTTGTGCGCGGCTCGCCCGATCGCCTCCCGGTTGTCGTAAGCAGCAGGGTCGGCACGCCGTTCCAGATGTGGCCGTCCTGTCCGTTGGATGTGAGATAGCGTTGAATGTGCTCGGAAACCCAACCTGGCTGTTGACGCTCAGTCATGCGTTCACCTCCCGATCGACACCGGCCTTGCGACGGATGATTTTTCCTCGCATCAGTCTAACACAAATGGGACGGCGGGGCTGCATCCGCATCCGTTTCGGGTGGATCCCGCTTTTGGGGTGGGACCGTCTGGCGGGGACTTCATGCCAGGGGTGGCTGAAACTGCTGTGGCCAGTGGTCAGTGGCCAGTTGCCGGCAACTTCAACGTCAAGGGCAACGGCTTAATCCACGAATCTGCGCGAATCTCCACGAAGAACGTCAACTGCGGGTTGTGTCAGGGGGGCGTTGCGGGGGGGGGGGGGTCCCCCCGCACAAGGGAGGGCCGGAACTGCAGGGGACAGGGGGCAGGGGTTAGGGGGCAGGAACTGCAGGGAGCGGTGCACGCCGGTCGAACGCGCGAACGGCTGGCGACGCACACACACGGCCGTTTAGGCACGCGGCGCATTGGCGACACTCTGGAATCGCGCACGTACGGTGGCGGGGCGACGGGTCGCCGGTTGAGCAGGGCTGCATTAGAACCCACATCTGGCGGCGTGTGGAGGGGTGTCAGGGGGGCGTTGCGGGGGGAGTCCCCCCGCACAAGGGAGGGCCGCAGGCCCGACCGTCCAAAAGGAAACAGGAGAGCGCATTCCTGCACGTTGCCAGAGCATGGAGCGTGGACTGGCCAAGACATGGTCGCAACCCGAGGAATGGGAATCAGTACCCCAATATCTGACTGCGCCCGATCGGTTCTTTGGCTTTGCAATCGCGGCCCGTAGGCGGTATTCTCAGCGGGAGACGGCTACGAATCGACAAAGGAGGGGATCATGGTCCTTTCGACGACGCAGGTTGAGGCGTACAGGCGCGACGGCTACATTGCCGCCATCGATGTGATCGAGGAGCCGCTGGTCAGCGAATACCGGCAGCGATTCGACGACCTGGAGGCGCGCGTGGGCAAGGAGACGGCCCAGATCGGTCTGATCGACCACCATTTTGAAGAGAAATTCATCTGGGACCTTGCCACGAATCCGACGGTCCTCGACGCGATCGAGGCGTTGATCGGCCCAAATGTGCTGCTGCTGGCGACTCACTTTTTCAACAAGTACGGTGAGGGCAAGGATGCGGAGACGTTCGTCGCCTGGCACCAGGACGTGACGTTTTGGGGGCTGGAACCCCCGATGGCGATCACGGCGTGGTACGCGGTGGACGACAGCGACGTGGAAAATGGCTGCATGCAGGTCATTCCGAGCACGCACGTTGCGGGCGTTCTCGAGCACGGTACAGCGGAGCAGGCGGGCAACCTCCTCAGCATAAACCAGGAGGTCGGCGTTACGCCGGAGCAGGAGGCAACTGCGGCCGACCTGCCGCTGCGGGCCGGCCAGATCTCGATCCATGACGGCACGATCATCCATGGCAGCCTGCCAAACCGCTCCGACAGGCGGCGCTGCGGTCTGACGTTGCGATACATACCGACGTGGGTGCGGCAGGCGGAAGAGAACTCGCTGGCCTCGCTCGGCGGCCGCTGGAACCCGGTGCTCGTGCGCGGCGTGGACGCGGAGAAGAACTTCGAGGAGCGGGAACGGCCGTGGTGAACTGCAGTGGATAGTGGATAGCGGATAGCGGATAGCGCGGAACGCCAGTGGTCAGAGACTAGCGGCCAGTGGGGGGAATGCGAAACAGAAACGGTTAGTGGATGGTGTCGGGAAGGTGGGCGGGAAAGCGTGAGGGGGTATGGGAGGGGACAGGCCGAACGTTGTTTTTGTGCTGACGGATGACCAGGGCTACGGCGATCTTTCGTGCCACGGCAATCCGGTCCTGAAGACGCCGCACCTGGACGCGCTCCACGCCTGCAGCGTCAGGCTTACCGACTATCACGCGGGACCAACGTGTGCGCCGACGCGTGCCGGGCTCCTCACGGGCCACTACGCCAACAGTACCGGCGTCTGGCGGACGAGCGGCGGGCGTTCGCTGCTGCGCGCCGACGAGGTCAGCATGGCCGACTTCTTCGGCGGCGGCGGCTATGCCACCGGCATTTTCGGCAAGTGGCACTTGGGCGACAACGCGCCCTACCGTCCGCAGGACCGCGGTTTCGGGACGGTGGTGGTGCACGGCGGCGGCGGCGTGGGACAGACGCCCGACTATTGGGGCAACTGTTACTTCGACGACAGCTACTGGAATGGTGAGAGCCACTTGAAGTATGAAGGCTACTGCACCGATGTCTGGTTCCAGGAGGCGCTGAAGTTTATCGAGTCAAACCGCGATCGACCCTTCTTCTGCTACATTCCCACCAATGCGCCCCATTCGCCCCACCTGGTCGAGCCGCGCTATAGCGACCCCTATCTTCCCTTGACGCCCCACCGGGGGCGGGCCAACTACTACGGGATGGTGGCAAACATCGACGAGAATGTCGGCGGGCTGCGGCGCCGGCTGACGGAAATGGGGCTGGCGGAGAATACGATCTTCATCTTCATGACCGACAATGGGTCGGCCGGCGGCGTCGAGGTCGACGAAGAACAGTACGTGGTCAGCGGCTTCAATGCGGGGATGCGCGGCAAGAAGGCGTCGGAGTACGACGGCGGCCACCGCGTACCCTTCTTCCTGCACTGGCCGTCGGGCGGCTACGACCGCGGCTGCGACGTGGAGCGCGTGACGGCCAATGTGGATATCCTGCCGACGTTGATCGAGCTGTGCGGGCTGGAGAGGCCCGCGAGTTGCGAGTTCGACGGGCGCAGCCTGGTCCCGCTCATGGAGGCTGCGGTTGGCGAGGCGCGTGTTTCGTCCGGGGGAGCGAGTCAAGCCGGCGGGAACGGCGTCTGCTGGCCAGATCGTGCGCTCGTAACCGACACGCAGCGTCTGCCCCAGCCGATAAAGTGGCGCAGGAGCGCGGTCCTGAGCGACCGCTGGCGGCTGGTTAACGGCGCGGAGCTGTACGAGATCAAGGCGGACCCGGAGCAGCGCCGCGACGCGGCCGCGGCCCACCCGGAGGAGGTGGCCGAGCTGAGGGCTGCCTATGAAGTGTGGTGGGCGAAGGTGTCTAAACAGTTCGGCGAGGAGATACCGATCCGGATCGGCGGGCGGGGCGCGAGGCGGCTGCGCTTGAACACTTACGACTGGCACAATGAAGAGTTGGAAGGCGCGTGGAACCAGTGCCTGGTGCGGCAGGGCTTGATCTGCAACGGCTATTGGGAGGTGGATGTGGCCGAAGCGGGCGCATACCGGATCGAGCTGCGGCGCTGGCCCGCGGAAGAGGGGGCGGCGATTGGTGCGGGGCTAGAGGGCGGTGAGCCGGTAGGCTGGGAGGAGCTGCGCATCGATTTGGGCGAGGAGGGCGGCGGAGGGAGATCGTGGAGAGAGCGGGTGCGATGGGGCGGCGGCGTTGCGATTCCAGTGCGACGGGCGCGTATTTCCATTGCCGGCGTGGAGGCCGAGGCCGCGGTCGGCGCTGAGGACGGCGGCGCTTCGTTCGTGTTGGAGTTGCCGGAGGGTGCGGCGCATCTGCAGACCTGGTTCGAGACGGAGAGCGGGGAGGAGCTGGGGGCATACTATGTTTATTTGGAATCGGTGTTTGTGTCGAATCGGTAGACGGATGAACCGAAGGCCGCGCCTTAAGACTCCCTCCAGCGGACATCCTGTACGCATGTTCAACCGTTGGACCTATTCTCCGATGACATTGCGGCGGATGTTAGGCTAGCGACAACGGTTCGCGTCCGTTCGAACTGTCTCGGGCCAGCAATACTGCTAGACGTCGCCAGACGTAGTTTCTTCCTCGCATCGCCTCTGCAGTCGGAAGGTTGGCCCGTCTGCAGCTAGAACAGCCAGCCGTGAGAGACCATCGCCTGACGCTCTGAGCTGTTCCAGAAACGGACCGGCGCGGTGGTCTCCGCCGGTTGCATCCAAAACATAGGTGGATAAGGTGGGGTGCGGGGTTGGGGGATTGCCCGTCCGAGCCGCTTGCCAGGAGGCTGACAAGCGCGGAACCATATTCGCAGCGATAGGGGGGGAGAAATGGATGAAGCGGCAAAGCCCGAGAAGGCGGTTGACCTGTGGCGAGCGATCGTCCAGACGAAAGAGATTGTGGAGGTGTTCAAAGGTCTGTTCGATGTGATGGCCATCACTATCGAGGAGACGGGAGAGGAGCTGACCGTGCGAATGGGCGAGGACCGGGTCAACATTGACCCGGGTCTGCCGGACGAATACGACTTTCTGGTGCCGATCAAGCTAGAAAATGTGCACAATATGGTCGTCCATGCGGCGGACGGCAGGTTGGATGCATTTGAGATTTGGCGAATCATCCGGGTGCTGTTCACACCTCTCACGCGTGAGACTATGCGCAACCCAATGATGGCCAAGACTCTATTGCGGAAGCTGGTCGGGATTGAAGACCTCATCCACGTGCAGCTTCTCGGCCCGGAAGCCGAGCAGGTCGGCCAACATACGCTTGCCTTCGCCGGCGGGCAGTGGCTGGTTCTCGAGGGTCTGCACGGCCTTGCCGGGCGCACATTCGCCATGACCGGCGAGGACTGCATCACCTACCAGAAGCAGGTTTTCAGGGCGATCAAGGCCGAGACCTTCATGGGATGGCTCAGCTTTGCCCGCTGGTATGTCAAATGGCGGCCCGGCGTTTCGTCGCTGCCGCGGGACAGCTGAAGCACCGATTCGCAGGCGCGCGTCGCATAGGCGCAGGCTTGAGGATGTTTCGACTTGGTGGCGGAGTCGGTCATGATCGTGTGGTTGCTTGCGATCGAGTCGAGAAGTAAAGACCGGCAAAAACGGTTCGGCGGTGAATCGTTCTCGCAGGGGGTTAGATTCAAAGCCTTTAGCGGCATTGGCTGCGGCAGGATGGAGGGGGGCTAGCAAGGATTCAGCTTGGAAGCGGTTTTGGCGTCCAGCACCAGTCAAGTTTAGCTGTCAGGGGGAGCCGGGGCATGGACGAGGAGATGGATCTTGCTGCTGAAACCGCCGAGGCTTCGAGCCGGGAACCGTTTGCACTGGCGCCCCCCTTTTGGGGACTGCCCGCTGCGCGAAAAGGGGCGCGTTCAACCGCACTTTCGAGCGTGAAGGCGGCCATTTCTGGGTCTTGGGCGAGCTGTTTGACCATGTCGGCCCGGCCACCGTTCTCTTCTCAGCATATGTAGCGACAGGAAACGCTGTTCCACTTGCCAGGATCGGCTGGAGGTTCACGCCACTTGGCGCCGGTGCGCAGAATCCGGTGAGCGGCCTCGACGAAGCGGTCACTCTTTGCCTATCCCCTCATGTAGACACGAGGGTGTCGCGGCAGAAATGCGTACAGCTGCTGCAACTGGTGATCGGCAAGGTTTTAGGCAGACATCCTGCAATTGTCGCCAATATGACTGAATCCGTAACTACTAAGCCACTTACAGCGTCTGTCTCGACCAGTGCTTCATCCCCGCCGCCATCCAGATTATCTGGTTGCGTATTCGGTTGGCCGCCACCACGTTGGATAAGCCGGACTGCAGGAATGATGACGTACTGTCGGTGAACGATGGTTTAGGAGGGGGGCGTTGCGGGGGAGTCCCCCCGCACAAGGGAGGGCCGCAGGCCCGACCGTCCAAAAAGCTAAAGAGAAATTCAAGCGGCGGGAGGAGAGAGAAAAAACCCTCGCTCGCCTGGTTCAGAGTCGCAGACTGATTGCGGCTGAGTGGTTACCCGAGTCCTTCAATCGTCAACTAAGCCCAGGTGTTGGCTGTTGGATGTTGGCGATGGGTTTCCTGTTGTCGGTTTTGGCGACAAATTACGAACCTGACCCAGGGTCGGAAGAGTATGAGAGGGGTCACGGCAAGCCGATTAGAAACGGTCGCATCTGTCTGGGTGCACCTTTATGTTCCCATTTTGTGGTCTAACGATTGGGGCCAACCATAGAACAGGTGAAGGGTATGGAGCGGGACAGGCCGAACGTTGTTTTTGTGCTGACCGACGACCAGGGCTACGGCGATCTCTCGTGCCACGGCAATCCGGTGTTGCGGACCCCTAACCTTGACGCGCTTCATGCGGGCAGTGTCAGGTTGACCGACTACCACGTCGGCCCGACGTGCGCGCCGACACGCGCCGGCTTGCTGACCGGCCACTACGCCAACAGCACCGGAGTGTGGCACACGATCGGCGGCCGGTCTCTGCTGCGCGCCGGCGAAGTCAGCATGGCCGATTTTTTCCGCGCCGGCGGCTACGCCACTGGCATCTTCGGCAAGTGGCATTTGGGCGACAACGCACCCTATCGACCGCAGGACCGCGGCTTCGAGACTGTTGTCGTGCACGGCGGCGGCGGCGTCGGACAGACGCCGGATTACTGGGGAAACTGCTATTTCGACGACAGCTACTGGGACGGAGAACAGTTCTCACAATATGACGGCTACTGTACCGATGTCTGGTTCGGCGAGGCGCTGAAGTTTATCGAGCGCAACCGCAGCCGGCCCTTTTTCTGCTACATTCCCACCAACGCGCCCCATTCGCCCCATCTTGTGGACCCTCGCTACAGCGACCCCTATCTGCCGCAAACGCCGCATGCGGAGCGCGCCAAGTACTTCGGCATGGTGGCGAACATCGACGAGAATGTTGGCGGTCTGCGGCGGCGGCTGGCGGAGCTGGGTTTGGCGCAGAACACGATCTTCATCTTCATGACCGACAACGGCTCGGCCGGCGGTGTGGACGTGGACGAAGACCAGAACGTGGTCAGCGGTCACAACGCGGGGATGCGCGGCAAAAAGGGGTCGGAGTACGACGGCGGACACCGCGTGCCCTTCTTTTTGCACTGGCCGGGCGGAGGCTTCGACCGGGGCTGCGATGTCGAGAGGGTCACCGCCAACGTCGACATTCTGCCTACGCTGATCGAGTTGTGCGGCCTGGAGGAACGCGATGGCTGTGAATTCGACGGGCGTAGCCTGGTCCCACTGCTCATGGCAGCCAAGAGCGGAGGGAGCAATCCATCGAACTCGGAGACTGCTGACGGCGACCTGCAGGTGGACTGGCCCGAACGTGCGCTGGTGACTGACTCGCAGCGACTGGCGCGTCCGGTGAAGTGGCGCAAGAGCGCAGTCATGACCGACCGCTGGCGGCTGGTGAACGGGCGCGAGCTATTCGACATCAAGTCTGACCCCGGGCAAGGCCTCGACCTTGCCGCTGCCCACCCTGGCGTCGTTTCGGTGTTGCGCGCGGCTTACGAGGAATGGTGGGCAAAAGTCTCGCGTCAGTTCGACGAAGAGATACCGATCGCGATCGGCGGGCCGGGAGCGTCCACCCTCCGGCTCAACACGCATGACTGGCGCAACGAGGACTGCGACTGCGCGTGGAATCAAGGACTGGTCAGGCAGGGCCACAGATGCAACGGCCATTGGGAGGTGGACATCGTCGAGACCGGCGTGTACCGATTCGAGCTGCGGCGCTGGCCCGTAGAAGAGGATGCCGGCATTACGTCTGGCCTGGCCGGAGGCGCTCCGGTCGATTTCGGGCAGCTGCGCATCGGCGGTGACGCTGGCGAAAGCAAGACGACGACGATCAGAGAACGCATTCGGTGGGGGGGCGGGGTTGCCCTGCCGGTGAGCCGCGCACGCCTTGCCATCGCTGGACAAGAGGCCGCAGCAACAGTTTTGCCGCAAGACGACGGCGCCGCATTTTCGCTGCGCTTGTCCGCCGGCGCCGCGCATCTGCAGACCTGGTTTGAGTTGGAGGACGGCGGTTCGCTGGGCGCATACTATGTCTATGTAGAGCAGACCGGGACAGAGGCGGAGGTGGACTGAGGATTGCCCGATGCAGCCGCGACTCAGTGCTTAGACGGGCGCGCTATAGAGAAGAACGAAATGGCGAAATGGCGCTTTCCCGAAAGCGTGAGACCGCCTTTGAATGGTATGACGCAAAACGGAGAGGACAGATGACACAGGCGTCAGACAGCAGATTGGCCATAGATGGTGGAACACCGGCGCGGCAGAATCCGGACCCGCCAATGTATCCGGGCGGGATGGCGATCGCCGAGGAGGAAGAGCGCGCTGTGCTGGAGGTGCTACGTTCGAAGCGTCTCTTTCGCTACTACGGGCCTGGGGAGACCGAGTCGAAGGCGAGCCAGCTTGAGGAGGCGTTTGCGGCCACAAAAGGCGCGAGCTACGCGGTTGCGGTTACCTCGGGCACGGCCGCGCTTGTCACCGGGCTTCATGCAATCGGCGTGGGACCGGGCGACGAGGTGATCCTGCCGGCCTACACCTGGATCGCATCGGCTGCGGCGGTGGCGGCGGCTGGAGGCATTCCCGTGGTTGCAGAGGTAGACGAGACGCTTCTGCTGGACCCCGCCGACGTAGCCGAAAAGATTTCGCCGTACACCAAGGCGATCATGCCGGTGCACATGCGCGGCGCGTCCTGCCGCATGGATGAGCTGATGGCGGTAGCGGACGAAAACGGCCTGAAGGTGATCGAAGACGTGGCGCAGGCGAACGGCGGCAGCTACAAGGGGCGTGCGCTGGGCACAATTGGCGACGTGGGCTGCTTCAGCCTCCAGTTCAACAAGATTATTACCTCGGGAGAGGGTGGCATGGTGGTCACCGACAGCGAGGACGTGTGGAAGCGCACGAACATGTACCATGACGTGATTGCGCCGCTGCGGGCGGAGTACGGCGAGGATGAGCTGCTTTGCGGCGTCAACTACCGAATGCCCGAGCTTCTGGCCGCTGTCGCCCTGGTGCAGCTTGAAAGGCTGGACGGGTTGATCGAGGCGATGCGCCTGCGTAAACGCATGCTCAAATCGGGTATCGAGGAGGTGACGGAACGTAAAGGCCTCCGTTTTCGCGAGCTGGCCGACGCGGACGGCGACACGGCCATTTCGATGGTCTTCTTCATGGACAGCGCGGCCGCGGCGGAAGCCGTTTCGGAAGCGCTGCGGGCGGAGAACATCGGCGCCGGGCCGCTCTACCGGCCTGAAGGGATCGATTATCACGTCTACGCCCACTGGGTACCGATTCTCGAACGGCGCGCCTGGACAGAGGCCGGCGGTCCCTGGCGCTGGGCGAAACGGGAGATCGAGTACCGTCCCGATATGTGCCCGCGCAGCCTGGACCTGCTGGGGCGCGCGGTGCACATGAACGTCAACCCGCTACTGACCAACGAGGACGTGGAAGAGACGATTGATGGGTTGAATCGAGTCCTTGAGGCGCTTGCCTAGGACTGTTGCCGGGCGCGACGGTGGGAAAATTCCGATGACATCTTATGTATGGAGCGTAGATGACGCCGGTACGGGCGGCGGCGCGATGGTGGAGTCGCTGCGGCGGGCGACGGCGTTCTTCAGTTCGCGCGGCCTGGGGTCGACCTGGTTCACAGTGCCAAAGGGCGGCGGCAAGCCGATGACCGGCGAATGGAAGGATGCGCTGATCGCAGCGCGCGAAGCCGGGCACGACCTGCAGCTCCACGGCCTGACCCACGCCGACTGCTATGAGTTCGGGCCGCCGGCGTGGCCTGCCACTTCGATTCTGCCGACGCTGCAGTCCGACTTCGACGAGCGGCGCGAAGAGCTGATGCCGCGTTACACGGTCGACAATCTGCGCGACCGCATCGAGGAGGGCATGGAGATTTTCGCGCTTGACCTGGGCGTTGAGCCTTCGGTATTTCGCGCGCCCTGCGGCGCGATCTCCAAAGCGATGTTCACCGCGCTGCGCGACGTTGGCATCGGCTACCATACCTGCATGTACATCAGCGGCAGCGGTTATGCGCATTTGCCGCAGAATGGCGAAGAGATCGCCCAGGAATGGGTGGATGACATCCCCCACCGGCCGTTTCGCTGGTACGAGGACGTGATCGAGGTCCCGATTCTCAATGAGTACACCTGGCGCGGCTCGGGGGCGCGCAGCGACGAGTTCATCGAGCTGGCGCGGCGAGACCTGGATCGTATCAGCGGGCAGAGCCCGGTCGTGGTGCTGCTGATGCACACGCATGGCATCGCCGACGACTACGAACACACATTTCGTCTAGTCGACACCGTGACCGAGCATGTCGGCCGGCAGCCGGGCGCTTCTTTCGCGACGATGGGCGAGCTGGCCGCCTCCGGGGCGCTGGCGGCTGCGGCCAATGTTGACGGGCCGGACATCCTGGCAGTGTAACGGGTGACCTTCAAGGAAAGCGCAAGAGCACATGAACATCATCGTCATCATCTCCGACACCTTTCGCTACGACAATCTGTTCGACCGCGCGGCGGCGATGCCGGTGCGAACGCCCAATCTGGACCGCTTCTCCGAACGCTGCGTGAGCCTGTCGCGACTGTATACAGGCAGCTTTCCAACGATCCCGCATCGCACCGACTTCACGACCGGCCGCGTCGGCTGGCCCTGGTATCCCTGGCAGGACCGGCGCCTGAGCAGTCAGAACCACCTGCCCCAGATGCTTGGCGAGGCAGGCTACGTCAGCCAGCTGCTCGGCGATTGCCCGCACCTCGTGCGCGCCGCGTTTTTCGAGGGCTTCAACGGCGCGCACACATTGCCAGGCCAGGAGGGAAACACCTACTTTCTGGGCATGAACTACCCGATCGAGCCGGCGATGGCCGACAACAAGACGCGCAACAACGACAATCACTTCCTGGGTCGGAATCTGATCGATCTGCACACGTGGGTGAATCGGCGCTGGTACCGCGAGGTCGACCGCTTCGCGCCGCGCACGGCCGAGCTGGCGGTCGAATGGCTGGAGGAGAACTACCGCCACAGCCCCTTCTTTTTGTGGGTCGATTTCTTTGATCCGCACGAGCCGTGGGACCCGCCGGAGTATATGGTGCGCCGCTATGATCCGGACTACAAAGGCGCGCCGATGCTGCACCCCAATTACGGCAAGGCGAGCGACTACACCGAGGCCGAGCTGCGCAACCTGCGCGCGCACTACTGCGCCGAGGCCGAGCTGGTGGACCGCTGGGTGGGGCGCATACTGACCAAAATTGACGACCTTGCGCTGTGGGAGAATTCGATCGTTGTGTTCATGTCCGACCATGGGATGGCGCTGGGCGAGCACAACCGGACCGGGAAGTCGAACATCAGCAAGCAGGATGATCGCAACTGGCCGCTCTATCCTGAAATCGTCCACATCCCATTTCTGGTGTCGGCGCCGGGCCTTGAAGGGGGACGGACGGTTGATGCCCTGCTGCAGCCGGCCGACATCGCGCCGACGCTCCTGGACCTGGCCGGCGTCAAGGCCGATCCGCCGGAGCCGATGCACGGACGCTCCTTTGCGCCGCTGCTGCGCGGGGATGGCGGCGAGGGTCACCGCGAGTGCGTAGTGTCGGCCAGATTCACTCGGTTGGAGCGGGGAGAGCTGCAGGCGGAGCAGAATATGCCGGCGGTCTACACCGAGCGTTGGTGCTATGTGCCTGTCGGTTCCTACGGTGGTAGGCAGATGTTCGACTTGTCGAACGATCCGCAGGCGGAAACGAACCTGGTCGGGGACCATGCCGACGTTGCCGATGACCTTCACGAGGCCCTGATCGAGGAGCTGCGGAAGTTGGGTGCGCCGCCGGAGGCTGTAGAGGTGTGGACGAGGTAGACCGACGCAGCACAACTTGGTTTCACTCCACCCCGGACTGTGCTTCTCCGTAATTTCTAAGCCACATACAACGTCTGTCTCGATCAGCGCTTCATCCCCGCAGCCATTCAGATTATCTGATTGCGTATTCGGTTGGCAGTCGCCACGTTGGTCGGGCCGCACAGCCGGGAATCACGACGCAAGGTCGGTGAGCGCTGGTTTTGAAGGGGGGCGTTGCGGGGGGAGTCCCCCCGCACAAGGGAGGGCCGGAGGCCCGACCGTCCAAAAAGCCAACGAGAGAGTTAAAAGGAGTGAGGAGAGAGAATACAGCTTCGCTCGCCTCATTCAGGGTCGCAGACTGATTGCGGCTGAGTAGTTACGCTTCACCTTTAATCTCACGCCTTCAAGGTGGTCGAGGCGTTGCGCAAATTCAAGCATACCCTAAATTTTGACAATCGGGTTCCGTACATATACAATCCGTCCGAATGCGCGCCATCCGGCCTACTGAGGTCGCGAAAAGCGTAATCAGCTCTTGCCCTTCTCTGCTCGCCCTACCCCTCGGCAAGACGCGAGTGGGACAGGCAAGTCACACGGGAATTCGGTCCGAAGAGTAGCCGCAGGGCGATCTCTATGGCTATGCGGCTAAATGTTTCGGGCTGGCGCGGCCCGGTAAATCGAGGCGCGCGAGAACCACACCATTACCCTATTTCATGGAGGATTGACTGAATGGACACGCAGAAACAGAGCATGATGTCACGCCGCAGATTCCTGCAGGTGACAGGCCTGGCAACAAGCGCCGCGGTGCTGGCGGCTTGCCCAGCTCCTGCTGCCGCGCCGGCCGCGACCGACGGTGACGGCGGGGAGATGATGGAGATGAAGAAGCTGGAAGCCTGGTCGCGCATGACCGACCTGGCCCAGGAGTCGATAAAAGAGATTATCGACATCTACAACGAACAGAACACGATGAACGTCGAGCTCGAGTTCGTCTACATCGCCCAGACGCAAGGAAGCCAAGCAGATGAGAAGCTGCTGACCGCGGTTGCCGGCGGCACGCCTCCGGCGCTGCACTACGCCGATCGCTTCACGGTGCCGCAGTTTGCACACGAAGGCTTCTTTACCAACATCAACGAGTTCGCCGAGGCCGCTGGTGTCACCAAGGAGCTCTACTACGATTTCGCCTGGGACGAGACAGTCTATAAGGGCGACATCTACGCGCTCTCGTTCGATACCGACACGCGCGCCCTCTGGTACAACATGGACATTATGTCCGAGGCCGGCGTCGATCCCGAGTCGCCTCCGACAAACCTGGAAGAGCTGCGGGCGGCCACCGAGGCGCTGACTGTGCGCGACAACACCGGCGCGGTGACCCGCCACGGTTTCAACCCGATCTACGACCAAGCCTGGCTCTACACCTGGGGCTTCGGCTTCGGCGGCACCTTCCAGGACGGCGATCGCCGCATCACCTTTGCCCATCCGAATAACATTGCTGCGATGGAGTTCGTAAAATCATTCGTCGACGAGATCGGCGTTGAGGACATCGATGCGATGCTGGCGGCCTGCGCCGGCGGCAACTGCCGCGGCGAGAACGACTACTTCTGGACCGGGCAGAGCGCGATGACCTGCAGCGGCAACTGGAAGGTTGCCCAGCACCATCGGTACAAGCCGGACACCAACTACGGCGTCGTGCCGATGCCGGGCCCTGACGGCCCCGCCCCGCACGCGAGCTGGGCCGGTGGTTGGAGTTGGGCCGTGCCCTTCGGTTACGACGATGTCGAGTCGGCGTTCGACGCCTGCTTCTACCTCTGCGGCCCCGAAGGCCAGCTCAAGTACAACAAGGACACGTTCCACATTCCGACGATCAAGTCGGCCGCCCAGGACCCGTTCTTCTACGAAGATCCGCTGCACGCGGTCTTCATGGACCTGCTGCCTGTTTCCAGCGCCCGCCCGCCGATTCCTCTGGGCTCGAAGCTGTGGGACCTGCAGGTAAAGGCCTTCCGCGATGAGATTCCGCATGGTCTGAAGACGCCGGAAGAGGCGCTGACCGACATCGACGAGGAGATCAACGCCGGCCTTGAAGAGATCGGATTCTTCAGCTAAACTGAGTCGATGCGTCGCCCTCGCGGCTTCGTATGCGCGAGAGCGGGCGCTACGACTGCAGTGCAGCAGTGAATGCCGGCTGAGCCGGCCCCCTGTGAAACTGGTCTTGAAAGAGGTAGCGGCTCGGAAGGGCCGCTACCTGACTTCTAACCCTTTGTAGTAGGGCCAGACGGAACTTATCGGACTTGACATGGCAACCGCCTCACAATCTTTGCCCCTCCCTCGTCGCCGTCTGTCTCAAGGCACCAGGCATACGATAAACGGTCTGATCTTTGCCTCGCCCTGGATCTTTGGCCTGGTCGTCTTCTGGATCTACCCAACGCTGGCATCGGCCTATTACAGTTTTACCAAGTACAACGGCGTAAGAAACCCGGATTGGACGGGCTTCGCCAACTACGTCAGACTCTTCACTGATGATGAAGAGTTTCTGGCCGCCGTCTATAACACGGTCTATTTCGCCGTGTTCTCGATCCCCCTGGCTATCATCTTTGCCTTCGGCCTGGCTCTCATGCTCAATGCCAAGATCAGGGCGCAGGTCGTCTACCGCACAATCTACTTCCTACCGACGCTCGTGCCTGAGGTTGCGTTGGCCCTGGTTTGGGTCTTCATTTTTACACCGCACAGCGGGCTCATTTCCGCCCCATTCAGGGCATTTGGTTCCCGCGGTCCCTGCTGGCTTACCTGCGCCGATTGGGCAATGCCGACGCTTGTTCTCCTCGCGCTCTGGATCATCGGCCAACAGATCATCCTCTATCTCGCCGGCCTGCAGGACGTCCCACAGGACCTCTACGACGCGGCCGACGTGGACGGCGCCAATTTCCTGTCCAAGTTCCGCAACGTTACCGTTCCGATCCTGACGCCGGTTGTCTTCTTCCACCTGGTCACATCGGTGATCGGCGCGCTGAACTTCTTCGCCATCCCTTACATTATGACCGGGGGAACCGGTTTTCCCGCCAACTCGACACTTTTCTATTCGATTTACCTGTATAAGAACGCATTCCACTATCTCGAAATGGGCTATGCTTCCGCAATGGCTTGGCTGTTATTCATGTTTACATTGGTGGTTACCCTGATCATCTTCCGTTCGGCAAGACTTTGGGTATTCTACGCCGGAGGAGAGGACTAGATGGCGGTAAAGACGCAGCAGGCCGCACAGGAATTTGCCCACAACCACGCCAGAAGGTTGATGTTCAAACGAATTCGAGGCGTTATACGCAGCACACTGATTCACGCCAGCTTAATCCCGGCTGCGTTTGTTTTTATGCTTCCCTTCATGTGGATGCTATCGACCTCCTTGAAGCCGGACGTACAGTTCTACGCCTATCCACCCATTCTGATACCGAGTCCGCTGCAGTGGTCAAACTATCCGGACGCGGTTACATTCATCACTTTCTTCCTCTATATGAGGAATACCCTGACCATCGCAATCCTGGCAACGATCGGGGTCCTGCTATCTTCGTCGCTTGTCGCTTATAGTCTTGCCCGCATCCCTTGGGCGGGGCGCAACCTCCTGTTTATCCTCACGGTGGCGACATTGATGCTGCCTTTCCAGGTCACGATGATCCCGCTGTTTATCGTCTTCAAGAATCTGGGCTGGGTGAACTCCTGGTTGCCGCTGATCGTGCCGCACTGGTTTGGCGGCGCGCTCTATATTTTCCTGCTGCGGCAGTTCTTCATGACGATACCCATGGAGCTGTCGGAAGCGGCCCGCATTGACGGCGCCAATGAACTGAAAATCTACTACTCTATCATCTTGCCGCTCTCCAAGCCGGCGCTGGCTACTGTCGCAATCTTCGAGTTCATAGCCCGCTGGCGCGACTATATCGGGCCTCTGATTTACCTCAGCGATCAGGAGCAGTACACGCTCTCCCTCGGCATCTACGAGTACCAGTCGCAGTACGGCGCCGAATGGGGCCTGCTTATGGCGGCATCCGTCATGATCACGCTGCCCATTATTCTGCTATTCTTCTTTCTCCAGAAGACGTTTGTGCAGGGCATTGCGCTCACGGGGATTAAGGGCTGAGCTCTCTTCACGTCCCGCATTGTTGAACGGCTTGCGCGTTCCACTGGTTGTCTGGCCGTGAGCAGAAAACTTTCTGACATGGGATATCTTCGCCTCCCCACCGTCCCGGCCTGAGGCAATCGCCACGTTCATAAGGACTTCCATATGACTATTCGACTCGCGTTGATCGGCTGCGGGAATATTTCGCGGCGCCATGTACTCTCAATGCAGGACTTGCAGCAACGCGGGCGCGGCGACTTCGTCGTACCGGCGGTATGCGATGCCAATCAGGAGGCGGCGGCGGACCGTGCGGATATGCTGGAAGAGCTGCTCGGCGTCCGACCCACGATCTATGCTTCGCACCAGGAGTTGATCGCGGAGGCGCGAGTTGACGCCGTGGACCTGTGCCTGCCGCACGGTCTTCACCATGGCGTCGCCGTGGACAGCATGGAGGCCGGGCTGCATGTCCTGTGCGAAAAACCGCTGGGCATCACGGTAAAGGCCTGCCGGCTGATGGCCGAGACTGCCGAGAGAACGGGCAAGGTGCTCTCGACCGCTGCACCGCACCGCCGGCATCCGGGTCAGCGCACGGCTCGATGGGTCATCAACGAGTCGGGCCTGATTGGCCGGCCGCAGAGTTTCTTTCATACATTCCGCGCCGCCACAGTGCTGAGGCGGGCGGAACAGGAGAAGGCAAAAGTGTCGGACCCGGCAACGCTCTGGGCAGAAAAGTCGCGTGCAGACGATGACCAGAGGCCCGAGTACATCCGCTGGCGCCAGGACCGGTTGATGTCGGGCGGCGGGCCGGTGCTCGACAGCGGATTCCACTACTGCGATTCGTTGCGCTATTACCTCGGCGAGGTCGACAAGGTCTACGCGGAGCTGCGCGCGGTGAAATCAGGGAAGCCGCAACCCTTCACCGAGGCGCCGGAGGATACTGTGTTTGTCACCTTTGCCTTCAAGAGCGGCGTCACCGGCACGTGGGCGTGGAGCGTTGCCGCGCCGGGCGAGGAGGCCTACGACGTCACGTTTTACGGGACAGAGGGCTCGCTGCGAGAGACGACCAACGCGCCATTCTCGATTTTCCATCTGTTCCAGCGCACGGCCGAAAACAGAGAGACGGCGCGCCTCACCGGCGCGGACGGGACGATCTATTCGATGGACCAGCTTGAGGCGATGCACCGCGTCACCTTGACGCCCGAAGAAGAGGAGTTCCTCTATCCGGGCGGCGTGACAGACGGCTTTTCGGTGGAAATCTGGGAGTTCCTGGAGCTACTGCGCGGCAATCGGGAGGCGCCGGAAATCGACGGCTGGGAGGGGATGCGCTCGATCGCCCTGGGCGACGCGATCTACGAGTCTGCGCTGACCGGTGAAGCGATCGTCTACGACGATGTGCTGAGCGGGGCGCGTTCGGCGTACCAGGATCCGATCGATGCCCATTGGGGACTGTCCGCTTAGGTCAATTCTTTGATAAAATCGAAACCAATGCCTGGGCCGGAAAGCGGGGTAGACGCACGCGGTGCAGGCATTCCGCACTGCCGGAGAGTCGCGGTACCATCGCAATCCCAGTCCAGGTAATCGCGTGAGCCGTGGAATGAAGGCGGCCCCGTCTGCAATGCGCCTGCATATGGAGACGAAGGAGGCGATCGTGATTTCGGCATCGGCGGTGGTTCATAAACTACTGACGCCGATCGCAAAAAAGGCTCTGCTGACCTGGGAGCGCCTGGAATCGGGCGTCAGCTTTGACTTGACCTCGCGTGACGTCAGGGCAGATCCTTACGGCCTATATGAGCGCTTGCGCCAGAGGGGCCCGGTCCACCGCATGAGGCTGATCAACGGGTGGGCATTGACCGGGTACGACGACGCGCAGACCGTGCTGTCGGACCACAAGCGGTTTTCAAGCGGGGACAACAAGCTCGAATATGCGCCATACAGGACGATGCTGGACCTCGATCCGCCCGATCACACCCGGCTGCGTTCCCTGGTATCGAAGGCCTTTACGCCGAAGTCGGTATCAGCGCTTGGCCCGCGCGTCCATCAGATTGTGGAGGAGCTTCTCGACGGCCTTGCCGGGAAGGAGAGATTCGACCTGATCGGCGGGTTTGCTTTTCCCTTGCCGGTTATTGTAATCGCCGAGATGTTGGGTATTCCGGCAGAGGACCGCGACCGGTTCAATGTCTGGTCAAACGATATAGCGCTGGCGGTCGAACCCGTCCTCAATGAAGAAGAAATCGGCCGGGTGGAGCGGTCCTCTGCTGAGATAGTCGAATACTTCGAGGAGATCATTGCACGCAGGCGCCAGCACCCCGAGGACGACCTTCTCAGCGCCCTGCTGGCCGTTGAGGAAGAAGGCGAAAGACTTTCCCACGACGAGCTTATAGGGACACTGATGCTGTTGTTGGTGGCGGGAAACGAAACGACCCGCGGCCTAATCGGAAACGGGATGCTGGCGCTGCTGAGAAACCCGGAGCAACTCCGGCGGCTGAGGGACCATCCCGACCTGATGGACAGCGCCATTGATGAGCTTCTCCGTTACGACAGCCCGGTCCAGTTCATCATCCGGGTGGTGATGGAGCACACGGCGTTCCAAGGCAGGCGGTTTCGGGCGGGACAGAAGGTCCTGGTGCTCGTCGGGGCGGCGAATCGAGATCCTGCGGTCTTTTCGGACCCGGAGATGCTGGATATCAGTCGCGAGGAGAAGAGCCACATCTCCTTTGGTCGCGGCATTCACTACTGTCTTGGCTCGCCCCTGGCGTTGCTGGAGGCGCGGGCCGCCTTTGCCGGCCTGCTCGCGCGCTTTGCTTCGATTCAGCTGGTTTCCGAGCCCGAGTTCAGGAATCAGATTGTCCTTCGGGGTGTGGAAAACCTGTGGCTCGAGGTTGACAAGGAGCCTGCGCGCCATTCGTGAGATTCCGAGTCTGCGTAGATTGAAGCACCTGCTTGTTGACTGAAAAAGTCTCCGGGCTGAAGGGCTGCGGCCGCCGCGCCCTGGATCCTTGTTTGCCCCAGTTCCGACAAGGCGTGGATTCTCAAGCAAGCTACAACTGATTCCGGGGGCTCACCCGCCAGGAGGGATTTCATGTCCATTGCCATGACGCCGCAGCAGCGCGAAGAGTTTGATGTCAAAGGGTTCATCGTTCTCGAGGAGTTCCTCACGGCGGACGAGTTGACGCGGCTGTTAGAGGCCGCGGACGAGGTTGCAGACCGTGTGCGCGGGGCGGAGGGGCTGGGGCCGCATGATCCCTTTGCCGTGCGTAACGCCCTGGCACATCACGAGGCCTTTCTTGATCTGATCGATAATCCGCGTATGCTGCCGCTGGTCGTCGACGCGATCGGCTGGAACATACAGATCCGGACGACTCACCTCGACTACCGCCCACCTTACCCGGAGGGCTTGGAGCCGGGCGCGGTCGGCGTGGGCGACGGCGCAGACAACGAAGTCGGGTACCGAAACCTGTCGTGGCACCCCGACCTTGCCAGCGACTATCTGTTCATGGCGCCTTCGCTGGACGGCCGGCTGCCGTTCATGGAAGTCAAGGTGTTCTACGTCCTCTCAGATCTGAGCGAGCCGCAGAGCGGCAATCTCTGGCTGGTGCCGGGAAGCCATCTTCGATCGCCTGATGAGCTGGTGAAAATGGGGCGGCAGGTTGATCCGGATGAAGCGCTGGAACTGCGCTTGCGGCCTGGAGCGGCCGTACTCTGGCGGACCGCAGTCTGGCACTGTGTCGGTCCCAATCTCTCGCGCCGCACGCGCAAGATTATGCACGTCGGCTACCACTACCGCTGGCTGCGGCCGACCGACTACATCAGCCAGGAGCCGGCGCTGATCGCACGCAGCTCGCCGGTCCGCCAGCAGCTGATTGGCGCCCTGCCCGGCAACGGTCATCCCTTGGGAGGCAATCCGGAGATACATCCCTCATCACAGTACTGGATAACACAGGACCCGGACGATGTTCCGCTGCGAGCCTGGGCTGAGGCGCAGGCTGAAGACCGTCAGGCGCAGTTGGCATGATGTGCAGCCAATGAGGGACCAGGAAGCAGGAATGAGGAATGGAATCGGGGAGCGACGTTCAAGCGATCAGAGAGCAGGTCTTCGCTGAACTGGGCCTGTATCAAGAGGTGTCGGGGCTGTTCGACGGCGGCTGGGGGGCGGGCGCAGAAGGCCGCCGGTTGCCTGTGCATTCGCCGATTGACGGGGCGCGGCTGGCCGACATAGCGGTAGCCTCAGGCGCTGAATTCGATCGCCTGATAGAGCAGGCCTGGGCTTCCTTTCGCGAGTGGTCGGCTATTCCGGCGCCTAAACGGGGCGAAGTCATCCGGGCGATCGGCGATCGCCTCCGCCGGAACGTGGACAACCTCGGGCTGCTCATTGCGCTTGAGGTGGGGAAGACGCCGGTAGAAGGAAGGGGCGAGGTGCAGGAAATGATAGACATCTGCGACTTCGCCGTCGGTCTCTCACGCCAGCTCTACGGCAAGACGATTGCCAGCGAACGGCCGAACCACCGTCTCTACGAGCAGTGGCATCCGCTCGGCGTCGTCGGCGTTATCACGGCATTCAATTTCCCTGGCGCCGTATGGTCGTGGAACGCGTTCATCGCCGCGGTGATCGGAAATGTCGTGGTTTGGAAGCCGTCCCCTGAAGCCGCGCTTACCGCCGTCGCCGTTACGAATGTCGTAAACGAAGTGCTCGACGAACACGGTCTGCCGCCCATCTTCCTCTTGGCCGTGGACGAGGCAGGCGAAATTGGACAACGCATGAGCCGCGAACGCCGGCTGCCGCTGATCTCTTTCACCGGTTCGGTCCCCACGGGCAAAGAGGTCGCAGCTGCGGTCGGTGGGCGGCTCGGCCGCACGGTCTTGGAGTTGGGTGGCAACAATGCGGCGATTGTCACCCCTGACGCAGACCCGGAAATTGCCCTGCGCGGGGTAGCGTTCGGCGCGCTGGCCACGGCCGGACAGCGGTGTACCACGACGCGGCGGCTCATTCTGCACGAGAGCCTTTTCGACAGCTTTCTGCCCAGCCTCGTTGACGCTTTCGGCGCGGCCAGGGTCGGCAATCCGCTGGAGCCGGATGTTCTGGTCGGGCCGCTGATCAACCGCGCAGCAGTCGAATCGTACAGCGCGGCGATCGGAGGGGCGCAGGCTGCGGGGGGCACCGTCCTGGCAGGCAATGCAGTGAAGACGCTAGCGGGCCTAGAAGGCGGAAACTATGTGGCGCCCACCATTATTGACGGCGTTGCGCCTGATGCCGACGTCGTACACACCGAGACCTTTGCCCCGATTCTGTACGTGCTGAAATACCGGTCGTTGGACGAGGCTTTTGCCATCCACAACTGTGTTCCACAGGGCCTTTCCTCCGCAATATTCAGCAACAATCTGCGCGAAGTAGAGGCCTTCCTCAGCGTCATTGGCGGCGATTGTGGACTTGCCAATGTCAATACGGGCACGGCTGGAGCCGAGATTGGCGGGGCGTTCGGAGGCGAAAAGGAGACCGGCGGGGGGAGAGAAAGCGGTTCAGACGCCTGGAAGTCCTATGCCCGGCGGCAGACCGTTGCCATCAACTTCGGGCCCGACCTCCCCCTGTCGCAAGGTTTAACTTTCGACGTAGGGTAACGACGCGAGACGCTAATTGCCGGCCGGGAACCTGCGGCTTTGGGCGACGACGTGGACCCGCTTCACCGGCCCGCCCAAGGGGACGAGAATCGCGACAAAGTCAGTTTCACCACCCACTGCCACGATGTTGTGGTCCGGCACGATCTTGCGGCTGGCGATCACTCGGTCCAGCGGGTCATATGCGGTAAGGACGACCTGCACGTCAACCGCCTCGGCGGACCCGGTATTGCGAACGGAGCCCCGAACCGTCAGAGCGGAGTATCGTTCCCCTTCCTGGGTCAGATCCTCCACTTCCAGGGCCTGATAGTACCCACCCTCATAGGCAGGCAAGGCGCTGAGGGGATAGATATGGTAGTTCTCGAATGACCTGGGCGCCTCGGCGAACAGAACAGCGAAGGGGGCCACCATTCCCGGCGCAACCAGATTCAAGAGCACCAGACTGCTGCCCTCGACCAGGGTCGTACCTTGTTCGTCCAGAAGTTGCACGCCTACCCGGACCTGTTCCAAAGTCTCTTCGCCCGTGTTCAGAACTTCACCCAGAACCCAAAGGCTGCCGAGCGGCGTGTGGTTGAAGTGAAGATTCTGCATCTCGAACGGCAACGGCGTCGGCGTTGGCCGCTGGTCGACCAGCACGCCGCCTGATGTAACCAGCCGCGGAATCACCAGCTCCTGTCCAATCTGCAGATTTCTGGGGTCCTGGACGCTATTGCGCTCTTGCAGCGCGGAGACGGAGACGTCGAAACGCGTGGCGATGCTCCCGAGGTTATCTCCCGGCCGTACCCTGTAAACGATAGGCGTGGGCGTCGGTGTCAGCGTAGGCGTCGGCGCTGGCGTGTACGGCGCGGGCGTCGCCGTTTCAGGCGCCGTCGGGCCGGTGAACGGGGCGATGGTAGCCGTCGGAGCGCCTTGCGGCGTTGCCGTCGGCGGCAGCGTAACAATCTGACCGCATGCGGAAAGAATCAGGAGCGCAAAGGAGTAACCGAGCGCCAGTCCAGTCGCCCTCAAAGTTAACCAATCCATCAGGTTTATTGTCAGATGCGAGAACGAACCACTCGACAATCGATGAGGGATACTTGGTTCGCCGTCGTTGGCGCGCCGATCAGATTGACGCCCTGAAATTATATCACACTGCCCTGCCATTGCCGACATCATTCGTGTCGGATATACTACACCGGTGTGTGCATAAACCGGGACATGTGGGCGTTGCCAGGAGTTGAACCGTGAAGATCGCCATCCTATCGGACAGCCACGACAACATATGGAATCTTGACAAAGCGCTGGCTGCAGTCAACGGGGTCGGCTGTGATGCGATGTTGCACTGCGGGGATCTGGTTGCTCCATTTATCGTTGCTCAGATGGCGCAGGCCTTCGACGGCGCGATTCACTGCGTTGACGGCAACAACGATGGCGACGGACGCCTACTGCAACAGGTCGCTGCCGGATTTTCCCAGGTATCGCTGCACGGCCCCTATGCCGAGCTGGAATTGGGCGGTCGGAAGATCGCGCTCATCCACTATCCTGAGCCGGCGCTGCGGATCGCGCAGTGCGGCCTCTTTGACCTCGTCTGCTACGGGCACGACCATCAAGCGCACCAGGAACAGATTGGAAGATGTTTCCTGGTGAATCCCGGCGAAGTGATGGGTCGTTTGGGTGCGCCGAGTTGGGGCCTCTACGATTGCGAGGCGCACAGCTACACGCAGCATCCGCTGGACGCTTAACGGCCGCGTTCGCACCTTTATCTGGACTCCCTCAGCCTTGGATGCAGGAGCCCCCTCACAGTGAGCAATTCCCTTGTTTGAGTTGGTTTTCCTCGGAACATCCGCCTCTGCGCCCACAGTTCACCGCGGGCTTTCGGCCGCCCTGTTAATGGTGCAGGAGCATCGCTTTCTGATCGATTGCGGTGAGGGCACGCAGCGCCAGATTCTACGCAGCGGGCTTGGATTTCGCCGGTTGGACAAGATCCTGCTCACGCACGGGCACCTGGACCACATTCTGGGGCTGGGCGGGCTGGCCAGTACTCTAGGTCACTGGGAGGCGCTGGACCGCCTCGATATCTACGGAGGCGGCCCGGCTCTTGCGCGCGTCCAACGCCTGATGGAAGTGGTCTTCGGCGCCGGCAACATTCCCAAGGCAGGCGTCAGCCTCAATCCTATCGATGCGGGCAGTATTTTTGAAGGCAAGGGATTCACGCTTTCGGCTTTTTCCGTCCCGCACAGGGGCAAGGGCTGTTTCGGATTTACATTCGAGGAAAGAACGCGTTCGCCGTTTGACAATCTGAAGGCAGAGGCGCTCGGCATCCCGGCCGGACCCGAACGGCGCGATCTGGTTGCAGGGCGGCCGGTGACCCTGGCAGACGGGCGCGTTGTTCAGCCGCAGGAGGTTTTGGGTGAGCCGCAGAAAGGCGCCAAACTGTGCTTCGTAGGAGATGTAGCCCGCACCGGTCCCCTACACAAAATGGTCGCAGGGGCGGACCTGCTTGCCATTGAAGCGACCTACCTCGAAAATGAGCGGGACCTGGCGAAGGGCCACGGGCACATCACCGCGCGGGCGGCGGCGCGGCTGGCGCAGAAGGCCGGCGTAAAGAAGCTCGTTCTTCATCACATCAGCCGGCGCTACCATGCGCAGGCCGTGCTGGACGAAGCGCAGGCCGTCTTCCCGGACACTGTGGTCGCCGGCGATCTGGACCTGTTTCAGGTACGCAGGGGAAAGCCCATCGAGAGGAGGGCAGGGCCAAAATTCGTGGTTCGCTGACTCGCAAACGCGCAGCGATCAGGCCCTCAGTTGGCCGCCCGTCGCCCTTTCAACGGTGCGAATGATGCGCTGGCGCAACCGGGCGACCTCTTTTTCCTTCAGGCTGCGTTCCATGCTCTGGTAGGTGACGCGATAGGCGAGAGATTTCTGGCCGGCCGGAAGGGAGGCCCCGCGATAGATGTCGAACAGCTCGACGGCGGTCAGCATCGCGCCCTTGTCCTGGTTTCCTCCTTCGACAATGGCATCGCGCAGGCGGCCGTGCGTAACTTCCTCCGACACCATGAATGCCAGGTCCTCCACAACCGGAGGATAGACGCTGATCGGCGCCATCTGTGAGATGCGCCAGCTCGGTCGAACGAGCGGAGCCACTTTCAGTTCAGCCAGGACAACACGTCCGCTCCCCAAGCCAAACGCATTGCGAACACTCGGATGCAGCTCGCCGACAACGCCGAGGCGCTCACCCTGGAGCGAAATCAAGGCGCAGCGAGGCCCGAAGCTGACCTCCACCTCGCCGCCGTCCGCGCCGCCTTCGGGATGGGCACTGTAATTGACATCGTTTGTTCCAAATCCCAACCTTTGCAACAGGATTTCGACGATGCCCTTCAGATCGAAAAAGTCGAAGAACTCAGCGTCATCGTCCGTTGGAAGAGGAGCCCCGCCTGCGAGGCTGGAACTGCGCGGCCCGTACAACGCGATGCAGAGCTGCCGGACCTCATCGGGAAGCGGAAGGCCATCAACTGTGCCGGCACCGGGGCTGGGAGCAGCCGCCTGCGGACGGTAGGCGCGCCCAATTTCGAAGGCCGCCAGCCGCCCGGTGTAGCGCAGGTTGTAGGCCAGATTTTCCAGGGCGCTGACAATCAGATTACGCCGCATTACGCGGCGGTCGGGGGACATGGGGTTGGTCAATTCGATGAACTTCTTAGCCCCGCCGGCACCTTCCTGCTCGCCGAGGGATTTGCGCTGCCCTGCTCCGCCGACCAGTTTGGCGTGGTTTTCCGGCGTCGTCAGCGTGTGGTTCACCGTGTCCTGCAGCCCGCACCCGACAAGAATGTCCCGGATATTCTCTTCGGTTTCCAGCAGGGCGTTGCGGCGTTGGGTCGGCAGCACGGTGTCGAGCAGCGTCTCGCCAATCCGATCGTAGCCGACGACACGGGCGACCTCTTCGGTCAAATCGGCCGGTACTGTTACATCCAGCCGGTGCCAGGGGGCGGCGGCCTCCACGACCGGCTCATCTTCTTTGCGCGCCAGGCCGAAAGCCGAGCGTTTCGACGCCCCTGACGGTACTTCAGCCAGTTCCGCGACCGAGAAATCGAGTCTGCGCAGGGCGTCGCCGATCTCCGCAAGAGACAGTTCCATGCCCAACAGGCGCCTCACATCGCTGCACGACGTGTAGACCGTTATGCGCGGCTGCGGAACCGGGTAGCTGTCGACGATTCCAGGTACGACGCGGCCACCGGCATACTGGCGCATCAGGTCGGCGGCGCGGCGGGCTGCGACATCGTTGAGGGTCGCCGGTACACCGCGCGTGAAACGATGGCTGGCCTCGCTGTGCAGCCGCAGGGCCTGGGCGGTGCGGCGATTGTTGATGCCGTCAAAAGTGGCTGCTTCAAGCAGGATGTTGCGCGTTCCTTCGTGCACTTCCGTTTCTGCGCCGCCCATTACGCCGGCGATGGCTATCGGGCCTGCCTTGTCTGTAATGAGCAGCATCGAGCCTTCAAGTTTTCGCTTCTGGCCGTCCAGAGTCTCAATGTGCTCGCCTTCGTGAGCGGTGCGGACGATTATGGTCGGGGAATCATCGCCGGCACGCGCAGCCCTGGCGGCGAGCAGATCATAGTCGAACGCGTGGAGCGGCTGCCCCAGCTCCAGCATTACAAAGTTGGTGATGTCGACGATGTTGTTGATGGGACGCATTCCCGCCTTCGTCAGGCGTTCCTGCATCCAGGCCGGAGAAGGGCCGACCTCTATGTCGCGGATGACCGTGCCGGTAAAGCGGTTACAGTACTGGGGGTCGTTGATCTCCGCACTTAGGTAGGCTGAAGCGTCGTCGTCGCCTTGCGAACCATCTTCGTCTTCGGGCAAATGAAGCTCTCCGCCGGTGAGGGCGTGCACCTCGCGTGCGATGCCGCTCATCGAAAGACAGCGCGCCATGTCCGGCGTCAAGTCGATCTCCAGTATTTCGTCGCCCAGGAATTGACGCAGCGGTTGGCCCACGGGCGCATCCTCCGGCAGGACTAGAATGCCCTCGTGTTCTTCGCTCAAGCCCAGTTCGAGCTCGGAGCAGACCATCCCGCGCGATTCGACGCCGCGGATCTTGGCCTTCTTCAACCTCTTGTGCGGACGGGGCCGCTTGTCGCTGTAAGCGTCGATCAGGGTAGTGCCTTCGCGTGCGAAGGCGACCTTGAGCGTTGGCAAATCTCCTGCTGCAGTTGAGAGTCCCCGGTACTGAAAGAGGTTTGGCGCACCGGTTACAACACGCTGCGAATCCTGGCCGGAAGCGTGCAACCCAGCTGGGCCCGGATCGCCGTCCGGCGGCGGCTGATGGTCCACGTCCACGAGCACCAACCGGTCGGCGTCGGGATGGGGGGAGACCGCCAACACCTGGCCGACGACGAGCTTGTCCTCGTCCCACCGACTGCCGGTGTTGACAAGGCTCGCCTCTTCAAGACCGGCAAGCGTCAAGCGTTCTGCCAATTTGGTAGTTGGCAAGTCAATATCGACGTACTCTCTTAGCCAAGACAAAGGTACAAGCATGAGGCTCTCTCAGGATAGCGGGCGGTCTACGGACTGGAGCCGAAGACTGCTTCGACGCAAGAAATGCAGGTCATTCTATCAGATTATGTTGCCGGATGGCAGAATTGCTATGCTTTTGTGCAGCCCGTCAGTGCATGGTAGACGAGTTCGTGCGCGAGCGACCGCCAATATCCCCAGCAGCGGCGTTCAAGGTTGAGCGCGCGCAGCGACTGTGACACCGCGCAAAGCTCGTCGGCCGGAACGGTCCGGTAGCCCGAGACCTCCTCCGTATCTGTTGGGCTCAACTCCTGGCTGAGGCTGTCCAGGAAGAATACGTAGCTTACGAAGGGAATGCCGTAGCCATTGCTGACAAAGTTGCAGTCAAGAACGCCCAGGAAGCGCCGCACCTCGACTTCCTGCCCCGTCTCCTCGGCGATTTCGCGAAATAGCGCGTCCTCGATTGGCTCATCCCTTTCGATGCCACCGGTAGGCAGCCGATAGATCGGGGTCTCGTAGCGGTGCTTTGTATGCAACAGGATTTCGCCGTTCATCTGCCGGATGGCAAAGACGACCTCCCCGCGCCGGTCCGGATCCTTCTGCCCGCGATACTCGCGCATGTAGGCATCCGTCTCGATGCAGAAGTGACGGCAGAGCGGTTGCCCATACCTCTTGGCAAGGGCTTCCAGTTCCTTCTGATCTATATTGGTCGCTTCGTGGGCGTGTCGGGGCATCGCTGCAGGGCTTCGGTCGAAGGTTGGGTTTTCCCATTGTGGTACTTGACTAGGGCAACCCGCAGCGCTGGAGCAAAAGCGTGAAGGCAGCCGGTTCAACGCTTCTCAAGTTCCTCGGCGATAAGGGACTGTGCCTCGGCCGGGTCGAGGATGACCCCGCCTCCTTCTGCACCGCCGGCCTCGCCGACACCTTTTGCAAGTGTCTGCGGAGGTGTTATAAGCCTTTCGAGTCCCTGTACCAGGTTGTGCCTGGACTGTCGTAAGCCTTCAACTTCCACCATATTCAGGCCGTAACGGTTCTCCGGATGGAGCAGCGTGTCGATAAGGTCGAGACCAATCTGCTGGCCCAGATACGTGCTGCTCTGAAAGGTCTTCCATGGGGCGTGGGCGATTCGCAAAAACTCGCGTCCGGCCTGTGTGCGCATACCCTCCAGCTTGTAGGGAACGATCGTCCGTTCAAGGCGAATGGCGAGTTGCCACTCGGCGCCGAATGGGGCTGTGATGTCTCGGCCCAGCATGCAGTAGATCCGATCGACATTACTGATCAATTCAAACAAGGTGTCGTAGTCGACCCCTTCTGCAGGGCTGCGACGAATTTCTGCACCTACATGGAGAGGCAGTTCGGCCAGAATGCGGCCGACCAGCGCCCTCTCCTGTTCCAGGTCTTTGGTTGCACTGACGAAGATGCGAAGTTTTTCGGCCATCCCGGATTCTTGCTTTGAAGGGGCAGTTCAGACTCGGTTCTCGGAGTGCTCGTCTTGCAGTGGACCGATATTCGGATCGCAACCTGCAGTTGAAGTCACCCTATTCTCAACGATCTCGCACGATTCTTCCAAAAACGGTGACCTCTTCGCGCAAAGTTCGGGTTCTTGCTCAAGGCTTGAACAACCTAGAGTGTTGCCGAACAGGTCTGCCCCTGCGCTACCTGCCGCCGCCAGTATTCGAGATCGTCGTCCACCATCAATCGCGCCAGTTCAGCGAAGGAAACGGTTGGCTCCCAGCCGAGTTCCCGGCCGGCCTTGGAAGCGTCGCCAACCAGAAGATCGACCTCCGCGGGACGATAGAGGCTCTCATCCTGGACTACGAACTCTCGCCAGTCGAGGTCGACGTGACCGAAGGTTTGCTCCAAGAAATCGCGCACGCTGTGTGTCTCGCCGGTGGCGACCACGAAGTCATCAGGCTCGTCCTGCTGGAGCATCAGCCACATTGCCCTAACGTAGTCCGGCGCGTACCCCCAGTCTCGGCGGGAATCAAGATTACCCAGGCGCAACTCTTTGCTCAGACCGAGCTTGATCTGTGCGACGGCGTTCGTGATCTTGTGGGTTACGAATTCAAGGCCGCGGCGCGGACTTTCGTGATTGAACAGGATTCCTGAGCAAGCGTAAATTCCGTAGCTTTCGCGGTAGTTCACAGTAATCCAGTGCCCGTAGACTTTTGCCACTCCATAGGGACTGCGGGGAAAGAATGCCGTTTCTTCGGTCTGTGGTACCTCGCGAACTTTTCCAAACATCTCGCTGCTGCTGGCCTGGTAGAAACGGATCGACGGATCGACGATGCGGATGGCGTCCAGCAGACGAGTGACGCCCAATGCCGTGAACTCTCCCGTCAGGACAGGCTGTGTGAAGCTGGTAGGCACGAAGCTCTGGGCGGCAAGATTGTAGACTTCCTGCGGCCTGTGATCCTGCAGAATGCTGATCAGACTCATTTGGTCCAGGAGATCGCCCTGAACGATCTTGATCTCCTGCTGGATGTGGCGGATGCGGTCGAAGTTGATCGTGCTGGTACGGCGAACCATACCGATGACTTCATACCCTTGCTGCAGCAGAAGTTCTGCCAGGTAGCTTCCATCCTGCCCGGTAACCCCGGTGACCAGAGCTGTTGGCATTGTCGTCGCTACTCCTTCCAAGCCTCATCAGAAACTGCTTTGAGCAGGAACGCTCAATTGCAGGCGATGGCCGACTGCCCGCAACAGAGAGGGACTCTGAATCCTTCAGCCGCCCGCGGCTTTAGCGGCGCCATCGGGGGCAGCCTCGGTGCGGTCCCGCCAAAACTGAAGCATGTCGGCCAGACTCTGTCGGATATCAATTGTTGGCCGCCACCCGGTTGCCTCAACCAGCCTGTCAGGCCGGCAAACAGAGCAGGCAACATCACTGGGCCGGAGCCTGTCCGGGTCCAGCTCTACGTCTATTTTTGCGGCGCTCAAATCGAGTAGAATTTCCAGCAGGCGCCGGATCGAGTACGTTTCGCCGCTGCCCACATTGTAGACCGCACCCGGTTCGCCTCGTTGAAGTGCAAGACGGTAGGCCCGGACCATATCTCGTACGTCCGTAAAATCGCGCTCGGCTTCGAGGTTGCCAACCTTGAGAACCGGCTGCTGCAGACCGGCCTCAATCTCGGCAATTTGCCGCGCGAAGGCGCTGGCGGCAAAACTGTCGGACTGGCCCGGCCCGATATGGTTGAAGCTGCGGACGCGCACTGTCTGCAACTGATAGTTGAGCCAGTACTGGAGGGCCATCAAGTCCTGCGCGACCTTGCTGATGCCGTAGGGAGAGTTGGGTCGCAGGGGCGTCTCCTCGCCAACGGGCAAGTCTTCTTCCCCGATCAGGCCGTAGACCTCTGATGAAGCCACGACGAGGACCTTTGCGTCGGGTACGTGACGGCGCAGGGCTTCGAGCAAGTTCAGCTGGCAGCTGATGTTCAGCTCATAGGTAGCCCAGGGCTGGTCCCAGCTTGCCCGCACGTCGCTCCATGCAGCCAGGTGAAAAACAAGGTGCGGGCGAACCGCCTCGATCACCTGTTCGATCCATGAGGAGTTGCGCAGATCGCCGCGATGCAGGTGCAACCTGTTCTGCAGATGTCTTATCCGAAGGTCGGCGCGGTGGACCGTTCCGTGGATCTCCAGCCCGGGCTCGTCCGCCGCCAGAGCGGTATGGTCTGCCGGCTGAGACCGGCCTATATCCAGTAGGAATTCTGCCAGGACCGACCCGACAAATCCTGAAACGCCGGTGATGAGAACGCGCATGAAGGAGGCCCTTCCTGAAAGCGCCATTATAGCAGAATTCGACCAATTGGCGCGAAATCCGGCAACGGTTTGGAGGTGCTTGGAAAACTGCCAGATGCGCCGACCGGGTAACTATTAAGCCACACATCGTATCGGTCTCGACCAGTCTTCCATCCCCGCCGCCGTTCAGATTATCTGTTTGTGTATTTGGTTGGCACCCGTCACGTTGGATAGGCCGCACTGCAGGAATGACGACGTACCGTCGGTGAGCGCTGGTTTTGGAGGGGGGCGTTGCGGGGGGAGTCCCCCCGCACAAGGGAAGGCCGAAGGCCCGACCGCCCAATAAGCAAGGAGAGAGAAAACACCTTCGCTCGCATCATGCAGGGGCGCAGACTGATAGCGGCTGAGTAGTTACCCGACCGGTACGGACGAACTGTTTCCTGACTTGGCAGAGAACCCGGTCTCGATGGCATAACTGTGCGGCAGGACGCGGTGCGCTGGCGGCTCTGGCTGCGGGAAGATGCACAATTTTCTGGGACGACGTTTAGCAATTTCAAATCGCGGTGATATACTGCGCGCGCGTAATGTGCAGCCCGCCATGTCCAAGAGAGTCGAAGCGATGCCTGACCAGATTGTTCGCGCAAGAAAAGAGGTTTCTCCCGGTTGGAGAGAAAATTGGTTGCCCACGAGAGGACTCACCATCTTCTTGGTAGTCCTGGCCGTTTTTGTGGCCTCGTGCACTCGCGGGCAGGAGTTGAGGCAATACCTGGAGGCGAACTGGGCCGATCTAAACGTCCCTGTGTCCGGCGACGACCGGACCGTCGAATTCAGAGTCGAGCCGGGAACGCTGGCACGTGATATCGCCGAGCAGCTGCATGCGGCCGGGCTGATAGGAGATTCGAGACTGTTTGAGGCCTATGTGCGCGAGGTGGGCATGGACCAGGACCTGAAGGCAGGAACCTTCTTCTTGCGCGCCAACATGACGCCGGTCGAGATCGCTGAAGTTTTGAGCAGCGACCTGGCCGCCGGCGTCCGGGTGACCATCCGCGAAGGTTGGAGGCTCGAACAGGTGGCCGACTTTCTCGAGGCCGAAGGGCGGGTGTCGGGCGAAGCATATCGGCGCATCGCGTCGGAACCTGACTTCAGCGCGCTCGAGGATGCGATTCTGGCGCTGAGCGGCGCGGGCCGGCAGGGTGATTCGCAGGACTGTTGCCCCGAGGTCCACAAGCGATGGCCGTTCCTGACATCGCTGCCGCAGGGTTCAAGCCTGGAGGGGTATCTCTTTCCCGCCACATATATACTGCCGGCGGATGGACCGAAGGCGAGCGGCCTCATTCTGCGGCAGCTGGACGCATTTGGCGAACGTATGGCGCCGCTTCACGAATTGGCGGGTGAAGGCGGCAGTCCAGGCCCCACTTTGCACGAGGCCCTTGTCCTGGCAAGTATTGTCGAGCGGGAGGCGGTCGTGGATCTGGAGCGGGCTGCGATTGCGGGTGTGCTTTTCAATCGCCTGCAGGCGGGAATGCTGCTGGAGGTGGACGCCACCGTGCAGTACGCGATGGGATACCAGGAGGCCAGCGGCCAGTGGTGGAAGACGCCGGTCTTCCTGGAGGAGTATCAGGCCGTGGACAGCCTGTACAATACCTACCTTTATGCGGGCCTGCCGCCCGGCCCGATAGCCAGTCCCGGTGAAGACGCCTTCCGCGCGGCATTGAACCCGGAGCAGCACGGGTTCTATTTTTACGTTGCCACACCCGACGGCAGCGGCGCGCACGCCTTTTCAGAAACATTCGCCGAGCACGCCGAAAATGTGCGGCGTTACCTTGGGCAGTAAGAGTCCTGCGACTGGCGCGTGGCGTATGCGTTTGTCCAGGAAATGTGGCTTGAATTGACGTCGGAAGGGGATCTCTCTACAATGAACTGTCGGGTCGGTGGCGGAATGGCAGACGCAGCGGACTTAAAATCCGCCGGGTTGAAACCCGTGTGGGTTCGAATCCCACCCGACCTACTTGCAGAGTGAGCAATATCGCGTAGGGCGCGAAGAGCAGGACCGTTGACAGGGACTTGGCGTCCGCGCAAAACTTCCCCTCCCTGAACCCCCTATGGATTCATCCAGGTTCCACCCGGTCAGAGAACGTCCTTCTTGGTGATGACGCCCGTTACTGAATCTCCCGGCACGCATTCCGGAGGACGATAATCCACCTCCATTGCCTGAACTTTCGCCAGGTCGCAAGAGTCGGACAGAGGTTCGGTGAAGGTTCGCCGCGGCTTGGCGTCGGGGCCGTCTGTCACAGCGGCCATGGTCAGATCGGTCGCCGCGTAGAATGGTACGCCGTTGTTCTCTTCCGTGCAGCTGATCCCGAATTCTACCAGGTCAAACCGGCGTGGACTCAGATGGCCTTCCCTCGCCTAAACCGCACGGGGGCTCACTTGCCCGCAGGGTGAAACTCGATCAGCTGGCTTTCCTGGATGGTGCGCATGTTCATCTCGTACTGGAGGGGCGAATCGAACTCGAAGGCAAGACGGCCGCGGGCCCGGGCGAGGTAGGTGGCGAACAGCTGCCCTGGCACGCAGTAGACGAGCGGCGAGAGCGCCTCCTGCACAGCGCCCGCCACGGGCAGCGTCACGTCGGCGGCGGCGGCGAGTTCGTCATTGCTCGCGTCGGCCACGACAACGCCGGTGCCGCCCATGGTGCGGGTTGTGTGGAGCAGCTCGCGAACGCGTGACTCGCTGCGGCCCCCGGGCGCGATAAAGAGGACGTGTGTGCCCGGGCCGGTGAGGAAGAACTGCTCGTGCGCCCACTCTTCCACCTCTTGAGAGACGCCGTAGACGCGGGGGAGTTCGTAGGTCTTGGCGGCGTAGAACAGGCTGGTGGCGAGGCTGGGCCCTGAGCCGAGGATTGTAAAGGTTTCGACCTCCCTGGCCTGCTCGGCGTAGGCGATGGCGGCTGGGGTGCAGAGCGCGACAGTCCCTTCAATCAGGTCGGCGGTGGCGCGCAGTTCGGCGCGCAGGGTGTCGGCGTCATTTTGTGTGAGATGGCCGCGCACGACACCGGTGTGGAAGGCGGTCAGGTAGAGCGTCGTCAGGCTGGCCAGGTAATTGACGAGGCCGAAGGAGCCGCGGCGGGGCTTGTCCGGCTCGGCATCGGTGGCGAGGTTACTGGGCATGCCGATCAGCTCGCCGGCGAGGCGGACGCTCTGGTCGAGGATGGTGTCGGACTCCTGTGCCAGCCAGCCGTCGGGATTGCCGGTGATGGCGACGGTGTGCGCGCCGCCCAGCCGTGCGTTGACGGCGGCTTCCACCGAGCGCGTTGCCTTGCCTGAGTTGGAGATGCCGAAGACGAGGGAGTCCGGCGGGAGGAACTCTGCCGTGTAGCGTCCGAACTCGAGGGCCTCGAGCGCGTCGGTGGGAACGGCGGCGTAGCGGGCGAAGGCGTAGCGGGCGGCCAGACCGGCGAAGTAGGAGTCGCCGCAGCCGGTTATGTAAATGTGCGAGGCGGCGGCGAAGAGTTTGGGATCGAGCGCCTCGAGCTGCGGCTGGACGGAGTCCATGACCGCCGGGATGGCGGGGCCCTGGTTGCTGATTTCGTTCAGCATATCGTCGATTGTGACGGGGACCGGCTCACCGAATTCGGCCTGGCGGATCGGGCGCGCTATCATCGCTTTTTGCTCCGTATGTGGCAAATATTTGCCTGCTGTGGACGAGTCGGACATTTGTTGCAGCGGACTGGGGGCTGTGGAGTTTAGAGGAGCAGAATCACCTGGCCTTCCTCTACGACGACCTCGTAGGTGCGCAGCTTCAGGTCGTAGCCAATCGCCTCGCCGCTCTTGACGTGATACTCCATTCCATGGCCGGGGCAAACAAGAATCTCGCCATCGAAAGCCCACTCTGTCTCCCAGCAGGTCTCGGCATTGCAGATCACGGTGCCCTGCAACCGTCCCCGGCTAAGCGGCGCGGACTGGTGCGGGCAGCGGCCAAAAAGGGCGTAGTATTCGCCATCGACATTGAAGACGGCGATCACAGCGCGTCCGGTCTGCACTTCGACGCGGGCGCCGGGCGGTAAGTCGTCGGTCGCGGCAACGGTGATTTTGCGTCTCTGGCGCGTTTGGCGTGCGGGCGGCTGGGCGGTAGTCATTTTCTGGGCGCCAGTCCGAAGAAGCGGAGCGCGTTTTCGCCTAGAATCTTGCGGCGCAGCGTGTCGTCCATATCGTAGCGCATGAGCCCGGCGATGAGATCGCGTTCGAGGTGCGGCCAGTCGGATGCCCACATGGTTGTGTCATGCCCCTGGTAAAGATCGATTAGTCTAACCAGGTCGCCGCGGCGGGGAAGCGCCTCGAGCTCGTGGGTGCCGATGTACCAGTCGCGGATGTAGTCGCTTGGCTTCTTCTCTAACGCGGGCATCTCGGTGCGATAGCGCAAGTAGGCGGCGTCGAGCCGGTACATGATGAAGGGCATCCAGGTCAGACCAGCCTCAAGAATCGCGAATTTCAGATTCGGAAAGCGTACGGGGATGCCTGCGCACACCACCGACATGATCTGCAACATTGAAGTGAAAGGAAAGCCCATACTGTTGACCTGCATTAGCGTGTGGAAATGGGCAACGCGCAGCGGATAGTTGTCGTGGATGAGCGCCTCGATGCCGTGAAAGCTGATCGGAAGGTCGTGGCGGGCCGCCGCTTCAAACATCGGCCAGTACTTCTCGTCGCCGATTGGGGGATTGACCCCGACGTCTGGGATGCAGACGCTGACGACGTCGGGGTGGCCGGCATGAAGGTCAATCTCCTCGGCGGCGCGCTGGGGATGCTGCGGCGCGACGACGATGGCAATCTTGACCCCGTCCAAATTCTGGTAGGCGTCAACCATGTACTGGTTGTAGGCGGTAGCCAGGGCCGCTGCCCACTTGGGTTCGGGCAGATAGCCGATGGGGAGCAGCTCGCTCGGGAAGAGGATGCTGTAATCGATGATCCCCTTTTCCATGCGCGCGAGCAGGTCCTCTTTGGTTGCAAGTTTGGCTCGGGGCGGTTTGTCGTAGGAGGAGCCGAGCCAGGCGATGTGGGCGATCATGTTGCGCAGGGAGTTGCCAGGTTCGCCTTTGAAGTCCGCTTGCAGGACGGTTTCCATGCGCTTGCGGTAATGGCCGTCCATGTAGTCAAACATGAACATGAGCGTGTCGTCTACGTGGACATCGACGTCGACTATGGTGCAGTCCTGCAGCTCGCGGCCATACTGGTCCAGGTCCTCGTCCTGGACGGGATTGAAGGAGGGCTCGACGCGCTGAACTGTGACGTTCTGATTCTCGGTAGCCATCGGGGCCTCTCGTGCTATGCGGTATCCGGCTTGCAGCGCCGTCAGTCGAGTTTAGCAGAGGGGTGCGGGCGAATCCAAATCAGATGGAGGATTGCTGGTTGCCGGCGCCTTCGGCGGCGCGCGGGTTCAGCACGTCGATGAGGCCGTCGCCGATGAGGTTTATGCTGAGCACGAGCAGGGTGAGGACGAGGCCGGGGAAGCCGGGATACCATGGGGCGACGGTGATGTAGCCGCGGCCGTCGCTGATGATCGATCCGAGGCTGGGGGTGGGGGGCTGGATGCCGAAGCCGAAGAAGCTGAGGCCGGCTTCGTACATGATGGCGCCGGGTATTCCCATCGAGAAGGCGACGATGATGGGCCCCATGCAGTTTGGCAGAATGTGGCGCAGGAGGATGCGGCTGCTGCCGGCGCCGACCGAGCGGGCGGCCTCGACATAAGTCTGTTCTCTGATGGAGAGGACCTGGCCGCGAACAAGGCGGGCGACGTCGGGCCAGGCGACGAGGATGAGGGCGACGCAGACGGTGGCCAGGCCGGGGCCGAGCGCGGCGGTGACGGTCATGGCGAGGAGGATGACGGGGAAGGCGAGCATGATGTCGGTCAGGCGCATGATGACATTATCGACGGCGCGGGGGAAGAAGCCGGAGACCAGGCCGAGCAGGGTGCCGGCGACCATCGAGAGGCCGCGCACTACGATGCCGACGATCAGCGACGTGCGGAGGCCGAAGACGACGCGGGCGAAGATGTCGCGGCCAAGCTGGTCAGTGCCGAAAAGGTTACGCGGGTTGGGCGGAAAAGGAGGTGTGAGAGTCTGGCCGTCCTGTTCGCGGCGCATCTCGATCTGGGTGGGATCGGCAGCAATGAAAGGGGCGAAGATCGCCAGCAACACGAATACAGAAACCACGACCACGCCGACCAGGGGCAGATAGTCCCGGCGGAAACGGCGCCAGTCAAGCGTAGCGGATGCGCGGGTTGATGAATGCATAGAGAAGGTCCACCAGCAGGGTGACAAGCGACACGCAAAGGGCGAGCAGCAGGACGGAAGCCTGGAGGGCGGGCAGGTCGCGGAAGACGAGGGCGTCGTAGGCGTATTTGCCGAGGCCGGGCCAGGAGAAGATGACCTCGATGATGGGCGTGCCTCCGAGCAGCCGCACGAAGTCGGTGCCGATGACGGTGACGATGGGAATGAGGGCGTTGGGCAGCATGTGGCGGCGTGTGATCAGGGCGGCAGCGAGCCCCTTGGCGCGGGCGGTGCGGATGTAGTCCTCGCTGGTGATCTCGATGAGGGCGGCGCGGGCGATGCGCGCGAGGAGGCCCATCGAGGGCAGGGCCAGCGTGACGGCGGGGAGTATGATGAAGCTGTCAAAGCCGCCGCCGTAGCCGGATGGCGGCAGCCAGCGCAGCATGACTGCAAAAAGAATCTGGAGCATGAGGGCGAGCCAGAAGAGCGGGAAGGAGAGATTGAGCGCGGCGATGACCATGATGAGGCGGTCGGCCCAGCCGTTACGCCGCGTGGCGGCGACGACGCCGAGCCAGATTCCGAGCAAGGCGCTGATCAGTTCGGCGGCGACGGCGAGTTGGACGGTCTTGGGGAAGACTTCGATCAGGTCGGAGAGGATGGGCCGCCGCGACTGGTAGGAACGGCCGAACTGTCCGCGCGCCAGGTTCCAGATATTGTCGAGGTACTGGACGTGGAGCGGTCGGTCGAAGCCCATCTGCTCGCGAATCGTTTCGACGGCGTCGGGGTCGGCGAAGGGACCTGCCATCATGCGGGCGGGGTCGCCGGGCAGGATATTCAGCAGCGCGAACAGCACGGTGACCAGCCCGATGAGGATGGGGATGAAGAGAAGGATTCGTCTAAGTATGTAATTAAGCATTGGCCCTGCCCTCGACGACAAGCGCTGGATCCGGGGAGTCGAAATTGCAAGGGACTTCGAAATTTGACAATTCCGCAGCTTCTGTTGGAAAATCAGCGCCGTTCACTGAATCATAGCCCAGAACAGCCAGGTTTGTCACACCCAAAAAAGTTTTCGACGGTGGAAGCTGGCACCCCCAGGGTTCCCCAGCCTCCGCTGCAAATCCACCCATATTCAGTTCCTCTAGGAGGAAAACTCTATGAAGCATGTCAGGATTTACGTGTGTCTCTTCGTAATCTTGGGTCTCTTGCTCGCCGGTTGCGGTGGTGGACAGGCGCAACAGGATACCGAGATGGCCGAAGAGCCCGCTTCGGAAGAAATGACCGAGTCGGATGATGACGCCATGGCCGATGATGGCATGATGGGCGAATTCACCGGGCAGGTCGAGCAGTTTAACACGATTGCCGACTATGAGGCCGCCACGGGGAACTCGATCTCCTCGTTCCAGCAATCACCGATGCTTGACGCCGCTGTGGCCGACGGCACGCTGCCTCCGGTCGAGGAGCGTCTGCCTGATGAGCCGCTTGTAATGCAGCCCGCCGACCAGATCGGCGAATACGGCGGCACGATGCGGAACGTGCACGAGGGAAACTTCGATTTTCTCGAAGACCTGCTGCGTGAGTTCCCGCACGTCTACGGTTCGAACATGCAGGGGCGTCCTGCCCAATGTGTTCATGAACGCCGAGACGAGCGCGGACGGCCTCTCGACCACGTTCACGATTCGACCTGGAATCAAGTGGTCTGACGGTGAGCCGTTTGGCGCCGACGATTTCGTTTTCTGGTACGAAGCGATAGCGTCGAACACAGAGTTGAACCCCAGTGGCGTCAACAACATGAAGGTTGGCGGCGAGATGGGTACGGTCACCAAGGTCGACGACAACACGATCGTCATGGAGTTTAAGGCTCCCTACGGTGTCCTGCTCGAACGCCTGAACCGCTGGCGTCCCATGCCCTACGCGCCCGCTCACTACCTTGAGCAGTTCCATCCCGACTATACCGACCCCGACAAGGTGAATGCGCTTGCCGAGGAGAGGGGCTTCTCCAACTGGGTTGAGCTCTTTGAGGCTGAACACGATTGGTATGGCAATCCTGACGTACCGACGATTTTCGCCTGGAAGGCCGTTACACGCGGGGCCAGCGTTCCCGTGCAGGAGCTGGAGCGCAATCCCTACTACTGGAAGATCGACACAGCCGGCAACCAGTTGCCCTACGTCGACCGGATCAACCGCCCCAACCTCGGTGACCGCGAAGCGATTCTGCTGGACGTCATCGCCGGCCAGAACGACTACATGAACCCGTATACGCTGGGCTACCTGACCAACTATCCCGTCCTCAAGCAGAACGAGGAGAGCGGCGGCTACAGAGTGCTGCCGCAGTTTGGATGGTCGGACGTGCTGGGCGTTGTGACCTTCAACATGTCGATCGATGACGAAGTGCTGCGTGACCTGTTCCGCAACAAGGAGTTCCGCGTCGCGCTATCGATAGGCTATGACCGCGACAGAATCAATGAAGTCGTCTTCAACGGGCTTTACAAGCCCTCCCAGGTAGCGCCGCCCGACGCATCCGTCTACAACGGCGCCGACCCGGGCTTCAAGCTGCACACTGAACACGACCCTGATCGGGCCAACGAGATCCTGGACAGCTTGGGTCTTACCTGGAACGACGACCAGACGCAGCGCATGCTGCCGGATGGCCGTCCCTTCGAGCTCTCCGCCCAGGTGCATACCGGCTGGGTGCAGCAGGTACCCATCGCCGAACTGATCGCGCAGGGCTGGGAAGATCTTGGCCTGAAGACAACCGTCGTACCCCTGGAAGGCGCTCTGCACACCGAACGGCGCCTGGCCGGTGACTACGAACTTCAGGTTCGCCCGGTCAACTGGGCGGGTCAGGCACCGATTATCGGCGCAATGCGCGGCGAACCGATGCCGATCAGCAACAGCTGGCTGGTAAACCCGCCGTGGGCGCAGTGGGTCATGTCTGGCGGCGCCGAGGGTGAGGAGCCCCCGGACGACGTCAAGCGGCTCTACGAGATCTTCGAAGAGTTCATCGCCGAACCGGACGCGCAGAAGCGCTTCGATCTCGAGGCCGAGATGTACAAGATCCACCAGGACAACCTGTGGGTGATCGGCTCGATCAAGCAGCCCGGCGACCTGGAAGCGGTCTGGTACGCCGTGTTCTCCGGCCGCATGTACAACATCCCCAACCCGGTGGCCCCTGAGTGGTACTACGCCGCTCCTGAGACTTGGGCCTACCACTCTGAGTAAACGGCAAACTCCGTTCCTCTGATTCACGAGGGGGCCACTTCGGTGGCCTCCTCTGTTCGAGAACCGCCTGATGCTGATATACATTTTCAGAAGACTGCTGGTGATGATACCGGTGATGATACTGATCAGTGTCATCGGTTTCATCATCATTCAAGCGCCGCCCGGCGACTTTGTAAGCTCCTACATCGCCGGCCTTGAGGCGCAGGGAGACATCATAGAGCCTGAGCTGATCGACTCCTTGCGCGCCCGCTATGGCCTCGGCGAGCCGGTCTACGTTCAGTACTGGAAATGGGTCTCCAATTTTGTGGAAGGCGATCTGGGCTACTCGATGGTCTACCGCGAACCGGTTGTGGACATCATCGCCCAGAGGCTGCCTTCGAGCTTCACGATCTCGCTCTTTTCACTGGTACTGGTCTTTGCTATAGGCATTCCTATCGGTGTTTTCTCGGCGACAAAGCAGTACTCGCTAGCCGACTATACTTTCACCCTGGTTGGATTCCTGGGCGTTGCCACGCCAAACTTTCTGCTGGCACTGGTTGGCCTGTGGCTGCTCTTCGTCTGGACCGGCAACGCATCGATAGGTCTCTATTCGCCTGAGATGCAGAACGCGCCTTTCGGGCCGGCCAAGTTCCTCGATCTGCTCAGCCACATCTGGCTGCCTGCGCTGATCGTCGGCACCGCCGGCACGGCCGAACTGATCAGGACGATGCGCGCCAACCTGCTTGACGAGTTGCCGAAGCAGTATGTGACAGTGGCAAGAGCCCGCGGCGTCAAACCCACCAAGTTGCTTTACAAGTATCCCCTTCGCATCGCCATCAATCCGGTAATCAGCACAGTGGGCTGGTTGTTGCCTGTCCTGGTTGAGGGAGAGGTGCTTGTCTCGCTTGTACTGGGCCTACCGACAATTGCCCCCGTCCTGCTGCGCTCGCTGCTCCAGCAGGATATGTTCCTGGCGACGAGTATCATCATGATTCTGGGAATTCTTACGCTTGTCGGCACGCTCCTCTCCGACATTCTTCTGGCAATCGTTGATCCGCGTATTCGGGGTTCGGTATGACGATTGAGAGCCCGCGTGAAACAGGGGCAGCAGTTGCAAGCCTGCCCTCCGACGACCTGCTGCTATCCGTTCGCAACTTGCGGACCCACTTTTTCTCTCGAGAAGGGGTGGTCAAGGCAGTCGACGGGGTGACATTCGACGTCAAACCGGGAGAGATTCTCGGAATTGCCGGTGAGAGCGGCTGCGGTAAGAGTGTGACAAGTCAGTCTATCCTGCGGATCCTGCCCAAGAACGGGAAGATCGTCGACGGCCAGATCCTGTTCAGGTACGGCGATCAGACCGTGGACCTGGCCGCCGAGGATCCAGACGGACGGGTCATGCGCGACATTCGCGGTCAGGAAATCGCGATGATTTTCCAGGAGCCGATGACTGCATTCAGCCCCGTGCACACGATCGGCAACCAGATAATCGAAACGATTCGCATTCATCAGCAGGTCACCAAAGAGGAAGCGCACGATCAGGCGGTTGAGATGCTGCGCCGGGTCGGGATGCCCAACCCCGCCCGCAACATCGACGAGTTCACCTTCAATCTCAGCGGCGGTATGCGGCAGCGCGCCATGGTTGCTTTGTCGCTGGCATGCCAGCCCAAGCTTCTCATAGCCGACGAACCGACAACGGCAGTAGATGTCACGATTCAGGCCCAGATGCTGGAGTTGCTGCGCGACATTCAGGCTGACCTGGGCATGGCGATCATTATGATCACGCACGACCTCGGCGTCATCGCCGAGCTGACCGACAGAGTCATGATCATGTACCTGGGCAAGGAGGTGGAGGCGGGCACCGTCGAGAACGTATTCCACAGACCCCAGCATCCCTATACGCGCGGCCTGCTGTCATCCATTCCCAAAATGGAGCCAGGTCGTGTGGAGATCGAACCGATTGAGGGATCTGTCCCCAGCCCATACGCCATGCCTTCGGGCTGCAAATTCCACACGCGCTGCACCGAATTCATGGCCGGCGTTTGCGAGAAGAGAGATCCCCCATTGATTGAGGTCGCCGGCGGCCACGAAGTGAGCTGCTTCCTGTACGGCGGGCGGGAGGACCTCGAATGACCGACGCAATCCAGCCTGCGGGCAGGGGCGATCGCGCCATCATCTCCGTACGCAACCTGGTCAAGTACTTTCCGATCGAGAGCGGTCTCTTGCGCCGCCAGGTCGGTCTTGTCAAGGCCGTCGACGACGTGAGCTTCGACCTGAACGACGGTGAGACGCTGGCCCTGGTCGGTGAGAGCGGCTGCGGCAAAACGACAACCAGCCATTGCATCATTCAGGCCCAGCGCCCAACCGCCGGCGAGGTCCATTTTCGCATCGGCGATACGCGCCCGGTCGACCTGACAAAGATGGAAAAGGCGGACCTCAAAAAAGCGCGGCGCAACATCCGCATGATCTACCAGGACCCATATTCGTCGCTCAACCCCCGCATGACCCTGCTGCAGATTATCGGCGAGCCGCTCAAGATTCACGGCCAGGTCAAGAGCCAGGATGAGCTGCGCGCGCGAGTGTCCGATCTGCTGCGCCTGGTCCGCCTCGACCCCTCAACCCTGAACAGATACCCGCATGCTTTCAGCGGCGGGCAGCGCCAGCGCATTGCGATTGCCCGCGCGCTTTCACTGTCGCCGAAGGTTGTCATTGCCGATGAGGCCGTATCGGCCCTCGATGTGTCGGTCCAGGCCCAGATTCTCAATCTTCTGAAGGAGCTCCAACGCGAGCTCGGCCTCACCTATCTCTTTGTCGCCCACAACCTGGCCGTGGTGAAGTACGAAGCCGACCGCGTGGCGGTCATGTATGCAGGCAAAATTGTGGAGATTGGCGAAACGGAAGAGCTCTACACCTGTCCCAAGCATCCCTACACCGAGGCCCTGATCTCTGCCGCGCCCAATCCGGACCCAGACACGAAGAACCGGCCGCGTATCGTGCTTACGGGTGATGTAGCCGACCCCGGCAATCTGCCGGGCGGATGTTCGTTCCATCCGCGCTGCCGTTACGCCGAGGACCTCTGCAAGCAGGAGACGCCGCCCCTCATGGAACTCTCTGCCGCTGGAGAGCCTTCCCACCAGTCCGCCTGTCACTTTGCCGACAGGTTGTCGCTCGCAGGCATAGGAGCTGCGGAATTAACCACAGACAGGGACGCGGCATGACACAAACAGCGGATGTGCGGACAGTGCAGACGGAAGCAGTCGCCGAGCAGGCGGATGAGCGCGTTCTTGTAGCCTCCCAGTGGCAGCTGGTCCGCTGGCGATTCCTGCAACACAAGCTGGCCGTCATCTCGCTGATCGTGCTTGGCCTCTTCTACTCCGTCGCCATCTTTGCAGAGTTCGTAGCGCCCTATGACCCCACCGAGTTTCGCGAGGAGTTGACGCTGGCTCCCCCTCACAAGATTCGCTTTGTCGACCCCGAGGGTAACTTTCATCTTCGTCCCTTTGTCCATCCGTTCGAGAAAACGTTGGACGAAGTGACATATGCGGCCATCTTTATTGAGGATGAAACTGTGATGCAGCCCCTGGGACTGTTTGTCAAGGGCGATCCATACAAACTGTGGGGTCTCTTCGAGAGCGATATCCATCTCTTCGGTCTGCAGGACCCGGATGCTCGCCTTTCGCTTCTGGGGCAGGATACAGTCGGCAGAGACCTGTTCACCCGAATCGTTTACGGTAGCCGCATCTCCCTCACGATCGGCCTGGTCGGTGTCGCGATGAGTTTCTTTCTGGGAATCCTCATCGGCGGACTCTCGGGCTATCTCGGTGGAACGGTCGACATGGTGATCCAGCGCATCATCGAGTCGCTGCGCGCGCTGCCGACTCTGCCGCTGTGGATGGCCCTGAGCATCGCATTGCCTCACGATTGGCCCGTGGTGCGCACTTACTTCTTCATCGTTATTATTCTTTCAACCGTGGGCTGGACGAGCATCGCCCGCGTCGTGCGCGGCCGCTTTTTTGCTCTACGTGAAGAGGACTTCGTCGGCGCGGCGGAGTTGGACGGAGCAAGCAACCTGCGCGTCATCTTCCGCTACCTGTTGCCTTCCTTCATGAGCTACATCATCGCCCGGCTGACCCTGGCAATCCCGCAGATGATCCTGGGTGAGACTGCGCTCAGTTTCATTGGCCTGGGCCTGCAGCCGCCCGCAATCAGCTGGGGTGTGCTGCTCAATGATGCGCAGGCGATTCGCGTTCTTGCTCTGTCGCCGTGGCTGCTGCTGCCAACCGCATTCGTCGTTGTCAGCATTCTGGCATTTAACTTTGTCGGTGACGGTTTGCGCGACGCTTCCGACCCCTATTCGCATGTGTAAAATGCGGCGGCCGCGCAGGAAAGCGTTTCGGCGCCGGCTTTTGCACAACAAGGCTGGTTACAACATTGGAGAATGAGACGATGACGCCATTTGTCGACTCCAGCAAGCTACGAGGCGATGCAGAAGCCATTCGCCGGCGCGCCGATCGCGACGGCTACCTATATCTGCGCGGCATCGTTGACGAGGAGGCAGTTCTTGAGGCCCGGCGGGACATCGCCGGCGTCTTGCAGGAAGTGGGATGGATTGACGCGGGTACCGATCCCGACGAGGCAATCACCAGCCACCCGCCTCACGTGTCGGGGGAGCCGGAGTTCTCGCCGGTTTACGACAGGGTCCAGCTGCTGGAGTCGTTCCATACGCTGGCGCACGACGAGGCGATCCTGGAGGTTATCGAGCATCTGCTGGGCGATGATGTATTGCTGCAACCGAGCAACATTGCCCGCTTCATTTTTCCGACTAACCTGGAACAGACGACGCCGGCGCACCAGGACTTTGTCCACATTCAGGGCACGCCGGATGTTTGGTCGGCCTGGCTGCCGCTGGGGGACTGCCCGCATCTCATGGGCGGGCTGAGCGTACTGTCAGGCTCGCACAAGTTCGGCGTATTGCCAGTTTCGCGCTCGCTGGGCGCAGGCGGCCTGCGGGCGCACTTCGAAAAGATCGGCGGCGAGTGGGTGTCGAGCCCGTTCGAGAACGGGGACATTCTGTTTTTTCACAGTCACACGGTGCACCGAGGTCTGCCGAATCTGTCGGGGAACCGCCTACGGCTATCGGTCGATTTCCGATACCAGCGGGCCTCGGATCCGGTGATGGACAAGGTGCTGACGCCGCACCAGGGACGCCTGTCCTGGGAAGAGGTCTACCGGGGCTGGAAGTCCGATCGCTATCAGTATCATTGGAAGCGGTTCGAGCTGACGCCCGTAGAGAAGGTCCCGGTCGAGGTCGTCAATGAAACTCCGTAAAGGGCAACCCACCACTCAGAGACCAAGGTCTCTCAGATTGTAGTTTTCGAGGATGCTGGCGCGCGTTTCTTCGCTCCAGCGGTTCTGTTGTTCCTGCCCCGCGAGCGGCTGGTAGCGGTAGGGCGTCTCGTGCGGAAAGCGCTGCCTGCGGGCGTCGATTGCGAGGGCGATGAGGCGGGAGCGCTCGTAGACTCGTTCTTCGTCGTAGACGACTTCCAGGTTGTTGTGCCGGGTACGGGTGTTGAGGACTGAGCTGCGGCGGTGGAAGCCGAAGTTGATGGTGATGCGCCGCTGGGGCGAGGTGTTGGCGAATGAGGCGTGCAGGGCCTGGCGATTGGCCATGCAAACATCCCCCGGCTCACAGACCATGGGTACGGCGTCGGGCAGGCGATCGGAGCCATTGGCCTCGACCATCGCCTTGATGTCCATTTTGCCCTGCTTGTGGGAGCCGGGGAGCAGCCAGACGCCGTTTTCGGCGGTGCTGCCGTAGAGCTGGGCCATGAAGTTGAAGCCGTGCGTGCCCTCGTCCCAGTCCGGGCTGTCCCAGTGGGTGGTGCCGTCGTGGTGCCAGGCGACCGAGGGGCCGAGGCCGGCGCGTTTGACGATGACCGACTCGGTAAAGGGCGTGAAGTCAGGGCCATTAATGTTTTCGGCGACGGCGAGCAGCTGGGGATGTCCGTAGAGGCGCAGGCAGCTGTCCATTATCTGGAGCGGGCTGGCGATGCTGTTGATTACGTAGTCGGGGGCGTCGTCAGGGGGTGCGGGTTCGGCCATTTTGGCGGGATGGCGGCCGCTGTTGAATTCGGTGCCGCCGTAGGGATCGCTCAGGGGCTTTGCGAAGCGGAAGGACGGGCGCGCGAGGTGGTTGCCGAGCGCGGAACGGCCCTGGGCGTCGACGTCGGCGTCCTTGGTGTAGGGCGCGCGTTCGAACGCGTTATCCATGTCGGCGCGCAGATCTTCGAGTTCTTCGGCGCTGAGAGCGCCTTCAAATACGTAGAAGCCGCAGCGCCAGTAGGCGTCGGAGATCTCCTGGGCGAGCTTGCCGTCATCGTCGAAACGGATGGGGCCGCGGTTGCCCAGCTCGAAGGCGCGGCGCTCTCCTGCGTGTACGTAGGCGTCCAACGTTTCGGCGTCCTGGGTCATGGCATCGTCCTCCCGGAAAAACTCGCCACACGCCACACTTGAAGTGTGACGTGCGGCGCTTTCTGCTTGATCGGTTCGTCTATGCGGTTGTTCTGCGTCCGCCCTGTGCCCGTCCTGGGGCGGTCGTGTTCAGCCGCGTTCTTATTCGTCCACCCAGACGCGGTGGAACATGTGCGTATCCATCGGCGACGGCACGTAGTTCTGCACGCGCGGGGTCGAGACGTCGACGTAGATATTGTGCATCAGGGGGATGTAGGGCAGCTCATCGGCAAACATCTCGTCGATCTGCCGGTAGAGGCTGACGCGTTCGTCGTCGTCGATCGTAGCGCGTGCGGTGGCGATAATGGCGTCTACTTCAGGGTTGGAGTAGCGGGCCACGTTTCCGCCGCCGCCGATGTTGTCAGAGTGCATCAGCGGATAGTAGAAGCCATCCGGGTCGGCGTAGTCGGTGACGCGATAGGTCGAGGCGAGGACGAAGTTGCCGGCGTCGAGCGCCTCCAGTAGCGGGCCGAACTCGGTCGGTCGGAGCTCGATGTTGATGCCGATCTCCTTGAGGTTGGCCTGGTAGATCTCGAAGAGTTTCAGCAGGTTGCCCCAAGGCGGCAGGATCAACTCGTGGGTCCCGGGAAGGCCGTCGGGATAGCCGGCCTCGGCCATCAGAGCCTGGGCGGCTTCGAGGTTCCGAGGGTAGTTGAGGACAGCATCTTCATTGTGGCCGAGCAGCCCCGGTGGGAGCAGGCCATGGGCAACGTTGGCGCGGCCGTCGAGGCTGGCGACGATGGCATCCATATCCACCGCGTAACGAATGGCCTGGCGCAGCTTGGGATTGTTGCCGAACGGCTCCTTATCGAGGTTTACGGTAATAAAGGAGGTGTGGAAGGTCTCGGCCCAGCCCAGTTTCTCTTTGTATACTTCATCTGTGCTGAAGCGGGCCCAGTGGGCGGGCGGGACCCAGGCGAAGTCGAGGCGGCCGGCGTCAAGCTCCACGATGCGCGTGTTTTCGTCGCGAATGAAGCGGAACTGGAGCGAGTCGAGGTAGGGTCGCCCGTTCCAGTAATCCTCGAATGCGTTGAGGGTCAAGTCCTGGTTGAGATTCCACTCACCGAGGGTAAAGGGCCCGGCGGCGACGACATTCTGGCCGAAGTCCTCGCCCCATTTTTCTACCTCTTCCTGGGGCACGACAGCCAGGTTGATGCTGGCGAGCATCGACTTGAAGGGCGCGAGCGGCTCGGTCAGCTGGATCTCGAGCGTGCTGTCATCGACCGCAGTGATGCCGCTGACCTCATCGGCGGCGCCATCCTGGTACTCCTGCGCGCCTGCGACAACGGAGAGCATCCAGGCCTTGGGGCTGCGGGTTTCCGGATTCAGGACGCGTTCGAAACTGTACTTGAAATCGCCGGCGGTAATCTGGCGGCCGTTGTGGAACTTGGCGCCGTCACGGATGTTAAAGGTCCACGTCGTGCCGTCGTCGGAGACTTCAAAGCTCTCGGCGATGGCCAGCTCGATCACGCGACCGTCGGGCGACAGGCGGAAGAGACCTTCGAGCAGGTTGGGGGCGATGACGCCCTGGTCCCAGCCGGCGATGGCTGCGGGGTCGAAGCTCTTGGGATCGGAGGATACGAAGCCGGCCACCATGCCGCCCATCTTCGGTCCTTCGCTCATGTCGTCGTCCATGGCGCCTGCTGGCTCTGCGGGCACAGCGACACAAGCGGCCGTGAGTGCGACCAGGAGTGCCATGCTGAGGGCCAGCCAGATTGTGCGGTGTACTGGTTTCATGTCAGTCTCCTATGGGAAAATGGATAAAGAGTGGGTTGACAGTAGAACAATTCCTTTCCGTCAGGGAAGGCATTGCATGCCAAGTGACGCCGACCAGTCTGCTCAACGTCGCCGCGAATTTACCAGATGCGCGGCGGGATGTCAAACAGACGAATTGCGGTCGGAGAGCGTCGGCTCAAGCGATTGCAGGCGGGCGCTGGCTGCGGCGGCGTCTACTTGCAGGGAATGGAGGACGCCGAATTCTTCGATGATGAAGGAGGCTGAGACGGCGCCGTGAAGACAGGCGCGGACGGGGTCGCCGGTCCGGGCCATGCCGACCAGGAAGCCGCCGCAGAAGGCGTCGCCGGCGCCGGTTGGATCGACGACCTTGGCAGGGTAGGTTGGAATGTGGCGCCAGTCCTGCTCGCCGTCCAGCAGCAAGCGCATGCCGCGCGCGCCCATCTTCACGCCGACGCCGCTGAGTCCGTAGGAGAGAAGGCGGCGGGCGGCTTCGAAGACGTGCCCCTCCGGGCAGTCGCCGCGTTCTTCCTCGCTGATAGCGGCGTCGGCGTGGAGGGTCAACTCTTCGATGCTCGGCAGCAGGAAATCGATGTTGCGGAGCAGGTCGACGTCGGTCTGCCCTTCCCGATCCCAATCCCACCAGGGCCAGTCGAAGGAGATTGTTACTTGGCAGGCGCGGAGCTGCTTAAGGAAAGCGGCGTTGGCGCGGCTGCAAGGGAGCGGACCGGGCGCGAAGTGGGCGAAGGCGGCGTGCCGGGCCCTGATCTCCCATTGCGAGAGATCGGGGCAGAAGGAGGGCCAGATGCGGCGGTGGAGCGGACTGCCCGTGTCGGTGTATTCGCTTTCGAGATCGATGATTTCGCCGGCGTGGTCGGGCAGGATGGCGCGGGCCTCGTCGATGCGGTCGGTGCGGCTGCCGTCGGGGAAGTAGAAGGCGCGCGAGCGCAGCAGGTGCGGGTCGTCGATGCGGGATATGGCTGAAACGTCGATGCCGGCGGCGGCGAGCTGCTCGATCCAGGTGGAGGGGTAGTCGGCGCCGACGACGCTAACGAGGCAAACGTCGACGCCCCAGAGGCGCATGCCGGCGGCGGCGTAGACGGCGTTGCCGCCAAGCTGGCGCGGGGATATGCGGCCGTCCGGCGTGACGACATCGTCGAGGGTGCAGTTGCCGACGGCCAGAAATTCGCTCATCGGAACTCTCGTGTTCTCGCTTCAGTCCGCCTTCTGCAGACCTTCTCGAATAACCGTTTCATCTGGATTCAGACGCGCATGCGCAGCATGGGGTGGCTGAATGAGACTGGAATCGTTTCGTCGGTGCGGGCGGACTTGGTGCCTGGCGTCATGTAGTGGATGGCAAGGGCGCGGCGCTGGCGAGCGGTGGTGTTGGGCGCGGTGCGATGCAAAGTCTGGCAGTGGTGCAGGGTAATGCCTCCGGCGGGAAGGTTGGCGACGACGGCCTGGCTGTCGTCGACCAGTTTGCCCATATCGAGCAGAACTTCGCTGCCATGGGCCTGGTCGTGAATCATGGGGCGCAGGTGCGAGCCGGGGATGAACTGCATGGCGCCGTTGTGCAGGTCGACGTCGTCGAAAGTGAGCCAAGCGCTGACCAGGTTGGCTGGCAGGCATTTCCAGTAGGCGTTGTCCTGGTGCCAGAATACGGGCCCTCCGTGATGGGGTGGCTTGTAGATGGCTTGGTTGTGGAAAAGCTGGATGTTGGGACCGAGGACGTCCTCGATAATGTCGAGAAGGCGTTCGTGGTAGGTTAGCTGGTGGAAGCTGACGTTGTGCTCGGAGATCTGCATGAACTGGAGCAGCTCCTGTTCGTCGTCGCCGTGGTCGTGGTCGTCTTCGCCGGTGACAGCCAAGTTGCGGATCGGGCGTTCGCCGCTGCGGGCGAGGGCGAATTCGGCGTCGTACTCGGCGCGCATTTCTTGGATGAGCTCGTCTTCGAGCACTTTGCCTACGACCAGGAACCCGTTTTCCCAAAAGCTGGCGACCTGCTCCTGCGTGAGGGCATTGTAGCCGTGACGATCTTCAACTGTTTCGGCGGACTGCATGTGCGGATTCTCCTGTTGTGTCCATATGGATCACGCTCGCTGTCACGACCTCACTTGCCGGCGGGCGGGGGAAGTTCGGCTGCGAAGGCAAAGGCTTTGAGCACGTTTTCGGTAACGCGCGAAACGTTGTTGTTATAATTATTGTGAGAGAGACTGCCGCACCAGCAGATCGAGCCGACCGAAAAGACGGCGCCCTGGTTGGCCGTCTCGAGATAGACCATGTCGGCGTAGACGGAGGTCGATGGATCATTGACCAGTCCAGTATTGACTTGGAGGTAATCCTCGATCACAGGCAGGATTGACGGGCCATGCGGTCCTGAAGTCGCCAGCAACAGCGTATGCGGCGGCGTACCCAGGTCAAAGTCGATCCGGTCCACCTCGTCCCCTGCCGCGCCGCCAAATACAAGGCCGAAATCGCCGATCGTTTCGTCGGGCGCGATGCCCTCAAAGATGAAGGAAGCGCGCGGGTCGAGACTTCCGGGTTTTCGCGTGTAGCCGGGCGCTGGATCGCCCCAGCCCTGGGCGGTGAAGCCGATGCCGGTCAGCCGGTTGGGGGTTTTGCCGCGATGCCGCCAGAGCCCGCCCATTTCGCCTGTCGTGCTGTGGTAACACTCGCCGGGCGCGGAGTTCCAGGCGCGCGTGCCGGAATTGCCGCGCCGGATTTCGGCGATGTGCGGCCGCTCTTCGTCGATGCTCGTCACCCAGTAGAACCCGTTGCCACCCAGGTACATGAGTCTGCCGCCTCCCTCGAGGTAGGCCTCGAGCGCGGTCAACATTGGTGTTGTCCAGTATTCTGGGTGGGTACCGGTGACCATGACTTTATATTCGGCGAGAAGCTCTTGGCCCTCGTGGTGCAGGTCGTGGTCAGTCTCCACCTCGTAGGCGAAGCCCTTCTCGTCGAGCCAGTCGATCAGGTAGAGGTCCTCGCCCAGCAGACGCGGGGTAGTGGTCAGCAGATGGCGGTGCTGCGGCCGCATATTCACCATCGGGCGCAACATGGAGGAGTAGATGCAGCCACTGCCGTCCGAGTGGCGGTCGTAGAAGGACATGGCGAACTCAGGATGCTCGGCAAGATAGAGATCGCGCGGATCCCACTTCAGGTGCTCTTCAGGCAGGCCCGCCAAGTGCTCCTGTGATGCGTCCATCCGGTCGTTGGCGTAGGCGGCATAGGTCATGGTCGGCATGAGATAGAGGATAGGGGGCTTGTCGGAGCCGCGCTGCGGGCGCACGATGAAGGGAATGCGGTCCTCCTGTCCATCGCCGGTGAGCCGTGCGGCATAGACGCCGCTGCGCAGACCGTCTGGGACGGAAAGTTCGAAGTCAGCCTCCCAGCGGGCATCCTCCAGGTCGTCGTCGTGGAAGTAGATCGCGCCGTACTGTTCCGGCGCGTGTTTGAAGTCGAACTCGGTCGCTGTCCAGTTGTGCCCGGTCACCGCCCGCGCCGGCATATTGACTGCGATTCCGTGCAGGGAGTTCGGGCCTGTGTCGATCACATTGGCGGAAGAGGCGCCCGCGGCGAAATCCCATGAGGCCACCAGGTCTGAGGCGGCCACCTCGGCGGGGGCTACACCGCGCCTCAGGCGCATTATCTCGTCTTCATCCAGCGCCCGGCTGAAGATGCTGGGACCGTCGATCTTGCCATTGAAGAGGCCTTCGGCAGCAAAACGCCCGGTGTGCGCTCCACCTTCGCCGGCAGCAGCAATCAGCAAAGGGCCGCTGTTTTGGGAAGCTTCCTGAACTCGGCCCGGCTCTTCGATGGCGGCGGATGAACCGTCTGAGGGCCAATTTGACAGCGGCAGCTGGTAAAGCCTGACGTTGCTGGCGCCGGCGTCGAAGGCGGCGGCGACAAAGTACCATTCGCCGGCGCGCAGCGGCCGCCCTGTTCCGATTCCCGCGCCCAAATCGGCTCCTGAACCGCCAACCCGAAGTGTCAGGTCTCCCCCGGGGCCAAGGGCAAGGCAAAAGCCGTTTCCTTCGGAGGAAGGCTTGCTCAAGATGCCCTGAGTCTCGCCTCGGTCGAGCGTCGTAGGGAAGACCCAGGCCTGCAGCGTGAAACTTCGCAACCGGTTCAAAGAAGCATTGTCGTCGACGACCACGAAGGAGCCTGAACGTGCGATCTGTTTGCGGCCGCGCCGTCTTCCACTGACGTCGGATGCTACCGGCTCTTCCTTGAAGCCGGGTCCATCCGGGTTTTCGTCGCCGTGAATGAGCCTGACCAAGGTGGTCTCGTAGTGCGGCAGGTCCGTGCTGACCATGAATTGGACCGTCTCGCCCGGTGCAACGCTGAACTTGTCGGTGTATCCGATCAACTCGACTGGCATGATAGCCTCCCGGCGTGCGGCAGAGGAACTGGGGCTGAATCTGGGGCTGCAGGAGTAGTCAGAAACGGAATGAAACTTTGTTTCTTCCTACTGGTAGCCTGCCTACATCGATTTCAGAAAAACAGTTGAATTATGGTACTGTAGGACGAGAACCGACCTGAAGAATGATTGGCGGCGCCGGAGCGAGGGCGGGATCGAATGTCGACCCTCGCAGCAATCGACTTGACAATCTTGAAAGGCGAATGGCGGTTGCCTCAAGAAGCATGGCTTTGTCGGGAATCGTGCCCGTATTATACACGCTTGTAAGCGAGGGCGTCCATAGCGGCCGCGATGAACTTCGCCGGCCCTGACGCACTGTCGACCAATGAACGAAACAGAGCAGTTGACTGTCCCCGTAATCGGAATGACCTGCCTCGGCTGTGCGGCCGCAGTGGAGACGAGCAGCAGGAAGGCGGCTGCCGTTCAGGAGGCGGCGGTCAACTTTGCCAGCGAACGGCTGACGATAAACTACGACCCTGAGCAGGCGCAGGCCAATGAAGTGCTCGTCGACGTGCGGCAGCAGGTCAAGCGCGCCGGCTACAAGATCCCGACCCTCACTTTGACGCTGCCGATTGCGGGAATGACCTGCACGAACTGCGCCAATACGGTTGAGGGCGCGTTGAGAGAGGCCGCGGGCGTGGTCTATGCCAGCGTGAACTTTGCCGCAGAAAAGGCGCATGTTGAATATGCCAGCGGCGTGGGCGCGCGTGCGCCGATAGTCGCCGCGGTGCGCAAGGCTGGATACGACGTTATCGGGGGCGACGCCACACAGGTCGGCGGCAAGCAGGTCGGCGCCGGCAATGAACCGGCCGACACCGACGCGCCAGCGGTCTCCGATATTGCGGCAATCACCGACATAGACGAAGATGCCGAAGCCGCGGCGAGGGCCACGGCCATTCGGCGCGAGTACAAACGCCTGCTTGTGGGCGCGATCTTCTCGCTGCCGCTGGTTGTCATCAGCATGGGACGGGACTTCAGCCTGCTCGGCACCTGGGCAAATGGCAGCTGGGTCAACTGGCTCCTGCTGCTGCTGGCGACCCCTGTGCAGTTCCTCGTGGGGTGGGACTATTACGTTGGGGCTTATAAGAGCTTGCGCAACCGCAGCGCCAACATGGACGTGTTGGTGGCGATGGGCACTTCTGTTGCCTACATCTTCAGCGTCGCGGTCCTCGTAGCGCGCAGCGCGGGCAGCGACCTGTTGGGCGATCACCTCTATTTTGAGACGGCGGCGGTCATCATCACGTTGATTGTGCTGGGCAAACTACTCGAAGCGAGGGCCAAAGGGCAGACGAGCGCCGCGATCAAAGAGTTGATGGGCCTGCAGAGCCGGACCGCGCGTGTTGTGCGCGACGGCGAGGAGTTGGATGTTCTGATTGAGGAGGTGGTCGTCGGCGACCTGGTGGTCGTGCGCCCGGGGGAGAAGATTCCGGTCGACGGCGTGGTTGTGTCGGGCGGCTCAACGGTCGACGAAAGTATGCTGACAGGCGAGAGCCTGCCGGTCGAAAAGGCGATCGGTGGTGAGGTCTACGGCGCAACGATGAACGGACAGGGCCTGCTGGGAATCGAGGCGACCAGGGTCGGGCGGGAGACTGCCCTGGCGCAGATTATCAAACTGGTCGAGGAGGCCCAGGGGAGCAAGGCGCCGATCCAGCGGGTTGTCGACCAGGTGGCAGCCTATTTTGTTCCGGCGGTCATCGTCCTCGCGTTCGTAACTTTCGCGGTGTGGCTGCTGTCCGGCGCAGGCTTTGTGCCCGCGTTGCTGCGGCTAATCGCTGTATTGGTAATCGCCTGCCCCTGCGCCATGGGGCTGGCTACGCCGACGTCGATCGTGGTCGGGGTCGGCAAGGGCGCGAGGCTGGGAATTCTTTTCCGCAACAGCGTCGCGCTGGAGCAGACGCACAAATTGACCGCAGTCCTGCTGGACAAGACCGGCACGATCACCCAAGGAGAACCGGCGGTCACAGACCTTATCATGAGCCCGGCCCTGCAGGCGAGCGTGCCGGCGGCATCCGGCGACAGCATGGCGGCGCTTACTGAGCCGGGCGAACTGCTGCGGCTGGCTGCCTCCGCAGAGAGAGGATCGGAGCATCCGCTCGGCGGGGCAATTGTACGCGCGGCCCAGGCCAATGGGTTGAACCTGGCTGACCCGGCGGGGTTTGAGGCCATCACAGGGCACGGGATAGCAGCGCAGGTGGAGGACCATCGTATCCTACTGGGCAACCTGCGTCTGATGGAGCGCGAGGAAATCGATTTGAACGGCTTTGCTCCCGAACTGTCCAAACTGCAGGCTGAAGCCAAGTCGGCGATCTGGATGGCAGTCGACGGTCGGGCGAGCGCTCTCATTGCGGTGGCGGACACTGTAAGGGACGGCTCGCAGGAGGCAGTGACTGCGATGCGCAAGATGGGCCTGACAGTGGCGATGCTGACGGGTGACAATTGGACGACGGCGGACGCAATCGCACGCGAGGTCGGCATCAATCGTGTCCACGCCGAACTGTTGCCCGGCGAAAAACTGGAGCAGGTGCGCGCGATGCAGGAGGAGGGGTTGCGCGTCGCCATGCTGGGTGACGGCATTAACGATGCGCCGGCGCTGGCACAGGCCGACGTCGGAATCGCTATCGGCGCGGGCACCGATGTCGCCATGGAGGCCGCCGACATCACGCTGATTCGGGGCGATCTGCGCACGGTTCCACAGGCGATCGCGCTTTCCCACGCTACGATTCGCAACATCAGGCAGAACCTGAGCTGGGCATTCGGCTATAACGTGGCCCTGATACCGATCGCAGCCGGGATCCTAGCGCCGTTCCCGTGGGCGCCGCCATTTCTACAGCAATTGCACCCGATCCTGGCGGCCGCGGCGATGGCATTTTCCAGCATCAGTGTGGTGGCCAACGCCTTGCGCCTGCGGCGCTTCAAGCTCTAGCGCAAAATGATCTTCGATTTCGGCTACCTTGTGCTCGTGCTTGCCCTGCTGCTGTCGGCCTACGGGAGCGTTGCCGGTTTCCTGGGGGGCAGGCTCGGGCCTGGCGGATCGCTCGAACAGCGCGGCTCGCTTCGCGCCCTGTCGCCTGCCTATGGCGGCAACGCGACCTATCTCTTCGCAGGTCTGACCAGCAGTAGTTTTCATGCAGTCTACGCAGTGACAGCGCTGGTTGGCGCGGCTGCTGTCATTTTGTGGTACGGCCTCCTGAACGACCAGTTTCAGATCGCCTACATCTGGAACAGTTCAGAGCGGAGCCTACCGACCTTCTACAAGTTTGCCGCAATTTGGGGCGGGCAGGCGGGCAGTCTCCTGTTCTGGACCCTCCTGCTGGGCCTGTTCAGCACGGCGACAGCCCTGACGTATCGCCATACACAACGCGCCCTGATGCCGTATGTCAACGCGACGCTGCTTGCTGCGCTGCTCTTCTTCCTCGTCCTGCTGGTCTTCAGTGCAAACCCCTTCGAACAGGTCGGCGTCGTGCCGCCCGACGGGCGCGGGCTGAATCCACTGCTGCAGAACTACTGGATGGTGATTCATCCGGTCATGCTCTACCTGGGCTGGGTTGGGCTGACGGTGCCGTTTGCGTTTGCCGTGGCCGCTTTGTTGAGCAAACAACTGGACCGACGCTGGGTGCGAACGGTCCGGCGCTGGACGCTGATCCCGTGGATGTTTCTTTCGGCGGGGATCATCATGGGCAGCCAGTGGGCCTATATGGAGCTGGGATGGGGAGGGTACTGGGCCTGGGACCCGGTGGAGAACGCCAGCTTCCTGCCCTGGCTGACGGCGACCGCATTCCTCCACAGCGTCATCATTCAGGAGCAGCGGGGCATTCTGAAGGTATGGAACGTAACCCTGATCTGGCTGACTTTCACCCTTGTAATCCTGGGAACGTTTACCACGCGCAGCGGGATCCTCAGCAGTGTTCACAGCTTCGCCCAGAGCCCGGTCGGCCCCTATTTTCTTGTGTTTCTGTCGATTACGACGATCGGGTTTCTGCTGCTCCTCTTCCAGCGCTTGCCATTTCTGCAGGGCGAGAACGAGATCGACTCGATTTCGAGCCGGGAAGGCGCATTCCTGGCCAATAACTGGCTATTCGCCGGGATCACGTTTGTCATTCTGTGGGGCACATTCTTTCCCATGTTCAGCGAGATTCTAACCGGAACTCGCATTTCGGTGGCGGCGCCCTGGTTCAATCGCGTGGCCGGCCCTCTCTTTCTCCTGTTATTTGTTCTGATGGGCGTCGGCCCTCTTCTTGGCTGGCGGCGCACAGGCGCTGCGGCGCTGCGGCGGCAGTTCATCTGGCCGCTACTGGCGGGGCTCGTCTCCGCGCCCTTTTTTCTCTTCACCAGCCGTAATCCCTTTCCCGTGGCTGGTCTGAGCGTCTGCGTCTTTGTTGCCGCGACCATTGTGCAGGAGTTTGTGCGCGGTGCGAGCGCGCGCCGGCGCTCCAGGGGCGAGCCGGTGCACGCCGCGTTGTGGGGCTTGCTGCGCCGTAACGGCCGCCGTTACGGCGGTTACGTCGTCCACTTTGGCATCGTACTGATAGGCGTCGCCATCATTGGAAACGAGTTCTACCAGTCGACGACGCACGTTACACTGGCTGCCGGACAGTCGGTCGACCTGGCGGGCTACACGCTGACCTACACGGACCTTGAATCGCGCCGGTCGAGCAATCACACCGAAATTCGAGCAAGCCTCGTCGTTGCTGATGCATCCACCGGGCGCGCCCTGGGCACGATCGCTCCTCGCCGCAATATCTACGATAAGGCGCCGGACCAGCCCACGAGCGAGGTAGGGCTGCGGATGACGCCGGCCGAAGACGTCTATGTGATCCTGAACGGCTGGCAAGGGGACGGCAGCAGCGCAACCTTCACCGTTTACATCAACCCACTCACGATGTGGATGTGGGTCGGCGGCCTTCTGGTTGTGATTGGGACGGTGGTCAGCGTCTGGCCGCACCCGCAGCCGGCGCGTTCGGCCCGGGCCGTGCCGGCAGGCTTATCCGATCGCGCCGGTCCCCGCCAGGTCCTTGCCTGAAGGAACGCGTAGCGACAGAGAACAGACTGGATGTGGGCGTTACTCCTCTTCATAAGCGTGGTCTCAGCAGCGGCGATCGGCTATGTCATCTGGCCACTGGTCCGCCCTCCTTCGGTACAGCACCCGGCGGCTGGAGAGGAGTTGGCCGAACTGATGACGCGCAAGGACGCAGCCCTGCAGGCGGTCCGCGAGCTGGCGTTTGATCACAGTGTCGGCAAGATTGAAGATGCCGATTTCGAGCGGTTCAACCGGCTCCTGCGCCAACGAGCCATGGGGTTGATGCGCCAGATAGACCAGTACGAACCGGGCACACTCCAGCTTGAAGAGGCGCTGGAAGAGGAGATTGCCGCCTTTAGGCGCGTCGGGGAGGCGTACAGCGATGAAGGCCGCGGTCGTTTACGGGAAGAGTGAAATTCGCGTCGTCGATGTTCCGCGCCCGTGCGCCGGCGACGGCGAAGTTGTAGTGAAAGTGCGGGCGTCCGGAATCTGCGCAACCGACGTCAAGATCTTAGGCGGCCTCGGCGCGCCGGCAGAGCTTCCGGCAATTCTGGGCCACGAAGTCGCCGGTACGATTTGCGAACTCGGAACCGGCGCGGAAGCGACCGGCCTGTATGAAGGGCAGCGCGTGGCCGTCTATCCAATCGCCGCCTGCGGCGACTGCGTCTACTGCCTTCAGGGGCGCAACAGCCTCTGTCTCAACGAACACGGACTGGGTCACGGCGACGACGGCGGATTTGCCGAGTACGTGCGCATTCCGGCTGAAATCGTGCGCCTTGGAGGGGTCTTGTACATCGCCGACATGCCATTCGATCTGGCGGCGATGATCGAACCGACTTCTTGCTGCATCGCAGCCGCGGACCAGTGCAGGACGGGTGCGGGAGATACGGTCGTCGTCATCGGAGTCGGACCGCTCGGACTGCTGCATACGATCGTATCGAAGGCGCTGGGTGCGCAGGTCATCTGTGTGGACCTGAACGACGGGCGTTTGGCCGCGGCGCGAAGGCTAGGCGCGAGCCTGGCCATCAATCCTGAGCGTGAGGATGCCGAGGCTGTCGTTCGTGAGCGCACTGGACGGGGCGCGGACGTGGTCATTGCGGCGGTCGGTGTCCCGCGAGTGATCGAGCGGTACCTTCCGCTTGTGCGCAACGGGGGGGTATTCAACATCTTCGGCGGCACACCGCGCGGAGAAATGATGGCGGTCGATCCCCGCTGGATCCACTACGGTGAGATCGTTCTGACCGGCACCTTCGCCTCATCGGTGGAACAGTTCCGCCGCGCGTATCAGTTCGTACGCGAGCACGGCGAAGAAATAGAGGCTGTCATCTCCACACGCTGTGGTCTTGGGGACATTCTGAATGCGGTGCGGCGTGTACAGAGCGGGGAAGGCACAAAATCGGTCCTGCTCTTTCCGGGCTGAAATCAACTTAGCTCATAAGAGGATAGGATCGCCATGAGAGTCAAGTGGTACGCCCACGCATGTCTTCGAATCGAGGGCGGGGGCGTCAGCATCATCACCGATCCTTACACGCCGCACAAGTCCGGCTTCGCGCCAGTCGATGAGGCTGCTGATATTGTTGTACGCAGCTCCGATGACGACTCTGCCCACGCGAACGCCGCCATGATTCCCGGAGACCCCGAGATCGTAACGGCCACCCACATTCTGAATGTTGGCGGCAAGTCCGGGAAGGGTGATAAAGAGATTGCAGGGCCGGGAGAAGACTCTCACGTAACAAAGACGGGCATTCGATTCACCGCGATCCCCGCGCAGGAGTCGATGCGGGCAAAGTTAAGGCCGCGCGACAACGCCATGTACGTTTTTGTCGTGGACGGGCTGCGCGTGGTCCACTTCGGTGACGTCGGCAACCGGCTGGAACGCTGGCAATTGGAGCAGATGGGCGGCGTAGATATCGCGATTGTGCCCACGGGCGGCCCGCCAACGATCGAGCTCGATGACCTGCAGGATGCGTTGGACTTTCTCCGCCCAGCCGTTACGATCCCCATGCATCACGACCTGCCCGGTTGCAAGTTCCCCAGAATGGCGGATGTGCGGGAGTTCACGCGTCGCTATCCACCTTCCAGCGTCGTTTGGGCGGCAAACCCGGAAGTCGAACTGTCCAAGGAAAATTTGCCGCCGGAACCTGAAGTCTGGGTATTGCAGGCAACTTTGGCGGAGTGACCCTCGCCAGTGCGGAAATCTACTTCGCACGGTCGCAATCGACAGTCAGCCCATTCCGGGACCGTTCCGGCAAGGGCCGCCAATGCACTCTTGGCTATCTGAAATCGGCCCGTCAGCGCATTACAGACGCGGCTTCCTGGCCCGGATACTGCTGCTGGTGAAGCGCTGAATCAGTTCAGCCAGGACGGCATCTGATAGTCTGCGCAACGAAGGAGGAAGCTCACCGAGAAAGTCGCTGCTGTTGTAGCGGTGTTCAAAGGTGATTGCAATCTCCTCGAAACCGGCGGCCTCCAACAGGCGCGTGAGTTCGGCTGCGCTCAGTGCCCCGGCGATGCAGCCGGCCCAGCTGAGCCCGGCGCGAATGTCTTCCTCGCTCACCGGCAGGTCGTTCAGGTCGCCGTCAACCACGATATCGGAGATGGCAAGCCGCCCGCCGGGCTTGAGCACACGGAAGGATTCCTCCAGGGCGCGGCCCTTGTCCGGTGTCAGATTGACGACGCAGTTGGAGATGATAACGTCGACTGTGTCATCTTCCAGAGGCAGGTCTTCGAGGTCGCCCTTGCGAAAATCGACGTTGGCCGCCCCGACGTTGGCTGCATTGCGGCGCGCCAGTTCCAGCATCCGGTCTGTCATATCGACGCCGTAGACGAAGCCTGCCTCGCCCACCTGCCGGGCAGCAAGCAGAACGTCCAGGCCCCCGCCCGATCCGAGATCGAGTACGACCTCGCCGGGCTGCAATGAAGCGATCACGTGCGGATTGCCGCAGCCGCGGCTGCTGTTGACGGCCGCAGCCGGCAGTTCGCTCAAGTCCTCGCCCAAGTAGAGATTGCTGCCGCAGCAGTCCGAAGCCGCCGACCTGTCCAACTGCTGTTCGGCGACGTCACCATAGTAGGATGACACGTCCGCCCGGATGGCCTGGGGATCGTCGCGCGGGGTCCGCACGGCACTACTCGTGCCGCAGCAGGCCTCCATCTGCTCTTCGCTGGTTTGCTCCAACCGCTTTACTTGAACTGACATTCTGACTGGCTCCGGTTCTCTTGATGTAGAAGCTGACTGGTAGACGCTCAATCGCGCCCGGCAACTCGTATTGCCGGCTGAGGCGCGCGTCGCGCACGAGAGAGTTTAGCACTGAGGGCGCCGGCAGGGAAATCGCGCAGACCTGTCTGCGGCGGGCATTGGCAACTCTCGATGGTTGCAGGGAAAGTCAGGGGCGATGCTCCTCGTTTGGAACATGCAGGGTATTCGGAAAGATGTAACTACTAAGCCACATACAGCGTCTGTCTCGACCAGTGCTTCATCCCCGCCGCCATTCAGATTATCTGATTGCGAATTCGGTTGGCCGCCACCACGTTGGCTGACCCGCACTGAAGGAATGACGACGAACTGTCGGTGAGCGCTGGTTTTGGAGGGGGGCGTTGCGGGGGGAGTCCCCCCGCACAAGGGAGGGCCGCAGGCCCGACCGTCCCAAAAAGGCAAGGAGAGAGAACACACCTTCGCTCGCTTCATTCATGGTCGCAGACTGATAGCGGCTGGGTAGTTACGACTATTCTATGAATGGCGGATCGGCCCGTGTGGTACAATGCATGACTATGAATCCAGTAACGATCACCGAATTGACAGCCCACATAAGCGCCCTGTTTGAGACGGACGAGAACCTGAGAGACATCTGGGTTACGGCGGAAGTCAGCAGCTGGAAAAAGGCGGCCAGCGGGCACATTTACTTCAGCCTGAAGGACAGCGGCGCGGTCATCGACGCAGTTATGTGGCGAGGCAATGCGTTTCGCCACACGTGGATGCCGGGTACCGGGGACCAGGTCTTAGCGCACGGCTACGTTGGCGTCTATCCAGAGCGCGGCAGATATCAATTTTATGCCAACGAACTGCGACCTGCCGGGCGCGGCCAGCTTTACGCACGGTTCGAGGCGCTGAAGGAGAAGCTGGCGGCCGAAGGGCTCTTCGAACAGGACCGCAAACGGGAGATTCCAGGAGTCCCGCGACGGCTTGGCGTCGTTACGAGTCCGGGCGCGGCTGCCCTGCAGGACGTACTCAGGACGCTGGGTCAACGCTGGCCCCTGGCCGAAGTCATTCTCTTTCCCACACAGGTGCAGGGCGCAGACGCTCCAGGCCAGATTGCGGCTGCTCTGGGCGCGGCCAGCCGCTTTCCAGAAGGCGCCGGCCCTCCAAAAGGCGTTGACCCCGCTTTCGCCGGTCTTCCTCTGCTCTTGGAAGGGGAACGAAACGGATCCCAGGCGGCCGGAAGCCACGGGCGTGTATTGGAAGGGGAAGCGTTGGACACGGTTCTGCTTGTGCGGGGAGGCGGCTCGATTGAAGATCTTTGGGCTTTCAACGAGGAGCAGGTCGCATATGCAATTGCCGACTGTGAAACACCTGTAATCACCGGGGTCGGACATGAGACCGACATCACAATTGCCGACTTTTGCGCCGATCAGCGCGCGCCGACGCCGACCGCGGCGGCCGTCGCGGCAACGCCCGACCGCCGGGAAATCGTCCAGGATATCTGGCAGATCCATCTGGGGCTGTTGGATGACGGCGCGGCTTCCGTGGCAGAACGGCGCCTGGCCTGGGAGGCACTTCGCCAGCGGCTGCAACGAAGCGCGCCGCTGCGCCAGATCGACCTCGCGCTGCAACGGCTGGATGATGCCGAACAGCGAATGCAGCGCGCCGCGGGGCTGATGCTGCGCCGGCGCCGCGAACGGCTTGCATCCGGCGCCGCTCGATTGGAAAGCCTGAACCCGTCGAATGTACTGTCGCGCGGCTATAGCATCGTCCAGCGGGCCGATGGCGCTGTCGTAACCGCGCCGAACCAGGCGGCTTCCGGAGAGCGGCTTCTCGTCAGCGCCGCGGGGGGAAAGTACGCCGTCCGCCGAGAAAACGAGTGAGCTTCTTGCCTATGTGTTCAACGCCCCGCGAATCTCGGCAATCGCGGGATCGATCGCCTCGATCTTACCGTACTCCTCGTCCCAGAAGACCTGGCTGGCCATTCGATCGATTTCAGGGCCGCTGTAGCCGAACCGGGTCCATAGGTCCCGTTTCATTTTCTGGAGCCGTTCCTTTTCACCCGGCCGGTTGAGATCGATCGTCTCGCCTATTGACGCGCCCAGGAAGGCGGCCTTCGCCCACATCTCCAGCGTATCTTCGTCCGGCTTGCCGCCGTGGCGGCTATAGAGATCGTTACTCACTGAGGGATACCGATCGTAGCTGTCGGTGGCTACGGTCACGACGTTGTCCTGCGGCCCGAGGCCCAGGTACTTGGCGGTCTTGATCGCGCCGATGATGTTACAGATGCAACTCGGCCCGAACTTGCCGCGCAGCGCCTGTGCCTCCCCCGGCTTGACGCCGAGCCGCCCCGCCAAAACCTCTGCGCCGGACTGGACGGCTTCCATGCCCTGCACAGTCTCCTCATCGTTGATCAACATCAGCAGATCGGTATTGTAGACATTGTGGATCAAAGTCACCATCTTGTCGCCGATGCCTTCGATGCGGTGCTGCCCCTGGCCGCCGTCGAACAAAGTTGAGCACTGGCGCGGCTCCAAGGCCACGGTCCTGGTGTCAGGATAGACCGACTTCAGATAGTCGCCCGCGGCGAGAGTGCCGGCGCTGCCCGGTGCGCTGACAAAGGCGGCGACTTGGCCGTTGCCCACATCCGCGGCGGCGCGTGCCGCCGCGTCGCCGGTGACATGGCGGTGAAAGCGGTAATTCGGCATCAACTCGAACTGGGCGAGGACGAAATAGCGGTCCGGCTTGCTGACGTACTCGTCGTGCGTACGTTCGAGCGTGAGAATTACGTCCGACTCCGTGCCGTGGGTCAAGTCGAGCGCGCCGCCGTACTTTCGTATGCGTTGGTACCGCTCCTGGCTCATGCTGTCCGGCATCACGACAATCGCCTGGTAGCCCTTCAGAGCGCTGACGTAGGCGGTTCCGATTCCGAAGTTGCCGGTGCTGGGGCCAATGATGCTGCGGTCGCCCGGGCGCAGGCCGTCCAGGGCCTCGGCCTCGGCAAGAGTGGTGTAGGCCGGTCCGACCTTCATCGAGCCGCTGGGAAAGTTGCGGCCGCTCAAGACGATGATATTGGCCTGGACGCCGGTCAGTTCCTTGGGCAGGATGATACGCTCAACCTCGGAGCCGCCGTTTTTCCAGTTGATATTGAACAGGTTTACCGGCGAAAGCTCTTGCGTGGTCAGTGCGGCCGATGCTTCTGTAAGGAGATCAGCAGGCAATTGCGTGGGATCGCGCATCTCGGCGTAGGTTGGTCCGGGTACGATCGATCGGTTCACTGTGTTCTCTCCCTTTGGAAAACCTGCAGTGCGATAGTCCTTCGGCCCGATAGATTCAGCGTGCCGTAATCTTAGCAGATGGAGCTGGGCCATACGAAAGATAGCGGGCCATTCCGCGCGCTGTCATGAGGGTGCCTTGCGAACCGTATCATTGGGTGACGGTGAGAGGAATGTGGACGCTATCGTCTCCTGTCGGCAGTGTCAGTCGCTGACCGTCGCTGGCCCGATAAACGCCGAGCCGGATCTGGTAATCGCCCGAAGGCAAGTCAGGCGGCAAGTACAGTCCCATTCGCGTGAGATTGGAATCTGTAGTTCCGTCAAAGGCCGCCCCAAGGTCGATTTGAGCGTACAGATTCCAGTCCGGGTCGTAACTACTCAGCCGCTATCAGTCTGCGACCAAGAATGGGGCGAGCGAAGGTGTTTTCTCTCTCCTTAGCTCTTTGGACGGTCGGGCCTGCGGCCCTCCCTTGTGCGGGGGGACTCCCCCCGCAACGCCCCCCTCCAAAACCATCGCTCACCGACGGTACGCTGTCATTCCTGCAGTGCGGCTTATCCAACGTGGTGGCGGCCAACCGATTACGCATTCAGATAATCTGAATGGCGGCGGGGATGGAAGACTGGTCGAGACCGATGCTGTATGTGGCTTAGTAGTTACTCCGGGTCGAACAAATGGATGAAGAATTCTAGGTCTCCGTCTTCGAGCCGGTTCCATGACAGTTCCATGGGGATCACATCGCCCGGTTGGTAGGGAAGGCTACCGACGCGCCACTCTCTGACGTCAGCGCTTCGAGCCAGTACCGTTTGGCGTGTCCAGATTCTTCTTTCTAGCCCCAGTTGTCTGCTCCGCAAGCGGCTGTGCAGATTGCAATCACGATTATGTCGCTCAATTGACGAAACCCTGTGCGTTCAACGCGCGGATCTTCGAAATCCTCGAAATGCTCGACCAGATATCCGCCGCCGTGAAGTCCGCCTTATGTCCCCCCTTGTCTGTGGAAAGGACTCTAAAAAGTATCGAATCGTCTCTCCACCGCCATCTCACATTACAACCGCATTTAGGGTGGTTGCGGTCGTGGTGGGGGGAGAGATAGGGTAAATTGGCGGCTATAGTGCGATTGACGAGCCTGTTTGCGTTTGGTGCGGCGCCAGAGTGACCAAGCGAGACGGGCGGCGGACGAGCGCGATGGCAAGGGCAAGGCGATTTCGAGCAAACGTCTTACTTCAGGCACGGACAACTCGGCCAGAAAGGGTTCACGCCCCCCTTTTTCTGGTTGCGTCTGCGACGAAGCCAGGCGAGCCAAACATGAGCCATCATGGAGAGCGTTATATGTCGATGCCAACTGGGCCAATAGCGTACTTCGTAGTGGTCGAGGCCGGTTCCGCCTTTGGCCTCTTCGAAACTCTGCTCAACGGTGTAGCGAGTCGAGGCGATCCGGGCCAGGGTCTGCAAGCGAGTTTCAGGCGGTGCATTGGAGAGAAAGTAGGCGCACTCGTGCGGTTCGGTCAGCGTGCGTCGCACCAAGAGCCAGGCATCCCGTCCTGGCAGTCGGTCTTGATTCTCCACGACCCGTTGGCAGGCCCAGTCGTAGATGCAAACTCCCTTTTCGCCTTCGGCTCCCTGCAGACGCTGCCAGCGGCTGTCAGGCCAGGAAGCGACCAGCGCGGGTATCGGTATCGGTCGTGCGTTCTCATCACGGGCTCGTTCTTTGGTCGGTTTGCGACCCCTTCCCCGCCAAGCAGGGACTGCGACCTCTGGACGCTCCGGCCGCACGCTGCCATGGGCGCGCACCGCCAACACATACCAACGACCACTAGCGGCCACAACATCTCGCAGGACAGACGCTTCACCGTAGACCGCGTCTGCCGTCACCCAGCGCATCGGCACACCCTGCCCCCAAGCATGACGCAACATCGCAACCGCCAGTTCAGGCTTGGTGGCAAAACCGATAGCGGCCGGCACTTTGGCTTGCCTACAGCGCTCTCTATCCGCACACCATTGCTCAGGCAGATAGATCCGCCTATCCGAAAAGGTATGTCCCTGCGCCGTTGCATAGGTCAGGAAAACCCCCAGTTGACAGTTCTCGATCTTGCCAGCCGTCCCGCTATACTGGCGCTGTACACCCGCCGATTTCACCCCCTTCTTGAGAAATCCCGTCTAATCTACCACCCCGACACCATGCGCAGCGCCGAACTTGTCTATCACAAATCGCTGCATCGCATCCCGCACAGCATCTGCGTCCCATTACGTGCTGTACATCAACCGTTGCGTCGCATCCGGCCTCTTGTCGCCGACCGCTTTGGCCAACTGCCAGCCATTCTGCCGTCCCACCGGCGATATCAACCCTTGCAGATACTTGACCGCCTGCTCCTGTACCTCTCTGCGCCCAAACAAGGGGGCAAATCGACTGTGAAACGCTTCAAATTCGTCCGCCCTTTCATCCAATTCGCTCAGTTCCATTGCTCCTCCCGCTACGCTGATTTCCTCCCATTATCGCCGAAGATACCTTCTCTCAACAATGTGCGGTTGTAGTTCCAACAATTCCTGTAACTAACAAGCGTCTCGTCCAAATTGGCGTTCTTTGGTCGTCAAGTGTCCTGACAATGAAGCCTGCAACTGCTCATCGATCCACGAAGGACACGAATTCACACGAAGGGCCGAGTTTAGGTAGCTTTCGGCTGTGATAGCAGAAGCCTTTTGCATTTAGGCTTAGTAGTCAACCTGAATTCGGAGCAAATGAGCACCTTTACAAGCTGGTAGGATAGAAGTTCTCCAACAAGAATTCTCCAGCAAGGAAAGGCGCTCAGTGATGAGTATACTCAAACTGTTCTGTCATGTCGATGACTTCTGTTAGTGGCTGGCTACAAGAGAGAATGCCAATCTTTTGGGCGTGACTGGCAAACGAGGGGGGCGCCCCTGCGGTTGAGCTTGAGTGAAGCAATGACGATTTTGATTCACTTTCACCAGTCGCACTATCGCGCTTTCAAGGCCTACTATATGCAGCACGTATGTGAGCATATGCGCAGTGAATTCCTAACTCTGGTCAGTTACACGCGCTTTGTGGAGTTAATGCCATCAGCCCTGCCAGCCATGTGTCTCTATCTGCGTGCGCGCTTTGGCCAGGCGACAGGGGTGGCATTCATCGATTCGACCCCGTTGTCCGTCTGCCACAACCGGCGCATCGGCCGCCACCGAGTCTTTGCCGAGGTGGCCACGCGGGGCAAGAGCAGCATGAGATGGTTCTATGGTTTCAAGCTCCATCTGATTGTCAATGACCAGGGTGAATTGCTGGCGGTTCAACTCACGCCCGGCAACATAGATGACCGCAAACCGGTCCCACAGATGACCAAAAACCTGTGGGGTAAGTTGGTCGGCGACCGCGGCTATCTCTCCCAAGCTGTCTTTGAACAACTCTTCGCACGCGGACTGTAATTGATGTCGGCAGACCGCCCGTTGCCGATCACGCCCATCCGCAAAAACATGCAGAATCGACTCGTTGTTCTCGAAGGCAGACGGCTCACGCGCAAACGCTTCGTGATCGGGACCATCGTTGACCAGCTCAAATAAATCTCACAGATTGAACATACTCGTCACCGGAGCCAAACCAACCTTATGGTCAATCTCATCGTCGGGCTGATCGCCTACACTTGGCAACCCAAGAAGCCATCTCTCCATCTCTCTGACAAAGACTTTGCTCTCTTGCCAGCCCTAAACTAACTCCGAACTCGGGTTAGTTATCTATTCCTTAACCCAATTGAGATGCATTTTCCCTGAGGTGGCGGCGGCGCGCGCATGTGGTCCGGACTCTTATCCCGATCGCCAAACGGCTTGCGAGTGCGGATTTGCGGCATCGATTGGCCCGGCACGGTCTGGTCCCATACCGGTATTCTCCGAATCGTCAGCAGGAACCCCGCCCGCCATGCTCCTATTGGTTAGGCAGCAGGGAAGTCAAATCTGCCGACCCTCTTTCACGGTGATGATAGTCAATCCGGTAGATTATGCCGCTGGAGTAGCCGACGGCGTACAAGTTGCCCTCTTCATCTGTACCTATGCTGCTTATCGGTGTGGGGAGCCTCGCAAGAGGCACGGTTCGCCATGATTTATCCTGGCGATGGAGGAGCCAGACTGTGGAGCTGCAGAAGTCAGCGTGGGCGAAGCGGCCTCGTTGCACGGCACCGCCTACAATAGCGCAACCCTGAGATCTTCTGTATGTGACTATTGGTGCCGTTGCGCTATCCAACTGGCAGATTTCGGTGTCGATGCCGCCTTCCCAGCAAGGTGATCCGTAGTTGTGTCCGCCCTTGCTATGCGCCGGCTGATAATTTACCTCCTCTCTGGCATTACCACCGGTGTCAGTGACAAATAAGGCGCCGCTCTGTGGGTCGAAGGCAAATCCCCAAGGATTGCGGAGTCCCATTGCCCAGATTTCAGGAAGATGGCCGGGTAATCCAATGAACGGGTTGTCAGGCGGAATGGCATAGCGGGCGGATTCCGGAGTAACATCGATGCGCAAAACCTTGCCAAGGAAAGAATCCGATTTGTCAGCGTCTTGCGGCCCTCCCCCATCGCCAACGGCGATGTAGAGATATCCATCTAGCGGCCCGAAGGCAATCGTGCCAACGGGGTGCACCTCTGTTGGCTGGTCGAAGTCCAAAATAACTTCCTCACTGTTGGGGTCGGCAACATTTGGGTCGGGGCCGACGGCAAATCGACTAACAATGTTTCTAACGCTTTCTCTGGTGTAAGTCACGAAAAAGCGGCCATGTTCAGCGTAGGTGGGTGGAAAAGCCAGGCCGAGAAGACCGTTCTGCCCCTTCCGGCTGATCATCTTGTCGGCGATGTCTAGGAATGGCGCTTCCAAAAGGACGCCATCGCTTATGATGCGAATGCGCCCGTCCTGCTCAAGGACGAAAAGGCGACCGCTGCCGTCGCCGGCGTGCGTCAGGTAGACCGGATTAGTAAGACCGGAGACGACGCTTGTCACAGTCGTGGGAAACGCCAAGAGTATGCGGACCTCCCGGTATGCGACCCACCCTTGATGCCGGGTTGTCAGGATGCGCACCTTGCGGACAAGACTCGGAGGGTCAATTGTTAGGGCGAAGGTATTGCCGTCGCCAGCGCTTTCGGTGTCGAAACGATGCCAAGCCACGATGTCGCCCGCCTTGTTTTCCAGTCGGATTTTGTGCGTGGCTGGGCCGGGGGCGATCTGGGAGACAGAAAATTCGATCTTCTCCAGTGGCAGATCGTTCCACAAGTCTACTTCAAGCCATTGAGGGGCCACCTCGTCAGCCGACCACCAGGTATCGCTGTCGCCATCCACTGCAAAATGCTTTTGCCAGCTGCCGGCTGAAACGGTGACGTGGCCTAGATATGCCACGTTTTGGTATGGCATGTCGGGCTGAGGAAGGTCAGAAAGAGGCGGGGCGCAGGCGGCAATCAGTATGGCCAAGAACAGGATGTGCAGCTTCATGCAATGCTCCTTTTCCCTGCGGCGAAGGCGTATTTACAGATTTGGCCGCAATTGGGCCAATCACTTTGGAACAGCGCAGTTTCGAAAAGCACGCCGGGCGTGGTATGGCTGGCGACGATCGATACGGTGTTGGCGTCGGAAAGCGAGGCTCGGCTGGTTTCCTTTTCTGCGTCGGCCGTTTCGAGCCCGGCCACTGAATTAATGGCGTTGTAGCGGAAGACGGCCAGGTTTTGGACGTCGACGGGCAGGCCGTACCACCAGTCGTTTCTTTTGGCGCGTTGCGCGGTCCTGGGCAGATAAGTCTCCTCAATGTCGGCGCTGCTGGGCAGCAGATCGTTGACGGGGAGGATGTGGCCGCTGGCGATGTAATGTCTGGACTGCCCTTTGGGGATGCGGTAGGTATCGGGCGGGTCGGCGGCGGCCGCGGCGGCAGTGAGATGGTCCCAATCTGCGCTCCGGGAGACTGGCTGGACGTCTTTGGTCTGGCCGCTTTTTTCCTCTTCGAATCGTTCATTGAGCGATTCGACCGCGGCGCGGTGTCCATTCGAGAAGGGCTGCCAGCGGGTGAGAGTCGGGCCATTTGCGACGGGCGGATGGGGTACGGAGGCCATCTGGGTCTCTTCGAGCGGCAGGGGTGGGAAGGTGCAAGCGATGAGCGCGGCTGCGGCCAGGCTGGCAGCGGCGAGTTGGAGGAGGTGACGGCAGCTCCACCTTCTGTCGATCATCTGGCGCGTCTCCTTGCGGCGGGGGGCCTCCGATCGCCAACAACGAGGGGAGACAGGGCGCATTCCGGCGGCTGTGCTTTCGTCTGCGATGCTGGAGAGGGGACTGCTCTCCAGTATGTGGAGCAGAAGATCGAGTACAGCAGACTTGACGCTTCGCTGCAAGGGCCTGGGAGATCCCCGAGAGCAATCGCGTCTAAAGGCTGAGGCATCTTGAGCAGATACTCCCCATTCCAGCCGGCCTGCTGGCGTTTAGCTGCGACGCCGACTCTAGCCGTTTTCTCATGGCGCAGGAGATTAAGGGCCATACGGCGTAGGGTAGCCAAGTCATGTTGTGCCTTACCTTGTCGAATGCGGCTTTCGTCTTCGCGAAAGGCGACATCCAAGACCCAGTGGACCGAGTTTTCGATGCTCCAGTGTCCACGCGTGGCAGCCAAGAGTTGTTTGGCATCGGGGGGCAGGCTGGAGATGAAGTATCTCGTCTCACAGGAGGAATGGTCAGGGAAACGTCGTTCGCATTCGACCATGACCAGACTCTGGAGTTGGGTCCAATCCTCATCTGGGTTCATATAGTCGAGGAACTCTGGGGCTGCCGTGGCCCAACAGCGACGCAGTTCAATGCGATCGTGGTCCTTCGCGACTGTCTGGTGGCAGTCGTGGGGCAGATGGACGAATTCGCGTTCCCGTTCGCTGCTGAACATCTCCTTGACATCGTCATGCAATTGGGCTTGGTTCCTTTTCAGCGCCAGTACATAGTCAGCGCCCCCTTCGGTCAGCAACTGCACGATCGACTTCTGACAGCCTATAGCGTCGATTGTAACGATATAGCCGGACAAATCCAGCATCTGCAACAATGCGGGAATGGCGCTAGTCTCATTCCCTTCTGCCTCCACCTCTGTCTGCGCCAGCACCAAACGATTGGCCGCAGCCCAGACACTGACTCAATGCAAAGGCCTCTTCTGTTGCGCTTGATCATGCGAACGACGTACCGTTTTCCCATCTATCGCCAGTAGTTGTCCCCTTGTTATCTCATGAAAATCCTGCACCCAACTCAAAAACAGGCCTGAACCGCGGCCGCATCCAGCAGCGCAAAGACCCGACCAAAGGTATCATGCGATGGTATCCCATGCGGCAATCCCAACATCTACTCCAGCCACTCTTCTCTGGCACGCTCAAATTCTTCTACTTCAACCCAGTTGTCCGCCCCACAGATGACCGCACATACCGTTATCACCAGAATGTCGCTCAGCTGATGTAGCTTCGTCCGTTCGATACGGGGGTCTTCCAATTCCTCAAATGCTCAACCAGTGAAGATACCTTTAGGTCCGTCATGAGTTCCCTCCGTTTTTCAAGTAGTGAACTCACTATCCTATCAGCTTTTTCATCTATCGGCACATGACAACTTTTCCATCCAATTTAGATGCAATTGGCCTGCCGGGCGGGGACGTCCGGACGTTGAAAAATTTCGCTGGAGCGAACCGTACTATTGCGTCACGGTGAATGGAATGTGGACGCTATCGTCTCCTGTTGGCAGTGTCAGTCGCTGACCGTCGCTGGCCCGATAGACGCCGAGCCGGATCTGGTAATCGCCCGAAGGCAAGTCAGGCGGCAGGTACAGTCCCATTCGCGTGAGCTGGGAATTGGCGGTACCGTCGAGGTCGGCGGACAGGTCAATCTGAGCAAACAGATTCCAGTCGAGGTCAAGCAAATGAACGAAGAATTTGAAATGTCCGTCACCAAGCATGTTCCAAGTCAGTTCCATGGGGATAATGTCGCCCGGCTGGTAGGAGCGGCTGCCGACGCGCCACTCGCTGACGACCAGCATCTCGCCAAAGCTGAGTCTTTCGCGAACGGCGGAGAGATCGTCACCCGACACGGGAAGCGCGAGAACGACTCGTTGTTTGCACTGCAGCCACTCTGCTGGAGACGCAGTGGGCTGGGCGACATAATAGCTGGTGAAAATGTGGGAAAGAATCTCTTCGTTCCAGAGATGATCCAAGGTGTAATCCAGCAGCAACCAGACAGGGGAGGATAGGTCGTCGATTGCGGTCATCTGCTGGTCCAACTGCGTCTGTCTTTCGTTGGCCTCACTGTCCGGGTCGTGCGCGATTACATATATTTTCTGCTCGAAACCTTCCCCCCTGAGCCAGTCGACGAGCCCCTGCGATGTGGCGGCGACAGCATGGTGTCCGGGAATCGTCTCCAGAATCGCTTGATATTGGGGAAAGGGCCCGATCGTCCAAATGGGAGGTTCAGCAAACCGAGGAGAGTCGTGTTTGGGACAGGCGAGCGAAAAGATGGAGGCCTCATCCGTCTGATGCACGAGGGTATAGGAGGAATTGTCCAATTTCGGCTCGGCAGCAGCAAACTTGACGTAAACGGGCTGGGTGCCCGGGATGAGGGCCTCAATGGCGCAGAGCGATCTTCCGTCGTCTAAGTCGGGCTCCGGCAGGCATCTCCAGGCGTCCTCGGGGAAAGGCATGTATTGCAAATCGGTGCTGTGACGACGCCAGGCAACGTAGGACATACGATTTCCGTAGTTCACTTCATGTACAGTCGTCACACTCGGTTCATAGAAGACCAGGGAGTCCAGCGGCGTACGGGCGGCGATCCACCGAGTAGTGTTCGGAATCGGCGGTTTCTCAGCCGTGGAGTGAAAGAAAATTTCAGCGCTGGCTGACGAGAGGGACAGAACGGACTGGGCGACTACAACTGCGATTGCGATGCTCCGCCTGCGAGCTTCCAATTGCGCCAAACCCCAACATCCGATAAGGGCCAGTGACAACTGGGCTGGCATGACGCCTCGCATGGCAATGTCGTTTGTGTCTTCGGATTGGACCACAAAGGGAATCAGAAGGGCGGAAGTTGAGAAAACCCAGAAGCGAATCGGACCGATACGCAAAGAGGGCCGCAGCAGCACCCACAATAGGATCGCGAAGGGGATGCCCGTTTCGAGAAGGAGGTAAATGAAGGCTGTAGCAGGGTACTTCAGCCATGGGACGCGAGGAATGTCGAGGAAAACGAAGGAACGCAAACCAAACTCCAGGTAGAATCTCCTTGTGGAAAAGTCTACCAAGGAGGGGAAGAGCAAGACTAGCGCGACCAGGGCGGCGGTCGCCAGATGGAGGAGTTGGCGTAGACGGTCCTGTTCGGCCTTCAGTCTGCCAATGTACCAAAGCACCACCCCTGGCAAAGCGCCAAGAAACACAAAAGTGCTGGTGCGAAACAGAGCCGCCGACAAAAAGGCCAGACCTACCATCTGTGAGATTTCCCTATGCCGGGCCGCAGTGACAAGCAGGAAGATCAGACCCAAGATGGCCAACCCAAGTTGATGTTGCGGGACCCAAATGTAGAAGTTGACGGGCAGTGAGATCCGCATGAATCCATCGAAAATATCGAGTCTACTTGCCCAGTGGTCCAGACGGATGTAAGCCCATGCGAACTCCTGCCGCATTTGCAACAACCAGGGGAGAAAGAGCAGGTCCAGTCCGGCAACAGTGTGCAATGTCAAAAAGCCAAACAGCCGCGTCAAGCGCGACTGGGCGAACATGTACATCAGGCGGGTGAGGAAGATAGAGGCGACAAATGTTTGAACGCCGATATGGATCACCCATGCAATCGAGATTCCTACAGCGCCCGACGTATAGCGGACCCAGAGAGCAGGGGCGATATAGTCAAGGTCGTAATAAATGAAGGGATAGAGCGGCTGTCGCGCTTGAAGTGAGGGTAAGCCGGTCGCCGCTATGGAGGTCAACTTTACCAGGTGAAAGTCGTCGTCGCCGATCTGCGAGGCATTCCCCTGCAAGAGGCCCAGCCTGAGTGTAACGACAACGGCTGCCAAGAGGGCTGAGACGAACCAAGCGACGCTGTCCGCTTTGGGAATGCAGTTGAAATCAGGCAGCCGCGCTTTGACTGTCTCCGGTAAGAAGCGGACGCCTGCGGCGAAGAGCGCCCAGAAGCCAGTAAATCCGGCCAGGAGTAGACTGTCATTGTTCGGGAAGACGCGGCTGAGCAGCGTAAAGGCGAGTGGGGCAAATATCAGCGAGAGTAAAACGGCAACCGAGATGTTCTCGAGCCGCCTTCCTTTGAAGACGGTATTGGATGACAGGACCGCCCCGGGGAACAGATAGAACAAGACGAACAGGACGGGCGCAAGAGCTAATTCAATCATCTGTGCATTTTTAAATTCGACAACTCGCAGTTGGTGGAATATGCACTTTCATGGATGGCCGCATGAAAGTGCGCGTGCCAACAAGAACTGGCGGTGACGCCTAACCCTATGCCTGGGGGCTTCCCTTACCTGAGCGAGTGACTGAGATTTCTCGGAGGACAGTAGTCTCCCCCGCTGCACCCCATTTCCGCAAAAGATTAAAGTCTCGAGCGAATTGGCCACAACTTTCGGCGCTTAGTGGTGACGACTGATCCGCCGGCAACTCTTGTTCCTGCGGCCACTCTTTGAATTCCGCCACCGCGTTAGCCCTTCCGCAATGTCCGAATCGTAGCAGATGCGAGACGGTGTAGCGAAAGACGGTCGGGTCCGTTTGCATGCTGACCAAATTCAGCGTAGCGAATCGTTTCGGTGCGTCACAGAGAATGGAATGTGGACGCTGTCCTCCCCTGTCGGCAAAGTCAGTCGTTGACCGTCACTGGCTCGATAGACGCCGAAGCGGATCTGATACTCGCCGGCGGGTAGATCCGGAGGCAAGTAGAGTCCCATACGCGTGAGTTGGGAAGCCGCGGCACCGCCGCTGTCGGCTGCCAGGTCGATCTGGGCGAAGAGATTCCAGTTCAGGTCGAGCAAATGCACGTAGAATTTGAACTGTTCGTCTTTGAGCATGTTCCAAGTCAGTTCCATGGGTATTACATCTCCCGGCAGGTAGGCGTGGCTGCCTACGCGCCACTCTCTGACGACCACCTCTTCGCCAAAACTGATGTTTTCGTGCATAGGGTAGAGTTCGTCGGCAATCGTGGGAAGTGCGAGCACGACGCGCTGTTTGCATTCCAGCCACTGCGCTGCCGATGCAGCGGGTTGGGCGACAAAATAGTTGTCTAGAGCGTGCGACAGAACCCGCTCATTCCAGGGAAAGTCCGTGGTGTAGTCGAGCAGCAACCAGACAGGGAACGTCAGATCGTCAATCGGATGCAACTGTTGGTAGAACTGCGTCTGCTCATCGACTGCTTCACTGTCCGGGTCGTGCACGACTGCGAACGTTTGCTGCTCGACACCTTCCTTCTCAAGCCAGTCGACGATGAGGTTTGTGGTGGCGGCGAAGGCATGGTGGGCGGGAACTGTTGACAGGAGATCGCGATATTGGGGGAAAGGCCCCAATGTCCAGATTGGAGGTTCAGGAAACTGAGGAGAATCGTGTTTAGGACAGGCGAGCAAAAAGATGGAGGCGTCTTCCGTTTGATGCACGAGGGTAAAGGAAGGACTGCTCAAGTTCGGCACAGGCGCGCCATATTTCACGAAAACCGGCTGGGATTTCGGGATGAGTGCCTCGATGGCGCAGAGTGACTCATCGCTGTAAAGGTCGACATCCGGCAGGCAGCGCCAGGCGCTTGCGTGGAACGGCATGTGTTGCAAATCGACATAACTACGGTGCCAGACAATGTACGACATGCGATTGCCATAGTTTACCTCATACTCAGGATTCTCAATCTCTTCAAAGAAGACCAGTGAATCTAACGGTGTATGCTCGGCAATCCATTGCGTCGTCGATGGAATTGGCGGTCTCACCAGAGTGGAGAGCAAGTATAGTTCGGTGCCGACCGTCGAAAGAGACAGAAGAGATTGTGCAAGGACTACTGCGGCTGCAATGCTACGTCTTCCCGCCTCCAACTGTGCCAAGCCGTAGCATCCGATCAAGGCAAGCGACAATTGGGCCGGCATAACGCCGCGCATGGCAATGTCATTCGTGTATCTGATCTGGACCACAAAGGGAATCAGGAGGGCGGAGGCAGTGAAGACCCAAAAACGAATCGGACGGGTACGCAGGGAGGGCCGTAACAGGAGCCACAAAAGGATCACGAAGGGGATGCCCATTTCTAGCAGGAGGTAAGTGAGGGCTGTGACAGGATACTTCAGCCAGGGAACGACTGGAATATCAAGGAATGCAAAGGAGCGCAGTCCGAACTCAAGGTAGGATCCTTTCGCTGAAAAGTCGACGAAAGAGGGAAAAAGCATAAGGAGAGCAATTAGTGCCGCGGTCGCGAGATGGAGGAGTTGGCGCAGACGGTTTCCTTCGCTCCACAGTTTGAATGTGTACCAAAGTACAAGACCGGGTACGGCGCCAATGAACACAAAGATGCTGGTCCGGAACAAAGCCGTTATCAGTAATGCCAGGGCAACGATCTGCCAGGGTCCCTTGTGCCGGGCTGCAGTGATCAGCAGGAAGATCAGGCCCAATATGGCCAATCCAAGTTGATGTTGCGGTACCCAGATATAGAAGTTGATGGGCATCAAGAGCCGCATGAAGCCATCGAAAAGACCGAGAGTTTTTGTCCAGGCTTCCAAGTGGAGGAAAGAGTCTGACCCCAGTTCCTGGTAGAATCTCAGCAGCCGGGGCAGGAAGAGCAAGTCCAAGCCAGTAGCCGTGTGAAGGGCCAGCAAGCCAAACAGCCGCGCCATGCGGGTCTGGGCGAACATGAACATCAAGCGGGTGAGAAAGAGTGAGGCGACAAATGTTTGAACGCCGATATGAACGATCCATGCCTGCGCGATCCCTACTGCGCCCGAGGTATAGCGCACCCAGAGCGCAGGAGAAATATAGTCAAGGTCATAATACAGGAAGGAATAAAGTGGTTGTCGTGCGTGAAGCGAAGGCAGGCCGGTGGTCGCAATGGAGGTCAACTTAACCAGTTGAAAGTTGTCATCGCCGACCTGAGAGGCACTCCCCTGCAAGATACCCAATCTGAGGGTAACTACAATAGCTGCCAAAAGTATTGAGACCAGCCACGCGGCTTTGTCTGCTTTGGGAATGGCGCCGAAGTCCGGAAGCCGCGCTCTGACTGCCTCAGGAAAGAGGCGGACTCCCGCGGCGAAAACGGTCCAAAACCCGACAAAGCCCACCAGTAGCATCGTATCATTGCCAGGGAAGGCGCGGGAGAGGAGCGTGAAGGTGAGCGGCGCGAAAATGAGTGAGAGGAGAACTGCGAGTGCGAGGTTTTCGAGCCGTTTATTCTTGCAGGTGGCATTGGACAACAAGACCGTCCCGGGGACCAGGTAGAACAGGATGAACAGGACGGGCGCAAGGGTTAATTCTATCATCAGTGCAAGTTCAGTTTCAAGAGCACGTGACTGGCAATTCGCGCGGCAGCTTGGAATGCCTTGGGAATTGTCAAGAGCCAACAAAAGATGCCAGGGACGGGCAGCTGCGATCGGTCGCACATCTCAACGTTGGCCCGCCCAGATACCATCGAAGGGTCACAATATCACTTCCCTGGTTGGCAGTTCGCGGCGGCGCGTCGGGCCCTCGGTTGCAGGTTCCGACGGCGCACCTATCGTAGCAGATGCAAGTCTCTTGGGCGAAAGCCGGTTGGGGACGTCTGGACGTTGCCAAGGGTCGCTATCGCGAACCGTATCATTGAGTCACAGTGAAGGGAATGTGGACGCTATCTTCTCCTGTTGGCAGCGTTAGCCTCTGACCGTCGCCGGCCCGATAGATACCGAGCCGGATCTGATAGTCGCCAGCGGGCAATTCGGGCGGCAAGTAGAGTCCCATACGCGTGAGATTGGAATCTGCGGTTCGGTCGGAGGCCGCACCGAGGTCGATTTGGGCGAACAGATTCCAGTCTGGGTCGAGCAGATGAATGAAGAATTTGAAGTCTTCGTCTTCGAGAGTTTTCCATTCCAATTCCATGGGGATCACGTCGCCAGGCTGGTAGGACCGGTTGCCAACACGCCACTCGTTGACGACCAGCTTCTCGTCAAAACTGATGCCGTCGTGTACCGACGAGAGATTGTCGCCCGACGCGGGCAGTGCGAGCACGACTCGCTGTTTGCACTGTAGCCACTCCGCCGGCGATGCAGCGGGCTGGGCGACGTAGTAGTTGGCGAGGACGTGCGAAAGAATCTCCTCGCTCCAAAGATCATCCAGCGTGTAATCCAGCAGCAACCAGACAGGTGAGGATAGCTCGTCAATGGCGGTCAGCTGCTGGTCTAACTGTGTCCGCCTCTCGATGGACACACTGTCCGGGTCGTACGCGATTGCATACGTTTGATGTGCGACGCTTTCCTTCGCGAGCCAGTCGACGAGCCCCTGCGTTGTTGCGGCGACAACATGGTGGCTGGGAATCGTTTGTAAGAGCGCCTGATATTGGGGATAGGGTCCCGTCGTCCATATTGGACTTTCATCAAACTGAGGAGTGTCGTGCGTAGGACATGCAAGCGAAAAGACAGAGGCGTCTTTCGTCTGGTGCACGAGCGTAAAGGGAGGACTGTCAACATCCGGTTCAGCCGCGGCATACTTGACGTAAACTGGTTGAGCGCCCGGGATGAGCGCCTCGACAGCGCAGAGTGAGTTTTCGTTGCGCAGGTCTACTTCTGGCAGGCAGCGCCAGGCACTTGAGGGGAAGGGAGTGTGCTGCAGATCGACAAAATGCCGCTGCCACACGATGTAGGTAATACGATTGCTGTAGTTCACTTCATATACCGTAGTTGCACTCTGTTCATAGAAGACCAATGAATCCAATGGGGTGTTCGAAGCAATCCACTGTGAAGTTGCCGGGACCGGAGGTTTGACGTCCGTGTAACGCAAGAAGAGTTCAACGCCTACCGTAGAAAGGGACAGAACGGATTGGATAATGACAGCTGCGGCTGCAATGCCTCGCCTTCCCGCTTCCAACTGTGTCAACGCATGACATCCGATCAAGGCCAGCGACAACTGGGCCGGTATAACGCCTCGCATGGCAATGTCATTCGTGTCTCTGATTTGGACCACCAAGGGAATAAGAAGTGCGGAGGCTGTAAAGACCCAGAAGCGAATCGGACCGGTACGCAAGGAGGAATGCAGCAGCAGCCACAGAAGGATCACGAATAGGATGCCCGTTTCGAGCAAGAGGTAAGTAACCGCTGTGACAGGATATTTCAGCCATAGGGCGCCTGGAAATTCTAAGAAAGCAAAGGACCGGAATCCGAATTCCAGGAAGGATCTTTTGGCTGAAAAGTCGACAAAGGAGGGAAAGAGCAAGACGATTGCGACCAGAGCAGCGATCGCGAGATATAGGAGTTGGCGCGGACGGTCCCGTTCGGTCCATAGTCTGTGCAGGTACCAAAGTGCAAGACCGGGCAAGGAGCCGAGGAAAACGAAGGTGCTCGTCCGGAACAAAGCCGCCAGCAGAATTGCCATGGCTACCATCTGCAAGATTCCCCTGTGCCGGCTCGCGGTGATCAGCAGGAAGATCAGGCCCAATATGGCCATTCCAAGCTGATGCTGCGGCACCCAGACGTGAAGAGTAATGGGCATCGAGATTTCCATGAATCCATCGAACAAACCAAGTCTACTTGCCCAGTGGTCCAGGCGGAGGTAATTCCACCCCTCGTGATGGCTTAAGTTCAGCAGGCGGGGCAGAAAGAGCAATTCCAGTCCGGTTGCAGTGTGAAGGGCCAGCAAGCCAAACAGCCGCGTCATGCGCGAGCGGGCGAACATGTACATCAAGCGGGTGAGGAAGAGAGAGACGACAAGGCTCTGAATGCCGGTATGGACGACCCATGCGAGCGGAATTCCGACAGCGCCCGATGAGTAGCGGACCCAGAGAGCCGGCGAGATGTAGTCAAGATCGTAGTATACGAAAGGATAGAGCGGCTGTCGGGCGTGGAGCGAGGGTAAGCCGGTTGCCGCTATGGCGGTCAATTTGGTCAGGTGAAAGTCATCGTCGCTAATCTGCGAGGCATACCCTTGCAGGATACCCAACCTGAGAGATACGACAATGACTGCCAGGAGAACTGAGACTAGCCACGCGACGCCGTCCGCTCTGGGAATGCCGCTGAAATCAGGCAACCGCGCTCTGACTTTCTCTGGAAAGATGCGGACACCTGCGGCGAAGAGCGCCCAGAAACCGGCAAAGCCCGCCAGGAGCAGACTGTCATTGCCCGGGAATGCGCGACTGAGCAACGTGAAAGTAAGCGGGGCGAATATCAACGAGAGCAGAGTTGCGAGCGCGAGCTGTTCGAGTCCCCTTCCTTTGGCGGCGGAGTTGGACAAAAGGACCGCCCCGGGGACCAGGTAGAACAAGATGAACAGGACTGGAGAAAGCGCTAGGTCGAGCATTTGCTCATGTCCAAGTGCGAGGCCGTTTGGGAGGTGCCAAGGCTAGACCTCTGCAGGAGGCGCGTGCCAGGGACAGCCGCCTATGTCGGGCTGCAAGTTCGTTCGGAACGCCCCGCAAAAGGCGTCTGTCCCCTATCACTCGCCGGAGAGTCGACCATCGCACCGACTCTATCATCCGCTCAGGAGTCAAATTTTGAGAGTCTCAGCCACCGCTTCCAGCGTCGGCGGGATGACAATCGGCTCCCCAGCCACACCGGTCGCCGCGGGCACGTCCTTCAGGCCGCTGCCAGTGTTTATCGCCACGACCGTCTCGTCAGCCTGCACGAGTCCTTGCCTGCGCGCTTCGAAAAGGCCCGCCAGCGCGGCAGCGCCTGCCGGTTCGCCAAATACCCCACCCAGCCTTGCCAGGGGTAGAATCGCCTGCAAAATCGCCTTGTCTTCCACCAGGACAAAGGCGCCGTCGCTCTCGCGCACTGCCCGCAAAGCTTTGACCGCATCGCGCGGGGCGTTAACACCGATCGAGTCGGCGGCGGTTGTTGACTCCACGGGCAGGGGCACGTCGAGCCCGTCGCGCCAGGCGTTGTGGATTGCGGCGCTGCCGGCAGATTGCACGCCGTAGATACGCGGGACGCCTTCGGTCCAACCAAGGCGGTGCAGTTCCCGAAAACCCTTGTACACGCCGCCGATGATGGAGCCGTCGCCGACCGAAACAAAGACGGCATCGGGCGCCTCGAAAGGAGGGATGTTTCCGCCTCTGTCCTCCGAACGCTTCCCACTTCTTGCCTCTGTCAGTTGGGCGGCAATCTCAAAACTGACCGTCTTCTTGCCCTCGGTCATGTAAGGATTGTAGCCGGTATTGCGACAGTACCATCCAAACGCTTCGCAGGCCTCGACACATAGGTCGAACGCATCGTCGTAGGTGCCGTAGACTGCCAGAACGCGGCTTCCGTATACGAGGAGCTGAGCGACTTTTGCCTTTGGCGCTGTCCGGGGAACGAAAATGACTGTTGCCTGGCCCGCGGACGCGCCCAGCGCAGCCAACGCGGCCGCCGCGTTGCCCGTACTGGCCGTGGCGACGACCTCGCGGTCAGTCTCGCGTGCCTTGGCAAGAGCGATGGCCGAGGCCCGATCTTTCAGTGAAGCTGAAGGGTTGCGGCCATCGTCTTTAACGTAGAGTTCCTCGATACCTACCGCGTCGGCCAGTCTGTCTGCGCGTAGTAACGGCGTGTCTCCCACCGGTAAGGGCGGCAGCGATTCGGCCTGCACCGGCAACAGGGGCCACCAGCGTTCAATCGAGCGAATAGCGCCGTCCTCGACGGCCCACAAGGCGTCCTTTCGCGTAGAACCTATCGCCTCGTAGTCATACTCGGCATCGAGATGTCCCAGGTCGCTGCCGGTGTTGGGGCGGCAGGGACAAACGTATTCCAGCTCTCCTGGAACGTAGGTCCCCCCGCAGCGGAGGCAGCGCAATCCGGTCAGAAAAGTCCTGGCGTTCGGCTGAGACATCGAACAATTAGCCTTTCAAATCAAGGAACTTCGCGAGCGATATGGTATAGTAGAAGTCATGAGACGGTTTGGCAAGTCTGGAATCCATCTGAATTGGGGCTATTGACAGTGCTGGCGTTTTCCTCCTTTCGTCTAGCCAGAACGCTACGCGAACCATCTCGTAGAGACGGATCCGATCGTTCAAACGCAGACGCATTTTATCGTCCATGAATACGCAACCAGGAGTTGACGGCCCTTCGAATCCGATTTCGGCTCGCGTGCTGGCTGCCGGCGACCTGCTGGCACTTCTGGCGTTCGTCATCCTGGGTCGGATCGTCCACGCCGGTTCGGGGCCGGTCGACTGGCTGGAGAATATCCCGCGCATTGCCGCGCCCTTCCTATTGGGATGGGTAATCGCGGCGCCGGTCTTCGGCGCGTACCGGCGCACTCCAGATCTTTCAACAGGGCGCTTCCTGCTGAATTCGGCGTTGACGCTGTTGGCGGCCGATCTGATTGCCTTTGCCGTTCGAGGCTACCTCCTTTCGGACGCGGTCACACTGCCATTTGTGCTCACAGCACTTGCCGTAACAGGGCTCCTGGTGATTGGCTGGCGTATCCTATTCGCCTGCGTTCTGATTCCAAATGCGGCGCGAAACGCACAGCTGCAGGGGGCCGGTCGCGATTGAACCCGACTGCCGCGGGCTGCTTGCTGCAGATTTTCGAGACACAGCAGAGACTGACCGCGCAGGGAATGCGGAAACAAATCCCCCTGTACGAACGTAAACTGTAGCAGATGGTTCGAACTGAATCATAAAGCCGGCCTTGGTCGCATCTGGGAACCTCGTGAGCACGAGTCGCAAGCAGCCGGCCCACTGGGAGCAGCCCCACACATCTAGCATCGGACGGATTTGTTAGACATGCGAATTGCGTTGTTCAGCGACATATACAAGCCCCACATAAACGGCGTGGTCAATCACGTGGGCCTGCTGAAGGAACATTTCGACCGCTGGGGTGAACAGGTCTACCTATTCGTACCGGAGCAGGACAAGGCGACCAAAGAAGAGAGCAATGTCATTCGCCTCCCCAGCATCCCTTTGGCGGACACAGGCTATCGTCTGTCCGTACGCGTGGATTCCCGCTGCCGCGACATTCTGAAGCGGATGGACGTCATCCACGTGCACCACCCCTTTATCAGTGGCAGTTTCGGACTGACATTTGCCCGCCGCTACGACATACCGCTCGTCTTCACCAGCCACACTCGCTACGACCTCTACGTTCAGCAGTACCTGCCGCTCGTGCCGGATACCCTGTCGGAGACGGCGTTGCACGCCTTTTTCCAGCGATTCAGCCAGCGCTGCAGCGCTGTCATCGCGCCCAGCCGCAGCGCAGCTTCGCTGATGCAGTCGTGGGGAATTCAAGGACGAGTCGTCGTTATCCCAAATGGCATCGATTTGGGCCAGTTCCACAATCCCGACCAGGTGGCTACCCGAGCCAATTACGGCATCCCGGAAGAAGCCATCGTAGGTGTCTACGTGGGGCGCGTGAGCCAGGAGAAAGCCGTTGATAGACTTCTGCGCATATTCGCAGCGCTCAAGGAGGAGGTCCCCGAGCTCCATCTCCTTCTTGTAGGGGGAGGTCCGACTCTCAATGAGTGCCGCCAGCTGGCTCGTACGCTGCAAATGGACGGTCGCGTGACATTTGCCGGGCCGGCAAGCTACGAGCGCATCGGCGGTGTCCTGAACATGGCCGATTTCTTCCTGTCGGCAAGTACAAGTGAAGTACATCCGTTGACTTTCATCGAGGCGGCGGCCGCGGGGCTGCCGTCGATAGGCATCGACTCCCCCGGCGTCGCGGACATGATCATCGACGGCAAGACTGGTTTCCTGACTGCAGACAACGACCTCAGCATAGGGTTGCGCATTATGCAGATTGCGCGCGACTCTGAGTTGCGCACAAAGATGGGTCGGGCGGCCGGCCGCTACAGTCAGCAATATTCGGCCCACAACAACGCCCGCGAAGTATTGGGACTGTATCAATCGCTACAGGAAGGTTAGAGCCCAGCCTTCGGGACCTTCCGGGCATGCCCAAAGCATCCGGCAATAAACCCTGCAAAGACTGGAAGGTCGTCAACTGCCTGCGCCAGAGGCAGCTCCGGAAGGGCGTAGTCCGTAATTGGGGCACACATTCCCAAGCTTCTGGTTGCAGCAAAGTCACAGCCAGCCCACGCTCTTTTCTCTGACAGAGTGGAGGAATACGCCTTCCTGATTCCCTTTGGACGGTCGGGCCTTCGGCCCTCCCTTGTGCGGGGGGACTCCCCCCGCAACGCCCCCCCTGACACCCCTCCACCCGCCGAGTGTTGGATTTAAGGTAGCCCTCTACAACCAGCGGCCCAGCGCGCCGCCCCCAAATCAGCGATCGCCGCGGCCGCCGTTGGGGCAGGCCTTGCGCCTGCCCTGTGCCTCTCCCAAAAGCCGCTAAACAATTCCATCCACCGCTGGCATGGATTCGATGGCCACGACTCCCACCCCAAGAGAGGGATACACCCCTTCCGGAAGCGGGCATTGCGCATTGGTAGCAAGTGTTGTATCATGATTCTGTCACAATATTGTCTGCTTTGCTGGTCAGGAGGACCGGGCTATGCGCTGGGGGCTGCTCCTGAGGGTACTGGTTACCCTTATATTTGCCCTGCTGGGATGGGAGTTGGGAAGACAGATTGCGGGTGTCGACACCCTCAAGAGTTTCACGCTCTCATCGGCACGCATCATCGTCCCGGCAATTGTCGTCAGCGGACTCATCGGTCTAGTCGCCGCTCCCTGGCTGACGGTCAGGCCTGCGCATGCCCTTCGTTCCAGCTTGCGCCAGATTCCCACGGTCCAACTCATGGCCGCCACGGTCGGGCTGGCAGTCGGATTGACAATCGCCGCTCTCCTGGCATATCCACTCTCGTTGCTCCCCAATCCATTCGGGACTATTCTGCCATTTGTCGGCGTGATCGTAATGGGATATCTCGGCGTCACCATGATGGTCATGCGCCACCGAGAGATTCTGACCTTCTTTCGTCTTCAGACCGAGAGCCCGAGCCAGCCGGATTTGCCCAAGTTGCCGCTGCTTGACAAGGGCAAGAGCGATGACTTCACGCAGATGATGCTATTGGATACAAGCGTCATCATCGACGGTCGCATCGCAGACGTGGCCGATACAGGTTTTCTGTGGGCGATCCTGGGCGTCCCCCGATTCATTCTCAACGAGCTCCAATACATCGCCGACTCGGCCGAGGTCTTGCGGCGCAACCGGGGTCGGAGGGGGCTCGAAGTGCTGGACCGGCTGCAGCAGATCGAGGGTGTCGCAATCGAGTTTCTCGATCAGGACCCGACGGAAGCCCAACAGGTCGACGAAAAGCTGGTCTATCTGGGCAGGGAGATGGGCGCCGCCATCGTCACCAACGATTACAATTTGAATCGAGTCGCCAAGCTGCAGGGCGTGCGCGTACTAAACATCAATGAACTGGCCAACGCCGTTAAATCGGTCGTCCTTCCCGGTGAGGAGATGAGCATCCACGTAATCCAGGAAGGCAAGGAAGTCAACCAGGGCGTGGGATATCTTGATGACGGCACGATGGTCGTTGTCGAGCAGGGCCGCAAATCCTTGGGCGCACAGATTTCAGTGCGCGTTACAAAAGTGTTGCAAACCAACGCCGGCCGTCTGATTTTCGCTGTCCCCGAAGAGGTCCAGGAGCGCCGCCGCGCCTACGAATCAGTCCGTTGAGTAGTCTCACCTTCCAATTCGCCCCATCCGCCTCCCGGCGACGAAACTCACATGACGCTGAGCATCTACAACACGCTGTCGCGTAAACGTGAGCCTTTTCAGACTGCTGAAGAGGGACGCGTGCGCATGTATGTCTGCGGCCCGACGGTCTACGCCGATGCCCACATCGGCCACGCGATGAGCGCAATCGTGTTCGACATGATCAGACGCTATCTCGAATTCAGCGGTTATGACGTGACCTACGTCACCAACTTCACCGATGTAGATGACAAGATTATCGTCCGCGCCCAGGAGACCGGCCAGGACCCCTTTCAGCTGGCACAGTTTTACACAGACAAATACCTGACGCATCTTAGCGACCTCAACATCAAGCCGGCCGACACCTATCCGCGCGTCACCAGCGAAATATCAAACATCATTCGGGCGATTGGCGAGTTGGGTGAAACCGAATACGCCTATGAAATGGATGGCAGCGTCTACTTTCGGGTCCATAAGGATGACGACTACGGTAGACTGAGCCGCCGTCGACAGGAGGACGCGGTCGCAGGCACACGCGTCGGTTCGGACGAACGCAAGGAGAATGAGGCCGACTTCGCGCTCTGGAAGGCGGCAAAGGCCGGTGAACCCTCCTGGGACAGCCCCTGGGGTCCGGGCCGTCCGGGCTGGCACATCGAATGTTCGGTCATGTGCCTGCACCACCTCGGCGAGACCATCGACATTCACGGTGGCGGCAACGACCTGATCTTCCCCCACCATGAGAACGAGATTGCGCAGAGTGAAAGCCTGACCGGCAAGCCTTTCGCCCGCTATTGGGTTCACAACGGGATGCTGCAGCTTTCCGGCGAAAAGATGAGCAAATCGGTGGGAAATCTCGTTACGATCGACGATTTCCTGCAGAAGAATTCGGCCGATGCGCTGCGGCTCTTGATTTTCACCGCCCACTATCGCAAGCCGGTCGCGTATACCGAGGAGTCTATCGCTGCCGCGGAGCGAAGTGCGGCCAGGCTGCGAGGCGGATTGCGCCCGGCCAGTGGAACCGTTACCGTGGGAGAGGACGTAGAGAATCTGCGGGAAACTGCCGAGGCTGCCCGCTCCGGTTTCCGGCTGGCCATGGACGATGACTTGAATACCAGTTCGGCCCTGGCCCATCTCTTTGAGCTCGTGCGGGCCATCAACTCGGCGCGTGCGGCTGGTGTCTCCGGTCCTTTTTTCCAGGCCGCGCAGGAAACGCTGCGCGAACTGGCCGACGTATTGGGGCTCTCACTCGCCGACGGCGGCGGACCCCAGGGCGATTCGCTGGCGGCGAAGGAGTTTATCGATCTGCTCGTCTCGCTGCGGACCGATCTCCGCCAGGAAAAGCAGTGGGCGCTGGCAGACAAGGTGAGGGACGGCCTGGCCTCTCTGTCGGTCCACCTTGAAGACACGCCGGAGGGCACTGTCTGGCGCTTCGAGGACGCAACATGAGCGAACTGCTCGTTGGCCGCCACGCCGTGTGGGAGGCCCTGCGTGCAGGTAAGCGCCGCTTTTTCCGCTTGTGGCTGGAGGGCGTCGCCGGTTCAACTCCCCAAGGGCGTCTAGCCGAAATCGTGCGGAAAGCCGAGAGCCGCAAAATCCCTCTGCGCTATGTCGAAGGCGGCCTCTTTGACCGTCTGCGGCAGAACCAGCTGCATCCTCACGGTGTCGCGCTTGAAACCGGCCCATTTCCATATGTCGACCTATATGACCTGCTTGACATTGGCAAGAGAAAGGCCGATCCGCTCTTCCTGGTCCTCGATCACCTCGAAGACCCGCGCAACCTCGGTACCCTCTTTCGCAGCTGCGAGGCGTTCGGCGTGGACGGCGTCGTCCTGCCCGAGCGGAGGGCGGCGGGCATTACACCTGCAGTCAGCAATGCTTCATCGGGAGCAGTCGAGCATCTGCCGGTTGCGCAAGTCACAAATGTCAATCGAACCATCGACCTCCTGAAGGACAGCGACATCTGGACGGTCGGGCTGGACATTCAGGCCGGGGCGATCCCGCTCGCGGATGCCGACCTGGGCGGCCGGCTGGCGATCGTCGTCGGCAACGAGGGTAAGGGGCTCAGCAGGTTGGCACGCGAAAAGTGCGACTTCTGCGTAAGAATTGCGATGAAGGGAAACGTGGACAGCCTCAACGCCGCAATTGCCGGCAGTATCGTTCTCCACAGCGCATTCCTCGCACGCGCGTCCACCGCCGAGCCGGATGCCGCCTAATCCAAAGGCGTTCGACAAGGAATAGGGAATGCGGCGCACCGGGCAGCCAAGATTCGTACGCAGGCAATCCTTTGCAGATCAGTCGCGCAGCCAGTATTTGGGCGAAGCTCCAAAGACGTCTATTTCATCAGCGGGCCAGCGGACAGTCTCCTCAATCTGTCGGGCCAGCACCAGGTCCTTCTCCGTTAGCCCTGCGGCATCATGCGTGTGAAGAAAGACGTCAACGGACCGGTAGTTGAGAACCAGCCGCGGATGATGGTTGGCAGCTTCGGCCAGAAAGCCGATGGCGTTGGCAACCAGCAACGTGACGCGCCAGTTAGCAGTGCGATACTGGCGGTGTAGTTCACCGTCTTGCACGACCCAGGTCGGTAGTTCTGACCCCAGCCTTCGGCTGGCTTCCTCTTCGCTGATTCTACTCATACTTTCCCTCTCCTTTTTTGTCCTCGACTCTCTCTGCGGCGCGCTGTGCGAAAGCGATCTTCTTGCGACATAGCCTCCAAACGCCAAATGCTATTCGGGACTCGCGAAATGCGGCAATCAAGGCGCAACTGTTATATAATGTGCCAAAATAGCGGGGCCTTACAAATCATATTTGCGGGACCAGTCTATTCAGTTTCGTTGGAGACGGGGAATGGTGTGTCGTAAGTCATTCAAATCAACGCTTTTGGCCGCAATTCTTGCCATCGTCCTGTTAAGCGCATGCGCACCCGACCCAAGCATGCAGCTGATCTCGCCGAGTATGGTGGTTCTGGGGGAGGGCGAAGTCTTTGTGCCGCCTACGCCCACACCGCGCCCCCGCATCGCCGTACTGACCGACGAAGAGATTTACGCTGGATTACCGGAAACCCTCTCCTCTCTGATGCCAGGTGACGCTGATGTTGGCGAAGCTCTGACGGTGCCGCACGGCTGCACAGGTTGCCATCAGCTCGACAACAGCCTCGTGGAAATCGCGCCAACCTGGTTGGAGGTCGCCGATACCGCGGTCGGGCGAGCGCGACAGACAGGGGAAGCCGGGCCGGCGCAATATCTCTATACCAGCATCACGAATCCCGACAGCTTTGTCGTCAGCGGCTACAACTCGGGCGAAATGCCACAGACATTCTCCGACGACATGGACGCGCAGGATCTTGCCCACCTGCTGACCTATTTGCTCTCTCTGCGAGCCGAAGTGGCTGTCGAAGTGGAATGAGCTTTCGCCTCGGCACAGGAAAAGAATTGCGATTGACAGGAGCCGGTCCTGCAGAGGGCCGGCTCCTTTTGCATAGAGGCAATTCAGCCTAGGAACGGGACTAAGCACCGAGGAGCAACCGGCGCAGATGGCGAATGTCCTCAGGCGCCGTGCGGCAACAGCCGCCGATCAGTTGCGCGCCGGCGGCTCTCCAGGTCGCGGCATAGGCCGCGAAATCAACGACATCGCTTCCGGCAACCCACCGGCCCGCTCCGCTGTCCCAGCAGGCGCCGCTGTCCCAGCAGGCGCCGCTGTTGGGATAACAGACGAGCGGTTTGCGCGTCGCCGCCCGCGCCCGTTTCAATAACCCCTCAGCGTGCTTGGGGGCGGTACAATTAAAGCCGGCCGCGATGACATATGCACAACTGCCGACCGTTTCCATGCAACGGGAAACCGGCTCGCCGCGGCTAACGTGCTTGTCATCGCGGCAGCTGAAACTGATCCAGGCGGGTATCTCCGCGTACTCCGCCAGTAGTTCGACCAGCGCTTCCGCTTCCTCCAGGCATGGGATCGTCTCGCAGGCAAGCAGGTCTGGTTCGGCGCCCAGCAGGGCCTCGAGTCGCGGACGATGCCAGTCGATCAGGGCTTTTTTCGTGAGCCCAAATTCGCCGGTATATTCGGAGCCGTCGGCAAGGAATGCGCCGTAGCTCCCGATAGATGCGGCGACCAGCGGTGGCAGACGTCGTTCTGCTTTTGTTGGAAGATCGGCCGCAGCCAGGAACTGGTCGCGCGCCTCTTTGGCCAGGCGTACACTGCGTTGCATCAGTGCCACGCTCTGCTTGCGGCTGAGTCCGCGGCGGGCGAAGCCCTCAAAGCTGGCCTGGTAGCTTGCGCTGATAGCGACATCCGCGCCGGCTTCGAAGTAGTCAAAGTGAATCTGGCGAATCGAGGCGGGGTCCTCAAGCAGAAGACGCGCCGACCAGAGATCGTCCGACAGGTCGGCGCCCCTGTTTTCGAGTTCGGTTGCCAGGCCGCCGTCCAGGATCAGGACGCCCTGCTCCCTCAGGAAAGGGTCCAGGGCGGAATGTCCGCTCATCCCATCAGCGCGGGCGTGTAGCGGCCTGCGCGCATGATCGCCAGCTCGGCGCCGTCGCTGAGGTGGCCGGTGACATTCAGTGTAGGTGTGCCGATCATGACGTCCAAGTGCAGGTCGGACTTGTTTACGCCGGCTGCATTCAGCTCATCTGGCGACAGCTCGGCGCCCCCAACCAGGCCGATCGGATAGGCCTGGCCAAAGGCGATGTGGCAGGCTGCGTTCTCGTCGAACAACGTATTGTAATAGACGAGACCGCTCTGGAAGATCGGCGACGAGACGTCCACAAGCGCCACTTCCCCGAGGTAGCGCGTCCCCTCCACAGCGAAGAACTGTTCGTAAATCTCCTGGCCTTCTCCCGCCGAAAACTCGACCACGCGCCCCTCTTCGAAGCGAAACGTCACCTCTTCCACTTCGCGGCGGAAAGGGAAGCTGGGGCGGGAGGTCCGGGTCCAGCCATTGACGCGCAGGCGATGCGGTGTGGTGAACAGCTCCTCTGTGGGAATGTTGGGCAGAAAAACGGGCGCCGCTTCGCCGGTCTCCTCGCTGCCGTCACCAGCCGCGTCCCCTTCCGGAGCGCCCAAGCCGCCGACGCCGCCTGCCCAGTTGGGCCTGTCAGTCAGCCCTATCGTCAGGTCCGTGGACGGCTTTCCGTCGGCGGCGGGCGTCGGATCGAAGAAGTGAAGCGCGCGCACCTGCCTGTCCTGCAAGGTCGAGCGCGCCGCTTCCAGGTCAGCGAGGTGGGCCTGCCACGCGGCAAACGGGTCGTCGGCGTCAAGACGAATAGTACGGCGGATTTCATCCCAGAAGCGGTCCAGGGCCTCATCGGCCGCGAGGTCGGGAAAGACCTTCTGCGCCCAGGCGGGGGTGGGCAGTGAGGCCACGTTCCACTGCTGCTTCATCTCCATCATCGACTCGCGCCAGGGCATCATGGCGCGGTATTCGGCCGTCTGAAGGATGCGAAGGCTGGCAGGGTCAAGCTGTGTGGGAAGCGACGGGTCCTCCTCGCCAACCAGGCTGAGCGCGGCCCAGCCTTCATCCCTGCGCTCGCGTGCCATCTCGTTGAAATAGCCGGGCAGATGCTCCAGGTCTTCCTCCGCGCTGTTGCGAATGCGAATGCTCTGCAAACGCATGTCGCTGTACTCGATCTGGACGTACCTGGCCCCGGCATCGTAGGCCGCCTCTGCTACCAGGAGCGCAAAGTCGCGATGGATGGGCTCAGTCTTGATCACCAGCGACTGCCCGGACTGCAGGTTCAGGCCCAGGCGGATCAGGAGCTGGGCGTACTGTTCAAGGTCTGCGTTTCGATCTGTCATCGGGATGCCCTTTCCGCGCTGGCACTGAAACGGCCGCGCAATTTTGTGTCAATGTGTCAAGGTGTCGACGTGTCAATGTGTCAACGTGTCAATGCATCGAGCCTGCGCCGGTTTCGTGGAAATAAAGTCGGGCGCGGCTGTCCGCTATTGAGTTTTGCCTGTGCCGCCCGGAAACTTGACAAGCCTCGCCCGGCTCAATAGAATACCTTTTGGCTAACGGCCCACTAGCTCAACTGGCAGAGCAGCGGACTCTTAATCCGCGGGTTCGGGGTTCGAATCCCTGGTGGGTCATCGCTGTGCGGGCGAACACTTCGGTGTCGCCCGCGTTCTCTTGTTTTGGTCTGTCTACTCAGTTTGAAGTTAGCTATCTCCAACAGGCGGCTTTCTTCTGCAGTTCGCCCCGGGCCCGCGCCATCTCCCGGCTCGCCGCATCGCCAGGCAAAGCGGAAGAGCGCTTAACATGCCCTGGCTCACAGCCGACAACGGCAGACGGAAGGCGAGTGGCTGCCACCGGCAATTGGCTTGATCGTTCGGGGGCATCGTCCGGCATGGCCATGTGGTCACTATCCGAAAGACAGGTACGGCCTATGATCTCTACTGCCAAGCCGTTGGGCGAAGCACATGTTTCTGACACCAAAAACCCGCTGCGGTAGACCTGCGCGGCAACGGGTTTCGATTGATTGTCGATTGGGAAGCAAGAGTGCCTGCCCCGGGCCTCTTTACCATTCATAGGCAACGGCGTAAGGGCGGAGGCATCCCGCCTACACGGTGATTTGCGCGCTACCTGGTCTCCCGGTAGACCACGTGCTTACGCAAGACCGGATCAAACTTGCGCAGCTCCAGTCGCTTATCATTGTTGCGCCGATTCTTGCTCGTCAGATAGACGTGGTGGCTCTCGGTGCTGCGCATCCTTACGAGCTGGCGCGGTCCTCTCTTTGCCATACTGTCCTCCAAAACGCAATTTTCGTATAGAAGTGGCAACGCGCAGGCGCTGCTTTGGAAACGAGCGGCGGCTTAACTCACGCCGGCATGGTCAGTCCCTGCCTCTGAAAGAGCTATTCTAACCGCGGCAGGGCAAATGACCAAATCGGGTCGCCCAAAGGGTGCAGTCCACATTTGGCGCGGGGACATGCTGGAGGGGAATTCTTGCCAGCGGTGGCAGGAAGTGTCTAGCGGCTTTGGAGAGGTATAGGGCAGGCACAAGGCTGACCCCTGTCGCGGCCGCTGCGTTCGCTGGTTTGGGGGCGGCGTGACGGGCCGCAGGCGGCACAGGGTCGCATAGACTCTACACTCGGCGCGGGTGGAGTGGTGTCAGGGGGGCGTTGCGGGGGGAGTCCCCCCGCACAAGGGAGGGCCGCAGGCCCGACCGTCCAAAAGAAATTGGGAAAACGTATTTCCCCGCTCTGACTGAGAACGGACCGCGGACAGGCCATGACTTCGTTGCAGCCCGAGGCATGGGAATATCTACCCCAATTTTGGACTACAGCCCGCCCCAAATGCTCGATTCATGCTGCAACGGGGCGGCACGGAGTTCGGCCCCGGAACTCCGCCTGCATTGCTTGCCCGCCAGTTCCGGTTACAATGGAGGTGGAAAACGAAACGAAGCGACCGACTAACGAAAGGTATACATCGATGAACTTTCTCATCTACCCGGCCTTGACACCAATTGAGCTGACGCAGGTGCAAGCGCTTTCTTCCGAGCTGGAGATTGTCAACGCGTTGACCGAGGAGGACGCGTTGACCGCGATTCCGCAGGCGGTCGGCATGTACGGCGACCTGACGCCGGCCCTGCTGGAGCGGGCCGGGAACCTTCGCTGGCTGCAGACGCCAATTGCCGGCCTGGAAAACTACATGTTCCCCGAGCTGGCCGAAAGCGGCATTGTGGTCAGCAATATGGCGAAAATCTACGGCGATATGATCGCCGACCACGCATTCTGTTTCATCCTGATGTTCGCGCGCGGGATCCACTTCTACATGCGCCGCCAGATCAAGGGCGTCTGGCGGAAGGGAACGCCGGTCCGACATCTTGGGGATTGCACGCTCGGCGTCATCGGCCTTGGGGGCATCGGCGCCGAGCTGGCCCGCCGCGGCAAGGCGCACGACATGCGCGTGATCGCGGTAGACGCCCGCCCCGACGAGTCGCCGGGACGCCAACTCAAGCTCGACGCGCTCTGGCCGCAGGACCGGCTGCGCGACCTTTTGGCGGAGTCGGACTTTGCCGTAAGCTGCGTGCCACAGACCCCTGAAACGGTCGGGATGATCGGGGCGGAGGAGCTGGCCTGGATGAAGCCGACAGCCTATTTCATCAATATCAGTCGCGGCGTTGTCGTCAAGCTGGATGCTCTCGTCGGTGTGCTCGAGTCCCGCCGCATCGCCGGCGCCGCCCTCGACGTATACGAGCAGGAGCCATTGCCGGCCGATCATCCACTGTGGAAGATGGAGAACGTAATCCTGACGCCCCACGTGGCCGCTGACAATCCGCACGTGCCCCAGCGCCGCATCGATACGCTCTGCGACAACCTGCGCCGCTACCTGAACGGCGAGCCGTTGCGAAACGTTGTCGACAAGGCAAGGTTGTTCTGAGTCGGGGCGAGGTCAGATGCCCAAGTCAGATGCCCAAGTCAGATGCCCAGGTAGGCTTCGGCCACCTGCGGATCGGCGAGGAGTTGCTGCGCGTCGCCGCTGAGAACGATACGCCCGGTTTCGAGTACGTAGCCGCGATGGGCGACCTGGAGCGCTGCCTGGGCGTTCTGCTCCACCAGCAATATTGTCGTCCCCCGCGCGTTGATCTCGCGAATAATCTGGAAGATCTGCTGGACCAGGAGCGGGGCCAGGCCCATTGACGGCTCATCCAGAAGAAGGATGCTGGGACGGCTCATCAGCGAACGCCCGATTGCCAGCATCTGCTGCTCGCCGCCGGAGAGCGTGCCGCCCGGCTGGTTGAGCCGCTCCTCCAACCGAGGAAAGAGTTCGAGAACGCGCGCCAGGTCGCTTTGGATCCCGTCGGCATCGGAACGGGCAAACGCCCCCATTGCCAGGTTCTCCTTCACCGAAAGGCGGGCAAAGATCTTGCGGCCTTCTGGAGATTGAGAGACGCCCAGCCTGGCGATTTCATGGGCGGGAAGCCGGTCGAGACGGATTCCGGGCTCTCCTGTCGCAGCGGCGCGTCCCTGCCCGCCGTTTGCACTTCTCTCCAGGTAGATTGCCCCCGCTTGCGCGTCAAGGACGCCGCTGATCGTGTTCAGCGTCGTCGTTTTGCCGGCACCGTTCGAGCCAATCAGAGTGACGATTTCGCCTTCATTCACGGTCAGAGTCACGCCCTTGAGCGCGTGAATGTGGCCGTAAAAAGTGTGGACCGATTCGAGTATCAGCACCGATCAGTGCTCCTGCGCCGTAACAGGACCGTCCACGGCGACTTCAGGGCCCAGATAGGCCTCGACGACTCTGGGGTTCGCCCGTACTTCATCGGGCGCGCCGCTGGCGATCTTTTTGCCGTAGTCGAGGACGGTCACGTTTTCGGAGATGCTCATCACCACCTTCATGTCGTGTTCGATCAGAAAGACGGTGACTCCCATTTCGTCGCGCAGCCTGTGCATCAGTTCCATCATCCGTTCGGTCTCGCGGGGATTCATGCCGGCGGCCGGTTCGTCGAGTAGGAGCAACCGCGGGCGGCTTCCCAGAGCGCGGGCAACCTCCAGCAACCTCTGATCACCGTAAGGCAGATTTGTCGCGACGACCTCCGCCTGTCCGCCGAGACCGACGAAATCGAGGAGTTCGCGCCCTGTTTCGCGCGCGGCCCGCTCTTCCGCCTGCTGCCGGGCCGTTCGCAGGATGGCGCTCCAGTGGGACGCGTGCAAGCGCAGGTGCTGGCCGACAAGCACGTTTTCGAGCGCTGTCATCCTGCCAAAGAGGCGGATATTCTGGTAGGTGCGAGCGATACCGCGAGCCGTGATCTCGTCGGAGCGCAGGCCCACGAGTGACTGATTCTCGAAGAGAATCTCCCCTTCTTCGGGCCGGTACAGACCGGTCAGGCAGTTGAAGAGCGTGGTCTTGCCCGCTCCGTTTGGCCCGATGAGCGAAGCGATCGAACCCTCCCGGATGTCAACGTCCACTTTATCCACAGCGACCAGCCCGCCGAAGACCTTGGTGACGCTCTGGACGGCGAGAAGGACCGTCATGGCATGGCTCCCTTCTCGCCGTCGGCACCTGTCCCTTTGTCGTTTTCCTGTTTCTTCACGAACGTCTCGTCAGCTTCCGGGGCGATTTCGCCCGCGCCCGCTTCCTCCGCGGCGGCCTCAAAGCGGCGGCGGGCAGACGGCAGAATGCCGGCAGGGCGCACAATCATCATGATTACCAGCAGGGCGGCAAAGGCAACGATGCGGTACTCATCCACCCCGCGCAGCACCTCAGGCAGCCCTTTGAGCGCAAGCGCGCCCAGAACGATGCCGGCCGGGCTGCCGATGCCCCCTACGATGATCAGGGCCAGCGCGTCGATTGAGACGAAGAGCGAGAAATTCTCGGGGAAGATGTTGATCTGGCGCGCGGCGTACAGCTGCCCGGCCAGCCCGGCGAAAGTCGCGCCAATGGCAAATGCCAGCAGTTTCGTGCGCACGAGATGGACGCCCGTGGCCTGGGCGACATCCTCGTCCTCCTGCATCGCGATCCAGGCGCGGCCCAGCCGCGAGTCGTTTAACCGGATCGCGACAAATGCGATCGCCGCCGAACTTACGAGGGCCAGCAGGAATATCCATCCCTGCGAACTGAGCAGACCGCCGGATACTGCCTCCGGCGCGAGTCCGAAGAGATCTGGCTGGGCGATCTCCAGAATGCCGCGCGGGCCATTGGTCAGTTCGCCCAGGTTCAGCATGAAGAGGCGGATGATCTCGCCAAAGCCCAGCGTCACGATCGCGAGGTAGTCGCCGCGCAGGCGCAGGACCGGAATGCCGAGCAGAATGCCACCGAAGGCCGCCGTGATCATGGCCAGAGGCAACGCCATCCAGTAGCCCAGCAGCGGGCTGTCGGCCGGTACGCCCAGGCCCGTCAGTAGGCCGCTGATATACGGCGAAGAGAAGGGGGCCGACACGAAGGCGTACGTGTAGGCGCCAATGGCGAAAAAGGCGACGTAACCCAGGTCGAGCAGCCCCGCGTAACCGACGACGATATTCAGGCCAAGTCCCATCATGACAAAGATGAATACGATGCCCATGACCGAGTTTTGAAACTGGTCGAGGACAAATGGCATGCACAGCACACCGAGGCCGATCAGGACGGAGACGGCGAGGCGTTCGCGGCCCGGAGTCGCCGCCCGCAGGGCGAACAGGCCGCTGCCGGTTGCAATCAGCGTGAACAGCAGGCGGACCGTGCTCCTGTCGTTGCCAAACAGGCTGACACCGGGCAGCCCCAGCCAGATGACAACCGCCAGCAGCGCGAAGGGCAGTGCGATCACAAGCCAGCGGCCGGCCGAGGTGAACGCCGGTCCGGAGAGACGCGACCTCCATTGGGTTGGGCCTGCCGCTCGCGCTGCGTCAGTCATTCCTGCCAGGACGGCAAGCGCGGCCAGTATGCCGCCGCCTGTAAAATAGAGAGCAGAAATGAGATAACGCAGGGGCGGCACCTGCGCCTCTGCGACCGCGCCGGGCGACACGCCGAGCAACGCGGCGACGTTGACAGGAACTATCTTGTCAAAGACCGGTTGAATCGCCACGCCGTTTCCCAAAATTTCGGCGAATACGGCGCTCACGATTGCAATCAGCAGCCCGGCGGTCGCGCCGGCTGCCGCGCCTTGCGTCAATACCCGGAGAGGGAACCCGCCCCGGGTAACGGCCCCGGTTTGCACTTGTGCCTGCGGCCCATGGCCGATTTCCCAACCAGGCTTGGCCTGCCCGGCTGCGCCGGACTGGGGAACCAGCCTTGATTGGGTTCGGGATTCACGGCGGAGGCGGTACCAGAAGAAAAGCGCGGCCGCGAAGGCCAATAGGGGCAGCGCGTTGCCTCCAGTCCGACCCGGAAGGCCGACGAGGATCAGGTAGCTGAGGAAGGCAAAAGCGATGAGCCCGGTCTTAATTGATTTGGGCACAGGAAAGTTCCCGTTTAGGCCTTCTTCTCGCTCAACACTTCGCCAAACAGGCCGGACGGGCGGAAGATCAGGATAAGAACAAGGAGCGTGAAGGCGATGACATCCTTGTACTCGGTTGGGATGCCCAGGGCGCTCGGTCCGAGCGCTTCGATCAGGCCGAGCAGGAGGGCGCCGAACATAGCGCCGGGAATGTTGCCGATGCCGCCCAGAACCGCGGCGGTGAACGCCTTCAAACCCGGAATGAAGCCGCTGTTGAATTTGACGACCGTGTTGTGAAAGCCGAGCATTACGCCTGCCGCGCCGGCCAACGCCGAGCCGAGCATGAACGTCAGCACGATGACTGCATTGACGTCGACTCCCATCAGCGAGGCCGTCGCGCGGTCCTCGGCCACCGCTCGCATGGCTCGCCCCAATTTCGTGCGCTGGATGATGAAGTAGAGTGCCAGCATCAACAGGATCGATGTGAAGAAGATGATGGCCCCGGTGTAGGGAATAAAAACATCGCCCAGACGCAGACCGCCCGAGATGAGCTCGGGCTTGCGGTAGCTGTGCGGGCTGACGCCGAAGATCAGCAGAACCGAGTATTGCAGAAACAGGGAGGCGCCGATTGCGCTGATGAGCGGAACAAGACGCGGGGCCTGGCGCAGCGGGCGGTACGCCAGCCTCTCCAAAGTGACGCCAATCAGTACGGATGCTGCCATGCCAATCAGCATGATTGAGAGCAGGGCGATGACGACGACGAGCCACGGCCCCTCCATCCAGCCGCGCGCCTGGGCGAACTGCAGCGCGAAAAATCCGGCGATTCCGCCGATCATCATCACCTCGCCGTGCGCGAAGTTGATCATGAAGAGGATGCCATAGACGAGCGTATAACCCAGCGCGACCAGGGCGTAGACACCGCCCAGGACCAGTCCGTTCAACGCCTGGGAAATCCAGAAGGAGGCGGGATAGCCTTCAGCCAGCCCGACGGTGATCACCCGCCACAGGACGATTGCGAGGATAGTGAAGCCGAAGGCTCGGATTGCGTATTTCTGGACGGTGGCCCAATCCAGCTGAAGCGGCTGCGCCGAAGTAGATCGACCTGCCATATCCGCCTTCGCGAGGGATGAGAGGAGAAGTGAGGAGAAGGAGAGCGTTCAAGCATCCCTCTCCTCACTCTGCGTCTGTTACTCCATGCCAAAGCCGGAAACCTGGCTGAATTCGCCGTCGCCGACTAGGAAGATCTGCACACCGCCGGCGCCGCACTCACCCATCGCGTCGCACTTGATTGAGCCTGTCAGGCCTTCAATTGGGCCGACGGAGCGGATGGCGGAAATCAAGGCCTCGCGATCAATCACCAGGCTACCGTCATCGCCTACCTCGGCGACTTCCATGATGGCGGCCGCGATCAGCTTCACGGAATCGTAGCTCTGGCCGTGGAACGGACCGAGGTCACCCGCGGCGACGCCGTACTTGTCCATGTATTTGGCGTCAAACTCCGCGTTCATCTCTTCAGAATCCGATCCCGCGAGGAAGGAGACGTAAGTGCCCTCGGCCGCGGGGCCGGCTGCGTCGAGATATTGCTGGGTGTAGGCGCCGTCAACGCTCATGAAGACCGAGCCTTCGAGACCGGGTGTCTCTGTCATCTGCTGGGCGATTAGCCCCGCTTCGGTCGAGTAGCCGGCGAAGAAGATTCCCTCCGGTCCGTCCGCGCCCACCTTGGCCAGCATTGCGCGGAAATCCGTGTCGCCGACCTGCACGCCTTCAAAGCTGGAAACCTCGCCGCCGACTGCCATCAGGTGGTTCTGGAAGATCTCGGCCAGGCCCTTGCCATAGTCGGAGTTGTCGTGGACGACCGCGAACTTGGAAAGCCCAAGTTCGTTGAGGACGAAGTTGGCATCGGTGGCGCCCTGCAGAGCGTCGCTCAGGGCAACGCGGTTGCAGACATCGCAGTCCGCCGACGTAATGTCCGGGTTGGTGGCGCTGGGGCTGACGAAGGGGATGCGCGCCTCCTGCAAGATTGGCATCAGCCCAAACGTCTCGCCGGAACAGGTGCCGCCCGACACAGCGACGATCGAATCGTCCGCGGCAAATTTGTTGCCCACGTTCGTGCCCTGTGTGCCGTCGCAGGCGCCGTCTTCACCGACCAATTCAAACATGAAGCCCTCAAAGCCGCCCATCGCGTTGAGATCGTCGATTGCGATTTCGGCGCCATACTGAATGTCCTTGCCCGGGTCCGGAATCGGTCCGGTCAGGGCAAAGGAGCCGCCGATGCGAATCGTCCCGCCCGCGGGGATGACAACCTTGCCGCTCATATCTGCGGGCGCCTCCTCCATCGGCTCGTCGGCCGTGGGCGCTTCCGCAGGCGGGGGGGCGGCAACGCAGGCGGCGAGCGCCAAGACCGCAACCAAGATCATACCAAGTACATTGTAACGTTTGGACATGGGAACCTCCTCTATTTTGAACATAGTCCATCGGCTTGCGTAACCCCAGACAGAGCCCTCACTCCTTTCTTCAAGGAATTGCCAGGCGCCGCCGGAGCATAATGTTGCCATGCAATCCTATTTCAAATTATATACGAACGAATTGAAATCGGGCAAGACATTGAAATAAATCTCAAATGACCGGGTGCATTCAAAATTCTGGCAATAGTTCCTATACCTCGGGTAGCCACGAAGACATGGCCGGTCCACGGTCCATTCTTTGGCAGAGTGGAGGAATACGCTTTCCTGTATCCTTCTGGACGGTCGGGCCTGCGGCCCTCCCTTGTGCGGGGGGACTCCCCCCGCAACGCCCCCCTGATGTTCTCCCCCCGCCGACTGTTGGGTCAATGCAGCCATGCACTGCCAGCGGCCCAACGCGCCGCCCCCGGATCGGCAAACGCCGCGGCCACGGTAGGGGCAGGCCTTGTGCCTGCCTTTTGCCTCTCCCAAAAGCAGCTAAACAATTTCAGCCACCGCCGGCACGAATTTCCCGCCAGACGATTCCCACCCCTATAGTGGGATGCACCTAAAGAGCCCGCCGTATCGTCAAAGCGCGGCGGCTGTGGTATAGTTCCCCCGACAGCCAGACTGTCGCCGGCTCCTGTCTCGGGCAAGCGCCTGTACGTGGAATGGGCAAGGCAGTTTGGCGTTTCTATGTCAATCAAAAGGGCTTGACGGACTTTTCGCATGAGCCTCCTCGTCGCAAATCAGATCTCCAGAAACTACGGCGACCTCGATGTGCTCGACAACGTCAGCGTACGCATCGAGGACGGTGACCGTATCGGGCTGGTGGGGTCGAACGGAGCGGGAAAGACCAGCCTGCTTCGAGCCCTTGCGCGCATTGATTCGGGATTCAGCGGGGAACTCTTCATCGCCCGCGAAACCAGCATCGGCTTCCTGGCTCAGGACCCGCCGCCCCCCAGAGGACCGACCCCATACGCAGAGCTGAGGTCGGTTTTTGCCGCACTCCTGGCGCAGGGCGAACAGCTGCGGCGTCTGGAAGCGCGCATGACCGAGGACGGGCAGAGCGAGGCCGAACTGGCTGCGCTGCTGGCGCGTTATGGAAGACAGCAGGAAGCGTACGAACGCGCCGGTGGCTATCTGATCGACCAGCGAATTCGCTTTGTCCTGACCGGCCTCGGCCTGGACGAGGGGCTCTGGCAGGCGCCGCTTTCCCACCTTAGCGGTGGGCAGCGCACGCGAGTCGGTTTGGGCCGCCTGTTGCTCGAAGAACCGGACGTGCTTCTACTGGACGAACCGACAAATCACCTGGATGTCCGTTCTATGGGCTGGCTGGAAGGCGTGCTGACCGGCTGGAAGGGCGCTCTGGTTGTTGTCTCCCATGATCGCTACTTTCTCGACGCGGTCGCGACCAGAATCTGGGACCTGTCGCGCCGCCGCGTGGAGAGCTATCGCGGCAATTACAGCCACTACCGGCAGCAGCGGGAAGAACGTTTCGCCCTCTGGCGCAAGGAGTACGAGCGCCAGCAGAAATACATCCGCGATACGCAGGAGTTTGTGCGCCGCTATAAGGCTGGCCAGCGCACAAAGGAGGCACAGGGCCGGGAGACGCGGCTCAATAGATTCATCGAGCAGGAAGCCCTGCCGCCGCCGCCGGCGGAACAGACGATTCGTCTCCCTTTGCGATCGGATTCTCGCAGCGGCGACCTCGTTCTGCGCACGCGCAGATTGGTGGCGGGATACCGCGGTGCGTCACCGCCAGACGGCGTGGATGAAGGAGGATTCGAGGAAAAGCAGGAGCGAGACGGCCGCCGGAACGTGAAATCTCTCAGTGTCGCGGCAAATGCAGATGGCGCGGGAAACGGCGCAAGGCCATTCGCATCCGACCCTCCGAGGCCGCAAGGTCGACTGCGGCCCATGCGGACGCTGGCCGCGTCCGATTCTCCTATCCTGGAAGTGCCGGACCTGGACTTGAACAGGGGACAGGTGGTGGCGCTGATTGGCCCGAACGGCGCCGGCAAGACGACGCTGGTGCGCACGATTTTGGAGGAATTGGAGCCGCTTACAGGTCGAGCCGAGCTGGGCGCCGCGGTTGAGCTCGGCTATCTGGCCCAGCGCCATATCGGAAGGGGCTTCGGGCTGATGCAGGGCAGCCACACAGTTCTCGATTCGCTCTTGGACATAAAGCGTTTGCCTACGGAGCGGGCGCGCACTTTCCTGGGTCAGTTTCTGTTCAGAGGCGACGACGTCTTTCAGACGATCGATAGCCTCTCGGGCGGAGAGCGCAGCAGAATTGCCCTGGCGCGGCTGATTCTGCAAGGCGCCAATTTCCTGCTGCTGGACGAGCCGACCAATCACCTCGACCTGGACAGCCAGGAGATTCTGCAGGACGCGCTGCGCCAGTTCAATGGAACGGTCTTGCTTGTCACCCACGACCGGGCGCTGGTTGACGCGCTGGCGACGCAGATCTGGCACGTGGAGCAGGGAAAGAGCGGCCAGCCGGGCAGGCTGGAGCCATTCAATGGCACATGGCGGCAGTGGCAGCAGGAGCGGTCGAGGGCCGAGAATGGAGAACAGGCGCGTCCTGTCGAGACAGGGCCGAGCGCAGCCCAGGTCGAACGGGAGAGGCAGCGTTCCGACCGGCGCCGGCGCCAGCAGGCGGAGCGCCGCGACCAGGCTACAGCCGAGACGGAGCGGCGGATCGAGCGCCTCGAGAGCAGGCTGGAAGCGGTCGAACGGGCGATGGCAGAGGCAAGTCTGGCGCAGGAGTTGGGTCGCCTGCATGACCTGCAGGAAGCGCACCGCTCGCTTACCGCCCGGCTGGAGACTTTGATGGAAGATTGGGCGTCAATGGCGGCTTGATGGGCTTGTCAGCAGGCGGCTCCTTCGGCTAAAATAAGGCGGGCGGCAATCACCAACGAAGAAGGAATCTCAAGAATGGCGCGCAGATCACTGGTCATTGGGCTAACCGGAAACATCGCTACGGGCAAGAGCACGATTCTCAGATATCTGATCGAGAAGTGCGCGACGATCATCGACGCCGACAAATTGGGTCATCGCGTGATCGAGCCGGGCGGGCCGGCCTTTGATGCGGTCGTACGCGCATTCGGCAAAGAGATTTTGAAAGAGGACGGCACGATTGATCGCAAGAAGCTGGGCAAAATCGTCTTCTCCAATCCCCTGGATCTGGGCCGGCTCGAAAAGATCGTCCATCCCAAAATATTCGAGTTGGGCAAGCAGGAGATCGCCAATAACGAGTCGCCCGTGATCATTCTTGAAGCGATCAAACTGCTTGAGGCCGGGCTGATGTCGACGCTCTGCGACGAGATATGGGTCGTTACTTCCAGTTTCGCCACGCAGCTGCGCCGCCTGTTGGAGGTGCGCAAAATGGAAGAGACCGACGCCCGCCGCATGATCAATCTGCAGCCGCCCCAGGCGGCCAAGGTGAACCAGGCCGACCGTGTCATCGACAATGACGGTACGCTGGCGGAGCTGCACACCCAACTCGACTCCATCTGGGACGACCTGAAGAGGCGCTACCCGCGCAGAATGACGACGCTGGCGCGCTAGGGAGTGTTTCGCACCCACATCGAAACGGGAATCCAGCCAAAACGGTAGATGAACTTTTTGAAACGCTTCTGGGTCGAGCATACGACAATATCCAACTGGATCATTCTTGCGGTCGGATTTGTCGCCATTCTTTTCTACAGCGCTCGCGATGTCGGGTTCGAAGGCGGGCAGTGGGCGGCCCTCATCGGCGCCACGGTAGGGCTGGCCGGCCTGTGCGCGTGGATCATCAGTTGGGAATAGTCTTTCATGAGTGAGAAGCGTGACTACTACGAGGTTCTCGGTGTGGACCGGGGGGCGGACGAGCGGGGCCTCAAGCAGGCCTTCCGCAAGCTTGCCCAGCAGTACCACCCCGACGTCAACTCAGATGCCGAAGCCGAGAGCAGGTTTAAGGAGATCAACGAGGCCTACCAGGTTTTGAGCGATCCGCAGAAGCGGGCCGTATATGATCGGTTCGGCCATTCCGGCCTGGGCGGTTCTGGCGGATTCAGCGACTTTGGCCAGGGTTTCGGCGACCTCGGCAGCATCTTCGAAGAGTTTTTTGGCGGCTTTGGCGGCACGGGGAGGACCAGTCGCCGGGCCCCGCGACGCGGCGCCGACTTACGCGTCGACATCGCCCTCAGTTTCGAGGAAGCTGCATTTGGCACCGAACAGGAAATCGATGTGCCTCGCATGGAGGAATGCAAATCATGCAACGGCAGTGGCGCGGAGCCGGGGACCATCCCCGTGGGTTGCGCCACCTGCGGCGGCAGCGGCGAGGTGCAGCGGCGGCAGCAGAGCCCTCTCTTCGGAACGATTGTCACCGCCACGGTCTGCCCCCGCTGCAACGGCGAAGGCGAGGTTATCTCCACTGTCTGCAGCGAGTGCAGGGGCCGCAAGCGCACGCGGGTGACCCGCAAGATTAAGGTCAACGTGCCTGCCGGCGTCGATGATGGCACGCGCATCAGGCTGGCAGGGGAGGGGGAAGCCGGTTCGCTGGGCGGGCCGCGCGGCAATCTCTATGTCATGATCGGCGTCGACGAACACCCGGTCTTCACCCGAGACGAGTTTGATCTCCACATGGAGCTGCCTGTCAGCATCGCGCAGGCCACCCTTGGGACGACGGTCGATATTCCAACCTTGGAAGGGGAGTCGATCTCCCTGGACATCCCGGCAGGTACACAGACCGGTAAGAGCTTCCGCAAGGCAGGGTTGGGAATCCCCCGTCTCCAGCGCAGCGGCCGCGGAGACCTGATTGTTACCGTGCGGCTGCTGACGCCAACTGCGTTGACCGATGAGCAGGAGATGCTGCTTCGCCAGCTTGCCGAGAGCCTGGGCGAGGAAGTCCACGAACCACGGCGCGGCTTCTTCGACCGCATCCTGCGCCCCGACTAACGCTGCAACCCCGTTATAGGAACTGCTGACTCTCAGTACCTCTTATCTTTGCCAGGGGCAAGGCCCGAAATCTTCTGCCAGGACTGCAACAGGATTCCGGCAACGATGAAGAGCAGCCCAAATAGGGCCGACGCGTGCACCGGCTCATCAAGGAACAGGCGGACAAACAGGAGCGAGAGAGCGGGCGTGAGATAGAGCAGGTTGGAGACAACGAACGTGTCGCCGTGCTGCAGCGCCTTGAACCAGAAAAGGTAACTGATCCCGTTCACGAGCAGGCCGTTGTACAGGATCCATCCCCATATGCGGGTCGGCGGCAGAGGTGTGAAGCCGACAAAGGCCATCGCAATCGCAGCGCAGACCAGGGCGGCAACGAAGTAGACGAACGCGGCGACGGTCAGGTCATGGCCAATCCGTTTGCCCTGCACGGAGAACAGGGCGAAGACAAAAGCTCCGCACAGCGCCATCAGATTGCCCGGCAGGCTCGTAAGGCTCAACTCCACCAGTCGCCCGCGCGTGACGATCACAACGACACCGAAAAAGCTGGTTACAACGGCCGTAAGCCGGGCCGGTGTCATCCGTTCGCCCAGCAGCGGTACCGCCAGCGCCGAGACCATGATCGGCCACGTATAAGCCAGGATAAACCCCTCAGCCGCCGAAGTTCGGGCAAAGGCGCCGTAGAGTAGAATGTAGTAGAGAAAGGCCCCGAGAAATCCCAGCCAGCTGAGCCTCAGGATACTCGGCAGGCGGTAACACTTAAGGATGGGAATTTTCCCTTGCGCGACGACCAGAGCCGCCAGCGCCGCGACCGAAAAAACCGTGCTCCAGAAGAGCATCTGTAGATTGCTTAGTTCTGCCAGGATCTTTTTCGAGGCGACGGGGATCGAAGCCCAGAGTAGGATGCAGAGGGCGAGGTTCAAGTAGGACTGGGCGCGCAGTGGCATGGACGGTAGACTCAAGGTCGAACCCGGAATCGATGGTTGCACGGCGGCGAAGTATAGCGCAGGTGCCGTCGCGACGGGAAATACTGTGGACAGCGGCTGAATCCCTATGAACCCAGACGAGCTGATTGAGATCGCGGTGGAAGTTGACGGCGAAGCGGCTGAGGCAGTCGCCGAGCTGTTCAATCGTTTCAACGGCGGTGACTGGGTCGAGGACAGCCGGGCAGGTGAAGCGTCAGGCGGCGGGGCCGTCCTGGAGTCTACCGGATACGACGATCGCGGCAGGCCGGAGGACGGCCGGTATCGCCACGTGGTCAAGACATATCTCAAGCCCGGCGCCAGGGGCAGGGAGATCCAACGCAGGCTCGAGGAGGGGCTGTGGCGTCTACGCCTGCTCTATCCCATGCCTGAACCGTCGCTGCGCTGCGTGCGCGAGGAGGACTGGGCCCATGCCTGGAAGAAGCATTTCAAGCCCCTGCGGATCGGGAAGCGCGTCCTGCTGACCCCGGTCTGGGAAGAGCCTGATGTACGGCCCGGTGAACTGGTGGTGCGTCTGGAGCCGGGGATGGCCTTCGGAACGGGCCTGCACCCGACGACGCGTCTCTGCGTGGCCGCGCTCGAAGAGTGGGTCCGACCGAATGAGCCCCTGCTGGACGTCGGCACGGGGAGCGGTGTTCTTGCCCTAGTGGCGGCCCGCCTCGGCGCGCGTCCCGTCTGGGCGACCGACATTGACCCGCTGGCAGTAGGCGCGGCTCGTGAGAACGCAGCCCGCAATGCCATTCCCCTATCCAAAGACTCGCTGCAGGTCGAACTGGGGAGCATACCGCCTGGGCAGGCCGGGCGTTTCCCATTGATCGTAGCCAATATCCTGGCTGAAGTCCTGGCCGGGCTGTTGGACGGAGTCTATGGGAATGTGCCCTTGTGCGAGCCGCTCATGCGCGGCGGACGCCTGATTCTTTCCGGTATCCTGGCGGACAAGGTCGCAATCGTACAAGCGGCGGCCGCCCGGCATGGCCTGTGCGAGGTTGACCGCCTGCAAGAGGAGGACTGGGTTGCGCTGGTGATGCGCGACACTGGCGGAGGCCGGGAAGATGGAGGCTGAATGGGGACGCCACCGATTCTTCATCGAGGGCGTTCCATTAGAGGTCCATCGCACCGTCGACCTGGCGCCGCTGGCACATCAGCTCCGCAACGTATTGCGCCTTGCGCCCGGGAACACGATCACGCTGCTCGACGATAGCGGCGCGGCCTTTCGCACGCGCATCGAGGTCCTGGACGGGCGCCAAGCCGCGGGCATGGTACTGGCGAGGGCGCAGGGGGGCGGCGAACCGGGAGTCGAGCTGACGCTCTATCAGTGCGCCTTGAAGAGAGATCGCTTCGAGTGGGTACTGCAGAAGGGCGTCGAACTGGGCGTCCGCCGGTTCGTGCCGGTCATCAGCAGTCGCACGGTCGTGCGTCCGTCTACGAACCTGATGAAGAGATATGAACGCTGGCGTGCTATCGTGCGTGAAGCGGCCGAGCAGAGCGGGCGCGCCCGGCTGCCCATTCTGGGCGAGCCGCAAACCTGGGAACAAGCCGTGACACAGGGAGGCGGGCTGCGGTTGATGCCTTGGGAGGACGCTGGAAACGGGGGATTAGCCATCGATTCCAGCGTCGCGGGGGTGAAGGCGGCATCCTTGCTCGTCGGACCGGAAGGCGGGATCAGCGTCGAAGAGGCCGGCGCCGCAATCGACGCCGGCTGGCAGCCAGTCTCGCTGGGGCCGCGCGTGCTGCGCGCCGAAACCGCTGCAATCGCGGCGGTGGCGATCGTCATGCATCTGTCCGGCGACTTGGGCTGAGCCCTCGGGTAGCGAAAGAATTGCAACGCAAGTCGATTCACGACGACAAATGACGGAACTGATCGGGATACAGACGCCGGCGCGGCTTCACTTTGGTCTTCTCGACCTGAACGGCGGTCTTGGCCGTATCGATGGAGGCATCGGCCTGGCCCTGGAAGAGCCGCGCACTCTCATTGTGGTTGTACAAAGCGCCGCGGTCGAGGTGGATTGCCCTATGGACCGGCCAATGGAAGCCCGCCTGCGCGCCGCGGCGCAGGTTGTCTGCGAGTCATTCGGGTTTCCCGGGGCGTCGATCAGTGTCCATGAGAGAGCCAGGCCTCACGCCGGACTTGGTAGCGCATCACAGCTGCTCGTGGGCGCGGGGATAGCGATCTGCGCGCTCTACGGGCGGAAGGCGCTTGCCTCCGAGATCGCTGCATTGGTCGGCCGGGGAGGTACATCCGGCATCGGCGTCGGCGCGATCGAGACCGGAGGATTCATTCTAGACGGCGGCCATCGTTTTCGTCGCGGGCATGGAAGCAAAGACGGCTACTCGCCGTCGTCTGCATCGGTTGGCGTGCCGCCGCCGCCCGTTCTGGCGCGCTACGACTTTCCCGATTGGGACGTGCTGATCGTAATCCCCAGCGGGGAGGGTGCGAGCGGAGAACGTGAACGGGACCTCTTCAAAGAGGCGTGCCCCATCGCTGCCCGAGACGTTGAGAAGATGGCGCGCATCCTGCTTGTGCAGATGTTGCCTGCGCTCATGGAGGCCGATTTGCCGGCTTTCGGCGCGGCGATGGAAGCCTACCAGAGCTACGGTTTCAAACGTTTCGAACGCAAGACGCAGGGTCCGTTGATTGCAGAATGCATCGATTTCCTGCGCCTGAATGGCGGCGAAGGCGTGGGTATGAGCAGTTGGGGACCATCGCTCTACGCTTTTGGACACGACCTGTCGGACTTGCGAACGAAGGCCGGGGAATGGCTTTTCGAAAGGGGTGGCGGCACAGTAATCCGGACGAAGGCGAACAACCAAGGGTACAGGCTGATCGCCCCGTCGTAAAGACCGGAAACTCTGCTCCGATGACACTGCTCAAGCTCTGCGGGACCACGAATACAGAAGACGCCCTGCTCGCCGGACGCGCCGGCGCCGACTTCTGCGGCATTCTGGTGGACGTCGCCTGGTCTGAGAGGAGCCTGACGCTGGAGCAGGCCGGGCCGGTCGCCCAGTCGTCGGGTGTGCGCAATGTCATCTTGTTGTGCAATCCAAGCGCGGCCTTCGCGGGCGTCGTAGCCGAGACCCTTCAGCCCTATGCCCTGCAGCTTCTTTGCCAGGAACCGCCCTCGCTGGTGGCTGAACTGAAAGGGGCACTGACGTGCGCGATCTGGAAGACGGTCCACCTGACCAGACTGGCCGGTCAGGCCGCGCCGCGGGCATACGAAGCCGCCGGGGCCGACGCGCTCCTGTTGGACTCGGTCGACACCAGTGAGGGCTTTGCCCGCCTTGGCGGCACCGGCAAAGTCGGAGACTGGGAAGCGGTCGCCGAACTGAAGCAACGGATGGACATTCCCGTCTTCCTGGCCGGCGGCATCGGCCCGGACAACATTGCCGCGGCCGTGCGTGCGGTGCAGCCCGATGGAATCGACTTGTGCAGCGGCGTCGAATCGGCGCGGGGGCGGCGCGACCCCGCGAAAGTCGAGCGCCTGATGCAGATGTTTCGGCTGGCGGCCGGAGCCAGGGGTTGAATGGGGTGCTTAGGTGGGAGGACGAAGTGGCGCAGGCGAAGCAGCTGCCCGCCAGGCGTGCGACTTGCTTAGCGGCTCATCATGAGCCCACTATCCAGCGGGGACTGACCAAGCCCCGGACTCTCTTTGTCGCCCGAGGTCAACACTTTCGCGATTGCCCCGATGCCGCGCTGTCCGGTAATCAGCCCTTGATGCTGAAGAGACCAAACGGCCATATTCGTTCCCACGCGAAAACGACAGTTGAAGGACGGCACGATCATCAGGTCGAGCGGCGTCCACATCGAGGAAAACTCTATGCTCGCCAGCTGTTCGGCGTCGGCGTTGAGGTCGCGCAAAAAGCTGCTGTTTGGCCGCAACTGCAACGCGGCCGGCAAGCGGCTCGCGAAAGCGACCCACGTGCCGTGATGGGGCGTGGCCACCGAAAGGAAACGGCCGGTCCGCTCCAGGCCGCCCATACGCTGCAAGTAATAGCGCGCAACGATCCCGCCGAGGCTGAATCCAACAAAATTCAGTTGCTGGTTGTAGGCGAAATTGCTGCTGATATAGGCTTTCAGCTGCTGTGCCAGGACTTCGAGGGGCACGCTGCAATCGCTCGGCGCGAGCGTCACCGCATAAGTGCGTACACCCAACTCGCTCAGATGCTGCGCGAGCGGCGCGAACACGGAGGCGTCATCTTTGTATCCGTGTACCAGGACGGTGGGCGGCTGCGCATCCTGCCGCCGGTCGCCGGAGGCCGGCCAGCGAAGCTCGGATTCTGTCCCCGACGGCCCAAGCGGACCTTCTCTGACAGACCTTTTGGCTCGCCGGTATTGCTGTCGCAGACGGTTACGGATGGCGGACATGATTCCTGGCTTGATCCTGGGCCTGATTCGAGGCCCTCGTCACTACAATCTTCTGCGGCTACTCTATCACACCTACCGACTTCTTCTCAAGCGCATCGCTTTGGCGACCATCCCTTTAGCAATTCGGCTCGATCGGGTAGAATATCCTTGGATAGACGCGTGAGGATCGTGCTCCTACAGATGGCCGCGACCGCTAGATCCGGCGGCCTGCGCAGCATCAATCAACACACTGGAGGTCTGAAATGGGAACTGAACTTTCCCCGGGGACACCGGCCCCGACTTTCGAAGCCAGTACGGACAGCGGCGAAACTATCAATCTGGCCGATTTTCGCGGGCAGAAGGTGATTCTCTACTTTTATCCCAAAGATGACACGCCCGGCTGCACGACGCAGTCCTGCGGCTTCCGCGACGTTCACGATGAGATTGCTGAACAAAACGCCGTCGTCTTTGGCATCAGTCCCGATGGACAGGAAAGCCACGAGAAGTTTCGCGCCAAGTTCGACCTGCCGTTCACTTTGCTCGTCGATGAAGACCATTCGATCGCTGAGGCCTACGGCGTCTGGGGCGAGCGCACCATGTACGGTCGCACCTTTATGGGCATCCATCGCAGCCACTTTGTGATCGACGAGAACGGGGATCTGCTGGAGACGAACTACAACGTTGCGCCGGCGGACAGCCCGACTGCGGCTCTGGCGGCGGTCTCCTGACCGAGGAGCCATTTGACCCAGACCCCCCTCAGACGGGTTTGGCGCAAAGGGTCTCTCTGACTGTCCTTTCAGCCGTGCCAGCGGGCCAAACAGGTCGCGGAAAGGTCTTAGCAGGCTGCTACCATGGGATTGTGCCGCTGGCGACATAGGCTCGCCAGAAACCGAACATCAGGTAGACTCCGACAACAATTACCAGGAGCGTGAGAATCGTATTCCACTGGCTGCGAATCCGCTTGTACTCCGACCAGACCGCCTTTGGCTTGAGCAGGAAGATTACGAAGAGCAAAATAAGGACAAGCAGCAGGTATCTGATTCTCACGGATCGACTGTTTCGCTAGAGTCCTTGTATGGACAACTCGTGGTTATGGGAGCAACTAACGGCAGCCCCAGCGCCGGCATGGCTATGGCTGGCTTCAAGTTTCGTGTTGGCTGGACTAACCGCCGGAATCGCTCGACTGTTCGCCCCAGAATTGGAGCGAACGGTGCGCGTGATCCGCTGGATTGCGCTGCCCTATGCGGGCCTGATTCTGGGGGAGCTGTCCCCGCGCTCGATGGGTGTTTCCTATCTCGATTGGTCGCTGGGCCTGCGGGTTGGTCTCGTCGTGCTGGCGGGCATGTTAGCCCTGCTCTTCGTTGTCCGCATCTGGCTCTATAACGAGGAAAGCCTTCCGGCCGCCAGGCGAAGTCCGGGACCGTTTTCCCTCACGATGTGGCTCGAGAGCAGCGCGCAGGAGTTCCACTGGTGCTTCCTGCGCGGCGCGGCCCTGGATTTGCTGACATCGTTTCCGGCGCCGGACCAGGTCCTGCAGTACTGGTCAACATGGCTGGCGGCCGGCCTCGCCATCCCCGGCGTCGTCTACCACTCGAAGGGCAGCGCAAACCGCCTGATTTCCGCTGCAATCCTGCTGTCGACGACTAGCCTTTTCCTCTATACGCGCAATTTCTGGTTGTCGCTGCTGCTCCATGCCGGCATTCGCGCCGTTCTGCAGTGGCGCCAGCCTCCCTCACTGCGGCAACCCGGCCCCAATTGACAGGGCCAAATGCGTCCTCTACAGGAAGAAGCCCACCACCAGCATCACTGCAAATAGCGCGACCGAGACGACAAGCAACTGTTTCAGATCGGAGAAAACGCGGCTGTATTCCGTCTTCCAGTCGGCCTGGCCCTTGCCTGTGCGGGCGGAGGCAGGCTCTGCCGGCGGCTCAGGAGCAGCCGGGCCGGCGCCGGACTGTGACGGCACGACCGGGTCGTGCGCAACTTCGGTTACCTGGCGCAGTCCACTGTAACTGCGCGGGTTGGCTTTACTGGGGCTTGAACGGCGGCGTCTGCTGCGACGGCCCATGCTGATTCGTCCTTCACTGGTTTGTCAGGCTTCTCCAGATTCCGGTTCGTAATTGTATCCTACGCTGACGGACTTCGCCCAACTGCAGGTAGGTTGGGGTGCAGCCCACTTTTTGGGGCGGGAGTCGTTTGACGTGGAATCCATGCCAGCGGCGGCTGGAATTGTTTACCGGTTTCTGGGAGAGGCACAGGGTAGGCGCAGGGCCTGCCCCTACCGCGGCCGCGGCGCTCGCTGATTTGGGGGCGGCGTGATGGGCCGCAGGTGGCACAGGACTGCATTGACCCCCGCACGCGGCGGGAGGAGTACATCAGGGGGGCGTTGCGTGGGGAGTCCCCCCGCACAAGGGAGGGCCGAAGGCCCGACCGTCCAAAAGGATACAGGAAAGCATATTCCTCCACTCGGCCGGAGAATGGACCGTGGTCTGGCCATGACTTCATTGCTACCCGAGGTTTAGGAATTAATACCCCAATTTTGGACTGCACCCGTAGCTTGGGCCTTTTCTTCCCTTGACTTTCCTTTATATTTCATTAAAATGTTGGTTGTTGACGGCGTCTTCCTGATTGAGTGACTTTCCCTTCGCTGGAAGGAGCGGGTTTTCAGGCTTGTCCCTGGCAGCCTATGCCGGCTTCACCGGGAGTCAATTGTGTCCAGGCAAACCTCGCCGCTGGCGCAAGAGCAAAGTCAAGCGCCAACAATTGAATCCCTATCGATGAACCTGCGCGGGCAGTGGGGAGGGCGTCGTCCTCAGAACGGCAGCAGTAGCAGGCGGCCACAAACCATTGCCATTCGCTACTAAGTTGCGCGACAGTTCCAGGCGCCGCGTACCCGCGGCCGTTTGACCATGTGTGCTGCATGGGTATGGACGGCATCGCTTTTTTGGATTGCGTGCGGCTGTTAATTCCGGACGAAAGGAGCTATGTTGCCAACAAACTGAACCGAAGAGCTGGTTACTTCCCAGGCCTGGCCAGCCTGCCCCTCGGTTTCCCTCGGGGTTTACATTTTGCAGAAGGTTGTCGAGTCGCACGAAATCGCACGATCTTGCAAGACTAGAGCTAATCCCAAGGAGGAGTCCCGATGCGAACCCTCATGCTGGTAGCATATCTGGTAGTTGCAACGGCAGTTCTGGTCGCCGGCTGCGTGGCGCCGGCCCCCGCCACGGAAGCCACCGAGGCGGAGGAGCCTGCAGCTGCACCGCAGGATCAGCCGGAGACGGAAGTCCTGGCGCCGACAGACTGGTACGATCCTGAGACTGTCGGCGCTACCTGGATCAACCTCTGTGCGGATGATCCGCCGCGCTATGGCGGCACTATCGTCAGCTCCGCTGCGGCACGCGGGCTGGAAGGGTCAGGTTGGGTCTCGGATACCAACAACTCCTTCATTTTCAACCAGTTGGTCGAGGCCCAGGCCGGTACCTATGCAATCGTCCCGGAACTGGCAGAGAGCTGGGAAATTTCGGATGATCAGCAAGTCTATACGTTCCACCTGAGGCAGGGCGTGCTGTTCCACGACGGCAGCCCGTTTACGGCGCAGGATGTGAAGTACACCTATGAGGTGTTCGCGCATCCTGAAAGCGCCAGCGGACAAAGCGGCAGCCTGGCTAACCTTGTTGGAGCGGAGGCGTTCCAGGCGAACGAGGCCGACGACATCTCAGGGTTGAAGGTGATCGACGATCACACGATCGAGTTCCATTTCCTCACACCGGAACCCAATTTCCTGCGCAGCATTCCCCCCAATGATAACATCTTCAGCAAGGCGTCGATTGAGGGCATCCCCTTTGCAGAGGTTGGGACGACGATGGAAGCGATCGGCACGGGTCCGTTCAAGCTGGCCGAACTGGTGCCGGACCAGTACTACGTCCTCGAGCGCAATGAGGACTACTGGGCAGGCCGGCCCTACCTGGACCAGATCATCTTCCGTTTCGGGCTGCGCGCCAGCATGGCGACCTGGGTGGCTGCCCTGGAGGCCGGTGAAATTCACGTTGGCGCCCAGGCCAGCGGGACGGAACGCATCCGCATGGGTGAGAACCCGGATATCGCGCTGGTCGGCGCGCCATTCGGGGCCATATTCATTCGACCCAACCATCTGAACCTGGATGACATTCGTGTGCGTAAGGCCCTTCTCTACGCGCTGGACCTGGAGGCGATCCAGGAGGGCATCTGGGGGAGCGAAGCGATCGTCTACGACTGGTACATGTTCGATCCGAATCGTGAATGGATGAGCCCGGACATCACCATCTACCCCTACGACCCGGAGAAGGCCAAGGAGCTTCTGGCCGAGGCTGAGTGGGACGCGGACAGGGAGCTGGACCTTCTCTTCTACTATGGGGACGACGTTCACAAGCGCGTCACCGCAGCCATGCAACAGTTCTGGGCGGATGTTGGCGTGAAGGTGAACCCGCAGTATGTTGAAATCCCGACGCTGATTGAGAGGATTGTGTCGGACGACGACTTCGACTTGTTGTACGGCTGCTGCGCGCCGATGGTGCCGGAGGACTATGCGGCGCGGTACCGGTGTGAAGTGGTCCCGCCGCACGGCTCGAATACGCCGCGTTACTGCAATGAGGCATATGATGAGCTGGCGGTCGCTACCATGACAGAGTTCGATCCCGAAAGGCGAACGGCGCTTTTCAACGAGATCACCGAGATTGCGACAGATGAGGTGATCGACATGCCGTTCTGGCAGCAGGACCGCCGCATGGCCGTTAGTTCGGACCTGTGCAACTACCGTTTCTTCCTGTCGCTGGCCGCCTACGCCGACCAGCTGCCGCATACCTGGTACCTGAAAGAGTAACGGCCCGGTCAGCCAAGGCTTCGCTCTTTGACTACCCGGCGGAGCGGGAAAGCCGCTGCAGGCAGTTCCCCTCCCTTCCGGCCCGGCATATGGGCCGCGTTGGAAGGGAGGGGAGAGCAGGCGGGGCAAGGACCTGCCGTTTCATCCGGCTACACGCTTCTCGAGACAAACTATGCAGACGTATCTGCTTCGGCGAATCGCACTGGCCCTGCCTGTGTTGCTCGGCATCACAGTCGTCACGTTTGCCTTCACCGAACTGGCTCCGGGTGACGCGGTATCCTCCATGGTCCTGTCGCAGTTGGACGAGACCCAGGAGTTGCAGCTGGACATGGAGGCCTTGCGGGCCAGGTACGGTCTGGACAGGCCCGCCCCAGTACGCTACGCCAGCTGGCTGCAGTCAATTCTGACGGGCAACCTGGGAAAAAGGCTCATCACGCGCGAGGACGTGTCGAACGCAATTGGCCGGCGTCTGCCGGCCACACTTCAGTTGATGGTCACTTCAGGGCTGATTGCCCTGTTCGGTGGCATTGCTCTAGGGATCTTTTCGGCGGTCAGGCAGTACTCCTGGGCCGACTACTTCTTCACCGTGTTCGTGTTCACCGGTATCTCGATTCCCAATTTCTTTGCCGCGATTGTGGTCCTGTACATTTTCGCCGTAAACATGAGGTGGCTGCCGACCAGCGGCTACTCGACCGTCACCCTGACCGACGCAGGTTTTTTCACCACCTTTTTCGACAGGCTGAAATACATGATTTTGCCGGCAGGCGTGCTGGCGATCGAAGGCATGGCAACATACATGCGCTACACGCGTGCGAGCATGCTCGAAGTGCTGCGCACCGACTATGTTACGGTCGCGCGCAGCAAGGGATTGCGGGAGCGGATGGTGGTCTACAAACATGCCTTTCGCAACGCCATTCTTCCCGTCATCACCATCGCCGGCCTGCAGATTCCCGGGCTGTTTGGCGGGGCGTTGATAATCGAAACGATTTTCGACTGGCCCGGGTTGGGCAGATTGTACCTGGACGGCGTCTCTGCTCGCGACTACCCACTGATCATGAGTCTGGTCCTGATGTCAGCCGTCCTCATTGTCCTGAGCAATCTCCTGGCCGATCTCGCCTACGCGGTGGCCGACCCGCGCATTCGCTACCAGTAGGAAGACGGGGCTGCTGGAAAGTCACAAAGGGCAGTTGCCCCGAAGAGAGGAGCATGGCAGTCGAGTCCATTGAAAGTCCCGGCTCCGAAAGAGTACACAATGCGGCGGCAGCGGCGCTTCCGGAGCGTCGTTTCCAGACCGTGCGCCGATTTGTCAGGCACAGGTTGGCCCTGGCGGGGGCAATATATATTGTGATCGTAGTTCTTGTGTCCTTTCCGCTTGCACCTGTTGTGGCCCCTCTGTCCCCAATTCGCGGCAATCTGAAAGAGGTAGGCGTGCCGCCGAGCCGGGACCACCTTCTGGGTACCGATCTGAACGGCAGGGACCTCTGGAGCCGCATCGTGTACGGCGGACGCATTTCGATGTCGGTGGGTCTCGTGGCGGTGGCGATCTATCTGAGCATCGGTACTGTGCTCGGCAGCCTGGCCGGCTATTACGGCGGCAAAGTCGACATGATAATCATGCGGCTGACGGACATTGTGATGTCATTTCCGACGCTCATCATCCTCATCAGTGTTGTCGCGATCGTGGGCCCCGGTTTGCAGAATACGATGCTGGCAATTGGGCTAATCAACTGGACGAGCATTGCGCGATTGGTGCGCGGGCAGATTCTGGCCATTCGCGAGATGGACTTCATTACGGCGGCCGAGTCGATTGGCGTCGCCAGGAGGCGCATCATAATCAGGCATGTCGGGCCCAATATTGTGGCGCCGCTCGTGGTCGCGGCCAGCTTCGGCGTCGCGGGCGCGATACTAACCGAGGCCGGCCTGAGCTTCCTTGGTCTGGGCGTCCAGGCGCCAACACCGAGCTGGGGCACGATGATCAATGAAGCCAAATCGATCCACATCATCCAGCAGATGATCTGGCTCTGGATCCCGCCGGGCATGATGATTACGACCTGCGTGCTGTCGATCAATTTCATCGGCGACGGTCTGCGCGATGCTCTCGACCCGCGTATGCTGGTGCGCTGACGGGTGGAGTGGCCCGCGGCGCAACGGCTGCGTCTCTGAGAAAGTACGGGAAAAAAGATCATGATTTCTCCACAGCAGAAAGCGCGCTTCGACATTTTTGGATTCATTCACCTGCGGGGGCAGTTCTCCGCCGAAGAGATGGCGGCCCTGTCGGTGGAAGCGGACAGGCTGTTCTGGGAGCAACGGGAAGGCGGCCCTCCGACAGGCAAGAATCAGGGCATCTTCGATATCGTGGAAAAGAGCGAGCTGATGACGAGCATGCTGGTGGATGACCGTATCTGGGCGACGGTAGAGTCCCTGCTGGGGCCGGGATTCGTCTGGAACGGATCGGGCGGCAGCCTGAACAACGAGGGCGTGAACGACAAGGGTATACACCATTGGCATACGGACAGACCGCGCGAGCCCCATGCCAACACCTATAGCTTCCATCTCTACCTGGAAAAGCTGCGGGCCGACACCGGTGCGCTGCGCCTCATACCCGGCTCACACAAACCTCCTCTGTACGATGAGCTACTCCCACTCAACGAGCAGACCGGTGACACCTCCACGAAGTTCCTCGAGCTTGACCCTACCGAGATGCCCGGCGTCGTCATCGATTCCGACCCCGGCGACATCGTTTTCTTCAGTCAGAAGATCTACCACGGCGTTTATGGAATGCAGCCGGGCCGCCGCTTTCTCAAGCTACGGTTTGCGGGCAAGCTTGAGACCGACGAGCAGATCGCCTCCTTTATGCGCTACAACAGGCGCGGCCACATGTACCAGCCGGACGAGGCTTTCGCCAAGAGCGACCATCCGCGCATCCGTGCCATGGTAGATCCCCTGCTCAAGCTGGTGGAGCGAACAGAATCCGAACGCGAGCGCTTCGACGCCCTGGGCGCGAACGAAGACAGGTATTGAGCCCGCCGCCGTAGGGTGTCTTGCGCCTGATCGGCCGCGCTACCTTGTTCGATGCCTGCACGGGGTTCGGAATCGCGGCTTTCTCGGCCCAAATGCTTCTGGTATGCTGGAGACAGGATGCAGATTCAGCCTTGGCTGGCGGGGCTCAGTGAATGCCCCCGGTATGTCGCCCCCCCGGGAGCGAGGGCCCGATTCCCCCGGCATCGAGGTGACAGGAAGACATTGCAATTCCTCCTCAACAGGTAACTACTAAGCCACATACAGCATCGGTCTCGACCAGTCTTCCATCCTCGCTGCCACTCAGATTATCTGATTGCGTATTCGGTTGGCCGCCACCACGTTGGATAACCCGCACTGCGGGAATGACGACGTACCGTCGGTGAGCGATGGTTTTTGAGGGGGGGCGTTGCGGGGGGAGTCCCCCCGCACAAGGGAGGGCCGCAGGCCCGACCGTCCAAAGAGCAAGGAGAAAGTAAAGGGGAATGAGGAGAGAGAAAACACCTTCGCACGCCTCATTCAGGGTCCGCAGACTGATTGCGGCTGAGTAGTTACCTCAACAGTTTCAACCTGGAGAAGAAGCGATGACGATGACAAAGAGTTCGACCATCAGCGAAGAGCAGAAGGCCGGCTATAGGGGTGACGGCTACCTGGTCATCCGCAATCTACTTTCCTCTGATGAAGTTGAGGCCTGGCGTCGTGTCGTTCAGCGCCAGGCGCCGCTCCATGCCTACCCGCCCACGCTGAAATACCCAGAGCCGGCGAAATACACGGTCAGCGGCAACAAGCTGGCTGAGCCGGGGATGGCGCCGATGGCCGAACACCCGGGCATGATCGACGCTGTCGAGGGGCTACTGGGTCAGCCGGCCCATCTTGCCGCCTTCGTCGCATACGTGCGCACACCGGGCAATAAAGGAGGTCCCGCGCACTGCGACTACAAGCGCTGGCGCCCGGTCGGATCCTCGATGAACTGGATGTTTGCCATCATTCCGCTCACCGATTTCGACGTCGAGTTCGGTCAATTTCTGGTCTCTCCCGGCTCGCACAAGCTGACGCAGGTTGTCGACGAGGAGGCGCGCGTCCTGGATCTCACACGTCCCGACGCGGAGCAACTGTCCCCATTCATCGATCCGGAGCTGAGGGCCGGCGACCTGTTGCTGGCGAATCAGCATACGTGGCACCTGGCGCCAACAGGTTTGGCGCAGGAAGACCGTTGCGGAATCTTCCATAAGTTCTGCGCGTCCAATGCGCCGCCGGCGGCGGGCTACTATCCATACAACCCTGCCGCGCTGAACGCGCTCAGCGACGCCGGAAAGCGGCTGATTCCGGTCTGCTTTGACAAACCGATCGCCACGACGCGGCTGCTCATCGAGCGCCCGTGTGACGGAGAAGCTCGATTCCTGCTGCTGCGCGACGATGAAAACGGTTGCTGGGACTTGCCCGGAGGCGAGGGATGGGAAGAGGAAGGGACTGGCGGCTGGGACGTGGGCGCGCGGATCGCTTCCCTGCAAGCGCTGACGAAAGAGCAGCTTGGCGTGGACATTCCGTGGATGACCTACATCGAAGACTTCGAAATGGAGGACGGCATCTGCCGTGTCTATGCCGTCCTGGACGAAGGGCAGATGCTGGACTTGCCGGACGGCGCTCGCCATCAATGGGTAACGCAAGAGGGGCTGAATTCGAATCTCGGTGAGAGCCACTATATCTGCCAAACGATCAAGACTTGGCAAAGGAACGATCTTGTTCGCGGCAAAGGCAAAGCTTTCCACCAGAGCAAGCGGCAGTTCGAGTAGGGCCCATTCACCGCATTGCGTTTGTAAAGGGCTGAGCCGTACGAATCGAAAGGAGGAAGGCGGCCCGCCCGCCGGACAATCGGAGGGCTTGCCGCAGAACACCAATGAAGCTGGCCATGTCAACGAGAATTGACAACGAATCTCTGACGCTGGCGCGGCAGTTGGGCGCCACGCACGTCGACGCGGGAGGCCAGCTCATTTCCTCTTCGGACAGAGGCTACTACGAGTTTCAAGATCTCCTGCTTCTACGGCAAAGAATCGAGGATGCCGGCCTGCAGTGGGCGGTTCTTGGCGGCGTCCCGCAGGACTGGTGCGACAAGATAAAACTTGGGCTTCCCGGCCGAGACGAGCAGATTGAGAACTGGTGTAAGTCACTGAGGAACATGGGAGCTGCCGGCGTGCCGGTTCTGGGCTACTTTTTCTCGCTCCGCTGCCGCGACGGCAACTACGGATTGAGGACATCCAAGACGACGCGCGGTCGGGGCGGGGCGATTGTGCCTAGCTTCGACTATGACCAGGTGCAGGGCGCCAGGCAGGACTACTGGGACCCTCCTGTCAGCGAAGAAATGGAAGTGACGGATGAGCAGATGTGGGACAACCTTGCATACTTCCTCAAGGCCGTCATCCCTGTCGCCGAGGAGGCGGGCGTAAGAATGGCGCTCCACCCCGACGATCCGCCGGTCTCGCCCATCGCCGGCGTAGCCCGAATAATGAGGAGCCACGAAGCGCTGAAGCGTTTTGTCGACATCGCGCCCAGCGCCTACAACGGTCTGTGGTTCTGCCAGGGGACGATTTCGGAGATGCCCGGCAATGTGCTCGACGCGATCAGATACTTTGGCAGCAGGAACAAGATCTTCTACGTGCATTTCCGCAACGTGACCGGCACTGTCCCTGCCTTCTCCGAAACTTTTCTGGACGAAGGCCATGTCAACGGGCTGGAAGCGATGCTAACGTACAAAGAAATCGGATACGATGGCGCGCTGATGTACGACCACGTGCCTGGTCTGGTGGTTGACCGTGGGAGCAACCATGCCTCCGTAGCCTTCGCGGTGGGGTACATGAGAGCGCTGCTCGACGCCGTTAATGGGGAGTCCGGAAAGGTTCTCCTCAAGCACCGCATTCAGGTCGAAAGCCAAATGGGCAATTGAACTGGGGCGCATCAGAGGGAGGCGGGCATGCTGTCAGAGCTGGAGATCGGTAAATTTCGTGCATTCGGTTATGTCGTTTTGAGGAGCTGCCTCAGCCCGCGCGAAGTCGCCCGCCTGCAGGCGGCGCACGATCGCGCAATTGCCCGCGCCCCGATTAACAACTATTTTGGCGGCGGGTCCGGCACGAGAACGCTCTCGCCCTTTGTCGAGGCCGATGACGCCTTCGGCGAACTGATCGAGCATCCCGGCGTGATGGAGGCGATGCGCGACATTTGGGGCACCGAGTGCCTCTACAACGGCGGCAGCGATATGTGGTCCAATCTGGACGACACGCCGTGGCACTCCGACGGTGAACCCGGGCGCGAGGAACTCACGTTGAAGACTGCATTCTACCTGGATGAACAGGACGAGAGCCAGGGCGCGTTGAGTGTGGTCCCGGGCAGCCACCATCCTCAATTCTGTGCCGCCATCTTCCGCGCGTGCGGTTATTGGGATGAGCGGCGTCCGCGCTTGCGGCTCGATCCGCATGACATTCCCGGCGCCGTTTCCCTGCACACGCAACCGGGCGACGTCGTACTGTGGGACAACCGCCTGTGGCACTCCGCCTTCAGGCGCAGCGACGGCCGGCCGCGCCGCACGATGTTCATTGGCTACACACCCGATCCGCTCGACGACCTGCTGGAAATTTCCGCACTGCGTGCGACCGTTGGAGCCCATTTGAAGGCAAATCATCCACTCGTTTACAGCAAAGAGATGATGCGGAAAGGCGGTCAAGCGCGGGAGAAGATGGCGGCGAGGCTGGAGGCCCTGGCGTGGACAACGTGAGGGAATGAGTACGAGCGTACAAACTCAAGGAAAAAGAGGAGAGGGTTTGCTTAGTTCAGATGGCGCGTTGGCGGAGGACTCCCCGCTTCGCTCGAGAATGTAGATGGAACGGCTAGCGATCTGAAGCCGGTACGAGATCGGGGGAACGGGGAAAGCAGATGATTGTCTCGATTTCCCGCGATGCCGCCAGAGCGCCGGCGTAGCCAGAAGGCAGTGGGAGCGGGTAAACGCGCCAGCGACTAGGTTCCTCATCGAGATGATTTTTCGCTGGTCGAACGACAGGGGCGGCCGG
>CATOTS010000004.1 GCA_951813625.1 uncultured Caldilineaceae bacterium | reverse complement strand
CCAGTAGCAGCCCCGTGCCGATCGCGGTCTTTTCGACCCAGCGCTCGTCCTCTGTGAAATAGGTCAATGCACGGCCAATATCCATTAATGCTCTCCTTTTTCTAACGCCCGGCGCTGCCGTTCAGTACCAGATTCTTCAAGTCTGTTCTGCCAATCTCTACGCTTCCCTGCGGCCAAAGTTTCAGGCCGCCCCGTCCAGCGCGACCGCGGCCTCTTCGCGCACCCGCGTGTCCTGCTCGGCCGCGAGCAGCGCCCGCAGACAGGAGGCGGCGCGCCCATCCCTGTGACGGCGCAGAAGCTGGCCCAGCGCCCAGCCCGCATGGCCGCGCGCCAGCGGCGAACTGTCAGCCGAGGCCGCCTGCAAGGCCCAAAAGGCCGCCGGATCACCCCAATTGCCCAAAGCAACGCAGACGTTGCGCAACATGCCGGCCCGCTTGGCACGCTTCAGCGGCGAGCGCCGCCACCTCTCGGCAAATGCCCGCGGCTCCAGCCAGTAGGGCGTCCCCGGATCGAAGCCCTCAAGCAGCGGCGGCGCCACCCGCTCCCGCCTTGCCCGCAGACCCTCCAACATGGGTGTCCGACCCGCCAGCCGCTGATTCCAGGGACAGACCTCCTGGCAAATGTCACAGCCGAAAATGCGGTTGCCAAACTTGGAGCGCAACTGCCGCGGGATCGGTCGACGCGCCTCGATCGTCCAATACGCGATGCAGCGCAGGGGGTCCAGGTGAAACGGGCCGATAAAAGCGTCCGTCGGGCAGGCGTCCAGGCAGCGTGTGCACTGGCCGCAGGTCGCCTCCGGTCCGGGGTCGGTATCTGACCCGTTGACCGGCAGACGCCACCTGCCGTACTCGCCCGAGGCCGGCAGGCCGTCGATCACCCCTCCGACGCTCGAAGCCGGCACATCCCACACGTCGATGACCGGATCATAGGTCAGCTTCTCGGGCACAAGCAGCGTCGCCAGAAAGAGCCAGCTGCCTTGCCGCGGGTGAATCGTGCAGCAGTTCTTGCCGGTGAAGCCGAGGCCGGCGCGATGCGCCCAGTCCCGCTCCAGCACCGGCCCGGTATCCACCAGGCCCTTGCCAAGAGTCTTGCGGCCCGTTCGCGCGCGCACGAAGCCGTCCAGTTCATACAGAAGTGGCCGCACAATCTCGTGGTAGTCGTCGCTCCAGGCGTAACGGGCAATGATGCCGCGGGCGGGATCGGCCAAAACCTGCGGCGAAAGGTCAAAACGGTGATAGTCCACACCGAGCACGATCAGCGAACGGAACGGCGCGCCGCCCTCCGCCAGCAGTGCCGGACTTCGTCTCTTGTCCGCGTGGCGGGACAGGTATTCCATCTCGCCCGCGCGACCCAAGCCCAGCCATCTGACGAAAAAATCTGCATGCGCTGCCTCTTCGACGCCGACGATGCGGCAGAAGTCGAAACCGAGACCACGCGCTTCCGATTTTATGGCAGCTGTAAGACAGCGATCAGACAAGCCTGGCTCCGGTTTGGGGCAACTCGATCGGGAACAATCTCCAACGCGCTCCGCCGTCGCCGCTTCAGTTTCACGCGGCATCCGACTAAGCAGGACAGCCCCATTATAAGGGCAGCCGACAAGAGCTTCAAGAGCCTGGCCGCCCCTCCGTCCATCCGTCAAAAAACATGCGCCAAATAATTGGGTAAGGCCCTTATTTGGGTATCGCCCACAACTGTGCTAAACTGTTTCAGTAACGGCTGGATCATGCGCCTTGGTATTCCAGCGATGTTCCGGCTAAAGACGGAATGGTCGCGCCTCCTGGGGAGCGTTGCCCCTCCGCTGTCGTTACCGACATGCCCCAGCGCAGGGGAAAGGAGTTCGGGAGTACCATATGAGCATACTCACGGAAGAAAAGTCAAAGATCATCGAGGAATACCGGATAAACGATCAGGATACGGGATCGCCGGAGGTGCAGGTCGCACTGCTGACAACTCGCATCAACGCGCTCACCGACCACCTGAAGACCCATAAGCACGATGAAGGGTCGCGTAGAGGGCTGCTCAAGCTCGTAGGCCAGCGTCGCAGCCACCTGGCCTACCTGGCGCGAAAGGATGTAACACGCTATCGCCAGCTGATTCAAAGGCTGGGACTGCGTCGATAACTGCAACGGCAAGGGCGGAACAGAAGTGTGTCCGCCCTTTTTCTTTGCGGCCTTTCCACCGCATTTGCGTGGCAATGCCGCTGGCATTCTAAACGGACCTTTGGCTGGCCCCGTATACGGCCCCGCTAAAGATTTTGAAAAGCGCGCCCCAGGCCGCGCGTGAAGAATGGAGGAATAGCCCTGGCCGCGTCCCCACGGACGCACGCGACCAACGACAACAGATTCGCGCCGCACGAACGCAGATGTACCGGCGCCCAGTGCACTGTATTCGGCAGAATTCTGCCGCCGAGGTCCGGCATTGGAGAATGGACCGAAGCCATTCACGAAAGACCAATAACGCCCCCATGCGCGCGTTTCGGTCCTTTCTCCAGTTCCGCACCTCGAAACATTGCGCTGCAAGACCGTCGGGCTGACGTACGGGGCAGCAGCCTACCCCGCCCGCCTATCCGACAATCCCGACGCCGGTGACCGCAACGCCAGTCGCGTTGCCGGTTGCGGCATCTGCGCGGCGGCATCAACCATGCGCCCCGCAACGCAGCGGTACGGCGCAAAGTTCATTTCGAGGTGAACACAAATGGAACAGCTCAGACTGTTTGAAGGCGCCCAGGTCTATTCCACGACGCTGGGCGACAAAGAGATCAGCATCGAAACCGGCGTCCTCGCCCAACAGGCCGGTGGCGCCGTAACCGTCCGCTGCGGCGACACAGTCATCCTCGCCACCGCCACGATGGACCGCGGCATCAGGCCCGGCATCGGCTTCTTCCCACTGACGGTCGATTTCGAAGAAAAACTGTACGCCGCCGGACGCATCCCCGGCAACCTCTTCCGCCGCGAAGGCAGGCCCAGCGAACAGGCAATCCTTCTCTGCCGGCTCGTTGACCGCCCCCTCCGCCCCCTCTTCCCCAAAGGAATGCGCAACGAAGTGCAGGTCATCCTGACCGCGCTCAGTTCGGACGGCGAGCATCTCATCGACCCGCTCGCCATCATCGCCGCCTCAGCCGCGCTCTCAATCAGCGACATCCCCTGGAGCGGACCGGTTGGCGCCTCCTCGGTCGCCCACGTCGACGGCGAACTGGTCGTCAACCCGACCGCTTCCGATATGGAGCTCAGCACGCTCGGCCTGCAGGTCGCCGGCACCTCAGACAACATTCTGATGGTCGAGGCCGGCGCCAGCGAGCTGCCCGAAGAGATCATGCTCGACGGCCTCCGCCTGGCCTACGAATCCATGCAGCCCGCCATCAGCACCATCGAGCAGATGCAGGCCGAACATGGAAAGACTAAGTACACCGACTTTCCCGTCTTTGCCGCCGCGCCCACAACGGTCGAAAGAGTGACCGAACTGGCCCGCGACAAAGTCTATGCCGCAGTTGCAGAAGTGACCGACCGCGACGACCGCAAGGCCCGCCTGTCCGAAGTACGCACCGAAACGCTGGATGCCCTGGCCGATGAGATCAACGCCGACGAGGTCGAAGCCGGCGACGTCAAAGATACGCTCGACAGCCTCTACAAAGACGCCGTACGGCAGCGCATCCTCGACGAAAGCGTCCGTCCCGACGGGCGCGACCCGCATACCGTCCGCCCCATTCAGGTGCAGGTCGGCAACATTCCCCGCGTCCACGGCAGCGGCCTATTCATGCGCGGCGAAACCCACGTGCTCACAATCGCGACACTGGGCACGCCCGGCGACGCCCAACGCCTCTACACGCTGCAGCCGGAAGAAGACAAACGCTATATCCATCACTACAACTTCCCCCCGTACTCGACCGGGGAAGCCTATCCCATGCGCGGGCCCAAACGCCGCGAAATCGGACACGGCGCGCTCGCAGAACGCGCGCTCCAATCCGTCATTCCCGAAGATTTCCCCTATACGCTGCGCTTGGTGAGCGAAGCTGTCAGCAGCAACGGCTCAACCAGCATGGGCTCGGTCTGCGGCAGCACCCTGGCCCTGATGGACGCCGGCGTCCCCATCGACGCACCGGTCGCCGGCATCGCCATGGGGCTCGTCCAGGACCAGGAGACCGGCGCATACGTTGTCCTCTCCGACATTCAGGGCGTTGAGGACCACCTCGGAGACATGGACTTCAAGGTCGCCGGGAGCGAACACGGCGTCACCGCCCTGCAGATGGACCTGAAAGTAAAGGGACTCGACTTCGAGATCCTCCGCATCGCGCTCGAGCAGGCGCGGCAAGGGCGGCTTCACATCATGGGCAAAATGCTCGAAGTCCTGCCCGAGGCCCGCGCGCAACTTAGCCCCCACGCCCCACGTATACTTACAGTAAGCATAGACCCCGAAAAGATCGGCAAGGTCATCGGGCCCGGAGGCAAGACCGTGCGCTCCCTGCAGGAACGCTACGAGGTCAAGATCGATATCGAAGAGGACGGAACCGTCTACATCTCCGGCCTCATCGGTGAGGCAGCCGAAGAGGCGCGCCGCGAAGTCGAATCTCTCACCGATGAAGTCGAGGTCGGCAAAATCTACACCGGCCAGGTCGTGCGCGTCGAACCATACGGCGCCTTCGTCAACCTCCTGCCCGGCGTCGACGGGCTCGTCCATATCAGCCAGCTGGCCGACTACCGCGTCAATAACGTCGAGGAGATCGCCAACGTCGGGGACGAACTGACGACCATGGTGATCGACATCGACCCCGCCGGCAAGATCCGGCTCAGCCGCCAGGCCGTCCTCGAAGGCTGGAGCGCCGAAGAGGCGCGCGACCGCGACCGCGGCGGACGGCGCGGCGGTGGCGGTGGTGGACGCGACCGCGACTCCCGCGGTGGTGGACGCGACCGCGACTCCCGCGGCGGTGGACGCGAACGCGACTCCCGCGGCGGCGGCCGCGAACGCGAACGCAGCGGACGCAACGGTGGACGCCCGCGCCGATAGCGCCGCCGAAAAGGAGCTTCCGAACTCCGCCTCAAGTGATTGCGTGATTGAAAGCGATAGCGGCAGACCGGACTTGAACGCGGTCCGATGGACGCGTTCCCGGCCAGAAGATCATGACGGCGAGTCACAATCCAGGGGACCAGGACGGTCCGCAGGAATTGGTCCGCACAGATGAACGGATTCGGGATGTGCGGGCGGGACGCGAAGGTTCCCGCCCGCAGCCCGCGCCGGCCGATAACGGCCCCAACGGGCCCTCGACCGTCGCAGTGATTCTGTCCGCCCTCAAGGAAATCGTACAGATCGTTCTGCCCGCCGTCACCCTGGCGCTGCTCATCCACCTCTTTCTCGCCCAGGCAACCATCGTGTACGGCCAGAGCATGCAGCCCAATTTCCGGCCGTTGGAACGGCTGGTCATGGAGAAGATCACCTACTACTTCCGCGGACCTCAACACAATGAAATCGTCGTTCTCGATATGCCCGATTCGAACGCCTTGATGATCAAGCGCGTCGTCGGACTGCCCGGCGACACGGTAGAAATCAAGCAAGGACAGGTCTACGTGAACGGGAAAGCGTTGCCGCCGCCATACGACATCGCGCCCCGGAGGCGCGTCCTTGACGATGGGAACGAAGTCAAGGCCCCCACCCGAAACAGCGACTCACACTCCTTCTACGGCCCCGTCACGCTGGCCGAGGATACCTTTTTCGTGCTCGGCGACAACCGCGACAACAGCAATGACAGCCGCGCTTTTGGCCCGGCCCAGCGCGAATTCATCAAAGGCCGCGTCTGGGTACGCTACTGGCCGCTGACACGCTTCACCGTTTTCCACTAGCCCGGACTGTGAACGCTCCGAGCGAATGAAGTAGCGCAACTGTACTGGAAACGGACGACCCGGAGAACTCCCCCTAATCTCTCCTGAATCTCGTCTCTCTTCGCTATGAGTGCCAACCGTTGGAGTACAACGACAAAAATCGTAGTCGCTTCGGTCCTCGGCTTGGCGGCCGTGCTCCTCCTCTACGCCTTCCGCGTGATGATCCAACCGACCATCATCGCCCTTCTGCTGACTTTTGTGCTCTATCAGCCGGTCAGCTGGGTCCAACAGCGCACCGGCTGGAGCCGGGCGATGTCGATTGCCGCCATCTATCTGCTCGTGATCGTCGCCCTGATCATAACCCCGGTCATCTTCGTGCCGCGCGTCGCAAACTCCATCGAGGCCCTTCTCGGCCTGCTCGAAACGCTCGTATCCGACCTCCAGACCGCCGCCCCCGGGCCACTCCTGCCCATCCTCGGCATCAACTTGACCTTCAACAATCTTCTGCAGCAGCTCGGGGCTGTCTTCCAAAACGTACTCTCCCGCGCCGGAACGGGCGTCCTCGATCTGGCCGGCGCCTTCACAGCCGGTGTACTCACCACAATCTATGTCCTCGTCCTTGGCTTCTGGCTGCTGAAAGATATCATAAAGCTCCAGCGCATGGTCATGAACGCCCTGCCGCAGGAGTACCGCGACGACGCCCAGCATCTGAGCCAGGAGCTGGGCGAAATCTGGATGGCATTCCTGCGCGGCCAGCTCGTCCTCGGCCTCGTAATCGGCTTTGCCACTTGGATAGTCATGAGTATCGTCGGTCTGCCCAACGCCGCCGCGCTGGCCCTTCTCGCCGGTCTGCTCGAATTCCTGCCCACCGTCGGGCCCGGCATCAGCGGCGCCATCGGCACCATGGTCGCACTCTTTCAGGGCTCGACCTGGCTGCCTATCGGCAAGCTCCCCTTCGCCATCATCGTAATGATCTTCTACGTAATCATCACCCAGGTCGAAAGCGTCTACCTCATACCGCGGCTCGTCGGGCGCCGCGTGCGCCTGCATCCCGCCGTGACCTTCACCGGCATCATCAGCGCCGCGCTCGTCTTTGGCGTGCTCGGCGTCCTGCTCATCACGCCGACAATCGCCAGCGTGCGCGTCCTGCTCATCTACGTCTTCCGCAAACTGCGCGACCTCGAACCCTTCGAATCGTCGCAGCAGCAGAGCGATATTCAGATCCCCGGCCTGATCGCCGGCCACTGGATCGAAGGCATCGTCTTCGATCTCGACGGCACCCTCACGCGCCTCGACTGGTCGCTGGCAAGCGAGCTGGCCAAGCGCTTCGACAGGCTGGAGCGCATCTGGCCATTCGAAAAACGCGAACAATTCTTCCGCCGCCTCATGGCCTGGATGGAAGGCCCGTCGGTTGCAATCGTCAGTCTGCTGACTTGGCTGCGGCTTCACGACGATGCCCGCCGCCTCATGCCGCGCCTGCACCGCGTCCGCGGCTTCCCCAAGAGCGATTTGCAAGAACTCCGCCCCGGCGTGCCCGAGCTGCTGACCGAGCTGCGGCAGCAGTACAAAGTTGCCCTGCTCACCACCCGCTCGCAGCAGGAAGTCGATACCTTCTTCGAGCGAGCCGACCTCTCCGAAGAGCTGTTCGACGCCATCGCCACCCGCGATGACCTGCGCAAGCCCACCCCCAACAGCGAGTCGCTACTCAACCTGCTGGAAGAACTTGACCTGCCCGCCGACGCCTGTCTCGTCGTCGGCGACACCGCGCTGCACCTGCGCGTCGGCGAAGCAGTCGGCGCCGTCCAGGTCGGCCTCCTCTGCGGCATGGGCGAAACGCAAAACTTCGACAACGCCGACCTGATCCTCGACTCCCCTTCGGAACTCTCGCCCTACCTCAATCGCCCCCAGGTGATGGCCAAGTTGTGGTCCTCGTAGAAATTCCGGAACACGTCCTGAGCATGCTCCCCGCCCATGATCGTCGTCTTCTCCTTCGCCCAGCTCACCCCTATCGAGGACGTCAGCAATACCGGCGCCATGCGATAGACGCTACCAGCTCCGAAGGAGCTTGCCATCAATACGACCTGGACTCCCACAGCCGAGCAGGCAAGAAAATCTGAGCAAGACGGCTACTTCATCGTACGCAACGCAATCCCGGCAGAGACTGCCGTAGAACTGCGCGGCGTGATCAAGGACACGATCCTGAAGCCGGAACCGGACGTGCAGGCCGACGCCGACCCGATGGACCCGATGGGAGACTCGGCCCGGGCGCGTGAGGCGCGCTTCCGCAAGCTGAGCAACTACTGCTACCGCTCCCCACTCATCTGGCTCACCGTCCACGGCGGCCCCGAGATAACGCGCATCGCCCGCTACTTTCTGGGCGACGACCTCGTCCTCAAGTTCAACAGCTGCTTCCTCAAACCGGCCCGCACCGGCAGCGCAACGCCCTGGCACCAGGACAACGGACTTTGGCGCGACGGCGATTCAGAAGCCTTCAACTTCTGGATGGCGCTAGACCCGGCCACCAGGGCCAATGGCTGTCTGCAGATGATGCCCGGCAGCCACAAGGGCGAGATCATTCCCCACGTCCTCTACCCCGACAGCATCCACGCGGAGCTGCCCCGCCGCTTGACCGACGGTTGCGAAGAGCGCGTCCACCACATCGAATTGGAACCGGGCGACATCATTTGCTGGCACAGCAGCATGTGGCACTACAGCCCACCCAATCCCAGCGACCGCGGGCGCATCGCCATCGCCGGCGTCTATACCACGCCCAGAATCCTATCCGCCAACCGCAAAATCTTCTTCCGCAACCTGCTGTGGGTGATGAAGAACGGGGAGTTGTGCAGCCAGTTCCCGCCTGAGCCGTACCCCATCGGAGACGGCGAAGTAGAGCATCCTGGCCAGTGGCCCAGGGCGGAGGAGCGCCAAACTGAGCCTGAGGCGAGCTGAGTCAGAAAGAAACCAAGGTCTGTCCCTGGTAACGCGGGCACAAAGAGTGGCGGAGGCCGTTGCGGTCTCCGCCCCTTTCATTGGCCCGATTTTCATTGGCCCGATCTTCTTTGGCCCGATTTTCATCGGCCCGATGCCCGGCGCCGCAAAGAGTCCGCCGAGAAACTTCCTAAGGGCCTCTACCCCTCCGCCGCAGCCGTCTGATTCGGATGCAGCGTCGTCCCCGGCCACGCCGTTGTCACCTCGCTCACGTCGATCGTAATGCCGTCAGGGTCTTCCACCTTGAACGCCGGCTGCTCAAGATTTTCAGGGTCCAATGGCGTCTTGCCGCCCAGACCGTCCGAAAAAATCGTGTAGCCCATGTCGCGCAGCCGCCGCGCAGCCGCCGCCACATCCGGCACACCGACACCGATATGCAGATAGTCGAGCATGCCCGAGACGTGCTCGGGACGGTCGTCCCCCTGGTGCTGGAAGATCGCGAAATTGTGATAGCCGTCGGAAAGGTCGTAGCGCACACCCCGCTCCCCGACCACCTTCAAGCCCAGCCCGTCGCGCCAGAAACGTATCGACTCGGACAGATCGGACGCCCGCACGCCCACGTGGATCAAGACACTCATTCCTCTTTCTCCTCTTATTCTATTCCTGAATTCACTGGTCGCCGCCGCCCGCGCCGCAGCCTTCTGGCAGGCGTCGTTCGGAATGCTGTTGACATATTTTACACGAAAGCAGGAATTGCCTGAATTGCCGCTCAAGCCACCGGGAAGCCGCGGCAAAAGGAGTAGCGCCCCATACCGCTTTGGAATATACTGTGCCAAGACCTACCTCTGGAAAACGAACCGAATCACCACCTGTTCGCAGTTCGAAAGCTCACGCTATCAGGAGGAGTTCGTGACCGACATGGCGGCAACACGTCAAAAGGAGGCAGACGGCAACGGCTCGGCGTCGGCCGCGCTGACCGCACAACAGATTCGCAAATTCAAACAGGACGGCTACCTGATTATCCGCAATATGCTGCCCCACGCGGCCCTGCAACCGCTGATCGGCGAACTGGAACAAAAGGTGGACAACGCCATCCACGAGGCTGTGCGCCAGCGGCAGCTCGACGCCGCCGACACATTCGCCGCCGCACCCTTCGCCAACCGGCTTGCCCTGGCCTCCGACGCCTGCAAGGACAGGCGATGGCTGTGGCAGACCTTCTTCTCACGCGGCAAGCCGATCTCCGCCGGCATGTTCGCCCTGCGCACAACGCCGGCGCTGCTCGACGCCACCGAAGCCCTCATCGGTCCCGAAATCCTCGCCCACCCCCAGTTCGCTCTCCGCCCCAAAATGCCCGACCTCGACCTGCTGGACATCCCCTGGCACCAGGACCTCGCCTACCTCATTCCCGCCGAAGCCGGCGAGACCCTCGTCGTCAATTTCTGGATTCCGCTCGTCGCCGCCACCGCCCAGAACGGCTGCATGCAGGTAATCCCCGGCTCCCACCTCAAAGGCCTGCTCGAACACGACATTCTGATCAAAACCAAGGGCCACAGAGGGTCAAAAGGCATCCCCGACGCGGCCCTGCCCACGGGCGATTTCGTAACCTGCGAGGTCGATGCCGGCGATGTGCTGTTGACCATGGAGCGCATGGTCCACCGCTCGATCCCCAACCGCTCGAACACCGTCCGCTGGAGCGTCGACACCCGCTACAGCCGCATCGGCCTGCCAACCGGCCGCTCCAGGGTGCCCGGCTTCGTCGCCCGCAGCCGCAAACATCCCGCTCGCATCGCGCGCTCCCACCTCGACTGGATACAGAACCTTGCCGATGCCGGCCTCGACCGCTGGGGCCAGGCCCTACCCAACTGAGACACGGAGATACGCACAGATGACCGAGCATCGCTTCAAAATCGGAATGTACCTGCCCGAGCTGGGAATGCCCTTCGATCAGTCGTTGGCCAAGGCCAAAGAGATCGGCGTCGAGGGCATCTGGTTCAACACCCTGGGCGCCGACGCGCCCCCGCTGGGCGACATCGATGACGCGGCCGTCGACCGGATAGGGGAGAAGGTGGCCGCCCACGGACTCGAGATCTTTGTCATCAACGTCGGCAACCCCTTCAAAATGATCCACCTGACCGACCTCGACCTGGAAACACTGGTAGATCATCCCGACTTCCGCCACGAGATGGACGACCTCGTGCGCTCGATGCAGATGGCCGCGCAGCTGGGGATCGCCGCCGTCAACGCCTTCACCTTCGCCTGGCCCGGTGAGTACAGCGCCGCCAAACCGACCTGGCCGATGCGCTGGCTCACACGCGGCGGCTACATCGCCGACGCCGAAATGGCAAAACTCGTGCGCGCCTTTTCGCTCGCCCTCGAGCAGGCCGAAAAATACGACGTCGACCTCGCCCTCTCGATGATGCCCTGGAACTACACCAACACGACCGCCAACTTCCGCCGCCTCGCTGAAGCGCTCAACTCACCCCGCCTCAAAGTGATGTGGGGCCCGTCCGACAACCTCAACAGCGGCGAAGCCGACGTCGCCACCGCCGGTTTCCTCAACATCCACCCCTATCTGCACGGGCTTCACATCAAAGATCTGCGCGTGAACGACGGCCTCCAACTCGACTTTGACTACTGCCCACTCGGCGAAGGCGACGTCGACTACCCCGCGATTCTGCGCAGCCTGCGCGACCGCCGCAGCGACGCAATCCTGTCGGTCGCCACCCACTTTTTGCCCCCGAGCGGCTCGCGCGAAGAAGCGATGCGCATCAACGTCGCCAACCTGAATCGGAATCATAGAAAACCTCTGATTTGAGGCTGCGCCGAGAATCCCTGGACAGCCTCCTACGCCCGATCCAGGGCCAATTTCGCGCTGTTTGAAGACCGTTTCAGCTATGGTATAGTGTCGCCCAAAAGTGCCGCCAACTTTCAAGGCGCCGGCAGGCGGCAATCCCCGGAGTCCATTGTACGCAGCCATCCATCAGGCGGCGTCAGGCATGGAATGCAAATCGGGTTAGGACGTGATTATCGAACTATTCGGATGCCGCTCATTGCACAGAGAGACAAGCCCCGCAAACAAGACGCCCGAAACTCGCTAAGTACATGCCTTGGCAGCCGATCGCCCGCCCGGGCAGCCTTTTCACCTGCGCAGACGATAGTCAGTTCCGCGGGCCTCAAAAGATCCAGCGTATCGATCGCATCAACGATTCGGATCCATCAATTCAACCGGGAGGAAGAAGTCCAATGAGCACGATGCAAAATGACGCGACTCGACCGAGCCGGCGCGCCTTCTTGAAAGGTATGTCGGTGGCAACCGGAGGCGCCCTCCTCGCCGCATGCGCGCCCGGCGGAGCAGACGACAGCGCGGCCGGCGACGATATGGCCGACGATTCCGCCATGCAGGAGGCCGTCACCATCAGGTTTATGTCCTGGGCCGACATTTTCGGCGAAGTTCTCGACCTTTACAACGAGTCGCACGAAACACAGGTCGAGATGGCGGTCAGCCCCTGGAGCGGTTACGCCGAAAAACTGCTGACCCAGTTCGCCGGCGGCACAGTGCCAGAGGTTCTGTGGGTGCAGGCGCCCTTCTTCCCAATGCTCGTACAACGCGATGTCTTCGCAGCCGTTGACAGCCTGATCGAACGCGACGGCTCCGATGTGGACGGACTGGTCGGCAGCCCCTGGGTCTGGGCCGGCTGGGAGGGCACCGCCTACGGCGTGCCTGCGCACGGCGCAGTGCCGCGCGGCCTCGCCTACAATATCCGGCTGTTTGAAGAGGCCGGCGTCGAGCTGCCCCGCTATGCCGACTGGGACATGGCCGAGATGGACGCCGCCGCCAAGGCGATCGCCAGCCCGCCCGACATCTGGGGCGCGGCAACACCGCCGAACATGGTCTACCTCGACCTGATCATGTCCAACGGCGGCTCACTGTTCAACGAAGACGAGACCCAATGCCTGCTCAATTCCGATGAGGCGCGCGAAGTCTTTGCCTATTCGGTCGACTGGCTGCTGGAGTCGGGCATCTCACCCAAGCCGGCTGAGCAGGAGCTGCTCGGCGAACGAATCTTCGCCAGCGACAAAATCGCCATGCTGGCCGCAGTTCTCACCGACTGGGACTCCTGGGGACCCAACACGCAGGACTACACCATGAGCGCGTCGATGGCGCTATGGCCCATTATGCCCGGCGGCAAGCGCATCAGCACCGGCCAGTCCCATCCCTTCTCGATGCCCGCCAACACCCCTTACATCGACGAGGCCTGGGACTTCATCTCCTTCTACGTCTGGGACGAAGCCGCCATAACCGCGATGATCAAGTTGATCCCCGTCCCCTACAAGTTCGCCGAAAACGCCTCCAAATTCGTCGAAGATCCGGTCCAGCTTGAGTTCATGACCAAGCCGTTCGAGTACGGCGATACGTTCGTGCCCGAACACTGGGGCTCGAAGCCGACCGAGGTGCAGCGCGCCTTCACCGAAGAACTCGAACTGTTGCTCCTGGGCGACAGCTCGATCGATGAGGCGACCGACAACATGGTCGCCAAGATCAACGCAATCCAGGCCGAAGAATAAGGTCCGCGCGCCAAGTCTGATTCCAACGCAGGGGGAGGCTCTCTGCCTCCCCCTTTTTCATAAGAAATAGATTCCTTGACCCTCATACACGGGCAGGAGCACGGTCACGCTGAGGAGACATACCATGGGCCGAATTACGATGGATCACGTCGCCGTCATGGTCAGCGACCTCGACAGGTCTCTCAAGTTCTACCGCGACATCCTCGGCCTCGAGGTCGTGACGCCGGAGGAGCACGGCGGCGGGCCCGTCGACGAAATGACGGCGATGAAGGACACCCACGTGCGCGAATATCGCATGCGCACGCCCGGCGGTGTCAACGGCCACACGCCTGGCACAGACTTCGGCTTCACCTTCGACCTGATCGAGTGGGTCAGCCCCAAGAGCCCGACAGGCCGGCGTCCGATCCACCATGTGCCGAGCGCTCATTTCTGTTTCGGCGTCGAGGATGTGCCCGCAACCTATGAGCGGCTCAAGGCCGCAGGCGTCGAAATCGTCTCGCCGCCGGTCCGCTTTTCCGGCGAGGGCGAATGGCACGTCCTCTTCTTCTACGACCCGGACGGCAATCTGCTCGAGCTCAACGAGGTCGGCACCGGCGTACAGGAGCCGCACGACTACACCTGGAGCACCGCCTGATCTGGACCGTCGGGAAGCAATAAACTCGGCCGCGCAGGGCATTCCGCCCCGCCGTAGTCGAAGCAAGTAATACATATTTTCGCTCTACAAGGGAACGGCCGCGTACCCGGAAAAGGAGAAAACGATGGCCAAAATAACGATGGATCATGTCGCAATCATGGTCAGCGACCTGGAAGCGTCGCTCAAATTCTATCGCGACATTCTGGGGTTGGAGGTCGTCTCGCCCGAAGAGCACGACGGCGGGCCGATCGACGAAATGACGAGGATCGACAACGTGCATATGCGCGAGTACCGGCTGCGCCCGCCCGGAGGCGTCAACGGCCACACCCGCAGTTCCGAGCACGGGTTCACTTTCGACCTGATCGAGTGGATCAACCCGGAGAGCCCAACCGGGCGCAATCCGATCCACCACGTGCCGAGCGCGCACTTCTGCTTCGGCGTCGAAGACGTGCCCGCCACCTATGAACGGCTCAAGGCCGCAGGCGTGGAGATCGTCTCGCCGCCGGTCCGCTTCTCCGGCGAGGGCGAATGGCACGTCCTTTTCTTCTACGACCCCGACGGCAACCTGTTGGAACTCAACGAAGTCGGCACCGGCGTCCAGGAGCCGCACGACTACAGTTGGAGCACGGTCTGAACCGGCGCCATAGAGTCCGGACCGCCGGAACCCGTTCGCGAATCCCCGCGCCCGCCCGCGTTGGCGCGGCGCGGCCCAATCAGGCAAAGGATCGCTTATGCGAGACGTAGCATACTGGCCTAAAACTTTTCTGGACGAAATCGAGGGGAGAACGATCGACGACGGCATCCTATTCTGGGCGCTGGGCGGGCCGAGTTTCGCCTACCGCACGCCTGAGACATTGATCTGGATCGATCCCTACTCCTACGGCACGCCCGACGATTCCGTGCCCGACGCCTACCGCGCGACCGCCATTCCGATCAAGCCGGATGAAGTCGGCCTCGCCGACATCATCATCTCCACGCACGATCACGTCGACCACTGCCACGACGGCACCCTCGTTCCCATCGTCAACAATACCGACGCCTTCTGCATTGCGCCGCAATCCTCGGCCAAACTGATGCGCGAATTCGGCATCGCCGACGAGCGCATCCGCCAGGTCGCGCCCGGCGACACCATCCAGTTCCGCGACGTTGTAATCCAGGTCTACCCTTCCTACGACCCCAACGAGCCGCACGCAGTGACATTCGTCTTCTCATCTGGCGGAAGAAAGCTGTTCGTCTCTGGCGACACCTGGGACGGACCGGCGATGGGTGAAATCGGGGCAACGCACGACCTCGACCTCGCCCTGCTCGCCTTCGGTCGCACCTGGTACATGGAGGTCGAGGAGCTTCTCGAAGTAGCCGAGAAACTCGGCCCCAATACGCTCCTGCCCTTCCACTGGGAATTCTGGCGCAACCACACCGGCGACATCGGCAAACTCTTCGAGCTCTACTACCGGCAACAGCGCGACTTCGATATTAAGGTCCTGCTGGTGGGTGACTCGATTCACCTGCCCGCCAAAAACTGAGCGTAGCCCCGGCCGCGCGGCCGCTCCCAGACAGAAAGGGCGAACCGATGGGCAGACTGGCAGGCAAATCGGCGATTGTCACCGGCGCCGGGCAGGGGCTTGGCCGTACGACCGCGCTCCTGTTCGCAGCCGAAGGCGCCAAAGTCGTCGTCGCCGACCTGAACCAAGAGACCGCCCGCGACACGGTCGACGCCATCAAGGACGAGGGCGGCGAAGCCGTTGCCTTCGTCGGCGACCTCAGCCACCTCGCCGGCGCCGAGCAGCTGGCCGCGACTACCCTGGCCCATTACAGTCGCATCGACATCCTCGTCAACAACGCCGCGACCTTCGGCAGCGGCAAAAATATCGCCGATATCAGCGAAGAGGAATGGGACCGCGTCATGCGCATCAACCTTAAAGGCCCCTTCCTCTGCACCAAATACGTCATCCCAGCCATGCGCCGTCAGGGCGGTGGCAGCGTCGTCTTCGTCTCCTCTATGTCGGGCGTGGTGGCGAACGAGATGCAGGCCGACTACAACACCTCAAAACACGGCGTCATCGGCCTCGCACGCTGCCTGGCCCAGGACTGCGGCGAAGACGGCATCCGCGCCAACGTCGTCTGCCCCACCGGCATGAACACGCCCATGATGGCGCGCACGCCCGCCGAAAACGTCGCCCCCTACGCCGCCATGACCATGTTTTCCCGCTTCGCCGAGCCCGCCGAAGTAGCCAACGCCATCCTCTTTTTGGCCAGCGATGAGGCCTCCTTTATTACCGCCGCCGTGCTGATGGTCGACGGCGGCGCGACCGCAATTCAACCTTCCGCCCGGCAGCTGCGCGAAGGCGCGGCCAGGTATCTCAACAGGGGCGGCGACAACTTTGACTGAAGCGCAAACGACCGGAGGTGTCTGACCGAGCGGCAAGAGTGAATCGCTTTTTTCAAACCCAAAGGAGAGGATCATGCGACACAACCTTTTGTTTCGGACCGATGAGAACGCGCGCTCCTGCCGGGCACTGCCAGGGAGTTTTCTCTGGCCGCTGCTCCTGATTCTGGCCCTGGCGCTGGCTGCCTGTGTCATGCCCGCACCGCCCGCCGAACCGGCCGCCGAAGAGATGCAGACGCTCGCGGACAAAAAGGTGGGGCTCTCCAGCCCGATTCAGGTTGAGATTCTGGTCGAGTTCTATGCCGACATGCAGCGCGAGGCCGAGAAGCCCGAAAACGACATCGACCTCGTGATCGTCGATGCCAACGCCGACGCGGTCAAACAGTTCGGCGACATCGAGGCCTTTGTCGCCCAGGAGTATGACGGCATCTTCTTCCTCGTTCTGACGCCGGAAGGCATGGACGACCTGGTGGCGCGCGCGATCGAGCAGGGCATCTGCATGTTCAACCACAGTGCCTCGCCCATCACCGGCGCCACCCAGAACGTGGTTCTGGACCAGCACTTCAGCGGCTACCACGTCGGCAAATTCGCCGCCGAGTGGATCGCCGAAAACTACGGCGACGCCGACGAAGTTCAGGTCGGGATTCTGGGCAATCGCGCCGACCCGCTGCTGATGGAACGCACCCAGGGTCTGATCGACGGCGTACTGGAAAATGCCGACAACGCCGTCATCGCCGGTCAGGTGGAGGCCAACACGATTGAGTTGGGTTCGGCCGGCGCCGCCAACCTGTTGCAAGCCCACCCCGACATAAAAGTCCTGCTCGGCTTCGGCGATGACCCCGGGTTCGGCGCCTACACCGCGGCCAAGGAAGCCGGCAAAGACGATCCCAATGAATTCTTTGTCGGCAGCGCCGACGGCACCAACCTTGTGCTCGACGAGATCGCCAAGGGCGGCATCTACCAGGCCACCTGGTCTTACCTCTTCCCCTACAGCTCGACCCAGTGGATGCGCGATATGCAACGCTGCCTGCGCGGCGAAGATGTGCCGCCGACGCGTGTCCAAAGGGGTTTGCTGGTAACGGCTGAAAACTTGGAAGAGGTACAGAAGATCGTCGTCGGACCGCAGGACCCAGACTTTCAGCACCTTTACGACGATCCCAACGTGATGCGCTACAGCGACGAACCGCTGATGACGCCGTCGCAGTAGCAAGTCGGACTGAAGAACCACTCTCCCTCGCCTGCATCGCGCGCATGGAGAGTTCCCAGAGCCCTGTCTCTGGTCGCGGCAGCCCTGCCGACATACCGCGCGGGGCTGTCGCGTAAGCCCACGCAGCCGGTGAAGCTCCGCCCTGCGCCTGTCCGCCGTACTTCAACTGTTGCGTTCGACTTCGGGAGCGGTCGATGACCGAAAAAGATGCGCTGGTCCACTGTGTTGGCATCACCAAGTACTTCGGCGGCGTGCAAGCGCTCGACAACTTTTCGATCGATCTGCATCCCGGCGAAATCGTAGCCCTGGTCGGCGACAACGGCGCCGGCAAGAGCACATTCGTCAAGATCCTGAGCGGCATCTATCCGCCCGATGACGGCGAAATCTGGATCGGTGACGAAAAGGTCGAGAACCTCAATCCCGGGCACGCGCGTGACCTGGGAATCGAGACCGTCTATCAGCATCTCTCCCTCGCCGACAATCTCGGCGCCGCCGCCAACGTAATGCTCGGTCAGGAACCGCTGCGCTTCCGCATCGGACCGCTGCGCGTCATCGACGAAAAGCAGGCGCTGGCCGAGGCGCAGCGCCGCATCGGCGAGGTGGGGGCCTCTCTCGACGACTACGCCATCCCGGTACGAAGTCTCTCCGGCGGCCAGCGCCAGGCCGTGGCCATCGCCCGCGCCCTGGTCAAGGCCAACCGCCTGATCATGTTCGACGAGCCCACCGCCGCGCTCGGCGTCCGCCAGACAAAGGCCGCCCTCGATCTCATCCAGCGAGTGGCCGGCCAGGGCGTCGCCGTCATCATCATCAGCCACAATCTGGACGACGTCTTCGCCGTCGCCGACCGGGTTGTCGCCTTGAGACAGGGACAGACCACGCTCGACAGCCCCCTGGCCAGCACCGGTCGCGAGGAAATCGTCGCCTGCATGATGGGCCTGTCGTTCCAGAGGTGAAATCGACGCAAATGGCTGACTCCATTTCGAAATCGCGTCTGACCGGCATGTTCCAGGGCAGCGGCCGCAACGTCGGATTGGCCCTGGCGCTGTTGCTGGCCCTGCTCATCCTGGCAATCTTCAGCCCCAGATACTTCAGCTTTGCCAACTTCGTTGTCGTTGCCCTGCAGATGTCCTTCATCGGCATCCTCGCCTTGGGCACCGCCATGCTGATCATCAGCGGCAACGTCGACCTCTCCATCGGCGCCATGTACGGGCTGACCGCGGTCGTCGCAGCCATGCTGGCCAAGATTGTGCCCGCGCCGCTGGCCCTCCTCGCCGGCATCCTCTTCGCCGGCGCGCTCGGCTTGCTGAACGGCGCAATGGTATGGCGCGTGAAGCTTTCGCCGATCATCATCACCCTCGGCAGCCTGACCGCGCTGCGCGGCGTCATTTTGTTGACGACCAACGGCGCAGCAGTGCGCGGCGTACCCGATCCCTTCACGATACTGGGACAGGCGCGCCCCTTCGATGTCCCCATGCCGGTCTGGCTGCTCTTCGGCCTGGCGCTCGTCATCCACTTCGTCCTCTCCAAAACGACCTTCGGCCGCTATTTCTACGCCATCGGCGGCAACCGCGAGGCAAGCGAGGCCGCCGGCATCCGCGTACGCAATCTCGTGCTCGGCGCATTCGCCATCAACGGCCTCATCGTCGGCCTTTCAGCGGTCCTGGCCGCCAGCCGCTACGGGACCGCGTCGCCGAGCTTCGGTGTCGGCTTTGAGTTCGACGTTATTACAGCCGTCATTCTCGGCGGCGTCAGGTTTACCGGCGGCGAAGGCAACATCCTCGGCGTCATGCTCGCCGTCGCGCTCCTGGGCGTCATCAACAGCGGGCTGGTTTCCCTCGGCGTCAATCCCTTCTGGACCGAAGTCGTCAAGGGCGTTGCCCTTATCGTCGCCGTCGGGTTGGACCAGATCACACACGAACAACGCCAGCGCCGCCGCACACAGCTGGCAATGCAGGAACGCAGCCGCAGCGAACCCGGCACACCCGCGGGTAGCCATATCTGATCAACCAACATCAATTGCTAAAGGGAGATTCACGACATGAAGGTCAAAGCAGTCGATCACCTCGCCGTTACCGTCAGCGACACCGAAAAGTCCCTGGAATTCTATGTCGGCAAGCTGGGTCTCAGACAGGTCGAGCAGCACCAGTTGGAAGGCGAAAAGTGTGACGAGGCCGGAGGAACCGACGGCGCCCGCGCCCAGTCGACGCGCCTGGCCGCCCCGGACACGCCCCACATCCTGCTCGACCTGCTCGAATTCTTCGAGCCGCCGGGGAACAAGCACATCACGCCCATGGGTTCCATCGGCTCCTGCCACTTCGCCCTGACTGTCGAGGACCTGCCCGCATCAGTGGACGCACTGCGCGCCCAGGGCGTTGAGTTCATTTCGGGGCCCGTCAACTTCGAGCTCACCGAAGGCTCCGTCAGCGTCTGCTTCTGCTACGACCCCGACGGCAACCTCGTCGAGCTGATGGAAGAGTACGAGCACTGAGACGCGGCGCACTTAGCGAATCAACTCGCATCCGGAGCCCGATAAGTAAGGCCTGCACGCCGCTAGCGGCGTGCGGCAGGTATCGCTGTCGGATCGTTTCGGCCGCACGCGGGGGAGCCTGCGAGCGCCAATCACCTGCTTATTGAAGGCGGGGGTGCAGTCCAAAATTGGGAGGGTATTCCTATACATCGGGCAGCCGCGGAGTCATGGCAAGTCCACAGTCCACCCCTCCCGGCAGTTCCAGGCAACCGGCCACTGGCAACTGGCAACTGCAGTTCTGGACGGTCGGGCCTGCGGCCCTCCCTTGTGCGGGGGGACTCCCCCCGCAACGCCCCCCTGATGTTCTCCCCCCGCCGGTTGTGGGGTCAATGCGGCCCGGCGCTACCTGCGGCCCGGCGCTACCTGCGGCCCAACGCGCCGCCCCCGATTCGGCGAACGCCGCGCGCGCGGAAGGGCCAGGCTATGCACCTGGCCTGTGGCCCCCCAAACTGGTAGACGATTCCCACCCCGAAAGTGGGCTGCACCCGATGGCGATTTTTCGCTTGACGTGCCGCGAAGCGGGGTGCTATACTCAAGCGAGTTGGCAGGCTCCTGCCTCCTTTTCCCGCAGGCTTCGCCGCAAGGGACGCAGTACCCCGCACGTTACCAGTACCAAGCGAGCCCGGATGGCTAAACTGCCTCACGCGCGTGTCAAATATCACCCGTCCAACCAGCCAACGAAAGCGTCAAAATGAAACTGTCAGAACAACAACTCAGACTGTTCCGCGATTTCGGTTTTCTTGTCTTCCGCCAGTATCTGTCGCCCGCGGAGATTGCACAGTACAGCCGCGAGTTCAACGCGGGGCTCGATTCCTGGCTCGAAGACGGCAAGCACGACGGCAAGACCCGCCACTACGCCTCTTTGATGGAGGAAAAATCACCCTTCATCGCCGGCCTGGCCGACGATCCCCGTTTCGCCGACGTGGCTGAGCAACTTCTGGGAAAGGATGTGCTCGCCATTGCCGTTGACGGAAACTACCACGTCGATGATACGCTCTGGCACGCCGATACCGGTTCGCTGGACTACACCGCCGTCAAGTTCTGTATCTATCCCGACCCCCTGACCGCCGACAGCGGCGCGCTGCGCGTGATCCCCGGATCCCATCGCGACCCTTTCCACAGCCAAATCAGCCGCGAACCGGAGACCACCTACAACCTGGCGCAATCGGACGTGCCGGCCTACGCCTTTGAGTCGCAGCCCGGCGATGTCCTGGCGTTCAACGTTGCCCTGTGGCACGCCGCCTTCGGCGGAGCCAGGAGCCGCCGCCAGGGCGTCGTCGTCTACTACGAGGACCCCGATACGCCCGCGGCCGAGACCGCAATCCAGCAACAAATGAGGGGAAATCACCGGGCCTTCGCGCAGGCCGGCCGCAAGATGTACGGCCCCTACTGGCGCTCGATCGATACGCCCCGCCACCAGCGCTGGATCCGCCGCCTGGCTGAAATGGATGTCCTCGAGACCGAAACCTAAGGGAGGTTGTCAACGGTGATCAGCTCAGTAAACGTGATGGACCATGTCTCGGTAACAGTGAGCGACATGGAGCGCTCGCTCGCCTTCTACAAAGACTTGCTCGGAATGGAAGAGATCGAAAGTCACCGGCTTGAAGGCGAGACCATCTCCAAAATGGCCGGCAAGGATGAAGTGATCATGCAGGTCGTCCGCCTGCAGGCCCCCGAAACGCCCGGCATGCTGCTCGACCTGCAGGAATACGTGCAGCCCCACGGCAAGGTCTCCGACGGCAAGCTGGGAGACGTCGGCCATTCGCACATCTGCTTCGGCGTGCCCGACCTGGCGCAGGCCTACAAGGAGATGCAAGCCGAAGGCGTCAAATTCGTGTCGGAGCCGGTCAGCTTCGATCTGGGCTGGGCAATCGTCCACGTCGTCTTCTTCGAAGACCCCGACGGCTACATCCTGGAGCTGATGCAGGTTCCTTACGAGACCAAGAACGGAGAACATTAATCTGTTCAGCGGCCACAGAAATCTGTAGGGGGAGTAGAGCATGCCCCGCTATGAACTCGAAGAACAGGTAGCCATCGTCACCGGCGCCGGCCGCGGCATCGGCCGCGCGATCGCCCGTCGTCTGGCCCGCGAGGGCTGCCGCGTAACAGTCGCAGACCTCGACGAAGCGACCGCCGCCAGCGTCGTCAACGAGATCCAGGAAGAAGGCGGCGAGTCTCTGGCCCTCGCCGTCGATGTGACCAGCAAGCAGGCGGCCGACGGCATGGTCCGCCGGACCATCGAGCGCTGGGGGAGCCTGAACATCCTCGTCAACAACGCCGGCATCGGCGCCGTCGCGCCCCTCCTGGATACCGACGAAGCGACCTGGGACGCGATGATGAACGTGAACGCCAAAGGCGTGCTGCTCTGCTCGCAGGCCGCGGCCCGCCGTATGATCGAGCAGGGGAGCGGCGGGCGCATCATCAACAACGCCTCCGGCGCCGGCAAAATCGCGCCCGGCAAAGCCGTGCCCCTCGGCGCCTACGCCGCCAGCAAACACGCCGTCGTCGCCGTCACCAAGCAGATGGGGCTCGAGCTCGCCGAACACGGCATCCTCGTCAACTGTGTCTGCGCCGGCATCGTCGATACCCCCATGTGGGACCTGATCGACCGCGAGGTCGCCGCCATGCAGGGCGTTCCGGTCGGCTCCGTCAAAGCGCAGGCCGTCGCCGGCGTGCCCCTGGGACGCATCCAACAGCCCGAAGATGTCGCCAACGTCGTCGCCTTCCTCGCCTCCGCAGACGCCAGCTATATGGCCGGCCAGACCTACAATGTCAGCGGCGGCCTTCTGCCCTATTGACCGAGCCCTACTGACCGAGCGCTACTGACCGAGCCCTACTGACCGAGCCCTCCTGACCAAGGTGCAACCGCGATGCCAGATCGATTGCAGGGCAAAGTTGCCGCCATCACCGGCGCCGGCATGGGCCTCGGCCAGGCGACTGCCACCCTTTTCGCCGCCGAAGGCGCCCAAATCGTGGTCGCAGAGATCGACGCGCCCGCAGGACAGGAGACGGTCGACCGCATCAAAGCACAGGGCGGTGAGGCCGTCCTTGTCGAAATGGACGTGCGCAAAGCTTCCGATGCCGAATGCCTTACCCGCACAACGGTTGAGACCTTCGGAAAGCTCGATATTCTCGTCAACAACGTCGGCTTTCAGATCAACAAGGACGTCGTCGACACCACCGAAAATGAGTGGGACCTCGTCCTCGATACAAACCTGAAGAGCATGTTCCTGTGCTCAAAGTACGCGGTGGCCCAGATGCGCCAACAGGACGGAGGCAACATCATCTGCATCTCCTCCCTCTCCGGCCTCGTCGGCAACGGTCTGCAGGCCTCCTACAACGCCAGCAAGCACGGTGTCATTGGCCTTGTGCGCTCGATGGCCGTTGACCATGCGCCCGACAATATCCGCGTCAACGCCGTCTGCCCCGGCTCGATGAACACGCCCCTGACCTTGACCATCCCGGAGGAAAAACTTGCGCCCTACCGCGAAGCCAACCTGATGCGGCGCTTCGCAGAGCCGGTCGAGGTTGCCCAGGCGCTGCTCTTCCTCGCCAGCGACGATGCATCCTTCGTGACCGGCTCGGTACTCGTAGCCGACGGGGGTTACACCACAATATGAATTTCACAATATGAATTTAAGGTAGGGCGCCGTCTCAGATCCGCTGCGCAACGCGGGGACAGGCAAGCCCTTCCCAAAATGAACCTCAACCGGCAGCTTCAGCAACCTAAGGAACAACAATGCCCGAACGACTGAATGTCCTCTTTCTGCCCCACCCGGTCAAACAATCGATGTTCAACCCGTGGGGAACCGATGTGGTGAAAGCAGTCGAAGAACGCCACAACATCCAAATTCTCGACTACGATCAGCCGATCGCGCCCCAGTTCAAAGGTATCGACGCCGTTATCGACCACGGCGGTTCGGCAGGCACGCGCGAGATGGTCGACGCCGCCACCGACGCCCGGCTCTGGCAAATCCTCGGCACCGGATTCGACCACTTCGACCTCGAATACTGGAAAACCACGGGCATCCCCGTCGCCAACTGCCCCGGCCAGTTCAGCGCGGTCGCGCTGGCCGAATGCGCCATGATGTTCATTCTGATGCTGACGCGCCAATACCCGGTCGCGCGCGCGGTGCTCGACGATGGCCAGCTCTACGAACCGATGGCGCTCGAATTGGAAGGCGTCAAGCTCGGGCTCATCGGCTTCGGCGCAAGCGGGATCGAGCTGGCCCGGCGCGCCAAGCCGTTCGGTATGGAAATCTTGGCAATCGACATCCGCGAAGTGAGCGCGGCCGAGCGCGAAGAGTTCGGTCTCTCCTTCGTCGGCACGCCCGACGATCTCGAAAAAGTGGTGGCCGAATCCGACATTCTGTCCCTGCACCTGCATCTCAACAGCGAGACCCAACACATCATCGACGCCCGTATGTTGGACCTGATGAAACCGACCGCCCACATCATCAACGTCGCCCGCGGCGCCCTGATCGATGAGGAGGCGCTCACCCAGGCCCTGCTCGACGGCAAAATAGGCGGCGCCGGCATCGACGCCTACAGCCAGGAACCGCCTGACATCACCTCGCCCTTCTTCGGCCTGCCCAACGTCATCGCCACCCCCCATACAGCCGGCGTCACCGACGGCACCTCGCGCAAACGCGCCCAGTGCGCCGCCGACAACGTAGACCGCATTGCCGCTGGCCTGGAGCCGTTATACCGCATCGACCTTGAGAATTAGCATCGACCTTAAGATTTAGCATCGACCAGACAATAGCGTCCACCGGCTGATTCCGCCCCGGCGGCGGAGGCAACTCAGCCAGGTCTGGAGGAGTTGGCAGGACAATGAATACACTTGCTGCGGACCGTCAAGTCTCTGCTGCCGGGACCAGGCGTTTCGGCATGGGCCTCCTCGCCCGCCGCGAGGCAATGGTCGGATACATTGCCATCGCACCCTGGTTCATCGGTTTTGTCGCCTTTGAACTGGGGCCGTTGCTCACGTCCCTCTATCTCAGCCTGACCAAGTTCGATGTTCTTACAGACCCCAAGTGGGTCGGCCTCAAGAATTGGAACAAGATGCTGTTCAACGATCCGCTCGTCTGGCACAGCCTGAAGGTCACGGCGATCTACTCCGTGGGCGCAGTCGCCCTCGGACTGGTACTGGGGCTTGGACTGGCACTGCTTCTCAACCAGGATGTGGGCGGGCTCTCCTTTTACCGCACGGTCTTCTATACCCCTGCCGTTGTATCCGGCGCGGCGGTCGCAATGATGTGGCTCCTGCTGCTCAATCCGGAAGCCGGCGTCATCAACCGCCTCCTGGAACTGGTCGGGATCCCGGGCCCGGCCTGGCTCTTTGATCGGCAGTGGGCGCTGCCGGCCTTCATCCTCATGAGCATCTGGGGCATCGGCGGCGGCATGGTCCTCTACCTGGCCGCCCTCCAGGGCGTGCCGACCGAGCTCTACGACGCCGCCATGATCGACGGCGCCGGCCCCTGGCCCAAGCTCTGGTTCGTCACCCTGCCCATGATCTCCCCCGTCATATTCTTCAATCTCGTCATGGGCATCATCGGCTCCTTCCAGGTCTTCACCAGCGCCTTCATCATGACAAAGGGAGGGCCGGCCAACGCAACCTACTTCTTTGTGCTCGGCATCTATCTCAACGCATTCGAATTCCTGAAGATGGGGTACGCATCCGCCCTGGCCTGGATGCTGGCCGTAATCATCCTTGTGCTGACGCTGGTCGCCTTCCGCAGTTCAGGCCGCTGGGTCCACTATGAGGGACAAGTCAGGTGATGAGGAGAGCGTCGCCATGACCGAAACGACTGCCGAGGGCACTGGGACCGCATTCGCAGCCGCCCGCAGGCAAAATTCAATCGCCAGGAAAGTTCGCACAATTACCAAACTGGTGATCCACGTCGCGCTCATTGGCGGCGGGTTCGCAGTTCTCATCCCCTTCTTCTGGATGCTTTCTTCCTCCCTCAAACCCGATTGGGAAATCTTCCAGATCCCGCCAACATGGATTCCCGAAGAACCGCTTTGGCAGAACTACGCCATCGTCCTTACCGGCGAACGCCCCGATGCAGAGGGTTCGCGCGCCGGGCAAGGTTGGAGCTTTTTGGGATTCATGTGGAACACAGCCTATGTAACCTTCTGGGTCCTGGTCGGACGGCTTCTGACAGCCTCTCTGGCCGCTTACGGCTTCGCCCGCCTCCGCTTCCCGGGTCGTAACGTGCTCTTTATCACCATGTTGACGACGATGATGGTGCCCGGGCATGTGACGATGATCCCACTCTACATTATCTTCAAGAACCTCAATACACTCGACACATACTGGCCCCTCGCCCTGCCCGTCTGGTTCGGCGGCGGCGCCTTTTTTATCTTCCTCCTCCGTCAATTCATCAACAGCATCCCCTCCGACTACGATGACGCCGCCCGCATCGACGGCTGCAGCTGGCTGGGCGTCTATTGGCGCATCATCCTGCCCATGATCAAACCGGCCCTTGGCGCCGTGGCGATCTTTTCCTTCATGGCCAGCTGGAACGACTTCATGGGGCCGCTCATCTACCTCAGCTCGATGGACAAATATACGATCTCCATCGGATTGCATTTCTTCAGGAGCGTCGCCAGTCCCGCCGCGCGTCCACTGTGGAATCTGGTGATGGCAGCCTCGTTGGTGGCCATGGTGCCGCCGCTCCTCCTCTTCTTCTTTGCACAACGCTATTACATTCAAGGCATCGTCGTTTCCGGGATCAAGGGATAGCCGCCCCTTTGCTGTTGGCACAGACTGCCGACGCCGCCCCGTGAACAGCCGCACTCAGTCCCGGGAAAACGGCCGATGCCGCAACTTGGGCTGACCCGGCGCCGCTTCCTGCAGCTGATCGCCGCCGGCGCATCGACCGGCGCAGCCGGCTTCGCCTACGTCCGTACGGTCGAGCCCAGTTGGGTGGAGACTGTACCGGTTACGCTAAGGCTTCCGCACCTCGCCGAATCGCTGTCCGGCCTCCGCATCGCCCAGCTGTCCGACATCCATCTCAGCCGCTTCACCGCCCCCGCCAAACTGCTGGACGCCGTCACGCAAGTCAACCGCCTCCGGCCCGACCTGGCCGTGCTGACAGGAGACTTCGTCGGCCGCGATCCCGCCTTTGCCACCGGAATGATCGATCCTCTCCGCAGGCTCGAAGCGCCCGCCTTCGCCGTTTACGGCAATCACGACCTCTGGAGCGACCGCGCCGCCGTAGGCGCCGCCCTGGCCGAAACGCCGGTTCGTCTCCTGCTGAACGAAAGCGTCGAAGCGGCCGCCGGCCTCACCGTCGCCGGCATCGACGACGCCTGGTCCGGCAACCCGCAACCTGAAGCCGCGCTGCGCGCTGCGCCATCTGGCAACACCAACCTGCTGCTCTGCCACGAGCCCGACTACATCGACAACATCCACGCAATCGGCGCCCCAATCGCCCTGCAACTGAGCGGCCACAGCCACGGAGGACAGGTGCGGCTCCCCTCCCGGCGGCCCGACCGCGCCGGCGCGCTCAGCCGCGCCCACATCTTGCCCTACATGGCCCACCGCTATCCGATCGGCCATTACCGGGTCGGTAACCATCAACTCTATACGAACCGGGGCCTGGGCGTCTGGCCCCTCCCCTACCGATTCAACTGCCGCCCCGAAATTACCATCTTTACCCTGCGCCCCGCGTGAGCGGGAAGCTGCCTTACTGCATCACCCCCGAAAACGCATAGAATGTGTGTAAAGCAAGCGGGTACCGACGATTCCCGTTTTGTTTGACCTTGGGCAATCGTTATGCTAGACTCTCGATCAGCAGAAACGGTTCTGAGCAGACTGCCTATGCGGGAAGTGAGGTCGGATCTGTCATGAGTGCGTGAGGGACGCGGCGGGGCTGCTCCTGCCACAAAATCCTCCAGGCTCCGCGCACCATCCTACAGTTCTTACCCTCCCGGGGTGCAAGAGGAACTATGGATTCCAAACGAGTTCGAAACGGCATGATCTACTTCCTTCTGGTCGTAGCTCTCGGCGCGTTTCTCTACATAATCCTGAACAATCAGGGCAACAACATCTCAGCGTCCGTCTCGATCGCTGAAGTCGCCTCGCTGGTACGAAGCGGCAGTGTGCAGGAACTCCATGTCGACGGTGACGAGGTAATCGCCTTCACCGGCGGCAAACTGATCGCTTCGCGCAAAGAAATCAGCGTCGGCCTCGTCGAAACACTCCAGAACCTGGGCGTAACCGAAGATCAGCTGTCCGCCCTCGACCTGCAGATCGAAGCCCCCAGCGGGTGGGAGGTCTACGGTGGCATCCTCCTGGCTCTCCTGCCCATCATTCTGATCGCTGTCTTTTTCATCTTCATTCTTCGACAGGCCCAGGGCGCCGGTAACCAGGCCTTCAGCTTCAGCAAGAGCCGCGCCCGCATGTTCACCGGCGACAGACCGACCGTTAACTTCAGCGACGTCGCCGGCAACGAAGAGGCGAGGCAGGACCTGGCAGAGGTCGTCGAATTCCTCAAAGAGCCCCAAAAGTTCGCCTCGCTCGGCGCACGCATCCCCAAGGGCGTTCTGCTTGTCGGCCCGCCCGGCACCGGCAAAACGCTGATGGCCAAGGCCGTTTCTGGCGAAGCCGGCGTCCCCTTCTTCAACATCAGCGGCTCCGAATTCGTCGAAATGTTCGTCGGCGTCGGCGCCAGCCGCGTGCGCGACCTGTTCGAGCAGGCCAAGAAAAACTCGCCCTGCATTATCTTTATCGACGAAATCGACGCCGTCGGCCGCCATCGCGGCGCCGGCCTCGGCGGCTCCCACGATGAACGCGAGCAGACGCTCAACCAGATCCTCGTAGAAATGGACGGTTTCGATACCGATGTCAACATAATCATCATCGCCGCGACCAACAGGCCCGATATTCTGGACCCGGCGCTGCTGCGGCCCGGCCGCTTCGACCGCCGCGTCTTGATGGATTCGCCCGACGTCAAAGGCCGGCGCAAAATCCTCGACGTCCACGTCAAGGGCAAACCCCTGGCCACCGACATCGACCTCGAGGTTGTCGCCAAGCAGACACCCGGCTTTGTCGGCGCAGACATCGAAAACCTGGTCAACGAAGCCGCCATCCTCGCCGCCCGCCGCAACCGGCGCTCCATCGGCCTGGCCGAATTTCAGGAGGCGATCGAGCGCGTGATCGCAGGGCCGGAACGGCGCAGCCGTATTATGTCGCCCAAGGAGAAGGAGATCGTCGCCTACCACGAGGCCGGACACGCCGTCGCCATGCACGTCCTGCCCCAGCACGACCCCGTGCACAAGGTAACAATCGTGCCGCGCGGGATGGCAGGCGGCTACACCATGCCCCTGCCCGAAGAGGAATCCAACCTCAGCACAAGAGATAAGTCTCGCGACGAGCTCGCTGCCCTGTTGGGAGGTCGCGTCGCCGAGGAAATTCGCTTCGACGATGTCACAACCGGCGCCAGCAACGACCTGGAACAAGTCTCCAATATGGCCCGCATGATGATCACCCAGTGGGGCATGAGCGAGGCGCTCGGGCCGATTCAATACGGCGAACGAGAGGAAATGGTCTTTCTCGGCCGCGGAATCGCCGAAACCCGCAACTACAGCGACAAGGTCGCCCAGGAAATCGACGAAGAAGTGCGCAATTTGATCGACCAGGCGCACCGCCGCTGTCACGAAATCCTGACATCCTACGAGGACCGGCTCGACGCAGTGGCCGGCGCCCTGCTCGAACACGAAACGCTGCACGCACCCGAATTCCAGGCGATTATGCGCGGCGAAGATCCGTTCCAATCGGTTGACGGCCTTGAAGAGCCGCTGCCCAGCGGCACGCCCACCTCCGAGCGCGACGAAAGCGGTCTTCCGCGCGAAGAGGACAACCGCGATCAAGAGCTGGGACTGAGTGGAGGAACCTTACCCGCGCCCGCCTGAGTGGATCGAGCCAAGCCGAAACCAAGCTAGCCCTACGGCGCGTGCGCCTGGCCTCGCCCCACAGGGCGGGGTCTTCTCGAATCATCAGCCGCCTTCTACCAGTAGCCGGGAGCTTCGGACCGAATCGTGTCCCGCCTAATCTACCACGTAGACCGCATGTTGCTGGCCGGCGCCCCCGTGAGCCGCTGGGTGAACATCCTCTTCATCTCTATCGGCGCCTTGGGCGCCCTCGGGCTTATCCCGGGCCAATGGCTGACAGCAGTTATATGCGCGCTCCTCTTGGCAGGATTCTTCTGGCTCCGCCGCCACTGGCGCAGCCGCGACTACGTCCGGTTCCACGCGACACCGCTGCCGCAAATCTCCCCCCAGGCGCTGGTCCCCTCCGACAAAGTGCCCATCCACGCCACCGGCTACTTCACCGTAGAGGGCAAGAACGAACGCTTCACCTGGTTGCAGGGCTACTTCCGTACCTTTGCAACCCGCGAACACGCCGTAATCTGCCTCGTACAACCCAAACTGTCCCTCTTGGCGCAGTGGCCCGAAAAAGATGTGGGAATGTGGTACGTATTCTTCTTCCCCAGGTCGGTCCGCAATGTCCGTTACGGCACCGTTTCCTACGGGCGCAAGACGCAACCATGCGTCGCCGTCGAGCACGAGATTCACATCCCCAAAAAAGGCCGTTTCAGCCGCGAGCGCACCTTGAACGAAACGGTCATCCTCGCCTCCGACACCGAGTCGGACTCGCTTAAAATCCTCGCCGACCTGCTCCACGACACGCACGCCGAAGAGGAAGAGGAAGAAGAGAAGCCGCCCCTGCCCGCCCCCGAGCCGTCCCCCAACGGACAGGTGAACGTCCCCATCGGAGCAACCCGCCGCCTGGACTGATCCGCCGGCAAGACCCTGCATGACATCAAACCAAGCCGCTCGCCCTTCGTGGGACCACTACTTTCTTCAGATCGCCTTCACCGTCGCCTCGCGCAGCACCTGCGACCGCGCCCATGTCGGCGCCGTCATCGTCCGCCGCCGGCGCATCCTCGCCACCGGCTACAACGGCGCACCCACCGGCCTGCCCCACTGCGACGACGTCGGCCATATGCTCATCGACGGCCACTGCGTCCGCCCCCTCCACGCCGAGCAGAACGCCATCATCCAGGCCGCCCTCCACGGCGTCGGCACCGACGGCAGCATGATCTACGTCACCCACCAGCCCTGCCTCACCTGCGCCAAAATGATCATCAACGCCGGCATCCAACGCGTTGTCTATGCCGGACAATACCCCGACGACAACAGCCGCCGCTTCCTGCAGGAGGCCGGCGTCGCCCTCGTCCACATGCCCACACCCTTTGAGGAAGACAATCACCGGCATGACGCGCAGCCGCCGCCCCGCGAGCACAGTTGACGGCGGACCCGGACCCTCCGCTATGCGACAGCCCGCGGACCGACTGGCAGCCAGATGCGAAAGGGGGCCGGCTTGAGCTGGACCGTCCCGATCCCCGTCTTGTCGTAGTCCGGGTCCTCAACTTCGTTGCCCATCGCCGCCAGCTTCTCGAAGAGCACCGATTTTTTCTCCCCTGCGCCATCGCTGATCACCGCTTCGACACTGCCGCCAGCCAGAAGTCTTAACCATGGCCGCTCGCGTCCCCAATAGACGGTTCGCAAAGGCACATGGCCGCCGCCGGCCTTGAGCGAGCTATCCAAAAAAGTGATGTTGCCGTCTCCGCTGATGACGCCGACATCGCGCCAGCGCCCCGACCCCACCGCAACGTCACTGCCGGGCGACCGAACCTCCAGCCAGACCGCGCGCGCGCCGGTCTCCGGTCAGGTTGAAGTATCGCGGAAATACATCGAGCGAAAGGAAGCAGCGATAGCCCTGATTCATCGGCGCCGGCGTATCAGGGCGGATGCGCGAATGGCCCCACGCGGGCGGATCCTACGTGTTGTTCTCTTTGGGACGAACTTTGGCCCTGTCCCTTGGCGAGACATTGGCCATGAAGAACGCCTCCGCCCGCGCCGCCGACGCCAGCGCGGCCGGATCTCCGTACGTCTGGTGCGTCTCCAGCAGAGCATTGGCAATCTGTAAAGTGCCCCCATACTCCGACTGAGTGTAATGTCGACCGAAAAAGCCGTTCGGAGACGGGAAGGCGATCAACCGCTCAACCACATCGCTGATGCCGGATTCAAGCCCCCGAAATTGCGGCATGCGGTGGTAATACGCCATGCCGTCCAGCCACCTGCCAACATAGTCGCCGCCATAGGCCCAGCCGTCCGGGTCGGCACTGAAATCTCGGAACAGCCTCTCCTTGGGCATCCTCGCCAGGTGGCGCACCGACCGCGTCAGAATGTCGCCCAGCTCTCCGAGCGCCCCGATCTGATCGTAGCCTGCCGGATTCATCGAGACTTCCACGTTCACTCCATATCCAGAAGGCGCGCCAGGTTGCCGCCAAGCACCAACCCCTCCGCCTCCTCCCCCAGGCCCAGTCGGAGAATCGACTCGACCGCGAAATCCATCGGCACGCCCGGGCCGTTCGATGCGAAACAGATCCGCTCAGGCCCGAGTTCCTGCACAGCCCGCATTATGAAAAGAGGTTCAGCGACCGTGTTGGTGCCGAGATACACATTGGGAAACACCTTCGCCACCTCGAGCGCCTCGCTGACACCGTCGCGGTAGCCCATGTGCTCCATAATGATCGGCAGCTCAGGATAGCGCGCGGCCACAAGTCCCACCTGCGCCGGCGTGCTGTACCGCGCGCCCGAATGGATGTTCACCACCAGCTCCAGTTCGCGCGCCTTGTCCAGCACCGGCAGCGGCGCCTGGCCGAATATCTCATAATTGCACGCAACCGACATCAGCTTGAGAATCGGCATGCCCCACACCGTCGCCGCCGTCTCCAGCTCCTCGACCGCAGGCGCCCCGTGCAGCGGGTTGATCTGACAGCAGCCAATGAGACGCGGCTCGTCCTCCACAAATTCCGCCAGACCGCTGTTGTTCGGATTCGGGATGGGCCCGGCAATCAGAACGACGTGGTCAATGCCGCCCATATCGGCGTCCTCCAGGATCTCCTTGACGCCGTAGACCGTCCCATTTACGTCTTGGTCCTCCGTCCAGTAGTACTCAAAGTCGATACGCTTCATTGCCTCGACCTCCCTGAATCGTGTGGGCGCCTGTTAAACCAGCCTATCGCAAATTGCCCGCTGCCCGGCGCGGTTTGCCCCGTCAAGCAGAGTATACTTGAACTGCATCGCCGTGTCGACGACTACCAAGGAGGCGTGCCGTCCAAAATTGGGGTACAAATTCCCATACCTCGGGTAGCAACCAAGTCATGACCGGCCCACGCTCCATGCTCTGGCAGAGCGGCGAAATACGCCTGCCCGCATCCTGTTGGACGGTCGGGCCTGCGGCCCTCCCTTGTGCGGGGGGACTCCCCCCGCAACGCCCCCCTGACACAACCCGCAGTTGCCGCTCTTCGTGGAGATTCGCGCAATTTCGTGGATCAAGCCCTTGCCCTTGACGCCGCCGGCAACTGGCCACCGACCCTTGGCCAATGCTGTTCTGGACGGTCGGGCCTGCGGCCCTCCCTTGTGCGGGGGGACTCCCCCGCAACGCCCCCCTGACACAACCAACAGTTGCCGCTCTTCGTGGACATTCGCGCAGACTCGTGGATCAAGCCCTTGCCCTTGACCTTTCCGTTCGAGTTCCAAGTCCCGGCCCTTCCAGACGGTCGGGCCTGCGGCCCAACGCGCCGCCCCAAATCAGCGAATGCTGCCGCCGCGGTAGGGGCAGGCCTTGTGCCTGCCCTGTGCCCCCAAAAGGCTGGTAGACGATTCCAAGCACCTTGCCAAAAATTCCCCGCCACACGAATCCCACCCCAAATGCGGGCTGCACCCACGGACGAGGCGGCATTTGACATCGTCGCTGGAACTGCGTATACTGCGCCCCTACAATCGAACACGAAAGACCGCGAACCGGAAGAGTAGCGCCCAGAGCGGGTTCCAGAGAGCCCCGGAACGGTGGAAACGGGGCAACAGCGCAGGGCGCGAATGGGCCGGGGAGTCGGCCGGCGAACAGTGACCGCATCAATCTGTGCAAGTTCCAAGAACTGACAGCAAAGCACAGGTCACTCAGTAGTCGGACCCGGAGACGCCACCGTTATCAGGGCGCTGCGGCCCAGCCAGTGACCAAGTCCCCAGGACTGACTGGCCGCGATGAGTGAGACTGGTGCAGGCTTCCCTTGCGTTTCATGCAGGGGATTTTTTGTTCCTGGCAAATGCCGGTCTAACAGGGGTGGCACCGCGGGCGTCCCGAGAGACCTCGTCCCCCAGCGTTGGCAGAAATGCCGCGCTGGGGGACGTTCTTTTTCGGGCGGCGCCCCGCCGCAATACAGTCAGAAAGGGAGTAACGATGGCAACCTACAGCCCCACGCTGGAGGAAGTAAAGGAGTTGGCGGCCTGCGGCAATACAATCCCCGTCTTCCGCGAGCTGCCCGCCGATCTCGAAACACCCGTTTCGGTCTACCTCAAGCTGCGAAACGGCGGCCCTTCCTTCCTGCTCGAGTCCGTCGAGAAGGGGGAGCAGGTCGGCCGCTACAGCTTTCTCGGCGTGCGGCCCCCACTGACGCTTTGCGCCCGCGGAGACCAGCTCGTCGTCGGTACGGGCGACGGCGCCGAGCTGGAACGGCGCCAGGGCGACCCCTTCGCCGCCGTCCGCAGCCTGCTGGCCGAGCGCCGGCCCGTCGAGGTCCCGGGACTGCCCCGTTTCTCCGGCGGCGCCGTCGGCTACTTCGGCTACGACACCGTTCGTTTCATCGAGTGCCTGCCGCAGACCGCACAGCGCAAGCTGGAAATCCCCGACATGCTGTTGCTCTTCAGCGACAACCTGGTCGTCTTCGATCACGTCCAGCACAAGCTGCTCGTCATCGCCAACATGCGCATCGCGGCGAAGAGCGCGCCAACCGGCCAGGAAATCAGAGCTGCCTATGACGATGCAGTCGCCCGCATCGACGCTATCGTCAGCGACCTGCGCCAGCCCTTCGCCCACCCGAAGAACCCACCCGTAGACAGCCGCGTCGATTGGCACAGCAACTTCACCCAGGACGAGTACGAAAAAACTGTGCGGCGCGCCAAAGAGTACATCGCCGCCGGCGACATCTTCCAGGTCGTTCCCAGCCAGCGCCTCAGCCGCACAACCGACGCCGAGCCCTTCGCCATCTACCGCGCCCTGCGCATGCTCAACCCTTCGCCCTACATGTACTTTCTGGAGTTCAACGACATGGCCGGACTCACCGAAACCTCCGGCAGCAGCGAACCGCTCTGGATTATCGGCTCCAGCCCGGAAATGCACGTCAGGCTCGAAGACGGCCGCGCCTTTCTCCATCCCATCGCCGGCACCCGCTGGCGCGGCCAGACGGCGGCCGAAGACGACGCGCTCGCCGAAGGGCTCCTCAACGACCCCAAGGAGCGCGCCGAACACGTGATGCTGGTCGACCTCGGTCGCAACGACCTGGGACGCGTATGCGAGTACGGCACCGTCCACGTGCCCGAAATGATGGTGATCGAACGCTACAGCCACGTAATGCACATCGTCAGCGACGTACAGGGTAATCTCGCCCCCGGCCACGATGCCATCAGCCTGCTCAAGGCTACCTTCCCCGCCGGCACCGTCAGCGGCGCCCCCAAAGTGCGGGCGATGGAAATTATCGAAGAGCTCGAAGGCCTCCGCCGCGGTCTCTACGCCGGCGCCGTCGGCTACATCGACTACGACGGCACCATGGACACCTGCATCGCCATCCGCACTATCGTCATGCAGGGCAACACCTGCCATCTCCAGGCCGGCGGCGGCATCGTCGCCGACAGCGACCCCACCTACGAATGGCACGAGACCCTGAATAAAGCCAAGGCCCTCTCAGCAGCCGTGCAGCGTGCCGAGGAAGGATTTGGAAACTGAAGCATGCGCCAGAATTCTACACAATCCCAGACTTTGCACTCCCGGGAGTAAACGATGACACAGAAAAAACGTATCCTCACCGGCGACCGCCCCACAGGCAAACTGCATCTCGGCCACTACGTCGGCAGCCTGCAGTACCGCCTCGCATTCCAGGAAGAGTACGAATGCTTCTTCATCATCGCCGACCTGCATATGCTGACCACCAAGCCGACCAAAGAGGACGTCGCCCAGATCGGCCAGAACGCCCGCGACATCGTGCTCGATCACCTCGCCATCGGCATCGACCCCGAAAAGACCTCCTTCTACCTCCAGTCTGCCGTGCACGAAATCTACGAAATGCACCTCATCCTCAGCGGCATGGTTACCGTTGAGCGCCTGCAGCAGCTGCCCACCATCAAGGACATGGCAGCCGCCGCCGGCATGGACCAGATGCCCTACAACCTGCTCGGCTATCCCGTCCTCCAGGCCGCCGACATCCTCATGCCGCGCGCACACCTCGTGCCCGTCGGCAAAGACAACGAGTCCCACATCGAGATCAGCCGCCAGATCGCCCGCCGCTTCAACAACGCCTACGCCGAAGTCTTCCCACTGCCGGACGCCTACATCGTCGGCGGCACCCTCGTCGGCACCGACGGCCAGGCCAAAATGAGCAAGAGCCTCGGCAACGCAATTCTGCTCAGCGACGACTCTGCTTCCGTCAGAAAAAGTGTCATGAGCATGTATACCGACCCCAACCGTATCCGCGCCGACATCCCCGGCACCGTCGAGGGCAATCCGGTTTTCAGCTACCACGAAACCTTCAACCCCGACAAGGCCGAAGTGGATGACCTCAAGAGCCGCTATCGCGAAGGCGCCGTCGGCGACGTGGAGGTAAAGACCAAACTCTACAACGCGCTCGAAGCCTTCCTCGAACCGATCAGAGAGCGCCGCGCCTACTACGCCGAGCAGACGGGATACACCGACCAGCTCATCTATGAAGGCACCCAGCGCGCGCAGGAACAGGCGCGGCATACGCTCATGGAGATGAAAAAGGCAATGGGACTGACCGGTGTCTGGAACCGCATTCGCCGCGCCAACGAACGCCGCCAAAAGAGGCTTGCAAAAGCCTAGAAACGAGGCTTGGAAAGGATCGGGCTATGATCGCGGTCATCGACAATTACGACAGTTTCACGTACAATCTGGTTCAGTTTCTGGGTGAAATCGTGCGCGAGACCCCCTTGCCGGGTGGCGAGGAGGCCAACCGCATCCACGTCTGGCGCAACGACGCCATCGAGGTCGAAGAGCTGATGGAACAGCAGCCAAGCCGCGTCATCATCAGCCCCGGGCCCGGAACGCCACAGGAAGACAGCGGCGTCAGCAACGACGTCATTCGCCATCTCGGCGAACAAACCCCCATCCTCGGCGTCTGTCTCGGGCAGCAGTGCATCGGGCATGTCCACGGCGGCGCCGTCATACGCGCGCCCAGGCTGATGCATGGCAAGGTCAGCCCGATCCACCACAACGGCGGCGCTCTCTTCCAAGGCATCCCCAGCCCCTTTACCGCGACCCGCTACCATAGCCTCATCGTAGAGGAGCCGCTGCCGCCCGATTTGGTTGCGACCGCACACACGGCCGAGGGCGAGTTGATGGGCGTGCAACATCGCACCAAGCCGATCTTCGGCGTCCAGTTCCACCCTGAAAGCATCCTGACCCAGTACGGGCACGACCTGCTGCGAAATTTTCTGAGCATCTGAACGTCGGCATAGACATGATCGATTGGACGCAGGCCATTCAAGACTATCTCACCGACGCACCCTCCAGCCGCTTTCGCAATCAGCATGTGTCGATCGTGGACCACTGGCAGGGGCGCGACAACCTGCTCTGGCGCGTACGCACCGGCGTGGGACTCGACGCGGTCGTCAAAATGTTCACCGACGCCGGCCAGGCCCGCAGCCGCCGCCAGTTCAGCGGCCACGAACAGTTCGCCGCCGCCGGTCTGGCGCCGGAGCCCCTCTGGTACGATCGCTATCCCCACGGCCTGCCGCGCCAAATTCTGGTCTACAGCTGGGCCGCCGGGGAACCGGTTCAGTTAACCGTGTCCCAACACAGGGCCGCGCTCGCTGAAACGGTCGCCCGCATCCACCGCGCCGATCCAGGCGCAGTGCAGCGCTTCAGCCCACACCCGTTCAACCTGCTAACCTTCTGGCAGATCTGGCAGGCGGGCGAGGCGCCCCTCCGGTCCTGGATCGAGCAATGCCCTGCCCCGCTCCTGGGCGAAACTCTGGCCGCGCTGTGGTCGGCCGCCCACCGGACGTTGGACGGCGCCCTGCGCCAGTTGGGTGAGACGCCGCCTACCCCGGTCCACGGCGAGCTGGCCGCCCAGAACGCCCTCTTCGACACCGACCGGGTTATGCTCGTCGACTGGGAATTCTTCGGCCTTGGCGACCCGGCCCAGGAGGTCGCCCGTTTCCTCTTCTACGAAGGAAACGACTGGGCCAGGCACGCCCGCGAGACCTGGTGGGAACAGTACGGCGCTTACCCGGCGGACCCAAGCCTTCCCGAGCGAGCAGAGCTCTACCTGCGGCTCTTCAACTTACAGGCGGTGACCTTTCTGCTCGATGGCGTCCGGCAAGGAGAAATTCCAGCCGCCGCCGCGCAAAACCCGGCTTCGGACAGCTCCGCTTCCCCCTACGGCGCCTTTCTCGTCAGCGCATTGACAGCCGCCGTGCGCAGCTCGCTGAAAATTTGGGAGCTCCCACCGCTGGGTGAGGCAGACTCGAACCTGCTCGCCGCCGAGATGGAACGGATAGTGAACGTTCAAGTGACAGCACTGCATTCGACTGCTCCCACGGCCGGCTGAGCGCCTCCGTGCGGCAAAGATATCGCACAATCCCTTCGGGGCAAGAGGAGGAATACCGATGGCATCACCCCTTCATGAGGCATTGGAGACCGTGTTCGCCGGACAAGACCTCAGCGCCGACGCAGCCGACGCAGCCATGACACAGATCATGGGCGGCGAGGCCACCGACGCCCAGATCGGCGCCTTTCTGGCCGCCCTGCGCCAGAAAGGAGAAAGCGTCGCCGAGATCACCGGCTGCGCCCGCGCCATGAAGCGCGTCGCCGTTCAGGTGCGCCCCGCCCTCAACGGCCAGCGCCTGCTCGACACCTGCGGCACCGGCGGCGACCAGACTGGGACCTTCAACATCAGCACCACCGTCGCCTTTGTTGTCGCCGGCGCCGGGGAAAAAGTCGCAAAGCACGGCAACCGCTCCGCCAGCAGCCAGTGCGGCAGCGCCGATGTCCTCGAAGAACTGGGCGTCGAGCTCGGCCTCGGTCCAGAACAGGTGGCAGCCTGCATCGAAGAAGTCGGCATCGGCTTTCTCTTCGCGCCTCTCTACCACCCGGCCATGAAGTTCGCCATCGGCCCCCGCCGTGAGTTGGCCACCCGCACCGTCTTCAACATACTCGGCCCGCTGACCAATCCCGCCAACGCCACCCATCAGGTCATCGGCGTGCCCAGCCCCAACCTGACGACGCCGATGGCCCAGGTGCTCGGCCAGATGGGGTGCACCGCCGCCTTCGTCGTCCACGGCACGACCGACGACGGACGCGCTGTCGACGAGCTAACCACGAGCGGCGTCAACCGCTACAGCCAGCTGCGCGACGGCGCCGTCCACGAAGGCGAACTCTCGGCAGCCGACCTCGGACTGCCCGGCGCGCCCTTGGACGAGCTGAAAGGCGGAGATGCCGCCGTCAACGCCGCCATCACCCGTGGAATACTCAGCGGCGAACTGCGCGGCCCCAAGCGCGATGTGGTACTATTGAACGCGGCCGCCGCCCTCGCGACCGTCAGCGGCAACTGGCAGACCGGCCTTGACGCCGCCGCCCAGTCTATCGACAGCGGCGCCGCCAACGACCTGCTCGACAGATTCATCCAAAAGACCCGGAGTTTGAGCGGCGGACACTGACCCAATGGCCAAATTCTCGCAGTTGGAGATAAGCAAACACAAAGGACAGGTCCTCGACAAGATCATGTCCTGGAAGCGGCAGGAAGTGCAGCGGCTGATGGAGGAGACGCCCCTCGAGCAGCTCAAAGCGCTCGCCGCCGTCGCCGAACCGCCGCTGGACCTCGCCGCCGCGCTCACAGCCGAAGCCGGCGCCAGTCTCATCGCCGAGGTCAAACGCGCCAGCCCCTCCAAGGGACTCATCGCCCACGACTGGTCGCCAACCGCGATTGCCCGGACATTCGCTGCCAGCGGCGCCGCCGCAATCTCCTGCCTGACCGACGCCCGCTTTTTCCAGGGACAGCTCTCCTACCTGACCGAAATCAGGCAACATCTGCACGCCGGCGGGCTGCCCACGCCGCTCCTGCGCAAAGAGTTTATCTATCACCCGTACCAGGTCTACGAGGCCCGCGCGGCCGGCGCCGATGCCCTGCTCCTGATCGTGGCCGTGCTCGGGAAAGCCGAGCTGCGCGAGCTGCTCCGTCTCACAAATCGGCTCGGCATGGCCGCGCTCGTCGAAGTCCACGACGAAGCCGAAGTCGAGCGCGCGCTCGAAGTGGACGCTCAGATAATCGGCGTCAACAACCGCGATCTCAAGACTTTCGCCGTCGACATCGAGACAACCGCCCGGCTGCGCGAACGCGTCCCCGCCGACAAGATCCTGGTCGGCGAGAGCGGCATCCGCAACCCGGAAGACGTCAAGCGCATGGCCGAGATGGGCTGCGACGCCATTCTCGTCGGCGAGAGCTTCTGCAAGCTGCCCCAGGCCGAACGCGGCGGACAGGTGCGCGAATTTGTCTGCGCAGGGAGGCGCTGACCCACAGATTCCCGAAATCTACTGGCCCATGCCCGGACTGCATTCTCTATGACAGGTACAGTTCTCAACATCATTACCGTCCTGGTCGGCGGCTCAATCGGGACCCTCTTGGGCAACCGCATGCCGGCGAAGGTGCAGGAAACCGTCATGCACGGGCTGGGACTGATGGTGCTGGTCATCGGCGTGATGATGGCAAGCGGGACTGCCAACCTCCTCATCCCCCTGTTCAGTGTCGTGGTCGGCGGCGTCCTCGGCGAGTTGATGCGGATTTCCGACGGCCTCGACTGGCTGGGCGCCCAGGCCGAAGCCCGCTGGGGCACGCGTCTGGGGCAGGGCAGGGTGGCCGGCTGGAACGTAACGCGGGCATTCGTAACCTCCAGCCTCATCTTCTGTGTCGGCCCCATGACGATCCTGGGCAGCATCCAGGATGGCCTGCTCGGCAACTACGACCTGCTCGCCGTCAAAAGCGCTCTGGACGGCTTCGCAGCCATCCCTTTCGCCGCCAGCCTGGGGCCGGGCGTTCTCCTCAGCGTCGGCACTGTCGCCGTCGTGCAGGGCGGTTTATCCGCCGCCGCAATGGCGCTCGGCGGCGGCCTGGGCGACGTGTCCCGCCAGACGCCCTGGGTGATCGAACTGACAGCGACCGGTGGCGTGGTCATCCTCGGCATCGGACTGTCATTGCTCGAAGTAAAGAGGATCAGGGTCGCCAACCTGCTGCCCAGCATCGCCATCGCACCGCTGATCGTTTGGGTCCAGGGCATTGCCGCGGCCGGAGTCTGAATGCCCGCCGTTTGCGCCGGCCTGCGGCGAAAGAAATTCTTGTAGACAATCTTAGTAGACGGGGAGAACAATGACGCGAGTAAAGATCTGCGGCATTACCAATTTGGAAGACGCCCTCTGCGCCGCCCGCGCCGGCGCCGACTTCCTGGGCTTCATCTTCTTCAGCAAGTCGCCCCGCTACATCGCGCCCGAACGGGCAGCCGAGATCACCGTCGCACTGGCCGGCAATGCCTCCGCAGACCCCCAGCACGCGACGCCGCATCGCACACCGCGCTTCATCGGCGTCTTCGTCAACGAAACGGTCAACGCGGTCGAAGAGACGCTGCTGCGCGCCAACATTGACTACGCCCAGCTGCACGGCGACGAGCCGCCCGCAGTCGTCGAACTGCTCCGGGGACGCGGCTTCAAAGCCCTGCGGCCGACCAGCGCCGCCCAAGCCAGCCTCGATGCCGAGTGGTACGCCGACCTCGGCCCCGCTGACGGCCCCCAGCTTCTCGTCGACGCCTACGACCCCAACGAGTACGGCGGCACCGGCAAACGCGCCGACTGGCAGGCAGCCGCCGAACTCGCTCGCACCTGCCCGCGCCTCGTCCTCGCCGGCGGACTGGCGCCTCACAACGTCGCCGCCGCCGTCGACGCCGTACAGCCCTGGGCCGTTGACGTCAGCAGCGGCGTTGAAATCGGACCCGGACGCAAAGATGCCGCCAAAGTCCGGGCATTCATTGCCGCAGCCAAAACGCGGGCGCCGCAGGCCAACCGCGGCAGAGACCTGTGAGGGGTTGAAGCATGGAAATCTTGGGAGGCCCCCTCTTCGCAGTCGCCGGCGCCGGAGAGTCACACGGCCCCGGTGTAACCACCATCGTCTTCGGCTGTCCGGCCGGACTGCGCCTCCGCCGGGAAGACGTGCAATTTTTTCTTGACCGCCGCCGCCCCGGCAGCAACCGCCACGGCACGCCGCGCCAGGAGGCCGACAGGGTGGTCCTGCTCTCCGGCCTCTACGCCGAAGGAGAAATCGATCGTCTCCTTTCAGGTCCGGCGATCGCAGTCGGCGGCGAGTCCGGCTCCGCGACCGAGAGCTACGCCGAAGGATTCACAACCGGCGAGCCGATCGCCGCGCTCGTGCTCTCCACGTCGCAGCGTTCACGCCACTACGACCAGTTCGCCGGTCCGCGCGGCGAAGTGCGCCCCGGCCACACCGACCTAGTCAAATATCATAAGTCGCATGGCTTCGTCGACATACGCGGCGGCGGCCGCTCCAGCTACCGCTCCACAATCTCAGACGTGATCGGCGGGTCCATCGCCCGCATCTTTCTGCGAGAACGCTTCGGCACGCAAATCATCTCTTCGATCTCGCAGGTCGGCCCCCTGCAGACCGATCTGAGCCTGGCGCAACACTTCCAGAACGTGATGCAGCAGCAGGAATCGCAAACGATCGAAGCCGATGCGATCGGCGCGGTCGAAACCAGGTTGGACGAAGCCGAGATTCGCTCTCTCGACGCCGAGTTCGCCCAGGAGGCCGGGCAACTGATCAAACGCACCCGCATCGAGGGCGATTCACTCGGCGCCGCCGTCGAAGTAGTGGCAGTAAATCCGCCGTCTCTGGTCGGCGAGCCGCTCTACCAAAGCCTCAAACTGCGCCTGATGGGCGCCCTCGGCGGGCTGAACGCAGTTCAGTCCTGCGAAGTGGGCGACGGCGTAGGCGTCATCCCCCGCAAGGGCAGCCAGAACAACGACCCGATTCGCCGCCGCGGCTACCAGGCCAACAGCCACGGCGGTCTGATCGGCGGCATGACCACCGGTTCCCCCCTGGTCTGCCGTGTCGGATTCAAGCCCACTTCGACAATCCAGAAAGCCCAGCAATCGGTCCGCAAGAACCTCGAGGAGATCGACTTTGCCCTCGATAAGGGGCGCCACGACCCCTGTGTTGGCGTGCGCGCCGGCGTGACGCTCGAATCCCGCCTGGCCATTGAGCTCATGAATGCCGTTCTCATGCACCAGGCCGGACGCATCGACGCATCGCAGTTCACGCTCTTCTGAATCCGACCCGGAAATAAACTTGCAATCGCACACACTCTCATGACGATGCAATCTCACGATACCCCGATAGCCGACGACTCCAACCTGACGATTACCGGATTCATGGGAACCGGCAAGACCACCGTCGGGCGGATCCTCGCCGAGCGCCTTGGCCGCCGCCTCGTTGATATGGACGAGAACCTCGAGGCCGAACTGGGCAAGACCATCGCCGAGGTCTTCGCCGACGATGGCGAGGAGGTCTTCCGCCAGGCCGAGGCCCGCCTCTGCCAGCAGCTGGCCAACGAGACCGGCCTCGTGATCGCGACCGGCGGCGGCGCCCTGGTAAACGACCAGAACCGGCAATCCCTTGCCGAAAGCGGTCCAGTCGTCTGTCTGACCGCCGGCGCCGACACCGTGCTGGAGAGGGTCGAGGCCTTCGAAGATCGGCCCCTTCTGCCCGGCGACCGCGCCGAAAAAAGACGCAACATCGAGAGTCTTCTGCTCAGCCGTCGCGAGGCCTACGCACGAATTCCCCTGCACGTGCCGACCGACGGCGTCGAAGCCGCCGCAGTCGCCGAACGCGTCTTCGACACGCTGGCCGGCAACAACGAATTCGCCGGAATGACGCGCATCACCGTCCCAACGCCCGAAGGCCACTATCACATCTGCCTCGGCGAGGGCATACTGGCGCAATCAGGCCGCCTTCTCGCCAATCGAAACCTGGCAAAGGGCCAGGCCGCGATCGTCACCAACGCCGATATCGCCGCCCACTACGCCGAGACCCTGAGCGATAGCCTCAGACAGGAGGGCTACGCGCCCGTCCTCTGCACCGTTCCCGAAGGCGAAGCGCACAAAACGCTCGCAACCGTTCAGGGCCTCTACGACCAGTTCGTCACCGCCGGGCTCGACCGCCGCAGCCCCATCATCGGCCTCGGCGGCGGCGTCGTCGGCGACATGGCCGGATTCGCCGCCGCCACCTACCTGCGCGGCGCGCCCTTTGTGCAGATCCCCACCTCCTTACTATCGATGGTCGACGCCTCGGTCGGCGGCAAGACCGGCGTCGACCTGCCCCAGGGCAAAAACCTCGTCGGCGCCTTCAAACAGCCCGCGGTCGTTATCATCGATCCCGACGTCCTGGCCGAACTGCCCGCGGCCGAGTTCCGCGCCGGCCTGGCCGAAATCGTAAAACACGGGATCCTGGGAGCCCCCGAACTCTTCCGCCAGTTGGAAAAAGAAGGCCCCACCAATCTGACCCAGATGATCGCCGACGCCGTCCGCGTCAAGGTCGAAGTCGTGATCGAAGACCCGTTCGAGCGCGGCCGGCGGGCAACCCTCAACCTGGGCCACACCTTCGGCCACGCCATCGAGCAGGTCAGCGGCTACCGCCTGCGCCACGGCGAGGCCGTTGCCGTCGGAACCATCGCCGCCGCCCGCATGGCCGTGGCCCTGGAACGGTGCGACCAGCCGACCGCCGACCGCATCGAAAACTGTCTCGAAAGGCTGGGCCTGCCCACATCGGCCGGCGGCCTCGACCTGGACGAAGTCTACGCAATGATGTTCCAGGACAAGAAGCGCCAGGGAAAGATGCTGCGCTTCATCATCCCCCAGGCGATCGGAGATGTCGTCATCATCGACGACCCCGGCGCCGAATTTGTACGCGCGGCGCTGGCGTCCGTGCTGACTTAGACGCTGAGTTGACCGGACCGCAGCGGCTGGCAAATCCGCCGCAGCGGCGTAACTGAATTGCCACAGCCAACACGAGAGCGACCCATGGCCAAAATCCTTGTCCTGCACGGCCCCAATCTGAATCTGCTCGGCACGCGCGAACGGTCGATCTACGGCCATGTTACCCTCGAAACGATCGACCGCGAGCTGGTCGACGCGGCCGGCCCCGAAAACGAAATCCGCACCGTTCAGAGCAACAGCGAAGGCGCCTTAATCGATGAAATACACGGCGCCCGCGCATGGGCCGACGGTCTGCTGCTCAATCCCGGCGCCTTCACCCACTACTCCTATGCCCTCCGCGATGCCATATCCGGCGTTGCCCTGCCCGCCGTCGAGGTCCACCTGAGCAATGTCCACAGCCGCGAAGAGTTCCGCCACCGCTCGGTCATCGCGCCCGTCTGTGTCGGCCAGATCAGCGGCTTTGGCTGGCGTAGCTACCTGCTTGGACTGCAGGGGCTGCTGGCACACCTGAACGAGAAACAGAACGATTGAGCGCAGCCTGCATTCTTGACCGTGCTGCGCTGAAGCGACGCGAATGAATACCGAAGCCAAACCACCCTGCGCGCGCAGCGAGAGCGCGCAACACCCCCTTCGCCACTGATGTCCCGTTTCCGTTGGCGTCTCTTCTGGACGCTCGCCCTACTCAACGTGCTGGCCGTCTCGGCCGTCCTGGTAATCTCCTCTCGCTGGCCCGACGGCTGGCCGGCTGCGACACCGGCCGCCGCGCCCGACCTCGATCCAGCCGTCGAATTCGTTCCCACAGCCGCCGCCACGGCAACGCCAACCGCCGTCAGCACCCCCGAAGCATCGCAGCCCGCACGCGCATCGGCCGCAACAACAATCGAGCTGTGGCACAGTTGGACCGGCAGCGAGGCCGACGCCTTGACCCAAATCCTGACCCGCTTCCAGCAGGGCCGGCCCGACATCCGGGTGCAGTCGAACTTCGTCGCCTACGGCGAGCTCGCCCAGGCCTACACCGAGGCCGCCAGGGCCGGCGGCGGACCCGACCTGCTCATGGGCCCCGGCTGGTGGCTGCGCCAGCTCGCAGCGGATGACCTCCTCCTGGCCCTGGACACCTGGGTCCCCGCCCAGGAACGCGCCCAATACATCCCTGCAGCCGTCGAAAACCTCTCCTGGCATGGCCGGCTCTACGGCCTGCCCACACACTACGAGCTTGTAGCCCTCTACTTCAACCGGCGCCTGCTGGCCGCTGAGGCCCTGCCGGCCAACACCGACGACATCATCGACCTGGCGCAGGCCTCGCCCTCCCAGGGAATCGGCATCTACACCAACTTCTACCACCTCTTCTGGGCCATTCCCGCCTACGGCGGCGCCCTCTTCGCCGAGAATGGCCGCGTCGTCCTCGACCAGTCGTCCGGGACCGCCGATTTCCTCGACTGGCTCCTGCGCGCCCAGGAGACGCCCGGCATCTTCACAGCCCTCGACTACGGAATGCTGATGGACCGCTTCAAGAAGGAGGAGTTCGCCCTGTTCGTCGACGGACCGTGGAGTATCAACGAGCTGCGCCAGCGATTCGGCGCAGACCTCGGCGTCGCGCCGCTACCGGATGGACCGAACGGTCCCGCTCGTCCCTGGTTGGGCGCAGACGGCGTCTTCCTCAATGCGGCTGTCCCCGCCGAGCGGCAGGAGCACGCCATGGCGCTGGCGCGATACATAACCAGCGCAGAGAGCGCCTCGCGGCTGGCACAGATCGCCGGCCGTCTGCCCGCACACAAGGACGCCGACCTCGGCGGCGACGCGCTCTTGACCGGCTTCTCGTTCCAGGCCGCCACCGCCCTGCCCCTTCCCCACCGCGCCGAACTGGACGAGGTCTGGAGCTATGCCGAAGAAATGATCGCCCAGGCGCTCGACCGCGCCGCCACGCCGCAGGAGGCCGTTCTGCAGGCCGCGACCCTCATCAATGAAGCCAACGGAAAGTAGGCGATTGGTCCCCGCGGCCCCGCGCCAGCACCGGGACGCCGGTATGCAATTGCATTCCGAGTCGCGTGTATTGGGCCCGGAAGCCAGGTGACGAGCATTCACGCCGTGACGCCGTCCAGTAGCGCCATGACCACAGGATAGAACCGACCTTGCCAACCCGACTCTCGCTGGAGATGCGCCCCCAGACAATAGTGGCAGGCCTCTACGACCGGCTGCCGTTCCCCAACATCGGACCCGTTCAGGAGGTCGCTTTCGACCTCGGAATCACCGCATACGACGGCGATGCCAGGCTGCAGGGACTCGTCTTCCAGGGCTATCGCGGCCATCAACTGCTCTTCGAGCAACGCTGGTCCGCCCGCGTCGTCCGTGACCGCACCGGCGAGGCCGATCTGACCATCGCCGCCAACACTGGCCTGGCCGTCCGCAGCCTCCAATTCCTCCTCCATGCGCATGAACGCCTCTCGCACGTGGAAGTTACCGCGGTCGCCCGGCAGCTTGACACGGCCGCGGCCGGCAACGACGAAGAGCGTCTCCAGGCGCACTGCCAGGCCCCCGTCGCCTATCACGAACAGCAGACCGACCTCTACTTTCCGCTTGCTGGCGCGTGGTGGACCGTTCAGGGCGGCGACTGGAGCGACCTTCACAAGACCGAGGTCTACAGCCAGCCCTTCGCCCTTGACTTCGTGAAGCTGGGCCGGGAAGGCCGCACACATCAGGGCGACGGGCGCGCGCTTTCCGACCACTTCAGCTGGAATCAGCCGGTCTACGCCGCCGCCGGCGGCAAAGTGGCATACCTCAGTTTCGATATGCCCGACATGGCACCCGGCGCCATCCCCGACCAGGCCATGATGCGCGGCGATATGCGCCGCCTGCTCGGCAACGCCGTCGCCATAAGCCACGCCAACGGCGAGTTTAGCTACTACGCCCATCTGCAACAGGCCAGTCTGCAGGTCAACGACGGCCAAATGGTCCGGCGCGGCGCGCTGCTCGGACGCGTCGGCAACAGCGGCAACTCACCGGGACCCCACCTTCACTTTCACGCCATGAACGGACCCAATCTCTTCATCGACCAGGGCCTGCCGGTCCAGTTCAGCCACTTTGAAGCCGGCGGCCAGTTTTTCACCGAGCCAGTAACAATTCCCACCCGCATGATCGTGATCGGACCGGAACGAGAATAACCAACCGGTGCCCCGGCGAACCTTTCGTCCGGCGCACCCCACTTGCGGCGACCCTGTTGAAAATGAGCGAAACTTCGGCAAACGACAACGGCTTGGCCCAGCCCGCCCTCCATCTCCAGCTGGACGACGAGCAGTACGCGGCCCTCGTCGAGACCGTCGCCGGCGAAAAAGTGGTGGGGCTCGCGCTCTGGGAAGAATCAATTACCGACGAAACAACGGAAAGCCCGGGCCCGGAGACGCGCGCCCTCTTCGATCTCGACCTCTATCTCGAGAACAACACGCTGCTGACGCTCTACGGAACAACCGTTTTCCCAGATCCCGAAAGCGAACCCTTGCACGGCTGGCAGCGGACTGGTAAAATAATGCAACAGTTAGTCAGCCAGGGAATCTGGCTCGATGACATCGCGGCGACCGAGGAGAACGACCTCGTCCTGGTCCTGTGCCGGGACCGGATGCCGCGGCTATATCTCATTGTCAGCGGCTGGTCCGCCGAGAAGTGGGAACGGCTGCCCGGCGAACAGTAGCGCATCCCGTTGCCGGCCCCTTGATGGGCGGTTGGCGCGAACATCAAGATCCCTCCCCCTTAAGGTGGAGGCGTCATACAGAAACAGAAGATACGACCCGAACGGGGAGGTCCCAAGATGACACTTCTTACTGCCGCGAGCGTCGCTCAGACTAACACCGAACGCTGGAAAGCGCCCCTCTTCGCAGCCGTGGCCGCCGCCGTAGTTGCACTGCTCATGGCGCTGCTGCAGGGCGTACCCGTGCTGGGAGGCCTTCTGGGCATCGCAATCGGCGCCGCCCCCATCGTCGGCTACGACTTCGCCCGCGGCGCCCTCGGTCAGAACTGGCGGCCCGTCATCGCCGGCCTGATCGGCCACATCTTCTTCATCATCGGCGTCGTTCTGCCGGGCGTCTTCACCGAGGACTTCGGCTTCGTCGTCGTCGGCCTTGTCGTAAGCCTCCTGACCGCGATCCTTTGGCCGATCGTAGTCGGCGCGATGAGCCCGAACCAGTCGATAGGCAAGCTGCTCCTCGCCAGCATCATCGGACTGATTCTTGGCTACATCGTCGCATTCATCGCCGCCGGCCAGAATCCAACAAGCTGGCCCACAATCGCCGCGATTCTGTTCTGGGCCGTGTGGGGCGCCTCCGTCGGCTGGGCACTGAGCGCCTGGAGCAAGTAGCCGCAGTTTTGCAGCACCGGGCGCCCCCCGCGCCACAAGTGCATCGAATCGACCGGTTCAGCGGGCGGGTTGCAGCGCCCGCTGATTCAATTCTGTACCCGTTGACACAGACCCAACCGCCCGCTGCCAAGCAGCACGCAGCGCCGTACGCCCAGGCTGGCTTGGATCATGTACCGCGACGCCACCACTCTTGAAGAGATCTACCGTCTGGCCCTGCCCGACGGATCCCGCATCCTCTTCGGCGAACAACTGCTCGACCGACCCGTCAGCTGGGCCTGCAGCCTCCGCCCCAGCCCGCCCGCTTTCTCAAACCTCGAAGGCGAAGAGCTGGCGCTCATCGATATCGACGACCTGCGCCAGATCGATCCCCAGGTGCGCCTCGATCGCGTCGTCAACAGCCTGCACCAGGCCCAGATCGCCGCCGTCGGCGTGCTCGGTGACGTGCCCGAAGACGCAGTCGCCGTCGCCAGGCAAAGCCAGATCCCCTTGATCGCCCTCGCCGACTCCGAACCGCTGCAGTCTGTCGAGCGCACCGTCATCCGTCTCATCGTAGACCGCGGCGGCTACCTCGCCGCCAAGGCCGCCGACCTGCAGCGCGAACTGACCCAAATCGAGCTCGACGGCGGCGGCCTGGAGACCATGGCCGACCTGCTGGCCCGCTTCTCCGAACAGCCCGTTCTCTTCCTCAAAGATGAAGGCGCCCCGATCGCATCCGCCGGTCTCGAGGCCCTGACCGAACAGCACAAGCGCCGCGTTCTGGCCTCCCTGCCCAGCCGCACCACCCTGCGCAGTTGGCTGGCCGCCGAATTCGGCGCCGAAATGTCCGAGAACACCGAACTGACCGGCATCCTCCATGTCGAAGGCAACCAGCGCTTCCGCCAGCTCGTGGTCAGCCCGGTCATTGTAGCCGAACGAATCGAGGGCTACTGCCTCCTGCTGCGTTCAAACGGAAGTCCGCGCCCGGAAGTCTCAACCGTCGAGCGCTTGGCGGTAATCCAGGGCGCTGGCGCAGCCGCGCTGGCCTGGAGCCGCGAGCAGGCGGTCGGCGCCGTCGAGGAAAAAATGCGCGCCGTCTTTCTCGATGAGCTGCTCGCCACCGAAATCGCCGACGAGGAGGCCTGGATTCAGCGCGGCCTGTCGCTGGGATTCGACCTGACCCGGCCGCACTCGGCCTGGCTGGTCCAGGCCGACGGCATCCAGGACTGGCCCAACGCCCTGCGGTACTATCTGGAGGGCCAACAGGATCCCGTCCTTCTCTCTGTTCGCCCGGAGGCCGCACTCCTTTTCTGGCCGTCAGACAACGCCGGCAGCGGCCGCGAGTTCAAGGCAACCGCCAACCAGCTGGTTGAGCACTTCACCTCACTCTTTAACAGAGCCAAACTCGTGATCGGAATCGGGCGCCCGGCGGCCTCGGTGCGAGACTGGCTGCGCAGCCTCGAGCAGGCGCGCGAAAGCTGGCGCATGGGGAATTCATGGCAGGCGTCGCCGGTCACCTACTTCGGAGACCTGGGACTCTATCAGCTTTTGACCGGGCTGGGAGGAAGCGGCGAAGCCGCCCGCTTCTATCGCAAAACTGTCGAGCCCCTGATTGCCCACGACCAAAACCACAACGCCGAGCTGGTCGAGACGCTAGAGGCCTTCTTCGCCTGCCACGGCAACCTCAGCCAGACCGCGACCGCCCTGCACATCCACCGCAACACCCTCACCTACCGCCTGCAGCGCATCTCCGGCATCACAGGGCTCGACCTGAACGACGCCGACGCCCGCTTTTCGCTCCAGCTCGGGCTCAAGCTGCGCCCGGTCATGCACAATCGCGTTCAATAGTTCAGGCCGCTGCCAGCCACATTTCAGTCCACCGCCAACCTGTGGCTGCCCTCCGCCAGTTGCCTCGCCAGGGTGGGCACCTCGCTGACCCAATCGGCTGAACCGGCCGCCTTGACCAGCGCCGAACCCACAATCACCCCCTCGGCGATCTCCGCCACGCGCGCGGCCTGCGGACCGGTGCTGATACCGAATCCGACCGCGAGGGGCAGGTCCGTGTGGCGTCGCACCCTCTCGACAAAGCCCTGCAAACCCGGCGGCAGCTCGTCACGCGCGCCGGTAATCCCGGTTACGCTCACAAGATAAATGAATCCGGTCGCATGGCGCGCCACCGACTTGATCCGCTCCTCCGTACTGGTCGGGGCCAGCATGTAAATTGTCGCCAGTCCGGCCGCCCTGCAGGCCGGCTCCAGCAGTTCCGACTCGCCCGGCGGAAGATCGGGCACAATCAACCCGTCAACCCCCGCGTCCGCCGCCGCCTGTGCGAACCGCTCCTCGCCGAACGCCAGAACTGGATTGTAATAGCTCATCGCGCAGAACGGCTGCTCCACACCGCGCGCGCGCAGCTCGCGCACCATTTGCAAACAATCGGCCACCGTCGTGCCGCCCACCAGCGCCGCATACGTGGCCGTCTGCACCGTAGGACCGTCCGCCAGCGGGTCGCTGTGCGGAATCCCAATCTCGAACAGGTCCGCTCCCGCCTCGGCCAGCGCTGCAATTACGTCGAGAGACTGCTGCCGCGTCGGATAACCCATCGCATGATAGGGCATGAACGCCGCGCTGCCCGACCGTTTCAGCTCTCCAAAAAGCTGCTCTATTCGTTCGACACCGCTCATCTTTCACCTCGCGCCCAAACCCGGCGCTATTGACTTCCTCCGCCCAATGTCTGCATGACCGTCCCCAGGTCCTTGTCTCCCCGCCCGCTCAAATTGACAAGAATGACCTCGTCCCGCCCCATCTGCGGCGCCAGTTCGAGCACGTGGCCGATCGCGTGCGCGCTCTCGAGCGCGGGGATAATCCCCTCCAATTCACACAACGCCTTGAAGCCTTCCAACGTCTGCGTGTCGGTGCAATACGTGTACTCCGAACGGCCCACATCCCGCAGCCAGGCGTGTTCGGGGCCAACGCTGGCGTAATCCAGACCAGCTGAAATCGAATGAGTGAGCGCGATCTGCCCGTCGCTGTCCTGGAGCACGTAACTCTTGGTGCCCTGCAGAACGCCCAGCCTGCCGCGTTCAGGATCGGCGAACCTCGCCGCGTGCGCACCGTCCTCGATGCCATGCCCCCCCGCCTCGACGCCGATCAGACGCACGCTTTCCTCTTCCAGAAACGGATGAAAGATGCCGATGGCGTTGCTGCCCCCGCCCACACAGGCCACGATCGCATCGGGCAGCCGTCCCGGCCCCCCTTCTGCTGGGTCCTGCATCTGCGTATAACACTCCAGTCCGATAATCGACTGAAAATCGCGCACCATCGCCGGGTAAGGATGGGGACCGAGCGCGCTTCCAAGCAGATAGTGGGTCGTCTCCACATTTGTGACCCAGTCGCGAATCGCCTCGTTGATCGCATCCTTGAGCGTCTGCGAACCGCTGTCAACCGAACGCACCTCGGTCCCCAGCAGCTGCATGCGGAAGACGTTCGGCTTCTGCCGCTCCATGTCGACCGTGCCCATGTAGACGATGCACCCGATGCCCAGCAGCGCCGCCGCGGTCGCAGTGGCCACACCGTGCTGGCCCGCGCCCGTCTCGGCCACGATGCGCGTCTTGCCCATCTTGCGCTTCATCAACAGCGCCTGGCCCAGCGCGTTGTTGATCTTGTGCGCGCCTGAATGGGCCAGGTCCTCCCGCTTCAGATAGATCTGCGCCCCGCCCAGCTCTTCGCTCAAGCGCCGCGCATACGACAGCGGCGTCGGGCGGCCGACGTATGTATGCTGCAGATGCGCCAGTTCGGCCATGAACTCCTGATCGTTGCGTGCGTTGAGATAGGCCTCTTCCAGTTCATCCAACGCCGGCATCAGCGTCTCGGGCACATATTTGCCGCCATAAGGTCCAAAACGCCCGCTCTCGTCGGGTACCGCGCCGAAGTTTACTGGTGATGGTGTGGTCAGTGTCATCGGTTCCTCACTGTGCGTATCGCGACCGACGGGCCGCGTAACGTCATCTGCGCTCAAAAATGATATTGATCGCCCGCTGCATCACCGCGACGGGCGCCCCTTCGCCGGTCCACTTTTCCCACGCAATCGCCCCCTGGTAAACGAGCATCCCCTGGCCGCCGATCGCCTTGGCCCCGTCGGTCGATGCCAGCTGCAGCAGGCGCGTCATCGCCGGTATGTAGACCAGGTCATAGACGATCTGATCTTCGCGAAACTCGACATCCTCCTCCCACGGAAGCCCCTCAACGTGCGGGTCCATGCCCAGCGAAGTGCAGTTGACGATCAGATCGGCGCTTTCTGCCCCGGCGGCTACCCCGTCGGGAAACGACCCGCCCTCGATCCGGATCTCAGGGAAATAGCTCTGCATCGTCGCCGCCAGTTCGACTGCCTTGGCAACAGTTCTGTTGAGAATCCTTACGCTCTGTACGCCCGCCTCGGCCAACCCGTAGACGACCGCCCTCGCAGAACCGCCAGCGCCGATGATCAGGCTGCGCTTTCCACCGGGATCGACCTCGTGCGCACGCAGGTCGGCGATGAATCCGGCCGAGTCCGTGTTGTCCCCCGTAAGCTGCCCGTCCTCACCAACCACTATCGTGTTGACCGCGCCAATCGCCTCGGCCGCCGCGGTCCAGTGATGCAAATGGGGCATCACCGCCTGCTTATGCGGCACAGTTACATTGACACCCCGCAGACCCAGAGCCGGCAGGGCCGCCACAGCTTCCCTTACCCGCTCGGGCGGAACGCCGAACGCAACGTATCGCCAGTTCATCTGACGCGCCACAAACGCGGCGTTGTGCATCTGCGGGCTGATCGAATGGGTCACCGGCCAGCCGAACAGACCGACAAGGGTGGTCGTGGCGTTTATGTCGATCGGAAATGGGTCCGAGTCGACAATGTCTTTCTGCGGCTCACTCATCTTCGCTTGCCCTATCCAACTCCTGCACCTCCACATCCAGGGCGCGCAATGTGGTCTCAAAACCTGGGAAGCTGTCCGCCGTAACCTGCGCGTTGCGAATCGTCGTTTCGCCGTCGGCAATGAGACCGGCGACCGCCAGCGCCATCGCCAACCGGTGATCGCCGTGGCTGTCCACCCTGTTGCCCTTCAGCGGCGTCGGCCCGTCAACGACAAATCCGTCAGGGGTCTCCTGGATCTGTGCCCCCAGCTTCTTGAGTTCGGAAACGGTCGTGGCGATCCGGTCGGTCTCCTTTACCCGCAGCTCCTGGGCATCGCGTACCACCGTGCGGCCCTCAGCCTGCGTAGCGGCTACCGCCAGGACTGGCAGCTCGTCGATCATCGTCACGAGCTGCCCACCGCCGAACTCCAGCCCCTGCAGACCGCCGCCGCTGACAATCAGGTCCGCGACCGGCTCTCCCCCCTGGTGCGGCCGCTCTCTGCGCCGAATGCTGGCGCCCATCTCCGACAGCGCGTCCACGATGCCCGTGCGCGTGGCATTGATGCCAACGTCGAGGATCGTCAGGTTGCTGTCGGGAATTGCCGACGCCGCCACAAGCAGAAAGGCAGCCGACGAGATGTCCCCCGGAACAAACAGACTCATCGGTTTGAGCGGCGACTGGGGCCGCTCACTGTGCGTCGTGTTGCCGAGCGCCGAGACCGGCGCGCCCATCGAAATAAGCATTCGCTCGGTATGATCGCGGGCTGGCCCCGGCTGGTGGACGACCGTCAGCCCATGCGCATATAATCCTGCCAGCAGAATGCAGCTCTTCACCTGCGCGCTGGCGATCGGCATCTCGTATTCAATCGCTTCCAACCGGCTGGGTACAATTGTCAGCGGCGCGTACTTTCCGCCCTGGCGCCCAAATACCTGCGCGCCCATCGAGCGCAACGGTTCAACGATGCGGGCCATCGGACGTCTGCGGATCTGTGCCGTCCCGCTGAGAACGCTTACAAACTCCTGGCCGGATAGCAGCCCCGCCAGCAAGCGCATCGTCGTGCCGCTGTTGTCGCAATCCAACACGCCCTCCGGCTCCCGCAGACCGTCAACGCCGACGCCCTCAATCTCCAGTTGCGTCGGGCTGATCTCGTCGATATCCACGCCCATCGCCCGCATGATATTCATCGTCGCGCGGCAATCATGCCCGTCCAGAAAGTTGCGAATGTAGGACCGCCCCTCCGCCAGCGAGCTGAAGATCACCGCTCGATGGCTGATCGACTTGTCACCCGGAACGGTGCAGCGGCCAGCAAGTGGGCCGCTATTGCTGATCTTCAAAATGTCTGCCATAGGTAAATATCTGCCTTGGGAAACTGAAGGGGTGAATTTCGTCTCGTTGGAATGGTCTCCGAACGCGCTGAAACCCTCCACGCGGCCCTGCTGGGAACCCGGCGGCCGTCAGTCGCCTCCGAATAGTGCGCTCTCAGCTGCCCGCCTGTGTTGCCGGCAACGCTTTCTTCTGTTGCCAAGCCGCTCGCACCGACTGCGAGCAGGCCAGCTTTTCACGCAACGACTCTTCGTCGCCGTCCGCCAGCAGCGTCCGCAGCTCATTCAGATGGCCGTCCAACGAATCCAACTGCGCCAGGACCGCGCCGCGATTGGTCATGAGAATATCGAGAAACATCTGCGTATCGCTGGCCGCCACACGGCTGGTGTCGCGGAAACCGCCCGCTGCCAGCTCCCAGACGGTGCTGTCCGCCGCCGCGCCGTCAGCCACCGTATGCACCAGCGCGCTGGCAACCATGTACGGCAGATGGCTGATGGCGGCCACCAGCCGATCATGGCGGACCGGCTCAATCACAACCGGAAAGGCCCCGACCGCCCGGACCAGCTCGGTCGCAAGTGAGACGGTCTCCTGCCTCGTGCGCGCAAGCGGCGTAAGCACCCACGGCGCCTGCTCGTAAAGACCGCTCTCGGCTGCCGCGTAACCCGCCGTCTCTTTGCCCGTCATCGGATGACCGCCGATCGGCTGTATCCTCGGCGGCAGGCCCTCCATCGCCGCGCAGATCTCGGCCTTGGTGCTGCCCATGTCCATGACCACTGTTCCCGGCCACAGCATCGGACCCAGCCGCTCAAGTATCGAGACGACCGCCCGCACCGGCGTCGAAAGTATGACGATGTCCGCGCCCGCGACGCCCGAACCGAGGTCGGTCGTGGCCAGGTCGACCGCGTTCTCCTCGAAGGAGCGCAGAATCGTGCTGATACTGCGCGTGACGCCGCGCACCTCGCGGCACAGGTTCCGCCGCTTCAGGTCCATGCACAAGCTCGCCCCCATCAGGCCGAGCCCAATCACGGTGACGCTGCAATCAGACAGAGATTTCATAGTCCGTTTCTGCGTTTACGAGACTCCGCAGCCACTGCAATTGGGCGGCGGAAAACCGAGAACGGGAAACTGCCACTCAAATATCTCTCCCAATCGCAACCGCAACTGTGCGCAACTCCTTCATCAAGTTTCCGAATCGCTGAAAGGTAAGACTCTGCGCGCCGTCGCTCCAGGCCTTCGACGGGTTGGGATGCACTTCGATCATCAGGGCATCGGCGCCGGCAGCCACCGAGGCCTTGGCAATCGGGCTCACGTACTCCCACTGTCCTGTTCCGTGCGCGGGGTCGGCCACAACCGGCAAATGCGTCAACTGCTTCAACACCGGAATCGCGTTGATGTCGAACGTGTTGCGCGTGGCAGTCTCGTACGTGCGGATGCCCCGCTCGCAGACCATCACCTGCATGTTGCCGTTGCTCAATATGTACTCGGCCCCCATCAGCAGCTCCTGGATCGTGCCGCTGATCCCCCGCTTAAGAAAGACCGGCTTGTTCGTCTTGCCGACCGCCTTCAGAAGCGGGTAATTCTGGTTGTTGCGCGCCCCAATCTGGAAAATGTCCGTGTAGTCACCAACCAGCTCGATGTCCTCAGAACTCATCACCTCGGTGATCACCGGCAGACCGGTCTGCTCGCGTGCCTCGGCCAGATACTTGAGCCCCTCTTCACCCAGACCCTGGAAACTGTAGGGGCTGCTGCGCGGCTTGAACGCGCCCCCGCGCAGCACCGAACCGCCCGCCTCTTTGACCGCATGGGCAGTCTCCAGAATCTGCTCGCGGCTCTCGACGCTGCAGGGCCCCGCCATCACGACGATCCTCTCGCCGCCGATGCTGATGCCGTTGACCGGAATCGCTGTCGACGACGGAACGAAGTCACGGCTCGCATACTTGTAGGGCTGCATGATGCGCACCGTCTTCTCCACGCCATCCAGCACATCAAACGTATCCTGCTGGATCAGATAGTCGTCGGCGCCTATGATACCAACGACTGTGCGCGCCTCACCCCGGCTGAGATGCACCTTATAGCCAAGTTCCTCGACGCGCTTGACGACCCCTTCCACCTCTTCCGGCGCTGCGTGCTGCTTCATTACGACAATCATTGATAGATCCTTTCCTGATACAATTGTGCGGTTGAAATATCAATGTAGGATGAATTCGGCAGGAAAGCGTAACCGCCTTCCCCTCCTTACTGTACGCTTTGTCAGGCCAGGACTGCGCGCCTCTCATCGGCTTCGACAGGCAACTCCTCCTCGCCCGCCGGCGCCGCTATTGTCCGCCCAACCGCCTCGGCGACCTTTCGCAGCCCGCCCATCAACTCGACGAACCGTTCCGGCTTCAGGCTCTGATCGCCGTCGCTCATGGCCGCTTCAGGATCGGGATGCACCTCGAGAATCAGCGCATCCGCGCCCGCGACCACCGCCGCCAGCGACATCGGCGGGACCAGCTCCCAGTCCCCGGTCCCATGCGCAGGATCGGCGACGACCGGCAGATGCGAGGCCCGCTTCAATACCGGAATGGCATTCAGATCGAATGTGTTGCGCGTTGCCGTCTCGTAGGTGCGAATGCCGCGCTCGCACAACATCACCTCCATGTTACCGTTGCTCAATATGTACTCGGCGCACATCAGAAGCTCGTTTATCTCGCCGCTGATCCCCCGCTTGAGCATGACCGGCCGCTGCACCTTCCCAACCGCCTGCAGCAAACCATAGTTCTGCATGTTGCGCGCACCGATCTGCAAAATATCGACGTATTCGGCCACCATGTCGATCGTCTCAATCGTCATCACTTCCGAAATCACCGGCAATCCGGTGATCTCTCTCGCCTCGGCCAGATACTTCAGTCCCTCTTCACCCAGGCCCTGAAAGCTGTATGGACTGGTCCGCGGCTTGAACGCGCCGCCGCGCAGCACGCTCGCGCCCGCCTCCTTCACCGCCATCGCCGTCTCGATTATCTGCGCACGGCTCTCGACGCTGCAGGGCCCGGCCATGACAACGACCTCGTCTCCGCCAAAACGGAGCCCGCCCACTTCGATAACCGTGCCCTCGGGATGGGTCTCCCGGCTCGCCAGCTTGTAAGGGTCCTGGATGCGGACGGTCTTCAAAACGCCCCCCATCGCGTCAAACGTCTCCCGGCGGACCTGGGTCAGATCGCCAATCAGGGCGATAACTGTATGATCCAGGCCATAGATCGGCTGTGTCTGCGCGCCGAGCGCCTCGGCGCGCTGGATGACATTCTCAATTTCAACGGCGGTGGCGTTTGATTTCATTACGACGACCATCTCATTCTCCTGATCGATTGTCCTTGAGTTGAGCGAAGTGTGAGCGAATTTCTCTTGAAAGTTCAGGGGCCGTCTGTTTCTGTTCCCGGTACCCCGAACCAGCGCAGCATCAAGCCTAAATCTGCAGGTTCGCCTCCTGCGCATACTGTTCCTGGGTCGGCTGCGCCGCCGCCGGATAGCTGCCCAGCATCTTGACAAACGCCGCGCGATTCAGCAGCCCGAGAACCGCGGCGCTGCAATCCGGCTCCTGCCAGTGGCCCATGAAATCCAGGTAAAAGACATATTCCCACGGGCGGTTGCGGCGCGGGCGGCTCTCCAACTTCGCCAGGTTAATGTCGCGCTCGGCGAACTCCCCGAGACAGGAGTAGAGCGCCCCGGGTCTGTGCGGCGTGGCAAAGACGAGCGAAGTCTTGGCGTTTGGCGTGGGTTCCGCGTCCCCCTGGCCGACGATGAAGAAACGCGTAAAGTTGTAGTGCAAATCCTCGACGCCGCTTTGAACAACCTCAAGCCCGTAGATCTCGCCGGCCAGTTCGCTTGCAATCACGCCCACGTTCGGCTCCGGCTTCTCAGCCAGCTCCTTGGCGCTGCCCGCTGTGTCGTACCAGGGAATCGCCTCGTATCCTTGGCGGTTCAGAAACCCTTCGCACTGCGCCAGCGCCTGCGGATGGCTGCGCACCTGCTCGATCTTCTCCCCGTTGCCCGGAAGCGTCAACAGGTTGTGCTGCACGCGCAGCAGAATCTCCCCTTGCACGCGAAAGTCGTGGTCGAGCAGCAGGTCGTACGCCTTGTTTATGCTGCCCGCCAGCGAGTTCTCCACCGGCACCGCCCCGGCTGTGGCCCGCTCCTCGTCAAGCGCCGCAAAAATGTCCTCAAACGTCCGGCAGGGCAACGTCTCTACTTCGACCCCGTACTCCTGGCGGATCGCCTCCTCGGAGTAGGCGCCGTTCTCTCCCTGAAATGCGACAACTCTCATTGGACTGCTCCAATCTTGCTTTCTGCGTATACCCACCATCCCACTCAGCCCATCACCGCTTTCCGTGCCGCCGCTCAGACGCCCTCAGATAAGTTGGCCAGCTGCTTTTCAATCCAGCGGTTGAGCTCGTCCATATCGATCTCTGATGCCAGGCTCTGGTCGGGACGCAGGCTCTGGGCCTCCTTCAGATAGACATGGTGTATCTCTTTCTGCGACCTGTCGGTGTTCCAGTGGACCATGATCCGCACACACATCGGCACGCTATTGGGCACCTCCATCTCGTGCCCGCAAAGCAGCGGCACGTCCATCCACCCCAGCTGGCGCGCCGCCAGCGCCGGATACTGGCTCACAATATCACGCGTCGTCGTAAAAATGGCGCTGCACACATCAGCCGACTCTATCCCGTTAAGACGTATCATCAGCGCCAGGAGTTCACGCGTGCCCCGCAAGATAGCAGCAGGCGTGTCCTCTTCAACCGTCGTCGCACCCCGTATCCCTCGACAGATCACGGCTCCCCCCAACTCTCGCCCCGGGGACTCGCCCATGGGCGCTGCTAACGCTGCGAACTTGCCCCCACATCCACACTCCCTCACCCGACAGCCGCAGGCAGACCTTGTCCCTTTGCCCGCCCGAATGCCAACAAAAAAAGCGTGGAGTTCGTCTCCACGCTTTGAGTGTCTTTACGTCAGCTGCTCTTACACAGCCCAACGCTCCTCAACCAGCGGAGACGGTTGGTTCACGCCAAAATAATAGCCAAACCAGAAGTTGCCAAAAGAAAACCCGCGCCACTCATAGCGCAGGTTGCTCGACAACAGGATCTCCGCCGCGCTCGGCCCATCCAAAAGGCTGATCGGCAACAGCGACTCGTCCTCGCTGCAAATCAGATCGGCAATCGTCATGACTTCGTCAGGTCTTTGATCGCTCACGCTGTCAAATCATCCTGGTTTGGAAGCGGTTTCCCTCTGCAAGATCCTAATTGAAGCGAGAATATCACGCAAAGAGTGCCTTGTCAATTCCTGTTCAAGCTGAAATCGCTGAGCATTCTCAATACGACCCAAAATATTCTCCGAATCAGTCACTGTTCAGCCCGCCGCAGCACGACCACCTCAAAATGAAGCGGCGACCAGTCCTGGATCACCGCCGCCCTCATTGACCCGTCCGGGGCAACCGACTCCTCGACCAGCCGCCCTCTCCATCCGGTTATGCTCGTGTCACCGCTCGGATGCTCCGGCCCCGGACTGACCTCCGTCGAAGATACAAAGGCGCCAGGCGGTCCATCGATCCGAACCGGCCCACCCCCGCCCGCCGCATCATACATCCAATAATCACCGCCATTGCATGATCCCCAAGGCGCGTCCTCTGTAGAATAGTAGAGCACGCTTTCCCCGCTCCAGCCGAGCAGCCTGTATTGACAGCGACCATAGAAATCGTCCAACTCATATTGAGCGCGTCGGATCGCGCCTTCCAAAAAGCTCCGCGGCTGCGTAAGCCAATCGACCTCATTCCCCGGCGGCGCCTCGAAGACCTCCAGCGTATTGTAACGGCCATACATGGCCGGGACTGCCAGCGGCGCGACTACAATCAGACACAAAGGCACAGCCGAAACTGCTCGCGCCGCCCGGCCCCGCTGCGCGAAAACCCAGAGCAAGGCGCAAAGCACCAGCCCAACACCCCAAAAGACCAGAAAGGAAGTCTGACCTGCAAAGAAGACCAGTGTCGGAATAAGGAAGAAAACGGCCAGCAGCGGACCCAGCAGGGAAAGGACTCTCTCCATCCAAAACGGCATCGTCTCCACATAGTTCTGCAAAACCCAGTCGCCATAGACGCCCAGAATCAGAGGCAAGAAGAGGACCCACATAATGACCACAAGAGTGGTTGACTGGCCCGCCCTGTTCCGTCTGGGCCGTTTGAAGCGCTCCATCTTCCTTCCCTCCCGTCAGACTTGGCAGACCCATCCGGGACATCAACCTCGCGAAGCATCCATCCAGCCGAAGCCCGCCTTCCTTTGCACCCACCAGTAACTTTCCCGTGCTGTCAAAAAAGAGCGCAACGCCAAGCCGGCCGTCCTCTTCTATAGTACGGGGTCGATCACGGATTGATTCGCCGAACAACGACTACCTCGTAATGTAGCACGGAAGCGTCATTGATGACGAGCGCCCGCATCGTTCCGTCCGCCGACGTGGACTGCTCAATCGCTCGCGGATTCCAGGAGGTCTTGCCTTGTCCCATCGGTTGTCTTGGCCTCAATCGACTGCCGGGATGTCGCAAATCGACCTGGCTGACATCCGTCGCCGGCGCAAACCCGTCCGGCAGCGAGCCGGTCCGCCGTGCTTTGTCGCCGGCCGCCGGGTCGTACACCCACAGGGTTCTCCGGCCAAACGGCCCAAAGGAGCTGTAAAAGAGCCGCCCGCCTTCACTCCAGCCATGTAGGTTGTACTCATCATCATAATGATATGTGTCAAGCTCGTATCGGGCGCGTCTGATGGCGAGACCCAGCCTCCCCCGCGGCCGCGAAACCCAGATCACTTCCTCGCCCGGCCCAAGCCCGAGAGAAGGCAGCGGCGCGTGCTCATACATTCTTGTCACTGCGATTGGAGCTATCAGGAGCAGTCCCAGCGGCATGAGCGATATCGCCCTCGCCATCCACCCACTCTGAGAGACCAGCCAGAGCCATGTACAGGTCACAAGACCCACACACCAGAACGCAAGAAACGAAATCTGACCCCCATAGGACAATAGAACCGGCGCCAGGAGAAATAGGTACACAAAAGGAGTCACAACTGTGATGACCCTGCCCGCCAACCCTGTCATCGGCGGGTCGATAATCTGCAGCAGCCAGTCGCCGTAGATGCCCAGCAGTAGCGCAACAAACAGGAGCCACATGATGCCCCGCAGAACCGCTGCAAGACCTGGCTCCACTTCATTGATCGGCCTGAAGTAATGCACTTTCTACGCTCCAGTCGTGCGGACAGAAATCGCAATCGACTCGGTTATAGGCGCCGCGCCGCTCTCGAACCCGCCGGCAAATCGGCTTTGCCTTTATGCCAGCGTTCGAAGTTCGTAACCTTCCGCCAGCGCGACGCCCATAACCTCTAACTCGATTCTGCCCAGGCAGCTGGAAACGATTCGGAGCTCCACTGCCCAAACGTCGGGCCCAAACTCACATTGGACCCCTCATTGAAACATAGGCTTTCTCCACCAGAAGAGTGCGTGATGCACAGCGGGGGCGGGTCCGGGATGTCCGAGAATGAGGACACCTTGTCGCTGCAGTCCACTCGGAGCGATTCGGAAAGTGATTCCTGCAGCGCCGAACCGTTGTGACGACCCGGTACCACAATTTCTGACGAAAGCAGATAGGCAGCCGATAGCAGCGGAAAGTCGACATTTGGACGACTCTTGAACTCTCCGGCATAGGATTCAATCAGTGCCGCCAATTCTCCCCTGTTCTCAATGCATGCCCGGTCCGCCGCCAGGAAGAGTTCCATATAGAACGTCGTCACTTCGATCGATGTTCCGTTCTTGCCAAGAGCTTCCGCCAATTCTCCGCTGTCATCACGTGTGATGGCTTCTTCCGCCCAATTGAGCAGCCAGCTGTCTTCCACCGGGTGCTCGCCGCAGTAAATGGCAATTTCGCTGCCGGAGCCGTGGTACGCCACAAATACCGCTTCCCGGTTGGGTTCGCACGGCTGGTCAGGAGTTTCAGAAACGGGCGTGGGGTTAAGCGCAAGAGCTGCCGGATCGGCTGTACAGCCCGACAGCAGTAGGATCGCTGCAAGCGTCGTAAGGATCTGCTTCGTCATCTGGTCGCCCCCCTTTGGACGGCACTCTTCCTTGAGTGAAAACGTGCGGCGCCAGGCCTGGCAGCCTGTCCGCTAGTGGCCTCTTTGTTTCAGCGGCCGCTCCACAAACTGATGTATTGCTCTTTGATGCACTGCTCTCCCGTCAGGTTCCACCACCGTCCAGGGATGCGAGACCAAAGCTCGCAATTCAGGTACTCCTTCCTGCATTGAAAGCCGCCGCAGACGGCCTCTCTGTGAGTCTGAATACAAGTTTCGATTTCTCCCGAAATCGGTACTACCTGGCTTCCGCCACATAACCCTGCCAATCGACATCCACCCATCTCGAAGCCCGCCGTTTCGTAAACTTTCCTCTCTCTCAGCGTTAGCTCCCAACCAATCGGGTGCCGTCCCAAAACCGGGGCACATCTTCCTATGCCTCAGGTTGCCGCGAAGTCATTGCCGGTCCACCGCCCACCGTCCCCGTCAGTTCCAGGCAACTGACATTTGCAGTTCTGGACGGTCGGGCCTGCGGCCCTCCCTTGTGCGGGGGGACTCCCCCCGCAACGCCCCCCTGACACCCCACTACCCGCCGGGTGTGGGTTCTAATGCAGCCCCGCGCAACCTGCGGCCCAGCGCCCCGCCACCGTGCCTGCAGGATTCCATCGCGTCGCCAACGCGCCGCGCGCCTGTGCGCCGTATGTGCGCCTCGCCTGCCGCTCGCGCGCTCAACCGACAGGCGCCGCCCCTGCAGTTCCTGACCCCTGACCCCTACCCCCTGACCCCCGCAGTTTGACGGTCGGGCCTGCGGCCCTCCCTTGTGCCGGGGGGACTCCCCCCGCAACGCCCCCCTGACACCCCACTACCCGCCGGGTGTGGGTTCTAATGCAGCCCCGCGCAACCTGCGGCCCAGCGCCCCGCCACCGTGCCTGCAGGATTCCATCGCGTCGCCAACGCGCCGCGCGCCTGTGCGCCGTATGTGCGCCTCGCCAGCCGCTCGCGCGCCCAACCGACAGGCGCCGACCCCTGCAGTTTCTGACCCCTGACCCCTACCCCCTGACCCACGCAGTTTGAATTCCACGCCAAACGATCCCCGTCCCGGAAGTGGGATGCACTCCGACCAATCCCCAGCCTTGCATATCTCTTTCCCTTCCCCGAAAATAGCAGCAAGCCGTCAGGAGGATCTTTTGATTACCAGCTGACTGCCGACACACGCGCCGCATTCCCACCGCACATTCGCCCGGCGCCCCCTTTCACCTTCACGCACAACCCCAGGAGGAGTGGCATGCAGATCTCTTTTTCATTGCAGGGCAGGGTCGCACTTGTAACCGGCGGCAACGGCGGCATCGGCCGCTCCATCGCTCTGGGATTCAAGGCAATGGGCGCCACCGTCATCGCCAGCGGCCGCAACCCGGAAAAGAACGCCGCCGTTGCCCAGGAGCTCGGCGACGGCCACGAAGTCATCTCCCTCGACGTGCGCGACGAAGAAGCGGTCGACCAGGCCATCGCCGGCATCGCCGAACGTCACGGCAGGTTTGACATCCTTGTCAACAACGCCGGCATCGCCCGCCGCACCGACATCCTCGACATGGAAACCGACGACTGGCACGCCGTCATCGACACTCACCTCAACGGCGGCTTCTACTGCGCCAAGGCCGCGTCCAAAGCCATGGTAAACGCCGGCAACGGCGGCAAAATCATCAACATCGGCTCCATGTACTCCATCTTGGGGCCCCCCAACGTCACCAACTACGCCGCCGCCAAAGCCGGCCTCCTCGGCCTCACCCGCGGGCTCGCAGTCGAGCTTGCCGTCCACAACATCCAGGTCAACGCCCTCCTGCCCGGCTGGCACAAGACCGACATCAACCGCGACCTGCTCGACGGGCCGCTGGGAGAGGAAATCCGCCACAAAACGCCCGCTCGGAGGCTCGGCACAGCCGACGACCTCGCCGGCGGCGCCATCTTCCTCGCCTCCGACGCCGCCGAATTCGTCACCGGCACAATGCTCATAGTAGACGGCGGCTACTCGATCATGGACCGCCAGTGGAAGGATTGAAACCGCCCATTCGGATCGGGTATAATTGCGCGCAGCACGACGCGCCCGCAACAGGGCAAGGAGATCAGCCATGGCCCTATCCACCCTCGCACGCAGCAAACCGACGGCTGCCGCCCACAAAACTCCACCCCCGCCGCCCCTGAACAGCGGCGACCGCCTCACACGCGCAGAGTTCGAGCGTATCTACGCGGCCCATCCCGAGATCAAGAAGGCCGAACTCATCGAAGGAGTCGTCTACGTGCCATCCCCCACCCGGCACCGCGAACATGGCAAGCCACACTTTCACACCATCGGCTGGCTCAACTTGTACAGCGCCGCAACACCCGGTGTGGAGGGCAGTGACACCGCCACACTACGCCTTGACCACGAAAACGAACTTCAGCCGGACGCCCTACTCTTTCTGCTGCCGGAATACGGCGGCAGCACCAGAATCGGGGAGGAAGGCTACCTCGAAGGCACGCCCGAACTGGTCGTCGAAGTGGCCGCCAGCAGCGCCAGCTACGATCTGAATCAGAAAAAACGCGTCTACGCCCGCAGCGATGTGGCCGAATACATCGTCTATTTGGCCTATGAGAAGCGCGTCATCTGGTTCATACTGCGCGAAGGCGTCTACAAAGAACTGCAACCCGACGAAAGCGGCCTGCTCAAGAGCGAGAATTTCCCCGGCCTGTGGCTCCTGCCGGATGCGCTGCTTGAAGGAGAGATTGCCCGCGTCTTGGAGGCACTGCAAAAGGGGCTTGCGTCAGCGGAGCACAAGTCTTTCTGCGATGCGCTTGAAACCTTGCGTAAGGAGACCAAATGAACCTGGCAACACCAGAAAACCTGGCGGTCCTCGACCATCTCTTGACCACCACCCGCTCTGTACGCAAGCGGCTCGACCTCGACCGCCCAGTCGAACGCGAGGTCATCGAGCGCTGCCTGGAGATCGCAGGTCAGGCGCCCACCGGGAGCAACCGCCAGGGATGGCATTTTGTCGTCGTCACCGACCAGGAGAAGAAACAGCGCATCGCCGAATACTACCGCCAGGCCTGGTACGGCTACAACGCCACCCGGCAAGTCGCTTCAGGACCCGACCTGACCGCGGCCCAAAAGCAGATGCAGCGCGTCATCAGCTCGGCCCAATACCTCGCCGACAACCTGCAAAACGTCCCCGTCCTCGTCATCCCCTGCATCGAAGGACGCCCGGACGACCCCGCGCCCGCATCGCAGGCCGGCCTCTACGGCTCGATCCTGCCCGCCGCCTGGTCACTGATGATGGCGCTCCGCGCCCGCGGACTCGGCGCCGCCTGGACAACCCTGCACCTGCAGCACGAACGCGAAATCGCCGAATTGCTCGGTATCCCCGACGGCGTCTCACAGGCCGCGCTCCTGCCCGTGGCCTATTTCAAGGGCGATGACTTCCGATCCGCCAAACGCAAGCCAATGCGCGACAAGACCTACTGGGACAGCTGGCAGACCCGATGAAGCTCGTCGCCGACATCCATCTACACTCCCACTACTCGCGCGCCACAAGCAAAAACCTGACCTTTGAACACCTGTGGAAATGGGCCCAGCTCAAGGGCGTCCAGGTCGTCGCCACGGGAGACATCGCCCACCCAGGCTGGCTGCAGGAACTTCAGGAGAAGCTGGAGCCGGCCGAAGACGGGCTGTTCAAACTCAAGTCGGACTACGCGGCCGCGCTCGCCGACGAGGTGCCCGCCGCCTGCCGCGGCACTGTCCGCTTCCTCATCGGCGGCGAAATCAGCAACATCTACAAGAAGTTTGACCGGACCCGCAAAGTTCACAACATCGTCTTTGCCCCGTCGGTCGAGGCCACCGCCCGCCTCCAGGCTGAATTGGAGAAAATCGGCAACATCCGCTCCGACGGGCGGCCAATCCTGGGGCTGGACAGCCGCGACCTGCTAGAAATTGTGCTCGAGGTCGACGACCGCTGCCATCTGATCCCGGCACACATCTGGACGCCCTGGTTCTCGCTCCTCGGCTCCAAGTCAGGCTTTGATTCGCTCGAGGAATGCTTCGGCGATCTCTCGTCCCACATCTTCGCCGTTGAAACCGGCCTCTCCTCGGACCCACCAATGAACTGGCGCGTCTCCTGGCTGGATAAGTACACGCTGATCTCCAATTCCGACGCGCACTCGCCGCCAAAGCTCGCCCGCGAAGCGACCCTCTTCGACACCGAACTCAGCTACGACGCCCTCTTCGACGCCCTGCGCAGCCGCGATCCATCCCAATTCCTGGGGACCGTCGAGTTCTTCCCCGAGGAGGGCAAATACCACCTTGACGGCCATCGCAAATGCGGGATCTGCTGGGATCCGGTCGCGACGGTCGCCAATCAGGGCCTTTGCCCAACCTGCGGCAAGCCGGTCACCGTCGGCGTATACCACCGCGTCGCCGAGCTGGCCGACCGCGACCACGGCTTCCATCCGCCTTCGGCCGCCCCCTTCGCCAGCCTCATCCCCCTGCCCGAAGCGCTGAGCGAGATCCTGAACGTCGGCCCCAATTCCAAGCGCGTGCAGACCGAGTATCTGCGCCTTTTGGGCCGGCTGGGACCCGAGCTGACGATTCTGCGCGATCTCCCGCTGGAAGATATCGGCGCTGCCGGCACACCGCAGCTGGCGGAAGGCATCCGGCGGATGAGAGCCGGCGAGGTCCACACCCAGAGCGGCTACGACGGAGAATACGGCGTGATTCGCATGTTCGCCGACGAGGCCGACCGCCTCTCATCGTTCCAGATCGGCATATTCGCCGACGAGCCGGCTCCCCGGCAAGCGACCAAGGAAACAGAGAGACCGGCTCCTCCCACGCAGCCCGCCAAACCGGCCGCGACCCCGGTAGATCCGAAAATCCCGCCCGTCACCTTTACCATGGAGGAGACAGGCCAGTACACGCTCGGACTCGATCTCGCCGGGACCCAGCCGCTGGACAACTGGCTCCAACAGCTAAACGACGAGCAGCGCGCCGCGGCCACCCACACCGAATCGCCGCTGGCCATCGTCGCCGGGCCCGGCACCGGCAAGACGCGCACCCTGACCGTGCGCATCGCCCACCTGATCCAGAATCTCAACGCACCGCCATCGTCTATCCTCGCGCTGACCTTCACCAATCGCGCCGCCGAAGAAATGCGGGAACGCCTGCAGCAGCTCCTGGGCGAAGAGCGCGCTGCCCCCGTAACCGTCGCCACGTTCCACCGCTTGGCGACCGAGCTGCTCCATGATTATGGCGCAACAATCGGGATCTCGCCCGCCTTCACAATCCTCGACGAAGAGGACCGGCGCCGGCTGCTCAATCGCGCCTGCCCCGAGCTCTCCGCCAGGGAATTGCGCTCGGCGCTGGACGGCATTTCGGCGCGCAAGAATGGCTTGGAAAACGACAATCCGTCCGACGCCGCGCCGTCACTCGACGAGGAAGTCTGGCAACGATACCATGCCGCGCTGACCGCGGCCGGCGCTCTCGATTTCGACGACCTGGTCCTGCGGGCCGTCCAGCTTCTCGAGACCGACCCGTCAACCTTGCAGACGCTGCATGCACGCTACCGTTGGATCTCGGTCGACGAATATCAGGACGTGAACGCCGCCCAATACAAGCTGCTCCGAATACTCGCCGGCCCAGACGCAAATCTCTGCGTCATCGGCGACCCCGACCAGGCGATCTACGGCTTCCGCGGCGCCGATCATCGCTTCTTTCTCTCCTTCGCCGAAGACTTCCCCGGCGCGCAACGCCTCAATCTGGAGCGCAACTACCGCTCAGCGCAGGCGATTCTGGACGCCGCCGCCCAGGTGATCTCACGCAACCCCGACCACCAGGCCGCCGAGCTGATCGGCATTTTTGCCGACAAGATCAAGCTGGACGTCTACCGCGCCCCCACCGACAGGGCCGAAGCTGAGTTTGTCGTCCACCAGATCGAGCAGATGGTCGGCGGGACCAGCTACTTCTCGCTCGACTCCGGCCGGCTGGACGAGAGCGGACCTTCCGAAGACAGGACATTCGGCGACTTCGCCGTTCTCTACCGCCTCAACGCCCAGGCCAGACTGCTCGAAGAGGCCTTCGACCGCTCCGGCATCCCCTACGAAACGATAGGCGGGACCTCCCTCACCGAACAAAAGCCCGTTCGTGAAATCATGGCCCTGCTATTCTTGACGCAGACACAGGAAAATCCTGTCCACTGGGACAGGATTATGCAGGGATCGAAGAGGGCGTTAACGGAGAGAACTGTCGTCGATTTGGTCGAGGACCTGGTTGAAAATGCCTCGGCGCAGGTCGCCGAGCGCATTCAGGCCGCCGCGCCCGGTTGGGCAAGACTACGCGGCGCCAAGTACAGTGACGCCGAACTGGCCCGCATCGACCGCATCAAGCGCCGCGCCGCACCTTTCCGCAACCGCATGCAGGATTTCCTCACAACGATGGCCCTCCAAAGTGAGACCGACCACTTCGACCAGCGCGCCGATCGCGTGACCCTCATGAGCCTGCACGCCGCAAAAGGGTTGGAATTCCCCGTTGTCTTCATCGTCGGCTGCGAAGAGGGGCTCCTGCCCTATCTGCCTGCCAATCGCGACACTGACGTCGAGGAAGAACGGCGCCTCTTCTACGTGGGCATGACACGCGCCCAGCGCCGCCTGTTCCTGGCCCACGCCGGTCGGCGCTTCCTTTTCGGCCAGCCGATGGAGAACCGCATCTCCTCCTTTGTGACCGACATCGCAGCCGCCCTCCAGGAGGTGCGGCAAGCAAAACCCCGCCGCTCCCGCCCCAAAGCCGAAGACCGGCAGCTGCGGCTGATCTGAGTTCCCAAAAACACCAGACCCGCCGCGGCAGGCGCTACCAAGCCGAAGCCCCGTCCAGCGCCTCCACATGCTCAGGCTCCAACCGCAGATCGAGCGCCGCCAAACTGCCCTGCAGCTGCTCCACCGTATTGGCGCCGACTATCGGCGACGTCATCCCCGGCCTTGCCAGCAGCCACGCCAGCGAGACCGCCAGCGGCGTAGCACTCAGTTCGGCTGCAACCGCCCGCACCGCATCCAGGACCCTCCAGCCGGCCTCATTGAAATACCGATTGCGCACGCTCTCGGCCCGCACGCTCTCGGCCCGCACACCGCCCGCCGCACTCTCACGACTGTATTTTCCCGTCAGAAAACCGCCCGCCAGCGGACTGTAGGCAATGACCCCAAGCCCGTAAGCCTGACAGACCTCCGCCAGCTCCACCTCAAACTCCGCCCGGTGCGCCAGGTTGTAGTGCGGCTGCAGCGAACAGTAGGATGCCAGACCCTGCCTGTCGCTCGTCCACAGCGCCTCCATCAGCCGCCATACCGGATAATTGCTGCAGCCGATATAGCGCACCTTGCCCTGCCGCACCAGTCCGTCGAACGCATCCAGCGTCTCTTCCATCGGCGTCTCCGCGTCGAAATAGTGCGCCTGGTACAGGTCGATCACATCCGTCTGCAGGCGGCGAAGCGAGGCCTCGCAGGCCTCAACGATATGCTTCCGGCCCAGCCCCTGGTCGTTCGGCCCCGGCCCCATCTGCCCCCGCACCTTCGTGGCAATGACCATCTGCCCCCGGTTGCCGCGCGAACGCATCCAGCGCCCGATCACCTCCTCGCTGACGCCGCCCCCGTTCCCTTCCACCCAGCGGCTGTAGATGTCCGCGCTGTCGATGAAATTTCCGCCCGCCGCGGCAAACGCGTCCATCACCGCAAAACTCGTCTCCTCATCAGCCGTCCAACCGAACTGCATCGACCCCAAACACAGCGGCGAGACTTTGAGACCGGTCCGCCCCAGCCGGCGATATTCCATTTCCCCCATCTGTCGGCTCCTCACATCCCTCATCCATCGCCAATACGTCCGTTGACACGGCGCGAATCCAGTTCCTCCAGCTGCGTCTTGGCATATATGCTGGTTATAGACAGCAGATCGCGCACGTCGTCCAGCGCGACACTGCCTTCTGCCCGCGCCTGGACGATGAACTTCCCCGTGACAATTGATTCGTAAGCGGGCGAAAATGGCTCGGGCGACTCGGCAGAGTGCAGATCCGTCCCCGACATTAGGCGTGTTTCAATTGGGGGTTGTTGCAGCGCCGGCGGTAACTTCTCAAACGTTCAAATGCCCTCCGCGGTCGATCGCCAATTTGAGACTTCGAGCCATCAATCCGCGTGCTCAGCAGATTATTCTTGCTTCCCTTGTAGTCCGCCCGGTGGCGGCGCCGAAAGTAACAAATATATGTTGCCGTCCGCGAAACCTGTCGCGTACACATTGCCCGCCTCGTCGGCGCCTATGCTGCTGACCGGCCGGCCAATGGAAAGCAGATAGATGCTTTCCCATCCCCCCTCTCCTTGCCGTCGGAGTGACCAGACCTTCCCCGTGCAAAAGTCGCTGTAGATAAACGCACCTTGGTGCACGGCGCCGCCAACAATGGCGCATCCCCCCTCTCTGCCATAGACACCAACAGGCCAAACGGCCTCTTTGACGATTCCCTCTACCCCTTCCGTCCGAAAATGTCCTTCCCAGTAGGGCCAGCCGTAGTTCTCTCCACCAGGACTGGCCGCCGGCTGAAAATTGATCTCCTCACTCGTTTCCCAGCCTGGATCGGGGATAAAGAGAGCGCCGGTCTCTTCGTCAAAGCCAATACCCCAGGGGTTCCGCAGCCCCAGCGCCCAAATCTCGGGGGCATAGCCAGGTGTCGAAACATACGGATTGTCGGGTGGAATCGCATAAGGATCTTCCCCCGACTCAACATCGATGCGCAGAATCTTGCCAAGCAGCGAACCGGGCTGTTGAGAATAACGAAATCCCTCAGACATGTCGGTAGTGCCGCCGTCCCCGCTGGCAACGTAAAGGTAGCCATCCCGCGGGCCGAACTTGAGCGTCCCGCCATTGTGGCCGGCGTTGTTTTGCTTGAAAGTTAGTATAACCTCCTCGCTACCGGGGTCGGCCATCTCCGGGTTGACGCTCGTACCAAAACGGCTGATGACCGTGTCTCCATTTGTATCCGTATAGTTTACATAGAATCGCCCCCGGGTTGCATAGGAAGGCGGAAAGGCAACACCCAAGAGACCCCGCTCATGTACCGCCGAAACGCGTCCCGAAATATCCAGGAAAGGCGTTTCGACAAGCACATTATCTCTGACAATGCGGATGCGCCCCTCCTTTTCGATTACGAACAGGCGGCCGCTGCCATCCCCGGCGTGAGTCAGATAGATGGGATTCGACAGATACGTCGCAAGCACCGGCTTTGCAGATCTGGACAGTATGCGAACTTCACGCCATGCAACCCAACCCTCGTGTCGAGTGGTCAGAATCCGCACTTTGTCGATTTGCAGGGCAGGATCTAGTCTCAGCGAGAAGACTTTGCCGTCGACCGCTAGATCGACATCAAAGCGGTGCCAGGCCACGACCTGACCAGCTCTTTCCAAGCGGATCTTATGCTTGGCAGGACCGGGCCTCACCTGGCTTACGATCAGCTCAATCTTCTCCACCAGCTGCAACCCGCCAAAACTAATCTCGAGCCATTGCGGGGCAAAGTCGTCAGCCGACCACCATGTATCAATGTCACCGTCAAACGCGAAATGCCTAAGACCCTCTGTGGCCGACACCTCAATGGAGCCTTCCCGTGAAACGTTCAGCCAGTGTACCTCTGGCACTGCGACTGCCTGGGCGCCTGCAGTGGACTCGACGGAATTGCACGAGACCATGCATACGGCTACCATTGCAACGGTGAACCTCAGAAAAACCAAAGCTCATTCCTCCAGAAGCCGCACAATGATTCCTTTAGACAACGCAGATCCCGGCGCCCCACTGCCGCGATTCCGCCGCGCACTTGCTGCCGGACCACCTGCACGAACCCGCGCAGGGCGCGGCTGGCCCAAGCCGGCGATACGCCATACCGCTCACTGTTCTCCTCCCAACAGCACTCGCTCATCCCCCACGCGACGCGTCACCCGCCGCGAGTCCAACTCCTCCAGCAGCGCCTGCGCGTATTTGCGGCTCGTAGCCAGTAAATCACGCACGTCGGCAAGCGTGATCCTCCCTTCTGCACGCGCCTGCGCGATGATCTTCTCCGCGGCCGCGACAAAGTCCTCGTCACGAAAATAGACTGAGCCCGGCAGCCGCGCCAGCACACCGCGTTCCACCAACGACTCAAGCAGCTCTTCTTCACCGTTCAGCAACTTGAGCGTATCAATGGCATTCGGCGGACTGTACGGCGCCGCCGCGTAGGCGCGCAGCGCCCGATCAACCGCCTGCTGCTGGCCGGACGAGTATCGGACCGTGTGCGACGGCAGCCGCACTGTGTTCTCGTCACCAGCCACCAATCCATCCGCATCCGCCTGCATCACCAGGTCGCCAAATACCCGCTGCGGCAGCTCCTTCCGCACGCCCGCCGCGCCCACAACCCGCAGACGGCTGCGCACCTCGCCGCGCGCCATCCCCTGGCGCAAGGGACTTTGAAGGTGAAACTGACCGAGTATTTGCTGCATCTCCGCAACCACCCGCTGATAGGCCGATCCGCTGATCAGCACCCGCCGCCCATCCAACGCTTTCGCCAGCCCTTCATCCAGCAGCTGGCTGATCGCCTCGCCCGCAACCGCCTTGTCCAGCCCGCTCGCCGCGATCAGCTCCTGTTCAGAGAGAAGCGGCTCCCGTTCCAGGCTCTGTAACACAATCTCATCCGGACTGCCCAGCGCAAGCGTCTCCAGCTTATCCGCCACCGAGGGATCGAAGCGTCGGTAACGGCGGCGCGGGTGCGGATCGAGAATCTCACCGCCGCCAAGGGTTGCGCTCGGCGACGGCTGACGCAATATGAACCGGTCCCCGGCCGCCACGAGCACCGGCCGCTCCAATCGCAGCTGCAGCCAACCCTCGTCGCCCGGCAGCAACTCCTCGGTCGCCAGTAGACGCGCATTCGCCGGCGTCTCAGCCGCCCCGCTGAAGAAATCCACCGCCAGGTTGTGCCGCAGTGGCTTGGGCGCCTCGGCCAGTAGGCGAAAGGAGACATCCAGCAGCCGCGTCGCCCGCGCGCTTCCCGGCGCAACAACCACCTGGCCGCGCCGGATCTGGTCCGTCGCCACCCCGCTCAGATTCATCGCCACCCGGCTGCCCGGAAACGCCCGGTCGATGCTCTGCTTGTGGCTCTGCAGCGCCCGCACACGCCCCGATGGCCCGTCGGGCAAAACTTCGACCGCCTCTCCGACGCCAAATCCTCCGTCGCTGAGCGTGCCCGTTACGATCGTACCAAAGCCCGGCTGGCTGAAAATACGGTCGACCGGCAACCGCGGACGGCCCCGATCGCGCGGCGGCGGCAATGCCGTCAATCTGCCCGCCAGCGCACCCCGCAACGCTTCCAGACCCGCACCGGTCTCCGCGCTGACGCGCACAATCGGCGCGCCTTCAAGACGCGTGCCGGCCAGTATGTCGTGGATGTCCAGCTCGATCAGGTCAAGCCACTCCGGTTCATCCACCAAATCGATTTTCGTCAGGGCAACAACACCATCGGGGAGCGCAAGCAGGTCGAGAATAGCAAGATGCTCGCGCGTCTGCGGCATTACGCCTTCGTCCGCCGCAATCACAAGCAGCGCCGCGTCTACACTGCCAACGCCTGCCAACATATTCTTGATAAAGTCGATGTGGCCGGGAACGTCAACGATGCTGACCGACTCGTGCGTACCGTCCGGCATCGCCAGCTCCATCCAGGCGAAGCCCAGCACGATTGTCAGCCCGCGGCGCTTCTCTTCTTCCAGACGATCGGGGTTGATTCCACTCAGGGCCTGGACCAGCGTCGACTTCCCGTGGTCCACGTGGCCCGCTGTGGCAATTACGCGCATCAGGCGCGGTTTTGCGCCGGCTCACCGGTTACAATGCTGGCGCTGCGGTGGGTATTGTTGTTCTGGCGAGCGTAGAGTTCGGCCGTGCGACGCTGCTTCTGCCACTCCTCCTCCAGCTCCTTCATCGTTTCGTCCCGCTCCTCCAACGAGGTCTGCAGACCGTCAAGCCAGAGCTGGGCCCCGCTGATGTATCGAGAACCATACTGCTCCTGCAGCTTCCACAACAGGCGCAGCATCTCCTCATGCACCCGCAAGTCATGCAGAATCGGCGGCAGATGGTCCAGCAGCTCCTTATTGTTCTTCTCCTGCTCCTTCCACAGATGCTCGTGACGAAGGTCGTTCCGGCGGCTCCTCTTGTCAAACTCCTCCTGAAACTCCTCCATCTCCCGCCGCATCCGCTCTTCAGCCAGCCGTTGCAGCTCCTGCACCTGGACCTGGTCGCGGCGGATCGTCTCCTGAAACTCCGCCACCGTCGCCGCCGCCCGGCGGGCAGACTCGATCGTCTGCGCAAAGGATTGCAACCGCTCCTCGTTCTTGGTAACAACGGTCTGCTGATCGTCGATTTGCTCCTGCCAGCGCGCCAGGACCTGCAAACGCTCGACAATTTCGACGCGCATCCTCTCCATGAACTGCTGCTGCTCCTCCCGGACCTCGCCGAAGACCGGCCGCCAGCGCTCGACCTCCGCACTAACCCGCCGGTCGGCATCATCGAGAATCGAAAAACGCCCGCTGAACGCCTCCGTCCGTTTGAACAGCTCGACCGTCTCCTGCTGCAACTGGGCAATCCGCTTTGCGTCGCCGGCGCGCTGTTCACTCAGAAAAGGTATCTGCCGCGTTCGCTCTTCAATCTCCTTGACAAGAAGATTGATCTGGTTGCGGCCCTCCATAATCATGTCGACCAGCCGCTCTTCCTCACCCTTGCGCAGCTCCACCGCCTCTTCCACACGTCCAATCCGCGGAAGTTCGCGGCGCACTTCTCCAATTTCGCGCGCCAGCGCCTCCCGGTCTGCCAGGCGGCCCCGCTCGTGCTCGCGCGCCGCCTGCGTCCGACCTTCCTCGGAGCGATCGAGCATCAACCCAAACTCCTGCTTGACGCTCTCAATCTGCTGCTCCAATTGCGTGAATCGGCCCAGCTGCGCGGTCGTGCTCGCCAGACGCCCTTCCAACTCCTGGACGCGCCGGTTTTGCTCTACAATGTCCCCCGCCTGGCTTTCAATCTGCTGCTGTAAACGGGAAATCTCCGCCCGGTCGCGGCGGTGCTCCTCGTCGAGCCAGGTCACCATCTGGGCTAGTTGGGCATTATCCATTTTTCTTTCTTCCAACACTAAATCCTGCGTCTGACACGCTCAATCCACTCGATCGCACAGCCAAACGACGCCGCCTGCCGCTAAGCTCAATTTGCAGAGAGACCCCGCCCGCGATCAACACCCGGGACAACTGGCCGTGCCGACCTTCCCGGGACGCGAATTATACCATTTGCAAAACGGCGACGACAAACCGCGATTCGCCGGCCCGCGTACACTTTTGGGAAGCCTGCCGCCCCCAGCATGAACCCCAACCAAAGCCAATCCATTCCACAAATGAACCCAGGCGCCTCCGACCTGGAACGCCCCGCGAGGGCTCCCGCACCACAGCCCTTCCAGCCCGCCCTCAAGCCAGGCCGTCGCCCCCCATCACCCCCCTTCGTGTAAATTCGTACCCCTTCGTGGATCTCCGCCCCGCCTTTACACCGCGTACCGCTCGACCGCAGCCGGGTCCAGCTCGAGGCCGAGACCGTGCTTGCCAGGATCGGGCGACCAGACCCCAGCGCGCGGCTCGTCAAATGAACTGTAGAAAACGCGGTCCGCCGCCTCCACTGTGCCCAAATACTCTACGACCTTCAAATTGGGCGTGGCACAGGCAAGATGCAGATGGACCAGCTGATAGGCGTGCGGGGCAACCGGCAAATTGAAAGCATGGGCCAGGTGCGCCACCTTCATCCACTCCGTGATGCCGCCCACCCTCCCCACGTCAGGCTGCACAATGTCCGCCCCGCCGCGCGCGATCAACTCCCGAAATCCATACTTCGTGTACTCATGCTCGCCCGACGCCACGGGGATCTCAATCGCCCGCGCCACCGCCGCCAGGCCCTCGATGTCGTCGGCCAGTACCGGTTCTTCGAACCAGCCCACATCGTACTCACCGAAAACGCGCGCCATCCTGATAGCCTGCTTGGCGTAGTAGCCGTTGTTGGCGTCAATGAAAATCTGCACCTCCGAGCCGACCGCCTCCCGAACAGCCGCCAGCCGCGCCTCATCTTCGCGCTCGCTTTGGCCGAAATCCTTTCCCACCTTCATCTTCACCGCCTTCATGCCCCGCTCGACGTACCCGCACTGCTCCGCAACCAGTTCGTCGAGCGAAAAGTGCGTCCAGCCCCCGCTGCCATAAACCGGTACCGTCTCCACATACGGCCCAAGCAGCTGGTAGAGCGGCGTCTCGTAATACTTGGCCTTCAGGTCCCAGAGCGCAATATCGACGGCAGATAACGCACTGAACGCAAGCCCCTTGCGGCCGACCCCCCGAATCGCCCAGAACATCTCGTCCCACAGCCTCTCGATATGCAAAGCGTTCTGGCCCAGCAGAATCGGCTTCAGCATCCGCTCGATAACCTCGCGCGCCGCCGTCGTCCCGCCCCCCAGGCCCAGCCCGACCAGGCCCTGGTCGCTGTAAACATGCACGAAACACTGGCTGCGGCCCGGAACTACGTGACGAATCGTCGCATCTTGAAATCCCGGTAGATGGGGAACGGACAGCACCGTCGTCCTGATGTCCTCAATAATCATTGTTAAGCTCCTGCAAACGTGTTTGGCCTCCGAGGTGACAGTTGGTATTATCGCACAGAATCGCCAAATCGAACTGGGCAATCAGGCCGACTCTCGGCCTCCCAGTTCGTCAGATCCGGAAACCGAAAAGAGTCCACCATGAGCAAGATCGAGTTGGGATCGGTCGTTCAGGTCGGAATCGTCGTCCGTGACGCGCTGGCCGCGGCCAACGCCTGGACCGAACGCTTCGCCCTCGAACCGGTTGAGGTCATTGATTGGCCCCCCGAAGGCAGCGGCCTGGAGGACGGCTCTACCTACCGCGGACGGCCGGGTAACTTCCGCATGAGACTCGCATTCATCGAGACCGGCGCCGTCCAAATCGAATTCATCCAGCCGCTCGAAGGCGACAATATCTACTCGGAATTCCTGGAAGAAAAGGGCGAAGGGCTGCACCACCTCCTCTTCCGCGTGCCCGACCCCCTAGACGCTGCCCGCGTACTTGAGGTCGACGTCACGCAAAGCGGCGGCTCCACCCTGGACCCCGGCGCGGTCTGGGCCTACCTCGATACTGAAGAAATTCTGGGAACAATCATCGAACTCAAATCAATTCGAGACGAGGAGGCTTAAACCAGCATTTGGCCCCCAATGCAGGGGATGTTACAATTAATTGATAATATGCGAGTCAACCTGCATTGTCCCGGACTGCGATTCCCCGACCGCCGGGCGTTTTTCGTGCGCTGAGGCCATTCGGAGGGACCGCACAAAAGACCTTAGCCCTCTAACTTTTCATTGAAATCATGCGAGTTGGCATTGACGCCCGGCTGATCCATCATCAGCCGGCAGGAATAAGTCGATATACCAAGCATCTCATTGAAGAGCTTGCACTGCTGGACCGGGAAACTACGTATACAGTTTTCCAGCACCGCAACCACCGGCAACCGCTGGCCGACAAGCCAAACTTTCGACGGCGAACACTGTTCACACCCGTCCACCGGCGCGTCGAGCAGCCAATGCTGGCGGCCGAACTCTCCTTCCATTCGCTCGACCTGCTCCACAGCACCGACTTCATCCCTCCGCTCTACAGCCGTATCCCCTCGGTCATAACCGTCCACGACCTCGCCTTCCTGCGTTGGCCACACTACCTGACCGAATCACACGCAGCCTACTACGGCCAAATCGACCGAGCCGTGCGGCACGCACGCCACATCATCGTACCCAGCCAAAGCACCAAGAACGATGTCGTCGGAAGGTTGGGCGCCTCTCCCAAAAAGATCAGCGTTATCCATGAAGCCGCCGCCTCCATCTATCGTCCCCTGCCTAAAGAGCGGCCCCAAACGGCGATGCAGGCAAAATACGGCATCCCACAGAACTATATCTTCTTTGTGAGCACGATCGAGCCGCGCAAAAACATCGACGGCCTCCTCAACGCCTATCACCACCTCCGCAAATATTACAACGTCGGCGAGATCGGCCTCGTCCTCGCCGGCAAACCCGGCTGGCTCTACGACGAAGTTTACCGCCGCGTCGAGGAGCTTGACCTCAAACAGAACACTTTCTTCATCGGCCGTGTGCCCGACGAGGACCTGCACCAGCTCTATGGCGGCGCACGCTGCCTCGTCCACCCCGCCTTCTACGAGGGATTCGGCCTCTCGCCGCTCGAAGCCATGGCCTGCGGCACACCCACAATTGTCGCCAATACCAGCAGCATGCCCGAAGTCGTCGGCGACGCCGGACTGTTCGTCGACCCCTCCGACTGGGAGGAAATCGCCGTCGCCATCCACCGCCTTCTCACCGACCGCGAACTCCATGAGGAGTTGAGCCAGAAAGGCCTGCAACGCGCCTCCATCTTCAGCTGGCGTCGCGTCGCCGCCAAAACACTCGCCGTCTACCGCATGGTCCGCGACCATAACGCCGTACCCGCCGCGCCGGCACACCCGAACTCCCTCTGACCCTCGGCGATGAAGCTCCTCCTGCTCACGCCCCAGTCGCCCTTCCCGCCCCGCCAGGGCACAACACTTCGCAACTACTACCTGCTGCGCCACTTTGCCGCCAGCTGCGAACTGCATCTCTTCTCCTGCCTGTCTCCACACGACAACCACTGGCCCGCACCCGAACTCTCACGCTTGTGCGCCCGCGTAGAGGCATTCAGGCAGCCCCACCGCCCGCTCAAACGCCGCTTGCGCGACTCCCTGCTCGCGTCCAGGCCCGATATGGCCCTCCGCCTTGCCCACAAAAAGGCCCACGCCAAATTGCAGCAAATTCTGGCCGAAGAAAACTACGATCTCGTGCAAATCGAAGGCATCGAGATGGCCCCCTACGGCTTCCAGGTTCTGCAGTCGCCCGCCCCCGCCCCACCCGTTGTCTTCGACAATCACAACGCCGAATTCCTGCTGCAGAAAAGGGCCGCCCTCATGGACGCCCGCAACCCGAACCGCTGGCACGCCGCCGGCTATAGCTTCCTCCAATGGCAAAAACTGGTCCGCTACGAAAGAGCCTTCTGCCGCGCCGTTGCCGGCATCGTCGCCGTCAGCGAACCCGACCGGCAGGCGCTGGCCTCGCTCGCGCCGAATCAGCCAACTGTTAACGTGCCCAACGGCGTCGAAATCTCCCGCTACCTGCCCCAACCGCCCCCCTCTGAAGATCCCCCGACGCTCGTCTTCACGGGAAAAATGGACTACCGCCCCAACGTCGATGCCATGATATGGTTCGGCAAAGAAGTGCTGCCCCGCGTTCGCCGCGCAACCGCCGCCCGCCTCCTGATCGCCGGCATGGCGCCCCATCCCGCTCTCGACAAACTGCGCGTCCTTCCCGACGTCGAAATCACCGGCGCAGTCGACGACATCGTGCCCTACATTCACCGCGCCGCCATCTACCTCGCCCCCATGCGAGTGGGCGGCGGCACCCGCTTCAAAGTGCTCGAGGCAATGGCCTGCGCCCGGCCAGTCGTCAGCACCTCGCTCGGCGTCGAGGGCATCCCAGTACGCAATGGCGAACACCTCCTCATCGCCGACCAACCGCACGACTTCGCCGAAGCCGTCCTGTCCCTCCTGCGCGACCAGGCCGCCGGCGGCCAGCGCAGCCGCGCCCTCGGCAAAGCCGCCCGCGCCTTCGTCGAACAAAACTTCTCCTGGGACGCGATCCTACCCCGGCTCGACGCCTTTCATGCCCAGCTGTTGTAGCGGTTGGAATGAGCTCAATTGAGCCGAAGGGGAAATTCTACCCTCTGTCGCCTGGGGCAAGCGCGTGTCCGTTTACCACCAGCCACACATCCAGTTCGTCGGCTGAACTGTGCGCTTCCGGTGTTGCCCACCTGCCCGCCGCCACAGGCCGCGTGGCCGCGCCCGTGTTCGCAAGCAGCGCCGCGCGCCGCGCCGCCCTTCTCACGTCGTCTTCGCCAATGCCCCAGGAACTCTCGAAAACAAGATGAAGATTCTCGCGCGTCCTGCGATCGCGGCCGCGCACCACAGCATCAGCCAGTTCGATCTCTTCGGCCTCGGCCTCCGATAGCCGCTCCTCGGCAACCGCAGCATCGGTCAGCGCCGCCAGCTCCTCGATCGGTACCGTCCGGGCCTTCAATACGATGCCCCGAAAATGCTGAAAAGGACGATCTCGGTGCTGGCTCTCCAACAGAATCCCCTTGAGGTCGCCTACCTCTCTGGTCAGAGTCTCCACCCGAGTTTCCGTCCGTCTCTGCGCCTCAGCCAGCTCCTCCAGACGCGCCTCTGTCCGTCTTTGCGCCTCAGCCAGCCCCTCCAGTCGCGCCTCCGTCCGTCTCTGCGCCTCAGCCAGCTCCTCCAGACGCGCCTCTGTCCGTCTTTGCGCCTCAGCCAGCTCCTCCAGACGCGCCCCCAGCCTCCGCAGACCTTCTTCCCTGCCCTGTTGTGCAGTTGCAAGCGCGCCCAGCACGCCAGGCATCTCCAGAATCTCATCCGTAAGCAGGATGCGTCGCAACTCCGCCCGCCACTCTGGCCGCTCGGAGAGTAACTGGGTCAATTGGTGGAAATGCTCAACCGTGAATGCCATTACCCTAGCCTGCCCCTCTCGAATTCGACTGCCATTATAGCCGACCGGGGATGCAGTCCGAAATTGGGGCACATATTCCCATACCCCGGGCAGCAATGGCGTCATGGCCGGTTCACGCTCTTCACCTTGGCAGAGTGGAGGAATACGCTTTCCCGAATCCTTTTGGACGGTCGGGCCTGCGGCCCTCCCTTGTGCGGGGGGACTCCCCCCGCAACGCCCCCCTGACACCCCTTCCCCCGCCGCCGCGTGTGGGTTCCAATGCAGCCCTGTGCAACCGGCGGCCCAGCCTCCCGCCACCGTGCCTGCGCTTTTCCAGCCTGTCGCCAACCCGCCCCGTGCCTAACCGGCCGTGTCTTCGCGTCCCCCGCCGCTCGCTCCCTCGACCGCCAGGCGCCGCCCCCCGCAGTTCCTGGCCCCTATCCCCTGACCCCTGCAGTTCCGGCCCTCCCTTGTGCGGGGGACTCCCCCCGCAACGCCCCCCTGAAACCCCTCCACCCGCCGCCGGGTGTGGGTTCTAAGTTTCGTTGACATTTCGTTGAAGCCATATGAGTGTAGCGGCAAAGTGCAGGAAAGCCATGAAGCGTCGAGCTAGCTTTTCATAGCGGGTGAATATGGGTCGATACAACTTGATTCTGTTGATGAAACGTTCGACGATATTGCGCTTGCTGTAGCGGAGTCGGTCATAGTCATGCGGTTGTTTGCGATAACGGCGAGAAGGGATGACCACCTCGACCTGTTTGGCTGTGAGCAGTTCTCTTTACGGGTCAGAATCGTAGCCTTTATCGGCAATGACAGCGTCAAAATGGAAAGCTGCGAGCAACGATTCAGCTTGGGTAAGGTCATGGCGCTCACCGCCAGTCAAGATGAACTCTAAGGGGAAGCCAACCGCATCGACGAGGAGATGGATCTTGCTGCTGAAGCCTCCCCGACTCCGACCTAGGCTCTGTTCGTGCTGGCGCCCCCCCTTTTGGAACCGCCCGCTGCGCACATATGGGCGCGTACAGCTGTGCTGTCGGGCACAACCGCTGCCATGTCCGGGTCTTGGGCAAACTGTTCGAACATGTCGGCCCAAACACCGTTTTCTTCCCAGCCTGCGTAACGTTTGAAAACGGTGTTCCACTTCCCAAGATCGGCTGGCAGTTCACGCCACTGCGCGCCGGTGCGCAGAATCCAGTGAACTGCTTCGACGAAACGACGACACTTTTCCTCCTGCCCCGCATAGGCACGAGGGTGTCCTTGCAAAAATCCGTACAGTTTCTGCCACTGATGGTCGGCTATTTTATAGGTAGACAGCCTACGATTGTCGCCAATTTGACAGAATCCTTCAAACGTCAACGAGACCTAACATTTTACCTGGAGGCTGTCTCAGAAGGGCAAGATGGGTAGCCGTTGGTAAGTTCCGGCACGCCAGCTTCCGAAGACGGCTGGTTACATAAACTGAGCCATGCCAACTGTTGAAGAGGCAGTATTGACGCTGCCAGGCGCTATACTGAGGGAATGGGTTGAGATGCCGGGCCGCAGGGCAGGAAGCCAACAGCGCCTGAGCGCCATATGCGCCAAAGGGTCCTCAGGTTGAACGCGGTCGCCAACAGGGTCCACTCGGCTGCTACATTGACGAGGCCGCGCAGTAAGAATCGATGCGCCCCCTGTTGCTCCTTGATGATGCCGAAGACCGGTTCGATCAACTGCTTCCTGCGTTTGGATATCTCCTGTGCCTCGCGGGTGGACATCCAGGTGCGATGGCGGCGCAACACTGCGTCGTGAGGCCCTACCGTCAGCGCTCGTCCATTCAGTAGGTCGTTGGTGCATACCCCGAAGGCTGGACAGGCCTGGAAGGTGGCAGCGGAGGCCCGGTACACGCTCCTCCTGCTCCCGTTGCTTGCGCTCGCCATTGCCGGCGCAAACGCTGGGCCCGTCTTCCAGCAGTTGCCGTTTCCAGGCCCGAATCATGTTGGCATGAACCTCATGTTCACTCGACAACCGGCCAATCGTCTTGCTGCCTTAAAGCGCTTCCAGCGCAATCCGAAACTTGTAGGCCGCCGAGTGTCGACGCCGTTTCTTGACCATCGTGCTGCCCCTCGACAGGCTGGGTGAACTGCTCCATTATACACCTTAGCTTGTGGTCCAGTTTTTGGGGCCAAGCACACTATCGACCAGCGGCGCCTGAGGCGCTCCTGCCTGCCGACCCTGTCCCCGTGCTTGCCGGACTAACATAACGGATGGCACAAACATCGGGGGCAGGTCATGTGCATGGCCCTGACGGATGCGACTGTCGTCCTCACGAAAGGCGACATCCAAGACCCAGTGGGCTGAGCTCTCGATGCTCCAGTGGCTGCGGGTGGCATTCACTCGTCAGGTCACCAGGCTACTCATCAATGACGAGGAACTGTCCCATCATGCCCAGGTCTTCGTGATCAAGGATGTGGCAGTGGAACATATATGGAGTGTCTTCAGCGGCATACGTATTGAATCGGGCGGCGATTACGACATCGCGTTCATGATTCACCAACACAGTGTCCTCCCAACCTGATTCCTCAGGTGGCGGCGGTTCGCCGTTGATCGACAATATCTGATACTGAATCTGGTGGGGGTGGAACACGTGCTGGCCGTCGTCGCCGGAGAGAGTCCAGCGCTCGGTGTCTCCGAGTTGCACCTCAAAGTCGATCCTGTTCATGTCGAACTGGACGCCATTAATTACCCAGCGTGGGCCGAACTGCCAGAAGTAGCGCTCATCGTCCATGTCGAAGCTCCGGTCCACCGTGATCTCCGATTCGGGTATTCGCTCTATGGTGGCGAGCTTGTCCGGAAGCAAACCCGTGCCTGACGCTGCTCCGTTCGGACGCAGCTCCAGCACTCGGCCCTGCCTACTATCGACCAAAGTGGCGGATTCCATCCCGACATTGACGACGATCTCGGCCCGGTCCCCGGGTGCGAGCACGAGCTGCTCGAGTGCGACAGGGCTGGCCAGATAGCCGCCATCGGAGGCGATCTTGGTCATGTCGGCCCCCTCTACGCTGAGGTGGTAGATTCGGGCCTGGCTGCCGTTCAGCAGCCGCAGCCGGACTAACCCTTCAGGCACGTCGACGAACGGATTGAGCGTGCCGTTCACTGTCAGCGTGGTATAGATTTTTCCTTGCCCGCTTTCGTCTATGGCGAAGTCGAGCTGGCCGTCCTCGGTGAAGTCCCTGTCCTGGATGATGACCGGAATGTCGTCAACGCCGTAGGTTGCCGGAAGCGTTGCGGCAGCAGAGTTGTCGTCTTCGATGATTATCAGACCTGCAGCGCCGCGGTAGACTTGCTCGGCTGTGGACCCATGGACATGAGGGTGATACCAGAGGGTTGCTGCCGGCTGGATCACGTCGAAGTCAGCTATCCAGGTTGTCCCGGGTTCGATAAGGCTGTGGGGTCCACCGTCGTCCTCTGCCGGGACGACGGCGCCATGCCAGTGCGTCGTTGTGACCTCGTCCAACTCGTTGGTGACGCTGATGACCACCGAGTCTCCGGTTCTGAGACGAAGCGTGGGGCCGAGCACTGACATGCCGTTGTAGGAATAGGTGTCCGTCAGGGCTGTCTGCCGGTAGTCGTGGCGTGATTCTCCGATTTTGAGGTCATAATGCGCAATACCCGCCCCGTCAAACGTCGGTTCGAGCAACGCCGGGATCGAAAGCCGCGCAACCACTGATGTATCCAACGCTGCCTCGTTAACTGTGCCGCAGGCTGCCAGCAAGGCGATCGCCAGGATAGCCCGGAAAAAGACGCCTGCGTTTATCAGATGACGGTGAGTGCTGCCGGTAAATGACTCGTAAGCAGCGTGCCGCCGGCCGGTTCTCCTCACACCGTTCAGGGGGACAAATTCTGTACGCATTGCCTGAAAAGACCTGTTGTCCAAAACTCTCTCCTCACCGATTTGATACGGCGCATAGCCCCCAGGCGGCCCGCCGCGGCAATTTCGTTTACCCATTGAATCAAGAACGAATCGCTTGTAGCCAGAGCATCCACGTGGCCTCTGCCTCGGATCACATCGTCTCGCTTACGTCATCTCACCATTTCTCAACCCTGACCTGCCCCCGATGTTTGTACCACCCGTTATGTAAGTCCGACAAACTCGGGCAGGGCGCTAAGAATCGCAAGGTGCTCCAGTTACCCCTGAGCGATTTCAGGCGCTCTGCGGACCTCCTGCGCGGGAAAATGTGTTCTAATCGCGATGGAGTCGTACGAGGGTCTCACACATTAGGATAAGAAAATCTTTCTATCCTGTTCCTCCGGACACCAACGAGATCGACTGGGAGGTGAGAATGGGAGTGGAACCGGATATGGGAGAAGCTCGGCAACCGGATCCTGACGGGTAAGGCGGAGCAGCTATGGAACCGCCAAAGATTAGGTCTCGTTGACATTTCGTTGAAGCCATATGAGTGTAGCGGCGAAGTGGAGGAAAGCCATGAAGCGTCGAGCTAGCTTTTCATAGCGGGCGAAAATGAGTCGATACCACTTGATTCTGTTGATGAATCGTTCGACGATATTGCGCTTGCGGTAGCGGAGTCGGTCATAGTCCAGCGGTTGTTTGCGATGGCGGAGAGAATGGATGAGCACCTCTACCTGTTGGGCTGCCAGCAGGTCTCGTAACGGGTCAGAATCGTAGCCTTTATCGGCGATGACAGCGTCAAAATGGAAAGGGGCGAGCAACGATTCAGCTTGGGACACATCATGGCGTTCACCCCCAGTCAAGATGAACTTTAGGGGAAAGCCAATGGCATCGACGAGGAGATGGATCTTGCTGCTGAAGCCACCCCGGCTCCTACCCAGACCCTCTTCGTGCTGGCGCCCCCTTTTTGGAACCGCCCGCGGCGCACATATGGGCGCGTACAGCTGTGCTGTCGGGCATGACCCCTGCCATGTCCGGGTCTTGGGCGAACTGTACGAACATGTCGGCCCAAATGCCGCTCTCTTCCCAGCGTGCGTAGCGCTTGAAAACGCTGTTCCACTTACCATGATCGGCCGGCAGTTCACGCCACTGCGCGCCGGTGCGCAGAATCCAGTGAACTGCTTCGACGAAACGACGACACTTTTCCTCTTGCCCCGCATAGACACGAGGGTGTCCTTGCAAAAATGCGTACAGTTTCTGCCACTGATGGTCGGCAATTTTATAGGTAGACATCCTACGATTGTCGCCAATTTGACAGAATCCTTCAAACGTCAACGAGACCTAATGTAGCCCTGAGCAACCTGCGGCCCAGCGCCCCGCCACCGTGCCTGCGCGTCCCCCGCCGTTCGCGCGGTCGACCATAGAGCATCCCCTTGCAGTTCCTGACCACTGGCCACTGACCACTGCCCCCTGCAGTTCCGGCCCTCCGGCGATGAAGAACAAGGGGTCGTCGACTTTTCCAATAAATGGTCAGAAAAGTCGGCATCTACAGGTTCCCGCATCCAGTCCCAACTTCGCTTCGCCCGATTCCCGGCCCGTAGACCGCCGCCCGTGCCCGTGCCGTTAATCCTATCCATCCCAAAATCAGACGAATCACAGTTCAGACTATTGTCAACGCGCTCTACTCACAACAGGCGCTGTACATTACCTTGGTAGATTTACCGCCGGCACGAATTCCCCAGCTGACGATTCCCACCCCAAAAGTGGGCTGCACCCGCCGAACGATCCCTTATGGCATTACCTCTTCGGATGATGTACAATTGCTACCGCAGCTTCGTAGAGTTCGCAGTCCTGATACAAACAGGTCGGACCGGTCTGGACCCACACACTTCACCGCGCTGCCGGCAGAAGCCGCTCGCCGCCACACGGAGCAGTTACATGACAGCGAACACTCTTCCTTCCGCCCAGGTCGGCAATACCGGGCTGCAGGTCACCCGCCTCGGCATGGGCACGGCAGTCATCGGCAACCTCTACACCACCCTCAGCGACGCCGATGCATACGCAACCGTGCAAAACTGCTACGATGGCGGCGTCCGCTTCTTCGACACCGCCCCCCTCTACGGCGCCGGCGAAGCCGAACGCCGCCTCGGCGCCGCCCTGCGCGGCATCCCCCGCGACAATGTGATCATCCAGACCAAGGTCGGCCGCATCATCCGCCCCGACCGCTCCATCTACTTCGACTACAGCCGCGACGGCGTCATGAAGAGCATCGAGGACAGCCTTGAACGCCTCGGCATGGACCGCGTCGACATCCTCCTCGTGCATGACCCCGACGTCGATGACCCCGACGAGGACTATCGCATGGCCCTCGACGAGTCCTTCCCCACCCTGGTCGACCTACGCGCACAAGGAGTCATCCGCGCCGTCGGCGCCGGCATGAACCAGTGGGAAGCGGAATGGGAGTTTGCTCGCCAGATCGACGTCGACTGCTTCCTGCTCGCCGGCCGCTACACCCTCCTCGAACAGACTTCACTAGACTTCCTCGACTGGTGCACACAGAACGACGTCGCCATCTTCCTCGGAGGCGTTTACAACAGCGGCATTCTCGCAACCGGCCCCGTGCCCGGCGCCAAGTACAACTACGAGGACGCCCCCGCCGACATCATGGCCAGGACAGAACGGCTTCAGACAGTCACCCAAAAACACGGCGTTCCCCTCCACGTCGCCGCCATGCAGTTCGCCCGCTCCCATCCCGCCATCGCCTCAGTCGTCATCGGCTCCGCCAACAAAGCCGAGGCCGAGGAAAACAGGGCCCTATGGGACTTTGAGACCCCGGCCGCGATGTGGCAGGAACTGCACGATCACGGACTGATCGACCCGCGCGCGCCTCTGCCGCGTTGACCCCGACAAGGTACAGGCAATGCTCGCCGCTCTTCAGGCAACCCTCCAGTCGATTCTCGTCTTCATGGGCCGCGCCATCAGCAGCCCCTTCGTCTCCGTATCCATCACCGGCCTCGAGCACATCCCCCGCAGCGAAGGGCTCATCCTCGTCTCCAACCACTTCAGTTGGTTCGACGGCCCGCTGATGATGATCTACATGCCGATGCGTATCGTTTTCCTGCTTGCCGTCGAGACCGAGCGCGTCTGCTTCTTCCGCTTCCTCAGCCGTACATTCAATCTCATCCCCATCTGGCGCGGACAGGTCGACCGCAAGGCAATGCGGCTCGCCGTCGCCGCGCTGAAGGAAGGACGCACGATCGGAGTCTTCCCCGAAGGAGGCATCGACCCCGCCTTGGCCTCCTCACGCGAACGCGGCGAACGCATCGAACAGATAGCCGGCCACACCGCCCGCCACAGCGCCAACCTCATTCAGGCGCAGTCAGGCATCGGTCTGCTGGCGACTCAGGCACAGACTCGCCTCCTCCCCGTCGCCATCCTCGGGACCGAGAAAATCCTCGTCAACCTCCGCCGCCTGCGCCGTACCCAGGTCCGCATCCGCGTCGGCCGTCCCTTCGGCCCCCTCTCGATCCCCGAAAACACACCCCGCAGACAGCGGCGCCGGCACTTCGACACCCTGACCCAGGAAACAATGCGCCAGATCGCGGCGCTCCTCCCGCCCGGCAATCGCGGTCCCTATCAGGACGTCGCTTGAGTAAAAGGGAATCGTAGAACGCCGGACATCGCACCACCGTACCCGCGCCACGCAGAAAAACTTCGAACTTGTGACCCGGTCCCGTTCAGGCCGAAGCCTCCTCCGGTTCGCTCGGCCGCACCATTTCGTAGGCCAACGCTCCCAGGGAAGCCCCTATGATCGGACCCACCCAGTAAATCCAATGTGCCGCCCACATGCCTGAAACCAGCGCCGGGCCGAAGGAACGAGCCGGGTTCATCGAAGCGCCGCTGATCGGGCCCGCCCACAGCACGTTCAAAGCCACCGCGCCGCCAATCGCCAGCCCCGCCGGCAACCCCTGTGCCCGCCTGTCCGTAGCCACAGCAATGATAACGAACATCAGCAGCGCCGTGACCAGTACCTCCATCACCAGCGACTGCACGACCGGCCCCGATGGCAGGTTCGCCCCCAGCGTTGATACGTTGCCAAAGAGCAGTCGAAGCGCTCCAGCCCCTAGCCCCGCAGCCGCCAGCTGTCCCGCAACATAGAGCGGTACCTCCCGCCACGGGAAATGCCCCGTCAACGCGAACGCCAACGTGACGGCAGGGTTGAGATGCGCCATCGACAGATGACCCGTCGCCGCCACCATCACCATCACCACAAGGCCCGGCGAAAATGCCATTCCGAGGTGCCCGTAAGCCCCGCTCAGCCCGCCGATCATGATCGAGCCGCACGCCGCCAATACAAGGAAAAAGACGCCGATGCACTCAGCGCCGGTCCTCCGCAATAGGAACGAGTTCATAGCAGTCTCTCTTCGATGCAGCTTCCGTCCTCAAGGTGATCCACATTAGGGGTCGTTGACACTGCCATTGAATGGCAAAAGATAGTCGGCATCTCCAGATCGCGTGTGTACTGTACCATCTTTGGTTCGCCTGATTCTTGGCGCCAAGACCGCCGCCTGAGCCGGCGCCGTTATCTGTCTCCATCTCAGAAATCAGACGAACCATAGTTCAGACAACTGTCAACGAGCCCTGGAATGCCATTCTAGCCCCTCCGGAATAGTGGCCCATTAATACGACGTCAACGGTTGGTTAAGAGAAACCGCCCCAAGCGGCGCTCCAATCGTTCACCCTCGTAAATGTGACGAATTCCAACTCGTGATGTATCCTATGCCCTGCGGTCGCGCAGAACAGCGAAATCAGGCCCCCCGCGGGCAGCTGCCTGCCGCAAACCGCCCACCGACTATTGGCCCAAAGTACCAATACCATCTTTACCAGTCTGAGGAGGAATCCATGACAGACGCCCTACGGAGCAAGAAACGACAGCTCTCCCGCCGCACCTTCCTGCAAGGCATCGGCATCGGCTCCACTGCATTGTTGCTTGCGGCCTGCCCCGCGCCCGCAGACACCGGCGCGGCCGGCGACGAGGCCCCGCCCGCCGAAGACATCGAACTCGACTTCTTCGCCTGGGGCGACGCCTCCGACATCCCAGCATGGGAAGAACTGGCCACCACCTACGCCGCCCTATACCCCAACGTCACCGTCAAACCGTCTATCAGCGGTACCGGTGTTGATTACTACACGAAGCTTCAGACTACCTTCGCCGGCGGCGTCGTCCCCGAAGTCGCCTCCTTCCAGGGCTGGGAATGGCAGCCTTTCAGCGATGCCGGCCTCCTCGCTCCCATCGACGCCTACGTCGAACGCGACAACTTCACCGGGCCCTATCCCGAAGGCGTCGACAGCATCGAGTTCAGCACCCGCCGCGACGGCAGCCGCTACCTGATCCCCCTCCAGTCCGGCTGTATGGTCATGTTCTACGCCAAGGGCCCCTTCGACGAAGCCGGTGTCGCCTACCCCACCGACGACTGGACCTTCGAAGACTTCGTCGGCATCGCCGAGCAGCTCACCAGCACCGACGGCGACGCCAAAATGTACGGTTACCAGGCCAACGGCAGCTACGCCCGCGACATCCACTGGATTCGCGCCACCGGCGTCCAGGAGTTCGACGACCTGGTCGACCCCCGTACCGCCATGTTCGACCAGCCCGAGATCATCGAAATCCTGCAGTTCGTCGCCCAGGACTTCATGTACGGCCTCGGCATCTCCCCCACACCAGCAGACCTCGAAGGCGGCACCAACACCATCGACACCGGCAACGCCGCCATGAAGTACGAAGGCCCCTGGTTCTTCCCCCGCCTCAACAGTCCCGAACTGCGCGAAGAGGGCAAGGAAATCGAGTTCGACGTCGTCCTCATGCCGCAGATGGCCGACGAAAGCCGGCCCCACCGCGGCTGGGCCGAAGGCGTTTGCGTGCCCAAGTCCGACCAGGTCGACGCAGCCTGGGACTTCGTCCACTACATGGGCGGCGAAGACGGCCAGAAGATCTACTCGACCATTACCGGCCGCATCCCCAACACCGCGGACCTCGTCGATAACTTCTGGGGACCGACCATCGAAGAACGCTTCGGCGTCACCAACGCCGCCGCCTTCAGCCAGGCCTTCCTGCGCTCCGAGGTCGACGTCATCGGCGGCGTCTCGCGCGGCCAGATCTGGAGCGAGGTCGCCAAACCCGTCGGCTGGGACCCGATGCTCGCCAACAGCGCCACGGCCGCCGAGGTAGTCCCCGCCATGAACGAAGGCGTGCAGGGCCTGCTCGACGCCCACTGGGCCAAGCAAGGTTAGCAATACTACGCTGATAAAAGTGGGCGGCGGACTCTTCCGCCGCCCACTTTGGAGAGCCTGCATGGCCGTAACCACCGCCCCAACTGCCGCACGCCGCATCTCCAAACGCCAGCTGCGCGACTGGATTTCCGGCTATCTCTTCGCCTCGCCGTTTATCATCGGATTCTCGGTCTTCATCGCCTTCCCGATGTTCTATGCGGTCTACCTCATCTTCGTCGACTGGGATCTGCTCAGCCCACCCTCGTTCGTCGGATTCGCCAATCTGACGCAGATGTTCAAAGACCCCAAAGTCAGCCTCAGCCTCTACAACAGCGCCTTTTACACCATCTTCGCCGTACCAATCCAGCTGACGATCTCCTTCTCGCTCGCCCTGGCACTGACGCAGAAAATACGCTTCCGCGATGCCTACCGCGCCGGCTTCTACATGCCCATCATCGTGCCCCTCGTCGCCAGCGCCGTCGTTTGGCAACGCGTGCTGCACCCCGAATTCGGCATTCTCAACGAGGCGCTCAGCTGGTTCGGCTTCGAGCCGCGCATGTGGCTCTTTCAGCCCCACCTGACAAAACCGGCCTTCATCTTCATGTCCTTCTGGATGATCGGACGCCAGATGGTCATCTTCATCGCCGGCCTCGGCAATATCCCCGATTCGCTCAAAGAGGCCGCCAGCCTCGACGGCGCCGGCGCCTGGGGCCGCCTCCGCTACGTAGTCCTCCCACTCATGACGCCCCTTATCTTCTACAACATGGTCATCGCAATTATCAACTCATTCCAGACCTTCGTACCCGCTATGATCATGACCGAAGGCGGACCCCAGGACGCCACCCTTTTCGTCGTCCTCAACATCTACCGCAACGCCTTCCAATACTTTAAGATGGGCTACGCCTCCGCCCTCGCATGGGAGCTCTTTGTGATCGTCGTCGGCTTTACCCTTGTTCAGTTCTACCTGTCCAAACGCTGGGTCTACTACGAAGAGGGTGATTGAAAATGACGTCAGACAGGCAAACCCCGGCAGCCAAAGGACGTCAGAACGCGCAATGGGCGCAGACCGGACAACAGGCGCTGACCCCCGACTGGCAGACCTCCGCGGCCGGCACAGGCGCGCAGCTGCGCCCGCGCGGCGACACCACCCGATCCATGGCCGAGGTCTTCCGCCTCGGTGCCCTCCAGCTCTTCATGACCCTCCTGGTCGTCACCTTTCTCGTACCCACCTTCTGGATGCTCTCCTCCTCGCTCAAAGTTTCGACCGAGGTCTTCGCCCATCCCATCGTCTGGCTGCCCAAAAACCCCCACTGGAACAACTACGTCAAGGCCTTTGAGCTGCTGCCCCTGACGACATTCATCATCAACACGATGATCATCGTCCTTTTCGCCGTCGCCGGCACCGTCGTCTCCTCGGCGCTCGTCGCCTACTCCTTCGCCCGCATCAGTTGGCCCGGCCGCGACTTCTGGTTCAGCCTCCTCCTGGCGACAATGATGCTGCCCGACATCGTCACCCTCGTGCCCCGCTTCCTCATCTTTAAAAACCTGCAATGGATCGACACCTGGCTGCCCCTGATCGTGCCCTACTGGGGCGGCATCGGCGCCATCTACGTCTTCCTCATGCGCCAGTTCTTCCGCGGCATCCCCCTGGAGCTCGAAGACGCCGCCGAAATCGACGGCGCCAACCGCCTGCGCGTCCTCCTACAGATCCTCCTGCCCCTCTCCAAACCGGTCATCGCCACCGTAGCCGTCTTTGCCCTCATCCAGCACTACAACGACTTCATGAACCCTCTCATCTACATCAACTCGATGGACAAGTGGCCCCTCGCCCTCGGCATCCGCGCCTACAACGACTCCTACGCCAAAAACTGGGAGGTCGTCTTCGCCGCCAGCACCGTTATGCTGACGCCCATGGTCGCCATCTTCATCATCGCGCAGCGCTACTTCGTCCAGGGCATCGCCATGACCGGCTTCGGCGGCAGATAGCGCACTCGCCCCCCGCCAGCCGCGCGCCGGCAGCGGAGGGTCAGCCCCTAGGCAACTCTCTTCTCAGAAAAAACAGACTGTGAGGATGGCGCCTGCCAGACGCGCCCGCGCCGTCAGCCCTTGATGCCGGTCAGCGCGATGCCTGCGATGAAAGCCCGCTGCGCCAGAACAAGAACCGGAATGACCGGCGTCGTGTCCGCCATCGTGTCCCCGCCGTCGCCAGATCCCACAGCCGGCGATCACGATCGAGAAAGTAGGTCAACCCCAGGGCGATTGTGACATGCTCCCGGCGCCAGAGAAAAATCAGCGGCAGACATGAACCCGACCAACCCAGGTTCGTGAATCGCATAGAGTGGCGCCATCGTCAACGCCCACCGAATCATCGTCGTCGCCAGGCAGATCAAAGACAGCACCTCGCGGCCCCACACCCGGGTGCGCACAAATCCACACGCTGTCAAAGCACACAAAAAAAGAATCCCGACAATCGACGGGATCGCAATCTACAGCCTATTGACCGTGCAACTGAAAGACGGAATGAAAGCCCACGCCTCCGGATACAACTGCCTCAACACCAGCCGCGGCAGCCAATCCCGGTTTACAATTTCCTCTGCCCGCTAAGGGACTCCTCCCCCTGCAGTTATTCGCCCCTAACCCCTATCCCCTATCCCCTGCAGTTAAGCCCCCCGCACAACAACGTTGGCCACGGCAAACGAATACTCAGGATCATCGGCCTGCGCATCGCGATAGGTGGGCACCCACGTCCAACGCTCACCCCGCGTCGTATTCGGATGACTCGAGTGCAGCACCAGATCGTGGAAAAAGACCGCGCCGCCCGCCTCCAGCGGCACCGTGACCGCTTCACCTTCGTCCACCTTCTCCGCACGCACGCGGTGGCCGAACCCCGACCCATCGCTGCTGTCGCCGTCATGGATCGCACTGCCGCGATGCGAGCCGGGCAGAAACTTCAGGCAGCCGTTCTCCGGCGTAGCGTCATCGAGCGCCACCCAGACCGAAATCTTGTGCGTCCCCTCCCAGTACGGCCAGTCCTGGTGCCACGGACTCGCCGCGTGCCGCTCGGCATCCTTGAAAACGACCTTATCGCTCAAAAACTCAACATTGGGACCAATGATCGCCTCCAGGATATCGACCAGCCGGTCATCGCGCACCGCCGTGCGGAATAGCCCGCTGCGCCCCGCCAGTCCCACATAGACGCCCGTGGCGTCCAGCATCGCCTGGAGACTGTCCTCGCCCGCGGCCTCCCGCCTGACATCCGCCACAATGCGCTGAATGCCCTCCTTGAGAACCTTGACCTCCGCGCGACTGTAAAGCTTAGGCACCACGACAAACCCGTCGCGGGCAAAGGCTTCGGCCAGCTCTGCGATGCTCTCGTTCATGCATTGCCTTCCCAATTCTCATCACCTGAGCAAAAAGCGTTTGAGGTTTGCGCCGGCGCTTCGGTCAAATTCGAACGCACACTTTCGTCAACCGCCGCATCCTGACAGCCCTCCCCCACCAGTTCGCTCTGCCCGCGCCCGCCGACGTCAATTGAGAAAACGGCCCGCAACCCGGCGAAACTCCTCCGCCCGCTCGGCGACAACATCGAGATCGTCGTGGATTGTCACGCCGAAGCCGGAGCCGAGGCCCACGTCCGAAACGCCGATGCTGATGTTGATCGAACGGCCCAACAGATCATCGGTCTGCGGCAGCATCCCCGGCCAATAACGCATCTCACCACCCCGTTCCGCGTAGCGAGGACAGCTGAAAGAGCAATGCAACTGCGTCGCCATCCGCTGCTCCAACACATGCTCCATGTTGTTGTAGACATGCCAGCCGGCCTCCGCCACAACCTTGCTCTCCAGCGCCGCGGCCATCTCTTCCGCCACCTCCGCGTCCGGCAGAATAACAGTCAAAATCGTGGCGATCTCCTCTTCCGGATCAAGAACCTCCCGGAACTCGAGATTGGGCAGGTCGGCAATCGCCGCCTTGAAATGCCGCTTCCTCGTCTGCAGCCGGTCGATCAGCTCAGGCAGTTTTCGCAGCTGTGCCAGCAGCACCGCCGCCTGCAGCTCCGTGTACCGGAAATCCAGCCCCAGAAACGGACGCTTGCCAATCTCAACGCCCTGCCGCAGCGGCGCATGGCCCTGATCGTGGAACGCGAAAGCCCTCTTGTAGACCTCCTCGTCGTCCGTGATCACCATCCCGCCGTCCCCCGCCGTGATCGTCTTGTATATGTTGAAGCTGAACGCCCCAACGTCGCCGACCGAACCGATCGGCCTCCCGCGGTACGCCGCGCCGAACGCCTGGCAACAGTCCTCGATCAGAAAGAGCCCGTGCTCGTCAGCAATCTCCCTCAACTCCTGCAATCGCGCCGGGTTGCCCATCATGTGGACCACCATGATCGCCCGCGTGCGCGGGCTGATTTTGGCCTTCACGTCCTCCGGGTCCAGGTTGAACGTCCGGTCAATCTCCGCCAGCACCGGCACCGCGCCCGTATAGACGATCGAGGAGATGCTGGCCACGAATGTAAATCCCGGTACGATCACCTCGTCCCCCGGACCGATGCCCAGCGCCACCATCGCCGACAGCAGCGCCGACGTTCCCGAGTTCACCGCCACCGCATAGCCTACCTGCGAATGCTCGGCCACCTGCCGCTCCAACTGGTAGACCTTGCCCTGGAAACGCGGGTCCACCCCGTCGCCGAGCGATATGCCGTAACGGTAGAGATAGCCGGCCCGCAGCACCTCCAGGACCTCCTCGACCTCCTCCTCCCCGATCAGTTCCATTCCCGGACCGGCCATGTCAGTTTCCTCCTGTTGTCAACGGAAAACCCACCATCTCACCCTTCGATCGCAACCGCCTCGCCGCTCTCGGCTGAACGGTACGCCGCTTCCAGCATCCGCAACGCCCACAGCCCGTCCTCGCCGCCCGGCGACGGCTCCCGGTCGTTCACAATACAGTCGATGAAATGGTCCATCTGCGCCTGGAACGCCGGCAGGTCCTCCTGCTGCTGGCGCGGCGGAATCCGCGGCCGGATCACGCTCCATTCGCCCTCGACATACGTGCGCAGCTCCGGCGGCACCGCCGTGGCGTACCCCTTGTCCCCAAAGACCTGCGTATAACCCTGCTGTTCATCGGCGTGAAGATTGTACCAGCCCGCCTCGATCAGCGCCGTGACCCCGCCCTCGAATTCAAGCATCACCGTCGCCGTGTCTTCCACCTCGATATCCTTGAAGTAGGTCCCGGCGGTGGCGAACACTCTGATCGGGCGAGCGTTGCCGAGCACAAACCGCAGCGTGTCGAAAGAGTGGATGCCCATGTCGGTCAGCCCGCCGCCGCCCGCCAGCGAACGGTCCACAAACCAGCTGTCGGTGGGCGGGTCCTCGCCGTAGAGATCATATATCAGCACCTCGTGCGACTTGACCTTGAATACCCGTCCCAACGTCCCGCTCGCCACAAGCTCCCGCAGCCACACGATCTCGCGGTCAAACCGCCACATATGACCGATCATCAGCTTGCTTCCGCTGCCGCGAGCCGCCTCGATTATCTGCTCGCATTCAGCGGCCGACATCGCCATCGGCTTCTCACACAGTACGTGCTTGCCCGCCTCCAACATCTGTATTGTGACCGGCGCATGCAGGTAATTTGGCAGCGCCACGACGACCGCGTCGATCTCGGGATCGGCTGCCATCTCCCCGAAGTCGGTATAGCGCTTCGGAATGTCGAAATCGGCAGCCAGCCGCTCCAGCGATTCAGGACGATGATTCGCTGCCGCCGCTACCTCCGCCCGCGCATGTTCTCGCAGCGTCAGCAGATGAGAGCCGCGCATTATCGTGCCCGTCCCCAGTACACCGATTCTAATCTTGCTCATACCATCCCTTTCCACGTCAGCCGCCGTAACCCGCGACGTTGGTGATCATTGGCCGCCACTCGAACGCCCGGTCAAGAGGAAACACCGGACGCGTCACCTGCCTGTAGGGCAGCCGCGTGAGGTCCATGTCCGAATACCCGGGCGTCAGCGCCAGGATCTCCCGCGGCGCCGCGTCACGCAGCGCCGGCATCAGGTAGCCCAGCTTGACAACCACGATCTTGTGCTCCAGCGGCTCCACGCCTGCCCGGCGAAAGTCGTCCAGCCCGGAAAAATACATACGCCTGTCCGAAATGAGGACCCGCACACCCCCCACCCGCAGCGTGGCAATCGCCGCCTCTTTCGCATCCGCATCAGGCCGGTAGAGATGCTCGACAACGCCGCTTACAGCAAGCGGCCCGCCGTGCGCACTGTCCAGCTTCCCGCCCAGGCTGAGGCTGACCGTCGCCCCCACCCCCTGCTCAAAACAGACACGCGCCGCCGCCCCGTCGGGAATCCCCGCCAGAATCGCATCCGGCGCCCCCTTGGCCAGCAGACGCGCCAGAAAGTGGGACACGTCCCCCGGCGTACCGGCCGTGGGATTGTCGCCGGAATCAGCAATGAAAACCGTGCTCTCCGCCGCCGCGAGAGCCATGTCAATCGCTTCGTCCGCTGAGGCCGCCACCTCCTGGTCGAATGTGAAGTTGTGCCGCTCGTCCCACATCGCCTGCGCCAGTCGCTTCACCTCTTGGCGCGCCCGCGGCAAATGCCCCTCATCCTCAGCGATCACCGCTACGCTGCTACTGGCATGCGCCGCGTCCGCCCACGCGAACCCGACCAGTATCTCAGCCGTTAGAATGCCCTCCAGCCGCTCGATCTCTCCAACGCGTGCCAGCAGCGACTTCATCGGCTCCACGTCGGTCGTCGAAATCTCGCCGGGCAGCAGCAGCGGCACCCGCACAAATGCCGGCCGCGGCCGCAACCCCTCCCGTATCGAGCGCACCAGCAGCTTCATCGCCCTCTCAAGCGTCTGCGGCGCGTCGCGATGGGGCGCCGTGCGGTAGACCGTCCAGATATCGGTCTTGTTCGCAAACTCTTCAGTCAGATTTCCGTGCAGGTCAAGCCTGGCCGCGATCGGCACGTCCTGCCCCACAACCGCCCTGACGGATCGCACCAGGTCGGTCTCCCCGCTCCAGATATTCTCGACCAGCAACGCGCCGTGCAGGATCAAACAGACACCGTCAAGGTGGCCCGCCTGCCGAATCCCCGCAACGATCTCATCTCGCAGCTGAAGATACGCACCCTCTTCCACAATGCCCGACGGCGCCAGGGCGTTCGCGTGCAGAATCGGCGCCGCTTCAACATCCAGGTCCTGCATCATCGCCGCCAGCGTCGCATAGCTGGGACTGTATTTGCCCGTGCCCGAGTCTCCCGCCTCGTACGGCGCAAACTGGCTGTTCGCCTGCAACAGCTCCTCGCCCCGCCAGACGCGAAACTCCTCCAGCGAAACGGTCACAGGCGAAAAGTTGAGCGACTCGTGGCTGATTCCTGCAAGTGCGATGCGCATCGTCTCTCGTCCCAAAAACGTTTTGCCTTCTATGCCAGCGACTGCAGCGCCTTGAACGCATCGCTGCGGTCTTTCCGGAGGCGGAAGCCGTTTCCTCGACCGCGTCCGATTCTCCGCAGACGACGCGAAGCCTGTAAAATTATGTGCTGACGCGAGGCGTCACTTGGAAAAGAAGTTGCCGCGCGGCGTTCTGCGGCCCGGACAGTCGCCATGCGGGCCGAAACCCATTAGCCCGCACAGGCAGAGTCAGTCTATTATCATCCACAAAAGGACAGAAAGCAACGCCAATTCGGTAGCCCGTCCCGACCCTCACCCGCACCTGCACAATGGAAATTCAAGACGCCTCACCCTTCCAGTTCCATCCCGTTTCGCCGCAAAGACTGCCCGACCTGGCAGCCTTTTCACAGTGCCGCGGCAAGTTCCGCTACTGCTCCTGCATGCGCTGGCGCATGACGAGCGCCGAGTTCCGCCGCTCTGGCAAGGAGCAACGAATTGCCGCCCTCGAAACCCTGGCCCGAACAGGCGCGCCCGTCGGTATCCTCGCGTACCACCAAGACGAGCCGGTCGCATGGTGTTCAATCGCGCCCCGGGAATCCCACGCCGCCCTCGAGCGATACCGCGCCCTGCCCCGCCTCGACGACGCCGCCGTCTGGGCCGTGACCTGCTTCTTCGTCGACCGCCGCTTCCGCCGCCAGGGACTGACCTGCGCCCTGTTGAAGGCCGCTGTCGACTACGCCCGCTCCCACAACGCGGCCATCGTCGAAGGCTATCCGGTCGACCCCGACTCGCCGTCCTACACCTACATGGGCACGCCCGAGACCTTCCGCCGCGCCGGCTTCACCGATGTCACCCCGGCCGGCCAAGCCCGCCGCGTCATGCGATTCAATATCGCGGCTGAAATAGGCTGACTTGTTGACAATGTTCGGCGGGCATAATATGCTTCGACTCGTAAATATACCTCACTGCTTTGCGGCCATGCCGCAACCAACGCAACTGCCGGAGCCGTTTCCATGAACATCTCTGAACTGACCCACGTCTGGAGCGAGGCGACCCAGCTCTCCGACGCCCTCTCCGCCTTTCCCTCCTCAATTACCCAGCTGGTGGCCGACCCGGCCGACCCGTTCGGCAGCGCCAGGCCCGCCCAGGCCATTCTGGCCTCCTCCGCCCTCCAATACGACGGCGCCGCCTTCGAACAGCTGCCCAATCTGCGCATAATCGTCCGCACCGGCATCGGCATCGACAACGTCGACCGCGACGCCGCCACCCGCCACCGCGTCGTCTTCTGCAACACGCCCGACGGCCCCACCGAATCGACCGCCGAACACACCGTCGCCCTCATGCTGGCCCTGGCCAAACAGGTCAAGCCGGGTATGGAGCAGCTGGCCGCCGGCGAATTCGCCCCCAGGGCCGTGCCCCTCGGCACCGAGCTCATGGGCAAGACGCTCGGCCTCGTCGGGCTGGGCCGCATCGGCGGGCGCGTCGCCCATATCTGCGGGCAAGGATTCAACATGCACGTCCTCGCCTTCGACCCCTACATTCCACCGGAGCGAGCCGCTGAAATCGGAGTCCAGCTCGCCGACCTCGACACCGTCATCAGCAGCGCCGACTTCCTCAGCATGCACGCGCCCTCGACGCCCGAAACCCGCCACCTCATCAACGCCGACCGCCTCGCCCAGATGAAGAATAGCGCCGTCCTTCTCAACCTCGCCCGCGGCCCGCTGGTCGATTCGGACGCACTGCTCGACGCCCTCGACAACGACCGCATTGGCGGTGCAGGCCTCGACGTCTTCGACCCGGAGCCGCCGCCCGCCACTTCACGCCTGCGCACACATCCCAAAATCATCGCCACCCCGCACTCGTCCGGGACGACGATCGAGGGCCGCGCCCGCATCGAAGGTATGGCAGTTGAAGCCGTGCTCGACTTCTTCAACGGCAGACAGCCCAAGGACATCTGCAACCCCGATGTTCTCGAGTTCGTACAGTTCGCCAACAGCTGATACACAAATCGCGCCGCCGGCCTGCCGCCAGGCGCGCTGCGAACGAGGGCGCAAACGATGAATCGCAACGCCTTCTGGGCCCTGATCGACGAAGCGCGCAAAGACGCGGACTCCGTTTCCGATGTCCCGCCCGCTCTCACGGGTCTCCTCCTCGACCTGGAGCCGGACGAAATTATCTCCGCCGCCCAGCACACACTGGATCTGCTGGCTGAGTCCTACCGCTGGGACCTCTGGGCCGTAGCCTACATCGTCAACGGCGGCAGCTCCGACGACGGCTTCGTAAATTTCCGCGGCTGGCTCATCACCCAGGGAAGCGAAAGATTTAAGGCCGCGCTCGAAAATCCGGACAGCATCGGCGACTATGCCGAGCCTGACGAAAACGAGTGCGAAGATATCGTCTACGTCGCCTACGAGGCCTATGAAAGCAAAACGGGAGAGGAGTTTCCCTACGAATCGGTCGACTCGCCCCCTCCCCCCCAACCCGCCGGCGAACCCTGGGACGAAGATGAGCTTGAACTTCTGTACCCCGAACTATACGAACGGTTCTTGTGACAACCTGATCGCCGCCCTGTGACCACCTGCCTGCCAGGAGAGAGGACAACCACATGACAGTGCAAAAAGTACTCCTGCTCGGTCATCCCAAACTGTACGAAGTCAGCGAGCCAGTCCAGCAAGATGAACTCGAAACCCTCAACCCTGTCATCCAGGACCTGCACGACACCCTGTTCGACTTCCGCCGCAAATACGGCGTCGGCCGCGCGATCGCCGCACCGCAGATCGGCGTGATGAAACGGCTCGTCTACATGTACATCGACTCACCCACCGTCTTCTTCAATCCGGTCATCGACCAGCAAAGCGCCGACATGTTGACCCTCTGGGATGACTGCATGTGCTTTCCCGACCTGATCGTCAAGGTGAATCGGCACAGACGTTGCCGCATCACCTTCCTGGACCGCGAGTGGCAGGAGCAGTCGATGAACCTTGAAGACGACCTCTCCGAGCTGCTCCAGCACGAGTGCGACCACCTCGATGGCGTGCTGGCCACAGCGCGCGCCATCGACGCCATGTCTTTCGCTCTCCGCAGCCAGAAGCCGCTGTTGACTTGAAAGTAGCTGAGCGACGACGAGCTGAACTGTCCGGCGCAAGAAAAGAGCCTGCGCCGGGCAGCGTAGTCAGGCATTGCCCAACTGATGCGCCCAGGCAGGCTCCTTCACATAGTCAGATAGAGAACAGCCCGGCTACTACTCCCCCTCCTCCTCCTCCGCAAGGCCCATCAAGTCTCGAATCTCCGGCTTGAGCAGGTCCTCCAGGTCGGATATGTGCAGATACATCTCGACCACGCCCGCTACCCCGCTGGCAACCTGGTACTTGTCAAACTTGACCCGGACAAGACCTCCCTCCTCGAACAGGAGCGTATCGAAATTGCCCGCCTCTGGCGCGGTGCCGCTTTCGAGAATCGACTCCGGCGCCGACTCGCCCAGTTGCGATGCCAACCTCTCACGCGCCAGGCTGGAAAGCCTCTCCAGGTAACTCCCATCCACGAACAGCTCGGAAATCGGCAGCTCCGTCCCGTCCGCGAGAGCGAAAATGTAGCCAACCGTCGTCGTGTTTCCCGTCCCGCCCGTGTGCATCGACTGCTCCACCGAGAATGAAATGATGCTGCCATTCGCCACCGCGAACTCCAACCGCTGTACATAGTGCGTCACAAACGACGCCGGCCCCGCGCCCGTCTCCTTCAGCTCCTTCTGGTACTCCGCCTCCTGCAGCGCCGCGAACTCGCGGTAATCGTCGATAAACGCCCTGCTCACATCCCGTATGCGCGCGTTGATAGCCCCCTGGTCCGTCTCAACATACGCGAGCTTGAGCGTTGAACGCCCTTCGTTTTCCGACTCCGCAAAGGTCACCACGCGCAGCGTGTAAATGCGCTGCTGAAAGTCTTCCGTCGGCATCGCCTCGTGCGCGGCTGCCGCGGCATCGCCCCGCAAAGCTTGCGCTTCAAGCGCCGAAACCCGCGCGTCCAACGCCGCCTGGCGGATCGTCAGCCTGGTCACCGCCGTCGCCAGCCCCTCCAGTGTCAGCACGCTCTCCGCGCTCAACTGGGATGCGCCAAAAACCAGTAACAAAGCAACCACAACTCCGATCGCGACCATCTTGCGCTTCATGTCCTGCCTCCTTTCGCGAAACCGCCTGCGTATGAGATTCGATTTGCCGCCATTCCGCCATCCACCCGCCGACCGCCAAAACTTTGCCCCACGCGGCCGCTGTAACATAATACGGCACACACCCAGAACAATATTCTTGTGAGAGGCCGCCCAGATGCCTCTCGAAAACCAAGTGCCAGGCCCGAGAGGTGAAGATATGGCAGCCAACAACAGCGGCTTCAACTTCAGCATCGTCGAGGGCTGGGGACAAGGGACAAGAGGCCGCGCATTCGGCGGCGTAACGCCCGCCGTCGCCACCGATTCGCTCGACCGCGTATACATCGCCCGCCGCAAACCCCCGGCCATCCTCGTCTACGACAGAGACGGAAACTACCTGTCCGAGTGGGGCGGCCAGCTCCTCAAGAGCCCCCACAGCGTCTGGATCGACGCGCAGGACCAACTCTACATCGCCGACGCCGACGACCACACCGTACGCAAATTCGACACCGACGGGCGCCTTCTCCAGACCCTGGGAACGCCCGGCCGGACCGGCGCGCCCGGCCAGCCCTTCAACCGGCCAACCTGGGCGGCTCTGGCCCCGTCGGGCGACCTCTACGTCAGCGACGGCTACGGCCAGTTCCGCATCCATCGCTTCTCCGCCGACGGCGCCCTCCTCCACTCCTGGGGCGAAGAAGGCCACGCGCCGGGCCAGTTCGCGCTGCCCCACGGCCTCCGCGTCGACAGCCGCGGGCGCGTCCTCGTGCTCGATCGCACCAACAGGCGCCTCCAGGTCTTCGATGCCAACGGCCTCTACACCGACGAGTGGCCCGATCTCGCCGCCCCCAACGACCTCTTCATCGACCAGGACGACAACGTCTTCATCGCCGAGGGTGACTACCACATCAGCGTCTTCAACCTCGACGGCCAGCTCCTGGCCCGCTGGGGTGAACACGGCGAAGCGCCCGGCCAGTTCGCCAACGGACCGCACGGACTGTGGCTCGATTCCCGCGGCGACCTCTACGTCGCCGAAGTCCCCTTCCTCCACAATCGGCTGCAGAAATTCGCCCGCGTTTGAGGCAAGCGAGAACCGAGTCCATCATCCCAACACAACACCAAGACCAGGACGCGGCGGCCTCACCGGCAGACAGGCCCCGCGTCACCAAGGACCCGAAGATGAAAATCCTGATAACCGGAGCGGCAGGCACCGTCGGATCAATCGTCGTCAACGGCCTGCGCGACCGCTACACCCTGCGCGGCTTCGACCGCGTGCCCATGCCCGATCTGGACGACACGATCGTCGCCGAGTTGACCGACTTCGACGCCGTCGCCAAGGCCGTTCAGAACATGGACGCCGTCATCCACCTGGCCGGCAATCCCTCCGGCGCCGCCCCCTGGCAAGAGATCCTCCACAGCAATATCATCGGCGCCTATCACCTTTTCGAGGCCGCCCGCCGCAACGGCGTCCGCCGCATCGCCTTCGCCAGCCGCGCCGGCCTGCTCGCCCCCTACCCCGAGGAGTTGACCCGCACAATCGACCTCCCGCCCCGCCCCGAAAGCTACTACTCCATCAGCAAAGTTTTCGGCGAAAACCTCTGCTACATGTACGCCAGCCAGCACGGCCTCGAATGCGTCGCCGTCCGCATCGGCAACGTGCGCGCCGACCGGCCCCACGCTGACCACCCCCACCACCTCAGCCACGCCGACCTCGTACGCGTCTTCGAACAGGCCGTAACCCACCCTGACGTCAGCTACGAAGTCGTGTTCGGCGTCTCCGCCGGCGAATGGCCCCTCTATGACCTCGATCACGGCCGCCGCGCCATCGGCTACAACCCCTGACAGACGCGCATACGCAGAACATAGAAAGCCGGCTTTCCCCGCCCCACTAAACTGCACTTGGATGCAGTCCAGAATTGGGCCACAATTTCCTATACATCGGGTTGCTGCCAAGCCATGGCCATTCCACTGCCCACCACACCCGGCAGTTCCTGGCCACCGGCCACCGGCCACTGGCCTCTGACCACTGGCCTCTGCAGTTGGACGGTCGGGCCTGCGGCCCTCCCTTGTGCGGGGGGACTCCCCCCGCAACGCCCCCCTGAAACCCCTTTCCCCGCCGCCGGGTGTTGGTTCTAATGCAGCCCTGTGCAACCGGCGGCCCAGCCTCCCGCCACCGTGCCTGCGCGTTTCCAGCCTGTCGCCGACCCGCCCCATTCCCACACGGCCGAATGTGCGCGTCCCCCGCCGCTCGCGCGCCCGACCGCCAGGCACCTCCCCCCGCAGTTCCTGACCCCTAACCCCTGTCCCCTGCAGTTCCGGCCCTCCCTCATGCACGGGGGGCTCCACCCGCTGCAATTGACGGAGGTGCGCCTCCGGCCCTACTTGGGTTATAATCTCACCAATCGGCCCGTACAATATTGATGCCTATGTCTCTGTCATCCGACTATCTGGAAACGCTGGACCGGATCCAGGAACGCGTTCTGTGGCTGTCGATGCGCATCGTGCATGAAGCCAACAGCGTGCGCCAATCGCGCGACGGCGTCAAAGTCGGCGGTCACCAGGCCTCCTCGGCCAGTATGGTGACAATCATGACCGCGCTCTACTTCCACCTCCTCAAACACGGCGACAGAGTCTCGGTCAAGCCGCACGCCTCTCCCGTCTTCCACGCCATCCAATACCTGCTCGGCCAGCTGCCCCGCGAATACCTGACCACCCTGCGCGCCTACGGCGGCCTCCAGGCCTATCCCAGCCGCACCAAGGACCCCGACCCTGTCGACTTCTCCACCGGCTCCGTCGGGCTGGGCGCCGTCGCCCCAGCCTTCGCCGCCCTCACCGACTACTACGCCCGCAGGCACTTCGGCGACGTCGCCTCCAACCGCTTCATCGCCATCATCGGCGACGCAGAACTCGACGAAGGCAATATCTGGGAGGCCATCTTCAACGACTGGATGGCCGAGCTCGGCAATAATATCTGGATCGTCGACCTCAACCGCCAGAGCCTCGACCGCGTCGTCCCGGGAATCCGCGCCGGCACCCTCAAATCAATGTTCGACCAGTGGGGCTGGAAAGTGCTCGAGGCCAAATACGGGCGCAAACTCCAGAACCTCTTCGCCCAAAAACATGGCGAACACGTCCGCAAGCGCATCGACGACATGAGCAACGAGGAGTATCAGCTGCTCGTACGACTCCCCGGTGACGAGTTGCGCCGCCGCTTCGTCACCGTCAACGGACACAAAGACACGCAGCTAGAGGAACTCCTCGCCCCCATCAGCGACGCCGAGCTGCCCTCCGTCATCGGCAACCTCGGCGGCCACGACCTCGCCGAGATGATCGGCGTGCTCGAAGAAGCCGACACCACCGAAGACCGGCCCGTCGTTATCTTTGCCTATACCATCAAGGGCTGGCGCCTGCCGATCGCCGGCGACCCGCACAACCATTCCAAGCTCCTCAACGACGAAGAAATGTCCGCCCTCGCCGAAGAACTTGCCGTCCCCGGCGACGATGACTGGGCCGACTTCGCGCCCGATACCGAAGCCGGCGCCCTCTGCCGCAAAATAGGCGACCAGCTCTATCCCTCCGCCGCCAATGGCAGCGCCGCACCTGCCGCGCCCGCCTGGCCCATCGGCCTCTCCGCAAAAGATGTCCCCCAGAGCGTCCCCGCCCGCACCCACGGAATGCTCAGCACGCAGCAGTCCTTCGGCCAGATCCTGATCAGCATGAGCCGCGACCCCAAGCTCGCCCCCCGTCTGGTCACAACCTCCCCCGATGTCTCGACCTCCACCAATCTCTCAGGCTGGATCGCCAAGCAGGGCGTATTCTCATTTACCGAGGGAGAGATCTACGAGCTCGAAGAAAACCGCGGGCTCAGCTGGCGCTACAGCCCCGACGGCCAGCACATCGAGCTGGGGATCTCGGAGATGAATCTCTTCATGATGCTCGCCATGCTCGGCCTCTCCGCCGAACTGATCGGCCAGCAGCTCATCCCCATCGGCACCGTCTACGACCCATTCGTCCTGCGCGGGCTCGACTCCTTTATCTACGGCCTCTACGCCAACGCCCGCTTCATCGTCGTCGGCACGCCCTCGGGCGTCAGCCTCGCGCCCGAAGGCGGCGCGCACCAATCAACCGTAACGCCCTCCCTCTGCGCCGAGCTGCCCAACCTGAACAGCTACGAACCCTGTTTCGCCCAGGAGCTGAACTGGATCATGCTCGACGCCGTCCGCCAATGCTGCCGCGACATCGACGGACGCGCCACCTACCTGCGCCTCTCCACCAAGCCCGTCGACCAGTCCCTGCTCGAACCCGCCCTGGCGCGCCTCGGCGAAACCGAGCTCCGCCGCCAGGTCCTCGAAGGCGGCTACCGCCTGCTCGACTGGAAAACCGCTACGCCGGAGGCAGATCCGCGCTCGCTTGTACACATCGCCACCACCGGCATCATGCTGCCCGAAGTGATGGAGGCCGCCGCCCTCTTGCAAACCGAGGGAATCGCCGTCAACGTCCTCAACCTGACCAGCCCGCGCCGGCTCTACGAAAACTGGCGCGCCGCCCAGTGGGGACGCAGACCCGAGCGGACGCCCAGCCGCCTGCTCTCCTGGCTGATCCCCCCCGACGAACGCCAGGCCCCCATCGTCACCGTCCAGGACGGCGCCTCGCACAATCTCGCCTGGCTCGGCAGCCTCTTCGGCAGCTACCTGATTCCCCTCGGCGTCGACGACTTCGGCCAGTCCGGCACGCCCGCCGACCTCTACCGCCACTTCGAAATCGACAGCCAGTCAATCTTTGAGTCGGCGCTGGTGGCCCTGAATCGGACCGAACTTGGATAGCGTAACAGTGGCGAGTGGACGACCGCAGCCAGGGTTCTCCAGTCTCCTGGCCGCAGCGGCTCCGCAAATAGCCCGCTGACCACCGACCACTTGGGAGGAACCTGTGGCCGAAACAATCAATATGCCCGACCTCGGCCTCGAAGACGGCGGCGGCGAACTGTCAGTCTGGCTCAAAAACGTGGGCGACTCCGTTCAGGCCGGCGAGCCTATCGCCGAAATCGAGTCGGAAAAGGTTACCCTCGAAGTCGAATCGCCGCTGTCCGGCGTCCTGCTCGAAATGCTCATCGAGCCCGGCGAGATCGCGTCCGTGGGCGCCCCCCTCGCCAAGCTCGGCGCAGCCGATGAACTCGAGGAAACACCGCCCCCCGCGCCGCCTAGAGAAACTGTAGAGGAGCCGGTCTCCACAGAATCCGGCCCGCCCCAAACCGGCCCGACCATCCAGCCGCCGGACGGCCGCCCGCCCCAGCTCGAACCTGCCTACGATGGCGTCATGGCGACACCCGTCGCCCGCCGCATCGCCCGCGAGCACAACCTCGACCTGAGCCGCATCGCCGCCAGCGGACCCGGCGGCCGCGTCCTCCGCCAAGACGTCGAGAACCATCTTGCCCATCCCCCCGCCGAAGCAACGGCAACCGTTGAACTGCCAGAAACCGGCGCAGCCGCAGCCAACACGCCGTCCGCAGAAGCTCCGCACCCTCGGCAGCAGGTCAAATCCGCCGGCAGCGCTGCCGCGTCGCCGCTCCGCCGCACCATCGCCCAGCGCATGACCCTCAGCAAACAGACCGTCCCCCACTTCTACATCACAAGCTCTGTCCTCATGGACGACGCCCTCACCCTGCGCAAACATTTCAACCAGGACCTGCCCCCCGATCAGCAGATAACCGTCAACGACATCGTCATGAAAGCCACAGCCCTGGCCCTGCGCGATTTCCCCAACCTGAACGCATCCTACGTCGACGACCGCATCGTCCACCATCCTGAAATCCACGTCGGCGCCGCCGTCGCCGTCGAGGGCGGCGTCCTCACCGTCGTCAGCCGCCAGACCGACCAGCGTAAGATCGCCGACATCGCCCGCGACAACCGGGAAATGATCCAGCGGGCCCGCGCCGGCAAGGTAAAACGGGAGGACGTCAGCGGCAGCACCTTCACCATCAGCAACCTCGGCGCCTACAACACCGACCACTTCGCCGCCATCATCAACCCGCCCGAAGCCGCCATCCTGGCCGTCGCCACCGCCAGAAAAACTCCCGTCGTCGTCGCAGACCAGGTGGAAGTCCGCTCGGTCATGCAGATCACCATCTCCGCCGACCACCGCGTCACCGACGGAGCCGAGTGCGCGCTCTTCCTCCAGAAAATCAAGAGCCTGCTCGAAACGCCGATTAAGGTACTGCTGTAGTAACCCGGTCGACGCCTACCGCCTGCGCCGTTAGAGCTGGCGCAGGCCCCACAGAAACTGCGCCCCGTGACGCACGGTATCAGACGCCGCAACGTCCCTGGAACTCAAAGCAAAAGCCTCGCGATTTCGGGTCCCCCTCGGCCTCTCCCAAGCCCGCCGCCCCCGGACACAGTGCAATGACGCACAACCAGGCGATTCAGGACCGGGCCGCCTTTGACCTGGTCCGCTACGCCAACTGCTGGGAGGATGCCGACATCCTGATCGAAGCCCTTGCGGTCAAAAAGGGAGACCGCTGTCTCTCGATCGCCTCCGCCGGCGACAACTCCCTCGCCCTCCTGGCCAACGAACCCGAACTCGTCGTCGCCTGCGATCTCAATCCCGCACAGCTCGCCTGCGTCGAAATCAGGCTCTCCGCCTTCGCCGAACTCTCGCACGCCGACATGCTCGCCTTCCTCGGCTTCCGGCCTTGCGAACACCGCCTCGACTTTTTCACACTGCTCCGCCCCTCCCTCTCTCCCTCCGCCCAACACTTCTTCGACCGCAACACGAAACACGTCGCCCGCGGGCTCATCCACAACGGCAAATTCGAGAGATATGTCCGCATCTTCGGCAACTGGATTCTGCCCCTGGCCCACAGCAGAAAAACTTTGAACAATCTTATGCAAGAAAAGGACGAAACCGCCCGCCTCGCTTTCTTTCACGAACGCTGGGATACCCGCCGCTGGCGTCTCCTCTGCCGAATCTTCTGCAGCCGTCTCGTCCTAGGCAAAGCCGGCCGCGACCCGGAGTTCATGCGCTACGTAGAGGGAGCAGTAGCCGACCGCATCCTGCTACGCGCCCAAGAAGGGCTCACCAAGGTGCCTACCCACAACAACCCCTTCCTGGACTACATCGCCACCGGCGCCTTCAGGCACGCCCTTCCCTTCTACGCCCGCGCAGAAAATTTCACAAAGATCAGGACAAACCTGTCCCGCCTCAGGCTCTTCCACGGCGCAGTATCTGATCTCTTCGCCGCCGACCAGTTGGGATTCGACAAATTCAACCTCTCCGATATCTTCGAATATATGAGCCAGGACCTCTTCCTCCAGACCGCACGCCTCCTCCTCGAAAACGCCCGCCCCTCCGCCCGTCTCGCCTACTGGAACATGCTCGTCCCAAGAGGAATCGCCCAGCACTGGCCCGATCGGGTCCGTCCCCTGCAGGACCTGTCGGCAAGCTGCTTCCGACGCGACAAGGCCTTCTTTTACCAGGCCTTCCACGTCGATATGGTTTTCTGACTACCGCCTTCTATGCGAAGAGGCCCGCTTTGAACTGCGTCCAGCTCGCCCTTGACCATGTCGAACAAAGCCCCGACCGCCCCGCCATCTGGCTGCCCGGTCCCGCCAAAGGTAAGACCGCTTCTTTCGCCGAGCTCTTCGCCCTCGCCTGCGCGCTGCAACGCTCGCTCGTCGCCAGCGGCGTCCAGTCCGGCGACCTCGTCCTGCTTCAGGATCGCCTGAGCCTTCGCCTCTACGCCGCCGTCTTCGCCATTCTCGGTCTCGGCGCAACCGTGGTCCTGATCGAACCCTGGATGCCCGCCGCCCACATCGAACGGGCAGCCCGCACCGCCGCGCCCAAATTCTTCGTCAGCGGCTGGCTGGGACGGCTCTGGGGGATTCGGCATCCTGCCATCCGCGCCATCCCCCACAAATTGAACGTCCGCCGCTTGCTCCAGCAGCCCAACGGCTGGAAATTCGTCGTCGAGGACGTCGAGCCCGACCAGCCGGGCACCGTCTCCTTTACCTCCGGCACAACCGGCGAACCCAAAGGTGTCGTCAGGACACAGGGCGGTCTCCTCAGACAGCGCCAGGTCCTGGCCCGCGCCCTCGACGCCGCCCAGCAGGCACGACCAGACCTCTGCATCTTCGCCAATTTCGTGCTGGCCAACCTTGCCTCCGGCCGGCCGTCAATCATTCTGCCCGATCCCTGGAAGCCCCGGCTCTTGCGCCAGCTCGACAACCTGCCCCCCGCGCTCCAGCCGCACTCCCTCACCTGCGGCCCCGCCTTCCTGTCGACACTGATGCAGCACGCAAACCTCCCCCGCCTCAAGAGCCTTCACGTCGGCGGCGCCCTCACCGACTGCCGTACCTTCGAACGCGCCTTCCAACGCTGGCCGCAAGCCCACTTCCGCCACCTCTACGGCAGCACCGAAGCCGAGCCCGTCGCCGTCGCCGATGCACAGATCGCCGTCCTCCAAAGCAGGGAAAAAGGCTACTTCCAGACCCTCCTCCTCGGTTCGCCTGTCGCCGAAATCGCCCACCACAGCGACGCACGCGGGCTCTGGGTCAGCGGACCTCACGTCTGCGGCCCCTACCTCGGCAACCACGCCGCCAATCGCACCGACAAGCGGACCGACGAACAGGGACGCGCCTGGCACTTCATGGGCGACCGCATCAGCCCCTGCGACGACGGCCGCGACTGGTGGTATCGCGGCCGCGCCAATCAGCCCGAATCCGACTTCGCGCTCGAACAACGCGCCTATTCCGCCCTCCAATCCAGCAACTGCTTCATCCACCGCATGCACACCGGCGAAATCCTCCTCGTCGGCGAAGTCGACGCCGCCGCCAAACTGCCCGGCGTCGACCGCGTCGTCACCGCCCGCATCATCCGCGACCGCCGACACAGGGCCCGCATCGACCGCCCCCGTACCCTCAAGGAAGGCACAAAATGGGCGCCTGGATGACCTTCCTCAAGGAGCGCATACCCGCGTTCTCCTACCTCCTCCTCGCAACCGGGCTCGCCGCTTCCGGCGTCGCCATCAACAGACTGTCGACGAGTGCCGTACTCGAATGGCAGGTCCCCTGGATAGTCATCGCCATCCCTGCCGTCGGCGCATTTTTTTTCTTCGCCGTGCTCCGCATCATGGATGAATACAAGGACTACGATAAGGACCGCATCGCCCATCCCCAACGCCCCTTGCCCCGCGCAGTCCTCGCGCCGGCCCAGGTCGCGCACGCTGTCAACTTACTCGCCATCGCCATGCTCGTCTACGCCTTCGCCGTCGGTCTCGCCAACCGCCCCGCCGGCCTCGGTTACCTCCTGGTCACCGGCTACCTGTGGCTCATGTATCGCGAGTTCTATGTCTCAGCCTGGCTGTCCGACCGACCCATCCTCTACGCCGCATCCCACCAGGTCATTCTCCTTCCTCTCTGCTACTTCAGCGCCCTGGTCTTCGACGCGAATGCTTGGCGCCACGCCCAGACCTTCTCTTTCGCAATCACCGTGCTGGGCGCCTTCTTCACCTACGAAATCTGCCGCAAACTCGACCCGAACGCACACCCGCTCGTGCAGACCTACCTCTCCCACTACGGCCCGGCCAGGACCCTCGCCTTTGCCGTTTGCACCGTCGCCCTCTCCGCCGTCGGCGCCCTCGGCCTTGGATTAGGACCGCTGCTCTGGCCGCTTGAGGCGATCATGATCGCGCTGCTCGCGCTCGTCTTCATCGCCCCCGATCGATTCAAAACTGTCGAGAGTGTGGCCTCTGTTTCACTTGCCCTGCACGTCTGGGCCGTCCCTTTGAGCCTATGGCTGAATGTGGCACCATAGCGCCATGTTGACTCTTCTCGCCGACCGCGACGATCTCGCCCTCTTTCACTCCGACGGCGGCGGCAAGGCCGCCAACCTCGCCCGCGTGACACAGCAGAACTTCCCCGTCCCCGCCTGGTTCTGCCTCTCCGCCCGCGCTTTCGACGCCTTTATCAGCCAGCATCGCCTGCACGACCGCCTGGCGCCATCCGCAGATCTCGACGACTTTGCCCGCCGGGTCGAAGAGCTCTTTCTCTCCAATGCCTTGCCCAATCAGGTCGAAGACGAGCTCTTCGCCGCCATCGAGGCGCTGAATCTGCAGGACGCCTTTCTCGCCGTTCGCTCCAGCGGCATCGACGAAGACAGCCCCACCGCCTCCTTTGCCGGTCAGTTCTCATCCTACCTCTACCAGCGCGGCAGAGAAGCGGTAACCGCATCCGTCAGGCGCTGCTGGGCCTCCGGCTTCTCCGCAAGGGCGCTCGCCTACCGCCGCCAGCAGGGCCTGCCCATCGACAACATCCGCGTCGCCGTCGTCATCCAGCAAATGGTCGACGCCCGCGTCTCCGGTGTCGCCTTTTCGCGCGATCCCACCGCGCCCTTGCAACGCGATACTATCGTCGTCGACGCCGTCTACGGACTGGGCGAAGGCCTGGTCGGCGGCGCGCTCGAAGCCGACCACTTCACCGTCGACCGCAACAGCCGCGCCGTCGATGCCACCATCGCCTGCAAGCCCGAAGCCTACCGCCGGCGCCAACAGGGCGGCATCCATCCCGTCCCCGTTCCTGCCGAAGACCGCGAACGCCCTTGCCTCTCCGATCAACAGGTCGCGGCCGTCGCCGGTCTCGCCGAACGCCTGGAGAAGCAAATCGGATCGCCCCAGGACTGCGAATGGGCCTTCGACCCCGAAGACCGGCTCCTCCTTCTGCAGACGCGCCCCATCACAACCCTCCCCCCCGAGACCTTCTACGACAGCGATATTATCGGTCACCATTACGCCCTCTGGGACAACGCCAATATCATCGAGAGCTACGAAGGGATCACCGCCCCGTTGACCTTCAGCTTCGCCAGCCGCGCCTACCGTCAGGTCTACATCCAGTTCTGTCAGATCCTGGGCATCCCCGGGCATGTGATCGAGGAACAGGAACCCATGTTCCGCAACATGCTCGGCCTCATCCAGGGACGCATCTACTACAACCTGATCAACTGGTACCGCCTCATCCGAATGTTGCCCGTCGGCGGCACGAGCGACGACTTTATGGAAACGATGATGGGCCTCCAGCAGAGCCTCGGGCCGGAGCTCTCTTCTCTCTTCGACGAGCTCCGGCAGCCGCCCGCCCGCTCCCGCTTCCGCCAGCTCGCCGTGACCGCAACAACCATCCGCCATTTTGCCCGCCTCGACCGCACCGTCGACGACTTTCAGTCAAGGTTCGCCGCCGTCTACAACACCTCCCGCAGTCTTGACTTCAACGCAATGTCGCTCAACGCCCTGCTCGATCACTACAGCGCCATCGAGGACGATCTCCTCAAAAAGTGGCACGCCCCGATTATCAACGACTACCTCTGTATGATCTTCTTCGGCCTGCTCAAGAGACTCACCGAAAACTGGGTCTACCGCGCCGCGTCCGAAGCAGACGCCGCAAATGACCCGCCGCAACCGACAGCCCCGGCCGCCTCCCTCCAGAACGACCTCCTCTGCGGTGAAGGCGGCCTCGTCAGCACCGAACCTACCCGCATGTTGATGAAGATCGCCGCCAGCATCGACAACGGCGATCCGCAAACGCGCGCCTGGTTCACTGACTCAACCCCCGATCAGGTCCGGCAGGAACGCGACCGCGCCCCAGCCGTTGCCGCCATGATCGACGAATTCCTCGACCTCTACGGTTTCCGCTCCGTCAACGAGCTCAAACTCGAGGAACCCGACCTGCACGACGATCCCTCTTTCGTCATCAGCGCCATCGCCCGCTACGTGCGCGACCGCTCCTACGACATCGACGCCATGGTCCAACGCGAAAAGGCAATCCGCGCTGCCGCCGAGCAACGCATCGACAGCGCCCTCTCCGGCTGGAAACGGCCCGCCTACCGCTGGGTGCTCAGGCAGGCCCGGCGCACCGTCAGACTGCGCGAAAACCTGCGCTTCGACCGCACCCGGATCTTCGGCCTCGCCCGCCACCTCTTCCGCGGCGTCGGCCTCCAGCTCGTCCGTCTCCAAGTCCTCGCCTCCGTAGACGACGTCTTCTACCTCACCGTGGACGAAATCTACGCCTTCGTCGAAGGCCGCCTGGCGGTAACCGACCTCGGCGGTCTCGCCGATTTCAGGCGCGCCGAGTACCGCAACTTCCGCCAGGCCCCCCCGCCGCCCGACCGCTTCCTCACCCAGGGCGCCGCCGGCGTATGGGCGCAGCGGCCCCAGCTCCTCGCCGCCGCCGACCTCCTCCGCCCCCGGATCGACCCGCACGCCGCCGCCGATCCCAACCTCCTCACCGGCACGCCCTGCTGCCCCGGGGTCGTCGAGGCCCCAGTGCTCGTCGCCCGCACGCCCGCCGAAGCCGCAAAACTCGATCAGCAGATTCTCGTCACCGCCCGCACCGATCCCGGCTGGGTCCCCCTCTACCCTTCCTGCGCCGGCCTCCTCATCGAACGCGGCAGCCTTCTTTCACACTCGGCCGTCGTCGCCCGCGAACTCGGACTGCCCACGATCGTCGGAATTTCAGGCGGGCTCATGCAAAAACTGCAGACCGGACAACGTGTGCGCATGGACGCCGCCAAAGGAGAGGTGCGAATCCTGCCATGAAACTGACCAGCTTCCAGCACACCGCCGACAAGCCCGCCTTCGTCGAAGCCTTCTCGCAGCTCCCCGCCCGCATCCGCCGCGGCGCCTACCGCAACGCCCTGCTCCCCATCCAGTTGGAGCGCATCCTCGTCGACCTGCCATCGCCCGCCCCCCGCAACTCCTGGCTCGTCGAACACGGCGGTCGACCCATTGGCCGTATCGCCGCCAACATCTCCAGCCACCCGCAGACCGGTTACGTCGGCTTCTTTGAAGTCGACACCCGGCAGGCCCGCGCCGCCGCTGCCGCCCGCCTGCTCATAGACGCTGCCTGCAACTTTCTGCAAGACAGAGCCGTCCGCGTATTCGGCCCCGTCAATCTCAACACCTGGCTGCCCTACCGCTTTCGCATCGACGCCCGCGACGAACGCTGCTTCGCCTGGGAACCCGTCGACCCGCCCGAATACGTCGAACACTTTCTCGCCGCCGGCTTCAAGCGCAGCGCCGACTACCACTCAACCGCCTTCGCCAACCTCGAACGCTTCCTCGAACAGACCGAGCCCGAGTACCAAGCCGCGCTCGCCAAAGGGTTCCGATTCCGCAGACTGGACTGGTCGCGGCTGCACCAGGGAGACGGCACAGCCCTCTACAACCTTACCAACGCAGCCTTTGAGGGCAGCTTCCTCTTCGAGACCGCCCCCCAGCCCCTCTTCGACCTGTTCCTCGGCACACAGGGCAAGCCCAAGAACGACTGCACTCACTTTGCCGCCTCACCTAAAGGCGACGACGTCGGCTTCTTCTTTGCGTTCACCGACCTGCATTCGCCTTCAACCGGCGCTTCACCTGAAACCTATGTCGTGCTGAAAACCACGGGTGTTACGAAAGAGGCCCGCGGCCGGGGACTATCCAATGCCCTCGCCCACTTGGCCGTAAAGTCCGCCCTCGCCATGGGCGCGCAGTACGGCATCGCCGCCCTGGTCCGCGCCGGCCTGCAAAGCGAGTCATACGCCAAAAAAGGCGACGCCTTGTGGCAGCACAATTATGCCCTGTTTGAAAAGCGACTGTCGCAAGGTTAGCCCTTTTAAGTTGGGGATATTCACCGCGGGGTTTCTTCGTGGAAATTCGTGCTAATTCGTGGATAGATCTGAGAAGTGAAAAGAATCGAAACCCCCGCCTTCACAAGGAATCAGGCAGTCTTGAGTCCCTTTCCCAACTACCCGCCCGCTCACGGAAGGAAAATCCACCAGGAGCGCCAAGTGACAACAAGCTACAACAAAGGGTTTCTTCGTGTAAATTCGCGTTAATTCGTGGATAGATCCCAAAAGGTCAAATGATTCGAAGCGCCCGTCTTCCCAAGGAGCCGCAACCATGCCCGTATTCCCAGCGCACCAACTGACCACAATAGCCCAGGACGTCTTCGTCGCCGCCGGCGTCGAACCCGAAGAAGCCAGCATCGTCGCCGAACACCTCGTCGACTCCAACCTCGCCGGCCACGACTCGCACGGCGTCCTCCGCATCCCCGAATACGTCGAGTGGATGGAGGCCGGCGACGTCGCCCTCGGCCAGCACATCACCATCATGCACGAGACCGACACCCTCGCCATTATCGAGGGCGGCTGGGGCTTCGGCCAGGTCATCGGCCTCGAAGCCTTCGAAGTCGCCATCCGCAAGGCCCAGGGCGCCGGCGTCTGCATCGTCGCCGTCAGCCAGTGCGGCCACATCGGCCGCGTCGGCCACTACCCTGAGCTCGCAGCCCAACACGGCCTTGTCACCGTCCTTTTCGTCAACACCCACGGCGCCGGCAAACTCACCGCACCCTGGGGCGGACGCGGCCGCCGCCTTTCCGCCAACCCATTCTCTGTGGGCGTCCCAAGGAAAAATGCCGAGCCGCTCGTGCTCGACATGTCCACCTCGGCCATCGCCGAAGGCAAACTGAAGCACGCTCTCAATCGCGGCGTCTCTGCCCCACCCGGCTGCATCGTCGACGCCGACGGCAACCCCACCACCGATCCCGTCGCCTTCTACGGGCCGCCCCAGGGCGCCATCCTCCCCTTCGGCCAGCACAAAGGCTTCGGCCTCGCCTTCGTCATCGATATCCTCGCCGGCGCACTCTCCGGCGCCGGTTGCAGCCGAGACAGCGCCACCCGCATCGGCAACGGCTTCCTCGCCTTCCTCATCCGGCCCGATCACCTCAGGGACGCCGCCGACTTTTACGCCGACGTCGACGCGCTCGTGCAACACGTCAAGAACTCCGAGCTCGCCGCCGGCTTCGACGAAATCCTCGCCCCCGGTGAGCCCGAAATCCGCGCCCGCCAACAGCGTACCCGCGACGGCATCCACGTCGACGACGGCGCCTGGGGCAAAATCTGCGCCACAGCGCAACGCTGCGGCCTCAATCTGGCAGCGCCCCAATAGCGTCTCTCGCGCGCGCCGGCGCGCCGCCTCACAGCTTCAAATGCGCCAGCGCGCTCCGCTTCAACGCCGTGAAACCGGCCTCCAGCACCGTCTCCTCCCCTCGCGGATGCGGCAGATCGATCGCCAAGTCGGCCGCAATCCGCCCCGGCCGCGGGCTGAACACCAGCACCCGGTCCCCCAGCAGCAGCGCCTCGTCGATGTCGTGCGTAATGAACACAATCGTCTTCTGAAAACGCGTCCGCACACCCAGCAGCCACTGTTGCAACACCCGCCGCGTCAGCGCATCCAGCGCCCCGAACGGCTCGTCCAGCAGCAATATGTCATCCGCAGCCAGAAACGTTCGCAGCAGCGCCGCCCGCTGCCGCATCCCCCCCGACAGCGCGCTCGGCCATGCCTCTTCGAACCCCTCCAAGCCAAACAGGGGCAAGAGCTGCCGCGCCTCCTCGCGCGCCTCCTCGCGGCTGCCGCCCGCCAGCTCCAACCCCAATATCACATTCTCCAACACAGTCCGCCACGGCAGCAGCGTATCCCGCTGCGGCATATACCCGAACCGCCCCTGCCGCTCCCGCGCCTGGGCCAGCGGCCGCCCCTCCAGAACGATCCGCCCGCTGTCAGGCTGTTCCAGCCCCGCCAGCAGGCGCAGCAGCGTCGACTTTCCGCAGCCGCTCGGGCCGATGATCGTCACAAACTCACCCGCCGCCGCGCCGAACGTCACGTCCGCCACCGCCTCGACGACCGCACCATCGCCCCGACCCGACCCCCGGCCGCCAAAACTCTTCGAAAGCGCCTCAACCGCCAGCAAGGTCATTACCGCTCCGGCAGAAACTCGTTCGTATACGCGCTCTCCGCGTCAAACGACTCGATGATCCCGTTCTCGATCAGAAAATCGGCATACGCCTGCCACACCTCCGTCGTCTGGATCCCCCACTGCGCCGCCTCCGCCTGGTACTCCTCCGACAGCCACGCCTGGCTCGTCCGCACCAGCTCCCCGTCCAGGTCCGGGTTCGCCGCCAGCAGGATCTCCGCCGCCTCAGCCGGGTTCTCGATCGCGAACTCATAACCGCGCGCCGACGCCCCAATGAACGCCCGCACCGTCTCCGGCTCCTCCGCGATCATCGCCTCGCTCGTGATCAGAGTCGGCGTGTAGTAGTCCGGTATGCAATCCAGGTAGTCCTTCAACATCACGATGTCCAGCTCGACGCCCTTCACCTCCGCGTCAACGCCCGCCCAGCCATAGAATATCCACACAAAATCGACCTGGTCCGCCTCGGTCACCGACAGAAAGTCCGCCCAGCCAATGTCGATGAACTCGACGCTCTCCGCCGACGCCCCCTCACACTGCATCAGCAGGTCAATTGTCGGATACTCGACCGGCGAACCGAACGCGCCGTAGCGCATCCCCGCCATCTCAGTCGGCGTCAGAATCCCCTTCCCGCTGCGCGATGCAAAGCCCGACGTGTTGTGCTGGATGATCGCCGCAACCGACACCACCGGCACACCCTCGTTACGCGCAAACGTCGTTCCCTCCTGATAGCTGAAACCGAACTCCGCCGACCCCGTGCCCACCACCTTGTGCACGTCAGACTGCCCCGGCAGCACGATCTCCACGTTCAGCCCAGCCTCCTCGTACCAGCCCATCTCCTGCGCCACGTAGATACCGGTGTAATTCGTGTTCGGCGTCCACCCCAGCATCAACGTCACGTCCTTCGGCTCCGCCATCGCGCCCTCGCTCGGCCCCTCCGGCGCAACCGGCACGCACCCCGCCGCCATCAGCACCAGCAGCAGCAGCCCAATCCACACAATCCTTCCCTGTACTCGCTTCTCCATCGTCTCCCCCTTGTTTGGTGAAAGCCGGCCCGCGCAGCCGCCGGCCGTCTACTGTTCGCTTCGTTCCGCGAAATACCACGGCATTATCCGCCGCTCCACCACAAAAACCGTCAAGAAAAGCACAATGCTCAGCAGCGATATGATCGCAATCGTCATGAAAACACTCGCCGTCTTGAACGCCGCCGACATACGCAGCAGGTAGATGCCCAGCCCCTGCTTCGCCCCCACCCACTCGCCGACAACCGCCCCCGCCACACTGTAGGTCGCCGCAATCTTCAGCCCCGAAAAAAAGTAGGGCCCCGCCGCCGGCAGCCGTACCTTCCGCCAGATCTGCGGCCACGTCGCCCCCATCGAACGGAACAGATCCACAATATCCGGCTCCGTCGCCGTTAGCCCGTCGCTCGTGTTCACCGCGATCGGGAAAAAGCAGAACAGCGTCACCACGATCACCTTCGGCGCGATCCCGAAACCGAACCAGATGATCAGCAGCGGCGCCAGCGCAATGATCGGCACCGTCTGCGAAATCACCAGCAGCGGATAGATCGCCCGCCGCAGCCACGGCGAAAAATCCATCGCCGCAGCCACCGCAACCCCCGCCGTCACCGCCACCGCAACCCCAATCGCCACCTCCAGCAGCGTCTGCCCAACGTGCACGCCGATCAGATCGCGCGTCTCCCAGAAAGACTGCCAGATCGCCGACGGCGAAGGCAGGATCCAGACCGGCACCGCCAGCCCGCGCACAGCCAGCTCCCACACCACCGCCAAGACAATCAGAACCAGCGCCGGAACAAACAGCCGCGTCGTCCTCATCAGCCCTCTTCGCGGAACTTCGACACCAGCCCGTCGATCGTCGTCCCGCCCCTCGACTCCCCGATCTTGATAATCGACACCACCCGATCTACGCCGTCCACAAAACAGGCCCGGTGCGCCGCCTTCGCCACCTCCAGGCAACTGTCCAGGTCGCCCTCGACCGTCGTCCCCATCGGCCCCACCTCATACCGCAGCCCCGACGCCTCGATCACCCCAATCGCCCGCTCCACAACCGAGTAAGCGTCCTCGCCCGTCCCCGGCAGCACCTCAATATCAACGATTACCGAATTCGACATGCCCCTTCCTCCTCTCCATTATCCCGTAGAGGCAGACCTTGTGCCTGCCCGTCCTGACAATCTCCCCACACAGGCCCCAACCAAAAACTCAAAACGAAAAACTGAAAACAAAAAAACCGCCCTGCCAGGCGGTTGAAGTTCGATGCTTTCCAAAGATATTCCCATCGCTAAACTTCCTACGCCAGCATTACCTGGATCAGGTCCGTCGGTCATCTCCACCGCACGTCCCACGACGCGCAAGGCGATATCTCAGCCCGGTTCATCCGAGCTCCCGATTGCGATTCAATTGTTCAGGTGCGGACACACGCCCATCGGCGCAGTCAGCCACAGTATAACCGGCCCCGCCCCCCAGGTCAAGTAGCGCTACGCAGCTGAATCCCAGACGTGGACCCCCCATGAATACGAGCCTTCCCCGGCCTTCGTGCAAATTCGTGCCCCTTCGTCGATCCCCCCTCTCCCCCTTCGTCGATCGGCTCCCACCCACCCCATCACCTCCCCCAAAAACGGATTTCCCCAATTCCCCTGCAAGAGATTTCAGACCGTGCTACTCTGGTATCGCAGTCCTGAAAAACCAAGCGCCGCACGCCAGCGGCCACCACACAAGGAGAACCAAAAAATGGCGAAATCACCCTGCAAAGGCGTCAAGAAAGACGGCGCGCCCTGCCGCGGCAACGGCCTTGAACAGCTCGACGGCTACTGCATCGCCCACGCCTCACCCGAAAAAACGCGCGCCTGGCGCGTCCGCGGCGGCGAAAATTCATCCACCGCCGCCCGCGCCGACAAACGCATCCCCGAACGCCTGCGCGGCGCCATAGACCAGGTCCGCGCCGGCATGACCGCAGTCAAAAAAGGCGACATGACCCCCGCAGCCTTCAACGCCATCTGCCGCGGCGCCAATACCCTCGTCATGTTGCACAAGGCCGCCGACTCCGAAATGGACGAAGTCCGCGCCGAGGAAAATGCCGCGTCGGCAGCCGCAGTAAACGGCATCCAAGGCGACCTCGAAATCCTCGAATCCGCCGACGAACTCTCCAACCGGCACGAACGCTACCACGTCGAGTCCCTCATGGAACAAGGCCTCGTAGAACTGGGAAGCCCGTTGGTGAAAACGCCGGCCAGAAAGCTGTTCCGCAACCAGCCGGTCCTTACTGACGCCGGCCGCTTACGCTTCGGCCATTTTCAGCTGATCGATGCCGGCTTCAAGCTCTTGGCCGAAACAGAAAAAGAGTTCAATAACGGCGGCTTTGAGAAGGACAACCTGACCAATTTACTCGCCGCTCTTGAAGCCGCTCGCGACATGACCAGATCTTGCCGGGGAAACCTGGACCGCCTCCCGCCCGATCCCTTCACCGGCCAGCCGGGCGCGCCGCTTCCCAACAGCGTCGACAGGGAACTACCGCTCTTCTACCACCAGGATGATGACCCCGCAGAGCTCATGGATGAACTGCTAAAAGAGTTGGACGATTTAATCGGCAACATGCAGAATGCATACCAGGAGAAAATGGCCTCCTCCCACGCGACAGCGACTAGCACCGCCGGGCCCGGCTAATGAAGTCAAATAAATAATATATTTGAAACATTCGACCATCCCCCGCACGCCCCTCTCCCAAGACCGGCGCCGTCCCCTCGCGCCCGCGCCCCACCGTCCCCGCAGCGAAAAGCCCTACCCTTGCCCCCCTCCGCGCCCTCCCGCCAGTTCCCGCCCTCCCTACCCTCCCAAAACGAAATACTATTAACCGGAAGCCAGCAATCCCCACCCGCCAGCCTCCCTCCCGGCCCCGCGCCGCCCCAATTCCCCAAAATAAGTCCGCAATTACTCGCAAACGCTCACAAACACTCGTACAACTCTCCCACGCATCCCCCCTTCCCGCCCCAATAGAAAACGCCCGCCCTCCATCGAGGACCGGCGTCCCTCTTCCCTCATTCTACCAACTGGCAACTGACTACTATCCCCTATCCCCTGCCCACTGCAGTTCCCCCGCCCTTTCGTCCCGGAACTGCTTCGTGTACAACCCATAATACCGGCCCCGCAGACCGATCAGCGCCGCATGACTCCCCTCCTCCACAATCCGCCCGTCGTCGATCACAAGAATCCGGTCCGCCTTCCGAATCGTCGATAGCCGGTGCGCAATGATGAAACTCGTCCGCCCCGCCATCACTGTATCCATCGCCTCCTGGATCAACGCCTCCGTCAACGTGTCCACCGAGCTCGTCGCCTCGTCCATAATGAAAATGTCCGGCTCCGCCAGAATCGCCCGCGCCAGGCTCAATAGCTGCGTCTGACCCATCGACAGCAGCACACCCCCTTCCCCCACCTGGCTGTCGTACCCCGCCTCCAGCGCCTCGATGAACCCGTGCGCGCCCGCCATCCGCGCCGCCTTCTCGACCTCCTCGTCGCTCGCTTCCAGCCGCCCGTAGCGCACATTCTCCCGGATCGTCCCCGAAAACAGGTGCGGCGTCTGCAGCACCACCCCGACCCGGCTGTGAATGCCATGCAGCGTCCAATCTCTGTAATCCCTGCCGTTGATCAGAATCCGCCCGCTCGTGGGCTCGTAGAAGCGGCACACCAGGTTGACGATCGTCGACTTCCCCGCCCCCGTCGGCCCCACCAGCGCGATCTTCTCGCCCTGCTTCACCCGCAGGTCGAACCCCTCCAGCACCGGCTTCTCCTCCTCGTACCGGAACGCCACATCCTCAAATACGATGTCCCCCCGCAGACTCTCCGGCGCCTGAGCACCCTCCCGGTCCTCGATCTCAGGCACGGCGTCGATCAGGCTGAAAATCCGCTCCCCCGACGCGATCGCCTGCTGCATCTCCGCATACACCCGCGCCATCTCCTGCACCGGCATCAGCATGAACGTGATGTAAAAAATGAACGCCTGCAACCCCCCGATCGTCACCGCGCCCATCTGGAACTGCCACCCCCCGTACATCACGATCGCCGACACGCCCACCGCGCTGATCAGCTGCACCGCCGGCAGGAAAAGCGCCGAAAGCATCGCCGCCCGGTACCCCGCCCGGTACATCGTGCCTGTCAGTTCCCTGAATTCTGAAAGGTTCGCCTCCTCGCGCCGCAGCGCCTTCACCACCCGCACACCCGTGATGTTCTCATTGTACGCCCCCGTGATCTTCGAGTTCGTCCTCCGTACCTCCCGGTACTCCACCAGGATCCGCTTCTTGAACTGGATCGCCACCACGACCAGCACCGGCGCCAGCCCAGCCCCAATCAGCATCATCTGCACGTTGATCGTCGCCATATAACCCAGAAACACAACGATGCCGACACCGCCCCAGACCAGGTCCAGGAAGCCCCACGAGACCAGCTCGCCCACCCGCGTCGCGTCCGACGTCAGCCGGCTCATCAGCCACCCCACCGGCGTCCGGTCATAATAGGACAGCGACAGCTCCTGTAATCGCGCGTACATCGCCTTGCGCAAATCGTACTGCACCCGCTCACCCAGGCGCGACGCGCAAAAGATGAACCCCATCACGCCCACCGCAATCGCCGCCGCCGTCAGCCCGAACTCCACCATCAGCCGCGTCAGCCGCTCTGCATCGCCCGCCAGGACCCCTTCATCGACCAGCCGTTTCCCCAGCAGGATCAGGTAGCCGTCCGCCAGCGCCGTCGCCAGCACGGAAAGTAGATAGCCGAAGAAGTACGGCCAGTGCGCCAGCCCTTGCCGCAGCATGCGCGCTACCGTCTTTCCGTTGAACTCGGTATCGAACTCTTCTTCCGTAAAAAACTCGTCCATTGCCATCGATCAACCTCAGTCTATAACGACTCAGCCGCAATCAGTCTGCGACCCTGAATGAGGCGAGCGAAGCGGTCTTCTCTCTCCTCACTCCTCTTGACTCTCTCCTTGCTTCTGGGACGGTCGGGCCTTCGGCCCTCCCTTGTGCGGGGGGACTCCCCCCGCAACGCCCCCCTCCAAAACCAGCGCTCACCGCCGGTACGCCCTGTTCCCGGCAGTGCTGCTCATCCAACCTGGCGGCGGCCAACCGAATACGCGTTCAGATAATCTGAATGGCGGCAGCGATGAAGGACCGGTCAAGACTGACGCCATATGTGGCAAAGTAGCTGCCTTTGCCTTAAGAGCTCGGCAGCTCAGAGCTGAAAGCCGCGTCGTCCCGCCCTTCGCCAGGCCCCGCCGCAGCCAGATCATCCAGCCGCGCCTCAGTCGCCTCTACAACCGCCGCAATCTCCCGCTCCAGGTCGGCCTCAATCTGCATCTGCAGCTCGTAGATCCGCCGGTACACGCCCTCTTCTGCCGCAAGCTGCTCGTGCCTGCCCCTCTGGATCACCCGCCCGCCATCCATCACCAGGATCTGGTCCGCCTCCATCACACTCTGCACCCGGTGCGCGATGATGAACGTAGTCCGTCCCTGCATCAACCCCCGCAGCGCCGCCCGGATCGACGCGTCCGTCCCCGTGTCCACGCTCGATGTGGCATCGTCAAGTATCAATATCGCCGGGTCCTTGAGCAGCGTCCGCGCAACCGTCACCCGCTGCTTCTGCCCGCCCGAAAGCGTCACCCCCCGCTCCCCGACCAGCGTATCGTACCCGTCCGGGAAGCTCAGGATTACGTCGTGGATCGCCGCCGCCCTCGCCGCCGCCTCCACCTCGCCGTCCGCAACCTCCCGCCCCGTGCCGTAGGTGATGTTGTTCCGGATTGTCGTCGAAAAAAGAAAAGGCTCCTGCTGCACGAAGCCAATCTGGCTGCGCAGATAGCCGCGCCCGTACGAACGCAGCTCCCGCCCGTCCAGCCTGATGCTGCCGCCGCTGTACTCGTAAAACCTCGGCAACAGGTTGGCCAGCGACGACTTGCCCGAACCCGTCGCCCCCAGCAACCCGATCACCTGCCCCGGCTCCACCGCCAAATCAATATCCCGCAGCACATAGCCGCGCTCCGCAAACGCCTGCTGACGCACCGCCTGCCGGCTCCGGCCGTCTGCTTTCTTCTTCCCTTTCCCCTTCTCCTCCTGCTCCGCCGGCGGCTCGTACGCAAACTGTACCCCTTGAAACGCAATCTCCCCCCGCAGACGGCCGCTGTCAGTCCCGTGCTCCTCCCCCAGCTCCTCCCGCTCCTGCCGGATGATCGTCTGCACCCGCTCCAGCGACACCAGCCCGGTCGAAACATGCGCCACCAGCCGCCCTATCCCCTGCATCGGCCACACAGTCGCGCCCAGCAGACCAGTAAATGCCACAAATGTGCCCACCGTGATCGTGCCCTCGACCGCCATCATCCCCGCCAGGTATGTCCCCAGAATCACCTGGCCCGCAATCATGAACTCGACCAGCGGCCAGAACAGGCTGTGAAGATTCGACATCCACACCCCGCGCCGGTACTTCTCCCAGTTCTCCTTCTCGAATCGCCCGATCTCATACGACTGACGCGCAAACGCCTTCACCACCCGCACGCCGCTCAGCCTCTCCTGCAGCCGGTTGGACACCGCCGCGTCCTGGCTCTGATACGCCTCGTACACAGTCCCGATTCGCCTGAAGAAAAAGAACGAGATCACGGCGATCACCGGCAATAGCGGCGTCGACATCAGCGCCAGCCTGCCATGCAGCAACACCAGCGCGCTGAAGTTGACAACCGTGAGCAGCCCAATCCGGCCGATCCCAATCAGCTGGTCCTGGAACAGCCTCCGCAGCGTATCCACGTCCGACGTAGCCCGTTGGATCAGCTCCCCCGTCTGCATCGAGTCGTGGTAGCCGAAATTCAGCCGCTGAATATGGTCGAACAGATAGTTCCGCAGCCGCCTCGCCACACCCTCCCCGGTTCTGGCCGCCAGCCGTCCCATACTGAACGCGAACAGACCTTGCACCGCGGCAAGCCCAATCAGGCCGGCCGCCACCAGCGCGACCGCCCCGAAGCCCCCTTCCCCCGGCAGGACCCCGTCCACAAAGTGCCGCAACAGATAGAAGACCGCCGACCTGCTCAACGCCGCACAACCCGCCGCCAGGACCCCCGCAACATAGATGCCCCGATAGCCGGTCGCCATCCGCCACAGCCCCACAAAACGGTTCGGCGTCAGCGTTTCCTTGAGGTCATAGGCAAGGCCCATTTCAGTGCCCTCCATCTCCCTCTCTTCCAGGAAACGAGACCAGGGCCCTACCCGCGCCGTGCCCCTGAGCAGACGGCGAAGCACCGATCCAGCCCCCTCACGCCTCTCTCGCCCTCTCCCATCTCCGTTCTCCGGTCTGAACTCGTTCATCTGCCTAAAACTCCCTGCCAGGCCAATGTCTGTCGCCCCATATCCGAGCGGCGAAGGCCGGTCAACCTTGTTACGCCGGCTCCAATCCGTCGAGAACACCCGACCCGAGCGTCAGGCATCCATATTGCGCCTGCAACCCCGAAAACAACAAGGGAGCCGCAGGCCAGGCCCGTGGCTCCTCCACAACTACCGCAAAAAGAAAAGCCACGGGCGTGCGCACCGTGACCGTTTTGCCGCTATCTGGCTGGCGTCGCTTCCTATCCCCAGCCGCCTGCCGCCGTCAAGATCACCGGTGCTGTACTCCTCCATGATCGCTCGCCAGGCCGAAGCCCGCGATCGTCGCTCTGATGTCCGTCATTCCCGTTATCCTCCTTCTGCCGCGACCGCAGCGCATCTGGCGCCTCTCCACTGGTCGCTTGCCCCACTCGCTGCGACTCTAGCAGACATCCCCGCATCCGTCAAATCCCCACGAGAAGAAGAGTGCAGCCCACAATTGAGGTTCAAATTCCTACACCTCAAGTACCAATGGAGTCATGGCCGCTTCACTGTCCACCACTCCCCGCAGCTCCTGCCCACTAACCCCTTCCCCCTGACCCCTGCAGTTCGACGTTCGGGCCTGCGGCCCTCCCTTGTGCCGGGGCGACTCCCCCCGCAACGCCCCCCTGACACCACTCCTCCCGCCAGGTTTGGGTTCTAATGTAGCCCTTCGCAACCGGCGGCCCATTGCGCCGCCCCAAGTCAGCGAACCCCTCCCCACGGTAGGGGCAGGCCTTGTGCCTGCCCTCCGCCTCTCCCAAAGCCGGTAAACAACTTCAGCCACCACTGGCATGAATACCCCGCCAGGCGATTTCCATCCCAAAAGAGGGCTGCACCCCGAGAAGAACGCGCCCGCTGCCCGCTTGGCCTGTACGGCCCGATTTGTCCGGCAGTTTGAAAGAGATTATGATAGCCCCAAGCGAGCCGGCCCGGCATGGAACCCGCGCGGGGCCCCGCAACACCGCGCTTCACGAACTTTCAGACCATGTCGAATCAATGAGTCAAACATCGGCACAAGCTTGCCCTAAAAGCAGGCGATTTCGCACCCCGCTCTCTACCGCCCTGGTCGCCGCTCTACTTTCCGCCCTGGCTCTCCTCCTGTCCCGGCCCGCTTCGACCGAGGCCGCCCGCAGCAGCGTAGGCCAGGCCGTCCTTTTCGCAACCGATCCTCCCTTCATCGCCTCCCACCTTTACATGATTCAACCGCTGGCCGTCGAGCTGGAACAGTTCCTCGCCAGGGGCGGCGCCATTGAGCCGTTCGACGACAGCCTCCTGGTTGCCACGCCGAGAGGGCGCCTTGCCGTCGTTGACGCCCACGGTACCGTCGAATACCTGCCGCAGACAGTCCCCATGAACGCGTGGGCCTCAGGCTGGATCCCGTGGATCGGGTTCCGCGTCGCCGACATCCTGTTGCACAAACATTCGCAAGACCGCTACAAACTCTTCGTCTCCCATCACTACTACACTGAAGAGTGCGTAGAGTTCCGTGTCTCTTCGACCAGCCTGCAGCTGCACGAAGGTCAAGTCTCGCTCGCCGGAGGCTGGAAGACCGAGTTTACCGCCGAACCTTGCATCGAGTTCGACATCTTCCTCTTTGGCGGTAGAGGGGGGATCCAATCCGGCGGCCGCATGTTGATGGACGGCCCAGGCCGCCTGCTGATCGTCGTAGGCGACCACACCTACTATGAGTGGCAGGAGGAGGCCGACCGAGGGAAGAACGGCCCAGTCGTCGAACCCGACTTCCACCTCGGCAAGCTCGTTCGTATCCACCTGTCGAGCGGCAGCGCCGAAGTGATCGCCGCCGGCCTCCGCAACCCGCAGGGCCTGGCACGCGACCGACAAGGACGCATGTGGCAGACCGAACACGGCCAGCAGGGCGGTGACGAGCTCAACCTGCTGATGCCGGAAACCCACTATGGCTGGCCTTATGTCACCAACGGCATCAACTACGGCCACAGCGTCTGGCGCTACAACCCCGTTCAAGGCCGTCACGACGGCTACGAAAAGCCGGTCTTCGCTTGGATCCCATCGATCGCCGTTTCCAGCCTAATCGTCAGCGACAGCCCCCTCTTCCCCTTGTGGCAGAACGATCTGCTGATCGGCTCGCTCAAGGACCGCTCCCTCTTTCGCGTCCGCCTTCACGCAGAACGGGTCGTCTACATCGAGAAGATCTTCATCGGCAGTCGCATCCGCGACATAACCCAAATGCCCGACGGCAAAATAGCCGTCCTGACCGATGACGCCAGGGTCCTCTTTCTGCGCCGCGCCCCAGTCTACTGCCAGGAAAACAACGCTTGGTGGTCGATCTTCACCCACGACGCCGGCGAAGTCTGCCTCGACATCTCCGACATCCTCCCCGACCCGGCGGACCCCGCCGTTCTTTCGCTCCAGAACGCACGCCTCGATTCGCCCATGATCCGTTCCCTCTTCAACGTATATGTCGAAGACAACCGGCTCATCTACCTTCGTGGAGACTGCACCGAGGACGACCTTTCCCACCGCTTCTTCCTTCACATAACTCCGGCAAACGCCGACGACCTTGCCGAAGAGAACAGACAGCATGGCTTCAACATATATGACTTCAACGCATCCGACGAACATGTCACCACGGCTGTGAGCGATGCCGGCTGCATTGCCTCCTACCCCTTGCCTGCCTACGACATAAAGCATGTCTACACCGGCCAGGTCATCCGCGCAGAGAGCCCCAGCGGCGAAATCTCCTGGAGAGGCCCGGTCTGGCACGGTGCCTACTCTTCAGAAGATGACGCCGCCGAAGAAGAAACCACCGGCGCAACACCATACGCACAGGAAGGCGGAATCGTCGACCATCCCGGCGAGGCCCTCTTTGCTGCCAAGTGCGCCAGCTGCCACAACCTGACCCCCGAACACAATGTCGGCCCTCACCTCAAAAATGTGATCGGCCGCCGCGCCGGCAACGTCGAAGGATTCAACGCCTCCGCTGCCATTACCAGCTTGAATATCCTCTGGACACGCGAAAAACTGGCCGAATTCATCACCGCCCCGGACACCTTCGCCCCCGGCACGACAATGGGCGGCCTGACCGTAAGTGAAGAAGAAGCAGGCCTGATTGCCGATTTTCTTGCCTCGCAGCAATAGCTGGAACAGTTCTACCCTTTGCACCCATGACACCCTAGAAATGGAGAAGATTCAATGACCGACTTCAGCGGCAAAACCGCAATCGTAACCGGCGGCGCCAAAGGCATCGGCGAAGCCGTCACCAGGGCCTTCGCCCAGGCCGGCGCCGACGTTTTCTGCGCCGACGTCGATACAGAGGCCGGCGCCAAAATGGCGGCCGAAAGCGCCTCCGTAGCCGGCTCGATCACCTTCGTCGACGCCGACGTCGCCCAGGCCGCCGCCTGCCAGGCGCTGGTGAGCCAGGCCGCCGCCGCCAACGGCGGCGTCGACGTCCTGATCAACAACGTCGGCATCCAACCCCTCGACAGCTACCTCCCCGCCCACGAATTCCCTGTTGAAACATGGGATCGAATTCTGGCCGTCAACCTCAGAAGCGGATTCCTGATGACCAAATACGCAGTGCCCGAAATGATGAAACGCGGCGGCGGCGTCATCGTCAACACCGCCAGCGTGCAGGGCCGCCAATCGATGAAAGGCGTACCCGCTTACGCCGCCAGCAAGGGTGGCATGCTCTCCCTCACACAGCAGCTGGCGCTCGACTACGCCGAACACAACATTCGCGTCCTCGCAGTCAATCCCGGCACCATCGAGACCCACCTTGCCGTCGAAAGCGTGGACGGAGACCTGGAGGCGCTCCGTTCGGCCGCCGCCGCGGCCCACCCAATCGGCCGCATCGGCAAGCCGGAGGAAATCGCATCCGTCATGCTCTTCCTCTGCAGCGACGCCGCATCCTTCATGACCGGCGAATATGTCAATGTCGACGGCGGCCTGATGGCCAAGGGCGCCTGGGCCGAGTAAGTCACCGCCGTCCCCTTGCGCGATGACGCCCAAGCCCCCTGGACGCGACCGTCCCAGGATTCTGCCGGCCCGCCTCAAACGCCCTGAGCGCGCCTGGCCTTGTCCCTTTGCCGCGCCGGTTACGGCCAGCCGTTCGTGCCGGCCGTAACCGGCGCGTCTCCACCTCTATTCGCCCGCCCGCTACAGCGAAAATTTGATTTCCTCGCTGCCCTGGCCTAAAATACCGGGCGGGTGCCTTCGTGTACCTCTCTCTCGTACTACATTTGGTGAGGACTTTGACTGCCCGGACGCCCGGTCCCGGCCAGAACCCGCCAAATCTACCTGAACCTATCGATACCCATGAACCAAAAGGAGACATCAATGGCAACGAAGTATCTCAGAAAACCAAACTGGTCCGCTTATGGCGTTCCTCTGCTCCTCCTCCTCGGGCTGCTCATGCAGGCCTGTGTAGCTCCCCCGGCCGCTCCCGCAGCGTCGTCAGAGGAGATGGATGAAGAGCCGGCAGCTAATGTCACAATATACGGAGAAGAGCTACCCGCCGATGCCCGCCCCTACGACGAGCAGGTCTACCGCGTAGCCGCGAACATCAATCAAAGCGCCTCCACCTTCGACTTCCCGGTCGCCGTCTACAACCGTTACTGCCTCGCCGACTACTTCCAGGATACACTCGTCTCCCTCGATAAGGATTTCAACGTGATCCCGGGGGCCGCCGAAAGCTGGGACGTTTCCGAAGACGGCAAGGTCTGGACATTCAACCTGCGGCCCGGCCAGGTATGGAGCGACGGCACACCGCTCACCGCCTACGACTACGAGGCCACCTTCCGCCTCACCGCCACCCCGGAGCACGGCTGGGACTTCTCCTGGTTCTACAGCTTCCTCGCTGATGGCGGCATCAAGAACTGGAGCAAAATTATCGCCGGCGAGCTGCCGCCCGAAGAACTGGGCGTCCGCGCCGTCGATGACCTGACCCTCGAAGTAGAGACCGAGGATGTCTTCCCGCCTCTGCCCGGCGTCATGAAATTCGCCTTTACCTTGCAGAAAAAGGCCCTGGAAGAGCACGGCCCTTACTACAACAGCAGCCTCGAGACCACCGTCTCCTCCGGCCCCTTCATCCTGACCGAATTCGACCCCGGCAACAGAATAGTCGTCGAAGCCAACCCAACCTACAACGGCTTCCGCAAGCCGCTGCTGAAACGCATCGAATGCGTCTTCATGGACCTCAGCACCTTCTTCGCGGCCTACCAGAACGGCGAAATCGACGTCGTCGGTTACGGTGCACTGACACCGGCCGACTTCGAGCTGATCCTGCGCGACGAGACCATGTCAAGCAACTACCTCCGCCACTTCGGTGACTTCCGCACCGACTACCTGCTCTTCGACACCTTTGCCGAGCCCTTCAGCAATCTGGACGTTCGCAAGGCCTTCGCACACGCCGTTGACCGCGAGAACATCGTTCCCAGCGTCTACGGCGAAATCAAGGCCATGCCCGCCTACTCGATGCTGATGCCCGGCTACCCCTCCTCCGACACCGAGGGAATGTTGAGAGAGCATCAGACATTCGACTGCGACCTCGCCAACGAACATCTGGCCGCAGCCGGCTACCCCGGCGGCGAGGGCTTCCCCGACCAGGTCATGATGCTGCGCGGCGAAGGACCGGCCATGGCAGCCGTCTACCAGGCCGTTGCCGCCTCGATCGCAGAATGTCTCAATATCAATATCGAAATCTCCAACGTAGACCGCAAAATCTACATGGATGCCCTCAACGCCAAGCCCACCGAACTCACCTTCGGCGCCGTCGACTACGGCATGGACTTCCTCGACCCCGCCAACCTGTTGGGCAACGTCTGGAAATCCGGCGGCCGCCACTCCTGGAAGAACGATGAGTTCGACAGCCTGGTCACCGAGGCCGCCGGCATGGTCGGCAACCCGGAACTGCGCGACCAGATGTTCCGCGATGCCGAACGCGTGCTCGTCGATGACGTCGGCGGCATCTTCATCGCCCACCGCTGGGCCGGTGACCTGATGCAGCCATGGGTCCAGGGAACCATCCGCGACCCCGACTCCCAGGGCATCACCGGCTGGCACTGGGGCAACGACCAGGACATCGCAGGTATCTACATCTCAGAGTAGAGTCCAGACGTCCTGTACTTGACCAACACGTAACGATCGATCGGGAGGGGAGGCTGTCCTTACGGCCTCCCTTCCCCCTATAAGGTCCACATACAGTTCCATGGCGCGATACATTCTGGGACGGGTTCTCTCGCTGATTCTCGTCCTCTTCGTAGTTTCCGTCGTCACCTTCTTCCTCATGCACCAGGTGCCTGGCGGCCCTTTTGACGAAACCAAGGCCCCCCTCCCCCCGGCCGCCAAACAAAACATACTGCGCAAATACGGGCTCGACAAACCAATCCACATCCAGTACCTGAACTACATGAAAAACGCGGTGCTGCACTTTGACTTCGGCATACCCTACCAGCAGCCCACAACCACAGTGACCGCACTGATCGCCAAGAGCTGGAAACTGACTGTCCAGGTCGGCGCCATGACCGTGATTCTGGCCTTCGGCGCCGGCTTCACGCTGGGCATCTACGCCGCCTATCACCAGAACTCCTGGATCGACAACGCCACAACCTTCATCGCCATGCTCGGCATCACCGTGCCCAGCTTCGTTGTCGCCATGTGGCTCATTCTTTTCTTCGCCGTCCGCCTCAAATGGCTGCCCATGGGCGGCTGGAACGCATCCGGAAGCTGCCTCATCGGCAACGACTTCATCTGCACCGACTGGATCATGCCGGTCGTCGCCTACGCCCTCGGGCCGCTGGCCATAATCGCACGCTACACGCGCGCCAGCGTCGTTGACGTCATGCGCCAGGACTTCACGCGCACTGCACAGGCAAAGGGGTTGGGCTCCCAGGCCATAATGTACCGTCACATCCTGCGCAACGCCCTGATCCCCATGGTCACCGCGCTCGGCGTAATCGTCCCCAATCTGCTGACCGGCAGCATCTTCATCGAGGCCGTGTTCCGCATCAATGGACTGGGCAGATTCTTTGTGACAAGCATCTTTAACCGCGACTATCCCATGATAATGGCGCTCTTTCTCCTCATCGCCTTCCTCTGGAGCATGACCTACCTCTTCACCGATATCCTCTATACCTGGATCGATCCGCGCGTCCGCCTGGGCGCGGAGGGAGGCGCCTAGTGACAGCCAGGGCCGCAACGCCCATCGACCTGGCCGCCCCCAGAATTGGCCGTCACCGCACGCTCTGGCATGACGCCGCGGGACGATTCTTCCGCAACCGGCTCGCCGTCTTCGGTCTCGCCATCGTTCTGCTCTTCCTCATCCTGGCCCTGTTCGCCGATCAGATCGCCCCGTTCCCCTATGACAAGGTCTACTATGACAGGGTTCTCCGCTTCCCCTTCGACCTGCCGGGCCACCCGCTTGGCACCGACGAGGTCGGCAGGGACTACCTCAGCCGGCTGATCTACGGCGCACGAACATCGATGACCGTCGGAATCTCCGTCCAAATCGTCGCCTTCTCGATTGGTGTCCCTTTGGGCAGCCTCGCCGGCTACGTCGGCGGCCGTACCGACTTCATGATCTCCCGCTTCATCGATACCATGTCCGCCTTTCCCGGCCTCATGTTCTCCATCCTCATTATCTCGGTCTGGGGAGGCGGTATCACCAAGGTGATCTTCGCCCTCAGCATCACCAGCTGGATCGGCATCGCCCGCCTCACCCGCGGGCAGATCCTATCCCTGCGCGAAAAAGAGTACGTCGAGGCCGCGCGCTGCACCGGGGTCGGCAGAAACCGCATCATAATGCGTCATCTGCTGCCCAACGCACTGACACCGATACTCGTGGCCATCAGTTTCGGCATCCCCGCCGCCATATTCGGCGAGGCCGGCCTCAGCTTTCTCGGCATCGGCATCAACGACCCGATCCCTAGCTGGGGGAAAATGGTCGGTGTCAGCAATGCCTACGTTCGTGTATACTGGCACCTTGCTCTCTTCCCCACCTTGGCCGTAGCCCTGGCCATGCTCGGCTTCTCATTCGTCGGCGACGGCTTGCGCGACGCGCTCGATCCAAAGATGATCGAGTAACACTACTGCCCAATGAACACCTCCCGTCAGTCAGAGTACCTGTAGATTAAACCGACCCGGAGACCGGCGATGCCCCCGCAACGCAGCGCGCCGCTACAGGAACTAACACACGCCATGCTTGCTTGCTTCTTACCGGGACACCTACAGGCGTAAACGCCCGCCGCCGGCTCCGGCCCGCGAATTGCCACGGCTTTGGCGGGACAAAGCTTGACTGCTAGCCTGACATTCAACTGTGAAGCGATCGCGAAGACGGAGGCGGAGTCCGCCGCCAGAAAGAACAACGGGGAGAGCCGCGATGACAAGAGCGAGGAGAAATCTCAATCGACGAACAGCAGCCCGCTTAGCGGCAGCCCTTGCCGTCCTGCTGCTCCTCCTGTTACCTGCAGCATGTCGAAATGGCGATGACGCCAGCGCATCCGGCGACGATGCCGCAAGCGATTCCGTGCCGGCGGCCAGCGACCGCAACATCGTGCCGACGATGCCGGCCGCCCGCTTCGACCAGCCCACCCCGGTAACCGACATGGAGGAAGCCAGCAGGGCCGACCAGGAGGAGGATGAAGAAGAGATGGAGCCGGACGTGGCAACCGGAGAGCTAGTCTTCGGCAATCGCTGCGCAGAGTGTCACGGTGAAGGTGCCGCAGGCACCGATCAAGCCTCTTCGCTCGTGGGCCTTTCGTTGAGCGAAGACGACTTTGAGGATCTGATTCGCACAGGCGGTGACTTGGGCCCGGACCACCTCTTCGGATCGACCAAAATCAGCCCGGACGGGCTCAGCGCCGTATACGCCTACCTGACCTCATTGGAATAGTTGGTCGCATCCAAGTCCAACCGGTGGTAGACCGCCTCTTCAACCGGCCTGCCGCCCCGCAGATGCTCTTCGACGATCCTGTCCAACAGCGTCTCGTCGACTTGGCAATACCAGATGCCATCGGGATAGACCACCAGGACCGGGCCGCTGTGGCAGACCCCCAGACACGGCGTGATCCCCCGCTTGACCCGCAGAGGATTGTCATAAAGCCCGAGTTCGCCCAACTTCTGCGCCAGAAGGGCATAGAGCCGCTTCCCCTCGCCCTCTGGGTCACAGAACGGCCCCGAACAGATGAAAACATGCTGAGCATAGGGCGCCATCTCTGGCAAATCCAAGGCTCGCCGCACCTCCGCCTCCTGGTCCATTTGCCTCCCCTGCCCTTTCCCGCCTATGCCGCCGGATCCCACAGTGGCTCCGCCACGCCCTGCTGATGGTTCTCGTACCGAGCCATCACAAAGAGCGCGTCCGACAATCGATTCAGGTAGCGAATTGCCATCCGGTTGATCGACTCGGCATTCGCGAGCGAGGTGGCCTCACGCTCCGCCCGCCGGCAGACGGTGCGCGCAACGTGCAGGTGCGACGCGCCCAGCGACCCGCCGGGCAGAATGAAATTCTCCAGGACGCCTACAACCGGTGTCAGTTCGTCGATCAGCGCCTCCAACCGGTCCACGTGCCGCTTTTCAATCTGCGGAGGCATGTAGCGCGCCTTGTCTTCCTCCACAAAGCAAAGGTCCGAGCCGAGATGAAATAGCTCATTCTGAATCTCGCTCAGCGTACCCTGAAGCCGGTCACTTAGTCCGACTGCCAGCGCCACCCCAATCTGCGAATTCAGCTCGTCAACCGTTCCGTACACCTGTACCCGCAATGCGTCTTTGCCCACACGCTGCCCGCCGCCCAGCGCAGTTGTGCCGTCGTCACCGCCGCGCGTGTAGATCTTAGTCAACCTTGGCATGCGCCTCTCCTCCCTTGCCGGTTCGCCGCAAGTGCGCCGTCAGCCCATCCAGCGTGGCGAACTTCCTCTCGCCCCCGGCGACCTTCAACATGTAACTCGGCCTGTCGTCCAACACGCACACGGAAACGGTACCGATCGCCCCTCCGCGAGCAGACACTCCTTCCACGCTGCTATCTGCGTTACTTTCCGGTCGCCGGCGCTCAGGGCGGACCGCCCCTTGCCTGCCCCTTACTGCGAATCTCGAATCGGCAGCCGCCGCCCCGTTCAAAGGCGGGCCATTCGTTCGTCCGTCTTGTGCGACTTCCTCCACCGCATAGCCGATTCGTTCAAGTGCCCGTCCCGCCCAGAAAGCGGCCGCGCCTTCACCCCTCAGCAATACCAGCCCGCAGCTCTCCTCACGCGTGTGAAATGAGCCGCGATCTCGGTCGAAGCTCACGCCTTCAGCCGAAAAGACCCGCTCAAATGCGCCGCTGAGCACCAGATCCTCCGGCGCGCCGTCGTAAAGCGCCCCGTCGGCCGACAACAGCCACAGCCGGTCCGCGTTCCGCAGCGCCAGGTCCAGGTCGTGCGTGGAGAGCAATACGGCCTGTCCGTTCTCCCGCGCCAGCCGCCGCAGCAGGTCCATCACCTCCACACGCCGCGGCAGATCAAGAAATGCCGTCGGCTCGTCAAGCAACATGACACTCGGCTCCTGCGCCAGCGCACGCGCGATCAGGATCTTCTGGCGTTCGCCATCGCTCATCTCGACAATCAACCTGTCGGCCAGCCCATCAGCGCGAACCGCGTGCAAAGCCCACTGTACGATCCGCTCGTCACTCTCGTTCAACGTCCCGGTCCAGCCAGTGTACGGATGCCGCCCCAGGCTGGCAAGCCCAAAACCGGACATCGCTCCGACATCGACCCGGTCCGTCAACACGACGCTCAGCCGCCGCGCCAACTGCCCCGGGCGCAGCTCCTCCAGCGGCCGTTCATCCAGCCAAATCCGGCCGGACAGCGCCGGCTGCAACCGCGCCAGCGTCCGCATAAGCGTTGACTTTCCCGCGCCGTTCGGCCCCAGCAGACAGACGAGTTCACCAGGCCGCAACGCGAATTTCAGCCCGCTGGCAATCACCGCCGCATCCCTGCGCGCGCGGCGATAGCCTATCGAGAGAGATTCCGTCCGCAAAACAATATGATCGCTCATCGGGCCTCCTCCGTCAGCCGGCAAAAGCCTGGCGTAGATTGCGCTGGCGCAAGATCACCCAGATTACGACCGGCGCGCCGAGCAAGGCGGTCACCGCGTTCAGGGGCAGCGTCAATTGACTGCCCGGCAGCCCGGCGACTATGTCAGCCCCCAACGCCAGTGTCGCCCCCATGAATGAGACCGCTGGCATAAGCAGCCGGTGGTCCGAACTGTGCAGCAGGCTGCGGCATAGGTGCGGTACCGCAATCCCCAAAAACCCGATCGGCCCGCAGAAAGCCGTCACCACGCCTGCCAGCACGGCCGACGAACCAATGATCCCCAGCCGCACGCGGCGCACGTTCAGGCCGAGGGAGAGCGCGTAGGTCTCGCCCAGCAGCAGCGCATTGAGCGGTTTCATCAACAGATGACCACCCGCCAGCCCGAGCAGAATCGCCGGCGCCATGACCTGTAGCTGGCGCCATGTTACCCCGCCAAACGAACCGAAAGTCCACGAAATGTAGGCCTGGATGCGCTCAACAACACTGAAATAGATCAGCACGCTCACCAACGCGCTCGTCGTGTATCCGAACATCAGCCCCAGTATGAGCAGCGTCATCCCACTCTGCACCCGGCGCGCAACCGCCATCACCAGCAGCAGCACCAGGCCGGAACCGAAAATCGCCGACAGTGCCAGGCTGGTGTCCCCAGCCAGGCTGATACCCGCCAGAAGCGTAGTGCTGCCCCCCAGGCCGACCGCCACACCGGCCAGCAGCACCGTAAGAGCCACGCCAAGGCTGGCCCCGGAACTGATCCCCAGCACGAAGGGCCCCGCCAGCGGATTGCGAAAGAGCGTCTGCATCTGTAGCCCGCTCACCGACAGGGCAGCCCCCGCCAGCATCGCCGTCAGCGCCTTGGGCAGGCGAAACTTCAACACAATCGTCGTCCATGCCGTCTTGGAAGCCTCACCGCCCAGCAATACCCCAACGATCTCATCCAGCGGAATGCGCACGGAGCCGACCGCCAGGCTCAACAGAAAAGCCGCAAACGCAACCAGCGCCAACCCGGCCAGCATCAGACCCGGTCCCAGGGCGACGCCCCGCGCCAGTTCTGCCTGAACGCCCGTGTTCGGTTTTGCAATGGGGACGTTCCCTCTACTCATCGCTCTCCGCCACTCCGGTTGCGCCCGCCGCCGCACCGGCAAATGCACTCCCTGCCGCCTCCCCGCCTTTCAGCAAGACGGGAATGCCCGCCACCATCAGAACCACGCTGTCAGCGGCAGCGGCTAAACTCTGGTTGGCTTGTCCCAGCAGATCTCGAAACGCCCGTCCCAAAGGCGTGACAGGGGCCAGACCCGTTCCGACTTCGTTGGAAACAACGACCGTATCGCTGTGACACGGCATTGTCCTGGCCGCCTCCACGAGCTCCCCAATCTCCCGCTCGACCCGCTCCTTCACCTCGTCGGCGTACGGGTCAGGCTGATCGACCAGCAAATTCGACACCAGCAGCGTAACGCAGTCGACGACAACGCTCGAATAGCTTCCCGTCTGCCGCCGGATCGCATCGCCGACTTCATGCCTGGCCTCGACCGTCTGCCATTCAGCCGGCCGTTCAGCCCTGTGATTGTCAATACGAAGCTGCATCTCCTCATCCCCGGGATCCGCCGTGGCTACGTAGAGGACGTTGCCTCCCCCGCACTGCTGCGCCATTCGCACCGCCGCCGCGCTCTTTCCGCTGCGGGCGCCGCCCAGAATCAGTGTCAGGTTCCCCAAAAGCTTCCGTCCTCCCGACTATGCCCTAGAGCGGCCAGTGCGCGGCCAGCGTCACCAGGCAGAGGGTCTCGGCCACTTCACAAAGAGCGCCGTAGATGTCACCCGTCAAACCCGGGATCCGCCTCAGCGTGAAAAGGGTCAACAGCCACGCGCCGAGGCCGACCACCACTACAGCTGCCGCCGTAGCTGTAATGCCCGCCAGCGGAGCCAGAGCCGCCAACACTGCCGCCGTGAACAGCGAGGCGACCGCAAACTGCTGCCACCCGCTGTTCTCCTTCATCGCCCTCCCCAGCCCCTCGGCGCGACCATACGGGTAGAGAGCTATCGCCGCGCTCATCACCCAGCGCCCCAGGAGCGGCGCCGCGATCAGAGCGGCCGGCCTGGCCCCGATGACGCCCAGCGCCCCGAATTTCAACAGCAGCAGCGTCCCTCCTGCCGCAACTGCAAAAGCCCCAACCCGCTCGTCCCGCAGAATCCGCAGACGTTCATCTGCCGTTCGTCCCCCCAGCAGACCGTCGACTGCATCGACGAAACCGTCAAAGTGTAGCGCCCCGCTGCAGAGTATCCAGACACCGAGCAGAATCGCCGCCCCTACCGACGCGGGGAAGACGGCCTCCAGCAGCCGCTGCAGGCCGAAAATCAGCAGCCCAATCAGCAGGCCGACGAGCGGGAAGTACGCTACCGCCTTCCCCAACTCGCGCGGCGTAACGTCGCGTCGTACAAGCGGCGGCGCAACTGTCAGGAACTGCACTGCAACCAATGCGCCGGTCAGCAAACCCTTCACAATGCAAATGTGGCCTTCGCAATACGCCGCCGCATCAAGTCATTTCCTGGTACCGACGTAAACGCCATCACTGAATCTGACGAAAGAATACCAACTCGTGATCCGGCAGCAGATGCGGGTGCATAATCCTCACCAGGTCCTTCAGAACCCTCTCAGGGTGGGTTGCGCCCTCTTCGTAATAGGCGTTGCCGCCGTTTTCGTTAACGTTGGCGTTGTTGTTGAACAACTGCCCTCTCTCCAGGGATTCGAAATCCGCATAGCGAGGATCGCTGGCAATCACATCCTCGATGCTGAACCAGAACGAGCTGTCCGGGTTAAACCAGAAATCGGCATCGGCCGCAACCGCATAGACCGACTCAAAATCAAGCGGCAACGCCCCCACGTCCCCTTCACCTGCCCACAAATAGGCCGCGCCGGCGTCCGCCAGCAGCTTGGCCATATAGCTGTTGCCCCCCGCCACATACCAGGTCCCGTTGTAGACACTGCCCAACAGGACCGTTGGGCGCTCCGACAGCGATGCCGTCAGCTCAGCGACGCGCTGGTATTCGGCGGCAACGGCATCAAACTCTTGAGCGGCATCCGCCTCGCGGTTGAAGAAAAGGGCGATGAACTTCATCCATTCCGCACGGCCAAGCGGGTCCTGCTCGACAAAGTCGCCGTTGAGCGCAACCGGTATGCCCGCCTCCAAAAGCACGGGATGCGTGTCATAGTCAGAGAGACCGGTTCCGTAGGTCATCACAAGGGCGGGGTCCAGATCAAGGGTCAACTCGACATTGACGCCTGCGCCGCCGCCAATCTCCGCCACCTCGCCAGCCTCGATGCGGGCCCGCACCGCCTCGTTTGTCGTCCACATGTAGCTGTCGATCCCGACCAACCGGTCTATCAGCCCCAAGCTGTCAAGGACTGGCAGATAGGTCGTGGACATGGCGATGATGTCCGCAACCGGCACCTCGATCACGGCCCCGTCCACGTCTTGCGGCGCCGGTGTGCCGCACTGCACAAGCACGTAGCGAAAACTTTCCTGGGCGCCCTGCCACGGATTGGTCACCGTCACTATCTTGTAATTGTTGTGATATTCGACCCCGAATCCGGTCGCGAATGAAACCTTAAGCTTCTGGGGAAAGTAATCGATCGACGGGTCATACGTTTCGACGCAGCCGCCCTCCAGATTCGCCGCCACGGATGAAGCAGCAGTGGATCCGGACACGGTTGCCCCATCCACCGCTGACTGGTCCCCGATTGGCGCGGCAACGCATCCGCTGAGCAACAGCACAATGATTACAAGAAACCGGCTTGGCAAGGTTGGCATCACAATCTCCTCATTTGTGGGTACAGTCCATAACGTTTGCCCTCGCCGCGCCGCATGAAACAGCCTCAGAAACTGAAACGTCCGATCCCTTGCGAGATCGGACGATTTCGGTAATGTCTTGCCCCAGCCTGCAGGCTCCACTCCGCCACCCAATCCTCGAGATGTTTCAAGAGCGCGACAGAGGTGGTCGACCTGGCTTGGGAGCTCCCCTGGCGATTCGGTTCTCGCACAGACCTCTCGAAAACATCGAGGTCCAGGGTCGTCTTCCCTTACAGTTGCGGGACAGCGCCGGACTCTCACCGGCTTCGCCTTTTCGGCCCATGGCATCCGGACCATGGGCGCCTCTGGCGTCAGATATTCAGTTGTCGGCCCAGTGTAATGCCAAAAACGGAGGATGTCAACTACAGTCGAACCGAGGGCTGCAGTCCAAAAAATGGGGTACGGGTTCCCATGCCTCGGGTTGCAACCAAGTCATTGCCAGTCGACGGTCCGTTCAATTGCACAGCGGGGAAATAAGCCTTCCTGTGTCCTCTTGGACGGTCGGGCCTACGGCCCTCCCTTGTGCGGGGGGACTCCCCCCGCAACGCCCCCCTGACACAACCCGCAGTTGACGTCCTTCATGGAGATTCGCGCAGATTCGTGGATTAAGCCCTTGCCCTTGACGTCGCAGTTCGAGTTTCGAGTTTCGAGTTCTGGACGGTCGGGCCTGCGGCCCTCCCTTGTGCGGGGGGACTCCCCCCGCAACGCCCCCCTGATATACGCCCCGCGCCGAGTGTGGGGTCAAAGCAACCCTATTCTGACTGCAGCCCATCACGCCGCCCCAAATCAACGAACGCCGCGGCCGCGGTAGGGGCAGGCCCCGTGCCTGACCTGCGCCTGCCCAGCGCCTCTCCCAAAACCGGCAAACAAATTCAGCCACCACTGCCATGATTTCCCCGCCAGACGATTCCCACCCCAACAGTGGTTTGCACCCTAACTGAGTGCATCCGGGAGTCCCAGGGAGCGCGTCTCCTTTGCGCATTGGCCCACCTTTGGCATACTGTTGACAACCGCAATTCAGGTGCTCTATATCAGCCGTAAGCCAGCGAAGCCCAACACAATCCACCATGCCGATCTACGAATATATCTGCCAGCAATGTGACCACCGCTTCGATCGACTGTGGCCAACCGCGGCCGCAGCCGAGGGTCAGCAGCCGGTCTGTCCTGGCTGCGCCAGCACCGCCACACGACGGGCCGTCTCGCAAGTATCCGTGCTGGGGACTCTGGGCGGGCTAACGCCGCAGGAGCAGAGCGCAGCCGGCGCCGAATCAGCCAGGCAGCAATCGTATACGCCCAAGGAACAGATTCAGACATTCCAGGCCAACCGGCAGAAAAAGCGCGGGCAGGGCCGATGAACGGACAGGTCCCTTTCGGTGTCGCCGACTATTTCTGGGAAGAGGCGCGCAACCGGCAGCGTCTCCTCGACCGGTTGATGGAGACCTTTCGCGCCTGGGGCTACGGCGACGTAATACCCCCCATGTTCGAGTTCGATGCGAACCTCAGCGCACAGTACGACGAACGGCTGCGCTCCGACATGTATCGCTTTCTCGACCGCGACGGCAGCACCCTCTCCCTGCGCCCCGAATTCACGACGTCAGTCGCCCGGCTGGTCGGCGCCCGATTGCACGACTGGCCAATGCCGCAACGCTTCTGCTACGGCGGAAGCGTCTTCCGCTACTTGGAACCGCAGGCCGGCCAACAGCGCGAATTCTGGCAGGCAGGCGGCGAACTGATCGGCGCGCCCACACCCGCCGCGGACGCGGAAATCCTTGCCCTCACCGCCGCAAGCCTGCAGGTCGCGGACCTGACCGACTACCGCCTGATCCTGGGTCACATCGGCTATTACCGCAGTCTCCTCCAGGCCCTGGCGCTGTCGCAGGAGCAGTCGCAACGCCTGCAATATGCCCTGAATCGCAAGAGCGAACCCTTGCTGGCCGACTTCCTGCGCGATACGCCGCTGCGCACCGGCCAGAGGCAGGCGGTCGAAACGCTGCCGCACTTGGTCGGCGGCGACATTGAAAGCATCCTGTCGCAGGCCGAGCGGCATATCCAGAACAGTGGAATGCACGGGGCCCTGCAGAATCTGCGCTGCATCGTCGAAGCCCTCGCCGGATATGAAATCCTGGGTAAGCTGATTATCGACCTGGCCGAGATCCGCAATCTCGGCTACTACACCGGCATCTCCTTCGAGGCCCTGACACCTGGGCTCGGCACGGCTGTAGGCAGCGGTGGGCGCTATGACGATCTCGTCGGCCACTTCGGGCCCCCGCAACCAGCGGTCGGTGTGGCCTTGGGCGTAGACCTGCTGCTGCTGGCTCGCAATCGCCAGCAAGCCGACGACGCCTCAGCCGGACCCGGCCATAGTCTCCCCGCGCTGGCACTCGCACAAGGGAGCGACGCCGCTATGGCCGAAGTGCGGATGCTGCGCGCGGCCGGCCTGCCCGTCCAACTTGACGTTAACGGTTGGTCAGTCGATTCCGCCCTGGACTATGCCGCGCAGACCGGAATTCGCGACGTTCTCCAGTGGGACAATGGCTTTCTCCATCACCGCAGCGACGACAATGGAGGCTTTGCCCTTCTCGGTCCACTCGATAAAGGCCGGTTATCGCACGCACCGACCCCGCACACGGAAGAGCCCCGCCCGTGAGCCAGCCTATCAGCGCCACCATACGCGATCCTGCCGAAATACTGGAGCCCTCCCGCTCGCCGGCCGGTCAGACGCCCACCGTGCAGTCCCTGCTCTTCGCCCTACCCAAAGGGCGGCTGGCGCATGATAGCCTGACTTTCCTGGAACGGGCCGGCCTATCGGTTCCTACCGATACCGCCAGCCGCAAGCTTGTACTGCCGGCCGCGGACGGCTCCATCGGCTTTGTAATGGCCAAACCACGCGACGTGCCCACCTATGTTGAGCACGGCGCAGCCGACCTCGGTATCTGCGGGCTCGACGTCGTGCGCGAGACCGATCGCGCAGTCTACGAGCCGCTGCTACTACCGTTTGGGCACTGCCGTCTCTGCCTGGCCGGCCCCACAGATCGCTCGCCGGCACAGGTCGACGAGACTGTCGACCTGCCCGAATTGGGCTCCACCGCAGCCTCGTCGTCTCCAGAAATGACGGGGACGCCCTTGCGCTACATGAGCCAGCCCCGCATTGCGACTGAATTCCCCCGGCTCACACGGCAATTCTTCACCGATCGGGGCGTCAACGCCGAAATCATCGCCCTGGGCGGCTCTGTCGAATTGGGTCCCATTCTCGGCCTGGCCGACCTCATCGTCGATATCGTCAAGACAGGCGAGACGCTCCGTCTGAACGGGCTTGTCGAGATACGTACAATTCTGCAGAGTCAGGCCGTGCTGCTGGTCAACCGCACCTCATACCAGCTCAAAGCAACCGCCATCAACCGAATCATCGAGCGAATGCGTAGGCTTACAACATGAGCGTCGACCCGTCAGCTCTCAGAAAACCGGAGGACCCTCGCCTGGCGGCGGCTGCCCACACGGCCAGAAGGAAACTCTTGTGCCCAAAATAAACGCATCACCTCTGATTCAAGGCGCCAAGTTTGTCGCCTTGAGCCCCATGGGCGATGAACGAGGCCGATTTCTCGAAACCTTTCGCAAGGAATGGTTTCCCGAACGCAGCTGGGAACGCGTGCAGTCCAATGTCAGCTATTCGAAAGCCGGCGTGCTGCGCGGGCTGCACTTCCATTTCCACCAGGTTGACTACTGGTTCTGCCTGCAGGGCAGGATCCAGGTGGTGCTCGCCGATCTTCGGCCCGACAGCCCGACGTTCCGTCAATCCGAAACCGTCGAAATCGGCGAGCGCTACCCGCTGGGCGTTTTCATTCCCGTGGGCGTGGCGCACGGATTCCTGGCCCTGACCGATGCCGCACTCGCATACAACGTCGACAACTATTACGACAGTACCGACGAGCACGGGGTCGCCTGGGACGACCCGGATCTGGCCGTGGACTGGCTCGCCACAGCGCCTCTCCTGTCCGAAAGGGACCGCGCCAATCCCACCCTGGCAGAGTTGCCCCTAGGCAGCCTGCCCCGCTTGGCTTGAGACAAAAGAGGCGTTCGCCGCCAGGAAAGTGCCATGAACGAAACCGCGCCCCCCTTCTCTTCCTCCGACGGCACGACACGTCAACATGCAACGGGCGAGTTTCGCAAACTGCCCGCTATCGACAGCCTGTTGCGCCGCGCCGAAATTGGCCCCCTGGTCGCCGAATTTGGAACCGGCCCGGTCACCGCAGCCGCCCGCTCTGAACTCGACGCCGCCCGCGACGACATCCGCGTTGGAGCAGCAGCCCCAACTCGGGAGCAACTAACCGAGCGCATCTCACGCAGCCTCCTCGCCATCGAGACGCCGTCGCTGCGCCCTGTCATAAACGCCACGGGCGTCCTGATCCACACAAATCTGGGGCGCACCCCGCTCAGCCAAGCCGCCCAAAACGCCGTCGTCGAACTGGCCAAAGGCTACAGCACGCTCGAATATGACCTGGAGGCCGGCGGCAGAGGCAGCCGGCACCGCCACCCCGCGCGGCTGCTTTCCGAACTGTCCGGAGCCGAAGATGCCCTCGTGGTCAACAACAATGCCTCAGCCGTCTTTCTGGTCTTGTCAGCAATGTGCCAGGGCCGAGAAGTAATCGTCAGCCGCGGAGAGCTGGTCGAGATCGGCGGTGGGTTTCGCATACCGGACGTCCTGCGCCAGAGCGGCGCAACGCTCGTCGAGGTCGGCACCACCAACCGCACGCATCCACATGACTTCGCCAATGCAATCAGTGGGCGCACGGCCGCGCTGATGCGCATTCACGCCAGCAATTTCACACAGCTCGGTTTTGTCAAGAAACCACAGCTCACCCAACTGGTCGCGATCGCGCACGCACACTGCCCAGAAAAAAATTCAGACCCGCTCTCAGCCGCGGACTCCGAGCGAGTTTCAGTCACGGGCGACCGCGCCCCAGCGGAACGACTCCATGCTGAACGACCCCAAGCTGAACGCCCCCTGGTAATCGACGACCTCGGCTCAGGCACACTCCTGGACACCGCCCGCTTCGGACTCGCTGCCGAGCCCATGGTTCAAGACAGCGTGCAAACGGGTGCAGATATCATTACCTTCAGCGGCGACAAGCTCCTGGGTGGACCGCAAGCCGGGCTGATCGTCGGCAGGTCCAAATACATTTCACGACTGCGCGCACACCCACTGGCACGAGCCCTCCGCGTCGACAAAATGACGCTCGCCGCGCTGGACGCGACGCTGCGCGCCTATCGACGCGGCACCGCGACCACCGAGATTCCTGTTTGGCGCATGATCGAGCAGCCCGCCGAAGCGATACAGCGACGCGCGCGCCACCTGCAGAAACAGCTTAGCGCGGCCGGCTTCGACGCCACCGTCGTACCCGGCGAAAGCACAATTGGCGGGGGCAGTCTGCCCGGTGAAACCCTGACCACACATCTGCTCGCCTTCGATACCCCCCAACCGGACGCATCGGCCGCGGCTCTGAGGCAAAACGATCCACCCGTCATCTGTCGAATCCAGAACGATCTGTTGTTGTTCGACCTCCGCACCGTTCTGCCGGAGCAGGAAAACGAGCTGCTCGAAGCCCTCGCGGTCAGAACGACCGCCAAACCGCATTAGTCAGAAACCATCGTGACCCTCGTCTATCTGAAACTCGGCGGCTCACTCATCACCGACAAGCGCCGCGCCGAGACGCCGCGGACCGATGTGCTCAAACGCTTGAGCGACGAGATTGCCCAGGCCATGAAGGATCGCCCTCAGCTCCGGCTTGTCCTTGGCCACGGAAGCGGTAGCTTCGGCCACATTAGCGCCCGGCGCTACGGCACCCGCGACGGTGTCCGTAGCCAGCAGGAGTGGCTCGGCTTCGCCGCAACCGCCGATGCCGCGACACGCCTTTCCCGCATCGTAGTTGCCCATCTACTCAAAGCCGGACTCCCCGTCTGGTCCATTCAACCGAGCGTCTCACTCCGCTGCGAGGATGGCAGCATCATAGGAGGACCGACGGAGACAGTGCGCCTGGCCCTCAATCGCGGGTTGCTGCCTCTAGTACATGGCGACGTTGCCCTGGACTCGGTGCGCGGGGGAACGATTGCAAGTACCGAGGAAATCTTCGAATTCATGGCGCCGCAGTTGCCGCCAACCCGAATCGTTCTCGCCGGCGAGGTAAACGGAGTCTACACCAGCGATCCCTTACAGGATGCATTCGCAACTCTTTTGACCGAAATCACACCCCGCTCATTCGAAACGCTGCAAGCTGCCCTCGGCGCCAGCCACGCACCTGACGTAACCGGAGGCATGGCAGCGAAAGTCCGGCAGTCTCTTTGTATGGTTCACACGTTGAACCGCCTGCAGGTGGTCATCTGCGGCGGGCTGGCGCCCGGAGCGGTCTACGCCGCGCTGACCGACCTCGCCAATCCACCCGGTACGCTTGTCCACGACGATTCAACAAACAAGCTCGCCTGACCCCACGGTCCCATCTTCAAGGATACGGGCAGCAAACCAGGCAAAGGCCAGGCCTCTCTTGCCGCGAGTTGCTTATCCTGGGCACACAAAGATTTAACCTGAACCATTTGCCTGCTCTTTTGGCGTACGAGTATAATGAACTTCGAAGAGACCGAAACGATTTTCAGGAACCGCGTCGTATTCCCGGGTCGAGTTCGCTATTGCCGGCAGCTTCTCCGGCCAACAGCGTACGAGGGTTCTTGATGCCGGGCGGCTGTCCGATTGGACGCCACTTTCAGCCGCGGTTTGCTGAATAGAGCGACGGGGAGGCGTTTGCCAAAACACCGCCCCTCGGGATTTGGAGTAAGAACGCGGATGTTTCTGACAGTCGTATCCTTTTTCCTCCTCTTAGGCTTCTTGATTTTCTTCCATGAGCTGGGTCACTATTTGGTTGCGCGACGAAACGGGATCGAAGTCGAAGAGTTCGGCGTATTTGGCTTTCCCCCACGTCTGATCAAGCTCTTTACCTACGATGGCACTGTGTTTTCGATCAACGCCATCCCCTTCGGCGCCTTTGTGCGGATGAAGGGGGAGGACATGGCAGACTCCAGCCCCGGCTCCTTCAACGCCGCTCGCGGGCGCGGTCGGGTCCTGACCCTCCTCGCCGGACCGGCGATGAACCTGCTGCTCGCCGTCTTCTTCTCAATTGCCAGTGTCTTTTCCGGCTTCCCGGCAGGAGCTGCCCACCCTCGCCTGGGCCAAATCCCACCAAACACTTCCTTCATGGGCGCAGCGATTGAGCCGAACGACACCCTCATCCGCCTGAACGGACGCCCAATTTACATCGACGTGCGTAGCGGCGAACTCCTGAGCCAAAAGCAGCGCCATTCACCCATCGTAGCCGAGGTCGGTACTGTCGTCATCCTTCGTGATCAAGAGCTGCTTACGATGCAGGTTCCCTTCGCGACGCAAGATGACCTCGAGCTCCTGTTGGAAAAGCAGCCCTCCGACGTTGCTCTATTGACCAAGATCACCCAGGTCGCTCCCGGCAGTCCGGCGGAGGAAGCAGGAATGCTGCCGGGCGATCTCTTTTACGCAGTGAACGGTGAGGTCGTGACGGCGGATTACAGCCTGAGCGACATTGTGCGGGAGCATCTGGGCCAAACGATAACCGTTACACTCTTGCGCGGCGACCAACTCCTCACGCGCCAGGTTTTGGCTCGACAGGATCCGCCGCCGGGCCAGGGCGCAATGGGCGTCGGCATAAGCGGCGTGCTGATGCTGGTTACGCTGCCGTTCCTACAGAGCATCTGGCTCGGAATTGTCAGCATTTTCGACTACCTCCAGGCGATCATTGCACTGCCCATGATGCTGATCGCAGGGCAGCTGGCCCCCCAGGATGCAGCGTTGTCAGGCCCGGTAGGAATTGCCCAACTTGTGGGCGGCGCAGTTAGCGCGACTGCAGATACCGGACTGTGGTTCCCCGTCTGGCAATTGGCCGCAATTATCAGCGCCGGCCTGGCAATCGCAAATCTACTGCCAATTCCTGCGCTGGACGGCGGCCGTCTGCTGTTTATACTCATAGAAAAGCTGCGCGGCCGACGCATTGCTCCCGAAAAGGAAGGCGTCATCCATCTGGTCGGCTTCGTACTCCTGTTGGGGCTGATGGTAGTCATCACCATCAATGACATTCGCTCGGGCCCGCAAGGCATTGACTGGTCCCACCTGCTGGGTCAATGACAACGCCGGCCTATCCTGTCCCCCACTTTAGCGCTGTAACGTGCGGAAAAAATGTCTCTCGATGAAACCGGGCTATCGGACGCCGGTTCCGATAGATTCATTCCAGCCCAACCGGAAAACAGGCCGCTCGCACAGACCCCTTCCTGGGGCGCGAAACGCTGCCCCGCCTGCCAAACCCCTGTCCTGCACAACCAGATTGTTTGCGCCGAGTGCGGCACACGACTTGCGCCGCGAATTACGAAAATCCGCTGTCTCCGCTGCCGCAAGCATGCTACCTCCGACCATGTGATCTGCCCCCACTGCGGCCGCGAACTGCGGGCGGCAACTTCCCGGCTGCTGACCGTAGGTATACCGGCTTTGCTGTTGGGCGCGTTGGCCGTTACGCTCATCGCTCGCGACGCGCCCTCGTTCCTGCGAGATAACAATAGCCTGCCACTCATCCAGAACTTTGAAATCACACCGGTTGTCGCCGACAGCGAGCCAAACGTTCGGCCCGCGCGCGAAAGTCTGGCGCCCGCGGTCGTGCAGAGCGGCGTCGGTCAGGCCGCTGAATCATCTCCTGAAAGAGAGGCGCTCCAGTCTGGTGCACCCCCGACCTTTACACCAACACCACCCATTCCTGAATCGGCAGCCGGAGGAACTCAGTCACAGGACTCGCTCAGTCAAGCGACTGCAACACCGACCGCGCCGGCGATCCAGCCCTCGGAGACACCCACGGTAGCCGTCGAAGGAGCTATAGAGACACCGATCCTAGCGCACTCGGCGTCTGCCACCGAGACACCAACACCCGCCCCAGTACTGATTACCTATACAATCCAGCGGGGCGATACTCCAGCTGAAATCGCCGACAACTTCGGTATCAATACGGCTGAACTGATGGAAGCCAACAATATGTCCGAAGCAGAAGCAAGAAACCTACAGCCGGGGCAGCAGATCGCAGTCCCGTTACGGGCCCAGGCAACGGCAACGCATACACCTACGGCTACGGCTACACCCGCGGCCACCGCGACCGCGACACCGCCAGGATAGCAGACTGGTTACGCGCACAATCCTGCTCGTTTTCATCTGGCGACAGCTCGAAAGTGGTATATAATCTGAACGGCCCACGCGGACCATGACCTTTCTCTACCAGGCAATTCACAATTTCCCTGCTTGAGGCAACAAGTGAACAACCCGGCCCGGCCGCTCCAAGACGCACAAACCCAACCCGGCCCGACAAGTTCTGTCGAACTTCTGTTGGCCCAATTGCAGGAGGACGGCGTTCTTCCCCAACGTCAGGACCTGGTCGTCCTTTCCGATCTGAGCCTCCCAGACTTGCAGCGTCTGGGGAAGGCGTGGACAACGATAAAGGACGCCAGGCGGCTTCATGTCGTGCAATCGTTGGTGGACGAAAGCGTCGAAAACCTCCATCTGCAATTGGGGCGGCTTTTGCGGCTGGCCCTGAAAGACCCGTTGCCCGAAGTCCGCATTCTGGCAATCCGAGGGCTTTGGGAAGATAGAGAGGCCGATCTCGTTGGACCACTGATCCAGATGCTCAACAACGATCCCTACGACACAGTGCGCGCCGCTGCGGCCGAAGCACTGGGCGCGTTCGTTCTCGCGGGCGAATTGGACGAACTCTCTCCATCGCTTGCAATGCGGGCCGAGGATGCTCTCCTCGCCATCCTGCACGCCGAAATGGAGCCGCTCATTGTCCAGGCCTGCGCGCTGGAAAGCATCGCTTTCTCAGGAGAGACCGGCATACGCGAGCTGATCGAAGATTGCTACTACTCCCGCTACAAAGAGATGCGGGTTGCAGCCTTGCGTGCCATGGGCCGCAGCGCAGACGTCCGCTGGCGCTCTACCGTTCAGTCCGAGCTGGAAAGCTCTGAAGCGGAAATGCGGGCGGCCGCGGCCAAGGCCTGCGGTCAACTCGAGGCCAGTGACGCGATCGAGGCACTTATCGAGCTCCTGTCCGACGACAACAAGCCGGTGCGATTGGCCGCGATTTTCGCATTGGGGCGGCTCGGCGGACGGCAGGCAAGGGAGATGCTGAGCGCTATCAGCTCAGGTGACGACCCCGAAGAGTCGAGCTCGGCCGCCAATGCACTGGAGGAGGCCCTCTTCTATGGAGATGCCGACGGAATCCCACTATTTGACGAAACGCTTGAGAACAGGGAGGACGAAGCGGACGATTTGGAGGAGTGGTGAACCTGAAACTCAAACGCCTTGTGCGAACCAGCAGCTCGGAACAGTACGCCTTGTTCGACTTGGCGCAGACCGACGAAGATGACCAGCCAGTCACGATAGGCAAGCTGGATCTTCATTACACCGGTGAGGGCACCTACGGGACGATTCTGCTTTGGGACATCGCTTCTCAGAGAATCGACCCCGAACGGAGGCGGGTCTTCGTTCGATCGCTTCTCAGCGAGCTCGTTGTCCCGATGGGCCTGCCCAATGAGTTCGTCATCGAATTCTTCGCCCCCACTTTGGACCAGTACGAACTGTTCCATAACCTCGACGAGGAAAGCGGCGAAACGCAAGTAGATGCAGTCGCCGACAACTGAACCTGCTAACCTTTGTGACAGTGGGAGACCGTCCGAATGAAGTTGACACAATGACCGAAAACGAACGAGGCCGACGCAACTCCGGGAGCAGCGGTTCAAGCTCCAACTACCGGACTACCCTCAACGAAAGCGCGCGCCTGTTGCGCGCCAACCGTCCCGGAGAAGCAATTGCCGTGCTGGAGCCGCTGCACGCGGACTTGCCGAACGATCCCGATATCGCAATCAATCTCGGCGGAGCGCTGATTTTGCAGCGCAAGTGGTCGAAAGCAGTCAAAATCCTGAGAGAAGCCGTCGATTCATCGCCTGACAACGTGCTGCTTTGGACAAACCTGGCTGCTGCATATCTGGGACGGCTCGAAACTTCCGGCCCGAAACACCAGGCACGCGCCATTCGCGCCTACGAAAAGGCCCTCGGGCTCGATCCCAGCGCGGCAAATGTCCACTATCACCTTGGATTGATATACAAGCAGCAGGACAATTTGAGCAGAGCTTCGGCCCTGTTCCAGCGGGCTCTCGAAATCAACCCGGATGACCGCGACGCACAATTCTGGATGGACAAGCTAAGCGCTCAACTGGTCGAGAGAGCGCGTGGCAGAGAAAGCGAAGATGGTCGAGGGCCGCACCCGTCGGCCGACAACGGGAACGATTCGTCAAAATGACAGCAGACCCGTCGGTATCGCAGTCAGGCGCCGCTGATACAACGCCCGCGTCCCAATCACATCCGCTGCCGCGCTGGCGCGAGCGGCCCGAGCGCGTCGCTTGGATCGTGCTGTTGGGCTCGTTTGCCCTTTTTCTCATTGTGTTGATCGGAATCCCACTGGGCTTGCGCGATCTCTACCACTCGGCCGCAGTAAAACAGTCCCTTCGATTCGAAACGACCATCGGGACAGTTCTCCTTTACCCGCCGCGTTCCGACCAACCAATTGCCCTGACCGGCAGGCGCGATGGCATCGCCGAAGGCAGCCGCCTGGAAACTAGAGGCGCAGCGACACAAGGCGGTCTGGGCCTCCCTGCGACCAGCCAGAGCGATGAATTGATGGGAACAATCCTCCTCTATCCCAACACATCTCTCGAAATCTTACGCAGCCGTCGCCCCTACTTTGCCGGCAGCAATGAACCATACACCGTGCGCCTCCGCATCCTTGAAGGGCAGGTGAGACTTTTCACAAAGAGCGCACTCGATCGACAGGTCGAAGTCCAGATCGAGACTCCGCATGGCGAAGCCCTCCTGGAGGAGGGAAATTACGCCCTATTGGTCAATCCAGAAAGCACCGAGGTTGTTGTAAAACAGGGATTGGCAAGAGTCTCTCAGCCTGAACAGGACACGATGGTGATTGAACCCGGTCTTCGCTCCTGGTTACTGGAGGACGGAACAACCTTGCCCCCAGTCCCTGCCGAACACAACCTCCTTCGAGATGGCGCTTTCGTCGGCCCCCTTGGCCAGGACTGGGAAGACTACTTCGATCCCCCCTATACAACGCCCGGTACTGTAGCATTTCTCGAACAAGACGGACGGCAGGTGGCTCGCTTCCATCGCATCGGCGAAGATGGCATTCATACCGAAGTGGGCATACGCCAGTTTGTCAACGAAGCCGTCCACAGCTACGATTCCCTTGTCATTAGACTCGACGTGAAATTGAATTGGCAGACTCTGGCAGGCGCCGGCGAGAAAAGCTCTGAGTTTCCCTTACGCGTCGAGATGACTTATACCGACATCTACGGGAAAGTAGAAACGTGGGGCTGGGGCTTCTTCAATACGGACCCAAGACCTGACTACCCGTTGTTTGGCGGCGAACAGATTGAGCTTTTCACTTGGCATTCCTTTGAATCCGGCAATCTCATAGAAGAGCTGGAAGCAACGCGTCCCGCGCGCATCGATAGCATCCGCGTCTATGCCAGCGGCTGGAACTACGAATCGTTCGCAAGCGACGTGGGGCTGATTGTCGAATGACGCGTAGGCAAAAGTACGGACGAATCGGCTGGCTGGCTGCAACGGTCAGCCTTTTTCTTTCTCTGGCCTCCTACCAGTTAGGACTCCCCGGTCTCCACTACGATGAAGCCAAAGAGGCCGGCGTCAATGCAATGGAGTTGCTCCATCGCGCGCCGGTAACCGCATTTCGCAGCGCAACCGTTTCGTTTTTTGGGACGGACTTGCCACTGATGGTGCAGGATTACATCGGGGCCTTAAACGTCTACTTAGCGCTGCCCTTTCTGGCTATAACCGGCATCGGCGTGCCCAATCTGCGACTGCTGCCGCTCCTTCTCGCTGTTCTCGGCCTGCTGGTGCTTGAACGCACGATTTCTGAATGGCTGGCCCTTAGCGACCGCAGCCCAACGCAAACCGCGCCAATCGCGCCCGCCGCCCTCGCCTGCCTGACTTTGCTGGCCGCCGCACCGAGCTTCGTCTACTGGCAGCGACAAGGCATCTTCATTACAAACGCCACCTTTCCGTTCACCTTTGCCTGTATGTGGCAATCGATCCGCTGGCTGCGCCTCGGGCAAGCACACAATCTGATCCTGGCCGCTCTGTGTGCCGGGTTTGCTCTCTACGCCAAACTGTTGGCCGCATGGATCATACTGCCTTTCAGCCTGGCTTGCGCCGGTTGGTGGCTGTGGCAACGCCACAGGGTTCCCCACCAATCCAGTCGACGTCAAAATCCGTTTCGTCGACCGCAAGTACTGTTTCCCCTCGCTGCTCTCGCCTTCCTGCTTCCACTGACCCCCTTCTTCCTCTTCAACATTCATACCGGCGGCACACTGTCTTTCTTTACACAGAATTTAGGCAGCAGCTACTACGGTGTAAACAACGCTGCCATCCTGTCCAATGCGACCGTCCGCTGGCAACAGTTGGTCCAGACTCTAAATGGAAGTCACTTCTGGTATCTCGGTGCAGTCCACCAGAGTCCTCTCGCGCCCTGGTTGGCGCTGGCGCTGCCGGCTGCAGCCCTAACGCGTCCCCACGGCCGCCGCATGGTCGGACCGCCGCTCCTTCTACTGATCATTGCGTTCACCGCCAGCCTCTTCACTATCAGCGACCTGTTCGTCACACACTACGCGCTCCTGCACCCATTGATGATTGCCTTGACAAGCGTAGCGCTATACGAGCTCTGGCGATGGTTCGCCTCTAACGAACGCGCTGAGGAGGGGAACGCAATTCCCCACCATGGCCAAGGCTGGCTTTGGACTGCCCTCCCACAAACGCTGATACGTCGCCCGCCATTCTGCTACCTGGCCCAAGTGCCAGCTCTTCGACTTCTCCTGGCACTCCTCGTCAGCGCTTGCTTCCTGCTCGATCTGCGGGCGACAACGGCCTATCACGCCGCCCTATCGCGCAGTGGCGGGCTGGTAGATCACTCGGACGCCACCTACCGCCTCGCCTTTGATCTTCGCTACGGCGGGCTGGGCTCGCCTATCGTGCTGGACTGGGGCTTAGAAGCCCCAATCCGCTTTCTGAGCGCGGGAAAAGTAACTCCGATTGAAATTTTCGGTTACGCTTCTCTCCTTGAGCCCGACGAGACCTTTGACCTGCGAATTGAGTCCTTTTTGGACAATGCAAACAATGTTTACTTACTACGCACGCCGGGGAACGAACTATTCCAGGGACGCCGCGCCGCTTTCCAACGCCTGGTTGAGGAGCGCAACGGCCACCTGAAAAGAGAACAGGTGTATTCCCAGCGGGACGGTACTCCGTTGTACGAACGCTGGCGGGTGTCTTACTGATTCGGTTGAGCACATCGCATTTTGATGCTAAGATGTGGACGCGACTCATGCATTTCTTGACAGGCGAACTATGTACAGGCACATCTATTCCGGCCTGAGCAGGAGCGAAACCGATGTCTCCCCTGACCAGCCCCTGCGAGCCGGCAAAGTAGCCGTCGCCATCTTCCGATTGATCGTCCAGATGGGGCGATTGCGCGTAGTTCCTGCCCTGCTTACACCGGTTTTGTGGGCAGCGGCGACCGCACGCTGGCAGGTTGAAACTGTCAGCATCTGGCGGGCCCTGGCTCTGCTGTTCAACTTCGGAGCGCTCGCGTTGGCCTGCAACTTCTTGGGCGCCTACGTGGACTACAGGCGCCATTCAAACTTCGACGCGCATTCCCATGCTCCCGAAAACGAACAGAAGCCTCCCGTGCAGACCCGCTCACTGCTCTTCGACGGCTACGACTGGATGCAAAAGGGCCTCTTGCGCGCAGCAACCTTTCTCAGCCTCGGTCTGATGGCAGGGACAATATTCGCGCTGTCGGCGCTCTGGTTGGGCTTGTTCGTCGGATGGCCCTTCTGGTTCTTCGCTCTTGTCAGCGGCCTGATGTGCGGCGCCTCTATCTGGCCGAACATCCGCTACGCCCGAAGACTGTGGTGGCTCGGCGACATCTCATATTGGCTGGGTATGGGAGTTTTTCCGCTGCTGGCAACCTACTTCGCGCTTACCGGCGCCGTAACCCGCCCCCTTCTGTGGATTGCATTCGCCCCATCCACTTTCGCTTGGCTTGCCTACCTTTCCTACTCATTCTATAGCTGGCACCGGGACTGGCGGATTCGAAGACGTACTTTGGTGGTTGTCTTTGGGCCCGAGCGCGGCCTCGACATCGCGGCAATTGTCTCCGTCGTCGGATTTGTCGCCCTGATTCTGTTGATGGCGACCGGTGCAGTCCCTGTCTGGACTATTCTCGTCTTGGGCGCCTTCCCCCTCTTTCTTAGAGCATTCGCCCGCGGGCGCGTCTGGCCTTTCTCCAGACAGGCTGGCATTGCGACAGTTGAAAACGCTATCAACGGAGTGATTTTGGCCGGACTGCTGTGGCTGATTCCCCTATGGCTCGCTTGACCGCAACTCGGCCGCATTTTGCCAGCGCCAACAGGAAGTTCCGGACGGCCCAGGCAACGTAGTATCGACCCGGCCAACTACCTGCCGGGACGGCTCGGTTACCTACATGATTCACCTGTTCACATTCCGGACGACGGCATGTAAACGTGTCCCGCCGAGTGCAGCGAGAGGCTCCAACCCAGCTTCTTTCTGCTTCGATTCATGGCAGAACTAACCCGCAAAGAATTCTATGACCTTGCCGACCAATGCCGTGAACGAGCGCTGGAGCTGGCCCGCTTTGACCAGAGCAGAGTGAACCGGCAGCAGTGCCGCCAGTTCAACTCGTGGCTGGCCAGGCTGAAAACCTACGACCAGCTGGCGCCCGGCCTGCAGGATGTCAGCGCAGCCCGCCCTATCACCCGCTATGACCTGATGATAGGCGCCTTCCTGCTCTGGCTCTTATCGCTCCTGACTCTAAGGGAACAACTTGGGATTGCGGGGACACGAATTCTGGCCTTCAGCATGTGGGGGCTGGTCATTCTCCTTTACTTTCTGCCAGAATCCCTCTACGCCACCACGGTTGAACTGCTGGAAGCGAAAGTCTTGCGTGTAGTCGAGACCCTGGAGGCACTTCTTGTCTCACAAGAAATGGAGGTCACCGAGGCCGTCTTCTTCAAAATCAAAGAAAACCTGAACACCGCCCGCCGCGAGCTTCGCCAGCAGATTCATCTCGCCCACAGCCGATAACTGCTCGCACACCATTCCCCGTCGACAGAAAGGTTATATCCCCTTTTTTCAGTCGCCCGCCGGTGTTGCTTTCCCCGCAACTTCAACTATCTGATCCAGCACCTCGGTCACTTCCTGGTCCAGCTCATCGGGATGAGCTAATGCGGCAAGACGATAATAGGTCGACTTGCTCATCGGATTGTAAAGGCTCAGCCTCTTGTAAAACTCCCGAAATATTCTGTCGAGAAAACGACTGTCGTTTCCATCCCGCCAAAATACGTCAGCGGGATCCCGCAATGCAATTGGAGTCACATTGTCCGCTATGACAGCATCCATTATTGAGTAACGCCTATCTCGTTCTTTGGCGATCTCTTCTGCAAAGAGGGGCTCTGGTCCCAGTGGATCCGCATCCACTGAAGCCCTGGCAAACCTTAGCAATACGCTTGGAACTGCAAAGTAGTTCTCGATTTCCTTCCTCTTCCATCGGATTTCCAGCAAGTAGGGGGACTCTTCAAGTGTTCGAGCGTCCCTGTCATAAACTCCAATTCCAACAAGATCTGGCTTCGCATCGTACAGCCCGTGAAAATGCCTACGAGCCACATGAGGTTGATTGTCTACATAGTGAGCGAAAGGCAGGGCAAGGTGCTCAGCAGCGGCGTGATCTATCGCAGCGGCAAGTGCTTGTAGATTTGAAAGATCGGTCGAACCTTCAAGGTAAAGAACCCATCCCTTTTGTTCAGCCTTGAGGTAGTCCTGAAATCCAATCTCCCTCAGCGCTTTGACAACCTGAGATGAGTTGTCACCTACACTATGCGGTTTACCCACGAATGCGACCACGATGTCGCGGCCAGCGGCCTCATTCAGAATTACCTCGGAGTGACTTGCAGCGATAATCTGGCTTCCTACCTCGTGTGCTATGTCAGATAGAAGTCGGTAGTTCTCTCGTTGGCGCAAAATCTCCAGATGGGCATCTGGTTCGTCCAAAAGCAAGACCGATTTCGGATTTGCGTAAAGGTAAGCGAGCAAGAGTAGAGTTTGCTGTAGCCCTCGGCCCGATGAAGAGAGTGCCAGCGAAGCCGTGGACGGGGGCTCACTATAGGACATTGTGATTTCACCGCGCTCAGCGATGTATTCCGGTTCATTCAGCCTCACTCCGAATTGCTCTTGAATGTGCCTTTGAACTTTCCTCCACTCGTGTTCCTTGTTCTCCGCCAAGTTATGACACAAGTTGCGAAGTACCTGAGCAGTCTGACCTTCGCCAATCAGAACGTTTATCCGGCCTAATTCCAACCTCGGTTCTTCGGCAGCCAACCCTGACATAGGAGGAAGATACGCGACCTTTGTCTGAAGCGCCTGGGGAGGGATCTGCATTCTTTCCACAGTCTTCGCCTCACCGCCTACTCGCAAAGGACGACAGTAGAATGCCTCAGGATTGGCATAATCGAATTCCAGACCGCAGGTCCAGGATTTGCCTTCATCCGAAATGCCGCCAACGACGATGTCAATTCGGACATTCTGTGTTCCAGGCTTACCGTCAATCTTTGTGCCCAAGCGAGTTCGCAAGTTACGCCATAGAAGATCTGCCTTGGGAACTGAAATCGCGATCAGATCGCGTCGATTGATCGTGACCACCGGACGGCTCCTTGGCGCCGGCTTGCCTCGATACTTTTCCTGCCAACTGAGAAGCCCTCTGTTCCACAACGCAAGCGCTTGCAGTGCGGCCGTCTTTCCCGAATTGTTGGGACCGATGAAAACTACGGACGTACCCAGAGGTATATTAACCTCTTCAAAGCGCTTGAATTTCCGAATTTTCAGATGTGTCAACACAGTTGACCTCCACTACTCCCGCGGTACAGAGTGGCTGCGCAGCCATCGTCTGACTGTAGGGTCGTTACGTCTTCCCCTGCCTCGGAAAGAAGTACACCCAAACCGGCATACGATTCTCGCGGCACCAGTGCTCACGATGCGTAGGGACATACGAGCCGACCCGTTCGGCAAGCCCTGGACAGTGGTCGCCGAAAGCCGGATGGTAGCTGACAAGATGGCGCACGAGCGCCGCGTACTGCTCTACGTCGCTCTTGAAATGCAGATAGCCGCCGGGTTGAATTTTTGCCGCGAGTAGGTCTACGAACGGAGGCGAAAACAGACGCTTGACCTTGTGCTGCTCTTTCCACCAAGGGTCGGGAAAGAGCACATGCATCGCATCCACCCGGCCATCGGGAATCGCCAGCGGCAGGCCCACGCGCACATCGTCATCGCTGAGCCACAGGTTCTCCAATCCGCCCTTCTCGAGGCGACGCAGCGCCAGTCGCACGGCCTTGGTCCTCACTTCAAAGCCGACAAACCGACTATCGGACAAACGCGCGGCGCGGTCCAGGAGGAAGTCGCCGCGGCCGAAACCGATCTCTATCTCCAGCGGCCGCAGGCTGTCTACCTCTCGTCGAAATCGCTCACCGTTGGCGGCCCGGTTATCGTTTAGCGCCAGGGCGCGCACGAAAGGCCGGTCCATTCCCCATGCCGGCAAACGATCAAAGTGTGGACGCCTGCGCGGATCCCCGCCAATCAGCCCCTTTCCCGCCTGCCAGTCGGCGTAGTGCCGGGCCCGCTCGTCATCGGTCAACTCCTCCCACGCAAAGTCCATCCGACCCTGGGAAAAGGATGTGGCGTGGTAGTCGAGCCTTTGTTGACTGCTCTCTTCGCTCACCGCAGTCCAGGTTCCGTACGCATAGCGGCTACCTTCATCATGACATCGACAATAAAGTCTGGAGATGACCTTTCCACATCGGGACTGCGGACACGGTCGCACGCCGGCACAGTCAAGTGAGCCGGCGCTGGATCGTATCCCTTACGACCTCAGCATCCGCAGGCAGATAGACCGGCGGGTTTGCCAGGTCGCTCTCTACTTCCATCAGGGTGCCTTCGTGGTAGCCGACCTTGAACGGCGTGAACTTCAATCCGTGCGCGGTGCTGATGACAACGACCCGCTCGCTGCTCTTGACGACCTTCCGCTCAAGCAGCTTGAATAACGCCGCCAACGCCGCGCCGGTATGCGGACATGTGTACATCCCCGTGGTATCCGCCATCGCCGCGGCTGCAGCCATTTCATGTTCGCTGACCTGCTCGACAATGCCGTCGGTCTCCTGAATCGCCTGCACCGCCTTCTCGTAGCTGACAGGAGCACCGATCTGAATCGCGGACGCCAGCGTCGACCCGGCCTCTACGCTGACCTTTTCGCGGAATCCGTTCAGATAGCTGAGATAAAACGGGTTGGCTTTGCTGGCCTGGGCCGCGACAAGACGCGGCAAACGGCTGATTATGCCCAACTCCTGCATCAGCTTCAGCCCCTTGTATAGGGCGCTGATGTTGCCCAGATTTCCCACTGGAATGATGATCCAATCAGGTATCTCCCAGTCAAACTGCTGCACGATTTCCACGCCAACCGTTTTCTGGCCTTCTATCCGCAGCGAATTCATCGAATTGGCGAGGTATATCGAAGAATCAGGGCTTTCACCGTCATGGGTGATCTCGCGAATGACGCGCATGCAGCCGTCAAAATCGGTATCAAGCGCAAGCACGTAGGCGCCGTTTGCGATCGGCTGAATCAACTGCGCAGGGCTGACCTTGCCCTCCGGCAGAAAAATGACCGCGGGAATGCCTGCAGCCGCTGCATACGCGGCGAGCGCGGCGCTGGTATCACCAGTGCTTGCGCACGCGACAGCCCTCACCGGCACGCCTTCTTCCCGCATCTGTTTGACGACGCTTATCAGCACCGTCATGCCCAGATCTTTGAAGCTGCCGGTGTGGCTGTTGCCGCATAACTTCACCCATAGTTCTGACACGCCAACCTGCCTACCCAGCCTTTCAGCCCAGAAGAGGTTGGAGTTGCCCTCGTACATGCTGACGACATTTTCGTCAGCGATCGTGGGCATGATCCACTCCTTCTTACCCCATACGCCGCTGCCGTAGGGCCACTCAGTCGTACCGACCCGCGCGTCGAAGAGACGTTTCCATTCGTCAGCCGAACGAGCCCGCAGCGCGTCAATGTCGTGCTGCACCTCAAGCAATCCGCCGCACTTGGGGCAGGTGTAAATTACTTCAAGGACCGAGTATGTCCCTGCACAGCCCCGAAAGCAGCGAAAGTGGGATCTGAGTTTGGACATGGAATTTCACCACAATGGCGGGCGCCAAGTCACGCCCGGTAGCGCCGACCCATCGAGTCCGGCATCCACCATGAAGGCGTAAAGGAAGAATCGCAGTCAGCGCGCGTATTGTAACATAGCGGAATTGTGCCCAAGAAGATTGCTTTTCGTTCCACGGGGTCGGGAAAGCATACTCCTTCGGCAGTGGGGTCAGGCCAGGCGTTTTCTGAACGCGGCCGTCAACGCGGGGACGGCCTCAAACAGGTCATCGACGATGCCGTACTTTGCGCGCTCGAAAATCGGCGCGTCGCGGTCTTTATTAATGGCGACAATAATCTTGCTGTTGCCCATCCCCGCGAGGTGCTGGATTGCGCCCGAAATCCCGCAGGCTATGTAAAGGTCCGGCCCGACCGTCTTGCCTGTCTGTCCCACCTGGTGCTTGTAGGGAATGTAACCGGCGTCAACTGCGGCACGGCTGGCCCCGAGCGCCGCGCCCAGAGTCTCGGCAAGCTCCCCGACCAGTTCAAACCCCTTCGGAGGGTCCGCGGCCACGCCGCGCCCGCCCGAAACGATAATATGAGCATCGGTCAGTCCGATCTCGCCCACTTCCGCGGCGCGAAAATCGGTGACCTTCTCACGAATCTCATCTTCATCCAACACCGCATCCAGCATCTCTATCGCCCCTGAGCTGCCCACCGGTTCCGGCATCGGAAATGAACGCGGGCGTACGCTTGCAACCGCCAAACGGCTCTCAAAGCGCAGCTCTGCTCGAATGTTGCCCGAATAGATTGTGCGCACGGCCACCAACTCGCCCTCTTCGACCCTCAGATCGGAGGCGTTGGCGGCAATGCCTGCCTTCTGACGGCAAGCAACGGTCGCCGCGAGAGTCCCGCCGCGAATCGACCCGTTCGTAAGAAATGCCCTCGCACCGGCGCGTTCAACCGCCTGCTCGGCCAGCGCGGCATACGGTTGCAAGCGAAATCGGGACAAGGTAGCATCAGCCGCTGCGTAAACGGTGTCGGCTCCATAAGTGAGCGCCATGCGAGCCGCCTCGTCCACTTCATCTCCAATCAAAAGGGCTGCGGACGTGGTCTCCAGTTCGAAGGCCAGTTCCTTCGCTTTGGCCAGGAGTTCCCAGCAGTTGGTTACCACCCGACCATCATTCAGCTCAATCCAGACGAGAATCGACATTGTCCTTCCTCTTGTCAGGAATGAATGACGAAGAGCCAGACTTCCCCACGATTCGCACGGCTAAATTACCTTTTCCGCCAGCAAAGCATCAGCCAGCTGTTCAGCCTTCTCCTCGACCGTGCTTCCTTCGAAGATGCGCACCTCCACACGTTCCGGCTCCGGCTTGCTCATGCCTTCCCAGCGAACTGTGCTCGACGGACCGACCTGTAACTCGTCCTCGCCCAAGACCGGAATCTGCGCCCGGCTGGCCTTTCGAATACCCATGAAGCTGGGATAGCGAGGTTCATTGATCTCTTTCGCCACGCTCACCACCACCGGTAGCGGTGTCTCGACCGTCTCCTGCCCGCCTTCAAAGACCTGTTCGGCGATCAGCTTGCCGTCGACAATATCAACGATCCGGGTGACATTGACCAGCAGGTCCCATCCCAACTTGCAGGCAACGCCGGCATAGATGACGCCGCTGTTTCCGTCTACACTCATCTTCCCCGCCAGCACAAGCGAAACACCTTCCTCTCCGTCGGCAATCTTGACTGCCTCGGCAAGGGCCTCGGCCGTTTCCCATTCGCCGCCATCGCCGATCACCTGCTCGTCCACCAGCAAACCGCTGTCCACGCCCATGGCGAGCGCGTGTTTCAGCGCGTCGGTCTCGCCCACTCGTCCGAGAGAGATGGCGGCCGATTCGCAACTGAACCGGTCGGCGAGATCGATCGCCTCCTCAACCGCAAATTCGTCCCAGGGATTGAGGACCATTGTCGCCCCTACCTCCCCGGACCGCGCCTCGTCAACAGTTATTTTGGGCAGCTCCGCCGTGTCGGGCGTCTGTTTGATTAGCACCGCTACCTTCACACAGCGCTCCTTTCGTAGTTCGTATTGCCCCGCAACTGCAAAGCCGCCGCCGGCCGCACCGGTTCGACCCTACTCATCTTCCTGCCAAGCATCCGCATCGTAGGCCGGCATCGGACAGCGCACAGGCCGGTCCTGTCGCATGCCCAACGTGTAAGCAGCCTGCATCAGCGTGTGGATCTGACTCGTGCCCTCATAGATCACCGCGCTCTTCGTGTTGCGTAGATGGCGCTCAACATTAAACTCATCCGAGTAGCCGTAGGCGCCATGAATCTGCACGGCATTGTCAGCGGCACGGCGGGCCGCCTCCGTGCAAAACCACTTGGCCATGCTGGTCTCCCGCGTGTTGCGCTCGCCCCTGTTTTTGAGCAGACCGGCCTTCCACACCAGCAACTCTCCGATATCGAGGTCCTGCTGCATCTGAGCAATCATCTGCTGTATCAGCTGGTGCTCCGCGATCGGCTTGCCAAACGTCTTGCGTTGTCGTGCATATTGCACCGACTGGTCAATGCATGCACGAATGATCCCGACCGCACCGGCCGCAACGCCGAATCGGGCGTTGTCGAGGCAGCTCATCGCGATCTTGAAGCCTTCGCCCTCTTCGCCCAGTCGGTGACCCGCCGGGACACGCACATCCTGCATATTGACCCAGCCGGTATTGCTGGCGCGGACCCCCATTTTGCCTTCCAGCGTGCCGGTCGTCAGCCCCTCCCAACCGCGCTCCACAATGAAGGCCGAGATGCCGCGAGCGCCATCCTCAGGCTGCGTCTTGACAAAGACCAGGAATCGGTCGGCCACGTCCGCGAGCGTAATCCACATCTTCTCCCCGCTGAGAACGTAACTGTCGCCGTCGCGACGGGCGCGGCTCTGGATCGCCGATACGTCCGAACCGGCGCCCGGCTCGGTCAAGCCAAAGCAGGCAATATGCGCGCCCGCGGCCAGGTCGGGCAGGAAGGCCTGCTTCTGCTCCTCCGTGCCCCACTGAAAGATCGGCAGCGCATGCAGTGCCAGGTGGACCGCAATCGTCTCCCTCACCGACGAATCGCCGTACTCCAACGCCTCAGACACAATGCCCAAGGAATGAAAGTCCATCCCCGCGCCCCCGTACCGCGCCGGCAGGCAAATGCCCAGAAAACCGAGTTGCGCCATCTTGGGCAGCAACTCGTACGGAAACGTGTGATTGCGGTCGTGCTCGGCAATGATCGGCATGACCTCGTTGCGAGTGAAATCATAGGCCATCTTGCGGACCAACTCATGCTCTTCTGTGTAGAGCAACTCCTGCGTTGAAGCCATGAATGTTGTCCTTGGCAAACGTCCTCGACGCCTAAAGTCGCGTCGCGGCGTCTGTCAATGATGAAATCCTGAATGAAATAGGCGGAGACGCCATTGTCTCCGCCTAAGAAGAGGTGGACGCCTCTTCGACGCGCCCGACTGCGGCGCGCCCAGCTAGCAGTGTTTACCTGTCCAGTATAGCAAACCGTCGCGAACTATTCAAGAACGGGTTGCCTATTCGCATCCCCTGCCCCCGCAGGCCACAATGTAGAGGATGGACACGCAGACTGCGATTGCCAGGACAACGAAGAAATGCACCGACCCAACAGCTTTCCTGCGGTCCTGACACGATCTATTTCACGAGGATTTTCGTTCAAGGCCGCCATTCCGTTGAAGTCGTTACATGTTGCCAACCGCAAAGCGGATAACTCGCAACATCTGCATTTGAAGGCTCCACCTCCGTCGCCTACACTACGAACATGACGTGGCAATATATCCTGTTTGTGACGCTCACCCTGCTCATCACCGCGCTCGTCGGCTATGGCGCTCATACAACCGCGCGCCTGTTGCGGCACTGGCAGCCCGAAGTAAACATCCTACTGCTCCCTGCCGAAAACGCGCTGCGCGCTTTGATTTTGGCCGTCTGCTTTCTGCTGGGTCGCGGCAGTGGATTGCCGCCCGAAACGCTGGGCTGGCAGATTCACAACGCGGCATCGCAAATTCTAGCCGGCTTCCTGACCGGCCTCGGCTTGGCTGTCCTCTTCTTTGCATTGGGCCGGCTCGTAACGCGCTTCGCACCCACTTCCTTCTATCGCCCAATGCTGGCTCTGGTTATTCCCCGCAGCCGCAAAGAAGCCCTCCTTCTGCCCTTCGCGCTCTTCTTGAGTGTACTCTTCGAGGAACTGCTTTTCCGGAGCCTGCTCATCGGCGGGCTCTCCCCCTTGCTGCCGACCGCCTGGCTGCTCATCGGCTTCAGCTTAATCTTCGGACTGCTGCACAGTCCGCAGGGCTTGTGGGGCATCGTCGGCGCCGGCGCGGCGGGGGTAGTATTAGGGCTTCTGTTCATTTGGCAGCAGAGCCTGCTCGCGCCGCTAGTGGCCCACTTCGTCGCCAATGCCGTGCAGATCTGGCTAGCGGGCAGGGAGCTTTCGCGCTCGCCCTCGGCGTGAACGACGATACGATCATAATGGGCTCTCAACGATAGAAGGGTGCCGTAACAGCCGACAGGAAGCGCAGGATCACTCCGCCGAACGCGAAGTCTCCTGGTAAATCCCCCGCAGCCCGTTGCGCCGAATGCGCAGGACGTCCCGCACCATTTTGAACGTGTCGACCACAGGATTGATGCGGCTCTCTGCCATGTAGTACCAGTTTATCGGTACTTCAATCATCCGCAGGCCGCGACAACGGCTGATGTATAGGACCTCGGGATCGAAGCCCCAGCCGTCTATCGTCTGGTGAGGAAAGACCTGCGCCGCCGCCGCCCGCGTAAACATCTTGAAGCCGCACTGTGTATCTTCAATCCCCGGAATGATCAGCCGGCGCACAACGAAATTGAAGACCCGACCCATCAGGTGACGATACGATGGCTCGTTGTAGCGCACTGCGCCCGCAATCTCGCGGCTTGCGATCGCAACGTCGTACCCGCCGGGCTCCTGCCGGGGCGGCAAAAACTTGGCTATCTCCTCAATCGGCATCGACAGGTCGGCATCGCAAATGAAAAGAAAGTCGCCCTTGCCGACCAGCATCCCCGTCTTCACCGCCGCCCCTTTGCCGCGCGCGCTGTGCAACAGCTCCAGTGTGAACGGGTCTGCCGATCTGAGCGTCAGCGCGAAGTCCCGCACCACTTCGCTGGTCTCGTCAGTCGAACCGTTTTCCACCACAAGAATCTCGGTTGAGTAGGATTGAGCCCGCAAATAGGTGGAGATTTTCGATAGCGAGTCGGGCAACCGCCGCGCCTCATTGTAAGCGGGAATGATAATCGTCAAGTAAGGGCGCGACACAAATCTCTCCTCGCCCTGCGGCGATTGAACAGCGTCCACGCAAAGGACCTGCGGCTTACCTTCATGCGCTCATGCTCGTTAAGCTGAACAGCGCCAGAAACGAAAGCGCCTGTACCAACAACGTTCCCGCCCAGAACAGGTGCGCTCCCGAAGGCTGGCTTCGCTGCTTCATCCACAGGCCGGCCGCACTGTTGATTAAGTAGGTGAGGAGACCAATTGATGGCAGTAGAAAAAGGGCGCTCTTGGGACGAATGCTGTCCGGCACACCCTGCCGATTGTAGTGAAACACCAGCGTTTCCGGCAACTGTGGAAAGCGGAACATTAGATAGCCGAAGAGAATCAGGCAGCCAACCAGGCCGGCCGCCAACAACCACCGCCCAGCTCTTGATTCTGTTGCGATCGCATAGTAGTTGGTCCGTTCTTCCCGCTGAAACGACAGCCTGCGTGAAAGCCCCAATCGATTCAGCGCCTGCAGCTCCTCCAGAAAATCATCCGGGTCGGCCGGAGATATCGCGAATATCCCGCCGTCGGTCTCGATAAGGAGGCAGCGGTCAAGCGGAACGCTCGCCAGGCGCACAAGCCGTTGACCTTGCTCCCCTTCCACCGTCCGCACGAATGGAGAAGGCCAGGCAAGAAGCGATGGCCTCAGCGAAAACTCATCAACACCTTCGATGATCCGCCGAATACTGTGAAGTGGAATGACCTGGCACTTGTCGGCCCAGCGGACGCGCAACGCATTGCGGTCAAGCCAGTATTCGAGATTGAACGCCCCCCATGTCCGCATCGAAACGTGAAACAGGACCGGCAATGTGACGAGAATGACCAGAAGCAGGAGGAAACTGCTCCATGTTATCGGCTTGAGCGTCAGCCACATGAGCAGTGTCGCATCTGTCAATATCAGCCAGCAGAGGGCGGCCAGTCCATGCCACCGGGTCCGATCTGAAGGGGCTGCGTATACCATGCGTGCCAATTCAATAAAGCCTGCCTTGCGCCATACCTCGACGCCAAAAGAGGAATCTTCGCGCTTGCTCCAGGCCCGATCCGTCCAGCAAGACAGCGCGCCGCGATTCCCCCATTGCGACCGAACTCGCCCCAATCGAGTCCCCCAACCTCCTCGTTCTCATTCGGGCGCCGACCATCCGCCCAACGCCAGCTCGGCCAGAAGCTCGTGACGCGTCAGGTCGATGCCCAGGGGAGATATGCTGACATAACCGCCTTCGATCGCGCCAAAGTCGCTGCCCTCCTCGGCGATGCCGGTCGGGACCTCCCCACCGATCCAATAGTACGGCTTGCCCCACGGGTCGTCGCGCGTGACCAGCACATCCCCGTAAATGCGCCGGCCCAGACAAGTGAATCGATGGCCCAGTATCTCCGCAGCCGGCCGCCGGGGAACATTCACGTTGAAGAGCGTCTGCGGCGGCAGCGGCCGTTCGAGCAGACCCGCCGCTAGCGTGCGAGCGTAGGCCGCCGCGTTCTGCCAGGCCTCCGCGTCCTCAATCGCGTAGCCCTCGACCGCCCCCGTGCTCAGCGCCATCGATGGCACGCCCATCACCAGCGATTCCATCGCCGCCGCAACCGTCCCGCTGTAGAGAACGTCGCATCCAAGGTTGAAACTGTCGTTGATCCCGCTGATAACAAGGTCGAATGTGCCTCCAACCGCACCGAGAATCGCCAGCGCCACGCAGTCGGAGGGCGCGCCGCTGCATACGTGGACCCTGCGCCCATCGGACCATTCGATCTGCGCCATTCGCAACGGCTTATGCAACGTCTTGGGATGTCCCGCAGCGCTCCAATTTCGCTCCGGCGCCACGACCGTTACGTCGCCCAACCCGTCCAACGCGGCCGCCAAAACCCGAATGCTGTCAGCGTAAACGCCATCGTCATTGGTGACCAGAATCTTCGGCATCGGCCCTTCAAGCTCCACTGGCTAACCGCGCGCAGCTGTGCTGCGCGTCGCACTCAACTTACTCGTCGCGCGGTTGGCGAACATAGACGCGAATCTCCTCGCTCTCGGTCTCATTGCCTGCCCGATCGTACGCCCGCACTTTTATCAGATGGCCTTCAAGATAGATGCCGCTGCCGGAAATGATCGCAGCGAAACCATCCTCAAATTCACGAATCCGTCCGGGCCGAATCTGTTCATCTTCCGAATTGAATGCCGGCCAATTCCGAGTCTCATTCGGCACTTCGACCTGCTCCCATCGCATCTCAAGCTGCCAGCGCTCGTTGTAGGGGGCCACGGTGCGGGTGACAAAATAGGTGCCGTCGATCGCAAACTCCACCCGGTCCATCGCCCACTCGTCATTTACAATCGCGTTGATGTTGATCTGGTCGTCCTCGTCCAATTCATAGAGACTGTTCGCTTCCGGTTCGCTGACCTCCAATTCCGGCGGCGTGTTGTCAATCGTAACCGGCGCATCCCAGACCCGCTGGTTGCCGTCATGGTAGCGGACTGTCAGCCGCAGTGTATACGGTCCTTCCTCCAACCCCTCGGTGTTGAAAACTTCAAGTAGACCATTCTGGTGCTGAGCGCCGTGTTCGGGGCCGATCTGCGTCCACTGAGACGGGGTGGCGCCTGCGCCGAATTCAACGCGATAGTTGGCAAAATTCCCGCCGCGTGCATTGCCCAATATCTCGACCTGTCCACCGATGTAGCCGCCCGGCGGCGGGAATGTGATCGCAACGTCAGGATCAAAGTCAATGAACTCCTCCGGACTTTGCCCCTGCGGCGGCTGTTCTATCCCGCTGCCCTTAACCCAATCCTCGGCCTCCGGCGGCAAAATGAGATAGACCTGCGTCTCCCGTTCCTCCTCCGGCGTAGACGTTCTGGCCAGCAGTCCGTTACGCCTGTCAATATCAAACGGCTGCCACAGATTGTCAACTACTTTCGGTTCCGTGCCGGCAATGAACAGCTCCTGGCGCTGGCGCTGGCAATCATCTGAAGGTAAGAGACCGCTTGGCTGGCAAATCGTTTGGGTGACAACGTTGGCCGGCCGCTGGTACCACCGGGCAGGCAGACCCAGATGATAGCGCTCCATGACACTCTTCCAAATCGGCGCCGCGCCCGACGCGCCGGTAACATTGTTCATCGACTCATTGTCTGTATTCCCGATCCAGACGCCCACCGTCAACTGAGGAGTGAATCCAACGGTCCAGGCGTCTTTCCAACCGTTTGTCGTTCCGGTCTTCGCGCCTACCCTGCGGTCCGGCATCACCAGGTTGTTGTTGATGCCGAACATTGGCGCACGCGAAACATTGTCGCTCATTATATCGGCGAGCACATATTGCGCGTCGGCGCTGATAATGCGCTCTACCTCCGGCCTCTCATACTTCGTGAGTACTTCACCGGCCGTGTTGCGCACCTGCAAAATGGCCACCGGATCCAGATTGCGAAAACCGCTGCGCCGGGCCTCCGGCGGGACTGGCTGTCCGGCCATCACGCCGCCGTTTGCAACAACGCTGTAGGCGTACGTGTGGTCCAGCAAAGTGACCTCGCCGCCGCCAAGCACCAGATTCAGACCGTAGTAGCTCAGCCCCCGATCGAGGCCGTTGATGCCCATGCGATGGGCGGTGCGCAAAGCGCTGGCAACGCCGACCTGGTCCATGACCCGGATGGCCGGAATGTTGAGCGACTGGGATAGCGCTTCGCGCAGCGAGACGGGCCCGTGATAGAGGCGGTCGTAGTTTTCGGGCACATAGACCGAGCGGTCATCCTGAATGAAAGGAGTGCGTACGTCAAGAATCATCGAGGCGGGCGTCATCCCCTGCAACAGACCTGTGAGGTAAACGTAAGGCTTGAAACTGGAACCGGGCTGCCGCTCTGAAATCGCTACGTTGACCTGGCCGTCGATCTCCTCGTTGTTGTAGTCAAGCGAACCAACCATCGCGAGGATTTCCCCCGTGTCCGGCTTGAGGACTACAACCGAGGCATTATTTACATTGCGATTCTGATCGTTCAGACGGGCGATGTGTGCGCGCGCGACTTGCTCCGCGTATCTCTGCAGCTCGACGTCGAGCGTCGTGTATACGGTCAGGCCCTCCTTCCAGATACGGTAAGGGTCGTCAACAGTGTTGAATTCATCTTTGATGCGTTCCAGGGCGTAGAGGGCGAAGTGGGGCGCCGTATCGATCTCGAAGCGCTCAGCGGCCGAGCCGCGCAGGTCCAGAGCCTCGGCAAAGGCCGCGTCGGCCTCCGCCTGCGTCAGATAGCCGGCGTCAACCATCACCTGCAATGTGACGCCTTGGCGGATCTTGGCGTCTTCCGGGTTGTCGAGCGGATTGAGGGCTGGAAACTGTGGAATCGGTGACAGCATTGCGGCTTCGGCAACGCTCAATTCTGAAGCGCTCTTATCGAAGTAGACGCGGCTGGCCGCCTCGATCCCGTATGCCAGGTTGCCGTAAAAGTTGTAGTTGAGATACCACTCAAGTATCTTTTCTTTGTCGTAGCGGCGCGTCACCTCCATGGCGAGAATGACTTCCTTGAGCTTGCGCGCGTAAGACTGCTGCGCCCGCTCCTCCAGCGGTATCACCACGTTCTTGATCAGCTGCTGGGTGATCGATGAGCCGCCCTGCACGCCGCCGCCCTGAAGGTTGGAAACGAATGCGCGGACAAGACCGCGCACATTGATGCCCGGGTTCTCCCAGTAATTGTGGTCCTCAAGCGCGACCGCGGCCTCTATGACCGCGGGCGCCATTTCCGGTAAGGGCATATACGTGCGATCGCCGCGAAAGGGGCGGGGATCGACGCTCTCGTAAAGCAGGTACCTGCCGGTGCGGTCATAAAAACGGATCGTCTCAAACTTCTCCTGCTGCAGCTCGATCACACCAGCGTCAGGAAGCTGGCCGGCGTAAAACGTATAGATGCCGAACACGCTCGCAACGGCCACGCCGACCGCGCCGCCGACAAGCAGAAAAACGGCGATCAATAGCGCCGCCGTCCCCTGTATGAACCAGAACCAGGGGCGGGCGCGGCCTGCCCTGGCCCGTTCCCTTCGCCGCCGCTCCATGCGGATTCGAGTCGACCTGCTCGCGCTCAACCTTGGCGTACCGCGACCTATTTGCGCCATCTCAGGGCTCCCTCGGCGCCATCTGCCGGCTGCCCGCAGTTTTCGTGCATCAAGTTACTCTTACCTACTCCGGTAAACAGCCCCTTTTGCATCCCTGAACGAGACGTCTCTTCAGTCCCATTCTGCTGCCAGAATTCTAGCATTTGCCCAATTCCGACCCAAATCAGAGCGCCTTCGCCGCTTCGACCTTCTCCAGCACAAGAAAGTGGCTGATCCCGAAAAGGGTCATCGGCGTCTGCTCAAGTTTATAGGTGAGTTGACGCAGCGACCGTCCCAAAAGCGGTTTGCGCGCGGCAATGCCGTCATAGCCGGGAAATATCTGCGTGTGCCTGCGCACAAGAACCGGCAGTCCGACAAAGAGATCAAGCAGGTCGAAGCTCGTGTAGACGCGCACGTGCGGGGCGAGCCGTTTGCGAAGTGAGTCCGGCAAATAGTTGATCAATGGCGTGTTGCCAAAGTTGTACTCGCCTTGCCAGTAGTGTCCATGCGTCTCGAACGGATAGAGCCGGTTGGGCGCGAATATGATGGCGCGGCCACCCACACGCAGGGTGCGCACCATCTCGACTGCGGCCCGCCTGTCGTCCTGCACGTGCTCCAATACCTCGTGTGACAGGACTAGGTCAAAGCAGCCGTCAGCAAAAGGAAGCTGCTCGCCCCGGCTCAGATTGAGCGGCGCGCCCGGCAGGTTCGCAAGCGCCGCCCGCAGGTGATCCCCTTCAATGTCGATTCCGTGAACCTCCGGCACCGAATCCCGCAGCGCGCGCAGATACATGCCCACGCCGCATCCGTTGACCAGAACGCGTTGGAGCCCCGCAGGCGCCCAATCGAGGATCATTTGCAGGCGGCGTTCCTGGCCGGCGCGCCAGACATAGGAAGGGTTGCCTCGCCGCGCCGTCCGCGCGGCGTCAATGCCGGTCATACGATCCCCACATAGATTGCGACCGTTCCAAACATTCTGGGCATATAAGAGACATGCCGAAAGCCTGCCTGTGCCATGCGCCGTCCCATCTCCTGCGGCGGAAGAAAGGCGGCCGTGCTCGCGGGCAAATACTGGTAGGGCGCCGAATCAGGGGAACGGGTGGCCGCCCCGCCGCCGGATGCTACCAGCTGGCCCAACACGGGTATCACCTTGAACAGGTAGAAGCGCAACAGCGGTGCCAACGCATTCTCTGGTGGCGGAGAAGTCTCCAGACAGACGATTCGTCCTCCCGGTTTCGTGACCCGCCGCTGCTCGGCCAGGCAAACATCGACGTCGGTCACGTTTCGCAGCAGAAAGCCACTAGCAACCGCATCAAAATAGCCGTCGGCAAACGGCAGTTGCATCCCGTCCCCCTGCACGAATTCGACTCCGCCTGCCCCTTCCGTATGGGCGCGCCAGGAGGGCATCTCAATCTTTTTGCGGCCGACGGCCATCATCTCATAGGTGAAATCGCAGCCGATCACCTCCGCCTCGGGATGAGTGCGTGCGGCCTCGAAGGCGATGTCGCCCGTGCCCGTTCCCACATCCAGAAAACGTCCTCCTACGGGCAGCTGGCACAGTTCGATGACTTTGCGCCGCCAGACAACGTCCTGCCCCGCGGTGATCAGGCGATTCGTCAGATCGTAGCGGTCCGCGATCTCCGCGAACATCCGGTTGACGTAAGCAGCCTTTTCGCCTGCAGACGGAAGTGTGGAACCGTTCATTGCACCCCCACTCAATCGGCCAGATTCCGCAATTGCGTTCCGGCCCGCTCCAGTTCGCCGCGCAGCTGCTGAATCTCTTGCCCGAGTTCAGGCGGCGCCTCTTTTCCGTAGCTGTTATGGGCCGCCAGGAGCGAGTCTAGGCGCCTGCGAAGCTCCGAAATCTCATGTTGGAGATAGTCCAGTTCCACTTTACGGCCCATTTCGAGCAGTGATTCGACGCCGTAGTCGCTCACATCCGAATACAAGGTCTGGGCCAGATCCTGGTAGTTTTCCAGCATCCAGCGGCGCAGAAACTCGTTGCCCACGGTCCAATGCCCGAACTGTCCGTCCCCCATCGCCTCAGCGCGATTCATCTCGGCATATCCCTCGTCATCACCCGCGGCGCCAGTAGGCTGAGCATCCGCATGACCGTAAACGCGCTGCAAATAGCCGAGATTGTTCATGCCGTGAACATACATCGATATCTGCTCGAGCGATTCATTGTCGATCTTCGTCACCAGTTCCTCTTCATCTATGATGCCCTGCCGGGCAACTGTCAACAGGATCTGGCGTTCGGTGGGGGCGAGGCACTTAAAGTCGACTTCGAAGAAGCCGGAGAGCAGATGGTCGGCGTGCAGGTCTTCCTCGCAAATGGCGCGCAATGTTCCCACTCCGTCCTTTTCCTCAAAGAGGCGGTAGCAGAGCGTCTGGACCAGGTATGGGTGGCGATGGCTGTGGCGCAAGACCTCCTCAATCCGCTCCCGTTCGACGCTGACCGGCGTCTTGCTCTGCTCCTGCTGTACGAGACTGGCGCTCGCCTCCGGTTCAAGGCTCCAGAGATTTACCAAACTGAAGCCGAAAAGAAACGGACTCGTCAGCCAGTTACGGGTCAGGTCGTTCAGCTGCATCAGAAGCTTGGTTGACGTCATGATCGTACGCATGCCGCCGCTCTGAAACGCCTTACGCAGCCGCGCCAGTGCCTGGTAATCGTTCTTGGCGAGACTGATCCATGCCTCCGCCTCGTCGATGAGCAGCAGCAGCTGTTTTCCTTGCTGCCGCAGGCCGCGCTGCAAGGCGCGCAGAATGTCGATTGCATCGCGTCCATAGAGCGCACTCACGTCCACTCCATACGCCTGAAATCGCGCCGCCTCATCCTCGACGGCCAGGAACAGCTCATAGTCGAAGTCCTCTTTGGATTCGCTGCCCTGCAGGTCCCAGAACAGTGGAACGAATCTGGCCTCGTGCTCTGTTGTGAGGAGCCATTCCAATTGCCGCAGCAGAGAAGTCTTGCCCATGCGGCGCGTGCCGACAACCCAGATCGCCGGGTCGTCCGCGTGAATCAGGTAGTCGATAAGCTGCTCACGCCCATAGTGATCGGCGCCCCGCAGCCAGCGTCCCACGGTGTAAGGATTGCGCATTTCGCTCGGTCAACTCCTAATCTGTTTCCCTGTTGAAACCGAGAGCTTCGGATCTTCCGGCTTCCTCGGATCCATTTACGAGTCTACACGAAAAGCCGCGAAGGGAGAGCCTATCGGTTCTTGATGCGTATCGCTTATGAAAGCGAGAGTTTCGAACTTCTTGACCTCTAAGTTCTATTGCGGTTCGGCCGTCGGTTGGTCGCCTCGTGTGGGTGTGTGAATCTGAGATGGCTGCCGTCCGGCTCCTTCGCACTATGGGATCGAACTCCCCTCGTTTTGGCGTGAAAGGGGGACATATGTCCCCTAATGTCGTACTACTTTTTGGGGAGGGGGATTTTTTCCTAGTTTCGAGCACTCAGTTTTTGGTTCTTGGTGTACCGGCTAAGACTCTTGTTCGAATCGACGTTCCTCGGTCGCCAAGTGTCCTGATAGATGGAGCCTGCCGCTGCTCTCTGATCCACGAAGGACACGACTTCACACGAAGCGCCGAGTCACGTCCGGTCAAGTCCGGTCAAGTCCGGCCAAGTCCGGTCAGGTCGGGTCGATCGAGTTTTTTCCGGCGATTTGAGACGCCGCGACCAGCCTTCCCCTGGCTGCGGAAACACGGGGCCCGGATGGTTCAAAACAAGGATTTTGCGTTCTTCTCTCATGGTTTTCGGGTAATTTCTCAGCCGCAATCAGTCTGCGACCCTGAATGAAGCGAACGAAGGTGTTTTCTCTCTCCTCACTCCTTTTAGCTCTCCCTGGTCTTTGGGCGGTCGGGCCTTCGGCCCTCCCTTGTGCGGGGGGACTCCCCCCGCAACGCCCCCCTCCAAAACCATCGCTCACCGACCTTACGCCGTATTCCCGGCTGTGCAGGTCAACCAACGCGGCGGCGGCCAACCGAATACACAATCAGATAGTCTGAATGGCGACAGCGATGAAGGACCAGTCTAGACAGACGCTGTATGTGACTTAGAAGATACGCTCTGGTTTCTCGCTCCCCTTACTGGAAATTGACGTTGATACCAGCGTAGCACAACTCTAAACCTTTTGCTCGGGTATCTCACTCTTCTTCGTCGTTTTTCGTCTTTCGCCGGTCATTTTGGTCAATTGTCAGTCGTCATTCGCGTCATCCGCCGGTACCGGCGGTTCGCTTCCGTTCAAACCAGCATTGATGCTGTCACCCATCTGTTGAATGCGCTCGTGGGCATTGACTGCATCTTCCATTGTAATCGTGCGCCGTCCGTCGGCAAGCATGCGCCCGACCGCCTCCAGGCCATACTGCTGTATTCGATGCGGACGACCAGCGGTGTTCTCAATGATGAACTCGACGACCGGCGGTTCAAATCGATAGAAGCCCCGCACCGATTCGGTGAGCAGCTCAATCCCCTGCTCCCGGGTAAATGGCTTGAGTTCGATTTCGTTGAACAGATTGAACCATGGGCTTTCGATTCGACTCCAATCCTTGCTGATTCGGATGCCGGCGATGACCGCCCCCATCGTTGCTGCAAAGTCACGCATGAAAATACGGCGCAGACGCTGCTGAATCAGCCGGTCGTACGCGTTGAAAACGTCCATCTCATCCAGCAACAGGATCAGGCGCAGGTGCTTGCCCGGATGTGTCTCCTCACCGTAGGTGGTCAATGCCTTGATCACATCGCGCAGGTCCCTGATGAACTCCCTGTCGGTATACTGTGCGTACTCGGGTCGATAGTAGCGAAGGCCGTGCAAGGCCGCCTGCGTGTCCGGTGTAAGGCCGGAGAGGGTGGAGGCCGTATGCAGAATCTCCTCCATCAGGAAGTGGAAAAAGGCATCCTCCTCGGTGCCCTCCAAGTCCACGTAGAGTGGAACAAACCAGTACTCCTCGTCCTCAAGGCCCCAGAGATGGTTGTTCAACTGATAGAGCAAAGTGGTCTTGCCTATGCGGCGTTCGCCGTGAATCATTATGCTATTGTTGTGCAGCGTGTCGACGATCTTCTGCAGCAGCTCCCGCCTGCCGTAAAACATATCCTCGCGCCGCACCGGCTCGCCGCTGATGAAAGGATTAAACGAGCGCACGACGGCATCCTGTGTTCGACGCCTGTTTTGCACGATCTCGCTCCCCATGTAGCCGAAGCCAATCAAAGCCAGCACGCCGGTGACAACCAGGGTGAGGAGATAGTCGATGCGAATTGAGCCGATGAAAGGCAACCGCACCTGCGCGGGCAGGACTTCGGTCGCAAATGTTACGCTGCTGACCGGAGAGTAGTTGAAGGCGAAGTCCCGCACCTGGAACTCGACCGTGTACTCGCCTTTTTCGTTGAAGTCGGATAGCTCAAGAAAAGGGCGGTCCAGCAACTGCCATGCACCGAGCTGCCCCGGCGCAGAGAGCCGGTAGAGAATGACAAGATCGGTCTGCGGCGTGTAGAGATCACCCGCCTCGTAGCCAACAATGATCTTGCCGTCCCTCTCCACCTCCCATCCGCTGGCCGAAATCTGCTCGGCCGCGCCCGAGATTCTGCCGATACTGATCCATGGTGGGATCCCATCCGGGCGATAGTAGGTCAGCCCTTCGCCGGTTCCAAACCAGTAGATGCCCTCCCCCATTCGAGTTATCGAGTAGATCGACGTGGACGGCAGGACCGATTCGACGGTGAGCGTCTCCCAGGTGCGGCCGTCAAATCGGGTAACGCCGCCCTCGCTGCCAATCCAGAGCGACCCGTCGACAGGGTCCACGTAGAGTTCGTAGAACAGCTTGCTGGGCAGGCGCGCCGTCGCCGTCGCGTCGCGCCACATCAGTCCGTCAAAGTAACTCAGGCCTCGCTCGTTTATCGCGGCCCACATCGCGCCGGGGACATTCGGGTCCTGCGCCAAGGCCGCCGCGCCGTCGCCTGGAAGCGCCGGATTGCCCTCGCTATCGCCGTTAAAGTGCCTCCAGCCGCCATGGCCGTCTTCGACGAAGATGCCGCCGCCTTCCGTTGCCACCCAGAGGCGCTGGTCTGAGTCCAACGCCAGGTCCTGCACGAACTGTTGCGCCAATTCCTCCTCGGAATGCAGCGCACCCGTCCCCGCATCGTAGCGCGCCAGCCCGTTGCCGGTCCCAATCCAGATTTGCCCTTGCCGCGCCAGAACAACCGTAACGTGCGATGACGGCAGTCTTTCCGCTCCAACTGGTTGCGACCATGACTTCGCGCCCGGTTTCAACAACGCGATTCCTTGCCATGTGCCGGCCCAGATGCCCCCGTCTTCGTCCGCCGCAATGTCGGTTATGTAGGGACTGGGCAGGCCGTCCTCCTGGCCGTAGACGACCTCATCGTAGTCAAACGCCCTGCCCTCAACTTTCAAACGAATCCCGCCTCCTCTGGTTCCAATCCACAGATTGCCCTCATCATCCGCCAGCATCGCCTGGATCTCGTTGATGGGGCCCCCGGCCGGCGCGCGAACCTCGCGCCCCCACATCTCCCGGTCCGAGCGGAATACGCCAGAAACGGTCCCCATCCATAATGTGCCGGCAGCGTCAATTGCCAGCGAATGGATGAAGGACGTTTCGCCGTGATTGATCGACTGCGGAATCAGATCGTACCGGGGTGTCAAAGTGCCATTGACCGCATGCGCGACAAGGCGGAAGAAGCCACCGCCTTCGGTGCTGCCCCAAATGTTACCTGGGCCTCCCCCTGCCAGAGATGTGATCCGCACGCGCGCTCGTGTGTGCAAGGGAGCCGTCTCGACCTGCTCCCAGCGGCCGTTCGCAGGATGCCGCCAGGCGATGTTGCCGTCCGCGGCAGCCCACACCGGCCCATCAGCCGCCGCCCACAGGGCGGTGACCTCCCCTCCGGGCAGACCATCCGCTTCGTCGATCGAGCGCCAGCGTCCGTTTTGCCGCAGCCAGAGCCCGTCGGAGGTGCCGACCCAGATACTGTCGCCGTCCTCGGAACTCTCGATCGCGTTGACGTGGATATCGTCAAATCCTGCCACCGACGCCGGCGAGCCGCTGCCCCAGACGTAGAGGCCGGAGGTCGTCCCAATCCAGAGGCTGCCCTGTACGTAGTGCAGCGCTTGCACCGGCGTTCCCAGCTCAGTGAGCAGTTCCCACGCGGCGCCGTCCCAGCTGAGTACCGCCCCGGTCGCCGTGCCCGCCCACAGTTCTGCGCCCGAGGTGCCAATCGCCAGGCTCAACACACCGCTGCCCAGGTGGGCATCTTCGCTCCAGGAGCGCCAAGCGCCGTCATAGCGGCTGATGCCGCTGTCGGCGCCAAACCAGACCTCGTCGTCGCCGACGGCGACGACGAGTACGTTGTTTGAGGCGAGACCGTCTTCCTGCGTATAGTTCAGCCAGGGCGAGACCAGGGTCTCCTGCGCGCTCAGGGGGCGCGCAAACAGGAGCAGAACAATGACCGCGACGACCAGCGGCACGGCACGGCTCTCTACTCTGGCTGCGTCGAACATGGCAACTCGTGCCCTCCAGGCACAAAAGGCGGCTGCGTTTAACTGGGGTCGGCTGCCGCCGGCCCTGACTGGCTGGAAACTGAACGACACCCGGTTGACGGTCGGTATTCGCGACTGCAACGCGAACTCTGAATATAACGGAATGGCCATTCCTTGTCAACGCATTGCCATTCGCTCCTTTGTGCGTTTTCAGTTGTCTTTACTGAGGAAACCCCCGGCCGAAGACCCGTCCAGGCGCCGCGACAGCATCCAGGATTTTCCATTTCTTGTCGATCCTGTGTTACGATCTGCGGTCGATTGTTCGGTTGAATACAGAGTGCGGTTTTGGCGCGACAACGGAGACGCGACGGAATGAAACAAACGAGACTTTACGAACGGCACGTGGATCTGGGCGGTCGAATGGTCCCCTTTGCAGACTACGAACTGCCCGTACAGTACACGGCTGGCCCCAATGCCGAGCATCGCAGCGTACGCACCGCCGCCGGCGTGTTCGACATCGACCACATGGGGCAATTCGCGCTCAGCGGCGAGGACGCCCTGCGCTTCCTGCAATATGTCCAGGTGGCCGATCTCTCCCGGATGAACGTATGGGAGGCGCGCTACAGCCTGCTCTGCTACGAGGACGGCACACTCGTCGACGACATATTCATCTACCGCCTGCCCAAAGAGGACGATGGGCTGCCAAATCACTCGGTCAGCGCGGAATGGCTCATCGTCGTCAACGCCGCCAACCGGGAAAAGGATTTCACCTGGTTACAGAGCTTTACGCACGGCTTCGACGTCGAGCTGACTGACGTTTCAGACGAAACCTATATGCTGGCCGTGCAAGGGCCAAGGGCTGCAGCCATCCTCGACCGCATGACCGGCGCCGACCTGGCCGCAGTCCCGAACCGTACCGCTTTGCGAGCACAGGTCGGCGGGACCGAGATGCTCCTCGGCCGAACGGGCTACACCGGCGAAGATGGATTCGAACTCTACCTGCCCCCTGAAGCGGCAGTCTCCTTCTGGGATGCTCTGCTTTCGGAAGGCAGGAGCGCAGGTCTGTTGCCGTGTGGACTGGCCGCCCGCGACAGCCTGCGCTTCGAAGCCTGCATGTCGCTTTACGGACATGAGATCGACGCCAAGACGACGCCCCTGGAAGCCCGGCTGGGATGGGTCGTCGCCCTGCACAAGCCCGACTTCATCGGACGCAAGGCGCTGCTGAAGGAGAAACTGGAGGGCAGCGCGCGCCTGCTGGTCGCCTTCGAAATGGAAGAACGCGCCGTGCCCAGGGAGGGGTACGGCATCATTGGCCAGGAAGGCAAGGTAGTCGGCCAGGTAACCACCGGAATGAAGAGCCCGACGCTGGACAAATTCGTTGGCCTCGGCTACGTGCCGAACGGAATGCACCGCCTTGGTTCCAACATCCACGTCCTGGTCCGAGGCAGCCCCCGGCGGGCCCGGATCTGCAAGAGGCCATTCTACAAGGCGCGGCGTTAACAGGAATAAGGAAAAAGAAATGGCGCACGAACACGCGGAACCCGGCGTAGTTATCGACCTTAATTCCTTTGGAGAAACGCAGTCAACCGCGGTTGTCAAAGAGGAGAAGTTCGAGGCGATCAGAGTCTATCTGGAGCCCGGTCGGAACATCCCTCCGCACAAGGTGGATGGCCCGATCACGGTACACTGTCTGAGCGGAAAATGCACCTTCTACGTCGAAGACTAGCCGCGCGCGCTCGAGCCGGGTTCCTGGCTCTACCTGGAGGGCGGAGCGATGCACTCACTCGAGGCTGAGGAGAGTTGTGCGCTGCTGGTAACGATTATATTCGTATAACCGTTCGTTCCTGCCGCTGCGTATCGCTTCGAAGGCCTTCAACACCATTGCTGTCGTCCGTGTAGTTGATCTGAATCAACCTCAGCAACCCGTCGATGTTGAGCGTGTATCACTGCAGGCACCTGGACGGCAGAAGCAATAGCCAGGCATAGGTCGGCCGCCATTCCTTGCTCATCGATCTGCTTCACTAGCCGGTTCTCGTCGGTCTGCTTCTATAGACCTGCATTGTAGAGTTCGGATTCTAACCGGCTGCCCTCCTGGGTTGATACAACGATGATATTTTGTTATCCTTATGCATCATGAGAACCACTATTTCGCTTGACGACCGTCTTGCAAAGCAGGTGCGACGCGCAGCCGAATCCCGCGGCATCAGCGTGAGCGCCTTTATCGCCAAGACGTTGGATGATGCTCTGAAGCGCCGTGAGCCGAAGGAGCCGCCGCCGTTCCAGTTGGTGACCGTGCGCGGCGTTCATGCCCGTCCGGGCGTCGATCTCGACCGGCCGCGCGCGCTTGAAGCGCAGGATGACGAAGCCCGGTTCGGGCATGGGAGTTTGTGACCCGGGATGTTGCTTCCCGACGTAAATGTCCTGATATATGCCCACGTCGAGGACTCTGTTTCCGAACACTCCGAGTATGCAACCTGGATTACGCGCCTGGCGACCGGACCAGAACCCTTCGCCCTCTCCGTCCTCGTTCTGTCCGGCTTTGTCCGCATCGTAACCAACCCGCGAGTCTTCGAACCTCCGTCCACTCTCGACCAATCCTTCGCATTCGTGTCCTCGCTAATGGAACGCCCGACCGCGCGCATCGTCGGGCCCGGCCCCGACCACCTGGAAATATTCGAACGACTGTGCCGCGAGTCCGGAGCCACGGGGAAGCTGGTCGCCGACGCCCAGCACGCGGCGATTGCGATCGAGCACGGTTGCACCATGATATCGACCGACTCCGACTTCGGTCGATTTCCGGGCGTTCGATGGCGGCATCCACTGCGTCCCGGCGGACTCTAACTTCGTTCTTTCTCAGCATTCTGTAAAACTTTCGTCGTAACTACTCAGCCGCAATCAGTCTGCGACCCTGCATGAGGCGAGCGAAGGCGCTTTCTCTGTCCTTGCTGTTTGGACGGTCGGGCCTTCGGCCCTCCCTTGTGCGGGGGGACTCCCCCCGCAACGCCCCCCTCCAAAACCAGCACTCACCGACATTGCGTCGTATTCCCAAAAGTGTTCCCAACAGCGCGGCCCGACCAACGTGGCGGCTGCCAACCGAATACACAATCAGATAATCTGAACGGCGCCGGGGATGGAAGACGGGTCGAGACAGATGCTGTATGTGGCTTAGTAGTTACCTTTCATCGAGGAACGGCTCCTCTTTGCAGGCAGATTCGGTCCGGTCGCTCGGCTACGATGAAACGTTCCGCCGCTGGCTCTCCGATACGGTCTCCGCGTCTACTCATGACAAAGCCAGGGGGCCCGCCCGCGGTGCAAAGGAGCTTTCTCCCTTCAAGGTCGTTCAGTGGCGACAATTGGCGATTCTGGGCGGTTTCCGAGGACGAGAGTGAGGACTGCACATCGAGGGAGCGGAAAATGCACCTTCTACGTCGAAGACCAGCCGCGCGCGCTCGAGCCGGGTTCCTGGCTCTACCTGGAGGGCGGAGCGATGCACTCGCTCGAGGCTGAGGAGAGTTGTGCGCTGCTGGTGACGATCTTGTTTGCGTAATGGCTTCTTCCCGCTGCGCCGCTTCTCGTCTTACAGCCGCAGCTCCTGCGTCCTGCCGCTGCGTATCGCTTCGAACGCCTTCAACACCATCGCCGTCGCCCGCGTTCCGTCGCGCGGCCCGACGGGCGATGGTGTATCCTCGAGCAGACACCGGGCCCACGCTTGCAGTTCAGCGCGCGTCCCCTCCGGGTCTGTGCTGAGTGCGGTCGGCAGCTCATCCACACTTAAGGAATCGACTTCACAGCCGGACAGCAGGGCCTTGTGGCAGCGTTCGAATAACGTAGCCGTTCGCTGGCCGTCGAGCACCTCAAAGAAAAACTTCGATGTGTAACGGGCGTCGCCGCTGTCTCCGGCGATGATCGCGGCGATGCTGCCGTTCTCAAACTGAACCGAGACCGCCGCGTTATCGACCAGGCCATGTTCGGGATGGGTCAGCGGCCCGCCCGCGGCGCTGATGAGTACCGGCTCCGATTCATTGAGCCAGTAGACCAGGTCGAAGGCGTGGCAGCCGTTTGAAAGGACAGGGCCGCCGCCTCTTTCCGGCGTCAAAGGCCAGCCCCTCATCGCCGAATGCAGGCTCTGGCCAACCGTAACCAGGGGCCGCGGAACCATCTCCTTCACCCTGGCGACCAGAGGCGCAAAGCGAAACTTAAAGCCCACCATCAGCTTGACGCCCGCCTTTTCAACCGCCTCTTCAATTTTCAGACACTCGTCGATAGAAAGCGCCATCGGCTTCTCGATGAAGATCTGCTTGCCCGCCTCCGCGGCCCGAATCGCCAAAGGCGGGTGTGAATCGTGGTGCGTCGCGATCAGGACGGCGTCAATCGCGTCGTCGCGCATGACTTGTTCGACATCGGTCGTATGGTAGCGCCCGCCGAATTCGTGACACGCCCCGGCCGCCGCCGCCTCGACTGCATCGACGTAGCCGACGAAGTTCAGCTCCTGCACCTCTCTGGCGCTGCGCAGATGACTGCGCCCCATGCCTCCACACCCAATCAGCGCCATATTGACTGTTCCCGTCATCGGGCCACTCCCATGAATTCAGTTCCTGTTTGTCCGCGCCAAGACCCAATGCAGGATCGGTCGTCCGGCGTTTCGGCCGACCCCGGCAAGCCTCTCGCAATACGGCCAGTTGACTCCGGTGGAATACTGAGCGAGATCTTTCGGCTTCTTCAGTGTTACATGGGACGAAATGAGGAGCCGGCAATGTAGCGGTTGCCCCCGAAGCCTTTGCCGTCGTCCACCGCGAAGTAGCAGGCTGCGAGAACGGGCTCCGGCTCGCGCTCAGTCGCGACCGGATAGCCGGAGTCCTGTACGGCCAGTTCGTTGCGATGAAGTCCGTCGAGCACGTCGTCTGTGAAAAGGAGTATCGTCGCAATCAGCGCGATGGTAACGGCCAGGCCGACGACGACGAACGACATCGGCTTCCACTTGCTCAGGTTGCGCTGCAGCGCCTGTCCCAGCGTCGCGCCGTCGACGGTTCGCCGGCAACGACTCTGCCTGACAGGCGTCAACTCCCCTCAAGCTGCCTCGAATTCCAAATGAACCTCCGCCAGACACTAGCCGTTTGCCGACGGTTGCAGAGGCCCGCTGCGGTCCTGCGGCACGAGTGACCGGCTGCCCTCGGGCGTTATAATGAAGGACTGCTCAATATGCAGCGAAGCGATGCCCGCCAGTGAGACCATCGCCTCCAGGTTGAGCACCATGTCGGCCTCCAGGGGCAGGTCGGAGGCCACGTCCACGCAATCGTCCTTGATTCGCAGCCCGTTGTCGGCGACGAGAATCGGGTAGTCTCGCACCTCCAGGCCGAGGCCATGGCCGTGCGGGAAAGTTATCGTGATGCCATTGTCATTCAGCGTCTGCAGCATCGCGCCTTGCGCCGCCGAGGCCTTCGCCCCCGGCCGCAGCGCCTCGCTGCCCGCAGCCATACAGGCGCGCAAGGCCGCGTGGCGCGCCTCCAGGTGCGGCTCCGGCTCTCGCATCGCCAGCGTCGTGCCCGTGTCGGAAAAGTAGTGCTCGTAAATGCAGCCCCAGTCGACGTAGAGCACGTCATCGTCAGCCAGTCGGTAGTTGGTTTCGGTCGCCATACCCAGGCCGCGCACGCCGAAGGCAAAGTGATCGAAATCGGCGCCCAGCTCTCCGGCCCGCGCCCGGTAGTGCCGCACCAGCTCGGAGATCGGCTGGCCCGGGCGCGCCATATTGAGACACTCCATCCCGACTTCCTCGTTGATCTCAGCCGAACGAGTCAGCCGCCTGATCTCCTCCTCGCTCTTCACCATTTTGATCAGGCGAATGAGATTGGTGCAGTTCACGAACGATGCCCGCGGCAGCGCGCGCGCGATCTGGTCATGCGCCTCCGGCGGCAGGTCCTCCGCATCCAGGCCGATGCGCGCCCCCGACAGCCCGCGCTGACCGAGAATGCTCACCAGCGCGTCGATCGGGGTGGCGTTGCTCTGCGGGGCCAGCAGCAGATCATAGAAGCGGCGCACGTCGTCTGGCAACTCAGGGGCCGGCAGCGAGACGTCCAGGCCGTTGTCTCCGAATATGTGCAGGTCGCGCACCCACAGCTCCGCGGCGTTGACCGCAAGCCCCGGCCCGATGACCAGCGCCGGCTCGCCTTCAAGCGGAAAGACTGCATAGGCCTGGGCCAAATTGCTGGACGCGCCCGGTACCATCATGTACTCTTTGAAGATCGGGTCGATCCAACAGAAGTAATCGGTGAAGTAGGTGATATTGACGAATGACGTTGCGACCAGTGCATCCAGTTCGTACTCCCGCATGTAGTCGATGGCGCGTGATCTATTGAACAACATAGGCTACTCTCTTTCGACTGAATGGTTGATCATGGTTAACTACTTAAGCCACATACAGCATCGGTCACGACCAGTCTTCCATCCCCGCCGCCGTTCAGATTATCTGATTGTGTATTTGGTTGGCAGCCGCCGCGTTGGTCGGGCCGCACTGCAGGAATGACGACGAACTGTCGGTGAGCGCTGGTATTGGAGGGGGGCGTTGCGGGGGGAGTCCCCCCGCACAAGGGAGGGCCGCAGGCCCGACCGCCCAAAAAGCAAGGAGAGAGAAAACTCCTTCGCTCGCCTCATTCATGGTCGCAGACTGAAAGCGGCTGAGTAGTTACGATCATGGACTACGGCTTCGTTTCCCTTTGTAACCGGGCCACTTCGCCGCAAACCCCGATTTCGGGATCAGGCGTCCTGCCGGCTTTCCCCGAAGTGCAGTCCAGCCGTTATCCCATCCCAATCTCCCGCAGATAGGCGCGCGTTCGCTTGGCAATCGGCAGTGGCTTGTCGAACGGCGCAGGATACATATCCTGTTCAACGATGGCAAAACCGTTGAAGTCAACTTCCTCCAACACGTCGCGCAGCGCGAGGTAGTCGACAATTCCTTTCGAAGGCTCGCAGAAAATCCCCATCTGCACCGCCTTGGCGAACGGGATATCCTCAACTTCGACCTGCTTCTGGATCTCAGGGTCTACGCTCTTAAAATGCAGATATGGTATGCGCGCGTGATGGCGGCGTATAAAATCAACTGCATCGATGCCGCGGTAGGCGAAGTGACCCACGTCGAGGCCAAGCGACACCCGTTCGGGATCGGTCTGCTCGAGAAGCGTTTCGAGCTGGTCCTCATACGCGACGTGCGTGTCGGGACTGGAATGGAACGCCAGCTTGAGCCCAAACTGCTCGATCACGATATCGGCCACCCTGTGCGTCGTGTCGATCAGTCGGTTCCACGCGTCCTCGTCGAGCCGCTCCGGGGCCAGGCGCTCGCCCGTAAACCAGTCGGTGTGCAGCTCATCGATCAACACCATGAACTCTCCGCCCAGCGCCGCTACCAGCTCGCTCCCGCCGACCACCTGCCTCTCCACCTCCGGCCAGGCCGAAGGCTCCTCCAGGTTGGCAAGGGTAAAGGTACCGGAAACCTTTATCCCACGAGTACCCAGTTCGGTCCGCAACGTGTCGACATCGGGCGGAAGGTAGCCAAATGGGCCCAACTCAGTCCATTCGTAGCCGGCTTCGACCACCTCGTCCAGAAAGCGGCGCCAGGGAATCTGCTTGGGATCGTCGGCGAACCAGACGCCCCAAGAGTCAGGACCGGTCCCAATCTTTACATTCATATTGCTTCACTCCTTTGGCTGAGCGGCTGTCTCGCCAGCGGCAATACGAGCGCGCAGATCGCCGATGATCGATTGAGCCGAACGCATGAGTAACCACCAGTCGACGCCAACCTGCAGCCACTGCATCCCCTTATCCAACCATTCGGCCATCTTCTCGGGCTCGTCGGCCAGCCCGATACCGACGAATACGCCCGCCTGCCGCCCCTTCGTGATCACCGTCTCAATTGCGGCAACTACATCGGGATGATGCGGCTGACCCATGAGCCCCATCGAACCCGACAGATCATTGCCGCCTATGACGACTGCGTTCAAGCCCGGAACGGCCAGGATCTCGTCCAGGTTGTTGACGGCGTCAATCTGCTCGATCTGCACGATCGCGATGATTTCGGCGTTTGCCCTCTGGCTGTAACCCGCATCCGCGCTGAGCCCATGGTCGATCGGCCGACGCGGCCCGAAACCCCGCATCCCCTCAGGCGGGTAGCGGCATGCGGCCACCGCGCGGCGCACATCGTCGGCGGTGCGGACCATCGGCACAATAATACCGTCAGCGCCGATGTCGAGGACCGTCTTGATCGTCGCCGCATTGTTCTCGGGTACGCGCACCAGTGCCGTGGTTTCGCTCCCCTTGGTCGCCATGATATGCGCCTGCACCGTTTCCAGCGAATAGGCGTTGTGCTCCATGTCGATCCAGGCAAAATCCAGCAGCCCGGATAGCGCTTCAGTGACCGTTGGGTCGGCGAACGAGATGCCGCTGCCAAGACAGACTTCGCCGCGGCGCAACTTGGATGTGAAATAGGATGCGTTTTTCATGGACCTTTCCTAGGGAATGCGGGTGGATTGGGCTAGTGGATTGTAACATCTTTGAACGAACGATGGGAGCGAGGATTCTACACTTGCCGGCAACCTGCCGCAGGAGGGTTGGAAACTCTTCCTCTCTTGGCCCGCACGATCCGCACATCTCTCCGGGCCGCGGCCCAGATCGTTAGAATCGTTGCATCGTTTCAGGCTTTGGACGACACCTGCGAGACGGCGCCCGCAATCGGCTGTCTCTCAGCCCGCGTTCCTACCATGACCCCCTCCAGGGTCAACTCGTGCGCTCGATGACAGCTGACAAAGTGGTCCTTATCCAACTCCTCCAGCTTGGGCGGCTCGACGCGACAGATGTCAACCGCGTAGCGGCAGCGGGGATGAAAATAACAGCCACTCGGCGGGTTGGCCGGGTCCGCCACATCGCCTTGCAAGGCGGCGCGCCGCGAGCGGAGGCGAGGGTCCGGCTGAGGCACGGCCGAGAGAAGCGCTTCTGTGTACGGGTGCCCAGGCGCATTGAAGAGGGTCTCTGAGGGCGCCATCTCCACGATCTGGCCAACGTACATCACCGCCACCCGGTCGCTGAAGTGCTTGACCACGCTCAGGTCATGAGCAACAAAGAGATATGTCAGCCCGAACTGTTGCTGCAGTTCGAGCATCAGATTCAGAATCTGGGCCTGCACCGATACATCCAACGCCGACACCGGCTCGTCGGCAACCACAAGCCGCGGGTTCAAAGCGAGCGCGCGGGCAATGCCGATTCGCTGGCGCTGCCCGCCGCTGAAGGCATGCGGAAATCGTTGCAGGTACTCAGGCGGCAACCCCACCAGGCGCAGCAGCTCCTCGACCCTGTCTATCCTTTGCTGGCGGTCCCGCATGCCATTTACCTGAAGTGGCTCGCCGATAATATCGAACAAGGTCATGCGTGGATTCAGCGAAGAGACCGGGTCCTGAAAGATCATCTGCATCTGGCTGCGCAACGGCCGCAGTTCCCGTCGCGAAAGACCGGAAACGTCGATGACCGTATCTTCCTCTGTACGAAACAGGATCTCGCCTGAGGTCGGCTTGATCGCCCGCAGAACGCAACGCGCGGTGGTCGTCTTACCGCACCCGCTCTCTCCCACCAGGCTCAGGGCCTCCCCCTCCTCCACGTGAAAGGAGACGTCGTCCACCGCCCGGACCAGTCCGATCTTGCGCCGCAACAAACCCTTTCGAATCGGAAAGAGCTTTCGCAGGTTTTTGACTTGCAGCAGGGGCTGTTTGTCGCCGCCGCTCACTCGCTCCACTTCCTCATGCGTCCTCATAGAGAAAGCAGCTGGCCTCCTGTCTCTCGCCGACCGGCGCCAGACTCGGCGCCCGCGTCTCACACGTTCCGACAATGTACTCCGGGCATCGCGGGTGGAATGGGCACCCGCTTGGCCGGTTGTAGGGATGGGGCACCGAGCCGCTGATGGTCGGCAGATTCACTCGCGGCCTGGAATGTATGCTCGGGATCGATTGCAGGAGCGACTGCGTATACGGATGTTTTGGCGCATGAAAAATGTCATCCACCGGCCCCTTCTCCACCGTCTGGCCCAGGTACATCACGACCACGTCGTCAGCCATCTCGGCGATCACGCCCAGGTCATGCGTGATCAGGATGATCGCCATTCCCCGCTCTTCCTGCAATGAACGCAGAAGGTCGAGGATCTGCCCCTGTGTGGTCACATCCAATGCGGTCGTCGGTTCGTCGGCAATCAGGAGCCGCGGGTCGCAGGAGAGGGCGATCGCGATCATCGCCCTTTGGCGCAGCCCGCCGCTGAGCTGGAACGAGTATTCCTCCAACCGGCCGGCCGGCCGCGGGATACCAACCTGGTGAAGCAGCTCGGCAGCAATCTCGCGCGCCTCGCGCCGGCTCACTTGCCTGTGCAGCAGGATCGCTTCGATGAGCTGGTTGCCGATCGTATGCACCGGGCTGAGCGAGGTCATCGGCTCCTGAAAAACGAGGGCGATTTCGTCTCCACGTATCGCCAGCATTTCTGGGCCATTGGCCTCCAGCTGTGTCAGGTCCACGTGGCCGGGCCGGTCTCCCGCCGCGTTTCGATACAGGAGGATCTGGCCGCCCACAATGCGTCCTGGCCGTTCCACAATTCGCAGGATCGAACGCACGGTCACGCTCTTGCCGCAACCGCTCTCACCCACGATGCCCAGCGTCTTGCCCGGTTCGACATCGAAGCTGGCATCTTCGACGGCCCGAACCGTGCCCTCGTCCATGAAGAAGAAGGTCTTCAGATTGCGAACGGACAGAATCGGCTGCTCTTCGTTTTCCATGCCGGGCCCTTACACGCCATATGGATCGGCTGCATCTCGCAGCCCGTCACCGACGAAGTTGAACGCCAGAATCACCGCGATGACCGGGATCGCCGGTATCAACAACCAGGGCGACAAGGCGACACTCTGCAGGCTCTGCGCGTCCTGCAACAGCACGCCCCAGCTGATCGCCGGCGGCCGGATGCCCAGGCCCAAAAAACTCAGCGAGGTCTCACTGATGATCATCACCGGCAATGCCAGTGTGGTGGCGGCGATAATGTGGCTCATGAAGGAGGGCACCAGGTGGCGGAAAATGATGCGCCACTGGCTGCAGCCCGACAGCTCCGCCGCCATTACGAAATCCTCCTCACGCAACGCCAGAAACCTTCCCCGCACCACCCGGGCCAGTTCCGTCCAGCCGACCAGCGATATGATGATGGTGATGGCGAAGTAGACCTGCAGCACCGTCCAGTTTCTCGGCAAACCGGCCGCCAGCCCCATCCACAATGGAATCGTCGGGATCGAACGCAGGATCTCGATCAGCCGTTGAATAACTGTATCGACGGCGCCGCCATACAGTCCCGAAAGCCCTCCGAAGAGCACCCCCAGAAAGAGGCTGAGGGCAACGCTTACCAAGCCAATCGTCAGCGAAACCCTGGTTCCGGCCATCAGCCTCGACCACAGGTCCCGCCCCAGCGTATCGGTGCCAAGAAGGAAGATCGTTTCTTCAGCCCGGCCCTCATCCACCCCGATCAGGTGACGGTCGGTGGGAATGATCCCCAGAAACTCGTATTTGTATCCGCGTGCGAAGAAGCGCAGCGGGATCTTCACGTTTGGGTCGGTCTGGAATACGCGCTTGAACGTATTTGGATCGCGCGCCCCTTTCACGCCGAGGACGTGCGGTCTGAACGCCCCTCCGTCAAACAATCGGACCGGCTGCGGCGGCATCTGCGAAAAATTGGCCTCGGTCACCTCCGGGTCCGAGTAGGAAATAAAGTCGGCGCCGATCACCGCCAGGTAAAAGATGATGATGGCGACCGCGCCGATCATCGCCAGGCGGTGCTTGCGGAATCGCCACCACATCAGCTGCCATTGGCTGGCAACAAAAATGCGCTCCCCCTGTTCGGGCGCGATTGCGGCCTCAACCGGCAGAATCCGTTCCGTCATCGCCCACCTACCAGCCGTATGCGCGGATCGATCAGCAGCAATACCAGGTCTGAAATAAAGGTTCCGACGACGGTCATTACGCCGATGAGCAACACGATCGTCCCGGCCAGGAACATATCCTGCGACTGCAATGAGCGCAACAGGACCGGCCCCATCGTCGGCAGGCTGAGCACCACCGAAACAATAATGCTGCCGGAGACGATGTGCGGAAACAGGTAGCCGAGGGTGCTGGCGAAGGGATTGAGCGCCACGCGCACTGGATATTTCAGGATGACTCTGCGCTCCGGAAGTCCCCTCGCCCGCGCGGTGACGACATAGGGCTTGCGCACCTCGTCCAGGAGATTGGCGCGCATGACGCGGATCAGCTGGGCTGTCGCCGACAACGCCAGAATGAGGGCCGGAACCGGCAAATGCTTGAGCAGGTCCCACACTTTGGCCAAGCTCCAGGACGCCAGCTTGAACTCCGAAGAGAACAGCCCCCCAATGTTCGCGCCGAACAGCGAGAAGGCCAGGTACAGGACTACCAGCGCCAGCAGGAAGCTGGGCGTTGCCAGGCCAAAGAACCCCACAAAGGTAAAAATGTAGTCACCGAAGGAATATTGTCGTACCGCCGAATAGATGCCGATCGGCAGCGCAACCGCCCAGGTGAACAGGAGGGCCACGACCGAAACGACGATGGTCAGAGCCAGCCGGTCGCCGATCACCTCCAGAACGGGACGGCGCCACTCCATCGACATGCCAAAATTGCCCTGCAGGATCAACGCCACCCACTTGGCGTATTGCACGTACACAGGCTGGTCGAGGCCGTACTGGGTGCGCAGGTTCTCGGCCTCTTGTCTGGAGACGAGCGTGCCCGTTTCCCGCTGCAAAGCGATGTAGGCGTCTACGTAGTCCCCCGCCGGCAATTGGATGATGAAAAAGGAAAGTACACTGACAGCCCATACGGTCAGAATCGCCAGCAGGAATCGCTGTGCCAGGTAGGCTAGCATCTGCTACCCTCTCGCCGTTCGCGGGCCGCGTTCCGGCACAGAAAACGCAGGCTTTCTCAGCGCCCGGCTCAGGCTGTCCGCCAAGGAGGGGGGCACGCTGCCGAGAGGTTGGCTGGACCTGCGCCCAGGAAACTCGCAACAGCGAGCGAGAGTGGTCAGGTTGTGGAGGACGGATCTACTCGGATCAACCACGATGAACGCTTTGACCTTTCTGAGGAACGACGCTGGTGAACCTGTTATCGGTCTTCGTCATGGTCGTGTTGTCCGCAGCGAATACTAGCATTCCACCTGCGGGCGCGCAACCAAAGGGAATTCAGTACCAGATCGAGTATTTTCACACAGACTGCAATCCGGGAAAGCGGGCAGGGCGCCCGCTTTCCCAACTTTGGGGTCAGGTTTTGTCGACGTCTGGAAAGCTGCACCAGTTGCAGACGGGACGCCCTACGCTCCCCGGTAATGCGTTCCCGGAAAGGAGATACGCCCCGCCTGCAGCCGGTAGCGGCACCCGATTCGAGAGTGGACTGCTGATCGAGACCGCTATTCGTCCTTATAGTAGAACTGTTCCGAGCGGATGAGGCCCGGGGTCATGCCGGCAGTGTTGACAATCTGCCGTGGCGCCACATTCCCCATCCTCTCGTTGACGATGCGCGTGCCGAAGATTACCGGCCCGGCGCCTACCGTGCCAATCGTCCAGGTCTGGTCGGCGATGATCTTCCACATCTCCTTGACCTGCGCAATGACCTCTTCGTCTGTTTGGAATCCGCCGAGCTTATACCACATCTCCATCACCCGGCGCATCTCAGGCGGCGGCTCCAGGCCGGAGGCCCCGCGCGAGTCAAACCACTCGCCGTACAGAGGCCCGGACGCATAGCCGCCGGCCCCGTTCGGGAAGGCTGTCGAGGCCAGACTGACGATGTTATCCCCGACTTCCCACATCCAGATCTGGTGCTGGTTGGCGGCAGTCATCGTCTCTCCCTGGCTGCGCTCCACCGCCCGGATGTCGAGTTGAATGCCGATCTCCTTCCACTGGTCGTTGATCATTTCGCTGATCTGTGGGAAGGGGAGGAAGGCTTCGGACGCGGCCAGCACCTCAAAAATCAGCGGCTCGCCGTTGTCGGTCCGCAGGCGGTTGCCGTCGGCATCCTTCTCCGTCAAGCCCAAATCGTCCAACATCTGATTGGCCGTGTCGGGATCGTAGGTGTGCCAGTACATGCGGTAGAGGACGCCATTCTCGTCCGCGCCGGGTGAGAAGGGGTTGGTCTCGACCGGCAGAACGTTGCCCCCCTCGGCCAGACCGAGGAAAAAGGCCTCGTTGATCTGCTCGCGGTCTATCCCCAGGGAAATGGCTCGGCGGAATTCCAGCGAGTTGATCCACTTGACGATCTCCGGGTCGCCGTCATAGCTCATGTTGAAAATCAGGCCGGCCTGTGTGCCTCTCTCGGTGGGGTCCAGAAAGACGTCGTAGCCGCCCCGCTCCTGGTTTTCCAGGAACAGAGGAAGATTGACGATGTCGATGTGGCGGGCCTGGAAGTCGTATTCTCCGGCGACGGCCCGCAGGTTGATCACGTCAACCGACTCCGCCACCTCCAACACAATATAGTCGTGGTAGGGGAGTTGATTGCCCGCTGTGTCCACTTCCCAGTAGTAGGCATTCCGCTCCAGCACCCAACTCGGATTGTTGATCGCGATCGTGGTGTGCCATGGCGTCACCACCGGCAGATCAGGATTCCCTTGCCAGCTCATCTTTGATTTGAGCAGGTTGACCCAGTTGTCGAACCCTGCCTCGTCAGCCTGGGCGTCGACCTGCTCCTGCGACGTATAGCTGGGAAGGTACTGCTTCAGGTAGTGCGCCGGCGCAAAACCTCCCATGCCTGTATGCCCCCAATTGGCCTGGCTGGCTATTTGTGAGAAGCCGGCCAGCGCCTGGTGGAAGAGGAAATTGGGCGAGGGCAGGATATACTTGACGGTCGTTTCGTCTACAGCCACGACCTGGCTGCCGACCGGCAGGTCTACGCCGGGAACAGCAATGATCTCTGTATTGCTGTAGACATCCTCGAACCAGAATACAAAGTCGGCCGAGGTGAAGGGCGCGCCGTCGGACCACCTCATGCCTTCGCGCAGGAAGATCGTCCATTCGGTGCCATCCTCACTCCTCTCCCAGCCCTTGGCGATGTTGGGAATGACCTCGCTCATGTCGTACTTCCAGAACAGGACATGATCATGGGCCCCGTAGCGCTTGGGGTTCCACGCGTCGCCAGGCCCGGTGAATCCACGACGAACAATGCCCCCGTACTGCCCGATCTCGTTCAGAGGCCTGAGTACCAGCGGCTCCTGCGGCAGACGTTCCTCCACCGGCGGCAGCTGCCCTCCTTCAACCAGTTCCTTCAGCATCGGCGCCTCATCGTATGCGTCAGGCCACTGTGACGGGTCCAGGACGACTTCCGGTCCTGACAGACCTTCTCTGATCAGTTCGCGCCCGATCGGAATCGGGGTAGGCGTCACCACGACCTCTACCTCTACGACCTGCGCCCCGCACGCCGTAAGCAGCAGGGCGGCGATCATCAAGAATGCGAAAGCATGGGATAGGTTACGCATGTTCTCCTCCGTTCCTTTGCACTTCATGGTGGTTCGAGATGACACGTATTGCTTCTGCTTTCGACACGAACTCAAGCTGGCGTTCGCGTTCGTTCAGGCGATACTGGGAAACTCGACCGGCTCTCTGCTTACTCACCTCCTAGGCGCCGCCGCATGCAGCACGAAAATCAAGGCTCAAACAGGGAAAAGGGGACGAAAATTTCTCGTCTGAATCCAACTGCGAAACCTCTTTGGGGCTGTTAACAATATCAAATATTTTGGTTCCGCACAACCACCAATAATTTGCGGCTGCATCCCAGTTTTTGGAGAACATACCCTTGCCCCCTAGCCCCCTGGGAATTCCAGCAGATGCTAGAGCCACGATCTTCCTGGACAATTGTGCGGAACCTGAACTAACGCAGCCGCGGCCCGGCCGCAGACGTAAGGCAACCTCAAGCCAGTCTCCTGCCATAGTGCCCAACCCCCGCCTGGCACGCAGACCATGCAAGGCAAACTGCTGCCTTCCCTGCCCAGCTTATGCCGCAACCACTCGTTGCCCGCCATGCCCGAAAGACACCAATTTGGTACGCCCGAACATGCATGCAACCACTCATTTACATTCGTAAACACTCATAGACACTCATAGACACTCATAACCACTCGTATACGCAAACACCGGCACAGAAGACCTGCTCACCCCTCATGCCGCTCGCAAGCATTCCAGGAACCCGGACGCAGCCTCGAACTCGCCCCCATTCTGATATGCAACCTGATTGGCGGGGCGCCGACCGCGATGGGAATGAACTTCCGGCTTTCTCTTGGGGCTACTTTAGACTCGTCAGCCTGACGCTGTGAACGACTCCCGACCTGAACCACACCCGCATTCCAAGCGAAAAGGGGGGGGGCGAAACAGGCGCGCGCAACAGGCCCGCTGTGAAGCGCGCTGAAGCGGATGGCAGGCTCTCGTTCTGCCCGCCATCTGTTTGCGATGCCATCTGCCAGGCATAACTTGGAGGATATTTTCCGCTGAGGGGTCTTCTCAGGCAGTCAGAAACACAGGTTAACCGGGCGGGCTAACCGCATGACAGCCGGCCGTGAGGGTTCTTGTCTTGGGAATCTGTGCTTTCAGGCTGGATCGGGCGCCAAGTCAAGAAAGGTCCGCCGGGACCCCTGGTTCGCCGCCAGCCTGCTTCGACGGTAACAACCGCGATTGCCCCCCATGACCTCAAACGCCCGGAACGTAACCCTGGCCCCACTGCTCCTGGCGCGTCTCCCGAAAATCGCCCGTGTTCGGCATGATCGCCAGCTGCCCGCCGTCGATCACAACCGTCTGGCCTATAATGTAGCGGTTTTCCTCCGAAGCCAGAAAAATAGCAAGCTTGCCGACATCATGAGGCGCGCCCAGCACGCCGGCCGGGATCTCGCCCGCGGCCGCCTGCTGGTCAAAATCCCCGAGCACTTTGAGATGGTTTTCCACCAGGATCCAGCCCGGCGCGATTGCGTTCACGCGCACACCCTTCTGCGCCAGCTCCAGGGCCAGCACGCGCGTAAAGCCGACTATCGCCGCCTTGGTGCCGGCGTATACGGTGTGCTCCGTCATCCCCGCGAATGCGTGGACAGAGGTCAGGTTGATCACCGCGCCATCCCCCTGTTCGATCATGCCCGGCGCGACCGCCTGGGTCAGAAAATACATGCCGCGAATGTTGACATTGTAGAGCGTGTCGAACTGTTCCGGTGTAACCTGCAGAAATGGCCTGTTCATCGTGATGCCGGCATTGTTCACCAGCACGTCGATGCCTCCCAGGAAATCGCGCGCCCTCGCTGCCAGGGTCTGGACCTCCTCGATATCCCCCAGGTCTGCCTTGAACACCTCTGCCTTGCCGCCGGCCTGCCTGATTTCGTCAACCGCGCTGGCCGCGCCCCCCTCGCTATGCGCATAGTGCAGCACGACTGCCGCGCCCTCTTTGGCAAACTCCAGTGCCACGCCCCGCCCGATCCCCGTACCGGAACCGGTTACGAGCACACGTTTTGCTTCCATCCTCCGCGTCTGCGTCATTATCTCATCTCCTGTTGACAACGAAACGGACTCTCGATAGGACTTTGCCGCCGCGAATCCGGGCCGGCGGCGGCGCCCTCACGTCTCCAGCACCTCATCGAGATTGTCGAACACTTTGTGAAAGGCCTCGGCGTAACACTCCATCAGCGCCATATCCTGGATTGTGATCGAATGCCGCTCGTCATGCACGATAAGCGTGGTCTCAAACATGCGCAGCGTCTGCGGATACTCCTGCGGATCGTAACTGACCTCACCGTCGTACAAAGGCGACCGCCACGGGTAGCCGTTTCCGTAGCCAATGTCGCGGTTTTGAAAGATCGGAAAGGCCGGCATCGGCTCATAGTGCCACAGGCTCATCGTGACACCTTCGGCCTCCAGCGCATCCAACAGCCTGTCCCGAAAAGCTGCCGGCGCCATCTCCAGCCCCAGCGCCTCCGGGTCAAAGCCAAATCGGTACTTGTAAAATATGGTCGTGCGGTCTTCCGGCACAAGCGGCGGTTGCAGGCCCTTGATCCTGCTCAGCTGTTCGGAGAGGAAGGCACCGTTCCGCTGCGCGATGGCGTTGTACTGCGGCAGCCGTTTCAACTGGCTGCGGGCAAAGGCCGCCGGCATCTCCTGCAACCGGTAGTTCCAGCCGATGGTATAACAGGCGTAGGAGCGAAACCGCCTATCCTGATCGTCGACCTTTTCGCCGAACGTGCGCAGCATCTTGGCCCGCTCGGCGTATTCTTCGTTGTCTGTCAGCAGAAGTCCTCCCTCGCCGCCGGAAAGATTCTTTGTCGCATTGAGGCTGAACCCGCCCAGATCGCCGATCGTGCCCGCCATCCGCCCCTTGTAGGTACTGCCGTGCGCCTGGCAGGCATCCTCTATCACCGCCAGCCCATACTTCGCGCCCAGGGCCAGGATCTCGTCCATATCCGCAGGCAGCCCGTTGATGTGGACCGGCAGCAGCGCTTTGGTTCGTTCGGTGATCTTCTCTTCAATCCTGGAAGCGTCTATGTTGAAGGTGCCCGGGTCGATGTCGACAAAGACGGGGATTGCCTGCTGCTGCAAGATGGGGAGACAGGTGCCCGAAAAGGAAAACGCCGTAGTGATCACCTCGTCGCCCGGTTGAACGCCGGCGGCGAACAGGGCCGTGTGCAGCGCTGCCGTCCCGCTGTTGAAAGCGAGCGCATGCCGGCTGCCGTTAAAAGCCGCCCAGTCCTCCTGCAGTGCAGCCGCCTCAGGGCCGTGGTCCTGGCCGGTGAGGACATTGCTCTCCAGCACCGCCATGACCGCGTCCTTGTCCGCCTGTGTGATATCGGGCCACCGCCTCTTCAACCCCTCGGGCACCGCACGCGCGCCGCCGTTTATCGCCAATCGACCCTTCATTGTCATAATCCCCTTTCTTGGCTGATGCGCAGGTCTGCCGGATTCCAGCTATGCCGCCGCCGCCATTGCCTGTCTCGGGTCGAGTGCAAATGGCTGTAACATCGCCGCCATATTGGAGAATGGCAGCACCTCGGGCTTCAGCCGGATGCCCAACGCCCCCTGCATGAACGCCCGGCGCGCCTGCACCCGCTGCCAGAGCTCCGGATAGCCCGCCGCCAGCTCATTGCGCAACGGTTCGTCTGCCAGCGCGATTGTGTCCTCCGCATTGGTCGTGTGCAGATGCGGAGCAACCACGGGAATGATGTCGCACTGGATTAACATGCCTGACCGCAAACGCAGTTCGGATCCCGCGTATATCGGCGAGTCCACCCACTCATCCAGGTGGATCAGGTGGCCGGGGTTGAGGGCAATCCCGATCTCGTGCCCCGCCAGCGCGTCCTCTACCACCGCCTGCATGGCCGCGCCCGCCACGCCGATGCCGATCTCCTCATACCAGGCGGCAACCGCGCCAAAATATGGCTGCACGAGGCGCTCGACGTAGGCCGCGCTCTCGGACGGCAGCTCCGAGGCGTCTGATACCACAAAGCCGCCGCGCGCGGTCAACCCGCCGCGCAGCCCGAACGCCACAAAGAAAGGATCGCCGTGTTCGATCATGCGGCTGGTCGGACTCGAAAGCCCCAACCGCGCCCGCGGGCCCGATGAAAGCATCAAATGCGCCGAGTGCGGCAGACCGTTCAACTTCATGCTGTGGGCCGCCTCCAATTCGGTCAGCCCTGGCTCCAGCTGCTCGATCAGATCGCGCACCGACTGCGAGCAGTGCGCCGCGGAAAACTCAAAAGCCGCAAGCTGGTCGGCGCCATTCAGACTGCGCAGACCGTCCGCCGGGTTCATGAATATCGAGGTCGCGTTGGTCACCAGGCGGGCGTCGCCCGCTAGCTCGCGCACCGTGTCAACGAGAAACGCCGGACCCTCCAGCCAGTGGTCCGGGTCATCGCTCTCGATCGCGGTCGCGTACTTCCAGCCCACCATTCCCACCCGCTGGCCGCGCCCGATGCCGCACGCCTGCAGGACCGGTTCCAGCCGCGGGCTGTCGCCGCGCTTCTGCCCCGGCAGGCTGAAGCCCTGGTAGAGCCACCGCTCAACGTCGACCGGCACCAGTTCGGCGTAGGTCAACCCCTCGTTGCCCAAGATCAAGTCCGGCTTGCCACCTTCGCTGTCGATGACCAGCAGCGCCTCCTCGAAGCGGGGATCGTGATCGGTGAGGTAGGCAAGGTTGGCAAAATGCTCGCGATCGCCGTAAACGAGCAGAAAGTCGAGCCCAGCCTGGACCGCCCGCGCCCGCGCCGTTTCGATTCGAGCCTCGTACTCGGCGCGGCCAACTGCCGGCTGGCTGCGCGGCAGACCGAAGTCGGGCGGGGAGACGGAGGCGAGTCTGATGCGATCATGGTCCATGGCAATTCTCCCTGGAAATTCCCTTCGCTCAATCCGAGCGCTGGCCGCAGGAAGCCGCGAGGCCGGCGATCAGCGCTGTGCGGGGAACCACGGTGCTCAAATCAAGGTACTCGTCACGCGTGTGATAGAGTGCGCCGTACGGGGCCAGCCCGCACAGCGTCGGCGTCCCCGCGACCGCGCTGTAACAGCCATCCGAAGTGCCCCCGCAGAATGTGTCCTTGAGCTCGACGCCGAGCAGGCTTCCGATCGACTGCGCCGTCTCTACCAACCGAGGCGACTGCGGGCCGCGTTCCATCGGTGGATGCGACATGCCGCCGTGCAGCGTTGCCAAAGTGCCGGCCACCCAGACGCGCTCGGCAACCGCGCGAAAGTGGGCGTCCACCAGCTCCGCTTCCTCCACCGTCTCGACCCGCACATCGATCTCAGCGCGGGCGTAGTCGGGTACAATGTTGGGGCGCCGGCCTCCCTCAATCGTTGAAACGCTGACCGTCAGCACCTCGCTTTCTCCGCCGATCTCCCGGCACGCGTTCAGCTTGAGACACAACTCCTCGATGGCGTTATGGCCTTTCTCCGGCTCGACACCGGCATGGGCGTTCTTGCCGCTCACGCGCAGGTCGTAGTACATCAGCCCGGCCCGCTGGCTGATAATCTCGTCCGGGTTGGACGGCGCCTCCAGGATAAAGGCCGCGTCCCTGCCCTGCGCCAGCGCCCGTATGACCTCCTTCGAGAACGGCGAGCCGACCTCCTCATCGCCGTTGCAGAGCAGTGTAACTTCGGCAAAATCGTCGTACCCAGTCGCCTGCAAAGCCTTGAGTGCGTAAAATCCGGCCAGGCTGCCGCTGGCATTGTCAACCACCCCCGGACCCATCGCCCGCGCGCCTTCGATCCGCAGCGGCCAGCCGGCCGCCGTCTCCGCAGGCCAGACAGTGTCGAGATGGGCAACGAGCAGAGCGCGTCCTTGCCCCCGCCCCTTCAACGAGCCGGCTACCGCCATGCCGTAGTCGTCACTCGGGTAGGTCGCCGTCTCGCAGCCCAGGTCGCGCAACTTTCCGAGCATCCAATCGGCCGCGGCATCAACCCCCGCCTTATGTTCCGACCCGCGGTCAAGCGCCACCAGCCAGGCGAGATCCGACTGAAACTCGGGCATCCACTCCACCAGCGTGCGTTCAAGGCGGCCTATCAGGTCGGCGTCAGCGAACTCCGGCGTCATCTCCCTCCATGCCCTCCTTCATTTGACCGCGCCGCTCGTCATCCCCTGCACGACATAGCGCTGGAACACGATGAAAATGAGCGCCAGGGGCAGGCTCGTCACCGTTGACAGGGCCATGATTGAATTCCAGTCGCGGGCGACATAGCCGAAAAACTTGGCCAATGCGATCGTGAGTGGCTGCGTCGCCGGCGTGTCGGTCAGGATGATAGCCAGAATGTACTCGTTCCAGGCGGCGATAAAGACAAAGGTGCCGATACCGACAATCCCGGGCACCGATATCGGAATCAGCACTCTCCACACCGCTTGTAGACGCGAACAGCCGTCGATCATCGCGGCCTCCTCCAGCTCGACCGGGATCGAGTCGATATAACCCTTCAAGAGCCAGATCGCGATCGGCATCGTAAAGGCCGCGTTGACCATCACAAGCCCGGGAATCGTATCGCGCACGCCAAACGCAGCCGCGAGGCGAAAATAGGGAATAATCAGCAAAATGCGCGGGATCATCAGGATCCCGAGGATGCCGAGCAGCATCACCCTGCCGCCGCGCAGCCGAAAACGCGAGAAAGCGTAGGCAGCCAGATAACCGAGGCCGACGCTTACGAGTAGAGACGAGAACGCAAGGACTGTACTGTTGCGAAAATGGAGCTGGTTCTCGCCGTCCAGCACGACACTCGCAAAATGCTCATGCGTAATCTGCTGCGGAATCAGCTTCGGCGGGTAGGCCAGGATCTCTGTGATCGGGCGTACGGCCGCGTTGACCATCAGCACAATCGGCGCCAGCATAACGGCAGCGGCCACGATTGTGACCGCGGCGATAACAAGCTGCTTCATTGTAATTCTCGACCCGGCGCCCAGCCTAGAAGCTTGTTTCGCCACTCTCTCCCCCACGCGAAAGCAGTTTGACATAGACGACAATGATTACGAGCAGGGTCAACAACATCATTGTACTTACAGCCGAGCCGTAGCCGAGGTTGCCGTCGAGCATGCCGGTCTTGTACACATAGTAGGTGATCGTCTCTGTCCGCCTGAGAGGGCCGCCGCGGGTCAACAGTTGCACCAGGTCGAGCTGGCCGAATGTGAAAATGAAATCAATCGTGGTGACCGCGAGCAGAATGGTGCGCAGCTGCGGCAGCGTAACGTGTCGAAATCGTTTGAGCGCGTTGGCCCCGTCCACTTTGGCCGCCTCGTACAGCTCAGGTGGAATCGCCTGCAGCCCGCCCAGAATGATGATCATGAAGAATGGGTACGACAACCAAGTGTTGATGGCGACCAGGGACGACATGGCCAGACGCGGGCTCCCGGCCAGGAACGGAATCGGCGCAGACTGGCCCAGAATCCTTACCACCACGTAGTTGACCGGCCCGGTCTGATGCAACAGCAGTGCCCACATCAGCGCCGAGGCCGGCGTCGAAAAGACCCAGGGCAGGATCAACAGCCCGCGCATGAAGTTACGAAGACCTGTGCTGAACCAGGTCTCGTTCAAAAGCAGGGCAAACCCCAGGCCGATCAGCAGGTGCAGCACCAACGCCGGAACCGTGAACGCGACCACCGCACGCACGCTGTTCCAAAACCACCTGTCGTCCAGCGCCTCCCTGTAATGCTCCAATCCGACAAATATCCACTCGCCCGCCTTGAGGTCGGTGAAGCTCATCTGAACTGTACGCATCAGCGGGTAGACGGTGAGCAGGATCAGAAAGAGCAGCGCCGGCGCCACAAGAGAGTAGCCCGTTAGCTCGCGCCGAATCATCAGCCAGCGAGAGCGGCGGGCCTGGCCGGCGCCGCGATTCACGCCGCTCGCCGGCGGGCTGGCGCCTGTGTGACCCGTCTCTGGGGGCATGTCGCTCCTCACAAAGGGGGACTACAACAGCCGTGCCCCGCAAACGTCTACTGCCGCTCGCAGGGCACGGCTAGCAAACCTCACCGAAAAGCCTTGGCCGGAAACCCTAGCGTGACTCGTCGATCTCGGCTTGCCAGATCTCGGCCATCTCCTTCAGCGCCGATTCCGGATCGTTCTCATCGAGCATCACCTCGTGAAACGCGACCAAAACGGCGTCTACCAGCTTCTCCATATTGGGCAGCACCGGCTGCTGGATGTTGAAGTCGGGGTCCTGCGCAAACAGGTCCGGCACCTCGCGCATTACCGGATTGTCGCTCTCCTTGAGGGACGCCATCACCGCCTTCGTGGGCACGGGCGCACCCATGATCTCATCGGTCAGACGGCTTGCAATCTCGTCCGAATAGAGAAACTTCATGAACGTCCAGGCCTCTTCCTTGTGCTCCGACATTGCGCTCATCGCGATGCCGGTAACGTTCCAGACAATGCCGCCGGTCTCGTCGCGCCAGGGCGGCGCATAGGCGATGTTGATGTCGGGATTCAGGCCCTTGAGGTACGTAGCCGTGAAGGGGCCGTCGGTGAACATCCCAAGGCGTCCGGCAGCCATCAACTCCATAATGCCGGGCCACGGCATGGTCAGGGAGTCCGGCGAAATCAGGTCATCGTCCCAGAACTCCTTCCACCAGCGGATCGTCTCCAGCCCTTCCGGCGAGTCGAACGCGACATTGCCCTCCTCGTCGAAGAGCCGCCCGCCCAACTGGGCCAGGCGGTAGAGGAACATGCGCGTCGTCAGCACTTCGGCAAACGACATTGTAGCCATGTAACCGTAGATGCCCTGCTCCTCGTCGCGCAGCGCCTCGGCCGCGACCCGGAATTCGTCCCAACTGGTCGGCGGCTCCAGCCCCTTCTCGGCGAAGAGATCGACGTTGTACAGCAGGTGGAACGGGAAGATGTAAATCCCCAGCGCCCGCGTTGCGTCCTGGAATTTCATCGAGGCCTCAGGCGCAAGAGTGTCGGCAAAGTCGGGTTCGGCCTCAAGCCACGGGTTGAGGTCCTCCAGATAGCCGACATCGACCAGGCTGGCAATATACTCAGGGCCCATCGGCAGCACGTCGAAGGACGCGTCATTCGCCAGCGCGGCCGCCCTCATCTTCGCGCCCGATTCGGTATAGGGCACATGACTCAACGAAACCTTGATGTTGGGGTTGGCCGCCTCAAACTCAGCTATGATGTCGGCCCAGATCGGGGCCTGCCATTCTTCGCCCCATACGTGGAGGAAGGTGATTTCCACAACTTCAGGCGCCGCTTCGGACTCACCTGAAGTGGCGGGAGCCTGGGCCGGCGCCGGCGCGCAGCCCGATGCCAGGACCGTCAAGACCAGCAGAGCTACCAGCAATCGATACAAAAAGCGCTTACTCATTTTTGCCTCCTTGGCTATGCCAGATATTGCTGAGGAATCCTTCTCGCCTCAAACGTACACCGCAAGCATCAACCAAATCTGCGCCCGAATCCTGTGGTGGCTGATCACCCCCTTTTTTGCCTGCCTGGCCTGAGGTCTTCTCGAATGTCTGAGCGCAGCCGCGACGTCCCTTACTGAACGCCCGCACTGCGCTTGTCAACAACTGTATCGCCGCCCTGCATCACAAACTCAACCCGTTGCAAGACGCTGATGTCCTTCAAGGGATCGCCGCTGAACGCGATCAGGTCGGCCAATTTGCCCGGCTCGACCGTCCCAATTGCGTGATCCATGCTCATCGCCTCGGCGCTGACGCGCGTGCCCGCGACGATCGCCTGCATCGGGTCCATGCCCCACGCCACAGCCAGCTCGAACTCCTTTGCCGCCAGTTCCTGCGGATGCGTGGGATGGCCGATCAGATCGGTGCCCAACGCGTAGCGAACGCCCGCGGCCAGGCCCTTCTCGAAATCGGCCTGCATCGTTTCTATGTGGCGATCGAAAAGCTTGCGCGCCCACTCAGGATAGTCGAACCTCTCGGCGCCCTCCACGTGGAAATACAGCTGGCAAATCGTGCTCACGACCATCACGTTCCTGTCCACCAGCATCCGGCGCGTCTCATCTTTGATACCGTAGCCGTGCTCGATCGTGTCGACGTCGGTCTGCAGCGCCAAGCGGACCGCGTCATCGCCGATACAGTGCGCGCTGACCTTGAGCTTGTTGCGGTGCGCCTCCTGCGCCAGCGCCTGCATCTCCTCCATGCTGTAGGACGCGATCTGGTCGTGCGGGTCATCGCCCCACGCCTGGTAGCCGTCCCCGATCACGCCCGAGCGCGAAAGACCGACCTTGATGACGTCAGCGCCCTGGCGGATCCGTCGCCGCACCATCTCGCGCACGCCGTCAACCCCGTCGGCCAGCAGATCGTCGGTCTTGACAAAGTCTAGCGGTACGCTGAGGTGGTCAAAGGTGCCCGCGGTCGAAGAGATGAAGTGGCCCGCGGCGACCATGCGCGGGCCGGGCACGTGTCCGTCGTTGATCGCATTCCGCAGCGAGGGACCAATGTGCCCCGATCCCAAACAGCGCGCCGCCGTGATGCCGGCTTCAAGCATCCTTTTGGCCTCACCCGCTACCCGCAGCGCGCGGTAGACCCGGGTATCGCCCGGCAGCCCGCCAAAAGGCCTGTCCGTCCCAAGGCCAAAAAAGTGCATATGCGCGTCCACGATCCCCGGCATGAGCGTGCGCTCCCCAAGATCGATGACCTCGGCGCCCGGAGGCGCCACGATCTCGTCCCGGTGTCCGACTTCACCGATGACCCCGTCGGCAATCAGGACGGCAGCATCCTCCCGAACCGGTGCGCCGCTCCCATCGATCAGCCGCTTGGCCTTAAGCAGTGTGTGTTGTTGATCTGGCATGGATTCCTCCTCGCCGGCGCGGCCGCCTACTCTTTCAGCGCGCCCGCCGTCATACCCTCAATAACCCACCGTTGCAGGAAGACAAATATCGCGATCAGCGGCAGCGTAGCCATCGTGTTCAGCGCCATGATCGCGTTCCAATCCCGGTTGGCCTGGGTGAAAAAGTTTCCGATCGCGACCGTCATCGGCATCAGTTCGTGTCCGTTGCGCAGGATCGTCGCGAAGACAAAGTCGTTCCAGGCATAGAGGAAAGCGAAGGTGCCGGTGCCCACCAGCCCCGGCGCCAGCAGCGGCAGCACGATTTTGTACAGCGCCTGAAACCGGTTGCAGCCGTCGACCGTCGCCGCCTCTTCAAGGTCTGTCGGGATGCTGTCGATGTAACTTTTCAGCAGCCAGATCGAAATGGCCAGGGCGAAAACCGTATCGGCCATGATCATGCCCAGATAAGTGTTCCAGACACCCGCGCTGCGCGCCAGATTGTAAAACGGGATGATGATCGAGACGCCGGGCAGCATCTGCAGCGCCATGATGGTGAGCAGAATGAACTCCGAGCCCCAAATCCTGAAACGCGAGAAACCGTAGGCGGCCAGCGCGCCCAGCCCAACACTCAGGATCGCAGTCGAAAACGAAATGATGTAGGTGTTGAGTTGATAGCGCAGCTGGCGGGGATCGGAAAAAATCTTGGCATACGCGTCTCCGGTTACCTCTCTCGGAATCCACGCCGGAGGGCTGCCAAATGTTTCGGCCAGCGGCCGCATCGACGCGAAGACCATCCACGCGATCGGGAAGAGGACAATAATTACCCCGGCGAACATCAGGAGGCCCGAAAGCAGCCCATACAACGAAAAGTAGCTCTGCACACCTAGTCTTCGGCCAAAACCGCCCAATGCGCTAGCCATAAACAGCCTCCCGGCCAAGGCGGAGATAAAAGTACATCGCCACGCTCATGATGATCAGCATCGAGACGCTGATCGCGGCCCCGTAGCCGAAATCGACATCGCGAAATCCGACCAGCCACGTGTAATAGCCCAGCGTGATCGTTGAGCGCGCCGGCCCGCCGTTGGTCAGCGTCCTCACCAGATCAAATACGCCAAAGGTGGTGATGAAGTCGATAGCCGTCGTCGCCACCAGGATCGAACGCATCATCGGCAGAGTGACAAAGGAGAACCTTTGCCAGCGGTCCGCGCCGTCAACCTTGGCCGCCGCATACAGGTCGGGCGGAATCGTCTGCAGACCCCCAAGCAGCATGATCATATAGAATGGGTAAGACTTCCACACGTTGATCCAAATCAGCCCCCACAGAGCCGTATCCTTGTCGCCCAGAAAGTCCATCGCCCGCTCCAGGATCCCAACCGAGACGAGCAGGTAGTTGACCGGCCCCAGCGCGTTCAGAAGCAGTGCCCACACCAGGCCTGCCGCGGCCATCGAGAAAAGCCAGGGCAGAATCAGCAGCCCCCGCACCAGGTTCCGCAGACGGTTGCTCGGCCACTCCTGGTGCAGCGCCAGCGCAAACACGAGGCCGATCAGCGCGTGCAGCACGACAGTGGCCAGCACGAAAATCATCGTATTCTTCATGCTGATCCAGTAGATGCGGTCGTCCATCAGCGTGAAGAAATTCTTCAGCCCCACGAAGGATGCCTGCTGGTCGCGCAGGCCGGTGAACTCGAAGAAACTGAGTCGGAAGACCTCGAACAGCGGATAGATGATCACCATCAATAGAAAGACAATGGCCGGCGCGATCATCACATAGCCGGTTGCCTGCCGGGGCCACACCCAGGGGCGTCGCCTCGGCCGGGGCGCCGGCTCCTTGTCAGCATGGTTCTGGGCGGCAAGCGACGGACTTGATCGAGCCTCGGTCATGTCAGTCTCCAACGGCGGGGTTCGGATGTTCTTGAAGAAACGGAGGGTGGGAGAAGAGGAGCGAGGAATCCTGCCTCCCCGCTCCTCTGCAAACACACTTCAACTCAGATTACTGGCACTGGGGCAGGTCCTGATTCCACAGTTCGACCATGGCGTCAAGGGCTTCCTGCGCCTCACGATCTCCGTCCAGCACCGCCTGGAACGCCGCCACCCACTCATCATGCACGCTGAAATCAGCCGTAGGCGCAAAGAAGAGATTGTGCTCCGGATCCTGGCTCAGCATCGGCGGGACCTCTTTCAGGATCGGATTGTCCATCTCCCCAAAGCGGGCGAAGTTCGCCTTGGTGGCGTAGGTTACACTCGTCTGCTCCGACATGTAGATCGAGCCTTCATCGCTCAGCAGGAATTCGATGAACTTCCAAGCCTCCTCCTTATGCTCGGAATTGGAGGAGATGGCCAGGCCGCTGCACGCCCACTGGTAGCCGCCGTAGCCGGTCTCGGCATCGGTCCAGGCAGGGGCAAACGCAATGCGGGCGTCGGGCCGGTTCAGCGTCACCGCCGACCCAACCCACGGCCCTGTGAAGTAGGCCGCCACACGCTGCGCCGTCATCAGATCATGCAGGTCGTTCTGGCCCATGCCGATCGCGCCGTCCACCAGCAAGTTGTTGACGTACAACTCCTTCCAGTCCTCCATCGCCTGCACGCCCTCGTCAGAATTGAAGATCGCGCAGTTGTTGTCGTCATAGAGATCGCCGCCCAGCTGCGCCAGGCGCGCGCCCCAATGGTAGTACATCGTGTAGAAGCTGGCGTTCAGACCCGCGCCCAAACCGAACTCGACCTCATCGCCCTCGTTGAGCGCCTGCGTCACTTCCACCATCTCGTCCCAGTTCGTCGGCGGATCGAGGCCGGCCTCTTCAAAGACGTCCTGGTCGTAGGCATAAGTATAGGGCATCAGATACCAGCAGATGCTGTACTCGTCGCCCGCCCACTCGGTGATCGCCAGAGGGCTGACCAGGCGGTCGCGGAAGCCTTCCGAGCCGTCAATATAGGAGCTCAACGGCTCGAGCGCGTCCAGCTTGACCAGCGCGCTCATCCAGCAGCACGGCTCCATGCCCAGCACGTCGTAATCACCCGTCTCAGCCTGCGCGCTGGTCACGATGGCGTCATACATCGAGTCCCAGCCCAACGGCGTACGCGTGACCTTGATGCCGGGATTCTGCTCCTCAAACAGGGCGATCAGGCCGTCCAGCGATTCAGTGGAATACTCGCCGTCCCACCACTCGACCCAGTTGATCTCAACAACCTCCGGCTCTGCATCCGCCATCGGCGCATCTGCGCCCGTGTCCGCCGCCGGGGCGGGCGCACAGGCAGCCATGACCAGCACAAGTGCGGCTACCAAACTCCAGACGAACAACGATCTCTTTGCACTCACTTTTCGTCTCCTTTGGATGAATGGACTGCGACAAGATCAATCGAAGGATAGGTTCACAACTGGCTTAAAGCCGTCCCACCTCCTTTCCTCTCATTTGGATTCTGATTGCATGGAGCGCCGCCCACCAGCCCGGCGACTACCAGATTATACATAAGTTGCCGCGACGACCCAATGCAGCCAAATCTGCCGGTAATCTTCAGGGAAAGACACTTCGGGCCAGATGCCGGGTGCGTGAATTCGACTGCCACCATCGACGTGCGGCACGCCACATCGACGCCTTGCCACGCCGGATTTGAGTCTGAATCAGCGCCACGCCCGCCCTCTACAGCGAATAGAACTGCATGGCCGTGCCCCGAAACAGGCGCATCTCGTCGTCGGCGGCGAGGGGCCCCAGGGCATCGCGCACCGCCTTCAATCCGCCGCCGTAGTTCGACTGCAACAGCACCAACGGCCAGTCGCTCCCCCACGCCAGCCGCTCCGGCCCGAACTGTTCCAGCAGGAATTGGAGCGGCGGTCGTAACTGTTCGAGGTCCCAGCCCTCACCCTGGCTGGCGTAGATCTCCTCCATATCGGCGGCGCGCGGCCCGATCGAGAGTTTGCAGACCGCATCCGTATCGGCGGCCGCCGCCCGCATATGATCACGCCACACGGCGAAATCGCTGCCGCGGCGAAGATCGGGCTTACCGATGTGATCGATTATCCCTTTAAGATCAGGCGCCTTCTCATATACTCCTGGGATATCCTTCAGATGGCCGGTAACGACGAGAAACTCCAAAATGAGGCCCCGCTCCGCCACCCTGCGGATGCCTTCGATCACGCCGGGACGGGTCAGAATATCCGCGTCCGGATCCCCCTCACAGCGCATTCGCACGCCCCTGAACTTGGGAATCTCCGCCAGGGCGTCCAGCTCCTGCTCCAGTGTCGGACTCTCCAGGTTGGCATAGGAGATCATCCCGTCGACGAACTCTGACGACGCCGCAAATTCGGCCAGCGCCCGGTTATCCTCCGCTGTTGCCCCAGCCTCGACCAGCACGCAGCTCTTGACGCCGACAGCCGCCGCATCGTCGATAAGGTCTGGCGGCCCAAAAGTGCGGAAGATGACCGGCGGCGGTTGCCACGCCCGCCGCAGCAGCTCCAACTGCCAGAAATGCACGTGCGTGTCCACGATGCCCAACTCGGCAAGGTCTTGATTGCTCACCCGGTCCCCCCTTTGCCACCGGCCGCAGAGACTGGCCGCCCGTCCCGGCAATTGCCTCTAATTCATCCGCCTATCCCCGCAGGGTCTCTTTCAAGAAGGCCAGCCCATCCCGTCCCAGGGCCTCCGGCGACTCTGTCAACGGACGCCAGAAGTGCGCCAGCGGACCTATCCAGCTCAAATGGTTGAACGACTCGATGATCACATAGCCGTCGTATCCGGTCGCCTGCAGCCCATCCGCAACCTGCCCCCACGGTACAACACCATCTCCGGGCGTGCCGCGGTGGCTCTCGTTCCCGTGAAAGTGGACCAGCCTGTCACCGGCCAAACGGATCGCCTCGCCCAGGTCCTTCTCTTCGAGACTCATGTGAAACGAGTCGAGATGAATACCGACCGCCGGATGGTCGGTGAGGTCGATCAGCTCGCGCCCGTGCGCCGCCGTCGTAAGCAGATTGTTCTCGTAACGATTGAGGATCTCGACCGCAACGCCGACCCCGGCCGCCGCCGCGTAATCTCCCAACTCGCGCAGGCTCTCGGCCGCACGCTTAATGCGGCCGCGGCGCGCGTCGGGCGAGAGCAGCTCCTTGCCACCGCAACCGGCTACCGCGCCCGAAAACAGAGTCGCCCCCACGCCCGCGCACACATCGATGCAGCGCCGCGCGTAGTCCAGCCCGTTCTGCCGCGTCTCCTTAGAGTCATCCGAAAGGTCCCGGTCCGGACCGAACAGGCCGACGACCGAACACGCCAGCCCCTCATCTGCCAAGGTTCTCCGCAAAAGCTGCTCGTCGACGACCGAATCGTCCTCCAGCGCGAATTCGACCACTTCGCCCCCCAGCGCCCTGACCTGGGGAATCAACGCCAGGTGCCTGTCGGTGCGAAACGGAGCGTCCCAGATCCAGAGGTTGAGACCGAGTTTCATCGCCGCGCCTCGCCTTGGCTGCTCATACCACGCTACTCATACCACAGCCTGGCAGGCGGCTTACGGATCAGAACGTTCTGCAACACCTTCACCGCCAGCTCGAACCCCTCCTCAGGGTCGATCAACGGGTCCTCATGCTCAATCGAGAGCACGTCGTCATAGCCTGCCAGTTGCAGCGAGCTGACGAATTCGCGCCAGAAATCTTCGCCGTTCCCGTAGCCGACCGTGCGGAAAATCCAGCTGCGCCGTTCCTTGTCCTGGAACGAATAAGGGTCAAGAATGCCGTTTACGCGCACGTTGTGCGGGTCCAGCCGGCTGTCCTTGGCGTGCACGTGATAGATCGAGTCCCCTAGCGCCCGGATCACCTCCGGCAGCTCCATCCCCTGCCAGATCAGGTGCGACGGATCCAGGTTGCAGCCGATGACCGGACCGACCTCATCCCGTATGCGCAGGAGTTGGTCCGTCCGGAATACCATGCTCCCCGCGTGCATCTCCATGCACAGCCTCACGCCGTGGTCGTCGGCCGCAATGACCTCCTCCTTCCAGTAGGGAATGAGCCGCTCGTTCCACTGCCACTCGTACATCTCCATCAGCCGCGGCGGGTAGGGGTAGAGGATCCAGTTCGGCTCCTGGTCTCCGGGAACCGCCTCGGGCAGACCCGAAAGCAAAGTCAGCCGCGTCACGCCCAGCTTGGCCGCCAGCGCATACGTGTCGCGCAGCTCCTTCCGGTAAGGGTCGGCGATCGCCGGGTCGGGGTGCAGCGGTTCGCCGTGAATACAAAAAGCGCTGATCTCAAGCTCGTATTCGGCAAGCGTGGCCTGAAAAGTCTCCAGCGCAGCCTCGTCGGCCAGCAACTCGGCCGGATCGCAGTGGTTCTTGGGGAAGAAGCCCCCGGTCCCGATCTCGATCGCCTCCAGCCCCATTTCGTGCATGCGCCGGGCCGCTTCCCGCAACGGCTGCTCCACAAAAACAGTCGAGATTGCTCCCAGTTTCATGGCTGTCTCCCTCGCACGCAGTGGTAGGCGCCTTCGGACCCGCAGGGTCTGTGCTGTGGGCATTATACACGCGGCTACGCTCCTGTCAACGGCCTCCGAATTGGCCAGAATCCGGCCATAAGAGGACCGTTTCGAGTCTTCGAACCGGCTGTCGGCAGGCATTTCCAGAAGGAGCGAGAGACCTGGTCCGTTGCCCGTTATTAGCACACAAAAGGTATAGTCCAGAATTGGAGAACAAGCACCTATACCTCGGGTAGCAGTGGAGTCATGGCCAGTCCACGGTCCTTTCTCTGGCAGAGTGGCTGGCAGAGTGGACAAATACGCGGTCTCAAATTCTTTTGGACGGTCGGGCCTTCGGCCCTCCCTTGTGCGGGGGGACTCCCCCCGCAACGCCCCCCTGATATACGCCCCGCGCCGAGTGTGGGGTCATTGGCAGCCCTGTGCTACCTGCGGCCCACCGCGCCGCCCCCAAATCAGCAAACGCCGCGGCCACCGTAGAGGCAGGCCTTGTTCTTGGCCACCGCCCCCCCCATGCTGGCAGACAATTCCAGCCGCCGCTGGCTTCAAGTCCTCGCCAGACTATTTCCGGCCCGAAAGTGGGCTGCGCCCGCACGCAAAACTCTCATTGACTCCCTTTGCGGACTTCACTATATTGCGACTATAATGCGTTCACATCAAGAATACTCCTCCCAACATTGCCCTTGTCGAGCAAGCGCTAGCCAGCGGAAGATCCAGGCGTCCAAAGCAACCTCAACGGCCACGAAGCCGCTCGAGTCCGCACAAGCACTCCTCGCTACGCGAAAGGCAGTCAAAATGAAACTCGGCATGAACACCTTCTTCATCAGCATGTTGGACTTCGAAGACGGTCTGCAGTTCTGCCAGGAACAGGAGGTCGTGGCCATGGAAGTGGCCGCGATCGGCCCCGGCGCCAAGAAGTACTGCAACGTCGACAAGCTGCTGGCCGATCAGGGCGAACTCGACCGCTGGCTGGACGCGTTCGCCTCCCGCGGCCTCGAAATCTACTCCTTCGCCGGCCACGGCACGCCCCTCGTGCCCGACAAGCGCATCACCGCGGAGTACTCACGCGAGTTTCGCCAGACCTGCAAGTTCATGGAAAAGATCGGCTGCACCCGCCTCGCGCTCGTGGCCGGTCTGCCCGAGGGCGCCGAAGGCGACAGCCTGCCGGCATGGATCGTCAACACCGACCTGCCATTCCTGCGCGATGCCCTCGAATGGCAGTGGGAAGAGCGGCTCTTGCCCTTCTGGCGCGAGCATGGCAAAATCGCCGCCGATCACGGTGTGACCCTCTGCTTCGAAATGCAGATCAACGACATGGTCCACAACCCTATCAAACTGCGACGCTTGCGCGACGAACTCGGCCCGGTCGTCGCCTGCAACTTCGACATCTCCCACATGTGGGTGCAGGGGATCGACCCCTTCGAGGCCATCCACGCGCTCAGCGACCTCATCCAGGCCGTCCATCTCAAGGATACCCTCATCCACCAGCCCAATCTACGCCTGCGCGGTTACTTCGACTCGACCGACCTCAAGCAGTTCCAGGACCGTTCCTGGACCTTCACCATCCCCGGATGGGGCCACGACGCCACAACCTGGCGCGAGGTTATCTCTACCCTGCGGTTCATCGGCTATACCGGTATCCTTACTCTGGAGATGGAAAGCGAATACATCGAAATGAAGGAGGGGCTGGAAAAGGCCGCCGAATTCATCAGGCCAATGCTGCTGGAGAACCCCGTCGGCCCAACCTGGTGGGAGGTCGCTGCGGTTCACGAGCTATGGCAGGAGACGAAGGAGGGTGAATGACAGAATCTCCACCGGCGTGGTAATTCATTTCAGCGCAGTCTTGCAAGAGTGTAATTCAGTTGTCAAACGCAAGGAGAAAGCAGAATGGCTGAAAACGTCACCGTCAATGAAGTAAACGACAGTCCGAGCAGCGCTCCGAAGGGCCTGAGCCGCCGCCAGTTCCTCCGCAACACCGCCGTCGTCGCCGGCGCAGGCCTGCTGGCAGTTGCCTGCGAGGCGCCGCAGACGGTCACGGTTGAAGTCCCCGCGGAGCAGATGGTCCTGCGCATGTGGACGACCCGCTTCTTCAACCCCAACATCAACCTGCACCTCAACGAGGAAGCCCAGAACGCCGGCCGCGAGATCGGTTTCGCCGTCGACGTGGAGGCGATTCCCGGTGGCTTCCAGGAATTCGCCGCCAAGCTGTCGGCCGCGGCTGAAGGCGGAACATTGCCCGACATCTTCTCGCCCCAGCTGGCGACGCAGACCTTCATGCGCGATGGCCGCATGCTCCCGATCCAGGAAGTCTGGGACGAGGTGGGTGACGGCCTCGGCGGCTGGCATCCGACCGCCGAGCGCAACTTCATGCTCGAGGGCACAGGCTATATGCTCGACATCGGCTTCGCGCCTGCATTCATGCACATTCGCGAGGACCTGGTCAAGGAGGCGGGCTTCTCCCTGCCGTTCGCCGACCTGGATGAGATGGTCGCGTTCGGCCTGGAGTACACCAACGCCGACGAAAACCTCTACGGCCTCGGCTTCGCCTACGGCGTGTCCGATGACCTGATGCACCTGCAGCCCCTCATGTGGGCATTCGGCGGCGCCGCCTTCAACGAGGAGGGCGACATCACCATCGACTCGCCCGAAAACATCGACGCGCTCCAGTGGTACACCGACCTCTACACCGTACACGAGGTCGTGCCGCCGGCCGCGGTCAACTGGGAGGGCGGCGGCAACAACCAGGGCTACCTCACCGGTCAGATCGCCACGGCGGTGAACCCGGGCAGCATCCTGGCCGCAGTGCGCCGAGGCGATACACCGATCGAGGACCTGCTCGACAAGACATACCTCGCGCCATGGCCGCAGCGAACAGCTGAAATCGGCCCGCAGGCCCAGACCGAGGCCGGGCAGGCGTTCGGCATCAACAAGGAGTCCAACTTCCCCGATGCGGCGCAGGATGTCTTGCGCCACCTGTGGTCGCCTGACGTCTACATCAAGATGATGCAGATGGGACAGAGCTATCTCTTCCCGGCCCTGATGGGCGCCTACGAAGATCCTTACTTCTCCGAGGACCGTTGGAACCGGCAGGTCGTCGAAAACGTCGTGCCAATCATGCGCGACGAGTCCTGGCCGGCCACGCCCGCGCCGTGGACGAGCATGTGGCTCACGTGGGCCGGCAGAGCCTGCTCGCGCGTCATCCTCGACGGCCTCTCCGCAGCGGAGGCGATGAAGGAAGCGCACGATATCGTGGCGTCGGCCAGAGAAGATTTCCTGAGCGGCTGAGCCAGCAAGCCAACAACAGCCAGTGGCCGGCCCAACCTCCGGCCGCTGGCTTCTCTCCACAGACTAGGACATAGTCATGACGCAATCAGCAGCGGGGCGCGCTGATTCCGAACGATCGCGCGGCCTGGCTGACTCGAAGTCGCGGCTGAAGCTGTCCACGGAAACGGTCCTGGGAATCGCCCTCATGGTCCCCGCCTTGGCGACCATTCTCGGCCTGATCGGCTACCCGACGCTGTATGCCCTTTGGATCAGCCTGCATACCAAGCTCCTGGGCGTCCGCGATATGCCCTTCGTCGGCTTCGATAACTATGTGTCGGTCCTGTCGGAGGGGGGGTTTTGGCCGGCACTGGGCCGGACGTTCTATTTCACGATTGTCTCGGTCGCGATCAAGGTCTGCATCGGCATGGCGACCGCGCTCGTGCTCAACGAGAACTGGCCCGGGAGGGGACTGGCGCGGGCGGCCGTGCTGCTGCCTTGGGCGCTGCCTCCGCTGACAGCGGTTGTCACCTGGCGATTTCTCTTCAACGACACGACCAACGTCCTCAACTACATCCTGGTCAAAGCCCATCTGATCGAGAAACCGATTCTGTGGCTGGCCAAGGCCGAATACGCCATGCCTTCGGCGATTATCGTCGGCGTCTGGCAGGGCTTTCCTTTTTTCGCCATCACCCTTCTGGCCGGCCTCTCCCCCATCCCCGACGACCTCTATGACGCTGCCAAAGTGGACGGCGCCGGAATCATCCATCGCTTCATTTATGTGTCGCTGCCCGGCGTCTTTCCCGTCCTGATGGTCGCGCTCACCCTCTCCACCATCTGGACTTTCAATCAGTTCACCGTCATCTGGCTGTTGACCACAGGGGGACCGGGTGACGCGACGACAACGCTGCCGATCGCCGCCTACATGCAGGCGTTCGTGGCCGGTTCCAAAAATCTGAGCAAAGGCGCGGTCTATGCCGTATTGACCTTCCCCGTTCTGGTCATTCTCGTACTTCTGTTGAACTACTTTATCACGTCCAGAGAGGAGAGCGAGGCATGACGCCAGGATTGAAATGGGAGCGCCGTCTCAAGGTGGTAGCCGGCGCGATCTGGATGCTGATTGTCCTCACCTGCGTGCTGTTTCCGACCTATTGGATCGTGCTGGCCTCGTTCAAACATCCTAAAGACCTGGCCGTGCGTATCCCCATCTTCTGGACAAACGAACCGACGCTCATAAGCTACCGCGGCCTCTTCACGCAGCCCTTTCTCCACTTCGAGAAACTTACGTTCAATAGTCTGACAATCGCGATTGGCGCGACGATACTGTCGGTCGTGATCGCGACTTTTGCCGGCCTGGCGCTGGCGCGGCTGCGCTTTCCCGGCCGGCAGCGACTCGGCATGGCGGTCTTCTTCGCCTACCTGGTGCCCCCCGCTCTGCTCTTCATTCCCTTGTACGTGATGATGGCGACGGTCAAGCTGGTCGACACCCGCTTCGGCCTGATACTGGTCTACTCCAGTTTCACAGTCCCCTTCGGCGTCTGGATGCTGCGCGGCTACTTCCAGAACATTCCGGTCGAGCTGGAGGAGTGCGCCATGATTGACGGCTGCACCCGCGTCGGCGCCTGGGTGCGCATTGTGCTTCCGCTCGCCTCGCCCGGCATCGCCGCCGCCGCCATCTTCGCCTTCACGCTCGCCTGGAACGAGTTCTTCTACGCCTACATCCTGACCGAGACCGCCAATGCGCAGACGATGCCGATCGGTCTCGCCAGCTTCATCCAGCTCGACGTCTACCGCTGGGGCGAGCTCAGCGCCGGAGCCCTGCTCATGGCCATTCCCGCCGTCGCTCTATACTTCCTCGGCCAGCGTTTCGTCGTCGCAGGCCTCACCGGCGGCGCGGTCAAAGGGTAACGTGTTGATATCCACTTCTTCATTTCTGATTTTCCGCCCGCAGCAGCCGCGAGCTCTGTTTCAAAGCAACACTGTGTATCGGAGACGGAAGGATGATCGGCGAAAGGCCCAGACTGAAGTTCACCTACGCCGACTACCTGACCACGCCGGAAGGCAAACGCTACGAGCTCCTCGATGGAGATCTGCTAGGGATTCCCTCGCCAAGTGAAGCGCACCAGAGATGCCAGGCATTGTTGGCGTATTTCCTCGGCACGCACATCAGAGAAAGAAAGATTGGGCGGATCTACCTTTCCCTCACCGACGTTGTGCTATCAGATGTCGACGTGGTGCAGCCCGACCTGCTGTTCGTCTCCAACGAGCGCCTGGACATCATCACCCGGGCAGGCATACAAGGAGCGCCCGACCTCGTCGTCGAGATCCTCTCCCCCGCCACCGCCGAGCGCGACAAGGGCTACAAGCGCGCCCTGTACGCCCGCCACGGCGTCAAGGAGTACTGGCTCGTCGGCACCGACGCCGGCACCATCACAGTCCTGCTGCTGGAAGAAACCGGCTACGAGGTCATCGGCACATTCGGCGAAGACGACACGCTGACCTCGCCAACGCTGATGGGTTTCAGCCTGAGTGTAGACGAAATATTTGAGCCGTAAGCGAAATTGATGCAACCGCCCCTTGCAAGCCCTGTACGTCCAGGAAGACTCTGGATCCCTATGTACCGATTGAACGAGGCCTTGCCCGAAAGGTATCGATCGTGAACATCCTCACCACCGGCGGCAGCGGCACCATTGGCGGCTACGTCCTGCGCGAACTCATTCAGGCCGGCCATTCCGTGACCAGCTATAGCCGCACCGCGCCGCGCATCGACGGCGCCGCATTCATCCAGGGCGACATTATGGACCCCGACGCGCTTGCCCGCGCCTGCCAGGGACACGACGCCGTCATCCATCTCGCCGCCGTGCCGGGGCCGGGGCGCGCCACGCCCGCCCAGCTCATCAACATCAACGTTGTCGGCACCGCCAACGTGCTCGAAGCCGCGCTCCAGGCCGGCATCGACAAGGTCGTCTTCGCCTCCTCCGGCGCGGCCACCGGCTTCTCCTTCCAGAAACACGCGCTCGCCCCCCGCTACTTGCCCCTCGACGAGGAGCACCCCTGCGAACCCCAGGACGAGTACGGGCTCAGCAAGCTGCTGGCAGAGCTGACCTGCAAACGCTACAGCGACGGGTTCGGCATCCGCACCATCTGCCTGCGCATCAACAACAACTGGTATCTCGAACGCGCCAGCGCCGAAGTGGCGGTCAGCTCCGGCTGGGCGCAGCAGTTCTGCGTTGAGGATCTCTGGACAGCCCGCTACCGCAAGACCGTCGAGGACGCCGACGGCGAATGGCCCACCCCTGGCCCGCCCGCGCCGCACAAGATCCTGTGGGCATTCACCGACGCCCGCGACGCCGCCCAGGCCTTCCGACTCGCCGTCGAGAACGACACCATCGCACACGAAGTCTTCCTCATCAACGGCTACGACACCTGTTCGTATGAGCCGACCACCGAGCTCATCGCCCGCCACTATCCTGGCGTGCCCGTCAACACGCCGCTCGAAGGCCATGCCTCGCTCTGGTCGCACGGCAAGGCGACCCGCCTGTTGGGCTACCAGCCCAAATACACCTGGCGGCAGAGCGACTTCCACACCTGGTTGGAGCAACAGCAATGACCGAAAGAAAACTGGAGTTCTTCGGCGGCGGCTGGCGGCCCGTCGAGCCCGAGGACGAAGAAAAATCGCTCGTCATCGACGCCCACTACCATATATTCCGCCGCTTTGCCACCGGCTCGGGCGAGGCCAGCGCCGCGCTCGCGCGCAAGCTGTGGCAGTACCACCTGCGCGACTTCACCGACTACTGGCGCAAGAGCGACGGCGTGCGCGTCAACGAGCCCCTGCTCGACTTTCCCTCCGACGACATCAACGCCATGCCCGACGTCAACTTCCGCTTCGGCCGCTACGGCCAGGCCGAAATCACCGTTGACGGCGTCGACTACCTCATGCAGTTCTACCCGCCCAACCTGGAAAACCTGGAAGCCACGCCCGAGCGCATGGTCGCCGAGATGGACGTCGCCGGCGTCGACATCGGCGTGCTCCAGAGCGACCACGTCTACGGCGCCAACATCAACGAATACTACGCCGAGGCCCTGCGCCGCTACCCCGACCGCTTCATCGGCCTGGCGCAAATACGCGAGACCGAGGGCGGCGAGCCCGCCGAACTGGAACGGCTCGAGCGCGCCGTCATCGAATTGGGTTGCAGAGGGCTTTACTTCAGCGTGGAGCTTTTCGCGCTGCGGGGCTACGTCGACCGCATCGACGATCCCCGTTTCGACCCGCTATGGCAGCTGGTGCGCCGCCTGGAGGTCCCCGTCTTCTGGTACATCGACGCCCGCAAACAGGACCGCATCGCCGGCTTCATGGAGCGCGTCAACGAACTGACCAACTGGGCGAATGCGTACCCCGACATCCCGTCGGTCATCACCCACGGGCTCGTGCCATCAGCCATCATCCACGAAATCGGCATCCCCGACGAGGTGATCGAGCTACTCAGACGGCCCGGCATGTACGCCGAAGTCCTGATGCAGGCCAAGTGGCCCGAATACCCCTTCGCCGAGGGGCAGGAGATGCTCGAAGACCTGTGCGCAGAAGTGGGCGTCGAGAAGCTGATGTGGGGCTCGGACATGCCCTTCAGCGCCGGCTTCTGGTGTACTTACAAACAGGCGGTCGACTATATCCGCCTGCACTGCGACTTTCTCTCCACCGCCGAAAGGAACCTCATCCTCGGCGGCAATCTGGCCCGTCTGTTCAGTATCGACGGCTAGCCGGCCCACTAGCCCCTGAGCTGGTTCAGCGCCGCCTCCGCGCCGCTGGCGACAAAGCTCAGGTCGGCGCCTATCGCCAGCAGGCGCATCGTCGGCGCGTACTCTTTTACCCAGTCAATGCCGTTCGCGGCCCCATTCAGCACATCGACCGGAAAGCCGACCGGGATGCCGTTTGCGTCGCCCGCTTTCACGATGCGCTGGATCGTCGAGATGAACTCCTCGCTATCCCACGCGCGGAAAATATCCATCGAAAGCGTCAGATCGTTGGGTCCGATGAAGAGACCGTCGATGCCCGGCAACGCCGCGATCTCCTCGATCACGTCGACCGCGCGGTAATGTTCGACCTGCACGTAGACGACCGTCTCCTCGTTGGCGGTGCTGTGATACTCCAGGTCGTTCCAGCCGAACGAAGGCATAAAAGGGCCGTAGCCGCGCACGCCCTCCGGGGGATACTTGACGCCCGCAACCGCCCGCTGCGCGTCGGCAACCGACTCGATCAGCGGGACGACAACCCCGTTGGCGCCGTGATCGAGCGCCTGTTTGATCGCGTCCGGCCGGTTGTCCTTCACCCGCACCATCGCCACGGTCGGCGTATCCCGCACCATCCACAGAATGTAGCGCAGCGACTCGTCATTGCGCGGCGAATGCTCCATGTCGACGCTCATCCAGTCGTAACCGGCGCGCGCCAGCGTGCCCGCCACCAGCGGATCGGTCGAAACGCACCACGTTCCGTAGACGGCCTCGCCCGCGTGCAGGCGCTTCTTCAGCTCCGAAGTCTTCATGCCATCAGCTCCTTTGCAGCTGCCAACGCGGTTCGACGTTGGGATTGACGTAAGATCGGGGCCAGCGCCCCTCCGACAGCATCACAGCCGTCTCGACCGAAAGACGCCAGCTGTTCTCCAGCGACTGATCGGTGTACCCGGCGATGTGCGGCGTGATAACCACGTTGTCCAGGCCGAACAGGGGATTGTCGGCCGCCGCCGGCTCTTGCTCCAGCACGTCCAGTCCGGCCGCCGCGATCCAGCCCTCTTGCAGCGCACGCAGCAGCGCCGCCTCGTCCACCACCGGCCCGCGCGAGGTGTTGATCAGAATCCCCCGCGGTTTCATCAGCCTCAGTTCGCGCTCGCCGATAAGATGCCGCGTCTCCGCCAACAGCGGACAGTGGAGCGAAACGAAATCCGACTCCGACAGCACCTCCTCCATCGACGCCCGCTGCACGCCGTGTTCGGCCATCTCCTCCGCGTTGACGTATGGATCATGCGCCAGCACCTTCATCTCGTACCCGCTGATCTTGCGCGTCACCAGACGGGCGATATGGCCGAAACCGATAAGCCCCAGCGTCTGGCCCTGCAGGTGCCAGCTCGGATAGCCGGCCTCCCGGTCCCAGATTCCCTTGCGCACCAGCCGGTCCTGGATTCCAATCTGCCGCACGACCGCCAAGAGGAGCGCGATCGCATGATCGGAAACGCCGTCGTTGAACGCTTCCGGCGTGTTGGCCACGATGATGCCGCGCTCGGTCGCGGCCTCGATCGGTATATTGTCGGTGCCGCTTCCGGTCCGAATGATCGCGCCGCAGCGGGCCAAGTCGACAATGCTCTCGGCTGTCACAATGGGGCTGCCGCCGCACACCCACACTAGGTCGGCGTCGCCCGCGCAGGCAGCCAGCTGCGCCCTCGTCTCGCACTCCTCAAAAACAAACTCGATGTCGTGCTCCGCCATCGTCTCTGTGACCCACGACGGCAACTCCTCCGCATCCATGTGGACCATGGCAACCTTGAACCCCGCCATCTTTCCTCCAATTCAAATTGTCGTTGATCTGTCGCCGCTCTTCCGTTGCGGCTGGCTGCCGTTGCGGCTGGCTGCCGAACGACGGCTCAGCGCACAAAACGCACATTGTGGCGTTCGTTCGACCGGTCCTGCTCACAGAACTCCCTTATTGGCGCTCATCTGACCAGCTCTTTGACCAGGTCGCCCGGCGGGAGGCCCTGCGCGATGCGGTCCACGTTTGCTGCCGCGGCCTGCATGCGGCGCCGCGGCGTGCCCGGCGTGTAGGCCGAACAGTGGGGCGTGAGAATCGCGTTGTCAAGCTGCTGCAGAGGATGGTCGGGCGGCAGCGGCTCCTCGGCGAACGCGTCGATGGCGGCCCCCTTGATCTGCCCCTGCTGCAACGCTTCGACAAGCGCCTCCTCGTCGACCAGCTCGCCGCGCGCGATGTTGATCAGGACCGCCGACTCTTTCATCAGACCGAACACCCGCCGGTCGATCAAGTGCCGCGTTGCCGAGTTCAGATGCAGGTGCAGCGACAGATAGTCGGCCTCGGCGACCACGCGGTCCATCTGGTCGGGCGTGCCCAGGAACTCGACGTGGAACTCGTCCAGCTCCGCCTGCGGAAACGCAACCACGTCGGTCGCCATGATGCGTATGCCCAGCGGCCAGGCCCGCCGCGCCAGCTCACGCGCGCTGGCGCCGAAGCCGATCAGCCCCAACACCTGCCCTTCCATCTCATCGCAGATGATCCGCTGCCAGCTGTCGGCCCGGTTCACGTTGAGATTCTTGGCGAAGTAAAGGATCATCATCAGCGCATGTTCCGCCAGGGGCACCGCGCTCAACGGCCCCGGCGAGTTCGCCAGCGCCATCCCTTTCTCCAGAAAGTAGGCCACGTCGACATGGTCGGTGCCGTTCGTGGTGACGTGCCACAGCTTGACGCCCGCCGCCTGCGACGCGTCGATCAGTGCACGTGTGCCGACCGCGCCGCCCGGGTCGACAACGACCTCGACCCCCTCGAACTGCTCCGCCGCCGGCTTGTCCGGGTCGAAAATCTCAACCGGGTAGCGTTCGTCGATGGCGTCGGCAAAGTAGGGATAGGCGCGGTCCAACCCGCTCGCCGCGCGCAGATAGAGTACTTTCATGGTATCTGTTTTCCCATTCGTTGGGTGGAGTGAAGCCGCCTACGCCAGGCCCAGTTCGACCCACTTGGACGACATACGGCGGATGCGAGGATTCTCGCTGTATAGAAAACTGTCGGTGAAGACGCGCTGCGGCTGGCTGAACTGATACCCCTCGATCGCCTCCAGCACGACGCCGTGATTCCACTTCAGCATCTCGGTGTCGGCGTCGGTCTGCGGTTCCGGGACGAAGTTCACTGCCATATGACGGCGGCCGCGCTTGCCCCCGAAGGAGGCATGCCAGACGTTCATGTCCATGAAGCAGACATCTCCGGGCTGCGATTCGAAGGGAAAGCAGGGAATCTCAGCGCCGGGCAGCGCAAACTGGGTCATCGGCTTCAGCGCCTCGTGCAGCGGCGGCTGATGCGAGCCGGGAATCAGGCGCAGGCACCCCGTCGCCGCGGTCACGTTGTCCAAGTAGAGCGAGACCTTCATCGGCCGGTAGTCCAGCCGCGTGCCGTCCGGGTGCCACTCCGTATCCTCCACGTAGAGCTGCCCTTCCGAGCAGAGCCAGAGAAAGCCGTCGCCCAGAAGCGTTTCAACCGTGCCATAGATACGGTCGTCGGCCACCATATCGGTCAGCAGCGGGCTCAGCTCGGCGATGCCGTAGAGGGACTGGCGCTTCTCGCCGCCGAAGGGCTGCCCCTGCCGGTCCGACGTCATCAGCCGGTCGAACTCATCAACAATGGCATCGGTCTCCTGCCGGCTGAACGCTTGCCGCAGCACCAGATAGCCAAAGGCCTGGAAAAAGGCGATCTGTTCATCCGTAATCATGGCAAACCCCCTTCAGTCGAACTGTAAAGACGTTTCACTTTATACCTCAGCCAAAAGCTGGCGCAGAGTGGCGACATTGCGCGGCAGGGCCGTGCCCGGCTCCTCCAGGCCCTGGTATTCGAGCATCATGTAGCCATCATAGCCCAGCTGCTCCAGTTCTGCCAGTATCGGCGGCAGATCGACCACGCCGCCGTCGATGTCCGTCCCTGTGTAGCGCTGGCCGCTGTCGGCCTCGAAGTAGCGGACCCCCGGCTCGTCGGGCCGCAGCGGGCGGCTGTTCTTGATGTGCACGTGCGCGACGTGCGGCGCCATCGTCCGCAGTGTCTCCAGCGGGTCCTCGCCGACGCACAGCGAGGCGCAGGTGTCGTAGATCAGCCGGAAGCCGGGCGAATCGACCTGCGCGCAGATGTCGCGGCAGTCGGCCGCGCGGCCCATCAGCGGACGGCTGGGCGGGTAGTCTACGTTTTCGGATATCAGCGTGACGCCGACATTATGGGCCCGCTCGGCGCAGACGCGCAGCCCCTCCACCATCCAGCCCCGCTGCCGCTCGATTGGCCAGTCCTCCTTGGCCACGCCGGGAATGATCATGCCCAGCGGCGCACCCATCTCGGCGAAGCGGTCGATATGCGCGTACGCCTCGTCGATCGCGACCGCCCGTGTCTCCGGCGGCAGCGCCAAGTCAACAAAAAAAATATAGGATATGATCGGCAGACCGGCGTCTTCGGCCAGCTCCCTGACGTAGGCCGGCGAGCAGTCGTCCCAGTACTGGCCCATCAGCTCGAGGCCGTCGACGTCGAGCGTTCCGCACAGTGCGATCGCCTCCTCGCGGCTGTAGCGGCCGGCATGCTCCCGGGGTTGCGTAATGCCCTCGATCATGTGCCAGTCTGCATTGAATTCGGTCATCGTGATACGGCACTGCATCGTCCACTCCCTTTCCCTTCCGAATCGGGTACAGTCCAAAACTGGCGTGCAAATTCCTATACCCCGGGTAGCAACGGCGTCATGGCCAGTCCGCGGTCCATTCTCCGGCAGAGTGGAGGAATACGCTTTGCTGTTTCCTTTTGGACGGTCGGGCCTGCGGCCCTCCCTTGTGCGGGGGGACTCCCCCCGCAACGCCCCCCTGATATACTCTCCCCGCCGTGTGTGGGGTCATTGCAGCCCTGTACTACCTGCGGCCCAGCGCGCCGCCGCCAAATCAGCGAAAGCCGTTATGCGGCGGATTCCTAACCCGCTCATGTTTCTGGTACTGGCGGTCGCGACCGTTGTCGCGCACAGTCGAAAACGCGATGTTGACAGCACAGCCGGGGAGAACATCACCAGGGAATACCTGAAGGCCAACCTCTCCTTCTACCTCGGCATTGCGTTGATGACCGGTTTTGTCTGGAAATGGATTGGCCCTGAAGTGCCGGACCCGGAAAACTTTATCGACCCACTTTGGACCGTCATCGACGTGACCCAGCCGCTCCTTATGTTCACGACCGGCTCACATCTGATGCAAAGCGGCGACTGAACTGCTCTCGCGACCCGCGGGGAGGCACCCGAGCTCCGGCGTCTGTATGCCCAATCCTCCGGCCGTCTAGCCGCGTTCCCGGTCCTGCGAGAAGTCAAAGTCGGACATGTCCGGGGTGAAGCCGCGCAGCGTCCAACCCCCGTCGACGTAGATGATCTGGCCGGTGACCAGCGCGGCGTCTTCGCTGGCAAGAAAGACGCACGGGCCGACGTAGTCCTCGACGTAGGCGAGGCGGCCCGCCGGGGTGATCGCGCTCCACTTCTGGTCGAAGTCGGGGTCGTAGCCGCGGTTGCGCTCGGTGCTGGTGGCCGTCGGCGCGATCGCGTTCACGCGCACCTCCGGCGCCAGTTCGAGCGCCAGCTGGCGGGTGAGCGCCTCCAGTCCGCCCTTGGCCATCGTGTAGCTGGAATGCGCCGGAATCATCAGCCTGGCCGCGATCGAGCTGATATTGATAATCGAGCCGCCGCCCTGCGCCTGCATCTTGCGCGCGGCCGCGACCGAGCCGAAGAAGGGACCGCGTAGATTGGTGTTGACCACGTCGTCGAAGTCCTCTTCGGTGATCTCGAAGACGTGGCCGAAACGGGTGCGGGCCGCGTTGTTGATCAGCACGTCCAGCCGGCCGAAGCGCGCGCAGACGGCCTCCACCAACTCTTCAAACTCGGTTTTGGAGCCAATGTCGGCTTGAAATCCGGACGCCTCACCGCCCGCCTCCCGAATGCTCGCCAACGTGCTCTGCGCGCCCTCAGCGTCGGTCTTGTAGTTGACCGCGACCTGCGCGCCGGCCGCGGCCAGCCCGATTGCCAGCCCCTGGCCGATCCCCTTGCTCGCCCCCGTAACCAGCACAACCTTCCCCGACAGTTTACCCATCATTCCATCTCCCCAATATCCGGCAGACCTGCCCCTGACGTTCGCTCTCCTCTATCCACTTTCCACTATCCACCGGCTACCGGCAACTGGCCACCGGCAACTGCTACACCGTCGCGCCAACCTCAGCCGCAACCCCGCGGATGAAGTCGGATACCTCCTTGTACTCGGGCTCGGTCGCCAGGTGCTCGATGATTAGCGGCGTTTCAGGCGACAGCCGCTCGATGCGCGCGATGTAGGTGCGGTAGTCGAGCACGCCGCGGCCCGGCAGCACCTCTTCGATCGCAACCGTACGCGCGTCGAGCGCAAAGTGGATGTCCTTGGCATGGCATGAACGGATCCACGGGCCGAGGAGATCGAAGCAGCGGTCGATCATTGCCGACGTCGCGTAGTAGATGCGCGGCTCGCGCACCGCGTTGGCCGGGTCAAGATGGACGGCCAGCCCGGGATGGTCGATCGTCTCAAGCAGCTTCAGGTAGATCTCGGGGCTGTCGAGCAGCGTCCAGGGCGACATCTCCAGCGTCAGCTTGGTGCGCTGTGGATTGACCTCGGTCAGCACCTGCCGCACCCACTCGACGACGGCGTCGAACCCCTCCTGGCTGAAGTTTTTGGGATGATGCCCTACGTGTGAGTCCCAGTTGTCGCTGCCGTCGTAGGAGCCGACGATCGTGGCGCAGCAGACCGCCTCGAGCTCGTCGGCCAAGGCAAGCGTCTGTGCGATCGCGTCGCGGTTGGCGCGCCGCTTGGCCGCGTCGGGGTGGAGCGCGTTTACCCAGGCGGCCACCTCCCCGATCACGATGTCGGCGTCACCGAAGGCGCGCTTGATGTCGCGAATGCGCTCGCGATCGCCGAACCCTACTTCGGGGCAGGGCGCGGCGCGATAACCCATCCGCCGGCACTCCGCCACGTGCGCGTCGGGATCCTCGGTCCCCAGGTAGTCGCCAATCGTTGCCCCAAGCCTCATGCCAAGACTCCAATCTGTGCTGCCTGTTGGCTGTAGCGCATGCCGGTGGGTGACCCAGTTTGCGCTCGAAGAGTGATCAACCCTTGATGCCGGTCATCACCACGCCCTGGATGAAGTAGCGCTGAGCAAAGAAGAATACCAGCATTGGCGGCAATGTCAACAGCACCGAAACCGCCATGATGTGATTCCACGAGGCCGGTTTGGCGCCCGCCTGCAGGCGCAGCGCCTCCCATGTGCGGATGGCGATCGCCAGCGTCTGCTTTTTCGGCTCGTTCAGGTAGATCAACGGCGCCAGGAAGTCGTTCCAGTGCGCCATAAAGGTGAAGATCGCGACCGCGCCCAGCACCGGATAGGAAAGCGGCAGCAGGATGCGCAAATAGATGCCGAACCAGCCGCTGCCGTCGATTCGCGCGGCGTCGTCATACTCCTTCGGAATGGTGCGGAAGAACTGCCGCATCAGGAAGATATAAAAGGGCGCCTGACCCAGCAGGAACGGCACGATCAGCGGCTTGCTCGAGTTCAGCCAATTCAACTCTCTGAACAGAAGGTACTGCGGGATCAGGTAGACATGATACGGGATCATCAGCGTGGCAAGCACCATCACAAACAGGGCGTCGCGCAGTGGGAAGCGAATGCGGGCGAAGGCGTATGCGGTCAGGCTGCAGGTGAATAGATGGCCCACCATGGTTCCAGTGACGATGACCATGGTGTTCCAGGCAGAACGCCAGAACGGAAAGGTCTGCATGACCTCGGCATAGTTGATGAATCGTACCGGACGCGGTATCCACTGCGGTGGATAGGCAAGCACCTGGCTTTCCGGCTTGAGCGAGCTTGAGACAAGCCACAGCAGCGGCGAAACGAAGACAATACCCAGGCCGACCAGCGCGAAATAGAGCGCGACCCGCCCCGCGTACCGGCCCAATAGCAGTTCTGCATCCGACCTTTGAACCGATTGACTCATCTGACGGTCGCTCTCTTTCCCAATCCCGCAGCATACCGGCATATCGCAGAATTGGACATTGCCCACTGCCCGGATTCGGACGAGCCAACGCCTCTGCGACCGTCAAAGCCGGAGGATGGAGATGTTGTCATGCAGAAGAATGGGCCGGGATCAGAAGATTCCAAACACTGCCCGCGGTCCCCTGCTTGCTGCAACTCAGACTTCATAGTGGACCAGACGCCCCGAAACTCTCAGGCTGAGATAGGTGAGACCGAAGATGATGGCGAACAGCACCCAGGCCAGCGCGCTGGCGTATCCCATCTGCAGGTAGCTCCAGCCGTGGCGATAGAGGTAAAGCACGTACATGAGCGTGGCGTTGACAGGGCCGCCGCTGGTGATGATGAAAACGCTGGTGAATACCTGAAATGAGCCGATAATGCCTATCATAAACATGAAGAGCAGCGCCGGCGACGTCATCGGGACCGTTACGGCCCACAGTCGCTGCCAGGCGTTGGCGCCATCGATCTTGGCGGCGTCGTAAAGCGCGGTGGGCACGCCCTGCAGCGCCGCCAGGTAGACGATCATGCCCCCGCCGCTCACCCACAGGTTCATGATGATGAAGGTGCGAAGCGCCCAGTCGGGGCTGCCGAACCAGTTCGGCCCGGAAATCCTGACCATCTTCAGCAGCAGGTTGACCAGCCCGGTATCGGCGTTGAAAAGATAAGAAAAAAGGTAAGCCGAGGCCACGATCGGCACCACCGCGGGCACGTAGTAGACCGTGCGCCAGGCTGACAGGCCCTTCACCTGCTGGTTGAGCATCAGCGCCAGCGCGTAGCCGAGGATTACCTGCAGCGGCACCGACACCAGGCTGTAGACTGCGGTGTTCTCCAGCGACTTCCACATCAGCGGGTCTTCGATCAGAGCCTTGTAGTTGTCCAAACCCACTGGGACCGGCGGTTGCAGGATATTGTACTGTGTGAAGGAGAGCCACAGCGAGTAGGCGAGAGGACCGGCGACAAATATCAGGAAGCCGGCCAGGTAAGGAATGAGCGCGGCGTAGCCGAACAGCATTTCGTCGCGTAGCAGCTTACTCCGCCACGAGTCCCGCCACTGGCGGTGAAATGTCAGCAACGTGGTTTCCTTTGCAGGGTGAAGCGCGACTCGTGGATAACGACGGGCAGACTGTCGTCATTATCCACGAGTCACCGGCCACTATCAGGATTTGGCGAGTTGCGCGTCGATCAGCGCTTTGGCGTCGTCCATGGCCTGTTGAGCGGTCTTATCGCCGACCAGCACGGCCTCAATCTCCGTTTTGACCGTGTTGTCGACGAAACCGGCGTGGCGGCCGCGCGTGCCCGGCGCCAGCGCAAAGCCCTCGGTGGAGCTCATGTCCTCCGAGAACGCCTTGTAACGCGAGAGATAGACCTTCATCGCTTCGACGATGTGGGGGTCGTCCTCGACCAGGCTCAGATGCGCGCCCGAATTGTAAGCCGGCAGATTCAGCCACGTCAGATAGAGCTTCTGGGTGAAGTCCCAGTCGGTGGTGAAGGTGATCGCAATGTCCGCGGCCAGGTCGGCGTGGTCGGATGCCGGGTTTGCGGTCACCATGTCGGCCATGATCAGGTTTCTGCGCGCCTTGAAGCTGGGCAGCTGCGGCAAGTGGAACATGCGCCAGTTGAATCCGGTGGCCTCGGGCGACTGGAAGCAGTTGTAGCAGAGCCAGGAGTACTGGACAACGCCCTTCTGCGCCCGCCAGACCCCCTCTTTGAAGGCCTGCGCCGCGCCGAGGTCCGGCGCAACTTCGTACTTGATCACCCAGTCGGTGTAGGCCGCGACGGCTTCCACCACTTCCGGCGAGTTGAGCAGGCATTCGGTCTCGTCGAACTCATACGAGTCGAAGAAATCGCCGCCGTTCTCGAAGAGGCTCTGTTGATTGACCGAGCCCCAGGTTCCGGCGCTGCCGTAAATCTCGATCTCGCCCGTGGCCGAGCGCTTGGTGCAGGCCTCGAAGTTCTCGGTCAACTTCTCGTAGCTGAAGTTATCGAACGCCTCTGTGCCCCAGAACGGCCACTCGTGAGGAACGTCGAAGCCCTCGGCCTCGATCAGGTCGAGGTTGACCGCGAAGCCAAGCGGGAAATTGAGGAACATCGGCAATCCGAATATGTCGCCCTTGAAGGCAAGGCTGTCCAGGTCGAGCGCCCACAGGGCCGGGTCGATATCATTGCGCTCCATCGCCGGCGCCAGCGGCTGGAGCAGGCCAGCCGTGTAGAACGGCCCCACCTTGAGGATCGAGGTCATCATCACGTCGGGCGCGACGCCGCCGGCGAACTGCGTCAGCAGCTTGTCGAAGTACTCGCCCCAGGTCGCCGACTCCTCGGTGATACTGACGTTGTGCTTCTCTTCAATCAGGGGAATGCTGGGCGTGATCAGCTCGCCCCACCAGTGGCTCAGCCGCAGCTCGACGGTCTCGTCCATCGGCGCCTCGGCCATTTCGCCTCCAGTTGCCGCGTCGCCGGCGGGCATCGCGCACGCGGCCAGTGCGGCCCCCGCTGCGCCAACCGCCGAGAGCTGCAGAAAGCGGCGCCTGCTCAAAGTCCTCTTCTCTTCCATGGTCTTTCTCCTTACGCACCTGTGGTGCTGGAAACAGAACGGTACTTTAAAACCACATCAAGAAACCATTGCCAACCGCTAGCGACAATCCGGCAGCCGTGAAACCTACGAAGTGCCGCTATCGGCGTTAGCCATGAATGCTCCGGGCGCCATCGCAATTCTCAATATTCCTCTCTGATGCTGGGCCTCTGGCATTATATAAAGTTTTCTTCCACGCGTCAAAGCCCTTTTTCGGGCCCTTCTGCCCCTGTTGACCAACCCGTCGCCGCAGTGCTAGCATATTACAGTGCTAACATATTACAGTGCTAGCATATTGCCGTAGCGGCCGCCAGAGCCGAACCCGTGACGCATCCGAACAAACGGAGGTTTTCCATGTCTACAGACGGTGGGATCCGGGTCGACCCGCAGCAGATTTTGGACGACGGTTATATCGTCCTGCGCAATGTCATTCCGCCCGCGCTCTTGGGGCAGCTCCGCAACAGCTTCGAAGTCCTGGTCGAGCGGCAGAAAGTAATTTGGGAGGAGGAACGGCGGCGGGACAACCTGCCCGGCAGCGTATGGGAGACCGCGCCGCAGCCGCGGTTGACTTATAACAATCTCGTCGACGAGGCCACCGCCGATACCGTCGCCTTCTGTTTGCACGAGAACACGCACGGCGTCAGCAAGCAACTGATACGGGGCTCGGAGGTAGGGCTCCACCAAATGATGCTCATGTGCAGCCCGGTGCGCGATCACGGGCCTGCCCGCTGGCACCGCGACACGGGCGCGGACAGCGACGCACCGCTTGAGGGGCTGCACCATGACATGATGGAGAATGGTCCAGGCTATGTACAGTGGAACATCCCGCTCTACGACGACGATGTGCTTTGGGTAATCCCCGGCAGCCACCGCCGCGCCAACACCGAGGCGGAAAACCGCCAGCTGCAGAAAGACGACCGCGCGCCGCTGCCCGGCGGCATTCCAGTCAAACTCCGCGCTGGTGACGGCGTGGTCTATACCAATTTCATCCTGCACTGGGGAAGCAACTACAGCAGTAAGCTGCGCCGCACGATTCACATAGGCTACCAGTCGTACAACGGACCGTTATACCGCTACTTCCATCTGTGGTGGAGCCTGGATTTCATCTCCAGGCTGCCGCCCGACCTGCGCGAGCCGTTCCAAAACTGGGCGCGCGCAATCAACCGCGAGCACGATCTGATCGAGGCGATCTACCGCGCCATGCTCAACCGCGACGCGGACGGCTTCCGCGCGGGGCTGGCCGCGCTGCATCCCGGCGAAAAGGGGCGTATGGTATGCGCAACCATCCTGTGCAAAGAGGCGCAGATTCTGCACGCCTTCACCCGGCCTGAATTCGCCGGCCAGACGGCCGAAGAGCAGGCGCAACTGGTCGCCCCGCTCACCCGCCACCTCTACGAAGACGTGGCGCGCCGTTTCACGCCGGCTGAATTTGAACAGCTGTGGCAGCGTTTCGCCGTGCTTGACGCCAGACTGCAGGCCGACGCCGACCAGATGGTGGCCGGCACGCAGGCGAATCCGACCAGGTATCGCGTTTACGAGATGCCCGAAAACTTCGACGTCGAGGCTTTCATCGCCAGCTGGGCCTGACAGGATAGGCAATCAACCTGTCCTTGCCGAAATCCGGCCAGCCGCCATCTGGATGTTCTATACTGGCTACTTTCGCTGACATTCCTCAGCAGGTGTAAGGATGGTTGCTGACGGGGCCAGGTAGCTTACCGGTCTTGCTGAAAAAAGGCGGCCATGGCGACCTGTCCGTGAAATCTTGCAACCGCTTGGGCGCATTTTGCCGTCTCCCCTATACAGAGCGACTGAACGTGAATTGCGCTGAGCAATTGCTCAACGTTAACCACCGTATTGCCAATCTGCGCAATGCTTCCCGCCCCGCAAGAGACACCAATACGAAGTAGCTCAAGAGGCGAGAGGCCCTCTCCATCACGTTCCATAGTTTTGATTGGGCAGATGAGGTCCTGCATGCACAGATTGCCCGCAAATGGCTGACCCCCGCTTTCTCCTCGCATGAAGAGATGGACCAAGTCTTTGAGGAAGTGTATCAGCGATACGACACGATAAGGGAAGAGGACAAGAAGCGGGCCAGGGCTGATTGGCGGGATGATTTCTAACAATCGCGTAACTACTCAGCCGCAATCAGTCTGTGACCCTGAATGAGGTGAGCGAAGGTGTTTTCTCTCTCCTCACTCCGCTTTACTTTCTCCTTGCTTTTGGGACGGTCGGGCCTGCGGCCCTCCCTTGTGCGGGGGGACTCCCCCCGCAACGCCCCCCTCCAAAACCATCGCTCACCGACGGTACGTCGTCATTCCTGCAGTGCGGCTTATCCAACGCGGTGGCGGCCAACTGTATACGCAGTCAGATAATCTGAATGGCGGCGGGAATGGAAGACTGGTCGAGACAGATGCTGTATGTGGCTTGGTAGTTACACAATCGCTTTAAGGGACGACAAGCTGATCGAGAAAACGAAGGCCTAGCTGAACAATGGCGGCGTGGCGGCCTGTGAAGATACAATGCCGTTTGGACTGCTCCGGTTCAAGCAAACCGTGAGCATGGCTGCTTAACCAATTGTCCTACATGGCAGAATTTATTGCCGTGGGCGCCAAATGACATGAGGGCGGAGATCGTGGCGAGCGGTCAGTAAAAGGTGATGAGACTCTCCACTGCCGAAAGGGAGAGATGGCGTTCAGGGATGCTCTGGCCCAACAATTCATCCCGTCGGCGATGGCAATCAGGACAAAATTCTTCCCTTTGACGAGGACACTCCAATATGCTATAAAGTCCGCAGCATAGCGGGCATGACTGCAGGCACAACAGGTTTAAGCCGAGAAAAGGGGGCGATTATCGACAAACGGCCGGGCAGTTCTCTCAAACTTCAACAACTGCCGCTTGGGCCAAGGCCAGCGTATTACCCCCGCAGAGTAGGGAAACTTACCCGGATTTCGCGGCCTGAGATACCTCTTTTCACACTGAAGACTACACCTCGAGAAAACTGAAGATAGCCCGTCAACCGGGCCAAAAATGCTGCGACCAGCAGTTGCACCCCGGCAAATTCAGAGACAGCCGGCGATACCGAGAGCAGGCATTCGATAAGGGAGGCGGACGTGAGCAACGTGCCGATGACGCGACCTGAAGAGATGCTGGCCTTCCACGACGGAAAGTTCCGAGGAAACGCCTTTCTGCGCCTCGAGGACGGACGCATCCTTTTCACCAACGGCACACACTTCACCGTCAGCTCCGACGGGGGCCTCACCTGGAGCGAGCCCTACGCGGGGCTGGACGAAAACGGCGACCCGCTTACTCTCAACAACGCCTCGCTCGTGCATCTCTCCGGCGGCGCCATCGGCATGGCCACCAAGCGCACGCGTCCCGGGACCGACCGCATCTACGAGTCGCAGATGGTCTTCCGGCGCTCGCAGGACGAGGGCCGCACGTGGTCCGCGCTCACGCTGATGAACCACTGGATGCTGGCCGCGCACGCGCTCAACGACACGATGATTCGCACGCAGTCGGGCCGCATTCTCCTGCCCGTCTACTTCGGCATCGGCCAGGGCGGATTCCACCAGGAGGGCGCGCCCTTTCCCGGCGGATATGCCGATGGCGTCTTCGTTTCGACCAGCGCGCATTTCTACGACCCCCACTTCACCGCCAGCTATGTCATCTACAGCGATGACGAAGGCGAGACCTGGCAGAAGAACAGCGACGGCGAGCTGCTCGTCATCATGGAGTACGGCGGGCGCTGGGAGCTGACCAACGAGCCGTCGCTGGTTGAGTATGCGCCGGGCAAACTGCTGATGACACTGCGCACGCGGCTGGGCCGCATGTACCAGGCCTGGTCGGAGGACGACGGGACGACCTGGAGCCGCCCGGAGCCGACGCAGCTGGCGGGCACGCAGGCCCCGGCCCAGATTCGCCAGCTCCCTGGAACGGGGCATCTGCTCGTTGTCTGGACGCAGCAGAGCGAGCAGGAGATCAAGCGCGGCCTGATCCGCACGCGGCTGTCGACCGCAATCAGCCGCAATCAGGGCGGCATCTGGGAGCATTTCCAAAACCTGGAATCTCTACACGAAGAGACCCATGTCGAACCCGGCCCTCTCTACCCGGTCCGCCCGGTAGGGGCTTACGGCGCGCCGGGCGGCGGCGTTGTTTGCGACGTCGATGACGTCAAACCGCTGCCGAAGGGATATGGCATGTGGTCGTATCCGGCCGTGGTTGTCGCCGACGACCGGGTCCTGATTCAGTACAACCACTTCCCGCGTGACATTGCCGGCCAGCAGGCGCGCGGCCACAGGCTGAAGGTTCTTCCGCTGTCCTGGTTTTACGGCGGCCAGGACCCGACGACTGAGAATCCAACCCTGGCCCAGCTTGAAAGACACGTCAGGGGAGATCTCTAGCGCGGGAGCGGTGAGCGGCCGGCACCGCGGACAAAGCTGGCCAATCGACAGACTCAGAGGAGGCAGGTCGACATGGCACAGGAATTCAAGCAAGGAGACCTTCAGTTCACGGCGGGGACGCCGCGCGTCGTTGCCGAAGGGGTCGGGTTCTGCTGGTATCCCGCCATTCGCCAGTTCTCCACGGGCGAGTTGATGGCGGCTTACAGCCTGAACCCGGATTCAGGCGAGAATCTGGTCAACGTGACGGGCATCTCGCTTTCCATGGACAACGGGGCCACGTGGGCGCGGCACTGCGACGTCTCCGGGCTCGGCGGCCGGCTCGACATCTCGCTGCCGGACGGCACTCTGGCCGGACCCAACCAGCCCTACAAGCCCGATCCGCCGGGCCAGTGGCGCACTTTCGCCGGAAATTACGGCCGTTTTGAACAGGGCGGCAAGCGCTACAGCGTTGAGCTGTGGGGCACGCGCATCGAGGGACTGCCGCGTGACGTGAAGCCACGCGACGTGCAGAGCCGGACCCGTTGGGCTGAGCTGTCGCCTTTTCGCCACACGATCGAGCTGGAACCCGGGCGGTTCATGAGCACCACCTACCTGACTTTCGACGGCGACGACCGCTACAGCACGGTGGTAATGGTCTCCGAGGACGAAGGGCGCACGTGGCACTATCTATCCACGGTCTGCGCGGCGGAGGCCGGCGCCGGCGCGCGCGAGGGCTTCTGCGAGTCTTCGCTGGTGCGGCTGGAGGACGGCGACCTGATGTGCGTCGGGCGCATGGGCGGGGGGCGCGATCAGCTGCTGGCGCGCACCTATTCGAGCGATGAAGGCAAGACATGGACGCCGATCGACCGGCTGCCGGCGTGGAGCGTGCTGCCCGACGTCATGCGCATGAGCAACGGCGTGTTGGCGCTCTCAACCGGGCGTCCGGGCCTCTTCCTGTGGCTGTCGACCGACCCGCGCGGCGAACAGTGGGTGCCCTTCGACGTGATGGCCCACCACAACGCCGAGATGGACCCCGCCTACCATATCAGCCCGGGCAAGTACGGACTCGAGGCGACCAGCCGCGAGCAGTACCGCACGGTCCACCACGACTTCGACCAGCCGGACCAGACGACCTCCTACACGTCGATTCTCGAGGTGGAGCCGGGCCGTTTGCTGATGGTCTACGACCGCATCCCGTACGGCTGGATGCCGGTGCCGACCGACGCCGAGGTGCGCAGCCGCATCCTCCAGCGCTATCCCACCTCCGCGCTGCCGCCGGACAGCATGATCCCGTTCGAGAGGGAGCGGATCTACCTGTTGGAAATCGATATCGAACGCCAGTAGCGGTTCGGCCGCCGACCCGGCCGGACGCCGCAGCGAGACCGGTTCTCGGAAAGGAGGAGGATAGCGCCCAGAGCGAAACTTGCAGACAAAAGGGTGCCCTTAAACGGCTGGAAGCCGCAGTCACTCTTTCATTCCAGTACTCACCTGATTCGCGTGATGGAGTTGATTCGATAGAGGTACCACGGCAATCACAGTAGAACTCAGGAGGAAAGACAATGCAACGCTTGGACGAACACAGTGTAACACGCCGCAACTTTCTTAAGGGATCGGCGCTGGCCGCGGCCGGCGGACTGCTGGCAGCCTGTACGCCCGCGGCCGCCCCTGCCACCGGTTCCATGCCGGCCGAGGATGAAGGCGCCGATGCTGGGCCGATGCGCAAGGGCGGCACCCTGGTCTTCGGCTACCCTCAGAAGACCAGCTACCAGAACCTGCTGGCGATGGAGCACAACGCCGGCAACCGCCGCTACTACCTGATCGGCCTGACGCACAACTGCCTGGTCAACATCAGCGCCGACTACACCACCTGGCTCCCCGAGCTGGCCGAGAGCTGGGAGTTCGACGGCAACACCGCGACCTTCCACCTGCGCCAGGACGTCAAGTGGCACGATGGCGAGCCCTTCACGTCGGCCGACGTGCTCTTCACCATCGGCCGCCTGACCGGCCATCCCAACGTGGGAACGTGGAACGGCGTGCGCAACCTCAAGGACATGGTTGTCGGCCTCGAGGAGTTCTCGATGGGCGAGGCGGACGAGGTATCCGGCGTCTCCGCGCCCGATGACTACACCTTCGTATTCGAGCTGAAGCAGCCTTTCCGCGCTGCGTTCCTCGAACGGCTCCTCAACCAGGCGATCATGCCCAAGCACCTTCTGGGGGCGATCCCGGAGGAACAGTGGGCGGTCGACGAGCAGGGGCAGCAGGGCCTCAAGAGCACCGAATACGCCCTCAAACAGGGCATCGGCACGGGGCCCTACCGCGTTACCAACTTCATCCCCGATCAGGTCGTCGAGTACGAACCCTTCGACGACTACTTCGGCGGCACGCCGCAGCTCGACAAACTGGTCTTCGTGCCCTACACCGACCACCTGGCGATGGCCGCGGCCCTGGAGAAGGGCGAGTGCCACATCGGCATTCGCACGCCGCAGTCCGAGTATGAACGCTTCAAGGCGATGGACCACCTGCACGTGGTGCTCAACCACGGCCCGAGCGCTGTCGTATTCTACTGGCAGTTCCGCTACGAGCTGGCCGACATGCGCGTCCGCCAGGGCCTGAGCCTCGCGCTCGACCGCGAACGGATCGCCAAGGACTTCTTCTTCGACACCGTGCCGCCGCTCTACGCGCCGGTACAGTACGCCGACTACGGCATCAGCCCCGACTGCGCCAAGTGGTACGAGTACAACCCGGATAAGGCGCGGCAGCTGCTCGAAGAGGGCGGCTGGGACTTCGACTACAAGCTGCGTTACGCGGTGCAGTCGATCAGCCCGACCTGGGAGCCGCTGCTGGCGATGTGCAGCGAGATGTTCGCCGACGTCGGCGTGCAGACCGAGTACCAGATCCTCGGCGCCGAGTTCAGCAACGTGGTCAGCAATCCCCCCTACGACTATGACACGCAGTTCAGCGGCTACGGCTGGGGCGTGACGCCCGGCTCCTTCATCCCGGCGCTCAGCTACGAACGCTTCGGGCCCGACACGACCGAGGGCATCGAGATGATCAATGAGATCCTGGTCATGGAGGACGAGGAGGAGATCAAAGAGGCCGTGCTGCGGCTGCAGGAGTTCCTGGCCGAGTTCCAACGCCACGGCGTAATCAGCCAGCTGCCCGGCATCCACATCGTCAACAACGCCGTCAAGAGCGGCAACGTGGTGCCGGTCTACGGTCCGCGCACCGACTGGATCGACTGGGTCAACGTCTACGTGGAGTCGTAAATCAGCAATGCACGGCAGCCGCGTCCCCGCGCCGGAATCTTCAAGGGGGCGCGGCGGCTGTGCGAACGGCTCCATCGTCGAATCGAGAGACAGGTAGAATCCGATGTCACAGTACGTTGTGCGCCGCATACTCCTGATCATCCCGCTGATGTTCGGCGTGTCGGTCATCAACTACACCATCTATGCCCTGGCTCCGGGGGATCCGGTCTCGGCTATGATCAACCCCGAGGAGCTGCGCGAGATGACCCCGGAGGAGATGGAGGAACGGCGCGAGGCGCTGGGGCTGAACAAGCCGGTGCCTGTGCGATACCTGATCTGGCTGGGCAAAGCGCTTCAGGGCAACCTGGGCTACTCGATCTGGTTCAACACACCTGTCGTCAGCGTCATGTTGCGGGCGCTGGGACTCAGTATTCCCATCATGGCGCTGGCGCTCGTGGTCTCCACCGTCGCCGGCATGCTGTTGGGGATCCTGTCGGCGTTGAAACCCTATTCGTTGCTCGACAACGTCCTCACGACGATCGCGTTCACCGGCGTCGCCGTGCCCGGCTTCTTCTTTGCCTTGCTCCTCATCTACGCGGTGGCGATCAGGCTGGACCTGCTGCCGACCGGCGGTGTCACCACGCCGGGCGCGGAACCGACCATCGGCAACCGCCTCGCCCATATCATCCTGCCGGGGCTGGCGCTGGCCTACGAAACGACCGGCAGCCTGATGCGCTATACGCGCGCCAGCCTGCTGGAGGTGATACACCAGGACTACATGACGACCGCGCGCGCCAAGGGCCTCGCGTACTACATGGTGATCATCCGGCACGGCCTGCGCAACGCCCTGCTGCCGATCATCACGATTGTGGGGCTGCGCATGCCCAGCATTTTTGGCGGCGCCGTCCTGATCGAGACCGTCTTTAACTATCCTGGCATCGGCAAGATCATGGTTGACGCCACCGGGATGCGCGACTACCCTCTCCTGATGGGGGGCGTGCTGATGACCGCCATCCTGGTGCTCCTGAGCAATCTGGCGGCCGACCTGTCCTACGCGTGGGCCGACCCGCGCATCCGTTACGACTAGAGGGAGAGCGCCCGTCGATGGCCAAAGAAGCGGCGGCTACCGATAATTTGTTCGAAGAGCGCAGAAGCGCAGCCGCCACCCCGCGCGCACGCACGTGGCGGCGATTCCGCCGCCACAAGATGGCCCTGGCCGGCGCGGCTTTCATATTGCTCGTCGTCTCATTGGCTGCCCTGGCCCCTGTGGTCACGCCCCATTCGCCGACCGACATGCAGGAGGGCCGGGCACGCGACGCGCCGACAGGTGAGCACCTCCTGGGGCTGGACGGCGCCGCCCGCGACATCTGGGCGCGCCTCCTGTACGGCGGCCGCGTTTCACTCTCGGTCGGCATTGTCGCCGTCTCGATCTCAGTTGTAATCGCACTCATCCTGGGAACGCTCTCAGGCTACTACGGCGGCTCGGTCGACATGATCATCATGCGCTTCACCGACATCATGATGGTCTTCCCCGGTCTCATCCTGATCATGACCGTGGTAGCAGTCCTTGGGCCGAACATCTGGAACGTGATGGCCGTGATTGGTCTGCTGGGATGGCCCAGCTCGGCGCGCCTCGTACGCGGCCAGATCCTCTCGGTGCGCGAGTGGGACTTTGTCATGGCGGCGCGCTGCCTCGGCGTCGAGGACCAACGAATCATGTTCCGCCACATCCTTCCGCACGTGCTGGCGCCGTTGCTGGTGGCCGCGACCTTCGGCGTCGCCTCGGCCATCCTGACCGAGGCCGGGCTCTCCTTCCTCGGGCTGGGCGTGCTGCCGCCCACACCGTCGTGGGGCAACATGCTGACCGGCGCACAGTCGATCTACATCCTTGAACGCTTCTGGTGGATGTGGCTGCCGCCCGGCATTGCGATCCTGTTCACTGTGCTGGCGATCAACTTCGTCGGCGACGGCCTGCGCGACGCCTTCGACCCGCGCATGACCCTCGACTGACCGCGGGGGCGGGCCGATCGGACAGTTTGAAATCGCGGCGGCGTGAAATCGTTGCGGCCAGTCGCAACACGCCCCCGGAATCCGTCATGCAGCATCGCCAGGGCAAGGACCTGGTCCGGAGAGAACTCAACTATGAGCGATCATCCATTTCTGCTCTCCACGCTCGTCGACTTTCCCGACGACTGCAGCGAGATCACATTCACCGAGGAACTGGTCGCGCAGCTGATCGACCGTCTCCACTGGATGGGCGTGCGCCGCGTCTACTGGAACTACTACAACCCAGGTCACTGGAAATGGTTCAAGGAGCACCGGCCCGACGGAGGCTCGACAGGCACGCTGGACAACCTGGGCGATCCGATGGCGGCCGGCTGCCGCCTCGCGCACGAGCGCGGTATGGAGTTCATCGGCGTTCTCAAACCCTACGAGAATGGGGTCAGCCACGGCATGCCGCGGTCGGTCATGATGCAGAACGGCTGGGCCGGGCTGCCCGGCATTGGCGGGCTGTATAAGGTCGAGCCCTGGACGCTGGCCCGTCCGGAGATGCGCGTGCGCGCCCGGCAGGCCGACCTGCCGGTGGGCCTGGAAAACGTGCCAGTCACCCGCATCCAGCTGCGCCAGAAGGATATGACGCCGCTGCGCATCGGCTCCGAAAACATCGAGATCTGGACCAGCGAAGACAACGAGGGCTACCGCAAACGCGACCTGGACTTCAACGTCAACGAAGGCGTGGATACCTGCCCGCACGACGTCGTCGAGATCGACGGCAACCCGGTCACGGGCGCAGGCGACGAGGTGCGCGTGCTCGACATCACCGGCCTCAATCTGCTCGACCCCTTCATCGCCGTCACGACCAACTTCGAGGACCGCGACGGGACCTTCACCAACACCCCAGTCGAGATGTTGCGCGCCTTCGGTCCCGACAACGAACCGCTCCCGATTGTCGTTGCCAGCCACAAAGCGATCTGGCGCATCGATCGCGATTTCCGCCACGGCGACCTCGAATACGACACGGGCCTCGGCTCGGCAACCATCCGCCTCGACGTCTCAAACAGTGAGGCCGCATTCGAAAACTGGCTCAGCCGTGCCGATGACGCGCCCGACGGCGTCGTCGCCTTCGCCAAGGGCCGCAACCGCCACCTCTCCGGCTCGTTGTGTGAGGGCGAACCGGACGTGCGCGCCTACTGGATGGAATGGGTCAGCGACTGCATCGCCGCCGGCGTCGACGGCGTCGACGTTCGCATTTCCTGCCACAGCTCGTGGACCGATTCACCCGAGATCTACGGCTTCAACCCGCCGGTCGTGGCCGAATACGAGCGGCGCTACGGGGTCAACCCGGACGTCGAACCGTACGACCCGCAGCTGCTGGCCGACCTGCGCGGCGATCTCTACGACCGGTTCGTGCGCGCCGCCCGCGCGCGCCTCACCGCGGCCGGGCTGGCCTTTCACCACCACGTCGAGATCGAGTCTTTCCGCCCCGACGCCGCGCCGTCGCGCACCCGTTCGCGGCCGGGGCATATCAACTTCCACTGGCGCAACTGGCTCAAGAACGGCCTGGTCGACGAGGTGACGCTCTTCGGCCGCCAGTGGCAACCCGAGCGCATCCTTGCCGACGAATTTGTGCAGGAAACGCTGGACGCACTGAACGAACACGCTGTGCCCGGCCACCTGAGCCTGCCGGTCGGGATATCGCGCCAGGACGGCGAACGCCTGGCCGATCAGATCGAGATCGCCTACCGCAGCGGCCAGCTGGGCGGCTACACGATGTACGAATCGGCCGCGATGTACGACCGCATGGCGACGGATGACGGCGGCCGCCTGACGTTCCTGCCGGGGTTGACCGAGGCGGTGCAGGCGCGCGCGCAGGCGCTCGGCCTGGTATAGAAAAGTTCGTATCCCGTAAACGCGGCGCGCTGCCCCAGGCGCCGCCAAAAGTGGAGAATCCCATGCCGCAGGTCACGTTGGGTGAACCGGTCCTGATTGACCAAGCCCCCCCGGGGCTGACGCGGTGGGGTCCCTGGCAGTTTCCTCACCTTGAACGTCTGCCGGACGGCCGCATCCACCTTAAGTTCAACGTCGAGTCCGATTCGGCGACCTCCTACGGCCTCCCATCCAGGCACGCCCTCTCCGCCGATGACGGCCGGACTTGGGAGTCAGCCGGGGAAGAGGAAGCCCGCGGCGGCCTGCAGCTGTCCAACGGTGACCGCCTCAAGCCCTTCCAGGTTCCATCCCTCAAGCGTGAAGAGGTGGAGTTGCCCGAACCGTTCGTCGAGGAGGACGCGCTGCTTGGCCAGCCGTTCTTCGTGTATCGCGCCGCCGAGCTGCCCGCGGCGCTGTCGGGCTGGCGGTTCCTGCGCCAGCGCAGCGGGGAAACCGAATGGGTGGAAGAGACAGCGACCGTGCGCATTCCCGGCGAGATCCGCATCGTACGCGAGGGCGTCTTCCCGTTCTGGCCCTCCTTCAGTCACGGCCACACGCAGATTGCGCCCGACGGCTCGATCTGGGACGTGATCCACTTCAGGCGCATCGTCGAAGGCAAGGTCCAGCCTGCCAGCAACGTACTGATCCTGCGCTCGGTCGATGCCGGTTACACCTGGGACGTGCTCAGCGAAATTCTCTACCACGGGGACAGCGAGGCCGACCCGCACGCCGAACGGCGCAACGGCTTCACCGAACCGGACGTCAACTTCATGCCCGATGGCTCGGTCCTCTGCCTCATCCGCACGCATGACCACATATCGGGCGTCGGCCCTTCCTACTGGTGCCGCTCGCAGGACGGGGGCAGGACCTGGAGCAGTCCGCAGGTCTTCGACGACCGCGGCGTCCTGCCGCGCATGCTGACCCTCGACAATGGCGTGACGCTGGCCTCTTACGGCCGCCCCGGACTCTTCGTCAGGGCGACCGCCGACCCTTCCGGCCTCGCCTGGGAGCCGCGCGTGACGGTCGTCGAACCGTTGGAGAAGCGCGCCGACACCTGCTCGTACTCCGCCCTGCTGGCGCTGAACGAGCGGACCGCGCTGCTCGCCTACTCGGACTTCAACTTCCCAGACGCACAGGGACGCAAACGCAAATCGCTCCTTGTGCGCACGGTAACGGTATCATAGCGCTCACAGGCGGAGGCCGCTGGATTACCGGCGACCGCCGGCACATATTGAAATGTCCCGCAGGGGACGAAAGGAGGAGCCTGGCGCAGAACCAGCGTGTCCGGCAACGCACGCGCTTCGCGGGCGTGCAGGCGTAGTTTGTTGCCCCGGCAGGCCCGGCGTTTCGTCCGGCTGGACCGGGAACGAAGCAAAAACCGCAGAGACCAACAGGAGAATATCGATGTCAGCGAGAACAAAGATGAACCGACGTGATTTTCTGCGCGTTTCGACGGCAAGCGCAGCCGGGCTGGCTGCCGCTGCCTGTGTCCCGCAGGCGGCCGCGCCAGGCGATATGGCCGCGCCGGCCGCGGGCCCGAGCGAAGTGGAGGTCTCATTCCTCTACTCGATGTGGTGGGACGCTGACCACAACTCGGAGACGCCGTGGATCAAGGGCTGGACCGAAGGAACCAATGTCAAGATCAACCCCTCGGTCTCGCTCAAACCGGAGTACAACACCAAGCTGGCGACCATCGTTCTCTCCGGCGACCTGCCTGACATGGCCGAGACACTTGACAAGATGCTCGTCGACCAGTACGGGCCGGAGGGCGTATTCGCCGGCTACGAGGTCGACCACATCAGGGAGACGATGCCGAGCGTCGCCGCGCTGATGGATGTTTATCCGGCGATGGCGAAGTCGATGGTCAGCGACGAGGACGGGAAAGTCTACATGTTCCCGTACATCAGCCCCTCCGCCCGCCTTGCGCCGTGGATGTACTTCACCCTCGACGCCGACTATGCTGAGATGATCGGCGTCAACCCGGCCGACATCAAGACCCTTGACGACTTCACCGAAATGTTCCGCTCCGTCAAGGCGTTGGGCGACGAGGGCCCCGAAGGCCAGGGCGGCTTCGTCTACTGCCCGCAGTGGTCCTTCAGCGCCGAGCCCGTCCTGGGCAGCCCGACCGACAGCACCCTCGCCGTCTGGAGCTCGATCTTCCGCACCAGCCACCGCCCCTTCTTCAACTACGACGAGGAGAAGTATGTCTTCGGTCCGGGCATGCCCGAATTCCAGCGCATGGTCGAGTACCTGGCCATGCTCTCATCCGAAGACATGTTCTTCCCCGAGTGGGTCCTGATGGGCAAGGACAAGAAGAAATATCTTGAGCTGGCGCACAACCGCCCGCGCAAGATTGGCGTCTCCACGATCACGCCCAGCGAGACGATGTCGCACGGCGCGAGAGGGCTGTTCCATCCCGTCCCGCCGCCCAGTCACCCCGACGGTTCGCAGGGCTACTACGTGATGGGCAATCCGGTGCAGGCCGTGTGGAAGTCCTGGATTGTCAACGCCGAGGCCAAGAACCAGGACAGAATCCTGTCGCTGATCGACCGCGGCTACAGCGCCGAAGGCGCCTTCAAGTCCTCCTTCGGCCAGGAGAACATCAACTGGTTCCGCGGCAACCCGCCGCTGGACAAGATCAACCGCTGGAGCGAGGCCGACTTCCCCGGCTGGGGCGACGGCTGGTGGGGCCACATGGGCAGCTGGTACGCCGACTACGACACCGAACTCTACAACCGGCCCAACAGCGGCATTGGCGCCTACCTCGAGATCATGAAACACGAGATCATGGGCGTCTACATGCACGGGCGTCAGCCCCTCACCGGCGCAGGTTTCCACGATGCCAACGGCAACCTGCAGTCGCTGGGCGAATGGACGCAGATCCCCGAAGGGTGGGCAGAGTTCCGCAAGCCGATTATCCACGCCGGCGAAGGCAACCTCGAGCTCGACTGGACGCACTACGACACCTTCAACGTCGTGTCGCAGGCCGAAGGCTCAGTTCAGCCGGCGCCGCCGATCCTCGGCTTCACCCGCACCGAGGTCCAGGAGCTGCAGCAGAAACTCCTGCCGCTCGAGACCTTTATCGACGAGCAGACGATCGCCTTCATCACCGGCAGGCGCTCCTTCAGCGAATGGGACGCCTTCCAGTCCGAGATGGAAAAGTTCGACATTCCCAGAATCATCGAGCTCTTCAACATCTCGCTGGAGCGCTATCAGGCGAAGTAGACGGCATTGGCCGGCGGCCGGTAGATAGTGGTCGGAAGGAAGTGGCCAGTGGCTGGTAGCTCTTGCTAGCCGCTGGCCACTTCAGATGGGGCATGGGGGGCGGTCGGGGGCGTGTGGACGCCTGGCTTCATGACTGCTCTCTGCCCTCGGGTCGTTGAAATCCTCTTCACACGCGGTGCGCGAGCGGATACATCCCGGCCGCCCAGGTAAACATATGACTCAGCGTATAGAACTGGCCAAACGCAAGGGCCTATCCCAATTTCTGTTCGATTTCTGGCGCGACTACGACCTCTACCTGATGCTTCTGCCCGGGCTGGCCGGGTTCCTCCTCTTCGGCTACGGCCCGATGTACGGCCTGATCATGGCCTTCAAGGACTTCAACCTTGTCAGAGGTCTGGCCGAAAGCGCCTGGGTCGGCTTCAGATGGTTCGACGACTTCTACAACGATCCTTACTTCTTCCGCCTGATCCGAAACACATTGCTGCTAGGGACCTTCAACCTCATTTGGGGGTTCCCGATGCCGATCATCCTCGCCCTACTGCTCAACGAGATCAGGATCATCTGGTTCAGACGCCTGGTCCAGAGCGTCAGCTTCTTCCCCTACTTCATCGCCGTCATCACCGTCGTCAGCATCATGTGGATGCTCTTCCGCTCGGACGGAATCGTCAATCGCATCCTGGCCCCCTTCACCGAAGAGTACGTCGGCTTTCTCACAGACCCCGCCTGGTTCAGGACGATGTATATCGGTTCCGACATCTGGCAGTACACCGGCTACTTCGCCACCATCTACCTGGCCGCGCTGACCGCCATCGATCCTGTTCTCTACGAGGCGGCGATTATGGACGGCGCCAACCGCTGGCAGCGCATGTGGAACATCACCCTGCCGGGCATCCTGCCCACGATCACGATTCTGTTCATCCTCTCGGTGGGCACGATGGTGTCGGTCGGCTTCGAGAGGGTATTCCTGCTCTACAGCCCGGCCACCTATGAAACGGCAGACGTTTTGCCCACCTACGTTTACCGGCGGGGCATCATGGGTTACAACTTCAGCTACGCCACCGCGGTCGGCCTGATCGACTCGGTCGCCGCCACCGCCATGGTCCTGGCGGCGAACACGATCCTGCGCAGAGTCGGCAGAGGCAGCGATTCCACCGCCACCATCTGGTAACCCGCAGCACGGAGAGGCGCAACGGCATGAAACACAAAATGGGGTTCGGCGGGATCGCTTTCAGCATCGGCGTCTACGTAGCCCTCACACTTGCCCTGATCGTTTGGCTCTACCCCTTGCTCTTCATCCTTTCCAGTTCGATGAGCGACTGGCTGGCCCTCGAACAGGGCAAGGTTCGCCTCCTTCCCGTCGGGCTCGAGTTCAGCTCATACCAGTTCATTGTCGCCCAAAAGCCGATGGTCCGGGCCTTCTTCAACAGCGCCTTTTACTCGGCCAGCCGCGCCCTCCTCACCCTTGCCTTGCTCGCGCCGCTCGCCTACGCGCTCTCGGAGCGAAAACTGCGCGGCCGCAACTTCCTCACCGTTCTCCTGCTCATAACGATGCTCTTCGGCGCCGGCATGATTCCCATGTACATGGTCGTGCGCTGGGCCGGCCTGCTCAACACGCGCTGGGCCATCATCATTCCCCAGCTCTTCAGCTTCTGGTATGTCATTCTGCTTCGCACCAGCTTCGCCTCCATCCCTTATGAGTTGAAGGAGTCCGCCTATATCGACGGCGCCAGCAACTGGACCGTCTTCAGCCGCATCGTCCTGCCCCTCTCCAAGCCGATCCTCGCCACCATCGGCCTCTTCGCCGGCGTGCGCGCCTGGAACGACTTCTTCAGCCCGCTGCTCTACCTCCAGGACAAGGAGTTCTGGCCGCTCACCATCGTCCTGCGCAATGTCGTCATGCTGGCCACCTTCCCCCAGGGCGAGGCCGGCCCTGCGGACATGTACCAGTCAGCCGGTTTCTGGATCCAGGCGCAGATGGCCGTCATCGTCATCAACATCGTCCCCGTCCTCATCGTCTACCCCTTTCTCCAACGCTACTTCACCAGGGGCATCATGCTCGGCGCCGTGAAGGGCTAGGCCCCTTCAAGACTCTCTGCGCCCCAAATCACGCCCCACCTCCCACTGGCAGCTGTCAACCGACCACTGACCACCGACCACCGGCAACCGACTGCTGCATTCTGGCGGTCGGGCCTGCGGCCCTCCCTTGTGCGGGGGGAGTCCCCCCGCAACGCCCCCCTGACATAACCCGCCGCCGGTTCCGCTGAAGTTGCGTTTCGCCCTTGCTACGCCCGTTCCCGTGACTCTCAGCAGAAATTCTTTGCGCGCACAGCACAAAACCATATATGATGCGGCCAAAGAGGTACCCATCCAAACGCCGCTGCACCGTCCGCCACGGAACCGACTCCCATGCGATCCGTCATCTGTGTCCATGAACGCTTCGACGCGACATGGCCCTTCGCCGCCGACCACTGGCACGAACGCTGGCAAGAGACCCAATCGTGTGAACTTTACCGCACGCGGGAACCGGCCGCGCGCGCGCCGCAGCTTGTGCCCGATCCGGCATCGGTGCAGCGGCTGGTCCTGCTCGGCCTCCCCGCAGATAGCGAAGACCTCGCGCCCTTCAGCGCGCTCGAAGAGTGCTTTCACAGCGCGCAGCGCACGATTTCGGCCGCCGGCATCGCCGCAGCGGCCGCCCGCGGCGTCAGCTTCATTCCCCACCGAGAGGACGTCTACTGGGGCCAGTCGGTCGCCGAATTTGCCCTGGGCCTGACCATCTGCGCCCTGCGCCGCATCCCCCAGACCTACGCCGCCATGATGCGCAGCCACGAACCCTGGGACTATCACCCGCCGATCGGCCGTCCGGGCCAGCGCGGCGCCCAATTTGGCGACGATACCCGCTTCACCAACGGCACGATCGCCGGCAAACGCGTCCGCATCGTCGGCGCCGGCAACATCGGCGGACGTTACGCATCTTTCTGCGCCGCCATGGGCGCCGAGGTCGCGATCTGGGACCCGTTCGCGCCCGACGCATCCTTCGCGCTCGCACGCGCCCGCCGCTGCTTCCACCTCTCCGAACTCGTCAAGGATTCCCAGATTTTCGCCCCGATGGTGCCGCTCACCGACAGCACGCGCGGCCTCATACCGAAGGAGACAATCGACGCTCTGCCCCACGGCAGTCTCGTCGTCCAGGCGACGCGCGCCGCGGTCTGCGACACCGAGGCGCTCTACAGGCGCGTCCTCAACAATGAGCTCGCGCTGGCCGCCGACGTTTACGACGTCGAACCGGTCCCGCTCGACTCCCCCCTGCTCGGCCGCGACAACATCGTCCATACGCCGCACAACGCCGGCCGCACCATCGACGCCAACCGCGCCTGGGTCGAAGACCAGATCGCCCGCTTCAAGCCCCGAAATTAGCCGAGTGCATCCCCAATTGACGGCAGACCCGGCAGAGTGGAGCTAGAATGACGAACAACGTTACACCTGCGACACGCATGGCCCAGCTCGAGCGGGAGGGCTACTGTTTGATAGAGAAAGTGGCCGGCGAATCTCTCCTCAACCAGACGCGCGCCTGTGTCGACAAGGCGCTGGCCGAGGTCGACCCCGAACGGCTGGCCAAGACCAAGGCGCCCGGCAGCCTGATCGACTCCGACGAATACCCCGAGCTGGCCGACCTGATCGGCAACCCGCGCGCGCTGTGCGAGCTCGATCGCATGGGCCTGCGGGACATCAAATTCTGGAAAGCTGTCATCATCAGCAAGCCGCCAGGCGGGCCGCGGCTTTACTGGCATCAGGACTGCCTCATGTGGCAGGACGCGCGCGCCTACAGCGACAGGCCGCCGATGATCTTCCTCATGTACTATCTTGAGGACACCGAGCGCCGGAACGGCTGCCTGCGCCTGCTGCCGGGTACCCACCGCCGCCGCCATATCCTCCACGGCATGGGCGAGGCCCACACGCGCGAGATCAACCGCATCGACAACCCCGACGATCCCCGCTTCCGCGACTATCCCGGCGAGATCGACGTGCCCGTAAAGGCCGGCGACCTCGTCGTCGGCGACGCCCGCATGTTCCACTCGTCCCACGCCAACCGTTCGAGCGACAAGCGCACAGTGATCACCATCTGGTTCCACCCTTTCTTCACCGACCTGCAGGAGCCGACGCAGAGCTGGATCCACGACTTCATGCACCGCCGGCACGCAAACTGGCCGCAGGAGGCGCTGGCAAAGATCGGACCGCTGATCCCAGACTATCGCGGCGAGGCGGCGCCTATGCTGCAAAACCGCGTGCCCGACGAGCGCCTGCGCTGACCCGAAAAGGTTGCCGCCGGCTGACCGCCTCGGAATCGACTCTTCAAAATTTGCCGGCGCCGGTCCCGCCACCCCCCGGCGTCCGCCTTCCAAAACCCAAACTCCAAATTCACTCGAAATACCATTCGCCGCAGCCTCCCATCGGGATACGACAATGAAGATCCTCATCACCGGCATCAGCGGTGCCATCGGTACATTCCTCGCGCCCGCGCTGGCTCGCGACCACGACGTGTCCGGCATCGACCTGAGACCTTCCGCCTGACCCAACGCGGCGCAGGCGGACCTCTGCGATCCGGGCGCATTGCCGCCCGCCTTTGCCGGAGTCGAGGTTGTCATCCGCCTCGCTGCCGAACCCCGCCACGAAATCGAAATCGGCTGGGAAGAGCTGACCAACCCCAACCTGATCGCCACCGCCCGCATGTTCGACGCCGCACACGACGCCCGCTTGTGCCGCGTCATTTCCGCCGGGATTTCGAAAATAAGAATGTGAATATAGGTGGGAATCGGTGTCAGTCTGCCCAATGATTACGAAAATCCGTCACAACACAGGCTGTCAGTCGTCAAATTCAGTCAACTTCCAGTCATGGGAGCCACCAGTTTTACAATTCTGCTTTGGGTCCCTTTTGATGGCATGACTTTTGGCAACAGTCGCATTCTGGGATTTCAGTCGTCACACCCTTGCAGGCGGCGTGTGAAAGCACTTGGCTTCAATCGGGTGCCTTCCAGTTTCCAAGCAGTTTCCCTGGTAAGACCGAGCGATTCGACGTTCTCAACCAGGCAGAACTGTCCTGGTTCGTACCGCCGTTGGCCGCAAGATTGGCGTGTTTGCAGACCTGCCATGGCGGTCGTCTGGCTCCGCTGTCTGCTGGAAGCGAAGTCCTCTCGTTTTGGCAGAATACGTCGACTCATGTCGGCCAATGTCGGCCAATATAGCCCAATGTCGTCCAATTTTTTTTTCTTGCGGGAGGGGTGTCGGGCACCGGGATCGGCGGTAACTCGGGCGTGTTTCGGGCAGAATGTGGTGGTTTGAATTGCATGACATTTGCAGCGTAGCAGGAATTGTAGCAGGAATCTGGGGCAGCCGCTTTTTGGCGCGTATAGGGCCGGGTCGGGTGGACAGATTTGCATGATGTTGACAGTGTAGCATGGTTGGAACGCTCTTGCAGTGTATTTCACGTTATCTTGCCTTCTTGCGTCATGGGCCGGTCGTTGTGGCGGTTCATTCGTGTGTGCTGCCGGGTTGGCGGCGGCTGGGTGTTTGTGATGTGAGGTCAGTCAAGGTTGTCAGGTGTCTCTTGCGCTTGTCTTGGGCGGCCAAAGTTTAGCGAAGTCCGGTCAGGTCCGGTCAGGTCCGGTTAAGTCCGGTCAGGTCGGGTCGATCCAGTTTTTTTGGGCTGACATTGACTGGAATCCCTCGGTTGGATTGGCATGGTCATGACAGCGTAGCACGGTTTCAATTCTCTTGCCCGGCGTTGCGCGAAATTGGGTTGCGCGGCGCCTGCCGTGTTGTTTCTTCTGTCATTGCCGGCGGATGTTGCGCAGGTCATGGTCCTACTATAGCTCGTGCCGCCGGCTCTTGCACGGAAACCCGGTTTGTTGGGCAATTCTTGTTGTTCGTTCCTGATTGCTCATGGGGGTCCTTCTGCGAACGACGGACTATCAGAAGGGGGGCTGGCTGGATTCATGGACGAGCCGCCGGCAGGGCCGTTGGGCAATATCTTTGGATTTCATTGGGGAAGCAGTTCAGGTGTCTGATCCCGAGCCGAATGGGATTGCGGCATCATTTCGATGCTTTGACTCAATTTAGATGCAATTGCCCTGTCTCCTTGATTCCTTCCGCTTGACAGTCCACCCGTGCCGCCGTATGATGGGCGCAGACCCACAAGGAATCCTCAATGAAGATTCTGATCACCGGCATCAGCGGTACCATCGGCGCCTTCCTCGCGCCCGATCTCGCTTCCGATCACGAAGTTCACGGCATCGACCTGAAGCCCTCCGACTGGCCCAGCTCGACGCAGGCCGACCTCTGTGACCCGGCCGCGCTGCCGCCCATCTTCGAAGGCATGGACGTCGTCATCCACCTCGCCGCCGACCCGCGCCACGAGGTCGAAATCGGCTGGGACGTACTCACCAACCCAAACCTGATCGCAACCGCGCGCATGTTCGACGCCGCCCACGACGCCGGCGTGCGCCGTGTCATATTCGCCAGCTCGATGCACGTGATGGGCTGCTACGAATTCGACGAGCCCTACGCGTCCATCGTTTCTGGCCGCCTCGACGGCCTCGATCCGGCCTCCGTCCCGCTCGTCAAGGGCGACGACGACGCCAGGCCCGACAGCCGCTACGGCGCGACCAAGATCTTCGGCGAGTCCCTCGGCCGCTACTACACTGAGGGCGCCAACATCGACCGCCCCGACGAGCGCCCTATGGAGGTCATCTGTGTTCGCCTCGGCACGCTGCCGCCCTGGGACGGCCCAGGCAAAGACTACCGTTCGCTCGTGAGCTGGTTCAGCCATCGCGATGCCAAGGGCTTATTCCGCGCCTGCGTCGAGCGCCCCGACGTCGAGTACGAAATCATTTACGGCGCTTCCAACAACAGGTGGAAGATCTACGACACACCCTACGCCTGGGACCTGCTGGGCTTCACGCCGGCCGACAGCGCCGAAGACCACTGGCGCAAAGAGTAACACTTACCCTTGCGCGCCCCGCCGCGCGCCACACAAGGGGACAACCGATTATGGCCCTTGGATACGGCGATTTTCGCTACGAACTGGATGATAGCTGGCCGAAGGTGCCCGAAGGCTGGTCGCTCGGCTCAGTCCCAGACGTCGCCATCGACTCGCGTGACCGCGTCTTCGTTTTCTGCCGCCACAAACACCCGGTTGTGGCGTTCGAGGCAGATTCCGGCAACTTCATCACATCCTGGGGTGAGGGCGAGTTCACCGAGCCGCACGGAATCTATATCGACGCCGACGACTACGTTTGGGTCACAGACCGCCAGGAGCACGTCGTCACCAAGCATACCCAGCACGGTGAAAAGCTACTCGAGCTCGGCCGCCGCGGCTGGGCCATGATGACCGTCACCCCTTACGGCACGACCCTCGATCCGCCATTCAACATGCCGGCCGGCGTCGCCATCGCCGAGGACGGCAGCATCTTCACCGCCGACGGCTACGGCAACCGCCAGGTCCATCGCTTCTCCGCCGAAGGCGACCTCGAAATCTCCTGGGGCACCTCCGGCATGGAGCCGGGCCAGTTCGCCCTGGTGCACAACATCGGCATCGACTCGCAGGGGCGGGTCCTCATCTGCGACCGCGAGTCGAGCCGCATCCAGATCTTCGACCGCGAAGGTCAGTTCATCACCATGTGGGAGGATGTGAACGGCCCCGGCGACGTCTACTGCAGCCCCGATGGGCTCGTCTACGTCGCCGAGCAGGGCGGCTCGCTCGGCAAGGGGCCGGGGCCCATCGGCGTCTCGATATTTGCCGAAGACGGCGAGCTGGTCGGCCGCCTGCGCGGCTTCGAGACCGGCCTGACCATGCCCCACGGCATTTGGTGCGACTCCAAAGGCAACGTATTCGTCGCCGAGCTCGGCACGGATGGCAACAAGGCGCGTAAGCTGGTTAAGATCTAGCCAACCAATTGGGAACTGGTGCTGGAGACCAATGCATTGCAGTCCCGGAATGCATCAAGGTCCGCGGGCACAGTCGCTACATCGCACGAAAGGAGGTCAAGGGTAGGGCGCGGGGGAAAGGAGATTCGCTCTCTTCTTTCTTTCAGTTCGGGACTTCATATGGGCCGTACGTCGTCTGATCGATTTGTGGCAACACACTGAAAGAGATTCCACATTTCATTTCATCCGGGAGGACGACCATGAACAGCACGAGATTGTCACGACGCACCTTTCTGAACCTGTCTGCGGGGGCAGCCGCGGGAACCCTGGTTGCTGCTTGTATGCCTGCGGCCCCGGCAGAACAGGAGGCCGCCGCCGACACGGGGCCCGCAGCCGAAAAGGTCGAAATCCTTTTCTCCCGCCACGGCACCGAGTCCGATCTGCCCGTCATGCAGGGCCTGTTCGACCTCTTCGCCGCCAAACGGCCCGACATTACCGTCAAGCCGTTCGTGCTGCCGTGGGGCGACTTCAATACCAAGCTTCCCATCATGATTGCGGCTGGTGATGCCCCCGACATCATCGGCAGCCACGCCGGTTTCTTTGCCGAAGGCTACTATGCCGGCGGCTACGTGCCGATCGACGACTACATCGCCGCCGACCCCGACATCGATTTCGACGACATCGTCTTCCCCGGCGACACCTCCATTGACGGCAAGGTTGTCGGGCTGCCCTACACTTCCTGCGGCCACATGTTTCGCTACAACAAGGGCCTCTTCGCCGAGGCCGGGCTGCCCACGCCCTCGGAGCTCTACTGGGAAAAGAAGGAAGAGGGTTGGAATATGAACAGCTTCGTCGAGATCGGCAAGCAGATGACCGAGGACATGGACGGCGACGGCGAGGCCGACCAGTACTTCTTCAGCGGCTTCTGGGGCACGCACATCCTGGCGGTGATTCGCGCCTTCGGCGGTGACATCTTCGATGAGGCGTATACCAAGTGCACCGTCACCGAACAACCTGTGCAGGAGGCAATCCAATTTATTGCCGACATTGTACAGGTCCACGGAATCCAGCCGCCGCCTGAGATGCAGGCCGGTGAGCTGGGCATCACCTTCAATACCGGCAAAATCGTAGTCGGAGGGACCACCTCATGCGACGGCGTGAAGGACCTCTTGCCGGATCGCCAGCTGGAATTTGAGTGGGACTTCGTCGTCGGACCCGCCGGGCCCGCCGGCTTCAACTGCTGGGGCGACACCGGTCAGATGAACATCTCGTCCAACAGCCCCTATCCCGACGAATGTTACGCCTGGATGCGCTACCGCAGCAGCAGTGAGATCTGGGAAGAGGCCTACGACGCCGGCACGACGATGGCCTTCATCAACTCGCCCACCCGCTATTCGATCTTCGAAACCAAGGCATTCCAGGAGCCCATGGCCGGAGTAGACACCGAAATGATCAAGGACAGCTTCCTCTACGCCGTGCCGCAGCCCTACGCGCCGCGCAGCCCGCAGCCCTTCCGCGTCCTGTTCAGCGTCATGACCACCGAGACCGACAACGCTGTTCGCGGCGCCAAAACGGTCGAACAGGCGACCGCCGACGCTTGCGAACAGATTGAGGAAATCCTGGCCGAAGGCCACTAGGCAGAACCAGGAACCGATCGCACGCGCGTAGCGAAAGTGCGGCGAATCGGCAACCATGCCGCACCGCGCCACTGCATGAACACGAAAGTGACCAGAACATGAAGGCAACCGCACCCCCGCTCGCTGACCTCTGCTCCTACGCAGACGGCGCAGTCGCGGGATACGGAGTTGAGCGCACCGTGCGGTTGCTGCGGCGCTGCCTCTTCGTCGAGGCCCAGACCATGCGCTGTCTGGCAGCGCATCTCAACGCCGTGCCGGAGTGGGAGGTCAAGTGCGGCCTCTCACTCCACCTCTGGCAGGACGCCGAGCACTGCACCTGGCTGCGCGACCGCGTCAAGGAGATGCGCACACCGCCGCTCCACCTCGACCGCGTTCCCGACCCCGCCCTCGACGCCTTCTTCCAGGAGCTGCTCCGCTCGCGCACGAGCCTCGAGCTTCTCACCGGCGTCTACGGCGTTCTCAAGCCGGCGGCCATCGCCGCCATGAATCGCCATCGGACGGAAGCCAACCCCCTTGCCGATCAGCCCACCCTGCGCCTGCTTCGCTTCATTCTGCTCGAAGAAGAGGAGCAGCTTGCCTGGGGACAGCGCGCTCTGAATACGCTGATCCCTCCGCAACAGGAGACGGCGCAAGCAGACGCGCGCCTAGCCTGGGCCAATCATTTGCAGTCATACCTCGACGCCGCAGGCGGAATCGACGGCGACGGCGAACGCACAACGGCTGCCCAGTTGCCGCCGGCTCGCGCCGCAGAGCCCTTCGAACCGGTCCGCTCCCCAATGCGCGATCAACGCTTCTCCAGGCTGTGGGACTCGCGCGGCATCGGCCCCGGCGAGGAGGCCTCGCCGGACGAGCGCAACTGGTGGATGTTCTACGTCCGCCTGACCGAAATGCACGTCCCCGAGCTGCTCGCCCTCATCATCTACGACTGGGACGGCCAGCCATGGGAGTTCTACCGCGACATGGCGCGCCAACTCTGGGATGAGGCCCGCCACGCCATGATGGGCGAGATCGAATTTGAAAGAGGGGGAGTTGACTGGGCCGCTGTGCCCCACGAGATCAGCTTCGCCGAGTTCCCCAATACCCAGCTGGAACCGGTGGACCGCCAGGTCCTCCTCTGGGGCGTCGAACAGGGCCTGATGAAGCAGGACGGCAAGCGCCGAGAATACGAGGTCGCCCGCAAGGCCGAAGACCCTCTCTCCATCACGTTCCAAGACTACGACTGGGCCGACGAGGTCCTGCACGCCCAGTTCGGCCGCAAATGGCTGCTGCCCGAATTCGAGTCCATGGAAGCAATGCAGCAGCGCTACGAAATCGTACGCGCACGCTACCAGGCAATCATCGAGCGCGACCAGGCCCTGCCGAGGGCCGCATGGTGGGACGAATTCTATCGGAAAGTGCCCCGCGAGCAGGAGCAAGAGACGCCCGCCTGACGGGGATTTCCGCCGTAAGTAACCTGAATTCGGAGTAAGTGAGCACCTTAACAAGCTGGTAGAGTTGAAGTTCTGCAACCCAAATTCTCCAGCAAGGAAAGGCGCTCAGTGATGAGTATACTCAAACTGTACTGTCATGTCGATGACTTCTGTCAGTGGTTGGCTACACAAGAGAATGCCGAACTGTTGGGCGTGACTCGCAAGCGCGGGCCGGCCCCGCGGCTGAGCTTGCGTGAAGTAATGACGATTCTGATTCACTTCCACCAGTCGCATTATCGCGATTTCAAGGCCTACGATGCGCAGCACGTATGTGAGCATGTGCGCAGTGAATTCCCTACACTGGTCAGTTACACGCGCTTTGTGGCGTTAATGCCATCAGCCCTGCCAGCCATGTGTCTCTATCTGCCTGCGCGCTTTGGCCAGGCGAAAGGGGTGGCATTCATCGATTCGACCCCGTTGTCCGTCTGCCACAACCGGCGCATCGCCCGCCACCGAGTCTTTGCCGAGGTGGCCACGCGGGGCAAGAGCAACATGGGATGGTTCTATGGCTGCAAGCTCCATCTGATTGTCAATGACCAGGGTGAATTGCTTGCGGTTCAACTCACGCCCGGCAACATAGATGACCGCAAGCCGGTCCCACAGATGACCAAGAACCTATGGGGCAAGCTGGTCGGCGACCGCGGCTATCTCTCCCAGGCTCTCTTTGAGCAACTCTGCGCTCGCGGACTGCAATTGATGGCGGCAGACCGCCCGTTGCCGATCACGCCCATCCGCAAAAACATGCAGAATCGACTTGTTGTTCTCGAAGACAAGCTGCTCACGCGTAAGCGCTTCGTCATCGGGACCATCGTTGACCAGCTCAAGAATATCTCACAGATTGAACATACCCGTCACCGGAGCCAAACCAACTTTAGCGTCAATCTTATCGCCGGGCTGATTGCCTACTCTTGGCAACCCAGGAAGCCATCTCTCCATCTCTCTGACAAAGACTTGGCTCTCTTGCCTGCCCTAATCTAACTCCGAACTTGGGTATAGTATCTGAATTGACCGCTCTGCAAGACGAACAGGCGCTGTTGGAAGTAAAAGGATTGCGCAAATACTTCCCGATTCGGAAGGGCTTCTTGCAACGCGTCGTCGGCCAGGTCCGCGCGGTTGACGGCATCAACTTCAGCGTCAACCGCGGCGAGACCTTTGGCCTCGTCGGCGAGAGCGGCTGCGGCAAAACGACCGCCTCCCGTTGCATCGTGCGCGCACTTCAACCCTCCGATGGCCAAATCCACTTCCGCAGCGACGACGGCGCCGCGACCGACATCGCCAATCTCTCCCGGGACGAGCTCCAGCCGCTGCGCCGCCACATGCAGATGATCTTCCAGGACCCATTCTCGTCGCTCAACCCGCGTATGACCCTCTTCGACATCATCGGCGAACCGCTGCTCGTCAACGGCGTCACCAACCGCCAGCAGCGTATCGACCGCGTCGAAGAGCTGCTCGGCCTGGTCGGCCTGCGCCCCGAGTTTCTGCAGCGTTTCCCACACGCCTTCAGCGGCGGCCAGCGCCAGCGCATCGGCATTGCCCGCGCCCTCGCGCTCAGCCCCAGCCTCGTCGTGGCCGACGAGCCGGTCTCCGCCCTCGACGTCTCCGTGCAGGCGCAGATCCTCAACCTGATGCTGGAGCTGCAGAGCCAGCTCGGCCTGACCTACCTCTTCGTTGCCCACGACCTCAGCGTCGTCAAGCATATTTGCGACCGCGTCGCCGTCATGTACGTCGGCCGCGTCGTCGAGACCGCCGAGACCAAAGAGCTCTTCGAGTCGCCCAAACATCCCTACACAGAAGCGCTCCTCTCGGCCGTGCCGCAGCCCGACCCGCGCATGCGCTCGCAGCGAATCATCCTCGAAGGCGAAGTCGCCGACCCAGCCAACCCGCCCCCGGGCTGCTACTTCCACCCGCGCTGCCGCTACGCCGAAGACATCTGCCGCGAAGAGACACCCGCGCTCGAAGAAATCTCGCCCGGCCACGCCGTCAGCTGCCATCGCGCCCACGAGCTACAACTGACCGGCACGCTCGACGCGCAGATCGCACCGGCTAATCAAGCCTGACCCAAAACGAGCAGTCCAGGAGAAACCGACATGGCAGATACCTCCCACGAACTCCAGTACATCCGGCCCGACGCGCCTCCCCCGCCCCAGAGCCTGCGGCGAGGACGCCGCACCGAAGCCTGGACGCCCGCCACCCTCGACCTCGCCGACCGCGCCCGCCTCGCCGTCAACGGCATGGTCGAGCCGACCGACCCGGAAGCCGACTACCGCGTCTATTGGAAGGCCTCCTTCCGCTTCAACCCGCCCGTCATGTACCACGACGGCTCCGACACCGGTATCACCCTCAAGTTCCTCGAAGCCATGCCGCGCATGCGCATCATGAGCGGATCGGAGCAAGGAATCCACGTCGAAGACCGCTGGCGCGAAGTGCTGCTGCGCATGATCGGGCCAGACGGACAGGTCGCCTCGCCCGTCAATGGACCCGGACTCATCCGACCCGACATCCCCGGCGGCCTCGAGGGCGACCAGATGATCGACCAGCAGGTCAACGGCAT
>CATOTS010000003.1 GCA_951813625.1 uncultured Caldilineaceae bacterium | reverse complement strand
GCTGATGGTGTCCAGCGACGAAGGCGTCAAAATCGGCCAACCAAGAGTCGAAGGCGCGACGGTAACCGCCCGAATTACGGGGCAACACCGGGGTGAAAAGATTCTGGTCTTTCGCTATCGTCCGAAGAAGCGGGTGCGCGTTCGCCGTGGTCACCGCCAATACTTGACGCGGCTGCAAATCCACAAGATCAGCGGCGAGGACTTTGAATTCGTCGAAGAGGTGGAAGAGGAGCCGGTGGTTGAAGCGGTCGCCGCGGTGGAAGATAGCGTTGAGGAGGAGTCTGGGACGGAAACAGCCGAACCAGAGAGTGTGGAGGATGACAGCGACGACGGTGCAGTCGCCAAGCTCAAGGAGACCGTTGCCACAGCCGGCGTCGTCGTGGACGAGACCGTTTCTGTAGCAGGTGAGGATGTTGAAGAGACTGTTTCCAAGGCCGGAGATGTCGTCGAGGACGCCGTCTCCGGGGCGAGTGATGTTGTCGAGGAGACTGTCGCCAAGGCCGGAGATGTGTTGGACGACGCAGTCGAAAAGGCCGGCGACATTGTGGAAGACTCCATCGCCAAAGCCGGAGACGTGTTGGACGACACAGTCGAAAAGGCCGGTGACGTTGTGGAAGACACCATTGCCAAGGCTGGAGATGTGTTGGACGACACAGTTGAAATGGCTGGCGACGTTGTCGAGGATACCGTTGCCAAGGCCGGCGAAGTTTTGGAAGACGTGGCAGATAGCTTAAAGGCGATTCCATTCGTTGGAAGGGGCAGAAAATCCGACGACGACACAGATGCAGGCGCACCTGCCGCCGAGGCATCGGCCGAAGATGGGGATGCTAAAGACGACGAAGTCGATTCGAGCGAAAAGAAAGAGGAGTAGCGACTATGGCGCACAAAAAGGGTGGTGGTTCCAGCCGTAATAACCGGGATTCGAACGGCCAGCGGTTGGGCGTCAAGCGGTTTGGCGGCGAATACGTAACGACCGGCAGCATTCTGATCCGCCAGCGGGGTACTCCCATCTTCCCCGGCTCGAATGTGGGCCAGGGCAAAGACGATACGTTGTACGCGAAGCAAGACGGTTTTGTGACTTTTGAATGGGCCAAAAAGAACCGCCGAAAGGTCAGCGTCTACTCCGCAGAAGAGATGCAGGCGATGGAGAAGGTGTAGAGAAATGAAGCCTGAAATTCATCCCGACTATCATTCCTGGCCAAGGTCAACTGTTCATGCGGGAATAGCTGGGTGACCGGCAGCACCAAGGCTGAGATCAATGTAAACATCTGCAGCCAGTGCCATCCGTTTTATACCGGGGAACAGCGCATCGTCGACTCGGTCGGACGCGTGGAGCGTTTTGTGAGGCGGCTGGAGTCACGGCAGAGCGCGGCTGCGAGGCAGGAGATTGAGGCGCAGGCCCGCGAAGAGGCGGAAGCCGCGGCACGACGGGCGAGGGCGCGCGGCGATGACCCGGAGGAGGCGGTTGCCGAGGTGATGGCCCGCTACGATCTGGAAGAGGAAGCGGAAGAGGAAGCGGCTGCAGAAGCCTAGCCGGAATCCTTCTTATACCAGGGAATGCATTCACAGTCCGGCAGCGGATGGATCGAACTGATCTGCGGCTCGATGTTCAGCGGCAAGACCGAGGAGTTGCTGCGTCGGGTGCGCCGGTCGGAGATTGCCCGCCGCCGGATTCTGTTATTCAAACCCCGCATCGACCTCCGCTTCGGCCACAAACAGGTGGCATCGCATAATGGCATGACGCGCAGCGATGCCGTCGCTGCGGAGAGTTCCGCTTCCCTGCTGGCCCAGGTCCCGGCCGGGACGGACGTGGTCGCAATCGACGAAATACAGTTCTTCGATCCCGCGATCGCCGATGTTTGCCGGGAACTGGCGGACAGGGGCGTCCAGGTCATCGCCGCCGGACTGGACCAGGATTTTCGCGGCGAGCCGTTTGGAGCGATGCCGCTGCTGATGGCCCTGGCCGAACAGGTGGACAAGTTGCACGCGATCTGTGTCCGTTGCGGAGCAGCGGCCACACGAACGCAGCGGCTGATTGACGGAGAACCGGCGCGCTACGACGATCCCGTGATCTTTGTCGGCGGCAGCGAGAGCTATGAGGCCCGCTGCCGCACCTGCCATGATGTGCCGGGCAGACCCGCGACCGGCGCGCGCTCGCTCGGACCCCCGCACTTCCCGTCCTGAGCCGATTCCAATCACACCACAGACGTTCATGCGCGCCGCGCGTTCGCAGGCGCGGTCTTGCCGCGCCGCGCTTCCCTCGGCTTGTGGTTTCGCTTGCGATGTTGCATATCGTTGGCAAGACTCTATAATAGCGGGGCACAGTCGGCAGCATTCCACAGGCAGGACGCGATGAATCTCCTGACTCTCTTTGCAATCGGCCGCGAGCGCCAGCCGGACAAAACGGCCATCGAGTTCAGCGACATGCACGGCGCGCTGGCGCCGCAACAGCTGACATTTGCCTCTCTACACGAGCAGGCGCAGAGATGGGCGGCCGCATTCGTGCGCATGGGCGTGCGAAAGGGAGACCGCGTCGCGCTCTATCTGTGTAACCGGCCTGAGTTCGTCATTGCCTACCTGGCTGCGCTTGAGGCGGGGGCGGTCATGGTCCCGATCAATTTGCGCTACCGCCGCCGCGAACTCAGCCATATCCTGGGCGACGCCGAGCCGGCGCTGTTGGTGACGGAAGAGGCGCAGGTGCCGGTTCTTGATGAACTTTCGGTCACCGATTTGGGGCCGGGCACGAGGGTGCTGTCGGTCGATAGGGTGGACGCCTGGCTGGAGGGCGCGAATGCAGGTAAGCCGGCTGAAAGTACGCAGGTTTTGCCTGCGCGCGCGGAGGAGACGGCCCTGCTGATGTACACGAGCGGAACTACGGGCGCGAGCAAGGGTGCGGTCCTCAGCCACAACAATGTGCTGGCGACGGTGACAGGGCTGCTGAGCGCGTGGGCATGGGAGCACAATGACGTGTTGCTGCTGCCGCTGCCGCTCTTTCATACGCATGGGTTGGTGGTGGGCCTGCACTGTGCGCTGGCGATGGGGGCGACGGTGCGGCTGCGCACCGGTTTCGACGAGACCGAGACTGTCAACATTCTTTCCGGAGGCGGCGCCACTCTCTTCTTCGCGGTGCCCACGATCTACACGCGGCTGGTCGAGCTCCTTGCTGGCCTGGAGACGGCACCCGACTTTTCGACGGTGCGGCTGTTCTGTTCGGGGAGCGCGCCGCTGCCGGCGGAGGTGCACAACGAGTTTGAGCGGCTAACGGGCAAGCGCATTCTTGAACGTTACGGAATGACCGAAACGGGCATGAATTTCAGCAATCCGTACGCGGGGTCGCGCATTGCCGGAACGGTGGGCACGCCGCTGCCCGGTGTGTTCGGACGCGTCGTCGACGCGGAGGGACGGGAGCTGCCGGCGGGCGAGGAGGGTGAGCTGCTTCTGCGCGGGAGCAATGTCTTTGATCAATACTGGCGGGCGCCCGAGAAGACGGCCGAGAGCTTCGTGCAGGACGAGCTGGGCAATCGCTGGTTCCTCACGGGGGACCTGGCGCGCGTCGATCCGGACACGGGTTACATGACGCTGTTGGGGCGGAGGCATGAGCTGATCATCTCGGGCGGGCTGAATATCTATCCGCGCGAGGTCGAGGAGATGCTGACGACCTTTCCCGGAATCGAGGAGGCGGCGGTGGTGGGCGAGCCGGATGATGTATGGGGCGAGGCGCCGGTGGCCTATCTGGTGTGTAGCTGCGCGGTCGATGAGGCGGCGTTGGAGCGGTATTGCCGCAGCCAGCTGGCGTCGTTCAAGCGGCCGAGGCGGCTGCGGTTCGTGGAGGCGTTGCCGCGCAATGCGATGGGGAAGATACAGAAGCACTTGCTTGAGAGTGGGGGGTAGGGCTGGTTGACGTTGGAATGCGGGCTGGGCTGATTGCGTAGTTCGCATTGCGCATTGCCTATCTCGGAACGTGCGGCTGGTGAGGGAGCTCCTTGGGCGAAAGAAGCAATGTGTATTAGCGCAATTGTAGGGGAACAGGGCACGAAAACCAGGTTAAATGGCATTGCGTCTCTTTGCTATTGGAGGAAACAGGAGTTCCATCAACCAACCCACAGGCTCATTCAGGCCCGATGTTGGCTGCGTCGATTCTACAACGAATATCCGGACCAACCAGAACTGTTTGCCGAATGTGATGCAGTTGCAGCTTGCGTTTCGGCTGCGTGACTTTGCTCCGGCGTAGAGCAGGCCGGGACTTCAGTAAAAGCTCGAACGAGGGTTTCAGCACTGCGAAGACGGATCGCCGAATGCAAAGGAAAGTGTACATAACGGCCAGAAAGAGAGGGGCAACCATGACCAGACAGCTGACAGCAATAATTGAACGAGAAGAAGATGGCTACGTCGCTCTCTGCCCTGAGTTGGACATCGCCAGCCAAGGGGAAACCGTGGCAGAAGCGCGGTCGAATCTGCAGGAGGCGCTGGAACTGTTCTTTGAGACGGCCTCAGCAAGCGAGATTCAACACCGGCTGCAAAGTGAAGTGTACGTAACGCAGGTGGAGGTCGCAGAGGCCTAGACTGCGCGTGCTGTCGGGCCGGGACGTCTGTAGAATTCTCGCTAGACACGGATTCGCCGAGGCCAAGCGCAAAGGCAGCCACGTCATCATGCAGAAGGTCGAACAGGGATCAACAGTTTCTGTACCAGTACCCGACCATGGAGAGTTGCGGACAGGAACTCTAAGGTCAATCATCAGACAATCGCGGCTACCCAGAGCATTGTTTGAGCAATGAGTTCGCCAACGAATGTCCGATTTGTATGCGCGCGTTTGACTTCGCAGAAAGGCCTAGCACTCTACTATGGCCCCGCCCCAGATTGAAGTCGACACGAGCGGACAGTTCCCCGAACTTCGCCGCGGCGTGCGGCAGTTGTGCGACCGCTTCCCGGGGACGTACTGGCAGCGCCTGGACGCGGAACGGGGCTACCCGGTCGAGTTCGTGAAGGCGATGACCGAATCCGGATTTCTGGCGGCGTTGATCCCGGAGGCGTATGGCGGCGGGGGCGCGTCGATCGCGGAGGCTTCGGTCATTCTTGAGGAGGTCAACCGCAGCGGGGGCAATGCGGGCGTCTGCCACGCGCAGATGTATATCATGGGCGCGCTGGTGCGCCACGGTTCGGCCGAACAGAAGGAACGGTGGCTGCCGCCGCTGGCGGAAGGACAACTGCGCCTGCAGGCCTTCGGCGTCACCGAGCCAAACGCCGGCTCGGACACGACGCGCATCCAGACGCGCGCCGAGAGAGATGGCAACGGGTATGTGATCACGGGCCAGAAGATCTGGACCAGCCGGGCGCAACACTCGGACCTGATGCTGCTGCTGGCGCGCACGACGCCGCTGGAAAAGGTCGAGAAACGGACGGCAGGGCTGTCGCTGTTCCTGGTAGACCTGCGCGGCGCGAGCGGGCAGGCGTTGACGATCCGTCCGCTGGAGACGATGATCAACCATCACACGACCGAGGTCTTCTTTGCAGGTCTGCAGGTGCCGGCGGAAAACCGCATCGGTGAAGAGGGCAGAGGCTTCCGCTACATTCTCGACGGCATGAACGCGGAGCGCATCCTGATTGCGGCGGAGTCGATAGGTGACGGCGGCTGGTTCATCGAGCGGTCTGTCGAGTACGCCAATCAGAGGATCGTCTTTGACCGTCCGATCGGCCAGAACCAGGGCGTACAGTTTCCTATCGCGCAAGCCTACGCCAATCTACGCGCGGCCGACCTGATGCGCTGGCAGGCGGCGCGCCTGTTCGACGGCGAGCAGCCCTGCGGCGCGGAGGCGAACATGGCGAAGATGCTGGCGGCGGACGCGGCGTGGGAGGCGGCGAACGTCTGTCTGCAAACGCACGGCGGATTCGGCTTTGCGCGCGAACATGACGTGGAGCGAAAGTTCCGTGAGGCGAAGCTGTATCAGATCGCGCCGGTCTCGAATAACCTGGTTCTGTCCTACCTGGCGCAGCATGTGTTGGGGCTGCCGCGGTCGTACTGAGCAAGTAACAGTTTTAATTCGTGGATGAGGGCGCAGTAGAGATGCCATTGCCACTGTCGGACGTCACGGTAGTCTCGCTGGAGCAGGCGATTGCGGCGCCGCTGGCGACGCGCCATCTGGCAGATCTTGGCGCGCGCGTCATCAAGATTGAGCGGCCGGGCGGCGGCGATTTCGCGCGCCACTATGATTCGGCCGCGGGCGGGCTGTGCAGCCATTTCGCCTGGGCAAACCGTTCGAAGGAGTCGATGACGCTGGACCTGAAGACGGCGGCCGGGCATGAAATCCTGTCCCAACTTCTGGAGCGGGCCGATGTTTTTGTTCAGAATCTGGCGCCGGGCGCGGTCGAGCGGCTTGGCTTCGGCGACAAGCGGCTGCAGAGCGAATATCCTGGGCTGATCGTGTGCCACGTCAGCGGCTACGGCGCGGACGGGCCCTACCGCGACAAGAAGGCATACGACCTTTTGATCCAGGCGGAGACGGGCGTGGTGTCGATCACTGGCAGCGAGGAGGAAGCTGCCAAGACGGGTATCCCGGTTGCCGATATCGCCGGCGGCATGTACGCCTACAGCAGCATCCTGGCAGCGTTGCTGCAACGGGAGCGGACACACCGCGGGTGCGTGCTGCAAGTCTCGCTGTTCGATGGACTGTGTGAGTGGATGGGCTTTCCTGCCTACTTTTCGCTGGGCGGGTCGCCGCCGCCGCGCAGCGGCGCCAACCACGCGTCTATCGCGCCCTACGGCCCCTATGCCACGGGAGACGGGCGCTCGATCCTATTCGCAATTCAGAATCAACGCGAGTGGGAGCGGTTTTGCGCCGATGTGTTGGAGAGACCGGAGATTGCGTCGGACAGTCGTTTCACCGACAACAGCCGCCGCGTGCAGAATAGCGCAGACTTGCGGCGGGAGATTGAAACGGTTTTCGCGGGTTTTACGGTTGAGGAAGCGGCGGCGCGCATGGAGCTTGCGCAAATTGCCAGCGCTGAACTGCGCGATGTCGGGGCGTTCTGGCAGCATCCGCAGCTGGTTGCGCGGGGACGGGTTGCGGAGGTGGAGTCGCCGGCGGGCCCGCTGCCGGCGTTACAGCCGGCGACGACGAGCGAATCATGGCCGCCGCGTTTCGACGCGATTCCGGCCGTTGGCGCCCATACTGGGGCGTTGCTGGCTGAGTTGGGCTACAGTTCGGAGGAGATTGCCAGACTTGAAAAGGATGCCGTGGTATAGGCCGGCAGGAAGGAAGCGGTGAGTGGGCTAGCGCCGGACCGCCTGTATCGCAGCGCAAACCAGGGGACCAGGTGCTGAAGGGCAACGCCAATGGGATCGCAAGGAAGTGGTGAGGGACGCTATTTTGAGGATTTTGCGGTAGGCGATCTGTTTGAGCATAGGCTCGGTCGGACCGTGCTGGCTGCGGACAATGTGTGGTTCACTTTGCTCACGGTGAACCCAAACCCAATCCACTTTGACGCTCATTACGCCAGCCAGACCGAGTGGGGGCGTCCGCTGGTGGATTCCACCTTCACTTTGGCGCTGGTGACCGGGCTGTCGGTGGCGGACATCTCGCAGAACGCGGTCAACCTGGGTTGGGACGAGGTACGCCTGCCGGCGCCGGTCTTTGAGGGCGATACGATCTACGCGCAGAGCGAAGTGCTGAATCTGCGTCCGTCGAAGAGCCGGCCCCATCAGGGAATCGTCGGCGTGCGGACTGTTGGATTCAACCAGGAAGGCGTTGTTGTGATCGAGTTCAAGCGAACTCTGCTTGTTTATCGCCGCGGACACGGCCCGCGGCCGGCGCGTCCGCATGTGCGAAACGATGATTAGAGGGCCAAAGCGGGGAAGGTCTGGCTGGTCGCAGGTGTTCAAGGCGGCAATGCACAGAATTCGCCGATCACGGGTGAGTCGATCACAGACGAGCCAATCACAGACAAGCCAAAGCGCGCCGCCCATGATGCGCCTCGACACTGAGCGACTGACAATTGAAACGCTGACAGCACAACTGATGCGCTGGCAGCGGGACGATTTTCCCCGGCTTGAGCGGGCTCTGGGCCTGGTCGAAGGCGGGCAGCAACTGGATGACGAGTTGCGGCCCGTCGTGTCGCGGGCAATTGCCCAGATGCAGCGGAGGCCGCATCATTCTCTGTGGCACTGCCAGTGGGTGGCCGTCCTCAAAGAGGAGCGGCGCATTATCGGCAGCCTTGCTTTCAAGGGGCCGCCGGGCAAGACGAGCGAAGTTGAGATCGGCTACGGAATCGATCCTTTTTATCACAATCGTGGGTTGGCGACCGAGGCGGTCGGAGCGATGGTGCGGTGGGCGCTGTGCCAGGACGGAGTGGAGGCGGTGATCGCTGAGACGGCCAATACCAACGTGGCGTCAATGCGTGTTCTGCAGAAAGCCGGCTTTACTATCACCTCGGCTACAGCGCGTTTTTTGTATTGGAAAACAGACGAATAGGGTGCGGCCGGTGGCTACTACGCGTCGATGGTCGACTGCCCGGCGATTTTGGGAACACTCAGATTTGCGATGGCCTGAAATCGCGGCGGCGTGCTGGCGGCACACTTCGGGCTGGCGGCACACTTCGGGCTGGCGGCGCACTTAGGCCCGGCGGCACACTTCGGCCCCGCGGCCTATTTTCGTACGATGTAGACATCCTCGGAAGGGTAGGAGAGCGACTCCACCTGCCATCCGCTGCCCGCAATGATGCCGTCGAAGTAGGCTGCATAGTGCTGTGTCATGCCTTTCTTGCGGCCAGCCAGGGAGTGGCTGGGGAAGGAGACGACAACGACCGGAGCGTCGATCGCGTACAGCAGCCGGCGGCCGGCTCCGGCCTCGATCTGTTCGAGACACGGCAGCGTCTTGAGGAGGAAGGCAAGGTCAGCGGGGGGCGCCTGCAACTCTTCCAGCACGTTGCACTGTACCGCTTCTCCTTCGTAGCCCATCAAGCAAAAGTAACGGTTGAGGAAGTCGATCTGGTCAGAGAAAATGTCTAAGGCGAAGTAGGGCCGTTCCGGCGCCAGCGGCATCCACGGGCGGGCCAGCGGGTGCAGTCCGCAGGCAATATCTATGACGGAATTGACGGGCGGGAGCCTGTCGAAAATCTGTTGGTAGAAGGTCTTGAGCAGTGGGAGGCGCTCGAAAGTGGAGGTGTGGGCCGCCATAAATTGGCGCAGAATGGGGCGGGCGAAGTCGCGGCTTCCGAGCGAGAAGGCGTCATCCTTGTTCTGATTTGTGCGGGCCGCCTCTCGCAGCTGCAGGAGCGCGTCTTCGAAGTCAAGATTCCGGCGGATATAGACAGCCGCACTCTGGTGTAGTTTGCTCTTGGTCTCCTTGATGGTCTCTTTCAGGGAACGGCCATTGGCCAGTTCAGCCGAGGCAATGGCCTTGACCAGGCCGGGACAAACGAAGCGGTATTTGCGTGTTACCTGAAGCGATTTCAGCACCCGATCCAGTTGATCACCGGAGTCTCGCGGGGCAGAGTCCATAGGTGAAGTGCGGGAGAAATCTCAGCTTTTGCCGCGCCAGGTACGGGGAGCCCGGCCGCGAAGGGCTATTCCCGCCCGCCGAAGTCGCGTTGTTCCTGCTTCAGGGCGCGGCTGACGTCGCGTTCGGCGTCTCGCCTGGCAATGGCCTGGCGTTTGTCGTACTGCCGCTTGCCGCGCACGAGCGCGATCTCAACCTTTGCCAGTCCGGCGCGATTGATGTACATGCGCAGCGGCACTATCGTCCAGTTGCGCTGGGTAGCGCTTGCGTGCAGGTGATCGATCTGCCGCTTGTGGAGGAGTAGCTTGCGGGAGCGCGTTTCCTGGTGATTGGCGCGATTTCCCAGCCTGTAGTGGCCGATATGGACGCCCATCAGCCATGCTTCACCATCGCGTACAAGGACGAATCCCTCGCGCAAGTTGACCGAGCCAGCGCGCGCTGACTTGATCTCCGTTCCAGTCAGGGCGATGCCGGCTTCGAAGGTCTCCTCGATAAAATAATCGTGGCGGGCTTTTCGATTCGTGGCGACTGTGCGAGGCCCAGTCGCCATTGCCTGTTGCTTTTTCTTAGCCAATTTTGGTTCTTGCCTGGTACTTTCTCATTACCACAATAGGGGCTGTCCATCAGCTCGAAGGGCGATTCACTCCCCGTCTTCAAGCAGTTGGATGGCTTGATCGAGCTGCGGGTCTTCGTCGTTTTCTCGCTGCTCGTTCGTGCGTTCGACAAAGAAGTCCGGTTCCAATCCGGTGCCGTTGATGGAGCGATCGTCGGGCGTGTACCAACGTGCAATTGTCACACGCAAGAGGCTCTCGTCGCTGAGCGTATGCGGCAATTGGACACTTCCTTTGCCGAAGGTAGTTTCGCCGACGAGACGCGCGCGTCCGGCGTCCTGCAGGGCGCCGGCGACGATTTCACTGGCGCTGGCGCTGCCCTTATCGACCAGAACGACGATGGGGAGTTCCTCGGGAACGAGGGCATCGCCTTCGGTATCGTAAAACTCCTCTGTGCCGTCGCTGAAGCGTTCGATCAGCACCCTCTCGTCTTCAAGGAACACGCTCGTTACCTGGATCGCCTCGCGCAAGAGGCCGCCTGGATTCCCGCGCAGATCGAAAATGAGTCCCTCAATCTCATCGGTCAGCAGGCCTTCGAGCTCGGCCCGCAGCTTGGCGCCGGCATCGTCGGAAAAGCGCTGCAGGTGGACATAGGCGAACTCGTCGTCGTCCCCGTAGACCTCACTCTCAACGACCGGGACCTCGATACGGTCGCGGGTGACGGAGATTTCAAATGGGTCATCCAGACCATCGCGTTGAACGGTGAGGAGTACATCGGTGCCGCTCGGTCCTTTGATGCGGTTGATGGCCTCGGTCAGATTGGAAAGTTCGGCCACAGCTTCGCCGTTGACAGCGATGATCAGGTCGCCGCGGCGAATGCCGGCATTCCAGGCCGGCTGATCTTCGAACGGCTCGACGATGCGGACTGCGCTCTCTTCTTCGGCCCACTCTACGAATGCGCCAATCCCCTCGAAACTGCCCTCGATGCTCTCCAAGAAGCTGGTGGCTTCCTCTGGAGTGAGGAAGCCGGTATTGTCATCGTCGAGTGTCTCCAACACACCGCGAATCGCGCCGTAGCTGCGATCCTTAGAAGAGGGCATGTCACCGTAAAAGTCCTCCTCGAGCAGCTGCATTGCCTCCCAGAAGACGTCGAGGTCTGCGGGCGCCAGCGAGCGCTCCGGCTCCTCGGCGGCGGCGGCGGCGCTTGGGGCCACGTCGGAGGTGCTCATGCGGCCGACCAGGAAGCCGAAACCGGAGCCAATCGAGAAAGTCAGCGCAGCCACCAGGAAGGCAACGCATCCGGTAATCTTAAGCCGCTGCCGCGGCGAGACCTGGCTTTCGAAAATGAACTTGGTCAACGCGGTGCGCGAGACTTCTCTACCCATTCAGTCGGTCCTCAGACGATGCCATAAGGATGAACTGCTGCCCTGACCTGCCCGCGGCTGCGCGGGCTAGAGTCAGTCCGGTAAGCGACGATTTTCGAACAAATGAACTTGCTGAGGAATTGTACCATACGGTGCAGGGGCAGAAAAGCAACCCTGCATCCAAAGCAGGGCAATCGCACCTAAATCTGGACGCCAGAGTAACTCACAAAGGGCACCCACTAGGGGCGCCCCTACCAATGGTCATTCGCTTTCGGCTGAAATAACCGGTCTCCAGTCGCCGACAACCTTAAGAATTCGCGACCGCGCGATATGATTGGCACTGTTCTCGGGGTTTTTCGGAGTGGGGCTCGAATCAAGTAGTGTCGCGGGGTCTAAACCCAATTCGATGCAATCGCCCTGCTGCATCCACGAATTTGCACGAATCTCCACGAAGAACGTCAACTGCGGGTTGTGCCAGGGGGGCGTTGCGGGGGGAGTCCCCCCGCACAAGGGAGGGCCGAAGGCCCGACCGTCCAGAACGGCCGGAACGCAAACCTCGAATTGCAACGTCAAGGGCAAGGGCTTGATCCACCAGGGTAATCGCACCTAATCTGGGCGCCAAAATAATCCACAAAGGGCACCCACAAGGGGCGCCCCTACCAATGGTCATTCGTTCTCGGCTGAAAAAACCGGTCTCCAGTCGCCGATAACCTTAAGAATTCGCGACCGCGCGATATGATTGGCACTGTTCTCGGGGTTTTTCGGAGTGGGGCTCGAATCAGGTAGTGTCGCGGGGTCTTAACCCTATTCGATGCAATCGCCCTGGCATCCAAAGTGAGAGCGACCGGAAACGGAAGCAAGGCACAGGAAGAGCTCCTTTTGCCAGGGAGTATACAGGGATTCCTGTAAGAGTACGGACGGGACTATAATAGAGGCGATGGCTCAGACTTTGGCGTTTCCCGGAGGTTGAAAAATGACGATTCAAACCAAGGACATCCAACGCCCGCGGCGGGCGTTGGTCGAGGGTCTGGCGGAGATCGGCGCGGCAACTGCCAGCGGGGAACTGTACCGGCTCGGCATCAGTGACGCGCAGATTCGCGGGCCGCGGCCGTGGACGCCTGGCAAGGTCGCGGCGGGTCCGGCGCTGACGCTGCAGTTCATGCCAAAGCGGGAGGACCTGTACAGCGTGGATGAGTACAATGACCCGGAAAAGCAGCTTCACCGCCATGTCCTGTACCACACGCAGCCGGGTGACATTGTCGTCGTTGATGCCAGGGCCGAGATGTCCAGCGGCGTGTTTGGCGAGATGATGCTGACCTATTTTCAGGGAAGGGGCGGAATTGGGGTTGTGATCGATGGCTGCATCCGCGACTACCCCAAAGCCAGCGAACTGGAACTTGGGCTGTGGCTGCGAGGCGTTACGCCCAACTTCCACACGCAGACAAACATTTTCCCGTTTGCTGTAAACGTGCCGGTTGCGTGCGGGGATACGACGGTGATGCCCGGGGATATTATTGTGGCCGACGACGATGGCGCGGTGGTGGTGCCGATCGGCCTGGCAGAAGAGTTGCTGGCGAAGGCAGGCGAACACGCCGAGTGGGAGGAGTTTTCGCGTATGAGGCTGGCCGAGGGCGGCGACCTGCGCAAGTACTATCCGTTGCGCGAGGACGCCCAGGCCGAATACGAGGCCTGGCGGGCTCAGCAGCCGCAGTAGGCCGAGCGGACTCACTCTGTCAGCGGGCGGCGAGGTGCAGCCCACTCTTGGGTTGGGATTTCGCTAGGTGTGGAGTTCTTGCCGGCGGTGGCTGGAATTTTTTTGCCGACTTTTAGCTACTAAGCCACATACAGCGTCTGCCTCGACCGGTGTTTCATCCCCGCCGCCTTTCAGATTATCTGAACGCGTATCCGGCTGGCCGCCACCACGTTGGATAAGCCGCACTGCAGGAATGACGACGTACCGTCGGTGAGCGATGGTTTAGGAGGGGGGCGTTGCGGGGGGAGTCCCCCCGCACAAGGGAGGGCCGCAGGCCCGACCGTCCAGAACAACAGTTGCAAGTTGCCAGTTTCCAACATCTGCCGGGAGTGGTGGGCAGTGGGTCGGCCACGACTTCGTAGCAAACCGAGGAATAGGAATTGGTGACCCAGTTTTGGGCTGCAGCCTGGCGGCAATTGGGCTGGAGGGAACCGGTCAATCTATGGTATGATCGGGCAAAAGTCTGAAGCTCCTGAAAACTCCTGGTGACGTTCCGTTGTCTACTTTCGCCGAATCCAAACGAATGCCCGGCAGCGAATGGTTGAAGAACCGTCCGCGCCTTCTGGAGGCGGTCTATGCGGCCTCAAAGTCGGCCCTGCGGCTTTTGCACCCGTTGCTGAAGCGCGTTGCGCCGGCAGGGTGGAGAGAGCGCGTTTTTGTCTGGAGTGAAGAGGTATCCAAGGGTTATCTTTTCAATTGCCAGATGTGCGGGCAGTGCATTCTCCACAGTACGGGCATGACCTGCCCGATGAACTGTCCGAAGAATCTGCGCAACGGACCTTGCGGAGGCGTGCGGCAGAACGGCCATTGCGAGGTGATCCCCGAGATGCCGTGCGTGTGGGTACAGGCGTGGCGGCGGGACGCGCTGATGGGCCGCTACGGGGGCGAGGTCAGGGTGTTGCAGCCGCCGGTGAACCGGGAACTGCAGAACAGCAGCGCGTGGCTGAACCTGCTGGATGGGGTCGACGTTGAGCGGCCGCCCGGCTGGTCGACGATTGAACTGGAAGAGATTGAATCGGGATAGACTGAGGTTTGGCAGGACACTTTTTTTCCACGTCCAACGCGGCTCTTCTTCCACTCTTACCTGCACATGGTTCATTCAGACCCAATTTCAACCGATAACGAAGGCGAGCAACGTGACTCCGAGTCCCGGCTGCAGCAGGTCCTGCTCGGCGGGCACTTTGCTGTCACCGCGGAGTTGAACGCGCCGGATTCGGCCGACCCGAAGGACGTGTACGCAAACGCGCAGGCGTTGGGGGATGTTTGCGACGGGATCAATGCCACGGACGGCTCGGGGGCAAACTGCCACATGAGCAGCGTGGCCTGTTGCGCGCTGATGGCGAAGGCGGGCTATGAGCCGGTGTTGCAGGTGAGCTGCCGTGACCGCAATCGCATCGCGATTCAGGGCGATCTGCTGGGCGCGGCCGCGCTCGGTGTCCACAATGTGCTCTGTCTCACGGGTGATGATGTGAGCGCTGGCGACCAGCCCCAGTCACGGCGTGTTTTCGATTTCGATGCCCTGCACCTGTTGCGTACGGCCGCGATCATGCGGGATCGAGGCGTATTCCTGAGCGGGCGCAAACTGACCACGCCGCCCCGCTTTTTCCTTGGCGCGGCGGCCAACCCATTTGTGCCGCCGCAGGACCTGCGCCACCTGCGCCTTGCGAAGAAGATAGAGGCCGGCGCGGAGTTCATCCAGACGCAATACTGTTACGACGTGCCGATTTTTGAGGCGTTTATGCGCCGGGTGCGCGACATGGGGCTGCACGAGCGGGTCCACATTCTGGTGGGGGTCGGGCCGCTACGCTCGGAGCGGGCCGCGGAGTTCATGCGCAGCCGTGTGCCGGGCGTGCACATTCCAGATGCGGTGGTGGAGAGACTGGCGAAGACGCCGAGGAAGCAGAAGCGTGAGGAGGGCATCCGCATCTGTGTAGAGATCATCGAGCAGGTGCGGCAGATTGAGGGGGTGCAGGGGGTCCACATCATGGCCTACCGCCAAGAGGAGGCCGTGCCTGAGATTGTTGAGCGGGCGGGTATAACGCGAAGAGTGGCAATGAAAGAAGAGAGACCGGCCACTACAAAGTCAGGACTTAAAGACTAAATCTCCGACGGGCGTTCAGAGGGGCATAGGTGTTGTGTCGCTCTCTTGCCGTCTTGATAGGGAAGACTGCCGCAAATCTGCTTCTTGAAGTACGCGATGAAGTGCCAGCCCTATTTCCGTCTTGCAAACCCTGGGTATCGCTAAACGCAAGTTCCACTTTTCCTCCCCTTGATTCTCTTGCGTTCCACGATAGCTGGTAACTACTAAGCCACATACAGCATCGGTCTCGACCAGTCTTCCATCCCCGCCGCCGTTCAGATTATCTGATTGTGTATTCGGTTAGCAGCCGCCACGTTGGTCGGGCCGCACTGCTGGGAATACGACGCAATTTCGGTGAGCGCTGGTTTTGGAGGGGGGCGTTGCGGGGGGAGTCCCCCCGCACAAGGGAGGGCCGCAGGCCCGACCGTCCAAAGAGCAAGGAGAGAGAAAACTCCTGCGCTCGCTTCATTCATGGCCGCAGACTGAAAGCGGCTGCGTAGTTACGATAGCTGCACGATTCGGGCGTTCCTGGGCTACCCTTTTGCCTTCAATAATCGTGAGACAGCACGTCGTCTCAGGGCAAGGTAAACGTGTCCAACACGACACGGTTATCGGACTGTGCGAGCCCACCCACAACTATTGGTAGTCGCTCCCACCCATCCCCGACATGCCGGTACCAGCCTACAAGGACCTGATATTCCCCCTGGGGTAATCCTGCGATAATCCGCTCATCAACTATCGCTTCATTCGGAGACCAGATCGATGTTGGATACTGGCCGTCGAGCGGTTGAACGTCCGCCTGGGCCAGGACTCTGTCGTCCGAATCAACGATGTGAACAAAAGAAGTGTAGTCGACTTGAGGGAAGTCGATGGCCTTCCAAAAGAAGACGACTGAAAGTCGGTCGGAATCAGCCGACAGCGTGTATCCCTCGAGCCTGATGATTTCGCCAAAATTGATATCCGTGGATGTTTCCGGCATGCGACTGTCAGGTGGCAAAGGGATCTTGAATGTCTCCAATAGCAGTGAACCCCTTCCTGACTCCAAGGGAATTCGTTCGCGCGAAAGCAAGTCCAGAAGGCCTACGTGCAGCTGATAGGGACCGAAACCAAGGTTTGGGGGAACCGAAAGGCTATGGCTCAGTGGCATTATCTGTCCAGGTTGCCAAGCGCGTACTCTGAATACTCCTCTCAGCGGCCAGATATGGGTGTTCGCGACTACAGCTTCACGGTTCTGGTCGAAAAGCTGAACGAACAACTCGACATCCCGTTCGATTTTGTGAGCAGGTTGCCAGTAGTAAGTCAACCAAAGGGGATTCCCCGGCCTCAAAGCGCTGCTTTGATAACCGACCAAGTTCAAGTCATTGGCAAAAGAGGCCTGGTGGGGGATGAACTGAGGAGAAGCGCCTTGCCAGCGCGCGGTGAAGGCTTTCGCTACCACGACGCCGTTACTGGCTACGATTGCCGATTCCTCGCCGTCAAGTGGTTCGATGCTGTCTTCCAAGGGAGGGAGGAAGTAGGCTGTCTTATCTTTGAGCAGCACCCATTCGTCAAATTTTTCTTCAGTAGTTGCTAAACGGACGAACCTGGGTTCAATGACAGTAACTGTTTCGCCTTTCATCAGCGGGACATCCAGCCCGCTCTTGCGATTCGGGAACTGCTCCGACAGAAGAAAAGCGAGCGGCTCAAACTGATACTGCCCGGTGGGCACAACGATCGGCGTTTCAATACGATTGCTGATATATTCAGCCAGGGCGATTTCTATCAGACTGTTGTGCCATTCCAGTCTATCTGAGGCAAGGACCTGCGGCTTTACCCGGGTTGCAAAATCCCACTGCCTTAACAAGCCGGACGAAATAACCAGGACGAGGACAATGTAGCCGAACCGTTGAGGTAGATGACGAGATCCTTCAAGCCAAGCCCAAATGGCAGCTCCTCCTGAGCCGGCCATGATGTAAATGAAAGGAAGCGCAGGAACGACCCGTGTAGGCGTAGGAGCAATGTTTTCATATGTAAGCAACTCGGGCACAAGCATCATCACCATCAACAGGAATCCAAATACGTAGACTTCTCGCCTTCGAAACAGTGCAAGCGCTATTCCGGCAACCAGACAGACAACCAGAATTGGGGTCAGTAACGATTTGTAAGAGAGAGGGTTATACCAGTGGTCCCAATGCCAAGCCAGCATCAGCAGTTGATTCACCAGTTTGACTGCGAGGGTAGAAAGAGGATTCGGCAACTCAAATAGAAACTGTCCTTGAGGCGCGAGATGGCCACCTGGTTCTCGGATTCGGGCGAACAGCGTATATGGATGGGTGATATATAGGATCAACAGGGGCAACGTCACCAGCACGGACACGCTCGCTGCCATGACCTGCCCGCGCCAGCGAGCCAGAAGTTGACGGTTTGCCAGAAGAGCGCCGATGCTCGCAACGGCTAAAGCGACGGGAAAGAAACGCGCTACGATGTAAATGTACTGGCTGATCCCGACAAACATGCCGGCCAGAACAAAGTCTAACTTGCGCCCTTCTTTTAACCCCCGCCAAAAAAAAGCGACGGCCATCAGCTCGACAACTGGCAGGAGGGCGGGTTCGACACCCCATCGGGAGAATGAAGCAAAAAATGTAGAGAGAGCCAGGCCCAGAGCTGCGATCAACCCCGCTCTTCGGGCAAAAGCAACCCCTTGCTCAGCAAAGAACAGACAAGAAGCCCAATAGATTGCCGGCGCCGCCAGCGCTCCTCCAACGATCGTGACACCGCGTAGAACACCATTGTCATAGCCAAATAGGGGCAGAACCAGAGAATGTATGTAGACGATGAAAGGATGGGGCGCGAACTGATGATAAATGTAGAACGGAAGTAGCCCTTCGTTTACGAAGTCGAGTGCGTATAGCCCCAATCTGCTTGCATCCTGGCCAATGCCAGGCGGCGCCGTCAGCCAATGCATGGAATAGCTGGCGAGACTGACCAGGAACAAGGCACCCGGGACCATGGCTTTACTATAGCTTCTCAAATTGAGATCCTGACTTGCGAACAGGGGGCCTGTTCTTCGGCGAAGGAATCGCCGCGGAAGTCCTCAAGCTAAAGACTTTGGGCCGGTGAGTTCAAAGAAGAACTGCTTGGCAGCAGTCCCGCCGATGAGTAATTCGGGAATTCTGAAGAGAGAGCCGAGCAACTCGTGCATCAGACCAGTAACTGCCGGTTTGCTTCAATATCAGACCCAGAAGTTCCTACGCCCGCCCCGAAAGCAGGTAAGTTAAGTCCGAATTCAAGCTTTAGGCTCCGCAAAACGTCAAGAGGAGGCGCTTCGTCCTGAGCCGTTTCAACGCTGGCATTTGCGAAAAGCAGCAGCCGTCAGAATCAGTCGATGGGCGGCTTCGCTTGCCGGCAATTGAAGCTTAACTACCGGGAAGCACAAAGTAGAAACGTGCGCCGCCCTCGAAGCGGTTTTCAGCGCCTATTGCGCCGCGGTGGGCTTCGACGACTGCTTTGGCGATGGCCAGGCCGAGGCCGGAGCCGCCGCCCTTGGCGCGGCTGCGCGACTCCTCGACGCGGTAGAATTGTTCGAAGATCTTGGGCTGGCTCTCAGCAGGGATTCCCGGCCCGGAATCGTAGACATCCACGCGCACGCCGCCGACGACACGCTGGGCGGTAACGGAGACGGAGCCGCCTCGGGGTGTGTGCCGGACTGCGTTGCCGACCAGGTTGGTCAGTACGCGGCCGATGAGGCCGGCGTCGACCCAGACGGGATCGACGCGGGGGTCTGCACTGCCGGTGAGGGCGATCTCCAGTTCTTCGCAGCGGACGGCGAAACTCTCCAGGGTATCGGAGATCAGGTCGGAGAGCGAGATCGGCTGCCGGTTCAGATGGAGGCCGCCGGCTTCGATCTGGGCCATTTCGAATAGTTCGTCTATCAGAGAGGAGAGGGAAGCTGCGTCGCGCTGCACGGTGCGCAGATAATGTTGGGCTTTGGATGGTTCGGTCACGATTCCGTCGGTCAGCGCCTCGACGAGCGCCTGGATTGAGGCAAGTGGCGTACGCAGGTCATGCCCGATCCAGGCAAGCAGATTGCGGCGTAACTGCTCGGTCTCCAGTTGATGCCGTTCGGCCTCTTCAATCCGAGCAGCCATGCGGTTAAAGGTGTGGCCCAACTGCGCCAGCTCATCTCTGCCGACGGCTTCCACGCGCACGTTTCGTTTTCCTTCGGCAATCGCTACGGCGGCGCGGCCAACCCATTGGATCTTCTCTGACAGGGCGGCTGAAAGGAAATAGCCAAGCGCGGTTGCGATGCCGCCTGCGAAGATGAGCAGAACCGCGGCCAGGCGAAGGTCGTGATCACTGGCGAACATGAGCCGGGCTGTGACGAAGACATTGAGGAAAGTCAAGAGGCTGGCGAAGCCGTATCCGCCAAGGAGGGTCCAGCTAAGGCGAGGGGAGTAGTGCAGCCAGCCGAGTCGATAGACCAGGTAGACTGCGGCCACGGAAATAAGCGCGGTTGCGGTCAGGAACAGTGCCATCGCCCGCAGTTCGTTCAGGGGTGGATCGAGAAACGCCAGAAAGAGCAAGAGGCCGCCAACGACAGCAATAATAGCACCGATAAGAAACCGGATGGGCAGCGTCACCGGCGAATTGAAAGAGGTAGTCGTATTCATATAGCGCTCCGTTAAGGGAAAGCCACACGGGTGTAGTGTCTGGCGCGCTCATCAGCCGCCCGGCTCGAAGCGGTACCCTACGCCCCAGACCGTCAGAATATGTTGCGGGTTCGAAGGGTCTTTTTCGATCTTTTCGCGCAGGCGCCGCACGTGGACGGTGACAGTGCTGGCATCGATGTATTCGGCTATGCCCCAGACTCGATCGAGCAGCTGGGTGCGATTGAAAACTTGATGAGGATTGCTGACGAACATCCACAGTAGATCGTACTCCTTGATCGTCAGAGCGACCTCCTTTCCTTCGATAGTTACCTGGCGTGTACGCGGGTCGATGCGCATGTTGCCGACCGCTACCGGACTCCCGCCACCGGGTTGCGCCGGGGACTGCTGGGTACGGCGCAGGACGGCCTTCACGCGGCTGACCAGTTCGCGCGGGCTGAAGGGTTTGACCACGTAGTCATCGGCGCCCAGTTCCAGGCCGAGAATGCGATCGATTTCATCCTTGCGCGAGGTCAGCAGGATGACCGGAATCGAACTGGTGGCGCGCACTTGTCGGGTGATTTCATAGCCGTCGACACTGGGAAGCATAACATCCAGAATCAGTAGTTCCGGCGGATCGGTCCGTATCAGATCCAGGGCCACTTGCCCGTCTCCGACGACGGTAGGCTCAAAACCGCTTCGTTCGAGATAGAGACTGACAACTTCCCGAATGCTGGGTTCATCGTCGACGACAAGAATCCTTATGCCGGTCATGGTCGCGGAAACTCCTCACAATATGCCGTGAGAATGGCACGTGCGGCACCCGGTTAATGAATCAGTAATCTTTATTACCTGACAAATCTCGAATAGTTTGCTACAATATAAGAGTGAGGCCGCTATTCGGTCACATTGTTGCATAACATCTGTGTAAGACCAACCTGGAGGGAGGAATTTGCCCTATGCAACAACGAAGAATGCTTTCGCTGATTGTCATTGGTGCGTTATTGCTATCGACTTCTATCGTGCTGGGGCCTGCGGGCATTGCCTTGGCGGGAGAGGCGCCGACTTTGAAGTCGAGCCATGGTGGAGACGAGGAGGAGATGATGGAGGATGCGGTCACCTTCCTGGTGCGCATCGAGAACGTCTCCGGTGACTCCGATCTACCAACACCTTTTGCACCCGGTGTTTGGGTGCTTCATAGCGAAGCCGGCCCTCTCTTCACGACCGGTGAGGCGGATCGCGGCTACGGTCTGGAGGCGCTGGCCGAGGACGGAGATCCGTCCCAACTGGCTGCCGCCTTGAGCGACATGGAGTTGCATGCGGGCGTATTCAATACGCCTGCGGGTGCGGATGCTCCCGGACCGTTGCTGCCGGGAGGCGCCTACGAGTTCGAGGTGAAGGCCACGCCCGACACACCGTATCTCTCCTTTGCCACCATGTTTGTGCAATCCAACGACCTTTTCGTCGCTCCGGACGAGGCGGGCATCGCCCTATTCGACATGGACGGGATGGCGATGGATATGATGATGCACGACGTAACCGTGGATCTGCTTCTTTGGGACGCGGGCACGGAGGCAAATGAGGAGCCGGGCACCGGTGCCAATCAGCCGCCGCGCCAGTCCGGGGCCAACACGGGTCCTGCAGACGGGATGGCGACCGTTCACGTCGTGGATGACGATTTCACTTATCCCGAAGTCAGCGCCTTGTTGAAGGTCACCATCGATGTAGTCATGATGGCTGACGATGACGAGATGATGGACGAGAAGGATGAGATGATGGCGGACGAGGACGACATGGAGTCGGACAAAGACGACATGATGGCCGGCGACGCCATGACGGAATCCATCACCCTGATGGATGACGGTCCCACGCCCTACACTGTCGTGTCCGGGGACACCTTGGGGTCCATCGCCAGGCGTGCCTACGGTGAATCCAGGTACTGGTCGATCATCTGCAGCGCCAGCTCGCTCGAAGACTGTAACCTGATCCATGTAGGCGACGAGCTGACTCTCCCCACCCATGCCGAAGCCATGTCCATGACGGACGATAAGATGATGGTGGGTGAGAAAGACGAGATGATGGCCGATGAGGACGAGATGGAGTCCGATAAGGACGAGATGATGGCGGACAAGGACGACATGGAGTCGGACAAAGACGACATGGAGTCGGACAAAGACGACATGATGGCCGGCGACGCCATGATTGAATCGATCACCCTGATGGAAGACGGCTCCACGCCCTACACTGTCGTGTCCGGGGACACCTTGGGGTCCATTTCCAGGCGCGCCTACGGAGAGTCCAAGTACTGGTCGATCATCTGCAGCGCCAACTCGATCGAAGACTGCAACCGGATCAGTGTCGGCGACGAACTGATGCTTCCCACCCATACCGAAGCCATGTCGATGACGGACGACAAGATGATGATGGGTGAGAAGGACGAGATGATGGCCGACAAAGACGACGAGATGGAATCCGACGCAGACGAGATGATGTCGGACAAGGATGACATGGACTCCGACAAGGATGACATGGACTCCGACAAGGAAGACATGGATTCTGACAAAGACGAGATGATGGCGGACGACGCCATGACGGGGCCGCTCGTGTTGATGGAGGACGGCCCCACGCCCTATACCGTCGAATCCGGCGACACTTTGGGCTCGATCGCCGCGAGAGCCTACGGCGACAGCAGTTACTGGCCCGCCATCTGTGTCAACAACAGTGACGTTACCGAGGACTGCCATCTCATCCACATCGGCGATGAGTTGATGTTGCCGACGCAGGCCGATGCCGATCTCTTTATGGAAGAAGCGAATGCCATGGGATCCGACGACGCAATGGAAGAAAAGTCGGACGAGTAGCTGGCAGTAGACTAGTGAAATACGGAGGCGCGCAATGCGCGCCTCCCTTTGCATCCATTTGGGCCATATTACAGTGAAAACTCGAACGATGGGACCCTCCGACATGTCAGTCGGACGGCGCAACCCCCCGGGCGTCGGGCGTGGTTTGGCCGTTCGACTGTGCAGGACGTTGCAACGCAAGGCGCGACTTCACAGAGTCATTTTGCTGGCTTTCGTATGCGGGTTGACGCTGGTGAGCTGCGTTATGCCGGATACGACGACACAGCCTGAAGTTGATCCGGGCGCAAAGGTCGAAGCGATCCAGACTCGTGTGGCTGAAACGCGGGCCGAGCAGGCCGCCAAGGACGAGGAAATGGCCGCCGCGCAGGACGGCAACGACGAAGCGGTTGAAGAGACTGCGGCATCGGACGATGCCGATTCCGCCTTGGTCGTCGGCCCGACCGCGCAGCAACTGGAGCTTCTGGCCAAGTTGCGGCCCCAAGGCGAGGCACCAGAACTTCTCAACGAGATATGGCTGAACTCCGACCCGCTCAAGTTGGCGGACCTGCGGGGCAACGTCGTGTTGGTCGAGTTCTGGACGTATGGGTGATACAACTGCGTCAACGTAATTCCCTCGTTGAGGGAATGGCACGAGAAGTACGCGGACGACGGTTTTGTCATTATCGGCGTTCACACTCCTGAGTTCACCCATGAACGGGATGTGGACAACGTGGAGAAAGCGCTGGAACGGCTGCAGATAGAGTTCGCCGTCGCGATCGACAACGATTGGACGACCTGGCGCTCCTATCATAACCGCTACTGGCCGGCGATGTACTTCATCGACAAGGGCGGCCAAATCCGGTATCTGAAGATCGGCGAAGGCCAGTATGACTATTCCGAGTCGGTGATACAGGCGCTCCTCGCCGAACAGTCCACGGCCAACTGACGGCAAACAAGAGTTCTTGCGCGCAGGGGTAAGGGCTGCCCCTTCGTTTGGGCCACTCTTCTCCACCTGGCAAGCGCCGCGCAATTGTGCGCGGCGTCTTCGCGCGACCTGGTCAAGCACAATTTCGAAAAGGCCACGAACGACAACTGCATCCGGTAAAAGTTTTCGGCTCCTCGAGCGCCGGAAAACGTATTCGTGACTGAAGAACTCTTTCTCCAAGCCAATACTTTGTATCTGACCGGTCCATTCGGCGCGGGCAAGACGACCATCGCCATCGAACGCATTGAACGGCTGCTTGGCCAGGAACGGATTCGGGGCGACCAGATTCTTGTGTTGGTCCCGCAGCGGACGCTCGGGCAACCTTACACGGAAGCGTTGCGCCGGTCGGATGTGCCGGCGGGCGCGCAGGTGCAGGTAACGACGCTGGCGTCGCTTGCACGTTCGAGCGTGGCGCTGTACTGGCCGCTGGTGGCTGAAGGGGCCGGCATTGACAATCCCCGCAAAGAGCCGACTTTCCTCAATCTGGAAACGACCCAGTACCACATGGCGCGCTTTGTGGACGCAGCCATTCAGCAGGCCGAATTCGACGCCATCCGGGTACAAAGGAGCCGAATCATCAGCCAGGTGCTGGATAACCTTAATAAGGCGGCGCTTCACGGCTTCACTATCGACGAGGCGTACGCTCGCCTGGAAAACACGATCCCGCCCGGTGAGCAGATGATCGCAAGGCGGAACGTTATGCAGACGGCTCGACGTATCAGCCTCGAGTTCAGGGAGCATTGCAAGAAAAAGTCTCTTGTCGACTACAGCTTGCAAATGCAGATTTTTAGGAACGAAATACTCCAAAATAAGTGGTGCGAAGCCCATCTGTTTCGCACATATCGCCATCTGGTTTTTGACAACGCGGAAGAGGAAACCTATGCCGGGCAGAATTTGGTCGGCCGGTGGCTGCCCCATTTGGAAAGTGCGCTAATAATAGTTGATGAGGATGGCGGCTATAGGGCCTTTCTGGGTGCGGACCCCATCAATGCGGAGCATCTTGCCGATTGCGTCGATCACCGGGCGCGGCTGACCCGCTCTCACTTAGTTGCGCCTGGGTTGGAAAGTATGATCGACAGACTTCGCCTAACCTTCCGGCGGACGGTTGGTGAAAGAAGCCCAGAGGAAAACCGTGCCGTTGGGCGTGCAGGTCCGGAATCTGGTCCCCGGATCGTCTTTCCACAGCAGTCACATCGTTTTTATCCCCAGATGATCGAGTGGGTCGTCGGGGAGGTCGAGCGGCTGGTAAGGCTTGAAGCTGTAGCGCCAGGTCAGATCGCGGTGCTGGCGCCGTTTATGAGCGATGCGCTGCGCTTCAGCATTCACACCCGGCTCAAAGAGAAGGAAATTCCGTCCACCAGCCACCGGCCCAGCAGGCCCCTGAACGCGGAGCCGGTGGTGCGAACGCTGCTTACGTTGGCCGCCCTGGCGCATCCGAGCTGGCGGCGCGTTCCGCTGCCCTCGGACGTAACGCTGGCTCTCGGCAACGCCATCGACCAGTTGGATCCGGTTCGTGCCAGCGTACTGGCCCACGCGGCCTATGGAGGACGCGGCGCCGCGGAAGGGACGTTGCCTGATTTCGAGGACCTTCGAGCGGATGTGCAGGAGAGGGTATCTTATGCCACGGGGGAAATCTATGACCGGCTGCGTGCCTGGCTGACCGATTACCGAGCGGAGACCAGCTTCACGCCTCTCGATCAGTTCTTTGCCCGCATCTTCGGTGAACTGCTCAGCCAGCCTGGCTTCGGGTTCCATCAACGCCCCGACGCAGCCCGGACGGCCGATCAACTCACCCGATCTGCCCGCAATTTCCGTTGGGCGGTCGGAGAGCAATCCGAGGACCCAGCTGAGCCGCCTAATTCGCGGCACATCGACATAGGCCGCGAATACGTTCAATTGGTGGAGAGCGGCGCGCTTGGAGCCCTTTACCTGCCGTCTTGGACGGAGGCAGAAAATGCAGTTTTCATTGCGCCTGCCTACACTTTTCTGATGCGGAACCGCACTGTGGACATTCAGTTCTGGCTCGACATCGGCGCGCAAGGTTGGGGGAGGCGGATATATCAGCCCCTGACCCATCCCCATGTACTTTCGCGCAATTGGGAGAAGACTCGGCATTGGACAGATAGCGACGAAGTAAAGTATGGCCAGGACAGCCTGTACCGCCTGTTGGCAGGCCTCTTGCGCCGCGCCCGCCGCAGGATTTTCCTGGGGCTGAGCGAATATGGCGAGAGTGGTGAGGAGCAGAGCGGGCCGCTCTTGAATCTGCTCAATCGCGTGCAGGCAGGGACAGGAGAGTGGACGGTCTAGCGCAGACACTGTTTTTTGACCGCATTTGCCCTTGATTTTTCCTTGTATTACAATGGTTTACCATACGTTCCTCTACCCTGTTTGCCCCATTTGTATCGGGGTTTATTTGTTCTGAAGACTTCGTATGTGGGGTCCGCGCAGGCCTGAGTTTATCGCGATGTCCACGAAAACCGTATACAAGTACAGTGACTATTTCCACGCAAAATTGGCAGTAGCGGATTCCGCTCCATTTACGGTAGACAACTTAAGCGAACGGTGAACAGCGAATACATCTTTGGCATCCATGACGTTGGCGGGGAAGAGTATCTGCGCGCGGCCGAAAAGACGGGCTGGATTGTATTCAGTGAAGTATTAGGGCACGACCCGCACGACCTCAGCGGCAAAGATTATTCCTCGTACAGCCTCCAGGGTCTGGGTGTGATCGTACGCCTGAACAACGGCTATTATCCCCAAGGCACGCTTCCGCCGAGCAGCGAATACGCCAATTTTGCCCGCCGGTGCGCCAATTTTGTTGCCGCGAGCCAAGGTTGCAGCCACTGGGTGATTGGCAACGAGATGAACTATGTGGCCGAGCGGCCAACTGCGGCGGCCACCGTTGCGCGCCCGCACCCTGACGAATCGCTCGCCGACGACCCCACGCTTCGCAGCCTGCCAGAACGCTTCAACGCCCTTTTTCCGGCTTCTGACCGAGAAGGCGCTATCGATTTGGCAGAGGGCGGAGAGTTGATCACACCGCAGCTTTACGCCAGTTGCTATGGGATGTGCCGGCAGTCGATTCGCGAACTCCAGGGACACGAAAAGGACCAGGTGTTGATCGGAGCGGTCGCGCCCTGGAACAGCCAGACCGTCTATCCAGGCAACGCAAGTGGAGATTGGATCAAGTACTTTCAGGACATCCTGCTGCAATGCGGCGCGACCAGCTGCGACGGGATCACACTGCACACTTACACGCACGGCGCGAATCCGACGCTGATCCTGGACAACAGCAAGTTACCTGACTTTCCCAACTATTCTTGTCATTTTCAAGCGTACCGGGATTTCATGCAGGCGATTCCGGTGAATATGCGCCACCTTCCGGTCTACATAACGGAGACGGATCAGGGCGGCCCATGGGAAAACGCGAATCGAGGATGGGTACAGGCGGCCTTTGCCGAAGTTGACCGCTGGAATCGTCAGCAGGGGCAGCAGATTCATGCGCTGGCGCTTTACAGGTGGCCGCAACTGGACCGCTGGCATATCAAAGGGAAACAAGGGGTCATCGAGGACTTCCGTAACGCGCTGCGACACGACTACCGCTGGCAAAAAGAGACTGAGCACCTCAAGGCAGTTAGCCGGACTACGCCCCAACCAGAGATTCAGCCCGCGGAGGCCGAGCCCGAGGCGCCCGAAGCCGAAGACACGGAGGAGATGGAACTGGGTCGCGGGATGGTCTATCGCGTTCAGTGGCTGAAGGGGAGACCGCCCAGCCCGCTGCTCGCCGGTCGGCGGGTCAACTTTCCGGTGACGGTGCGCAACTCTGGCACGATAGCATGGCTTGCAGAAGGTTCCGAGCAAATTGCGCTCAGCTATCACTTCTCGCAGAAACGGGAAAGGCTACCCTTCCCCGATGGGCGTCCGATGCTGACGCCGCTTCCGCACGATGTCGCGCCGGGAGAGGAGGTCACTCTTGACGCGCAGATGATCCTTCCCGACCAGCCCGGCAACTATACACTGGTCCTGGACCTGATTCGCGGCGGTCAATACTGGTTTGAGGATATGCAGTCGGATATCCTGACACGCTGGCTGAGTGTGGGCGAAGCGGAACCCGAGGTAGTTGAGAGCGCCCCATCCATCCCCGTCACTGAGCCCCCTGCAGAACAGGACTGGCAGCGTACGGAACCGGCGCCAAGGCCGGTATCGACACCTGATTTTGACCTTGCCGGAGAAGCGGGTTCGTCTTCCGTGGCGTACCAGACGGCCGTGGTTGATATTGCGGATACGCTGCCTCGAGGAGACCATTCATTTGCTCGTCGGACGCCCGACCAGATCCGACGGCTTGTTATCTGTCACACGGCCGCGCCGCCGGGTGTACCGCTTGTATCGATTGCCGAGGCGCACATTTCACAGGGCTATCCCGGCATTGCATACCACTACTTTGTGCTGGCTAGCGGCGAGATTCTACAGGTATCCGCGCTAGATGCGGTGGTCAACGATGAAGCAGAGTGGAGTCTGACTGGGATCAACATCTGTCTGGAAGGAAACTTTGACGGTGCGGCTCCGCCTCAGGTTCAGTTGACGGCGGCAGCGAAACTGTGCGCGTTGCTACTGCCTAAGTTTCATCTGAACGCGCAAAGCATCGTCGGTCTGTGCGAGCTGTTGGACACCTCGAGCCCCGGAAGCACGTTTAGCGCCGGTCCAGCCTGGAAGCGAGTTCTTCACGAACGAGTCGTCGAATCGCTCACAGATGCACCGCTGTCAGAGGCGGCGGAAGTGGGAGAATATGCGCCGATTGTGCCGGATAGTGTGCTGCCAGCATCAGGTTCAGAAAGGGCTACGGCGGCGAAACCGGCGATGGACGATGTAATCGGTCAACTCCCGCGCGATCCCCAGCGTATGGTTCAGCGTCGGCTGGAAGATGTCGAGTATATCGTCATCAACCACACGGCTGCGCCGCCGATAACGCCCCTGCAGACGATCGCGACGGCGTTTCACCGCCGCCTTCCCGGAATCCTTTACCAGTATTTCATCTCGTCGAATGGCGCGGTGTATCAAACGCAGCCGCTGACGGAGGTAGTGGACGGCAGGCTCCCGTATATCGCCCGTGCCATCAATATCGGCTTTGCCGGCAAGTTCGACGATGACATTCCGACGCCGGCGCAAATCAGGTCGGGCAGGGACTTGATCGCATGGCTGTTGGAGGAGATTCCCCAGTTGACGCTGGCGAGCATCCGCGGGGTGAACGAGTTCATCAGTCATACTTCTCCCGGGGAGCAGTGGCTGCAAGGGAGGCGCTGGAAGGACATTCTCATCACGGCGGTGCGGATGGGCGCCGATGGAGCGGCTACTATTGCGAAGGCGGCCGCGCGCGCGGACAGACTTGATCCACCGGGTCTACGCCAGGTTGGCGAAGGCGAGACATCAGCAAGACAGGTGGTGGCGCGGTCGGAAGTACAGCCGGAGAGTGGGCAGCCGCAATACAGGCAACAAGAAAGCGGGCAACAAGAAAGCGGGCAGCAGGAAAGCGGGCGGGAGGTCGAGAGACCCCAGATTCAGGACATCACAGTTGACCTGCCACGCCATCCCTCACTACGCTACCGCACACGCCCGCTGTCGGGTATCAGCCACCTGGCGGTCCATCATACAGCGCTGCCGCCAACCATCGGTCCCGAGCAAATTGCGCAGGCGCATATTGACGAAGACCTTACGCGCGGAAAGCAGGCTTGGCCTGGCTTAGGTTATCACTTCTACATCCCTGCGGACGGTGAGATCTTGCAGACGCAGCCGGTGGAAGCGAGGGCTTACCATGTGGGGAGACACAATTACTATTCGGTAGGCGTCGTGTTTTCCGGCAGCTTTATGAACGGTTACTTGCCCACCGACAACCAGATCCGATCGGGCGCTCTTCTGATTGCATGGCTTCTGCAGGAGCTGGAGATACCGCATTCGAACATCTTGGGCCACCAGGAGTTCTCTAACAACCACACGGTCTGTCCCGGGAGCGAGTGGCTGGGCGGCTCGCGCTGGCGGGACATTCTTTTCGCCGAAATCGGTAGGGTTCAGAGTGAAGTCCCCCCTTATCACTACATGCTCTTTCCGACGGAAGAGGCGATGGGCAGGGCGATGGCAGAGGCTGGAGACTACTTTGAAAAGTTTTCGCCAACCGCAGGAACACGCCTGAATGATGCTCTGCGAGCGCGCTATGTGACGCTGGTCGGAACGGGCGCGAGTTTGACGTCAGAAGAGTTGCAGCGTCTGGCGGATACGGGTGTGGAAATCGACCGCCTCAATGACAGTGAGGAGATTTCTGCTGCCCACAGGTTGATGCAGTTGGTCCACTACGGACGCCGCTTCCATTCGCTGCTTGAGTCGTAAAGGCATGGAAGCCGCTCAAAATCCCCTTGGCTCCGGCTATGCGGTCCATCTGCCGATCTACGACGGACCGATTGCCCTCCTCCTCCACCTGATCGAACGCCAAGAATTGGATATCACTGAAGTCTCGCTGGTGGCGATAACTGATCAATACCTGCGCGCCATCGAGCAGCTCGAGGAAATAGAGCCTGAGGCGCTGGCTGACTTTCTGGGGGTGGCGGCGCGGCTCCTCTACATAAAGAGTCGCGGCCTCTTGCCGCGTGCGTCAGAGGAGGAGGCGGAGGAAAAGCCGAGCGACGCGCTGATCCAACAGTTGCTGGACTATCGCCGCTTCAAAGGGGCGGTGGACGAATTAAGGCTTCGTGCAGAGATTGGACTGCGGACGACTGCACGGCTGGCGCCGCCGCCGGCGCAGATGGAGCGACGGCTGGACCTCTCCTCCTTGACGATAGCCAAGCTGGCTGAGGCTGCAAACCGTGCGCTGCAAAGCTTGCCCAGCAGCCCGGCTACGCCCACCGTCCGCGTACACCCAATCACGGTCGCTGAGAAAATCGCCGACATTCGAGAGCGGTTCAACGGGTACAATCGCGCGAACGGCGCGTCCGACAGTGTATTGCCGTTTGCCGCTTTTCTTTCGCAAAGCCGCAGCCGGCTTGAAATTGTCGTTACGTTTCTGGCGGTTCTGGAGCTGATCAAACGACGCGAGATCGCGGCCGAACAGCAGAAAACATTCGGGGAGATCGTGCTGCGAAGCGTGGCTTGAAGCGAGTTTTCGAGCGAAAGGGCGCTTTTCGACCAGTGCCAAGGTGGGGGCCGGGTGACGCAAAGGCGCGCCACCCGGCCCCTCATCATTTAGTCGGCCAGTGTACTCACGTCGCCGATGGGCAGGCCCTGGACCTGCGCTTTGAGCAGGCGGCGCATAATTTTGCCAGAGCGGGTCTTGGGCAGACCGTCGACAAAGCTCAATTCCGAGGGCACGGCAATAGGCCCGACTTCGTGGCGCACATGCAGTTTCAGGGCATCGTTCAGGTCGGAGCTGCCGCTGACGCCTTCGTTGAGGATGCAGAAGGCGTGGATCACGTTGCCGCGCAGTTCGTCGGGGATGCCGACGCAGGCGGCCTCGGCCACGTCGGGGTGACTGACCAGCGCGCTCTCTATTTCGGCTGTTCCGAGCCGGTAGCCGCTGACTTTGATGACATCGTCCATGCGGCCAATGATCCAGAAGTAGTCGTCGGCGTCGCGGCGGGCGCTGTCGCCGGTGAAGTACCATCCTTGCTCAGCGAACTCTGACCAATACTGTTCGACGTAGCGGTCGGGATCACCCCAAACGGTCCGGGCCATGCCGGGCCAGGGACGCTTGATGACAAGGTAGCCGTCCTCGTTGGCTTCGCAGGTGGAGCCGTCTTCGCGCACCACCTGCGCGTCGATGCCGGTGAAGGGAAGCGTGGCGCTGCCGGGCTTGAGCGGGACGACAGGCGTCGGCGTAATCATGAAGCCGCCGGTCTCGGTCTGCCACCAGGTATCCATTATGGGGCAGTTTTCGCGTCCAATGACGCGATAGTACCAACGCCAGGCTTCGGGATTGATCGGTTCCCCGACGCTGCCCAGCAGGCGCAGGCTGGAGAGATCGTGCTGGTCTGCCCAGGCGTCGCCAAAGCGCATCAGTCCGCGAATGGCCGTGGGCGCGGTGTACAGAATCGTGATGCCGTAATCTTCGACCAGCTTCCAATAGCGATTGGGCTGTGGGTAGTCGGGGGCGCCCTCGTACATGAATCCGGTTGCGCCGAGAATCAGAGGCGCATAGACGATGTAACTGTGGCCAGTGATCCAGCCTGGGTCGGCCGCGCACCACCACAGGTCGTCCTCTTTCAGATCGAAGACATATTTGAGCGTAGTTGCGGTGTAGACCTGATAGCCGCCGCATGTGTGGAGGACGCCCTTTGGTCTGCCTGTCGTACCGGATGTGTAAAGGATGAAGAGCGGGTCTTCGGCGTCCATGGCCTCGGACTCGCAGACGCTCTTGGCGATGGGAAGGGCCATCAACTCGTGCCACCAGACATCGCGGCCCGGTGTCATCTGTACATCCTGTTGCGTACGTTGGTGAACGATCACCGTTTCGACGATTGGGCTTCGCTTCACAGCCGCGTCGGAGATGTCCTTGAGGTTGACAGTTTTGCCGCGCAGCCAGGCCCCGTCGGAGGTGATGAGCACTCGTGATTGGGCGTCGTCGATGCGGCTGGCGAGGGCCTGTTCGCTGAAACCGCCGTAGACGACGGAGTGAACCGCGCCGATCTTCGTGACAGCAAGCATCGCCATCATGAGTTCGGGCGTTCGACCCATATAGATGGTGACGGTATCTCCCTTGCGAACACCCTGGGCTTTGAGGACATTGGCAAACCTGTTGACCTCTTGCCATAGCTGATAGTAGCTATAGGTCGTTCTCTCGCCGTCCTCCGCTTCCCAGATCAATGCCAGCTTGTGCTTGCGCCAGCTATCAGCGTGCCTGTCCAACGCGTTGTAGGCGATGTTGGTTTTACCACCGACAAACCACTTGAAAAACGGCGCACCGCTGTCATCGAGCACCTTGTCATAGGGCTCGAACCAGTCGATCAGCTCGCGGGCGCGGGCGTCCCAATAGGCTGCGACGTCATCGAGCGCATCATGGCGCAGATCGAGATAGTTGGCGACATTTGCGTTATCGATTGCCGACTGCGGCGGCTGATACAGTTCACTGTCAGCGGCTGGCACTTCAATCGCCTGGCCGTTAGAACTCTGTTCCGACATTGCTCTCTCCTTCATGCGGTGTCAGTAATCCCGCTGCTTCGAATACGCCAATCATAGCATACTTTCGGGCCCTCGATTAGACATTCAGCGCAGCCAATTCGGCGATCTCCTCCGGGTGACGGGCGATTGCCACGCCGGCGCTCTGGAGGGCTTCAATCTTTTCGGCTGCAGTGCCTTCACCACCGGAGATGATGGCGCCGGCGTGGCCCATGCGCCGGCCGGGCGGGGCGGTCTGGCCGGCGATGAAAGCGATAACCGGTTTCCTCATTTCGGTGCTGATGTAGTCGGCGGCCACCTGCTCGTCAGCGCCGCCGATCTCACCGATCAGCACAACCTGCTCGGTGCCCGAGTCCTGTTCAAACATTTGCAGAACGTCGAGAAAATTGAGCCCTTTTATGGGGTCGCCGCCGATGCCGACGGCCGTGCTCTGACCGATTCCGCGCGCCGTCAGGGCGTATATCACCTCATACGTGAGCGTGCCGGAACGGCTGACGATGCCGACATTGCCCGGCGTGTGGATATGGCCGGCCATGATGCCGACTTTCGCCGAGCCTGGAGAGATCAACCCCGGACAGTTCGGCCCGATGAGAATTGAATCGGTCGCATCCAGGTAGGCGCGGGAACAGGCCATGTCCAGGGCAGGGATGTTTTCGGTGATGCAAACGATGAGCTTGATGCCGGCGTCGGCGGCCTCCAAGAGTGCGTCGACTGCAAAAGCGGCAGGAACAAAAATGATGCTGGTGTTGGCGTCGGTCGTGTTGACCGCTTCGTGAACGGTATCGAAGACGGGCGTATTGCCGACGGCCCACTGCCCTCCGCGGCCGGGCACGGCGCCGGCGACGACGTTCGTGCCATATTGGATCATCTGCTGGGCGTGAAAGGCCCCCTGGCTTCCGGTTATTCCCTGCACAAGCAGGCGGGTTTCGTTGTCGACGAGGATACTCATTTGCTCTCTCCTTTGGCGGCGGCGACTGCCATCTGTACGGCTTCAGAGAGCCGATTGGCGGAAGGAAGCTTCGAGTCCGCAAGAATCTGACGGCCTTCTTCCTCGTTGACGCCGACCATGCGGACGACGATTGGCACTTTCACGTTGAGGCTGTTGATGGCCTCTACGATCCCGTTGGCGACTTCGTCGCACCGGGTTATGCCGCCAAAGATATTGATGAGAACTGCCTTGACGCGCGTGTCGCGCAGGATGATGCGGAGGGCGGCAAGCACTTTGTCAGCGCCGGCGCCGCCACCGATATCGAGAAAGTTGGCGGGATTTCCGCCGTAAAGTTTGATGATGTCCATCGTAGCCATGGCCAGGCCTGCGCCGTTCACCATGCAGCCGATCTCGCCATCCAGGTCGATGTAACTCAGCCCGGCTTCACGCGCTTCTGTCTCGGTTGCGCTGTCCTCGTCGGGGTCGCGCATGGATGCCAGTTCGGTCTGCCGGGGCAGAGCGCTGTCGTCGAGCAGGATTTTGCCGTCCACCGCCTCCAATTGGTTATCACCATTGACGATGAGCGGATTGATCTCCGCCAGGCTGGCGTCGCTCTCGAAAAAGGCCCGGTAGAGGCTTTGGGCAATCCTGGTGAAGGCCGGAATGTACTCCTTTGACAAGCCGATGCCGAATGCAAGCTGCCGGGCCTGGTACCCCTGCATGCCCAGGAGGGGATGGACGTGAACGGTGACGATCTTTTCGGGTGTTTGCGCGGCGACCTCTTCGATTTCGACGCCGCCTTCGCTGCTGGCCATGATCGCAACCTTGCGCGCGCCGCGGTCGAGAACGGCTCCCAGATAGATTTCGGCGCGAATGTCAGCAGCTTCGTCGACCAGCACCTTTTGCACCGTCAGCCCCTTGATATCCATGCCGAGGATGCCGCCGGCCACCTCTTCTGCCTCGGCCGGTGTCTGCGCCAGTTTGATGCCCCCGGCCTTGCCGCGCCCGCCGACCAGGACCTGGCTCTTGATGACTACCGGCTTTCCGATCCGTTCTGCGATAGCCCTTGCCTCGGCGGGGGTGGTGGCGATGTCGCCATCCGGGATGGGCACGCCATACTCGGCGAAAATGCGTTTCGACTGATACTCGTGTAATTTCAAGAGATGACTCCTCGTCAATTTGTAACGAAAACTATTCGAAGGCGGGATGAATTGTGAGTGGAACTTCCGGCGACAAGCGGACGCAAGAGTTGGCGGGGCCGAAAACCATTCTCCGATTCAGCCTTTCAGTCCTGTCAGGGCGATGCCCTTAATGATTTGACGCTGAAAGATCAGAAAAACAATCAGTAAGGGGATGCTGGCCAGGCTGGCCGCTGTCATGATTCGCTCCCAATGGGTGGTGGATTCACCGCGAAAGAAGCTCAAGCCGACGGGCAGCGTATAGAACTCGCGACTGTTGGCAAGAATCAGCGGCCAAAGATAGGCGTTCCAGTTGCCGATGAAGTTGAAAATCGCGAGGGCAGCGATCGCAGGTTTGACCAGGGGCGCGGCGATGCGCCACCATATGCCGAATTCATTCATACCATCCATACGGGCTGCGTCGAGCAGTTCATTTGGAACACCGTCGAAGAACTGCCGCATGAGAAAAATGCCTGCCGCGGTGATGACGCCAGGAAAGGCGATTCCCCAATACTGGGCGTAGCCGACGTGCCAATTCCAATTTACGCTCATGGTATACCAGGGGATTATCAACATCTCGGTCGGAATCATGAGAGTGCCGAGCATCCCGATGAAGATGATGTTCTTGCCTGGAAATTCGAATTTGTTGAGCGTATAGCCGACCAGCGTATCGAAAAAAACAACGCAGGCCGTGCTGATGGCGGCGACGAAAATGCTGTTCAGATACCAGCGTTCGAAGCTCGATGTATTGAGTACGTTTGCGTAGTTCTGCAGGGTTGGGTTTTCGGGAAAGAAGGAAAAGTTAACCAGCTCGGGGGCCGGTTTTACGCTCGTCAAGATCATCCACAAGAAGGGTGTAACCATGCAGATGCCGCCGAGCGCGAGCAGGAAATAGGCAATTCCAACTGTCCAACCGAAGGGGCGACGTCCTTCCCCCCGGGCTGGCGCAAACTGTTCGGCGATCGGCAGAGCCGCTTCGTTGCCGATTTCAACTGAAGTTGACATGGGCAGCGCTTCCTCCGAGCCTTAGCCTAATATTCCACGCGCCGCGAAATAAAGCGCAGCTGTATGATGGTGATCAGCAGGATCAACAAGAACAAGAGCACGGTAAGAGCGCCGGCATACCCCATCTTGTAGCTGGAGAATCCCTCGCGATAGACCTCGAGAACGACCGTCGTCGTGCTCTTCAGCGGCCCTCCTCTACCTTGGGGCGTCATGTTCTGGACGAGAGCGAACAGCCGCAGGTAGGATATCGTGCCGAGAACGGACAGATAGACGATTATCGGATTGAGGAGGGGCAGGGTGATGCGCCAGAAAAGCTGCCACGAATTGGCGCCGTCGATGCGGGCGGCTTCGTAGTACAGGCCGGGAATCTGCTGGAGGCCGGCGAGAAAGATGATGACGGCAAAGCCGATATTCTGCCATACGGCGACCGCTGTGATCGACGGCAGCGCCTGTTCCGGGCTCTTGGTGAAGGGCTGACTGGGCAGCCCGACCAGGTCGAGCGCCTGATTGAGCAGGCCGGTTTCCGGCTGATAGAGCCAGTTCCAGACAAAGGCGACAGCCACGGCTGAGGTGACATAGGGCGCAAAAAATGCGACGCGGAAGACCGCGGAGAAGCGGCGGATCTGCGCCAGAAGCAGGGCAATAGATAACGCCAATATGAGTTCGGAAGGCACACCGAACAGTACGTAACGCACGGTATTGGAAAAAGCCGCCGTCACCGAACTGCGCGGCTTGCCGGTGTCCTCCCAAATCTCCTGATAGTTTTCGAAGCCGACCCACGGGCCGGACCCTTCGAACACATTCCAGTCGCGAAAGCTTACGTTAAAGGCCAGGAGGGTCGGATACCAGCGGATGACGACAAAGAACACAAGGGCCACACTCATAAAAGTATAGGCCCAGATGATCTGCCGCTGGTGAAGGGTTAGTCGCATTGGGCGTTTTCGTGGCGATAGCGCTGGAGCCGCCGAACTGGTTCCGGTCTGCGCTTGGTTCTACGAATTGCGGGTCAGGAATGAAGGAGGAGAGAGGACGTTCTACGCGGAAGCGTTTCCTCTCTCCTCCAGGTTGTCACATTTGGACTAGCGGCTGGACCAAAAATCGTCCAGGACCTCCTGGTCGGCCTCGGCCGCGATCTGCAGCGCAGTGGCCGGATCTTCGTCGGTCAGAATCACCATGTCGAAGGAGTCGACGATGGCCTGCTTCTGATCGCTTTCGTTGGCGAAGAAGGTGGAGTAGGCATATCCCAGCCCGGCGGCGAACGCTCCCAGTTTCTCATCGGCCAGCAACTCGGGATTGCTACCTGCTTCGAGCTGGGCGGGCAGTTCGCCTACGATGTCTACCCAGATGGCGCCGGCCTCGGCGCTGGTGATGTACTGCAGGAACTTGACCGAAGCGTCGAAGCGGGCCTGGTCAGCAGCGGCCTTCTTGGTCAGACCGTGGGTCCAGTAGGAGCCGAAGGTGCTCTTGATGCCGTTGTGCGCCGGCAGCTCGGCGACGCCGAAGTTCATCTCCGGATTGTCCTTGGCGATGGTGCCGAGGCGGAAGGAGCCGTCTACATGGAAGCAGACGTTGCCGCCGACGAAGGCGTTTGTACTGCCGTCAAACAGGTCCCGGTCACCAGTCGCCAGTTCGGTGTGGAAGGCGAGCAGATAGTTCCAGGCCTGGAGGCCGGCCTCGTCGTTGTAGAGGACCTCGCTGTTGTCGTCGCTGTAGGGGACGCCGCCAAACTGTCGCACCAGCACTTCACGGAACCAGTGATGGTCCTGCGCATCCGGGTCGGCAACGAAGCCCTCAACCAGGAGGTTTCCTTCGTCGTCTCGCTGGGTGCACGCCACCGCCTGATCTGCAAGCTCATCCAACGTTGCCGGCGGGCTTTCGGGATCAAGCCCCGCCTCTGTCATCAGATCTTTGTTATAGAAGAGCGCGAGAGCGCGTACTGCGGTAGGCAGGGTGTAGAGCGTGCCTTCGACAAAGCTGGCCTGCACCATCGGACTGAACTTCTCCCCGACCATCGCCGGCGGGAATGCGTCCTCAGGCAGAGGCACGAGATAGCCGGCGTCGATCCACACCGACTGCCAGCCGTAGAAGAGGGTGGCCACGTCCGGGCCTACGCCGGCCGGGACGCTGGCAGCGATCTTGTCACGAAACTCTGCGTAGGGGATGTCGGCGTTGTGGATGACTTTGATATTCGGATTGGCTTCCTCGAAATTGGCGATCAGCTGATTCATGGCGTCGACCCTGGCGCCAAAATTGTACTGCCAGTATTCGATTTCGATTGCCTCTTCAGCCGGCTCGGCTTCAGGCGCAGCTTGTTGAGCGGGCGCGGCCGGCGCAGGGCACGCGGCCAACAGCAACGCGCTCACAAGAAGAACGCTCAGCAGAATGGGCAGATTGGACCGTTTCATCGTTCAATTCCTCCTTGGAGTGAAAAAATAGGGACTCCTTCGTCCGTGCAGTGCCTCGATTGGCAGCGATGAGGGCAAGGTCACATGGGAATCTTGAGCAGGCGGGCGGCGTTGCCGGCGAAAATCATCTGGATGTCCTGTTCAGGCAGGTTGAGGTCCAGGCAGTTGCGCATCTGGTCTTGCAGGTACTCGAGGGTAAAGCCGCGCGGGAACCAGCTGCTGTCGGTGCCGAAGATAATCCGGCCGGGGCCGATTGTCTCGTAGTACTTTCGGAACAGATACTTGACGGTTACCTCACCAGGTACCCAGCGGATCCACTGGAGGCTGCCGCTGGTGTCCACAGATACGTTGGGGCATGCCCAGCAGAGCTGCAGTGTCTCCCGTTCCCAGGCGCAGCCGAAATGCGGAATGACAAAGGTCACGTCGGGGAATGCTTTGGCGATGTTGTGCAGCTTGAACGGGCTGATGTTTTCATGCCAGGCGATGCCGCCGGCGCTGCCCTGAATGCCAAAATGGATGAGAACGGGGATGTCCAGTTCGGCGCACTTCTCCCAGACAGGCCAGATCGATTCGTCCTCGATTGGCTGCTCGATCATGGGAGCGAGCAACTTGTACCCCCGAAGCCCCAGGTCGGTTACGGCGTGCTCCAACTGGGCAACAGCGTCCGGTGCGAAAGGGTTGTGATGCGCGAACCCGATGAATTTGTCGGGGTACCAGCTAACGATTTCGGCAAGATGCTCATTGCCGCCGCCGGTTACGAAGCCTACCGCACGCACGCCGTGTTCGTCCAGTTCTGCGGCCCAGCGACGGGCCTGCTCCCTGTCTCCCGGGTGGTCGTCCGCCGATTCCGCCTGCGGGAAGCCCCACATGCGTCGCCAGTGTTCACCGTAAGGACGGCTCAACTCCTGCACTTTGCGTGCACGCTCCTCACCCACTTTCTCGACGTATCGTTGCATCGTGTTTCCCATATTGGGGAACCACGGCTTCTGCGTGGGGAAGTGAACGTGAAAATCAATGATTTCAAAGCCCTGATACATTTCTACTCCTTGCGGCGCATAGCTCGGCCGGCGCGGAGGCGGCTAACTCCATTGCGCCCGCGAGTTCAGCCAACCGGCGGCTGTCCATGCGCTTGCAGTGTGTCCTTGGGCACGAGCGCCGGCTTGCGAGCCAGCAGAGTTGCCCCATAGGCGGGGGCCGCGCGCACTGGCGCGATTCGACAGTCGGGCAGCAGCGCTGTGAGCTCGGTTTGAAACGCCTGCCTCAGGTGCAATGATTCCTCCAGAACGCTGCCGGCCATTGCAACCCGTGGGGCGGTCTCGTGCCCGGCCTTGCGAACTACCGATGCGGCGGTTGCGGCCAGTGCCGCGCCCGCCTTGTCGAGAATCTCAAGCGCCACGCTGTCTCCGGAACCTGCCGCTTGCGTTACAGAGGGCGCGAAGGAGCGCAGCTGGAAATGGGCGTGCGAGATACTTTTGTCGAGGTCGGCGATCCAACCGACCCATTCCTGGCGCGAACGCCCGGCGATGGCGAGGAAACTGTCGGCCAGGCAGGTCGCGGGGCCGCGACCGTCAAGGGCGGCCACTGCGGCGCGCAGACCGGCGCGCCCGATATTGAAGCCGCTGCCGGCGTCGCCCAGCCAGTGGCCCAAGCCGTCCGCACGCGCGGAGCATCCATCGCGGCCGACGGCAAAGGCAACAGCACCGCTGCCGACGGCGACCAAAGCGCCCGGGCCGCCGAGGAAGGCTCCCGCCCATGCGGCGACGGAGTCGTTCACCACGTGCCACGGACACATAGATCCACAACCATCCAAAACGGATTTCAACAGTTGCTGCACATTTTCCTTGTCCGACGGCCCGTCAAAACCAGCCATGCCGGCGCAAGCGGACTGTACATCGGCTGGGTCAACTCTTGACTCAGCCAGTGCGCGTGAAATCGCCGCTGCAATGTTGCTGCTGGCCTCCGCTACGCCGACGAGATGATAGTTGGAGGGACCGTCCTTCCCTTCGGCGATCAGGCCCCCGGCCCGGTCCGACAGCACGATGTGTGTTTTGGTCGCGCCGCCGTCGATTCCAAGAAAATAGACCACATCTGGATTGTAGCCCGAAAGCCTCAAATGTCAAGCATCGGGCAGTCAGACTTACGAAGGGAACGTGGATTTTGCTCGCTTGTGGATTCGGTGGGAAAATTGCTGTAAACAGGTAAGTCTGCCGATTTCAGCGTCAGGGCAGGTGTGACGATTTTCTCCTGGCGAAGACGGCTTCGGCCAAGTCTGCGCGGCGAAATGAAGCGGCCCGTTCAAGGTGGATGGGTGCATATGGAAGGGAAACCGGACTGCTTATGCGACAGGCTAGAATCGAACGAAAGACGCGAGAGACACAGATCGACCTCGAGTTGGGGCTGGACGGAAGCGGCGCGTCTGAGGTCGACACCGGCATCGGCTTTCTCGATCACATGCTGACTCTCCTAGCCGGCCATGGGCTGTTCGATCTCAGCGTGCGGGCGCGCGGCGATCTCCACATCGACGAGCATCACACCGCGGAGGACGTGTGCATCTGCCTGGGGCGAGCCGTCGATCAGGCGTTGGGGGATCGAGGCGGCATCGTGCGCACCGCACACGCCTATGTCCCGATGGACGAGACGCTGGCGCGTGTAGTAGTTGATCTTGGCGGCCGGCCCTACTGCGTTTTCGACGCTGCGTTCGATACCCCGCAACTGGGTCAACTAAGCACAAATCTCCTCTTCCATCTCTTCGAAAGCATCGCCATCCACGGGCGAATGAACCTGCACGCGGCGATTCTGTACGGGCGCAACGACCATCACAAGGCTGAAGGGCTGTTCAAGGCGCTGGCGCGCGCGCTGGACGCTGCCACGCGGCTCGAGGACAGGAGAGCGGGCGTACCCAGCACGAAGGGAACGCTGACTGCGTAGTCCCGATCTGTAGTCGTTGGCGCAAGGGTACCGGGTCGCACACTCTCCCGCCTTGCCGCAATTCCATTCCCAAGAACCAATAAATGCAAAGGCGCATTCCATGAGAGTTGACACTCAGACTGACCTCGAAATCCCCACGCTTGATGAAATCCGCGCAACCCGCAGCCGCATCGATCCCTACATTTTGCGAACACCGGTTTGGCGCTGGCAGAGCGACGCAGTGGCAAAAACGCTGGGGCCGGACACCGAAATCTGGCTAAAACTAGAACTGTTTCAGAAGACGGGCACGTTCAAGCCGCGCGGCGCGGTCAATAGCTTGCTGCAACTTGACGCGGCGGACAGGAAGAGAGGCGTAACTGCGGTCAGCGCGGGGAATCACGCCATTGCCGTAGCCTACGCCGCACAGATATTCGGAGTGAGCGCAAAGGTGGTGATGCCGGCGTCTGCGCCCATTTTCCGTGTGGAGAAGGCCCGCAGCTACGGCGCCGAAGTAGTGCTGGTCGAGGACGTATATGAGGGGTTTGCGGAGGTCGAACGAATCCAGGCGGAGGAGGGGCGCGCGTTCGTTCACCCCTTTGAGGGCCGGACAATCATCACCGGACAGGCGACCGTCGGACTGGAGTTGTGCGAGGACGCGCCGCCGCTGGACATGCTGGTCGTGCCGGTTGGCGGCGGCGGGCTGGCCGCGGGGATCTCTGCGGCGGTGAAGCAGTTGCAGCCCGAATGCGCCATATTCGGCGTGGAGCCGGAGGGCGCTGACACAATGCACCGCAGCTTCGCAAGCGGCGCGCTCGAATCGATCGAGAGCGTGCAGACCATTGCGACAAGCCTGGGCGCGCCGGCGGCCCTGCCGTACAGCTACAGCCTGTGCCGCCGCTTTCTGGAGGAAATCGCACTCGTCAGCGATGAGGAGATGCTCTGCGCGATCCGGCTTCTCTTCCACGAGATGAAACTCGCCTGTGAACCGGCCTGTGCGGCATCGACCGCGGCGCTGTTCGGCCCACTGCGTGCGCAGGCGGCCGGCAAGCGGGTCGGATTGATTCTTTGCGGCTCCAACATCGGCGTGGACACGTTCGCCGAGTTGATTGGCAATGGCGGGTAGGATGATTGAGCTGGCGCCCGACCACAAGCTCGGCCTGCCCTTGGCCTGCCCCGTTATGCTGGCGGCCGGCACGATTGGATACGGCGAGTCCTGTCACCGCGAGCTGACGCTTGACGGATTTGGCGCGGTCGTCATCGGTCCGTTCACGAACCGCAGCCGGGCAGGCAGCCAACCGCCGCGCATGGCGGCGACCATCGGCGGCTTTGTGCGCCGCGTTGAGTTGCAGAACCGGGGCGTCTCGGCCGCGCTGAGGAAGTTTGGCCGCCTCTGGCCCCGGCTCGGCTGTCCTGTCATTGCCCAGATCGGGGACAGCGAAAAGGAGGAGGCCGCGTCAACGGCGCGACGACTCTCCAGCGTGGAAGGAATCGATGGTTTTGAGCTTGTCTGCAGCCAGGAGGCAAGCGAGCTGGAGATCGGCAGGCTGCTGGAGGCGCTCTTGTTCGAATCGGACCTGCCGATTTTAGCCAAGATACCGCTGACGCGGGCGGCGGCGCTGGCGGCGGAGCTGATCGCAGGCGGTGCGGCCGGAATCGTGGTTGGCAATCCACCGGTAGGCGCGGCGGCGCACAGGGACGGAGGGACGGTTACAGGCGAAACGTTTGGGCCGGGCATGTTTCCGATGATGCTGGCGGCATTGATGGCGGTGAAAGGGCTTGGCCTGGCCGGCTCGTTAACTGCCTGTGGAGGCATCCACACGCGTGAACAGGCCGGTCACTGCCTGGCTGCCGGCGCCGATGCGTTGCAGCTCGACAGCCTCGCGTGGGTGGAACCCGCCGCGGCAAAGGCTCTGGCCGCCGCGTTTGCCAGCGGAAAACACGCAGGCGGCGGTGAAGACGGATGAATCGAGGTCCGTTTGCCGGCGCCCTCCTCGCATTTTTTCTCTCATTCCGCCTCCTATACATACCGGCCAGCGTCTTCACCCATACGGGCCATGGCCTCCCCTGGTTGACAGCGTTGTTGGGGTGCGCGGCAACTTTTGGCGCTGAGTGGCTGACCCGGCGCCTGGGAAACGATTGGCAGATGCGAGAGCAGAAGCGGGCGCCGGTCGTGGTAATCCTGGCGTTGGTCACGCTCGGCTTCTTTCCCGAGGAGGCGCCGATCGGCATAATATTGTGGGCGGGGATCGGCGCGGCCTGGGGGATCGGGACGCGCGGATGGAGTGTTCGCTCTGCGGGCGCGCCTACAGCGATCGCCGCTGCTGTGATCGGCGCGCTGTTGGGAGCGTCAGGGCTGTTCGGGCCGGGTAGCTGGCTGGCGGCGGCGGTGCTGGGCGCGGGGTTGTGGTACGGACATAAGTACTGACTTTTGAAATCGCCCGAAGAAGGTGGGCATTAGAGCGGGCCGATCCTGTATCGGCCCGTCCTGCCCGATTCAATAGGCGGCGATGTTGAGCACGGCCCGTTCTTCGGGCGTCAGGGCGGCGATCTGGGCGTCGCTCATGCCGCGAAAGTGCGTATTGGGCGGAATGCCGGCCTCGAGCCCCCACATGCGTTGCTCCTCCTGCGTCATAGTCGCCCGCGCCTCCGGCGAGATGTAACGGTAGGCGTCGTTGAACCCCTTGATCCACCAGCGCTGAAAGTAGAAGATCAGCGAGTAACGCGGTCTGTCGCTGCGGTTGATGCCGCCGGAATGCCAGAGCGCGCTGTCCCACATGACGACCGAACCGGCGGGCGCTTCGGCGATCAGCCAGCCGGGCGGCAAATCGTCCGGCTCTTCTGGCGGGACTTCAAGTGACCGGTGCGTGCCGGGCCAGAGGTAGGGGCCGCCGGTTTCGCGCGTGAATTCTTCGATTGCCCAAACGGATTGAATCGCCATCGGAAAGTGCCTGCCGCCGGCGAACGGCTTGACGGTGAAATCAGCCCAATCGGCATGCAGATTGCCGCCATATTTTTGATGGTCCTTGGCGCCGGTCGGCAGTGGCGTGCGAATCGTCACATTGTGACAGAACATGTCTTCGCCAAGGACGCGACGGGCTACTTCGGCCATGGCGGGATACCGAAGCGGCATGCTGCGAAAATGCGGATGCTTAGCCTGGGCATTGAATGCCATCCGCAGGTTTTCACTCTGTAAGCCGTACTTTCGCCCTACCGTCTCTTCTGCTGCAAGCGTCTCCTCGATGGCTTGCCTGGCTACTGCGATTTCCGATGGAGGCAGGACGCTTTCCAGAATCGTATACCCATCCCGCTCCAGTTCTTCGGCATGGCTCTCTACGTCAAAGGTCGTCATGTCAGCTCCTCTCCACTTGCCTGTCTCGCTTCCAGGATAGAAATGAACTTGCAGCATGGGCGCAATGGGCTGGATGACGGGCGCCCTTCTCCCAGGAAGGTAACTGCTGCCCAAGACAAAACCCAGACCGCCATTTGTCGGAACCGCGTTTCGGTTATGCTATCACAGTAGGCTCCAACGGCTAACCTGGCTGATTCGTTTCCTTTTCTATTGTCGCTGGGGACTCGCTGTCGGTCCGATTAACGCAGCCTGGCCTTGAGAGCGTGCAGCTGCAACTATAGATATGAGAAACGGGGACCGTAGAATTGCGAATACGCCCCGATCCCGTGGACATGGTGCACCGCTGCCACTCGCGGCCCGAATGCAGTTTTGCACCGGCGAGCTTGTGTTAGCCGCCTAAACTGGCGCAGAGAACAGAGGCAACTGATGAGGGGGCTGGCGGCCATTGAGAAGGACGTAGGGCGCTAGTTTTTTTGGGGAGGGAACACCCAACGCGCGCAGGTCCCTGAGTTCTGTCAGAGTGCCCCGCCGGCGGGCGCGCAGGATGCGCTCGACGCTCTTGGGCCCTATTCCGGGCACGCGCAGCAGCGTATGTCTGTCTGCATTGTTCACTTCCACGGGGGAACCGCGCAGATGAAGGTCGGCCCAGGCCTGCTTTGGGTCCACGTCGAGACGCAAATTCTGGTCCGTTCCGAAGCCGATGTCCTCGGTCTCCCAGTTGTAATCGCGCAGCAGGAAGCTCGCCTGGTAAAGCCTGTGTTCGCGCTTCTTCGAGGCTGGCGAGAGATTGTCAAAGGGCGTGTCGGGTATGGGGAAGAATGATGAGTAGTAGATGCGGCTCAGCCCGGCCTGCCGGTAGAGTTTCTCACTCAGCGAGACCAGCTCCAGGTCGGTATCGCCAACCGCGCCGACAACAAACTGGGTCACCGACGACGAGCGTACTCTTTCCTGGCTGCGGATCTGTTGCATCCACAGGAGCCTTTGCATCAACTCATCCCAGAAGTCCTTTTGCGGAGCCAACTTCGCCAGCCGGCCTTGCGTCGCGCCCTCCAGATTCACCGACACCCTATCGGCCAATTGCATTGCCCTTCGCACCTGCTCATACTCGGCGCCGGGCATGATTTTTAGGTGGATGAATCCATCATACTGTTTCTTGTTGCGCAGAATCTCTGCAGTGTCGATAATCTTGTCCTGGGCCTTTACGCCGCCGCCGATAATGCCGGAGGAGAGAAAAAGGCCGTCGACCATTCGGGCTTTGTTCATGCGAAGGAAGCCTTCGGCCAGCTCGTCCGGCTGGAAGGTGAGGCGTTCGGCGCTGCTGCGGCCGGCGCGAAACGCGCAGTAGAAACAGTTGCGCTCGCAGGCGGTCGTCATCATCGTGCGCAACAGCGGCTTGGGCCCGCGCGGGGTCATCGCCCTGTAGATCGAGCGGTCCAAGGAGGCGGCGTTGCGCTCCTGCCGCGTCGGCTTGGCCGCGGCGGGCGTAAAGCAGCTGGGACGCGTCGTTTCAGCGTGGGGCGCGTCCCCAGCGGCCTCGAAGCCGTTCTCAATGCCGACTCGCGAGATTTTTTCAAGTGGTTCCAGCGCGATTGAGAATCTCATAGATCCAGTATACGAACTTGTGTTCTATTTGTCAAGGGTCAATTTTGCGAGGGGAGCAGCCCACTTTTGGGGTAGGAATCGTCTGGAAGGACTTCATGCCGGCGGTGGCGGGCGCCATGTTTCGAGTACGACACGGCGCGGGCGGAGGGGTGTCAGGGGGGCGTTGCGGGGGGAGTCCCCCCGCACAAGGGAGGGCCGAAGGCCCGAACGTCAAACTGCAGGGGGCAGGGGATAGGGGTCAGGGGTCAGGAACTGCCGGGGGCGGGGGACAGTGGGCGGTTGCGGGCGCGATGTTTCGAGCACGGCGCGGCGTGAGTGGTGTCAGGGGGGCGTTGCGGGGGGAGTCCCCCCGCACAAGGGAGGGCCGCAGGCCCGACCGCCCAAAAGCAATCAGGGATGCTTTTTCCCACTTTGCAGGCGGAGGGAGCGTGGACCGGCCACCACTCGGTTGCCACCCGGGGTATAGGAATCTGCACCCCAATTCCGGTCTGCACACTTCAGGGAGGGAATGAAATGCGCGCACTCGTTCAAAGGGTCAGTAGGGCCAGTGTGTTTGTTGAGGGCCATGAGGCCGCCAGCATCGGGCGCGGCTATCTCGTGCTGCTGGGGGTTGCCCGAGATGACTGTGAAACGCAGGCCGCGTGGCTGGCGCGCAAGATTGCGGGATTGCGCCTGTTTGAGGACGACGCCGGCAAGATGAACCTGGCGCTGGCGGATGTCGAAGGCTCGGTGCTGGCGGTCAGTCAGTTCACGCTGTACGGGGATGCGCGCAAGGGGAGGCGGCCCAGCTTCACGCGAGCGGCGCCGCCTGAAGAGGCAAAGGATCTCTACGATGGTTTCTGCCGGCTGCTGACGGCGGAAGGTGTACCTGTGGAGAAGGGTGTCTTCCAGGCGCATATGGAGGTATCGCTGGTCAACGACGGCCCGGTGACCCTGTGGCTGGAGAGTGAAGGGGGCACGTAGACCGGCTCGCTTGACGGGACCGACATGAGGGCAACCGGACTTGGAATCGGAGGGGAAAGAATGGCTGCAAAGCTGAGTACTGTTATTGCGGCCGCGCCGGAGACCGACCTGGCTGTGGTCGCGGCGATGGCCGCCCAGTTCGAGAGCTACATTATGCGGGGCGAGGTTTACCGAACGGTCGCGGTGATGACGGCGTCACAGGTTGAGGAGCGTGTGCAGAGCAGCAGTGGCGACATTCTGGCGAGGCTGCATAAGCTGTCGGCCCAATCGGAAAAACTGTCCTCCGAGCAGAAGGAGACGTTGGCGGAGGCGATCACCCGCATTGAGGAGGTCACTGCGCGACTTCCTTCCCACTACCAGGCCTTGCTCCTGCGAGAGGCCAGGGCGCGCTTGAACAGCCTGCAATGGTACCTGGACGATTGCCAGGAGAACCGCCGCGAGTGTCGCGTGCAATATCCGTTTGAAATACGGAACCGCCAGCGGATCGGTGAGATTGGGAAGGCTATGGACGCGGCAGGCGCGAAGGCGCTGGCGCCACAGCTCGAAGGTATCGACCAGCGTTTGCGCAGATTGACGGCAGGCGGCGATTTCGTCTGGGACGCATCGGTGGCGTACGTTTACCCGAACTCGGAGTACTGGTATCTGTATGCGTTGCCTGTTGGGCCTGACCCCTGACCCAAAGAGGTTGCCTGCAATCTACGATTGCTGGCGCAGCGCCTAGTTCGCCTTCAGGTGGATGGTCACCTCGTTGCGGTTGTGGAACAGCTGGCGCATGTGAAGTATTTTGAAGCGTTCGCGCAGCACATCGCAGGCCGGATCGAGATGCCGTGCGGACTGTCCCAGCTTCAAGGTCAACAGGGCCTCGGCGTGGGGATAGAGATAGTCGGCGAAAGCGTTCGTCAGGCGCGCTGACGGGACGGCGTCCATGCGCATATCGTTTACGAGAAGATCGTAGGTGTCGGGTCCCTCGCGCAGGTAGGCTTCAGCCGACATGCGCTTATGGCGGACGCCGCGATCGGCGGCCAGCATGGGGTGAAGCTTGGCCGGGTCGACGGCGGTTACGTATTGTCCCTTCTGTCGCAGCACGCGCGTCCAGCCGCCCGGCGCCGCGCCGAGATCTAGTGCTACGCCCCCGCTCGGCGGTTCGATGTGAAACGCTTCGAATGCCTCCAGAAGCTTGAATTCCGCGCGGCTGATCTGATCCTTCTCACGGCGGAAACGACGTACGCCGCCTGCCCAGTCCGATATGTTGTGGGAGGCAAGCGAGAGGCCCAGCAATGCCTGCGGGGCATCTCCAGCCTTCGCCTGCGCCGGCAGCCGCTCATCGGCCGCGGCGCAGACCACGGACAGGATCTGAAAAGGTTGGCGAACGTCCAGGGGCGTTTGCGCGGATTCTACGAGGGCAGCGGCGATGGCCCGGTTGATATCGAACGGCTTGTACGGCAGGTCGACAAAGATACGGCTCTGGACCGAGAAACTGACTTCCGGATCGAGGAGGTCGGTATATTCGGCTACGGCGGCACGGGAGAGGCGGGCCAGGTCCCTTGGCGTGGCGATAAGAGGAAATGCGATGTCAACGGGACAGATGTGGCGTACAAAGATTGGCGGGCTATCGATCCAGGTCTCGGCCAGGCCCCAGAAGCCTTCATCGCAGTCGGCAAGCCAGACCCCGGAAGCCAGTTCGGCAAGCGGCTGCCCGCCAATGCTGTCGCGGCGGAACTCTTCGAGGGCAAGGTGCGCGAAGCCGGGGTCGGCGGCCAGAATGAGTTGGGCCATCTCAGGCGATCGCTGCCTGGATTTCCGCCGCTAAGTTTCTAGCGCGCTGCGGAGCGTCGCCGACGTAGGCGGAGGCGTCGAGCAGGCTGTTCGCCAGTTCGGCGGGTACGAGTGCGGTGATTCGAGGGTCCGCCAGCAGATTGTCTACCAAGGGATTCGGTTCGCCTTTCTGGAGGGCCTGCCAGGCCAGCAGAGACTGCTCGCGAATCAACTCGTGCAGATGCTGACGGTCCCCGCCGGCCTTGACCGCCTCCATCAGCAGGCGTTCGGTCGCGGCGAAGACACCGTAGTCGCGCAGATTGCGGGCGGTTGGTCCAGGCCAGATGGTGACGCCTTCGAACAGTCGCTGGCTGCGAATAAGCGCCTCGTCGGTCAGCAGGAAGGCCTCGGGCAGGAAGAGGCGGCGGTTTGCGGAGTCATCGAGCGTGCGTTCAAGCAGGCTGAGGGCACTGTTGTCCCAGGCGATACGGGGCAGAGCCGCAACCTGCCGGGTGAGGCTGTCGATATTCTCGGCGGCGACGGGGTTGCGCTTGAAGGGCATGGCGCTGGAACCGACCTGCCTTGCGCCAAAAGGTTCGCTCCATTCGCCAAACGGGGGTGATTGGAGGATGCGAAGGTCGAAGGCGAACTTGTGCAGGCTGGCGCACAGTCCCGCCAGCGCGTTGAGGACCAACCAGTCCTGTTTGCGGGGATAGGTCTGCGTGGTCGCTTCGTAGGCGGGCAGGTCCAGCTTATGCATGACGCGTTCTTCGAGCTGCCGCGGGCTGTAGTCGCTGTTGGAAAGCAGCTGGCCATAGCTGGCGCCGGTACCGACCGCGCCCTTGATGCCCTTGCCGCGAATGTTTTGGTGAACGCCTTGCAGCTCGAACAGGTCTTCCAGCAGGTCCTGGCCATACTGGGCCAGGCGGTACCCGACGGTGGTGGGTTCGGCGGGCTGGAGGTGGGTGAAGGCGATGGCGGGCGTGTCGGCTTCGCTCTCGATGCGGGTCGCCAAAGTTGAGAGCGTGCGTTTCAGCCTCTTGATGATCTGGTCGAGAGCGCTGCGGAGCCGGAGGGCATCGACGTTGTCCAGGACGTCCATCGAGGTGGCGCCGAGGTGGATGATGGGGCCGCCCAAGGGACACTGTTCGGCAAAGGTGTGGATTTCAGCCATCAGGTCGTGGCCGATCTCGCGTTCGATCTGCTGGGCGCGGGCAATGTCGATCTGGTCCTGGCGTCCGCGCAGATCGGCGACCTGTGCGGCCGTCACCAGCCCGGCCTCGAACTGGGCCTCGGCCAGCGCCACCCAGACGCGGCGCATCAGCCTGCGCTTTCCGTCCTCGCTCCAGATGCGGCGCATCACCTCGCTGCCGTAACGCCAGGTCAGGGGGGACAGGTAGGTGTCGTGCGTAAATGTCGTCATGGGCTGCCGATGTCGGCCTCTGGAGGCCTGAACGCCTTCCTCACGCCGCGCAAAATGCTAACCGCGGCTTCAGCTGTTCGAGGAAGGCCGACAGATCGCGATGGAGACAGTCATGCGCCTGCCGCGCCCTGCCCAGATTGAGCTTAACTTGCCCCGGCTCGACTGTGGCGGCATGACCGCGGCGAAAAGAGTGACGGAAGCCGCGCAGGGAATCCAATAGGAGAAATGTCTCCTTGGTGAGCGGCGCCGGGCGCACGCCGGGGACGGGCTGGGTCATGCGAAGGAGGAGAGCGGAATGCCAGCGAGCGGCGTCGCCTATCTGGTTCTCAAAACTCGCTGCGATTAGACGAAGGAGTTCTTCACAAGCACTGTAAGCGTTGTGTATCTGAAAGGCCACGCTTTCCATTTGGCGGGCATCGGCGCCATCGAAATCCCCAGCCCGGTCTTCGAGGTTGGCAAAGACATCATCGATCAATGCCAGCTGCGCGGCAATGTCGGTCTCGAGGATCAGGAACTCTTGGGCGTCCACTCTATGCCCTCTCGCCGAATGCGGTCGGCAAACGGCACAGTTGCAAGGTCGACCAGGTCCACATCCCTGTCCAACAGCAGCGAAAACCGACCGACTGCTTCGGTCAGGAGTTCGGGGCGGCTGGTCTCGATGGCGATGTCGACATCGGACCGCTCGTGGAAGCGGCGGGGACGCGCCGCCGTGCCAAAGATGTAGGCAGATCGAATGCCGTAGCGGCAGCAGTGTGAATCCAGCAGCGCGAAGGTCTGCGCGAGCAGGCGCTGACGCTCGCCTTCAAGGCGGTCGGAACGCCGCGCTATAGCTCTATCCAGCACGCTGGTATCAAAGGGCATTGGCCCGGCTGCACTGGCGTGATGCCCGCAGCGCACGATGGCAGTCGGCATACTTTGGCGATTCGGTCGCAATTCGCTCTTCACTCGCCAATTGCTTCGGGAATGCCTGCGCGCCCGAACATATTGTCGCGTTCGGGGCCGACCGAAACATAAGCGACGGGGACACCGGCCAGTTCGGCGATGCGGTTTATGTAGTTGCGGGCGGCGTGGGGCAGGTCTGCCCAACTGCGGCATCCGGTCGTCGGCCTGTCCCAGCCGGGCATCTCCTCCCAGAGCGGCTGCGCCTCGATCAGTTGGGAGGTGTCGGGGACGGTATCGGTCAGTACCGAACCGTCGGCCAGGCGGTAGCCGTTGCAGATCTTGAGCGGGTCGATGCCATCCAGCACGTCTAGCTTGGTGATGGCCAGGCCGGTCATGCCGTTGAGCCAGGCGGCGTAACGAATGGCGACGCCGTCAAACCAGCCGCAACGGCGGGGGCGGCCGGTTGTGGCGCCGAACTCCTGGCCCACATCCTGCATCTGCTTGCCGATCTCGTCGTGAAGCTCAACCGGAAAGGGTCCGTCGCCGACGCATGTGCTGTAGGCCTTGCAGACGCCGTAGACCTCGTCAAGCGAGCCTGCGGGAAGGCCGGCGCCAGACGGAGCGAACGCGGCGGTGGGATGGCTGCTGGTGACATAGGGATAGATGCCCCAGTCCAGGTCGCGCATGACACCGAGCTGACCCTCGAGCATAATGTCGTTGCCGGCTTCAAGCGCCATGCGCAGCATCGGCACGGTGTCGACAATGCGGGGGGCCAGTTGCAGCCGGAACTCCATCAACAGGTCGTAGATTTCGCGCCCGTCAACGGGTTCCCCACCGAGGATGGTCAGTTTGCGGTTGATGGTTCGGAGGGCGCTGTCCAGGCGGGATTCGAGCCACTCAGGCTGCAGAAGGTCGCCCATGCGCAGGCCGGAACGGGTGGCTTTATCGCTGTAGGCGGGCCCGACGCCCCGCATGGTGGTGCCGATAGTGTCTGCGCCCCTGGCCTTCTCTTCAAGCTCATCAAGTTTGCGATGATAAGGCAGAATCATCTGAGCGCGGCTGCTGATCCACAGGCGGTCGCAGCTGACACCGATCGACTTCAGGTTGGCGATTTCCTCCAGCAGAGACTGGGGGTTGACCACACATCCGGTGCCGATGATGTTGTGGACGTTTGGATAGAAGATGCCGCAGGGGACGATGTGGAGCACGGTCTTACCGAAGTCATTGACGACGGTGTGGCCGGCGTTGTCTCCACCTTGAAAGCGGATGACAAAGTTGGCCCGTTTTGCAAGGTAGTCGACAATGCGGCCCTTTCCTTCATCGCCCCACTGTGCGCCCACAACGGCAGTAACAGTCATGCTAGTTTCCCGGTTTCACTTGGTAGTTGGGCGCCTCTTTGGTGATGACGACGCTGTGCGGATGGCTTTCCTGATAGCCTGCCGGGCTGATGCGGACAAAACGAGCTTTGCGCCACAGGTCGGGAAGACTCTCGGCGCCGACATATCCCATGCCGGAGCGCAGGCCGCCCAGAAGTTGGAAGACGAATTCGATGAGGAGGCCCTTGTAGGGGACCTGCCCTTCGATTCCTTCAGGCACGGTCTTGCCGCCGATGTCGGGTGAGGCGCCGTTGGGGGACTGGCCGCTGGCATAGCGGTCGGCGGCGCGGCCCTTCATGGAGCCGATGCTGCCCATGCCGCGATACTCCTTGAATGAGCGGCCCTCTCGAATGACGATCTCGCCGGGAGACTCATGCAGGCCGGCAAGCAGGCTACCGAGCATAACCGCGGACGCGCCGCAGGCGAGCGCTTTGGTTATGTCGCCGCTGTAGCGGATGCCGCCATCGGCGATCAAGGTCGCACCGGTGGATGCGGCGGCCTCGGCGCAGGTGGCAATCGCGGTGAGCTGGGGCATGCCCGCGCCCGAGACGATGCGGGTTGTACAGATCGAACCGGCGCCCACACCCACTTTGATCACGTCGGCGCCGGCCGCGGCGAGCATCTGCACACCCTCGGCGGTAACGACGTTTCCGGCAATGATTGGAATTTCGGGGTAACGGGCGCGCACGGCTTCAACCGTGTCCAATACGCCCTGTGTATGGCCGTGGGCGGTATCGACTGCAACCGCGTCTGCGCCGGCGTTGACGAGGCTCTCGGCGCGATGCATTCCATCTACGCCCACGCCGATGGCGCCGGCCACGAGGAGACGCCCCCGTTCATCTTTTGCCGAATGCGGGAAGTCCTGCCGTTTCAGAATATCTTTATAGGTGATCAGTCCCTTGAGGTAGCCGCCCTGGTCGACAAGAGGAAGCTTTTCGATTCGATAGCGGTGGAGGATCTCCTGGGCCTCTTCCAGCGTCGTTCCCAGCTGGGCGGTGATGAGATTCTCGGACACCATAAACTCGGAGATGGGGCGCTGGTGGTCGGTTGCGAAACGGACGTCGCGGTTGGTCAGAATTCCCTGGAGGCGGTTGTCATCATCGGTGATCGGTACACCGCTGATGTGATAGTGACTCATTACCGCTTCGGCGTCGGCCAGTGTGTTTTCGGGACGGAGAGTGATCGGATCGACTATCATGCCGCTCTCGCTGCGTTTGACCTTGTCGACTTCTTCGGCCTGCTGGGCGGCCGAGAGGTTGCGGTGGATGACGCCAAGGCCGCCCTGGCGGGCAAGGGCAATCGCCAGGTCGGCTTCGGTTACGGTGTCCATGGCCGCGCTGACGATGGGGATGTTTAACGCGAGTTTGGGATGCAGGCTGGTCCTGACGTCGACGTCGGCGGGCAGAAGTTCGGCGAAACCCGGCACGAGTAGGACATCGTCGAAGGTCATGGCGTCCTGGCTGAAGAGGTCATCGGCCAGGGGAACGAGGGTCGCGGGTGAGCTTTCAGTACCCGTGGGTGGCGCCTCATCCGATTCGGGGGTCTGGGCGAAGGGAGAACCGTTGCGTGTGCGTTCAATCACGGGAACAGTCATCTTATTCCTCCCGGAGTCAGTTGAAATCACCATGAGCTATTCTACCACCGCAGGGAAGACGGGCGCGAATTGGCAGAGGTTGGAAAGAAGGTCCGCGAGTCGACCGTGCGCGCGGGGCGTTGGAAGAAACGGAGGTGAAACCGGCCTTCAGACTGTTGGGCTACTTGAAGCGGCGCGCCAATTCGGCCTCCACTTCAGCCCAGGAGAGTTCGCGTTGCGCCAGGAGGACGAGGCTGTGGTAGAACAGGTCGGCCATTTCGGAGACGAGGCGTTCATCGCTCTCCTGAAGGGCAGCGACGATGAGTTCGACCGCTTCTTCGCCGACCTTCTGGGCGATCTTGCCAGTGCCGTCAGCCAGAAGACGCGCGGTGTAGGAATGCGGTGTCGGGTTGGCTTTGCGCTCGGCGATGGTGGCTGACAGGGTGTCGATGATTTCGGACATGGCTCACATTCGGACCAAACTATGCTCGGTTTCGGATATCCCTCAGAACTACCTCTTCGCCGAACGCGCGTCGCACCTCCTCGCAAGGGGCCTCGTCGGCGGTTAGGAAAAGCTGCTCGCGGGCACGCGTCATTGCCACATAGAGACGGTCCAGTTCCAAGAGACGAAACTCATGGCTGTTGGCATTGTCGATGTCTTGCAGAGCTGTGCCGTCGCTCTTGCTGGTCGGCGGAAACTGGGTATTGCCCAGACAAGGAGCAAAGACGACTCGAAACTCCAAACCCTTGGCGCGATCATAGGTCCCTATCCGGACTCCGTTGCCCAGCATGCCTCTTGGCTTCAACTGCGCGCACGGGATTCGTCCGTTTTTGAAACCTTGCATGAAGCCTGCCACTTGTCGATTGTGTCTCACAAATACAGCGATTTCGTTGTAATTGAAGTCGCCCCCACTTGTAAGCTCGCGAATCTTTTCCTGGATGAGCGGGGATTCGCCCTTTCGATCGACGAGAAAGAGTACCGGTTCGTCGCGTTCGCCGCCGGGCAGATCGAATTCAACGTCTATGACGGCTCCGTCATCGTCGTCTACGGCCGCCACAAGGACATCGCCCCGGATCCGCTTGGCCGCTCGATAGATGGCCGGAACGTTGCGGTAGTTGCGCTTGAGAATCTGGGACCGCCCTGCAATCTCGAGGCCGGCCCATCGGGGCCGGTAGCCGCCGGCATAGATTCGCTGTGCGGCGTCATCCAATATGAGAACACCGTCATCCGGCAGCGGATTCTGGGGGGCGCCGGCAACGAGCGCGCGCACAAGTTGCATCTCGACCAGCGTCATGTCCTGGGCTTCGTCCACCACGACGCAGCGGTAACTGCCTGGGGCTGATGCCTGAACGACGTCGCGAGCGCGAATCCTCTTATCGACGAAACGCACGGCCTTCAGATTCGCCAGTTCGCGGTCCCAGGCGGCGGACAGCTCCCAGACCCGTTTGCGGACCTCTTGCGGAAAGGATTTCTTGCGCCCCAATCGCTCAAAGGAAAGATAGCTGTCAAGGTCCGGCAAACCGTTTCCTTTGATGACTCGTTCAACTTCCTCGCGCAGGTACTCTTTTCCCAAGTGCTCCAGAGGGGATCCGGCTACTGATTGGCGGTAGGCAACGTCAAAGGCCTTGCTCGCCAGGCTGCTATCCACCCAACGGGCATCATATCTGTAAACAATTGCGTCGATGTTCGCAAACTCAACATTTGACGGCGCGTGCTGCAGCCTTGGATACCGCCGCTCCAGGATCTCGCAGAGCGAACGGCTGAAGGTCGTGAACAGAATGCGCTCTTGCGGGTAACGCCGCGCCAGCTCTGCAACCCGATGCAGGCCGACAACAGTCTTCCCCGTGCCGGCGGCGCCCCGAACTCGAGCCGCGCCTGTCCATCGTTGCTTGACGAGGGGGGCCTGGTCCGGATGCAGAAAGAGCGCCCACTCTTCGAAATCGCCAAGGAACATACGGCTGACAAGCTGTTGAACGTCAGGACTGCGATCGCCGGCGCGCTGTGCCTCGCGCAAGGGTATCCTCGGTCCGGTTTGGTCTCCTATGGGTAGGCTGCCTTGCAGTGACACGGGAACATCGGGAACGCTAACGAAAAATTCTGCGATCTCCTCCGTTTCCGGATCTACGTAGAATTTATGTCTGTCAGCCCAGGCGTACATTGGATCATGATGGCCGGCGTTGGCCACGATGTACCGCTCATGATCGACGGCGAGGATGATGCGTAGTTCTTGCGATGCCCGCAATGACCACAGATTGCCATCCGGGTTGCCACCGAGCTTCTCGAAGTTCAATCCCGGCACCGCTGGGTCCTCGACGAACCGGCAGACCGCAGAGATACAACGCGCTTTGTCTTGCTCTGACAATCTCTGGCTCTTGTGCATCTCCCGATTGAAGGCGCGGGTGATGGCCAGGACTCTCTTTCTATCCCCGGCGGAGGTTGGCACGCGCACTACACACTCCTGTGGGCGGATAAGCGACAAGGGGAAGATTTCGCAAGCAAGAGATACTGTTGACTACGTTGGCCCGTGGGCACGGTTACGGGCTTCGAACAACGTATGTTCTGAGCCTGGATTAAGCGTGCGCGGACAAGAGATGTATCAGGAAAATGCAACATTTCGAAGCCGCTCTTGAACTTGAAAATAATTGTCCCAATCGCGGCCGGTTCATGCAATTGCATTCTCGGGCATGCGCACTGGAACGCCGCGGGCCAGCAGATGCCGCTTTACGTCCATAACCTTGAGTTGCCTGAAGTGAAAGAGGCTGGCGGCGAGAGCGGCCTCTGCGCCGCCGTCGGTGAGCGCGGCGGCGAAGTCTTCAGGGCGGCCGGCGCCGCCGCTGGCGATAACCGGAATTTTTACAGCGTCGGAGATCGCGCGCGTCAGGGCGATGTCGTACCCTTCCTGGGTGCCGTCGCCATCCATGGAGGTCAGGAGTATCTCTCCGGCGCCGAGCGCTTCGACCTTCTGCGCCCACTCGACCGCGTCGAGGCCGGTGTTGATGCGCCCGCCGCTGATGAAGACGTCCCACCCGGCTTCGGTGCTGCGTCTGCGGGCGTCGATGGCGACGACGATACACTGGCTGCCGAAGCGCTGCGCGCCTTCGCTGACGATCTCCGGATTGCGGACGGCTGCGCTGTTGACACTCACCTTGTCGGCGCCGGCCAAGAGAATTGCGCGCATGTCGTCAACGGTGCGGATTCCGCCGCCGACGGTAAAGGGAATGAAGACGGTATCGGCGACTCGCCGCACCATTTCGGCGACGATATCGCGCGCCTCGTGGGTGGCGGTTATGTCGAGAAATACGAGCTCGTCGGCGCCCTCGTTGTCGTACACCTTGGCCTGTTCCACCGGGTCGCCGGCGTCGACCAGATCGACGAAGTTGATGCCTTTGACTACGCGACCGTCCATCACGTCAAGGCAAGGGATGACACGTTTTGCCAGCAATTCAGCCTCCGTAAGCCGCATGAAATGCGGTACCCTTGTCGCGCCTAGTCCGATTGATGGTTGAGCAGGCGGGCGGCGGCCTGCCATGCGGGAAGCTGCTCGGGCGAGGTCTCCTGCAACAGAGTCCGCGCCTCTTCCAAGCTGCACCAGCGGCATTCGCTGTGGTTGTCGTGCCCGAGCCGCACCATTCCGTCTTCAACTTCGGCCAGGTAGTAGACAATCGTTCGCTCGACATCGTAGCCGCGAATTTTGACGGTGAAACTGAGGACGGTGGGATCGTCCTGCAAGATTCTGCGTAACGGCAGCCCGGTTTCGCTTGAAAACACGCGGCGCGCGCAGTCGAGGTCGCTCTCGCCCGGTTCGACGCCGCCGCGCGGGAACTGCCACTCTTCGAAAAAGTGGTTGTAGAGCAGCAGGAGCTGCGGCCCGGCATCAATAGCTCCCTGGCCTGCGCCGCAACGGTAGGGAATGATACCGGCGCTGCGACGTATACGAGGGCCTTTGCCGATCGTGATGGCGGCGGGCAATTCGAGGGCCTTGGTATAGAGCGCCTGGCCGATGATTACGCCTTCAATGCCGTAATGTTCATGCCTCTTGAGGGCGTGAATATCATCGAGGCCGGCGACGCCGCCGCTGGCGATCACCTGCAGGCCGGTCAAGTCGGCGAGGGCGGCGGTTGCCCGCAGGTTGACGCCGCTGAGCATCCCGTCGCGGCTGATATCGGTGTACAGGACATGCTCGACGCCAAGGGCCGCCATGCGGTGGCCCAACTCGACGGCGCTCACCTGGCTGACGTTTTGCCAGCCGTGGGTGGCGACCTTGCCATCTTTGGCGTCGAGGCCGACCAGAACCTGCGCCCCGCCCCAGCGCTCGATGGCCGCGCGCACGAGTTCCGGATCGCGCACAGCCGCGGTCCCCAGGATGACGCGATCGGCGCCGAGGGAGAATGCCAGCTTGATGTCGTCCAGACTGCGGAGGCCGCCGGCGAACTGAATCGGGACGTCGACCGCCTGGCGAATCTGTTGAAGGCGTTCCAGGTTGGTGGGCAGTCCTTCGATGCCCAGGTGTGCGTCGGAGGTGAGGCGCTTTACCCTGGGATGGAAATTGGCCGAGCCGGTAAAGGCGCCGTCCAGGTTGACGACGTGCAGCCACTCGGCGCCGAGACCGACCCAGTGGCGGGCCATCTGCGCGGGGTCGTCGCTGAAGACGGTCTCCTTGTTCGGGTCGCCCTGCTGCAGCCGTACGCAACGTCCGTTCTTCAGGTCAATGGCAGGATAGATTCTCATAGTGCTATTTGTGCTATTCGTCTTTTTGCTCTACAGGCTCGGTGACGAGCGAGTCTTCGACATCTTCGATGGCCTGATCGAGTTCCGCTTGCAACTCAATCAGAGTCTCTTCGTTAAGCAGGCCGTTGCGGGTCAGCTCTTCCAGGGCAGAACGCTCGGCGCGCAGGGCCTCGGCACGGGCCAGGGAGGTGATCTGTTCGTGATACTCCGGATGCTCGTCCAGGAGCTCCTCCATCTGACCGCTGGTCTGTTCCTCGCGCGCGGCTAGCTCCCCTTTGACCGTCGCGTAGGTGGTGGGCAGGAGAACGTCTTCGCGGTAGAGTCTGTCCAGGTGACGGCTGGCCGAGCGCACGGCGAGCAGCTTGCCTTTGATGCGATAATAGTCGTCCGGCTGTTGCGAACGCTGGGTAAGGCCGAGCCGCGCCAGCAGGCCGGAGATGGAAACCGCCTGCACCAGTATCGTAAAGAGGACGACGGCGAAGGTCATGGCCAGTAGTTGCTGGCGGTTGCCGATGGCGGCAGGCAGGCTCAACGCCAGCGCGAGACTGATGGCGCCGCGCAGCCCGCCCCATGACATTACCAGCAGGTAGGCGGGCGGCACCTTGCGGCGGAACAATCGTACGGCGCCGCCCAAAAGATAGACGACGATGAAGCGGGCGCCGACCACGGCAACGACAGCGATCAACGAGGGAACGAGAAAGGCGACCAGCTCTTCCCATTTGACGCTGATGCCGAGCAGAATGAAGAGAAAGGAGTTGGCCAGGAAGGCGATGTATTCCCAGACGGTGAAGAGGACGATCTTGGTTGACGGCGTCATGCCGCGAGGGCCGATGTTGCCGTTGACCAGGCCGGCAATCACCACGGCCAGCACGCCGCTGAAGTGGAACTGCTCGGCGATGAGATAGCTGCCGTAGGCGAGGATGGTGGTGAGCGTGACCTCGATCAGATAGTCGTCGATCTGCTCGATCATCTTGGCGACGGCATAACCGAGAATGCCACCGACCAGGAGGCCGCCGACCGACACGCGCAGGAATTCGACCAGGCCTTCGACTGGATTGATCGTGCCCTCGAGGCCGAGGGCGAGCATGATATGAAAGAGGACGACTGCGGTTCCGTCGTTGAAGAGGCTCTCGCCTTCGACAAGCGTCATCAGGCGCTTGGGGGCGCCAACGGAGCGGAAGGTGGCGACGACAGCCACTGGATCGGTCGCCGAGATCAGGGCGCCGAAGATGAGCGCGGCCGGCAGCGGCAACACGTTGGTAACAACGAGGACGAGGGCGATGAGGCCGGTGCTCAGCAGCACGCCCGGCACGGCCATCGCGCCAATCGACGCCATGTCGACTTTCAGGTCTTTCAGATGCAGATGGAAGGCCGCCTCGAAGATCAACGGGGGCACGAAAAGGCCGAGAACGAGGCCGGGCGTCAGCTCCAGGTGGAGACTGCCTTGCACGGCCAGAGCCAAGCCGGCAATGACCAGCGCGACCGTATAGGGCAGGCGCACGTGGCGAACGGCCAGCGCGACCAGGAGCACGACGGCCAGAACCTGGACAATCTCGAATTCCAGTTCAAGGAATGCTTCCACGACCTACTCCACTAGGTATCAGGCAGGAGATGACTAAATGCGCCTCTCCGGTCGGTGCAAGTGCGAGCCGCCGGTCTCGGTGGAATCTGAAGCCTCGCCCCTGGGCAGATTGGGAACGCCGGGCGGCACGGTGAAATCCTGGATGATTCGATCGTTTTCCACACAGGCGACCGCGGCGAAGGACAACCTCTGCCAATCGCGGAGCGCAACGGTGGACCGGCCCAGCAGAAGGGCGCGGTAGAGGCTGAAGGTCAGCCCGTGGCCGACAATCGCAAAGGTCTCGTGGGGGTGGCGGGCGCTCCAGACGGCGACTCCGGCGCGAAAGCGCGTCAGCGCGTCTGCCGCCGGCTCCCAGCCCGCGATCGACTCGCGAGGGCGGCGGAACGTTTCGGCGACGCGGGCGGTGTAGTCGCCTATCCACTCGGATGTGCGTCGCAACTCATCGAAGCGGGCATCCACTTCGACCGGAACCGTAGTTCCCTGCAGGAAGGGCGCGACTGTCAGGCGGGTCTTGGGCTCGCTGCTCAGCAGCAGGCGATCGACATCCTGCCAGAATGGCTGGCGAGCGAGCTGCTCGGCCTGGAGGCGGCCGACGTCGTTGAGCTGCCAACGGGCGGCGTCTACGTTGGCAACCTGCCGCGTAAAGGCATGGGTGATGAGATAGAGCTTTCTTGTCGCGCCGGCCATGATGCCTGGCGACTGCGGGCTACCTGGTATGGCGTGCGGCGTTGGCGCCGTTGTTGTCATCTCGGTTCACAGTTCATCGTTCGAAGGCCGATTCTCGACAGTGTCAGTCTCAACAGTCTCAGTCTCGACAGTCTCAATGAAGTTGCGCAGGATGTGAAGGCCGACGGTGTGGCTCTTCTCCGGGTGGCACTGGATGCCCCAGGCATTGCGATGGCGGACTATCGAGGGGTAGTCGACGCCGTAGTCGGTAAGGGTGAGGACAGCGTCGCGGCGGGCGGCGTCGCAGTAGTAGCTGTGGGCGAAGTAGCCGAAGGCGCCGTCGGGCACGCCATCGAGCAGCGGGTCCGGCTGCTGGCGGTGGAGCTGGTTCCAGCCGATCTGGGGAACTCTCAGGCTGCGGCCGCCGCGATTGGGATCGGGCATCTCGGAAGGGAAGCGGCGCACGCGTCCGGGGATCAGATGCAGACCTTCGTGGACGCCCATCTCCTCGCTTTCGTCAAAGAGCATTTGCATGCCGACACAGATGCCCAAGAGGGGGAGGCCGGCGGAGACGCTGTCCAACAGGGGCGTTTCGAATCCCTGGCTGCGCAGATTGTTAATGCTGTCGCCGAAGGCGCCCTGTCCGGGCAGGACGAGCGCACTCCAGCGCGTAAAGTCGACCGGATGGTCAACGATATCGACCTGAATTCCGAGGGGGCCGGCCACCGTTTCGAAGGATTTGTAGACGCTGCGCAGGTTGCCGACGCCATAGTCAACGATCGCGATCATGACGAAGCGGGTGTACTGTTATCGGTAGAGATGGCGAAGTTGCGCACGAGCGGCGGGGGAAACTCGTCGCGAAAGATGGCGGCTGTCAGTTCCCGAATTCGGGTTTCGGCGCGTTCGGCCTCGTCGGCGCTGAGAAGCTGTTTGCGGTGGGCTTCGTCAAACTCGGCCTCGCGCAGCACGGATACGCGTTTGTCTACATTGTACCAGATGGCAAGGATCAGATCGGAGGTGCGGTAGGCTCCGTCATCGCGCTCCAGCGGCCTGCAGACGGGGAGGTAGAAGCCGATGGCGTCTCCCGCGGCGGTGAAATACTTGTCGACGAGCTGGTCCAGGTCCGGGAGCCAGAAGCGGAACCAGACGAATCCCGGTCCACCGATGACGGTATCAAGCAGCTCGACTTCGGGCGCGTTCGCGGTCCAGGCGGCGCGTTCGACGAGCAGAGCATTGAACCACTCGGCGCGGTAGTCGGTCTTGGCGGCATCTTGCTGCCAGTCGCCGCTGTTGAAACTTTGGAACAATCGCTGGGATGACTCTGCCGTCTCAGCCATAAGGTGTGAATCCGGTTGCTATCGTCAGCTGTGGCCGGCCTGCGCAGACCTCAGACTGACAATTCAAAGTAAGTGAGTTGATGGAAAAGGCTTCTTTCAGCCGTCTGAGACTGGCCTCATCGGGGGCCGGCCTATCGCTGGCGGCATTGGAAGGAAAGCCGCTGCCGCCCGTCCACCGGCAACGGGCGAGTGAGCGGCAGCGAGACCGGCCCCGGTGGATGTAGACCGGAAAGCGTCCGCGCGATGGGATTGGTGCGCTCTGTGTCTGAGCCCAGACATTGTGCTGTCGTGAATCAGTCATGGCGGAGGTCCGGATCCTTTTTCTTATGGGACCGAGGTCCTCTCGTTATGGCGTGAGAGGGGGACATATGTCGACCGATGTCGACCAGTGTCGACCAATTTATTTTTTCCTGGAGGGGGATGTTTTCGTAGTTTTGAGTTTTGAGTTCTTAGTTTTGTGTTCTTGGTATTCCTGCAAAGTCTCTTATTCGAATCGGCGTTCCTCGGTCGCCGCGGATCCTGGCAGATGGAGCCTGCAACTGCTCGGCGAACCACGAAGGACACGAATTCACACGAAGGGCCGCGTCACGTCCGGTCAAGTCCAGTGAAGTCCAGTGAAGTCCGGTAAAGTCCGGTAAAGTCCGGTCAGGTCGGGTCAGTTGAGTTTTTCCTGCGATTGGAGACGGCGGGAGAGGCCGTGTCCTGGCAGCGGATGAATGGAGACCGGATGGTTCTTGTAAGGGCATTTGCCTTTTTGTGTTCCTGGTTTTCAGTTTCTCGTTTCTGGTTGCCATGGCCGGTTCTTGATGTTGATGACAGCGTAGCACATTTGAAAGCCTCTTGCCCGGGTATTTCGCCTTTTGTCGTAATTTGTCGCTTTCATTCTGTCATTCTTAGTCAATGGCCGGTCATTTCGGCCCGTGATCAATAGTTCTTGCTTCTAAGCGGCCGCGGCTGGCTTTGCATGTTGATCAGAGCATAGCAGGGTCGGGAATCTTTTGCACGGTTTGGCGGGAAACTGGTTTCGAGCTATTCGTTTCCTGGTTGTCTTGGCCGGTTGATGTTGACATGGGCATACCACGTTGAGGAATCAGTTGCAGGGCCTGGGCGAAAATCAGTTCCATGATCCGACCCCGTTTGCATTCGTGATTTTGCGGAAGGGCTGCAGACTGGACTCATCGTCGAATCGCAGGCACGCCCGCCAAGAGGAAACTCCCTGCGCCATCAGGAAGTCAGCCCGGGTCAGTATTTTCTGACGATAGCGCGGTAGGCGTTAGGCTCGCGGAACTGGATCAGCTGGCGCTCCTCGCGGACGGCGCGTACGCGATCGAGATCGATGGTTGCGATGGCGTAGCCCTCCATCGGCTCTTCAAGAACGGTGTAGTGCTCGCCTTCCGGCCCAGCAATGATCGAGTCACCGGCAAAGTGGATGGTGGGCTCTTCGCCGACGCGATTGGCGGCGGCTACGAAGGCGGCGTTTTCGGTTGCACGGCTGACGATGTGTGCGCGCCACTGTTCGCGGCGGCCGGCCTCCCAATTGGCGGCCAGGACGAGCAGTTCGGCTCCGTCCAGGGTGAGGCTGCGGGCGGCCTCGGGGAAGACGATGTCGGACCCGATCATCAGCCCGAAGCGGCCCCAATCTGCGTCGACATTGATGAAGCGGAAGCCGGGGCGGTAGACCTGGCGCTCCTCACCGAGCAGATGCACCTTATGGTAGGCGGAACTGACGTCGCCTTCGGGGCCGAGGCAGGCGACGCCGTTGTACAAGATGCTCTCCACCTTCTCCTTGATGACAAGGCCAAAGACGACGTGCGTGTTGTAGTCGGCGGCGCGCTTGGCGAGGTAGTTGGTGGCGTGGCCGGGCACACGTTCGGCCAGCGTTGTGGCGCGCAGACCCAATTCTGTGCCGGTGTAGCTGAGCTCGGGGAAGACGACCAGGTCGGTTGGCTGCGTATTGCAGATCGTCTCGATGAACTCTCCCATTTTGCGCAGGTTGTCTTCGGCGCTGTTCAACCCGGGCGCCATCTGCACGAGGGCAACGGTAATTTCGCGAGCCATCAAAACACTCCGCAATCTCGATAACGGGATAGAAAAGATGCAAACCAGGAAAGTATAGCACGGGTGCCGCCATTCCTCATCTTTCCGGCGCTGTGTTAGAATTCGGAACGTAGCCGAAAGGAGACAGTGAATGACGGGGAGGCATTCGGTGTTCAGTTTGATCGTAAGGCGTACGTGGCTCATCCTGCTGGTGGCGGCAATTGTGATTCCGCTCGACCAGTGGACGAAGATTCTGGTGCGCCGAAACATCGAGAAGCACGACTATATCATTCCGTTTCCTGCGCTGGGCGAGTATTTCGTCTTCGAGCATGTTTACAATTACGGCGCAGCCTTTGGCATTTTGCAGGGGGCGGGACCGGTCTTCATCGTGATCGCGGCGGCGGTTACGGTTGCCGTCTTCTACTATGCCCTGCGTCATCTGCCTGAAAACCAGCGATTGATTCGCATCCTGCTCGGCTTCCAGGTAGGCGGGGCGGTGGGGAACGTGATTGACCGCCTCCACCAGGGCTACGTGACCGACTTCGTCAAGATCGGCGTGCCCGGCGTCTACTACTGGCCGAACTTCAATATCGCCGATTCCTCGATCGTTTGCAGTGTGATCGCGCTCGCGGTCGTCATTCTCTACCAGGACATACAGCTTAACAGGCAGGCCAAGGCTGAGGCCCTCGAAATGGGCGCGGCGGAGTCGTCGGAAGCGTAGCCGGAGACGGGGGACAGAGGTCGGCGCGTGGATGACGAAAGACCCACGGTCCGCCATTTTACCGTTCCCGCGTCCGCGGCCGGCCAGCGCCTGGACCGTTGGCTGACCGAGCAGTTCCCCGAGTCCAGCCGCAGCGCGGTGCAGCGCTGGATCGCGGACGGGCAGGTGCAGGTCGACGGCGAGCGTCCGGCGAAGGCCGGGCTGGCGCTGGAGGCGGAGGCGCAGGTCGAGGTCCGGCAGCTGCCGCCGCAAGATACGACACTACAGCCGCAAGAGATTCCCCTCGACATCATCTATGAAGACGACGGCCTGCTGGTCATCGACAAGCAGGCCGGGCTGGTCGTGCATCCGGGGCCGGGGCACGCGGCCGGTACGCTCGCCAACGCCGTGCTGCACCACTGTCCCGGTCTGGAGGGGATCGGTGGCGAGAGGCGGCCCGGCATCGTCCACCGGTTGGACAAGGGGACGTCGGGTGTGATCGTGGTGGCCAAGCATGATACGGCGATGCGCTTTTTGCAGGAGCAGTTCGCGGCGCGCACAGTGCACAAAGAGTACCTTGCGCTGCTGGAGGGCAGGATCGAGCCGCCGCGGGGCCGCATCGACGCGCCGGTTGGCCGCCATCCGATAGAGCGGCAGCGGATGGCGGTGTTGCCGGCCGGGGGCGGGGCGGCGGGCTCGAGCGGGCGCGGGGCCGTGACCGACTACGAGAGCCTGCGCGTCTACGATTGGCAGATGGGCGGGCAGACGGTGCGTTTTTCGCTGGTGCGCGCCATCCTGCACACGGGGCGAACGCACCAGATTCGCCTGCATTTCGCCTGGCGCAAAAACCCGGTTGTCGGGGATACAATGTACGGCTTCACGCGGGCGCGGCTGGCGCTGAAACGGCCGTTTCTTCATGCCTTCAGGCTGGGGATCCGCCTGCCGGGAACGGAGGAGCAGCGGGTGTTCGAGGCGCCGCTGCCGGCCGACCTTCAGCGTGTGCTCGACACCCTGGGAGAATACGAGGAATGATCGAGAAGCTATACAGAATCGCCGAGGGGCTGAACAACCGCTTCCAGGATGGGGACGATCCGTTTTAGATTGTTACGCGGCTGGCCGAGGAGTGCGGAGAGGTGGCGAGCCAGGTAAGCCATTTCGAGCACAAGGGCGTTAAGGTAGAGAAGCTGGGCCCGCCGGACCGGGCTGCGTTCGCCAAGGAGCTGCAGGACGTGATGCGCGCTGTGCTGCAGCTGGCGATTCACTACGACCTGCGGCAGGAGCTGACGAAGTCGGTTGATGTGCACTACCGACAGATTGTGCGCGAGGGTTGGGTCGGGCCGCTGCCGGAGGACTCGGGCCAGCAATGATGACACTGGGTCCCTCATTCTTCGTAGTAACCGCTCGCCTGTAGCGTGAACATCCGGCTGTACAGTCCACCCTTTTGCATGAGTTCCTCATGCGCTCCGATTTCGGCCAACTCACCGTCATCCAGAACGGCGATCCTGTCCGCTGTCCGCGCCAGAGCCAGCCGATGGCTGATGAAAACTGCCGTCTTGTCACGCGCCATCTCGCGGAACAGCCTGTAGAATTCATATTCTATGTCCGGATCAAGGGCAGCCGTCGGCTCGTCCAGAATCAGTAGGCTTGCCTGAGGGCGCCTGAACAGCGCCCTTGCCAGGGCAAAACGCTGCCACTGACCACTTGAGAGTTCAGTCCCGTTTGGCAGCTGTTTGGTCAAAGGCGTATCTAAATTATCCGGGAGGGAATCCAGGACTGAAGCCAAGCCTGCGCTCTCTGCTGCGCCTACAATTGCTCCTTCGTCATCCATCCTCTCCAGCTGGCCAAATCCTATGTTTTCGCGGGCAGTGGTTGGAAACTGGGCGAAGTCCTGCATGACGACTGCTATGTTTTGGCGCAAGGCCTCCAGGTCAAGCGAACGAAGGTCAGATCCGCTCCAGAGAATTGAGCCCTCTTGAGGATCATAGAGGCGGCAGAGCAGTTTTACCAGCGTTGACTTCCCAGCGCCGTTCTTGCCAACGATGGCCAGTGTTTCGCCAGGGCGAACGGCCAGACTGACGTTTTTGAGTACAGGGCGTCCGCCCTCCGGGTAGGAGAAGGAGAGGCTCTCTATCTCTATTCCAGGGCCCATACCGATATCAGGCGGGGGGACCGCGCTGTCTTGCATAGAAGCGCGCAGACGCAGCAGTTGATGGATGGGCGCCGTGCCCAGGGCGACGTCGTGCAGACTGGCAATATTGCTACCCAGAATGTATAGAGATTTGCGAACCTGGAAGACTATTCCCGCGTAGAGGGCCAGATCACCGAGTGTGTAGAGGCCGTTGATAGTGGCCCAAACGATGTAGATAAACGGGCCTCCAACGCCCAATCCTCCGACAAGTGACCAGAGCAGGATAACACGCGTTCCTTTCTTGCGAATCCGAAGAGTCTCATCGAGGGTCTCCGAGAACAGACTACGCCAGCGGTCGAGAAAAAAGGACTGTAACTGGAACAGCCGGAGTTCTTTGGCGTATTGGGGTTGCGTCAGCACACTCTCGGAAATTCCCATATTCCTCACAGTGCCTGCCTGTGCCCGCTCGACGCCCCAGCTCTCTTCTTCGAAGCGGATCTGAACCACTATCGAGGGGGCAGCGAAGATGATAATTACTATCGGAACCCACCATGCAATTGCGAAGGAGAGGAGGAAGATGGGAATGAATCCGAGTGTCCCCACAATGAGATTGCCAGCAATGTTGGAGAGAAAACTCATCCGGGGGATTCCGCTGGTCGCCAGCTGTACTGTATTGAGAAGATCGGGGCTTTCGAACAGAGAAATGTCTTTGAATTCGGCTATTTTCTCGAAGATTCTCGCCTTGGTACTGCCAACTACGCTTTCGCGAAAAGTGTCGATTTCAAAATTTGCGATGGTTTCAACTGAATCAAGCAGAAGTTGGACGAGGACAAAACCAGCGATACCGATCCAGAGAAGCTGCCTCTCGCCCATCCAGTCGAGAAAACCATTTCCAGGCAGATTGGCACCCGCAACAATCTCGTCAATGATAATCTTTTGTAGATACAGCACGACCGCAGGACCGGTACCGGCCAAAAGATTGAGGAGAATGATACGGACCAGGTGTCGCGGAGAGGCTCTTGCAGCAAGCAGTAAGCTTTGAAAGATCTCTTTCAATGCGTAGCCAAACACCCGGTCCTCCGCGAGGAATTGCTCAGGCGCCGTCAGTCAGTCACAGCACTGGCCCGGGAGGCCTCGGGCAGAGCCGCAAGCGCAACGAATATCACTGGAAGCGGGTGCGGCTCCCTGTGCAGTCGACGTCCACTTCTGCGCCGGCTTGCGAGGAAAGCAGCCAGATAGTTTTTGCAACTCAGGCAGACAATGGAACGGGCGCGTCAACCGCAGATGAGCTCACATCAAACCAGCCAGTCGGCGACCGCGTCGCGTTCCTCGAGAAGCTCCTGAGCGGTGGCGGCGATCGCTGAGCGGTCAAACTCGCTCAGATCGAGCCCATCCACAACGCTGTAATCCCCGTCCCCAATTGTCAGAGGGTAGCTGAAGATGACGCCTGCGGGCGTGCCGTAAGCGCCGGTGCTGGGGATGCCCATGCTCGCCCAATCGCCGGCGGATGTGCCGGCGTACCAGGTCTGCACGTGGTTGATGCAGGCGTTGGCCGCGCTGGCCGCGCTGCTGGCGCCCCTGGCGGCGATCACGGCGGCGCCGCGCTGCTGCACGGTGGGGACGAAGGTCTCCTTGATCCAGTTGTCATCACCGATGACTGGCGCGGCCGGCTGCGCGTCGATCTGCGCGTGGAAGGCATCGGGGTACTGTGTGGCGCTGTGGTTGCCCCAGATCGTGACATTCGTCACGGCTGTAAGTGGACGCCCCGCCTTGTGCGCGAGCATGGTCCTGGCGCGATTGTAGTCGAGGCGGGTCATGGCGGTAAAGCGCCCGGGGGGCACGTCGGGCGCGTTGTTCATGGCGATGAGGCAGTTGGTATTGGCGGGGTTGCCGACGACGACGATGCGCGCGTCGGGCGCGGCGTTCGCGTTTATGGCCCGGCCCTGGGTGACGAAGATGGGACCGTTGGCGCTTAGTAAATCTTTGCGCTCCATGCCGGCGGTGCGGGGGCGGGCGCCGACCAGCAACGACCAGCTGGCGCGATCAAAGGCGACATCGGGCTGATCGGTCAGTATTGTCTGTGCGAGAAGGGGGAAGGCGCAGTCGTCCAACTCCATTGCCACGCCTTCGAGCGCGCCCATTGCCGGCGGAATCTCCAGAAGCTGGAGGATGACGGGCTGTTCGGGGCCGAACAGATCGCCATTGGCGATGCGAAAGATGAGGGCATAGCCGATGTTGCCGGCCGCGCCCGTAACTGCTACGCGAATAGGGTCATTCATCACTCTCGTCTCTCCGGGAATGGCGGTGGGTGACGATCTCACACCGTTGTGGGTCGGAATGGGACGGCATAGCACATGGAATCCACGAAGAACACGAATTTGCACGAAAGGGACTCGTCGCGGGCATTGGCGTCGTGCGTGGATAGGTCTGAGTGGTCGGGGCAATCGGAGCTGTCGGGTTCATTAGGGCAACAGTTCAGCTTGTATGGATTGACCTACAGATCGAGCTGCAACTCACACTGCCGATCATAGACGCGAAAGCCGAAAGAGGCGAAAATTGGATTGAGGCGGCTGTCGGCGGGTTCGTTGAAGAGTGTGACCAGCGCGTCGACGTAGCGGAGTTGAAGTGCCTGCACCAGGGGGCGGGCCGCGTCGAGGAGCTCGGCATCGGGATCGACGGCGATGTCGAGAATCTGCAGTCGCATATCGGGCTGACCGGGCGGCTGCGGCCGCGAGCGCTGCATCAGCTCCACAATGGCATAGGCGACCGGCGCCCCGTCCTTGGCCGGAATCGTATGGCAGACGCAGCGGCGCAGCGCGACGGTCTTGAGCAGGCTGCTCTGGTTGCGCTGCCAGGCCATACGCTGGTCGTGCCAGCCGTGGCACTGTTGCAGAGTCCGGGCGGGATCGCTTTCTTCGAGCGGTTCGAAAGGGAGAGGGAGGGGGCCTTGGCGCGGGTCCCGTTCCCAGAGCAGCAGTTCGCGCACAGACTCATAGCCGACTTGACGGTAAACCATGAGGGCATGTTCGTTTTCGGTTCGGACCTCGAGGCGGACGCGGCGCAGACCCCGCTCCAGTGCGCGAACCTTGAGCTGTTCCATCAGCCGCCGTCCCCAGCCCTGCCCGCGGTATGCGGGCGCAACGCTGAGGCCGCCGCACCAGCCTTCGTCGCCGCGCACGGCCAGCAGCGCCGCGCCGACGCCGCGCGGTCGCCCGTTTTCGTCTGCAATGAGAACGGCGCAGTCATCGACAGCGATGCCGGCATAGCGCATGTAGGTGCGCGCGGCAGCCGCGTCCATCTGCAAATTGTAGCGGTAGTCGGCGAATCCGCGGTTGAATCCTTCGCGCAGGAGTTCGACATCTACGGCAGCGCCGCTTGCGATCAAAGGCTGTTTCTGGTCAGACACGATGGACAGACCTCCCGGCGCGGCGCTTGAACGCGCTGGCTTCGTTAAGGGAGATTACTTTGACGCCGGACAGTTGCGGGCGCGTCTACTGCACGCGGGCAACGAAGTCGAATTCGACGATGAACTCCTCGCCGACGTTGGCGACGCTAGGCACCTGGGGGATGGTGAGTTCAAAGGTCTCCAGGGCCACAACGGTCGACGCGGCCCCCCGAATTTCGGTGTCCGAGACTACCTGCAAGGTCACGTTGAAAAGCACGGGTTTGGTGATCTCGCGGATGGTCAGGTCACCGGTGATTTCGAACTGCACCTCGTCGCCGACGGCCACTTCGTCGGGCAGACCAGTGAGCGCAGTCGCGTTAAAGGTGATGTAGCGATGGCGATTGGTCTGCAAGATGAAGCGGCGGATAGCCCCGTTGCGGCGGTTGTGATCGGTAATGAATGTGTCGGCGTCGATCTGGATCACGCCGATTTGGCTGGCCGAGGGATTGGCCGCGACGACCGTCAATTGGCCTGACAAGGCGCTGGTTGCGCCGACAACGGTTTTGGGCTGGCCGAAGAGCTCTTCATCGATGATGAATCGGGCCTCGGACTCCTGCGACGCGATGACAAAGGTCTGGCCGACCGCAGGCAGCTCGCCGCTCTCCGACTCTGTTTCCTCTTGCGGGGCGGCGGTGGCTGTGGGCGCCGGTTCGGGTTCGGGAACGGGCGTGTCGGTCGGCTCAGGTTCTGGCAGAGGGGTGGCGGTATCTGCGGCGGCAGGCTCGGAATCGGCTACAGGCGCGGACGCGTCCGGGGCGTCGCAGGCTGCGAACAGCAGCAGGCAGAAGAGAAGGCAGAGGAGCGTTCCCAGGCGGCGGGATCGTATCGACGCGGCAGGATGCCGCTTGGCTGCGTTCTCGACAGCGCTGCCGGTAGGCTGCAGGGTCATCATGAATTGGGGTCTCCTCTAAGAGTTTTGGGGCAATCGTCGCTGTCGCGCGTTTGGACCGCGTCGGGGCCAAAGGCGCAACAGGCCAATTCTGGACTGCTTCGCCGTGATTGGCAAGAATTCACCTATCGCTGAAAGCCGGCCGCGCCGTAACCGGTCAGCTCGACGTAGCCGCGGCCGTTGACGGGCTGTCCTTGCATGACGCCGCGTACGGTTGTGGCGCCCTCGTAGTAGGTGAAAGCGACATCCATCTCCTGGTCGTCGATCAGCGGTTCGATTGTCAACTCGATTTGGCGCTGCGCAAATACGGCGCGCCAGCCGCTGGGATAGACGATGCCGGTGTCGGGACTGGTCCAGCTGCCGGTGGGTGTCAGTTCGAGTTCGTCGGAAGCGATTGCCAGCTGCCGCCCATCGGGGTAACTGAGCGTGCCTTCAAAAATGTCCTGCGCTGTGCCGGAGCTGGTGCGGATCTCGGCGAACATCAGGACGACACCGTTGTCGAGGGTGACGGCGAACCAGTCCCAGCCCACGGCGTCCTCGCTGAGTGCCGAGGTGCCGAACTCGTGGTCCATCCAGCTGAAGCCGGATACGGCAACCTGCGAGCCGCCGAAGACGATATGCCCTGTAGTCTCCATGCGCGCGAGACTGTAGTAGTGGTTGGCGTTGCCTTCTTCGGGGCCCTTGCGGCTGTAGCCGTCTTCGCCGTGGAGCAGGGGCGGGCGCGTCTCGGTAAGGGCGACGTCGATGGAGACCGGGCCATTTTCGCCCTCGGCGGCGGCGAACAGGCGCATCTCGCCCGGGCCGGTCTGATGGGCGCGCCAGTCGTCGAGCCAGACGCTGAATTGCGGAGAACCGCTGGCGCCGGCCACGCCCGCGGCGCCGCGGCTGAATCGGTCGAAACTCAGATGTTGGCGCGCGGGGCCGGATGTGACGGCGAAATGGGCCATATAGAGCTGTTGCGCGGCGAAATCGGATGGCCGGCTCGACTCTCCGGGCGCGAGGGCGCTGCGGAAGAAGGTAAGCTGATAGCCGTAGTCGCCGCCGTCCTCGCCGGTAAGGTTGCCGGTGTAGTACCACCACTCGGTCGCGTATTCCTTGTGCGGACCGTGATCGAGAGGAAAGCGGAACTCGACCGGCCCAAGCGCGCGGGCGAAGCGGTCGTCGACGGGCCGGCTGAGGACGCCGACAACGTCAGCGGTTGCCAGCGAGGGCTGGGGGGAGCGGCAGGCAGAGAAGAGAAAAAAGCCGATTAGGAGAGCCGGCGCAAGCCGGAGCGCGTCGCGAACGCCTGGCGGTTTCATGGCGTGGACCGTCCCAGTTTCAGCGGTTGGCTAGATGCCGGCCAGGGCCTGGTCGAAGTCGGCGAGAAGGTCGTCGGTATCCTCGATGCCGACGCTGAGGCGCACGAGCTCGTCCTTGATTCCCAGGGCGAGCCGGACCTCCTCATCGGTATCGAAGTAACTGACGATGGCGGGCTGCTCGATCAGGCTTTCGACTCCGCCGAGGCTGGGCCCGATCCGGGGGATGCTGCAGGCGTCGATGAAACGGCTGGTGGTCGGGCCGTCGGCTTCGACCTCGAAGCTGATGACGCCGCCGAAACCGGACATCGTGCGCGTCGCGACCTCATGGTCAGGATGGCTCTCCAGGCCGGGATACCAGACGCGGCGGATTTTGGGGTGGTCTTCGAGGAAGCGGGCGATGCGCAGTCCGCTCTCGTTGTGCTGGCGCATGCGCAGGCCGAGCGTCTTGAGGCCGCGCAGGATGAGATAGGCGCAGTGGGGGTCGAGGACCGCGCCGAGGACGCCCTGGGACTGGCGCAGGGCGGTGGTGATGTTGAAATTGCCGGTGACACAGCCGGCCAGCAGGTCGTTGTGTCCGGCAAGGTACTTGGTGACGCTGTGGATGACGAGGTCGACGCCGTGTTCGAGTGGGCGGGCGTTGCAGGGTGTGGCAAAGGTGGTGTCGACGACGGTGCGCAGGCCGTGCCGGCGGGCGATGTCGACGAGGCGGGGGTAGTCGAGGCAGCGCAGGAAGGGATTGGTGGGCGACTCGGAGAAGATCAGCTTTGTTTCGGGCCGGATCGCCGCCTCCAGCGCGTCGTAGTCGCCGGGAGCGACGACGGTACACATCACGCCGAAACGGGTGAGAAAGGTGTTGCAGAAGCCGCGCGTGCGGCGGTAGCAGTCTTCCGTCATGACGAAGTGGTCGCCCTGGCTGAGCAGGATGAAGAGGGTGGTGGTGATTGCTGCCATGCCGCTGGAGAGGACGAGCGCGTCCTCGGCGCGGTCGAGCGCGGCCAGCTTTGACTCGGCGGCGCGCACGGTCGGGTTGCCGTAGCGGCCGTACTCCTCCCGTTCCGGCACATCCCAAAACATATGCTCTTCCATGTAATCGATCAGCTTGGCCGTATCCTCGAAGGTATAGGTGCTGGTCTGGACGATAGGCACGGTCAGGCTGTCGTGGGAGAGATAGCGCTTTTCGCCGGCGTGGACGGCTTGCGTCAGCGGGGAGAGCGGGCGCGCGCCGGCCTGCGGGCTCGAGCCGTTGGCTCCGGCCCGCTGTGACGCCGCGCCGGTATCGGGGTCGGCGCTGTCGGCGGCGGGGGTGTGCGTTGGGGTCGTATTGGATGCGGCCATGTTTTCTCCTTCGCGTCGCTCGTCGGCAGATTCGCGACTCTTGGGGCGCCGGCCGTTTGCACAAAGTCAAAACCCTCTTCCGGCGGATACAGGGAAGAGGGCTTCAGGAAGCTGATCTGAGCATCTCATCTGCCGGTGCATCCACACCGCCGGAATTGGCACCTGCCGCGCTGGGCGAGCTTAACTCGTCAGCGCCGGTTGCCGAGGCTTCATCGGGCCGGCCCCTCCACCTCTCTCGATAAGAAGACGTAATTCGGTTGTTGGCGCATATGGTAATTCATGGTTCGGTTGGCTGTCAAATCTGAGGCCTTTGGGAAGCGAACCCGCATTGGAGGTAGAGTCGGACTCGCCGATTTCGCGATGAAGCCGGGGGGCGGCGGGCGTCGCGGGACGCCCAAGTTGGCAGGCAAGAACGCCTGCGAGTGTCGGCGAGCGTTTATGAGCGTTTGCGAGTGTTTGCAAGTGTTTTTTCGAACATGCTGAACAACGGTCGTTGCGGGCGCGGCTGAGCGGGACATTCAACGGCGCTAAGCAGAGGGCATAAGCTAGATGCATGAAATATTTTGTAAAATATATAAAATATAATTGTACAACGAGTCATATACAGTCCCTGTTATGACTAGGGCTCGTTGACACTTGTCTGAACTGTGATTCATCTGATTTCTGTGATGGACACGATTAGCGGCACCGGCTCAGGCGGCGGTCTTCGCTCCAAGAATCGGGCGAACCATAGTAAGGACTGAACACTGGCAGCCTGCAGTTGCCGACTGTTGCTGACCAGTCATAGGAAATATCAACTACCCCTGGCCTTTCATCGCTACCGCCATTCAGGCTATCTGAACGCGTATTCGGTGGGCAGACACCGCGTTGGTCTGGCCGCACTGCCGGGAATAGGGCGTACTGTCGGTGAGCGATGGTTTTGGAGGGGGGCGTTGCGGGGGGAGTCCCCCCGCACAAGGGAGGGCCGCAGGCCCGACCGTCCGGAACTGCCGAAACTTGGTACTGAAAGGTCAAGGGCAACGACTCAATCCACGAATTTGCGCGAATCTCCACGAAGAACGTCAACTGCGGGTTTTGTCAGGGGGGCGTTGCGGGGGGAGTCCCCCCGCACAAGGGAGGGCCGTCAGGCCCGACCGTCCAGAACGGCCGAAACTTGGTACTGAAGAGTTAAGGGCAAGGGCTTAATCCACGAATTTGCGCGAATCTCCACGAAGAACGTCAACTGCGGGTTGTGCCAGGGGGGCGTTGCGGGGGGAGTCCCCCCGCACAAGGGAGGGCCGCAGGCCCGACCGTCCAAAAGGCTAAGGAGAGTGTAAAGAGGAGTGAGGAGAGAGAAGGCACCTGCGCGCGCTCCATTCAAGGTGGCGGACTGATTGCGGCTGAGTAGCTACAAAACGGGAATGTTCGTATGGCAAGCGGGAATGTTCGTATGGCAAGCGGGCGCCAATGCTGGTGGGTATCTGGAGACCCTGGACGACTGGTAGTCGAGATTGATGATTCCTGGCAGATGTAGGGCAGCAAGGGCCCTCGGACGTACCGCGTCCGGCAACGAGTCGTTAATCTTCGATGTGCTGGAACTTTACGCGACGCGCTGACCCAGAATGGCCGGCGGGACCAGGCGCCCTATCTGACCAGCTACACGGCTCGGTCGTCAGGGTTGCGGTTGCCGGATGTCAGATATGAGGAGGAGGGGTCCGGTATAGTATGATGTGTTGAGTCAAGTGCCGGAGTTTTCGTGAATGGCGGGCCGCCGAAGGAGGCGCGCCCGGCGTTCTCCCATTAAGGAGTAGCAGATGAATAATCTGAGCAATGTACCAAGAGTGCCCAGGCGCATGCCGGGCGGGTTGCCGATCGTGTTGGTGATCCTTGGTGTTATCGTCGTCCTCTTCCTGCTGAATTTTGCCAGGAACTTCTTTTACGCGTTTGAACGCGTGGATGAACAGGAGGTAGCCGTTCAGTTCCAGGGAGGGAAGATCAAGGATGTGGTTGGGCCCGGCATCTATACGGACGTAGGTCTTTTCGTTGACCTCGTGCGCGTTTCGAGCCAGGCGATTCCATTCAGCGTGACGGACGATGAGATCATCACCAAGGACAAGCAGCGCATTGGCCTGGTGGTGAGCGGCGACATTTTCCGGCCGAATATCCTACAGAAGGATACGATACAGGCCCTGTGGGCACAGTACAGGAGCATCTACCTGGAGGACGAGCTGGCGCGCAGCCGCATTCAGGACCAGGCGCGACAGGCGATGAAGGTTTGTATCGGCGACCGCACGTTTGATGACAATGTTGTCGGCACGGCCAGGGATGTGCTGCGGCAGTGCGTTGACGATGAGTTGAATGAGCGGGCGGCGAACTTTGGCCTCAGGATCGAAAACCTGGTTGTACCCGACGTGATACTGTCGCCGGCGGTGCAGTCGGCGCTGGACGCGATCGTGCAGAGCCGGTTGGAGACGGAGAAGGCGGCGCAGGACAAGCTGCGTGCGGATGCGCAGGCCGACGCCGAACAGGCGCGGCAGGAAGGTGAAATCCGCATCGAGCAGAGCCGGATCCAGGAGCAGGCGCGGCAGCAGACGGCGCTGGCCCAGCTGGAGGAGGCGAAGGTGGCGGCGCAGCGGGCGGTGATCGAGGCGGAGCGCGCCAATGAACTGGCGCGCGTCGAGGCGGAGCATGCCGTCATTGAGGCGCAGAAACGCAACGAGCTGATCGCGGCGCAGCGGGACATCGAGATTTCACAGTCGCTGGCGATTGCAGCGGAGCAACAGGCGCAAGCGCAGATCGCGGTCGAGTCGGCGCTGGCCGAGCTGTACGCGGGGCGTCCGGTCTACGTGCAACTCCTGATCGCGCAGGCGAATGCGAGCGCGCTCAAGAGCACGGACAAGGTGATCTTTACGCCCGAAGGCATGACGCCGACGCTGGTGCTGCCCGGCCCGGGTATCGTGCCGACAGTGGAAACGGCGGCGCAGTAAGAAGGGCCGAATGGTTCTTGGCGGAGAGCGGGGCAACCGGAAGGCGCTGGGTGCGCGCGGCGAGTTGATCGCCGCGCGCGCTCTTCTCACTGCCGGCCTGCGAATCGTTGAGCGCAATTGGCGCTGCAGGGCCGGCGAACTGGACATCGTCGCCGAGGAGCGGGCGCCGGATTACGCGCAGGGCAGCGCCGACGCCCGCTGGCTTGTGCTGGTTGAAGTCCGCACGCGCCGGGGCCACGCTTTCGGAACGGCGCGTCAGGCGTTTCCTGAGAAAAAGCAGGCGAAGTTGCGGGAGCTTGCGGCCCTGTACGTGCAGGAGAAAGAGTGGAAGGGTCCCTGGCGCATCGACGCGGTGGCGGTGCAGATGGATCGGTCCGGGAAAGTGGTCGACGTGGAGCATATCCGCCATGCCGTTCCGGGCTGAGCAGGCGGGAGAGGAAGGGAAACCGCCCCTGATCGTTATCCTGGGCGCGACGGCAGTGGGCAAGACCGCGTTGAGCCTGGAACTGGCGGAGGAATACGACGGGGAAATCGTGGGGGCGGACAGCCGCCAGATCTACCGTGGCATGGATATCGGGACGGCCAAGCCGAGCGCAGAGGAGCAGGCGCGCGTCCCCCATCATCTGATTGACGTGCGGCCGCCGGACGGCCAGATGGCGCTGGCGACGTATCAGGAGATGGCTTTCGCTGCAATCGACGGCATTCACCGGCGCGGTCGCGTCCCCTTTCTTGTGGGAGGTTCGGCGCTCTATCTGCGTGCGGTGACGGAGGGGCTGCGGATTCCGCCGGTTGCGCCAGACCCGGCGTTGCGGGCGGAGCTGGAGGCGTACGCGCAGGAGAACGGCCGCGCCGCGCTGCATGCCCGGCTGCAGAACGTGGATCCGGAGGCGGCCGCGGGGATCCATCCGAATAACCTGCGGCGGGTCGTGCGTGCGCTGGAAGTGGTGCAGACGACGGGCCGCAGAAAGAGTGAACTGGAGGCGGCAGACCCGCCGCCGTACGCAATTCTGAAGATTGGGCTGGACTTGCCGCGCGCGTTGCTGCACGAGCGGATCGACCGGCGAGCCGAGGAGATGGTTGCGAGCGGACTGGTGGAGGAGATGTCTGCCCTGCTGGCTGCGGGACATTCGCCCGATCTGCCGGCCATGTCCAGCCTGGGCTATCGCGAGATCGCGGCCCACCTGGCCGGCGGGACCACGCTGTCGGCGGCGGTCGAGCGCATTCAGATTGAAACGCACAGATTTGTGCGGCACCAGTACACCTGGTTCCGGCGCATGGCCGGCATCCACTGGTTTGACTGCAGCGAGGCGCCGCAGCTGGCAATTCGAGAGCTGGTGGCGCGTTTTTTGTGTCGAGACTGCGATTGATCCCGCGGGACGGACCGATTGCGGCCCGTTCGCTTTGCGAGATCGCAAATAGCAGACAGCCCCAATGCGGCGGTTCGCGCGCTTGATTTGGACTCCCGGCGCGTTGAGCATTGGCGGATCGTAGTCAATTTAGACGCGATGCGTCGCCGGATCGACTTGTGCAGCGATTGCTGGACGGTAGGTCGACGGTCCAAACCGCTTTACCCCTGCTCACCAGTGTAAATTGCCCCGCAAGCGGCCTGCCAAAGTCTCCTGGACGGAGGCGATAGGGCCTCTAAAAGCTGCGTTGCGGTTCCGGCGCCTCCCCTGCTATAATGCGGCAATTCGGGGCCAGAGAAGCCCACCCCACGAATTGAGACGGCCCCGGGACCAGAAAAGTCATAGAAAGAGCAAAAAATGGTTGGCATGGAAATGGCGCCGGATGCAACCCTTGAGGCCGCGTCCGCGATTGAAGACCTTTCCGACGCCGAAACCGACGATACCTCGGTCAGCCCGGGCAGCAACGGTCTCGCGACCGACAGTGCGCTGCTGCGCAGCATCCCCCTGGGGGCGGTTCCCCCGGTCAGCGACGGCAGGTTGTTCCTTCAGCCCCTGTTGAACCTGCACGAAGTCAAGTCACTTGAGGAGTTGTACGGGAAGCTGCCCGGTTATTTCGGCGCGGACGAGAGACTGCGGATATTGCAGGCCTATCTGGTCGCGAGCGACGCGCACCGCGAGCAGACGCGCATGACCGGAGAGCCGTACATACTGCACCCGATCGACGTGACCAGCATCCTGACTGAATTGCAGTTGGATGCGGATACGCTGGCGGCGGCGCTGCTGCACGACGTGGTGGAGGACTCGGGTTACACAATCTCCTATCTGAAGAAGAACTTCAATCAGGACATTGCCGAGCTGGTTGACGGGGTGACGAAGCTGAACCGCATCAAGGAGTTGAGCAAGATGCGGCACAGCGTGGCGGATGAGAAGGCCGAGAGCCTGCGCAAGATGTTCCTGGCGATGGTCGAAGACATCCGGGTGGTGCTGATCAAACTGGCGGACCGCGTTCACAACATGCGAACCTTGCAGGGCCACCCGGAGCATAAGCGGCGGCGAATTGCGCGCGAAACGCTGGAGATCTTTGCGCCGCTGGCGAACCGGCTGGGAATCTGGCAGTTCAAATGGGAGCTCGAGGACCTCAGTTTTCGCTACCTGGAGCCGGTCACCTATCGCAATTTGTCGCAGGCGATGGACCAGAAGCGGGCCGAACGAGTCCACTGGATGGAAGAGACGCGGGCCAAGCTGACCAAGTTGCTCAAAGAGGCCGGCGTTGCTGCCGAGATTAGCGGGCGGCCGAAGCACATATACGGTATCTATCGCAAAATGCGGCGCAAGGAAGTGCCGTTTGAGCAGATTTACGATATTCATGGATTCCGCATTGTCGTTGACTCGATTGCGGACTGCTATGCGACCCTGGGGGTTGTACACAGTCACTGGCGCCCGATACCGGGTGAGTTCGACGACTACATCGCCAATCCGAAGGACAATCTGTACCGCAGCCTGCACACTGCAGTGGTTGGGTCGAACGGCAAGCCGATGGAGGTGCAGATTCGGACGCAGGAGATGCACCAGGTGGCTGAGTACGGCATCGCTGCGCACTGGCGCTACAAGGAGGGCAAGCAGCCCAACCAGTACCTGGACAACAAGATTGCCTGGATACGCCAGCTGATGGAATGGCGGCAGGACGTAACCGACGCGCAGGAGTTCGTGAGCGGGATGAAGACGGACGTCTTCCAGGACCGGGTCTACGTCTTCACGCCGCGCGGGGATGTGATCGACCTGCCGCGCAACGCGACACCGATCGACTTCGCCTACGTTGTCCACACGGAGCTGGGCCACCGCTGCCGCGGCGCCAAGGTGAACGGGCGCCTGGTGGCGTTGGATTTTCAGCTGCAGAACGGGGACCAGGTGGAGGTGATTTCAGCCAAACGCGGGGGCCCCAGCCGGGACTGGATCAATCCCAACATGGGGTATGTGGCGACGACCCGGGCGCGCGGGAAGATCCGGACCTGGTTCCGCAAGCAGGCGAGGGAAGAGAATGTTGCGCAGGGCCGTCAGATTCTGGAAAAGGAACTGAGGCGGCTGAGCGTAACGCAGCCGTTCGAAATGGTGGCGCGGCTGTGCGGCTTTGAGGAGTTGGATGACTTTCTGGCTGCGATCGGCTACGGCGACGTGACGAGCCAGCATATTGCGCAGCGGGTGATCGAGCATGAGCGCAGCGAGCAGCTGAAAGAGGAGCCGGAGCTGCCGGTCGCGCGGCCGCAGCCGCGGATTGTCTCGATCGATGGTGTGCAGGTTGCCGGGCTGGACGGCGTACTGGCGAATGCGGCGCGCTGCTGCAATCCGGTGCCGGGCGACCCGATCGTGGGCTACGTGACGAAGGGGCGGGGCGTGTCGATACACCGAACGAACTGCCCGAATATCACAGCGCTGATACAGCGGGCGGAGAATGCGCGGCTGGTGGAGGTGCAGTGGGGCGCCAAGAGCGAGGAGAAGTATCCGGTCAGCATCCAGGTGAAGGCCTACGACCGGGCCGGTCTGCTGCGCGACGTTACCAGCCTGGTCGCGGACGAGAAGATCAACATGCAGGCGGCGGCGGCGGAGACGGGGCTGCCGAACAACGTAGCCCTGATCAGGGCGACGCTGGAGCTATCCAATATCTCGCAGCTGACGCGTATCATGACGCGTATCGAGCGGCTGCCGAATGTGTTGGAGGTCCGCCGCCAGGTGGGCTAGGTGGATGCCGCAGGTCCACTGCGGGTTCAGAAGTTTCTCCTCATCTGCAATTTCTATAGATAGCCAGTTCAAGTTCAACGGTATCGGGCGAACCTTTCCCTTTCGTTTCAATTCGAATTCCAACACCAAGACAGACATCTGCCCGGCGATGCCGGGTCGATGATCCACGGTGGCCTGGTGAACTCCGGACACAAACGTGAGGCGTTCGCTTTCTGACTGTTTGGTTCACTACTGAGCGGGGACCCTGCTCGCCTTCTGTAACCAAGAAACGAACCAAGGTTAAACCGAAGTCAATCAAGCGGTACCACGCGATTGGAAATCTTGAAAGCCCCTTTGCAGGATCGATTTCTGCGCGTGAGGGGTGGCGGAAATGCCAGGGGCGCCTTCAGCGGTCTGAGGGCGCCCCTGTGATATTCGCCACTTCGAGCGGCTGCGTGCGAAAGCCGGTTCAGGCGAGGGTCGTGGCTTCGAGTTCGTCGATCATGTCGCGGATGACGTCGAAGCCGGCCTGCCAGAAGTCGGGGTCGGTCATGTCGATGCCGGCCGCTTCCAGGATCTGCTGCGGGCGGGCGGAGCCGCCGGTTGCCAGCATGTTGAGGTAGCCGGGTTTGAAGGCGTCGCCCTCCTGCTGGTAGCGGCGGTAGAGGGAGAGGACGAGCAGCTGGCCGAAGCTATAGGCGTAGCAGTAAAAGGGCGTATGGTAGATGTGGGGGATGCTGATCCACTCGTATTGGAATTCGTCGGAGAGTTCGACGCTGTCGCCGAACTGCTCCTGCAGATTCTCCAGGTAGATGCGGTCCAGCTCCTGGGGGGAGGCGTTCTGGAGGATGGCCTCGTGCGCGTCGTTCTCGAAGATTACAAAGAAGGCCTGGCGCATGACGGTGGCGTAGATGTCGTCGACGCTGGCGGCGAGGATCTCGCGACGGACGAGCGGGTCCTTCTCCTCGGCGAGGAGCTGGTCGTTCATCACCATCTCGGCGAAGACGGAGGCGGTCTCGGCGAGGGGCAGGGAGGAATGCTGCGTGAGGAGCGAGTGGCGCTCGGCCATCATGCTATGGACGGCGTGGCCCAGCTCATGAGCGATTGTGGCGACATCGCGCACTTTGTTGGTGTAGTTGAGGAGCACGTAGGGCGTGATGCTGGGCAGGACGGTGGCGCAAAAGGCGCCGGCGCGTTTGCCCTTGCGCACTTCGCTGTCGATGTGATTGTCGTCGAAGACGCGCTGGGCCTTGGCGGCGAAGTCGAGGTCGAAGCGCTTGAATGTGTCCAGGACAAGCTCGACCGCGTCTTCGTAAGCGACCTCGCGCGACGAGCCGGCCAGCGGGGCGTAGATATCGTAGCGGCGCAGCTTTTCCATGCCCAGCCAGTTGGCCTTGAGCTCGAAGTAGCGCTGGAAGAGCGGCGCATTGCGGCGGGCGACTTCTAGCAGTGCGTCGACAGCCTCAGGCGGGACATCGTTTGTCAGGTTACGGACGGCAATCGGCGAGTCGAAGCTGCGCAGCGTGATGTTCTCGTTGTACCAATCGCGCACGCGATTAATGTAAATCTGCGCCAGGATCGGGGCCTCGTCTTTGTAGACGCTGTGAATCGACTGATAGGCGGCGGCGCGCATGTCGGGGTCGGTGGAATAGACGTAGGACATGACCTCGCCGCGGGTCATGCGCTTGACCTCGCCGTCAACTTCGAGTTCGAACTCGAGGCGGTTGGTGAGCATTGTGTAGATGGTGATGAGCGCGGTGATACCGTTGGCGTCCTTCACATTGATAATTTGCTCGGAGTCCTCTTCCAGCATGTATGGCTTAGAGAGCCGGAGCTCCTGCAGAAAGTGGCGGTAGTCGGGGTGGGCAGAGGCATCGGGCAGGAGCGCATCGGCGTGCTCGTCGTCCAGGCCCTTCCACCAGAGACCGAAGAAGAGCATTCGGTTCTGCATTTCGGTCAGCACTTGCTGCATGCGGTTGGAAAAGGTGAGGGCGTCCGGCGCCTGTGTATCGGCGGAGAACCAGAGGCTGCCGTAGGCGCCGAGCCGGTAGAGGTGGGCGGTGATATGCTCGTACTGCTGGAGGGCTGTAACCAGTTTTTCCGGCTTCATCTGCGGGGAAAGCTCATCGCGCAAGGCCTCGAAAGAGGCGATGTCCTGTTCAACCTGTGCCAGCATCTCTTCAACCGCGGAGGCGGAGGGGGTCGAGCTGGCACCGTTTGACTCGGGGTCGGGCGGAAGCAGGGCGGACAGGTCCCAACCTGACAGTTGATACGTAGCTTGAATCTCCTGTGTGCGTGCAGCCATTCGATATCGTTCCTTTGTTATTGTTCTTTGACGAGACGGCGCAAGACTGTGTGCAAAATGCCGCCGTTTTTAAAGTAGTTCACTTCCACCGGTGTATCGAGGCGGCTCGTGACCTGAAAGTCGAAGACGGTCCCCTGTTCGCGGGTGACGCGGACCGTGTACTCCTGGTTGGGCGTCATCTCTTCTGTAAGCCCCAGGATGTCGTAGGTCTCAAAGCCGCTCAGGTCGAGCGAATGCATATTCTGGCCTTCGCCGAACTGCAACGGGAGGATGCCCATGCCGACGAGATTGGAGCGGTGAATGCGCTCGAAGCTTTCGGCGATTACGGCCCTGACGCCCTGCAGCCAGGGGCCCTTGGCGGCCCAGTCGCGGCTGGAGCCGGTGCCGTACTCTTTGCCGGCGAGGATGATGAGCGGCGTACCCTCCTGCTGATAGTGCGCGGCGGCATCCCAGATCGCCATCTCTGAAGGGCTGCCGGAGCGGGATTCGCCGGCTTCGGTCACCTGACCCGCCACAGGCATGTAGACCGTGTAGCCGCCTTCGACGCCGTCGAGCATCTGATTCTTGATGCGGATGTTGGCGAAGGTGCCGCGCATCATCACTTCGTGGTTGCCGCGGCGGCTGCCGTAGCTGTTCCACTCGGAGCGGGGGACGCCCTTCTCGGTGAGAAAGCGGCCGGCCGGGCTTTCGGGCGCGATGGCGCCGGCGGGGCTGATGTGGTCGGTCGTCGTGCTGTCGGGCATAACGGCGAGGACGCGTGCGCCCACGATCGGCTGGACGGGCGGGAGCTCGGTGCCCATATCCTGGAAGAAAGTCGGCTCTTGAATATAGGTGCTGTCGGGATTCCAGGCGTAGAGATCGCCACCGGAGATTGGGACCTGGTTCCACTGCTCATTGCCGGTAAAGACGTCGCCGTACTGCTGGTGGAAGAGGGCCGGCTTGAGGCTGCGATGGATTTCGGCCTGGATCTCCTGCTGGCTGGGCCAGATGTCACTGAGGAAGACAGGCTCGCCCGTTGGGTCGTAGCCAAGGGGGTCGTTGTCAAGATCGATGTTCACCGTGCCGGCGATGGCGTAGGCGACGACGAGCGGCGGCGAGGCGAGGAAGTTGGCGCGCACGTCCGGGCCGATGCGCCCCTCGAAGTTACGGTTGCCGCTCAGGACAGAGGCGGCGACAAGGTCGGCGCCATGGATGGCTTCGCGGATGGGATCGGGGATGGGGCCGCTGTTGCCGATGCAGGTTGTGCAGCCGTAGCCGACGGTGTGGAAGTTGAGCGCCTGAAGATAGGGGATCAGACCGCTGGCCTCGAGGTAGCTGGTGACGACTTTTGAACCGGGCGCGAGGCTGGTTTTGACCCAGGGCTTGACGTCGAGGCCGCGTTCGACCGCCTTTTTGGCGAGGAGTCCGGCGCCGATCATCACCGACGGGTTACTGGTGTTGGTGCAGGAGGTGATGGCCGCGATCACGACGTCGCCGTGCTTGAGGGTAAAGTCGGCGCCCTTGAAGCTGACACTGGCGCGGTTATCGATCTCGCCGGTCTCGAGGCCGAATCCCTGCGCGCCGACAGGAGCCGAGAGCATCCCGTTCCACTTTGCTTTCATATCGGAGAGCGAGACGCGGTCCTGGGGCCGTTTGGGACCGGCGAGGCTGGGCTGCACAGTACCCATGTCGAGCTCGATGATGTCGCTGAAGACGGGGTCGGGCGTCTCTTCGGTGTGGAAGAGGCCCTGCTCCTTGCAGTAACGTTCGACCAAGTCGATTGCGCCCGGGTCGCGACCGGTATCTGCGAGGTAGCGCAGCGTCTCCTGGTCGACCGGGAAGAAGCCCATCGTGGCGCCGTATTCGGGCGACATATTGGCAAGGGTGGCGCGGTCGGGCAGGCTGAGCCGGCCGAGGCCGGGGCCGAAATACTCTACAAATTTGCCGACAACGCCGTGCTGCCGCAACATCTCGGTTGCGCGCAGGACGAGGTCGGTGGCGGTGGCGCCTTCGGGCAGCGCGCCGGTCAGCTTAAAACCAACGACGTCGGGCATGAGCATGTAGATCGGCTGGCCGAGCATGACGGCCTCGGCTTCGATGCCGCCGACGCCCCAACCGAGGACGCCGAGCCCGTTGATCATGGTCGTGTGGCTGTCGGTGCCCACAAGCGAATCGGGGTAGGCCTCCGGGCCGGATGTGCCGTTCGCGTCTGCGTGTGAAGTCTGGACGACGCTGGCGAGATACTCAAGGTTGACCTGGTGGACGATGCCGGTGGCGGGCGGAACGACGCGGAAGTTGTCAAAGGCGCGCTGGCCCCATTTCAGGAACTCATAGCGCTCGCGATTGCGCTCGAATTCACGTTCGGCGTTGAAGAAGAGGGCGGCGGCGGAGCCGAATCGGTCCACCTGCACGGAGTGATCGATAACCAGGTCGACGGGGACAACGGGGTTGATCTTGTTGGCGTCGCCGCCCATGCGGGCCATTGCGCTGCGCAGCGCAGCGAGGTCGACGACGCTGGGGACGCCGGTAAAATCCTGCAAGATGACGCGCGCCGGCTTGAAGGGGATCTCGACCTTGCCGGCGGTGTCCGGTCCCCAGTTGCCGATGGTCTCGATCGCGTCGCGCGTGATCTCGAAGCCCTCGGCCTGCCGCAGCGCGGCTTCCAGGAGTACCTTTATCGAGAATGGCAGCCGGCCCACATCGGCTATGGAAGCCCTCTCCAGCGCATCGAGACGATAGATTGTGACCGGGCCGCTCTGCGTGCTGAGCGAAGCGCGTGCATTGAAAAAATCCTGTCGAGCCATTGCCCCCTCCCGGGTGACCGGCGCCAGTCGGGACGCGGCCATCGTTGATGAATGAGCCTGAAACGGGCTTGCGGTGCTATATGATACCCGTTTTGGAGTGGGAAGGCATAATTTTGGAGCGCAGAACGCGAAAATTACGGCATCGGTCCGGGAGAAAATGACGGAGGGCATACGAAGCAGACGCAACAACTGAGGGCCCCGATCCCAGGGGTTGAAAGGGACGGGTCAGTGCCGGCGCAGCAGCCGTTGACACTGATTGCCGCGCCAGGGGCCGCGCGGATTGGCGGGGGCGTCGGGTCGTTGACGGCTTTCGTGCGCGCTGCGCGTCCTTTTGCGACAGGTGGCTTGCGTTGCTGTCAGGGACGGGGAAACCGGGTGCAGGCGGGAAGCGTCTCCGGTTCAACCTACAGACTGGGGCGTGGTGTCCGCGCGCGGGCTGAGATGGGCCTGGCCATCGGCGTGGTAGCTGCTGCGCACGAGAGGGCCGCACTCCATCCAGCGGAAGCCGCGCTGCTCGCCCTCGGCGCGCAGGCGGTCGAACTGTTCGGGCGTGTAATAGGCGACGATGGGCAGGTGAAAACGACTGGGCTGCAGGTACTGGCCGATGGTCATGATGTCGACGCCGTGGGCGCGCAGATCGTCCATCACGGTCAGGATCTCATCCCAGGTCTCGCCCAGCCCGATCATGATTCCCGATTTAGACAGTGTGAGCGTGTCGATCTGCTTGGCGCGTTGCAGGAGTTCAAGCGATCGGGGGTAGCGGGCCTGCGGCCGCACAGTCCTGTAGAGGCGGGCAACCGTTTCGGTATTGTGGTTGAGGATCTCCGGTTTGGCCTGCATGACAGTCTGGAGAGCGGCCCAGTCACCCTTGAAATCGGGGATAAGCACCTCGATTGTGCAGCCGGGCTGCAGTCGTCGAATCCAGTGGATGCTTTCGGCGAAGACCCAGGCGCCGCCGTCTGGCTGCTCATCGCGGTTGACACTCGTCAGGACCGCGTGGTGCAGGTTCATGGCCTGAACGCTCTCGCCGATGCGGCGCGGCTCCTCAGGATCGAGCATCGCGGGGCGGCCGGTCTTGATTTTGCAGAAGCCGCAGGAACGTGTACAGGTATCCCCCATGAGCAGGAAGGTGGCGGTGCCCCGTCCCCAACATTCGCCGATATTGGGGCAGAGGGCCTCCTCGCAGACTGTATTCAGACTCTTCCCCCGAAACAGCTGTTTGAGTTCGTGAAAGCGAGGAGTATCCGGCGAGCGAACGCGCAGCCAGTGGGGACGGCGCCCGCGCGTTAGCTGGCCCGGCCCGCTGCTATCGGCATTGACCGGCAGCGGCGTTGTTCCGGTCCCGCCGTTTGCCGGGCCGGCCGTTTCAACGCCGTGCGGACCCTGATCGGAGGGGCCTTCGGGGACCGGTTCGATGCGTACCGTGCCGATTTCGTTTTCTTCGATGTGCAGCGCTACTGGTTCTCTTTTCATTTCTGTACGCAAATTCCGGCAGCAGGCGTCCGCCCGTAAACGGGGCGTCATCTACTATGCCGTCTCAGTGTTTTCCTGTTCGATATGCACGGTTGCGATGGCCAGTCCGATGAAGAGCCAAAAGACAACAGTCATGTGAGGGTAGGTCAGGTTGAACCAGTAGTGATCGCCGATTCCGCTGACGAGGGCGCCCAGAATCGCGCCGCAAAAGCCGAGGAGCAGGGCTTCGCGTTCGGGGGCAACGCCGGTGCGCCAAGCCCTCAAAACTATGCTGAAGAAGCCGACAATGAGAGCCAGAAAGATGACGAGGCCTGTTATGCCCATATTCTCGGCCAGGGTCAGGTAGAACATGCTGACGCCGAGATAGATGTCGATATCGGGCACGCCCGAAAAGCCGACGCCGAAAAGGGGATAGCGGTCGATCAGGATAAGAGCGTCTTTGTATTCTCCGAAACGCATCTGGGTCGCGAGGTCCTCTCCGCTAAACCCTTCTATCACGCGGACCACATAGTCCTGGGTCTGGGGTAAAAGGAAAAAGGAGAGGGCAAGGACGGCGCCGACCGGCAGCAGGCGGCGGTATTTGAGCAGTGCTGGAACGGAGAGCGCCGAAATCATGCCGAACAGGGCGGAACGGCTGTAGGTCCAGTATAGGGCGAGAGCAACGGTGGCGAAAATCAGCGCGATCAGCCATTTGGGGAAAAGCGGACGCGGAGAAACGAGTTGAGGACCGATAACGGCTGCGGCCAGGAGCATCATTCCGCCGAGGACGTTGGGGTCCACCGCCGTGCCGATGGCGCGCATTGTGCCGTCGGGGTCATCTTCGATCCAGCGGAGGGCACCGGCGCCGCCGGGGTATTCGAAACGGGCGAGTTGATTGAGCGCGCGGATGGTCCAGGTCTCGGGAATGACGTAGAACAGCACCGCGATAGACCCGCAGGCCCAGGCGGCGAGAATCAGCCAGCGGGTTACCCAATTCAGTTCGGACTGCGTGCGAACGGTGTTGATGACGATGAAAAAGAGGCCGATGCCGAGCAGGATTTCACCGAAACGGCGGATGATCGTGGTCGAGGGACGGCTGTGAGACGAGCCGTAAACGAAGCTGAAGACGGCCATGAGCATGAAGAGGCCGACCAGCAGGCCGATGGGTGAGATGACGAATCGGCGGGCGGATGCCGCCAACGACCTGCCGTGCGCCGAAAGGCGCGGGTAGGCAGGGCCGGCGGCTACCAGTTTGAGCAGCCAGACGAAGACGAGCGCGCCGAGCGCGGCATCGAGGAAGGTGGGCCTGAAGCCGAGCCGAAAGGGCAGGCTGGCAAACGGCAGGACATAGACGACGCCCAAGAGCGCGACGTAACCCCAATGGGTGTCGAACAGGATCAATGCGCCGGCGAGGATGACGGCGGCGAGGGCGAGGGCGATAAGCGGCCCGACGACGCCGATCAGGAGGGCGATAGCGAGGGCGCTGGCTGTGAGCAGGAGGGAGATTGCGCTGCGCCGCACGAGCGGTTGGGTCGAGAGTAACGTGTCGGAGACCAGACTGTAGGCCGACTGAATCATGCCAGCTAGTATACCACAGGGCGGGTAGGTAGATTGCAAACACATCGCCAGTCGCTGGCCGGTCGCTGGCCGGTCCTGGCCGTTTCCGATCGCGAGGACCTGGCGTGTCTCCAGGGCGATCAGTCATCCCCTGTTTCAGTTGGGAGAACGGGGTTGAACTGGTAGAATTCAGTAAGGAATTCTTCCGATTGGCCTTCCCATACGGTACAAAATGAAATGAGCGGACCTGAGCAGAAGCGGAGCGGAAGCACGGAAAATATCGTTGTCGCGGCAAGCGATCTGGCGCTGATCGAGCGCTATCGCGATGAGCCGGCGCCGTTGCTGCCAATCCTGCACGCGTTCCACAACCGGGACGGCTACATCGCGGCGGCCGCGGTCGAGGCGATCGGCACCGCGTTGCGGATCCCGCTGGCCGATCTGTACGGGACCATCACCTTTTATCACCACTTTGCGCGCGAGGAGGGCGGCTTGCGGCGGCCGCGCGTTTGCACGGGCCCGGTTTGTTGCCAGCGGGGCGCGCTTGAGGTGTTGAACAGTCTTGAAGGCGCGGAGGAGATGCCATGCGCGGGCAGGTGCGACGACCCGGTGCCGGTGCTGATCGGGGACGACACCTTCGTGGTGAGCGCGCCGTTTCAGACGCTCCAGCGGCGCACTTCGTCACCGATGCCGGTGCCGAATCCGGGTGGGTTGGAGGAGTGCGTCTTCGGCGCGATCCGCGAGCCGGGGCGGGCAACGCTGGCGGGGTACCGGCGCAGCGGCGGCTATGAAGCCTTGACGCGTGCCATACAGGACTCGACGCCGGCGGAGGTGATCGACGTTTTGAAGGCGTCGAAGCTGGCCGGACGCGGCGGGGCAGGCTTTCCCACCGGCATGAAATGGCAATTTGTTCGCGAGGCCGAGGGCGGTCCGAAGAGCGTTGTATGTAATGCGGATGAAGGTGAGCCGGGCTGCTTCAAGGACCGTGCGCTGATGGACCACGATCCGTTGGCGTTGATCGAAGGGATGACGCTGGCGGGATATGCAGTCGGCGCGGCGCGTGGATTTCTGTATCTTCGCTACGAGTATCCAGAAACGTACACGCGGCTGGAACGAGCAATGGAGGAGGCCGAGGCTGCGGGGCTGCTGGGGGAGGGTATCCTCGGGACCGACTTCAGTTTCCGGATCTATTTGCGCCGCGGGGCGGGGGCCTACATCTGCGGCGAAGAGGGGTCGCTGCTCAACAGTCTGGAGGGCAAACATCCCTTCCCGCGCAACCGTCCGCCGTATCCCACGACACATGGATTCGAAGACCTGCCGACCGCGGTGAACAATGTGGAAACGCTGTGCGCGGCGCCGCAGATATTGCGGCAGGGGGCCGACTGGTACGGAAGTCTGGGGCTGGGCGACCACACGGGCACCAAGGTGATCAGCCTGTCCGGAGATGTGCAGCGGCCCGGGAACTATGAGGTTCCTTTCGGGCTGGCATTGACCACGTTGCTGCACGAGTGGGCGGGCGGCCCGCTGCCAGGGCGCAGATTTCAGGCGGCGACGATGGCGGGGTTATCGGGCGGCTTTCTGGGCCAGGAGGCGATTGAGAGTGTCACGCTCGACGAGCCGAGCATCCGGGGGGCGGGTTCGATGCTGGGCGCAGGCGGCATCATAGTTTTCGACGACAGCCGCGACATTGTGGAGATGGCGCGCCAGGCAATGGCGTTTTTTGCGCACGAGAGCTGCGGCAAGTGCTTCCCCTGCCGAATCGGGACGCAGAGGCTTCTGGAACGGCTTTCCGGTGGAGGCCCCGAGGCGCTGGAAGCGTGGCAGCAGGAGGTGCGCGACATTGGCGAAGTCCTGGAGTTGAGCGCTTGCGGGCTGGGTGTGGCCGCGGGCTTTGTGAGCGAAAGCCTGTTGAATAATTTCCCGCGGCAGGTGGCGGCGTTCAGGCCGTGAGCCCGCTGGCAGCAGCGTTGGGGCGTTGAGCAACCGGATCCATGGCATCCGAACTGAGAAGAAAAAGACTTCACCCCTGAACGAATAACTGGAACTGGAACATGGATTCCGTAAATCAGGAAGAGCAGGCGCCCACGATTACGCTGGACGGGGAAGAGGTTGGATTCTCGCCGGGCGAAACGGTCTACGAAGTGGCGACGCGTGCGGGAAGGGCAGTGCCGACACTCTGCTATGACCCGCGGCTGGAGGCCTTTGGCAGCTGCCGGTTGTGCGTGGTCGAAATCGCGGGTCAGGGCGTACCGGCGGCGTCCTGCACGACGCTGGCGACCGACGGGATGGAGGTAACAACGGCTTCGGAAGGCGTCGAAAGACTGCGGCGCACCTTGCTGGAGCTGGTTGCCTCGGAAAACCGCGAGGTGGTGGTGGACCCGCTGCGGGGCATCGCGTCGCAGGAGCTGGCGACGCTCGTAGAGCGCTATGACGCAGGCCGCGGGCGATTTGACGGCGAGCAGTCGGGACGGAGCCGGGAAGACGACGGCAACCCGTTCATTCTGCGCGACTACGATCTGTGCATCTCGTGCTATCGCTGCGTGCGCGTGTGCGCCGAACAGGAGGGCGACTATGCAATCAGCGTCGCCAACCGCGGTTTTGCCACGCAGATCACGGTTGAGTTCGGCGGTCACCTGCGCGATTCGGCGTGCACTTTTTGCGGTCAGTGTGTGCAGACCTGCCCAACCGGCGCGCTGGCAGACAAGAAGGCGCTGCGCTTTGCTGAAAACGGCGGATAGAAGAACGAGTTTACGGCAGGAAGGCGCCGGCCCTCCCGGCTGAAAGGAAGGATCGATGGAGACAACGGTTGCTGCAACAGAGACGACCCGCACGATCTGCGGATATTGCGGCGTCGGCTGCTCGCTGGACCTGGTGACGCGGGACAATCGCATCATCGCGGTGCAACCAGCATTCGACGGCCCGGCGAATGCGGGCGCGCTGTGCGTCAAGGGGCAGTTCGCCTACGACTACGTGCATCACCCGGACCGGCTGGCGCATCCGCTGGTGCGCGGGGAGGACGGCGAACTGCGGCGGGCCAGCTGGGAAGAGGCACTGGCGCGGGCCACGCAGGGCTTCATCGATGTCCTGGAGAAACACGGACGCCGCGCGGTCTATGGCGTTGCGTCGGGGCGGACGCCGAGCGAGGCGAACTATATGATGCAGAAGTTCATTCGTGTGGGGTTCGGGACAAACTATATCGACAACTGCAGCCGTGCTTGACACGCTCCCACAGTCGCCGGTCTGGCGGCAACAATCGGGCGGGGGGCGATGTCGAATCCGCTGGCGGACATGGAGAAGCCGGATGTGATCTTCTGCATCGGCACCAATATGACGGAGGCGCACCCGGTGGCGGCGACGCGTCTGAAGAAGGCGCTGGCGCGGGGAGCGAAGATGATCGTCGCCGATCCGCGGCGCATCAGACTGGCCGAGATGGCCGACCTCTATCTGCCGATTCGCGTGGGCAGCGATACTGCGCTGCTGCTGGGCATGGCGCATGTGATTGTGCGGGAGGGATTGATCGATCGCGAGTTCATTGCAACGCGGACCGAAGGCTACGACGCGCTGGTGCACCATCTGCAGGAGAAGACACCGGCCTGGGCGGAGAGCATAACGGGCGTGCCCGCAGACAAGATCGAAGAGGCGGCAATTCTCTACGGCGCGAGCGACAAAGGAGCGATCTTTTATACGCTGGGTATAACTGAGCACATCTGCGGCGTCGAAAATGTGCAAAGCCTGTGCAATCTGGCGCTGCTGACGGGCAATTTTGGACGCGAGGGCACGGGCGTCAACCCGATGCGCGGGCAGAACAACATCCAGGGGGCGGGCGACAGCGGCGCGCTGCCCAACAACTACGCCGGCTTCCAGGCGGTGAACGAGCCGGAGAATCAGGCCAAGTTCGAAAAAGCTTACGGACGCAGGATCGATCTGGAAAATGGCATCACGAAAGTGACCGCGCTGGAGCAGTGCGGGGACACAGTTTTCGCCATGCTGATCAACGGCGAAAACACCGTAGTTTCCGACCCAGACATGGAGCATTGCATCCACGCCTTGAAGAGCCTCGACCACCTGGTTGTGATCGACATCTTTCTGACCGAGACGGCGGAGCTGGCCGACGTTGTGCTGCCGGCGACCTCCTGGGCCGAGACGGACGGCCACTTCACCAATACGGAGCGGCGCATTCAGCGTGTACGCAAGGCGGTCGATCCTCCGGGCGAGGCCAGACCGGACTGGTGGATCATCAGCCAGTTGGGGCAGCGCATGGGCATGGACGGCTTTGACTACGACTCGCCGGTGCCGATCTTCAACGAGCTGTGCGAGCTGTCGCCGATCTACAACGGCATCGACTGGGAGCTGGCCGACAACGGAGAGTATCAGTGGCCCATCCCCTACCGGGGTCATCCTGGAACGCCGCGTCTGCACGAGGACGAGTTCGTCAACGGACGCGGCAAGTTCAGTTTCACGGACTACCGCGATCCGGCTGAGACCGTTGACGAGGAATATCCGGTGTGGTTGACGACGGGGCGGCGGCTGGAGAGCTACCATACGCGCACGCAGACGGGGCGCTCGGAAGGGATAAACGAGCTGCTGCCGGAGGAGACGCTGGAGGTGCATCCGGCGGACACGGCGCGGTTCGGGCTGCGCGACGGCGGCTGGGCGAAAGTCAGCAGCAGGCGGGGCGCGGTGGAGGTGCGCGTGGAGGCGACGCGGCGCTCTCCGGAGGGGACAGTTTTTGCGAGCTTCTCGTTTTCCGACGTGCCGATCAATGTTCTGACGGGGTCCGGCTACGATCCGATCACGCATACGGCGGAGTTAAAGGTGTGCCCGGTGCGGGTTGAGCCGATTGCGGAGAGAGTGCCGGCGGCAGCGGATTGAGCCGTTGCGGCGCTGCCGGTTTCAGGAAGCGCGATCGGGCGCGTCGACCAGGGAGGCCAGGAGAGTGCCTTCCCTGGTCCGGGTCGCGCTGGTTTTGGGAGGCTATCGGCGATGGACTCCCCTTTCAGCCAGCTTCTGGCGCCATACCGCGACAAGCTGCCTTCGTTTCTCCTGGAGCATTATCTCTGTCCGGCGGATGCGGATTGCGATATTGTTTTGGGAGGCCAGATGCAGATCATCTGGCCTCGCCCGGCTTGGCTTTACCCCGTATTCTGACTCCTGTCAAAGTGGGATCTGTTCTTTGCGGAAACGGGACAGGACACTCCGGCAACTCTCACCATCTCCTCTGGCCGCAACCAGGCAGGTGAAGCGATCCAGGTCTGGGAGCGGAGCTTCCTCTTCCCAAACCGCGTTCGCCGCCGCTACCGCTCGACGATGTTGTATGCCTCGCGTTCGAGAATGATCATCGAGTTGCAAGGCAGAAACAACGCGTTTGAGGAAGTAGCGGAGATCGAGATCCGCCCACCGGACACGTTGGAATTTCTGACCGTTGCAAGTGTGCTGCGCCTGGGGCGGTGGCGAATCCCTCTTCGCAACTACTAAGCCACGTACAGCGTCTGTCTCGACCAGTGCTTCATCCCCGCCGCCATTCAGAATCTCTGATTGCGTATTCGGTTGGCCGCCACCACGTTGGTTGACCCGCACTGCCGGGAATATGGCTTACCGTCGGTGAGCGCTGGTGTTGGAGGGGGGCGTTGCGGGGGGAGTCCCCCCGCACAAGGGAGGGCCGCAGGCCCGACCGTCCCAAGAGCAAGGAGAAAGTAAAGCGGAGTGAGGAGAGAGAAAACACCTTCGCTCGCCCCATTCAGGGTGGCAGACTGATTGCGGCTGAGTAGTTACCCCTCTTCCCAAGAAGCTGTGGAAAACCGCACACGTCGTTCATCGGGCGACCGAGCCGGAGAAGAGCGGAAGCTGCGCCGAGTTGACGACCACCCACGGGCTCTTGGGCGCTGTTTTCGGTCATGAAGGGAGTTTCCGCGCAAAGCGTCGCAATCGCCATGACGATTTCAACGCATGATAGGGCCCTTGCCCGTTATCGCGGGTGGTTTTACGCCGCCGCCGTTTACAATCTGGTTTGGGGCGCAGCGAATATCCTCTTTCCTCTCCTCGTCTTCGATCTTCTCGACATGCCTAATCCCCGGTACACGGCAGTGTGGCGGGTCGTCGGCATGTTTGTGCTGGTCTACGCGCCAGCGTATTGGTGGGCGGCGCGTTTCCCTTACCGGCACAGGCAGCTCGTCCTTATCGGACTGGCAGGGAAGGTACTGGGGCCGGTCGGATTTGTCTGGGCGCTGGCAAACGGCGCGTTGCCTGCCTCTTTTGGATGGACAATCCTGACAAACGATCTGATCTTGTGGCCGGCCTTCGCGTTGTACTTGAGGGACGTTGCTGCACGAACTGGCGGTATCGTTCCGCTCTTGCGCGGCGAATAGAGGTCGGCGATTAAATGCAGCTTTACTTTGCAGCCATTGACCGCAGTCCTGCTACCTGATACACTGTGGAACGCAGAATGAGCACGGTGCGACAATGCTCGTGGGGGCGGGCCTATCCTGTTTCTGATGGCCGCGTCTCATGTCGCAGAGGACACAGCATCGCCGATTGAAGGCCTTGCGTATCCCCACGCAGAAGCGAGTAGCGAAACGTGAGGCGCTCTTTCTCCTCACTTCTTTTGTCTTTTTTCCACACGGTTCGGTGAACTCCGATGATAGCCCGCGTCGGCAGCAAAGTGCGCACCCGCATCACGGTTGTGGAACGGGGACGGCGCAAAACCCGGGACGACCAGCTGGCCGCGGAAGAGCCGCTGGAGATACGTCTGCAGGCGGGGGACGAAACCGAGACGGTCGCAGTGACGATGCGGACGCCGGGACACGATTTCGAACTGGCTGCCGGCTTCCTGCACAATGAGGGAATCATCACCGGCGCAACGTCACTGAACGGCATAAGCTACTGTGTGGATGCCGATATCGATGCGGAGCAGCGTTACAATATAGTGAACGTGGGGCTGCGATTGCAGCATCTGCCGCCGCTGGCGACGCTTGAACGCCATTTTTACACGACGAGCGCGTGCGGCGTGTGCGGCAAGGCGAGTCTGGAAGCGATCGAGATGCGCGAATGCCCGCTACTGCCGCCGGGGCCGCTGGTCGCGCCGTCGGTCCTCATCAGTCTGCCAGAGGCGTTGCGCGCGGCGCAGGGCTTGTTCGATGCCACGGGAGGGCTCCACGCGGCGGGACTGTTCGACTCCGATGGTTCGCTGCTGTGCCTGCGCGAGGACGTGGGACGTCATAACGCGGTCGACAAGCTGATCGGTTGGGCATTGATGCAGCGAAAATTGCCGCTGCACGAATCGATCCTGCTGGTGAGCGGGCGCGCTTCGTTCGAGATTTTGCAGAAATCGACCGTCGCGGGCGTACCGGTGGTGGCCGCCGTTTCGGCGCCAAGCCACTTGGCGGTGGAGGTTGCGCGGCGATTTGGCGTGACGCTGTTGGGATTTTTACGCGGGGAGCGGTTTAACGTATACGCGGGCGACGAGCGGATTGCATGGGACGAGGCATAGCGCCTAAAGGCGGATCGACGTTCGCGGCCTCCTCTTCTCAAACGCCAGGAACCCCAAGATAGTCGAACTGACGCAGAACTGCCCGCGAATCTCCATCGGACGGAGCGGGCGGCATTTGATCAATCTGTACAGATGGTGTACTAATAATCGGACCAGTTTTTTTCTTTTTTGCCCTGCCTCCGCTTCGCTCCCCTGACAGGCTCGACGGATCGCAGAAGTGATGGAGACTATCCCGACATGAAACGGATCTCTCTTTTGGCCCTGTTTCTGGCAGCATGCCTCGTCGCCGGCATCTACTTTTCCGGCGAACGGATCGCGTCCTACGTCGAATCGGGCCTCCTGTCTGACGATGGCGATCGATTTGGCAGCAAAGTGGACCGGATCGAGGAGGCTCTGCACCAGGATGAAGAAGAGGTGGAATATGTGCCGGGGCAGGTGCTGATTCGCTTCAAGAGAACGGTAACGCGTTCGCAGATATCCGACTTTTACGCCGAGTACGGGTTGTCGGAGAAAGACAATCTGGACAACGACCTGGATGACGCCGACCAGGGGCTTCGGCTGGCCGGTGTGGCCGTCGACGTGGATGAGCAGTTGATCGAAGTGCTTGAGGGCGACGAGAGAGTCGAATACGCCGAACCGAACTACTTCCTGCAGCTGAGTGAAACACCGCCCGACGACCCCCTGTTCGACCGGCTGTGGAACCTGCACAATACAGGACAGACCGGCGGCACCGTGGACGCCGACATCGACGCGCTGGAGGCGTGGGAGATCGGGACGGGCTCGCGCGACGTCATCATTGCCGTGATCGACACCGGCGTGGATGTCACGCACGAGGACCTGCTCGACAATCTGTGGACGAACCCGCAGGAATGTCCGCAGGGGGTCGGCAAATGCCGGGCGGATGGCATTGATGACGACGGCAACGGCTATGTAGATGACTTTCACGGCATCAACGCCATTACGAACAGCGGCGCGCTGCTGGATGACTACGGCCACGGCACGCATGTGGCCGGCACTGCCGCGGCGTCGGGCAACAACGGCAAAGGCGTCGTCGGCATCAATTGGAAGGCGCGCATTGTCGGCTGTAAATTCATCTCGGCATTCGGGACCGGCTCGACGTCGAACGCCGTCAAATGCTTCAATTACATCTACGACCTGCGCAACAAGCAGAAGCAGAACATCCTGGTAACGAACAACAGTTGGGGCGGCGGCGGCGAGTCGCGTGCGCTGCGCGAGGCGATGGGGCGCGTGAATTCGCCGATGCATGTTTGCGCGGCGGGCAATGCGAACTCCAGCCGCAAGACCTTCCCTGCGGCCTATGATCTCGACAATATTATTGCGGTCGCGGCGACCGATCATGACGACCTGTACGCCGGCTTTTCCAATTGGGGCGAAGACTGGGTCGACCTGGCGGCCCCGGGTGTGAGCATTGGCTCGACGGTGCCGACGGGCCGCTGTCCGATGTGTACCTCGTCGGGCTATGGCGCCAGCAGCGGTACGTCAATGGCCGCGCCGCACGTGACGGGAGCGGCGGCGCTGATTTGGTCGGAATTTGCCGGCCTGACCAACGAGCAGGTGAAGCAGCGGATCCTGTCGGGCGCGGATGCGCTGCCGAATCAATCGAAGAAGACGTTGACGAACGCTCGTTTGAACCTGTTCAATGCGATGGAGAAGGATTCGACGCCGCCGGCGGCCGTGTCGGATCTGTCGCCGTCGGGCGTGCTGATGACGAAGGTGATGTTGGGTTGGACGGCGACGGGGGATGACGGCTTCACGGGTTCGGCGATGGCCTACGATGTGCGTTTCTCGACGACGCCGATTTCGACCGCCACGTGGGACTCGGCGCAACGCGTGGACGCAGCGCCGCCACCCGGCGCGTCCGGCTCACGCGAGACGCTCGAAGTCAAGGGGCTGGAACCGGACACCACCTACTACTTCGCGCTGCGGGTGGCCGACAATGTAGGCAACCTCTCCGACCTGTCGAACATCGTTATCGCGCGCACGAGCGCAGGGACGATCGTGTTTGAAGACGACATGGAGAGCGGCACGGGCAAGTGGACGATTGAAGACGCGCCGTCGAGCCTTTGGCATCTTTCCAGTCTGCGATTCAACAGCCCGGAGACGGCCTGGTACTACGGACAGGAGCAGACCCGCGACTACGACACCGGTGACGAGAATTCGGGCAAGATTACCTCGAGCGTGATCGATATTGCCGGCGCGGACGATGCGCTGCTGACCTTCAACGAATGGAGCGAGTTGCAGCGAAATACCCGCTTTGACCGCACGCGCGTGCAGGTATCGACCGACGGGACGACGTGGAGGACGGTATTCGAGTCGCATGGCACGGAGGGGCGCTGGGCGAAACGTGACGTCGACCTGAGCGAAATTCTGAGCGAGAGCGGCTCGATTCAGGTGCGCTTCTGGTTCGACACGATCGATGAGACCTTCAATGAGTTCGAGGGCTGGTACATCGACGACGTGCGCGTGCTGACGGCCAAATTACAGTTGCCGGGCGAGCTGCAACTGATGCCCAACCTGGTGGCGCAGTCGATAAACATTGGCTTCAACCCGGCGCAACCCTATGCAGGCCAGACGACGACTGTCCACGGGACGGTGATCAACAACGGCAACGCGGATGCGCGGGCGGTGACCGTGCAGTTTGTCGACGTGACCGACAATGAGGCCGCTGTCCCGATCGGCGAGCCGCAGACGATTGCCGAAATTCCGGTGGGTGGAAGCGGCGTAGTAGAAGTTGCGTACGACACGGACGACGAGGCGGGCGAACGCAGCATTCGTATGGTGGTTGACGGCACAAACTTCATCGCCGAGCGCAATGAAGCGGACAACGAGGCGGTACGCCTGCTGACGGTCATGGAAGCGCCGGCGCCGAACCTGTTCATCGACGCAGAAAACATCGGATTCGACCCGGCGTCGCCGCAACCGGGCGCGCAGGTCACAGTATTCGCTACGATAGTAAACAACGGTTCAGCCGACGCGGCCGACGTGGTCGTCCAGTTCCTGGAGAGCGGGTCGAGACCGATAGCGCTCAGCCAGGTGATAGAGAGCATACCGGCGGGCAGCAGCGCCGTGGCGCAGGTCACCTATGATTCAGGCGAGAGCACAGGGGATCCCAGCATCCTGGTTGAGGTGGACCCGGACAACTTCATTCAGGAGCTGAGTGAGACTGACAACAGCGCAACAAAGAGTTTGGCGCTGCGCACCGATGCCGAGCCCAACCTGATGTTGACCTCGACCAACATTGGCGTGTCGCCGTCCGATCCGACCGAAGGCGAAGTCGTCACGATCTACGCGACGATTCTGAACGCCGGCGATACCGAAGTGCAGGATGTCCAGGTGCAGTTCCTCGACGGGAACAGGAGCCCGGCGGCGCCGATTGCAGTGCAGCAGATAATTCCCTCGATCGCGCCGGGGAGCAGCGGGGTTGCGTTCATCCGCTTCGACACGACCGGGCGTGCAGGGGACCAGAAGATTCAGGTGCGGGTTGATCCGCACAATTTGATCCCCGAATCGGAAGAGCAGGACAACATGGCAACGGCTACGCTCAGCGTAGCGCACAGTCCTGCGCCTAACCTGATGGTTGTATCGGACAATATCGGATTCAGCGCTTCGGAGGCGGTTGCGGGGACCGAGGTTACAGTCTATGCCACGATCCTGAACACGGGCAGTGCCGCGGCCGAAAATATCGCGATCCAGTTTGTCGATGCCACGGGCGGCAGGGTCAGACCGATTGGCGAACCTCAGCTAGTGGAGCAAATTGCGCCCGGCTCGTCAGCGGTTGCGATAGCGCAATACAGGGCGACGCCCGGCGTGCGGTCGATTCAGATTGTGGCTGATCCTGGCAACTTCGTCCGTGAGAGCAGGGAGGACGACAACACCGCGAGCGCGTCGCTGTCGGTAAGCAGCGCGCCGATTGCGAATCTCTTCATCCAGAGCAGGAACATCGCCTTCTTCCCCGAGCAACCGGTCAGTGGCGAAGAGGTGACCTTGCGGGCAGTCGTCGGAAACAATGGGACGGCGGCGGCCAAGCAGGTATCGGTGCAGTTTGTCGACGTAACCGGCGGCGAAACGCGGCTTTTGGGCAGCGAGCAGATCATCGAGGAAATCGGCGTAGGCAGCAGCGGCGCGGCGGCGGTGACGGTAACTGAGTCGATCTCGATCGACAGGCCGAACAGCTCGCGCAAGATCCAGGTGCTCGTGGATGCGAGCAACCGGATTCGCGAGTCGAATGAAGAGGACAACACGGCGACACGGTTGCTGAAGCTGCGGCCGGAGCCGACGCCGAATCTCGTGGTACTGTCTTCCAATATTGGCTTCAATCCCGCCAATCCGCGCGTGGGCGAGACGGTAACGATACAGGCAGTTGTCCGCAATGACGGTGAAGTTGTGGCGAGAGACGTGTCCGTGCAGTTCGAGGATGTGACCTCGGGCCGCCCGGTGCCAATCGGCGCGACGCAGACTCTGGACAGGATTCTGGTAGGCGGCAGCGGCGTTGTGACGGTCAAGTTCACACCGCCGGAAGTCGCCGGTACCTACAGGGTGCGCGTGGTAGCCGATCCGGGCAATTTCATTGAAGAAACCGACGAGGTAGACAACAAGGGGACGCGCGATCTGGAGGTAGGCGCTGCGCCGATGCCGAACCTGGTGGCGCTGGCGGAGAATATCGGGTTCAATCCGCCGGATGCCTCGGCGGGCGACGAGATGATCATCTCGCTGACGGTGCTGAACGACGGCGCGGCCGCGGCTGAGAATGTGCAGGTCCAGTTCACCGACACGACGGGCGGCCGGCAGAGTCCGATTGGCGAAGTACAGATTCTGCCGTCGATTGCCGCGGGAGACAGCGCGATTGCCAGCGTGAGCTATAGCACGTCCGGACGTGCGGGCGAGCGGCGCATCAGGGCCAGCGTCGACAGTCTGTCGATTATTCCGGAGAGCGATGAAACGGATAACAGTGCGAGCAGTGAGGTAGTAATCGGGGCGGGGACGGCGCCGAACCTGGCAGTCCACGCCGCGAATATAAGCTTCACCCCGCCGCGCGCCGATTCCGGCGATACGATTCGCATCCGGGTGGTTGTGCGGAATCAGGGAAGCGAAGATGTCGGACAGGTTGACGTGCAGTTCCTTGATGTGACGAATGACCAGGCAGTGCCGGTTGGGCCAACCCAGTTAATCGAGGGCATTGCGGCCGGGAGCAGCGGAATCGCCGAGTCGGTCTTTGACAGCAAGGGGCGGGCAGGCGAGAGGAAGATTCGCGTTGTGGCCGACCGCAGCAACCTCATTTCCGAATCGAATGAGGAGGACAACGAGGCCGAGGCGACCTTCACTATAAACCCGCCGTCGATTCCGAATCTTGTCGTCGAATCGCGCAATGTTGGCTTCCATCCGAGCAGGCCGTACGACGGCGATCAGGTGACGATCAGCGCGACGGTGCTGAACGTGGGCGGAGGCGACGCCGACGAGGTGATCGTACAGTTCATCGAGGGCGGCGGACAGGGTTTGCCGATCGGCGAGCCGCAGGTCATCGACAGAATTCCCGCCGGCAGCAGCGGCGTGGCGCAGGTTGTGTTCGACACGGCCGGCAAGCAGGACCCGCGCGTACAGGTCATCGTTGATCCAAACAACTACATTGCCGAGACGAAAGAGACCGATAACAGGGCGACGGCGGCCTTGAAGATGGCGGACCAGCCGTTGCCGAATCTGTCGATCAAGAGCACCAATGTTGCCCATACGCCGAAAGCGCCGCGCGCAGGCCAGCGGATTATCGTAACGGCTGTGGTGGTGAATCACGGAAGCGCGGCGGCGCGTGATGTGGCGGTCCAGTTCATGGACGCGACCGAGAGGCCTGCAGTGCCGATCGGCCGCGCGCAGTCGGTAACGTTGATTCCTGCCGGCGGCAGCGGCGCGGTGGGCATCGTGTACGACACGACGGACAAGGAAGGCGAACGGCAGATTGAGGTGGTCGCCGACCCGGGCAACTTCATCGTCGAAAGCAGCGAGAGCGACAACACAGCCGGGAAGAGTATAACGGTACTGGAGAGGTCTGCGCCGAATCTGATCGTGCAGCCGCGCAACGTGGCCTTCAATCCTTCGGCTCCGACAGAAGGTGACAAGGTGCTGGTCAGAGCGGTTGTACTCAATGACGGAGCGGAGGACGCGGCAGACGTTGTTGTGCAGTTCCTCGATGTGACGGAGGCGGGTGTTGCGCCGATCGGGCAGCCGCACGTTATCAGTTTGCTGAAGGCGGGTTCGAGCGCGACCGTGCCGATCGTCTACGATACGCTCGACAGACCGGGCGACCGCCGCATTCGCGTTGTGGTCGATCCCAGCAACTTCATTCGCGAGAGCAGCAAAGAGGACAATGTGACGGTGGTAACACTGCCGGTGCAGCCGGCGGCCGCGCCGAACCTGGCGATGTTGTCGGGCAATATCAAGTTCGACCCGCCGTCTCCTGAGATCCACGACCTGGTCACGGTGTCGGCGACGGTACTGAACAACGGTACTGAGACGGCCCACGACGTACTGGTGCAATTCGTGGACGTGACCGGCGGCGGCTCGGTCCCGGTGGGCACGGAGCAGCTGCTGGATGCCGTGCCTGCGGGCGGCGGCGGCTCGGTTGAGGTAATCTACACCGACACGGGAGAGACGGGGAGCAGGCAGATACGGGTCATAGTCGATCCGAACAATGTCATCGCCGAGTCCAACGAGAGAGACAACCAGGCGACGCGCGGCATGGTCATCACGCCGCAGCAGCTGCCGGACCTGATCGTGAACGAGGCGGACGTGGAATTCGACCCCGAAAGCCCGGTTGAAGGCAGAGATGCGAAGATCTCGGCGACGGTTCTGAACCGGGGCAATGCGAACGCCGTAGGATTTGTCGTGCGCTTCATGGACGTTACGGAGCGCGTGCCGCAGCCGATCGGCGGGCCACAGCGGATCGCGCTGCTGGGCGCGAATGACAGCACTACGGTCTCGGTGACCTACGAAACGCAGGGCAAGGCCGGAGAGCGGAAGATCAGAGTCGTGGCTGATTCTGAAAACGCCGTCGCAGAGGCGGATGAAGAGAACAACCGGGCCGAGAAGACGCTGAGAGTGCGCACCGAGTCCGAGGCGCCGGAGGACGGGGCCAATCTGGTGGTGCTGGCTTCGAATATCCGCTTCTTCCCGGCGACGCCGAGGCCTGGCGAACCGATGACGATTACGGCGGTCATACGAAACCAGGGCGAGCAAGCAGCCAAGAACGTGCTGGTGCGCTTCGAGGACGTCACGAATGGAGACTCGCCTACCCTGATTGGGAACTACACGATCGTCACCGCGATCCAGCCCGGGGCGCGCGAGCTGGCGGTGATGCCGTTCAGCACGTCCGGCCTGAGGGGGAACCGGACGATTCGGGTGACAGCCGACCCGGAAAACGCGATCGCAGAGACCAGCAAAGATGACAATTCGGCCCAACGCACGCTCCGCTTCAGCAGCTCAGCGACGGGGCGTTCGAATGAAGCGGGCGCCGACGCGTCGGTAAATCTCACGTTGAGCGCGCAAGAGGTGGAAGTCAACGTGGTGCCGTCGCAGGAGTCGGACCTGGTGGTCGTCGCGACGACCGTCCGGAACCAGGGAAGCAGTGACGTCGGCGGCTTCGCGGTCCACGTCCTCGATGTTAGCGATAACTTCAGTCCGCTGGGGTCAGCGCAGACCGTCGAGGGGCTGGCCGCAGGCGGCGAAACGACAGTACGGACTGTTTTCCGGGCGACGGGCGGAATTGGCGTGCGGACTCTGCAGGTGGTGGTCGATCCGCTGGATGAGATTGCTGAGAGTTCGGAGCAGGACAACCGGGTCAGCGTGATCGTAAATCCGGCCAGCCAGGCCAGTCAGTAGCGCCGGCAGAGGTAAGATTGAAGGAAGGGAAGGCGAACGAAGAAAGAGTGTCGGGGCTTTTTTGACTTGTAGGGCGCTTCCGCGCCTTCACAGAAGGCTTACATTGCCCTGGGCCAGCACGCGCAAACGCGAATAGGCTCTCCCGGCGCCGGGTACAAGGATTTCGAAGGGAAGAACGGCGCCGGGGGAGATTCTCTCCTCTGACAGTATCGTTTCGGCCACGTCTACAACTTCTCCATCCTCATCGTAGAAAGCGACCGCAACCACAACCGACGATAGCGCCGTCTCGTGGCCGTTGTAAAGCTCGCCGACAACGGCTAGACGCCCGTCGCGCTCGACCATGGCAACGTCCGACACTTCCGGCTCGCGGTACTCAACGAGGCTGGTCTCGTCAAAAGAGACGCTCAGCTCGTAGCTATTGACCGCTCCGGGGTCGACATCGACGATCATACGGAAGGGGGCGGGGCGCTCGATTTCGATTCTGGCGAAGGCGGCAGGCGCTGCAGCGGTTGCGATGAGAAGGCCGGCGCTGTCGAAGAAGCGGCCATGCACGAAGACGGCAAAGACGTCGAAGGCACCGCCATTGACCAGCTCACCCACGACGACAAACTGTGCGTTCTGGGCGTAACTGGTGTGGCTGCGCACGAAGACGGCCGAGGGGATGGGCGTACGCGTTGGCGTTGGCGTCATTGTGGCCGTGGCCGTGGCTGTCAGGAGCGATGTTGGTGTTGCCGTCGATGTTGGCTGCGGGGTCGCCTGTGTGGGCGTTGCGGTTGGCGTGGGAGAAAGGGTTGGCGTTGGCGTGGGCGTGGGCGTCGGCTCCGGGGGAGGTTCAAGGGTAACGGTGGCAGCGAAGGTTGCTGAAGGCGTGGGCGTCAGCGACTCGGCTGGCGTTGGAGTGGGCAGTTCGGCGTCGGTTGGTGTCGGGAACGGCGTAAAGGTGTCCTCGACTTCGATCTTATCTGGCGCGGACGCGGCTGACTCCGCCTGGGTGGCGGGAGCTGCCGGCGCGCCGCAGGACGCGATCAGGAGCAGCAAAGCCGGAGCGAAAAACAAAGAAAGTCGTTGCATGGGCGTTGAATGCGCTACCAATTCGCCAGGTGGGCGAATTCCGCAAGCCCTCACCTCACGATCCGATGGACAGTTTACCTTTTTTTGCCGGGTGAATCAACACGGCTCAAAGCGCGCCGCCGCAGTATAGGAGACAGCATTGGAGACAGTGTTGGAAAGATGACGCTCACGCCGAAATACAGGAGAGATGCACGGGTCAGAATTTCAGAGCGCCTGCGGTCAGGCCGTGCTGGATTCGCCGGTGGAAGAGAATGTAGATGAAGATGGGAGGCCAAGCCGCCAGTGAAAGGGCCGCGACCTTCAAGCTCCATACCCGCGTATGTGCCTTCAAAGTACATGATTCCGAGCGGAATGGTGTGTAAGGCGTGTTTTGGGGGTATAAGGGAGGCCAGAGGAAGTTGTTCTGGAAGAAGACGAAGGAGAGGATGGGCATGGCAGCGATCGCGGGCACTGCCAACGGAATCATCACCTGACGAAGGACCTGTGGCTCTTGGCGCCGTCGAGACGGGCGCTTTCCTGCAGATCGCGGGGGAAAGCCTAGAGGCTGGTGATTACCAGAAGCATGGTGAAGCCAATGTCGCGCCAGATGAGGATGGCGATGACGACGAAGACGTTGAGCGTGAGCATCCCGAGCCAGCCGTTTTTCGGACAGTTAAGGCTGACGGCGCGCAGGAGGCAGTCGACGATGCCCAGGGTCGGGCCCGGAGGAAGTAAAAAAGTATGCCGCCGGCCACGAGCGAGAGCACAAACGGAACAGAAAGGACGCTGCGGAACCACTTTACAAAGCGCGGGCCGGACTCAAGAATAGTGGCGAGCGGGACCGTAATTCCGACCTGCAAAAGGAGGCAGCAGATGGCGAAAGGGAAGCTGTTGCGTAATGCGCCTCAGATGCTCTCGTCCGCGGCTTTGTCAACGAAGTTTTCGAGACCGGGAAATCGGAGAGTCGCGAGGTTGATTCCTGTCCAGTCAGTGAAACCGATTGCGACGGTTTCGCCGGAGCCTGGCTGTCGATCTTTCGATTCGGGACGCGGTTCTCAGCTTGTCATCCTCTATTGAGGTGTTACAATCAGCGGGACGCGCCTACCCATAAAGGAACGGACCATTTCATGACAGCAAGACATGACCGCCTCGCCGATCTGACCGCCGCGTACAGCGATCCACCGGAAGGGACGAAATTTCAGACCAACGAGGTGCTCACAATTGCCACGGGACACTTCGTTCACGACATCTTCACCGCGTTCCTTCCGCCGCTGCTGCCCCGCATCCGCGAAAAACTGGCGATCGACTACGCGGCGATAGGCGGCCTGAATGTCTTCCTGCTGATTCCGAGCCTGCTGCAACCGTTCATCGGTTATACGGCCGACAAGATAAGTCTGCGTTATCTTGTCATCATCGCACCGGCGTTGACGGCGACGATGTGCAGTCTGCTGGGCGTGGCGGACAGCTACATTGTGATGTCGCTCCTGCTGTTTGTGGTCGGCATTAGCACGGCCGTTTTTCATGCGCCGGCGCCGGCGATGATAGGGCGCGTCTCGGGGAACCGCGTGGGGACGGGCATGAGCTTCTTCATGGCGTCGGGTGAACTGGGCCGCACGGTGGGGCCGTTGGTCTTGCTTTTGGCGATTGGCTGGTTCGAGCTGGAGGGCATCTGGCGGACGGCTGCTCTCGGTTGGCTGGCAACGGCATTCCTATACTGGCGGTTGCACAGCGTTTCGGCGCGCCCGGTGCAGGGACGTGGGCTTTCGCTGCGGCAGATGCTGCCGAACGCGTGGCGCGTCTATACGCCTCTCATGTGGATCATGACGACGCGGGCCTTCTTGTCGATCGCAATGACGACCTATCTGCCGATCTTCATGCAGGATGAGTTGGGCTACGGATTCAATTATGCCGCACTGTCGCTGGCCCTGCTGGAAGGGGCCGGTGTTGTGGGCGCGCTGAGCATGGGAACGGCCAGCGACTGGTTTGGACGCAGACGGATCCTGGCGGCCCTCTTCCTTGTGGCGCCCTTTCTCTGTTTCGGATTCTTGAACAGTTCCGGCTGGCTGGTTTTCGCCTACCTCGTTCCGCTGGGATTCGTGACGATATCGCCGCAACCAGTGATGCTGGCGGTGGTGCAGGACTCCTTCAGTGAGAATCGGGCCTTTGCCAACGGTATTTTCCTTATGGCCAACTTCGTCATCCGCTCGCCCGCGCTGTGGCTGTTGGGCGGACTGGCGGACAGATACGGGCTTTCTACTGCATTTATGATCAGCGCTGTGCTGGCTCTGGCCACCGCGCCGGCCGTGTTTTGGTTGCCCAAGCGCCAGCGGGAGGAGTCGGGGTAGAGTTTTCTTAGAGGAAGAGCTTCCAGATGGGGGGCAAGAAGATGATTAGGCCTGCGATTACACTGCCCACGGCAGCCACCAGGATGGCAGCGGCGGCGGTGTCCTTGGCGGTTTTGGCCAGGGGGTGGAATGCGGGCGAGGCGAGATCGACCACGGCCTCGATGGCGGTGTTAAGAAGCTCAAGCGCAATTACCATAGCGATGAGGGCGGCGATGACAACCCACTCGACGCGGCTGATGCGCAGGACGAATCCGGCGATGATGACGAGCGCGGCAATTGCGAGGTGAATACGGAGATTGGGTTGGCTGCGTACAGCATTGAGCAGACCGAGAGAGCGAAGGAAAGGCTCTGGCCGAAGTTTCGGGCGCGGGCGGGCGGCTCCATGTCTCAGTCCTGCTGGCTGATCCGGGTCGAAAGGTCTTCGCTCGTCAGTCCGGCGAGGACTTGCGTCTGCTGGCGCCACATGGCCGCACGGCTTTCCTCTGAATCGTGGTCATAGCCGAGCAGGTGCAAGGTGCCGTGGACAACCAGCAATTGGAGCTCTGCGGCCAGCGAGTGGCCGAACCGCCGCGCCTGACGTGCGGCGTAAGGGAATGCCAGAAACAGATCGCCCAGATCGGATGCCAGTTCAACAGCCAGGGCCTGCGGCAGCTCGGCCTGGAGCGTGGGCCCTTCCTGGATGGCGAAACTGAGAACATCGGTCGCCGCGTCCTGGCCGCGGTAGACGCGATTGTGATGTTGCACGACGGAATCGTCCACGACCTGGATCGAGATGGCGCGGTCCGTCTGGCTGCAGGCGCGCAGCGTTGCGAGTGCCGCGTCCTTCAGGCAGTCGGCGTTGACGCTGGCCTCAAACTGCTCGTCGATATGTACAAAGATTTGCGCGTCGTTCATCAGTCTCAGTTCGTCGAAAGAGCAACGGCTCGATGCGCTGAGCAAGCGCACGGACTCAAAGTGGCTGGATTGGTCGAGCCCGTCCCATTATAGCCCCGGGCGTGATTGGGGCAATATCTTGCCGAAGGTCGATCGCCTCCGCTAGAATAGAGGCGGCCGCCCAGCCGCAGGTGGACCCGGCGGCCAGTCTACACCAACCTTGAGCGGGCAAAGCAATGTTCTTTGATCGAGCCAAGATCTATGTTCAGGCAGGGGCCGGCGGAAACGGAATCGTCGCGTTCAAGCGCGAGAAATTCGTGCCTAATGGCGGTCCCGGAGGGGGGACGGCGGGCGCGGCGGCGATGTCTACGTAGTAGCCGACCCTGACCTGAACACGCTGCAAACGTTTCGGCGCAACGTCCATTTCGCGCCGAGCGAGGCCGGCATGGCGGCGGCAATCAGAAGGCTGGCGCAACCGGAGAGGATATACTGATTGCTGTGCCGGTCGGAACGGTTGTCCGTGTCGCGGAGAGCGACACAGTCCTGGCCGACCTGGTGCGGGCGGAAGAGCGGGCCCTGGTCGCGCGCGGCGGCGCGGCGGGCGCGGCAACGCTGCCTTCAAGAGCGGTCGCAACCGGGGCGCCGCGGCTGGCCGAGAACGGTGAGGTTGGCGAAGAGCGCTGGTTATCGTTGGAATTGAAGATCGTTGCCGACGCGGGGATCGTGGGTGTGCCGAACGCGGGCAAGTCGACACTGTTGAGCGTAATCAGCCACGCCAGGCCGAAGATCGCCGACTATCCCTTCACGACAGTCGTGCCAAACCTGGGCGTTGCCGACGTGAGCCACGTTCAGATCGTATTTGCCGATATACCCGGGCTGTTGGAGGGGGCCCACGACGGCGTCGGGTTGGGGTTGGACTTCCTGCGCCATATCGAACGCAGCCGCGTTCTGGTCCATCTGCTCAACGGGGCAAGTCCCGACCCGCTGGGCGACTATGAGGTTATCAATCAGGAGATGACGCTGTTCAACCCGGCGCTGTCGGAGCGTCCGCAGCTGGTCGTACTCAACAAGATTGACCTTCCCGAGCCCGGGCATTGTGGCCTCAGCTGCGGGAGAAGCTGGCGAAGGGGGGCCAGGAACTCCACGCCATCAGCGCAGTAACAGGGGAAAACGTGCAGCAACTCCTGTATCAGGTCAAAACGTTGCTGGATGCGCTGCCGCCGCCGGATAGGACGGAGACGGTCGAGGACCTGCCGGTGCTGTCGCCTGAAGAGGATGAGCGCGCCTTCAACATCACGCGATTGGAGGATGACCTCTGGCTGGTCGAGGGGATCGCGATTGAACGGGTAGCGCAGATGACCAACTGGGACTACTACGAGTCGGGCTTGCGATTCCAGCGCATCCTCGCGGCGATGGGAATCACCAATAGGCTACGCGAAGAAGGCGTTGAAGACGGCGATCGCGTGCAGATCGGCGCAGTTGAACTGGTCTGGGGATTCGAAAACGCGTTGGGAGAGTAGCGGACATTGAGGGCGCCGAGAAGATGAATCCCGACACAACGCACAAACGCATCGGCGTTCTTGGCGGGACGTTTGATCCGATTCACATCGGTCACCTGATTCTGGCCGTTGAAGCGCGGCATCAACTGCAGTTGGACCGCGTCTACCTGGCGCCGGCCGGCGATCCACCGCATAAGCAGGACAACCCGATTTCACCGGTACTTCACCGGGTGGCCATGTGCCGGCTGGCCGTTGGCGGCGACAGCGAGATTGACATTAGCCTGATCGACGCAGAGCGGCCGGGACCCCACTACACGTCGGATATGCTGCGGCTCTTGCGCGCGCGCGCGGACGCGGAGGCGCAGCTCTTTTTCCTGATGGGGCTTGATAGCCTGCGCGATCTGCCGACATGGCATGAGCCGCTATGGCTTGTGCGGAACTGCCGGCTGGTGGCCCTTCAACGTCACGATGTCGAAATCGACTGGCCAGCGTTGGAAGCTGTGCTTCCGGGCGTGCGCGAGCGGGTCGTCATACTTGACATGCCGGAAGTGGAGATTGCCAGCAGCGTCCTGCGCGAGCGCGTGCGGTCGGGACGGCCGATCCGGTATCAAGTCCCACACGCGGTGGAACGCTACATCCGTGAACACGGCCTGTATCGCGGCTAGACAGGGCCGGAAGAGGGTTCAGCGCGCGGTACCTGGTAGCCCGCGCGCCCTACTCATTCGTTGTTGGGGTCGACGAGGAAGGGCAGTGGGTGCACGTCCGATTGGAGGAGCGGCGCCTTGTGAAATTCGACGCCCAGCTGCTCAAGCGCCCTGAGGAATTGGGTATCCTCCAATGCGGTCAGCTGATCGGTCGTCATGCTTCGAAGCATGTCGGCATTGGTCATCCTGATGCTGGCCGGTTGCTCAACTTCGATGTCCGGCTGAATGCCCTGGCCCTTGATCAGATTGCCGTCGGGTGTCAGCCAGTTGGTGACGCCGAGAAGGATGGCGGAACCGTCGCTGAGGTTGAACTGGTTTAGGACAGTGCCTGTTCCGAAGGTCGTTTCGCCTATGAGGACGGCGCGATCGTTTTCCTTTAGTGCACCGGCGGTGATTTCACCGGCGCTGGCAGTACCTTCATTGATAAGAACGATCAGCGGCATCTGCCTGGCGTAACCCCAACCGCGCGACCGGTGGACAGTCTGATTGTCGTATGCATCGGCCTCGATCAGTATAACATCTCCCCTGGGAAGGAAGTGGCTATTGGCCTCGATCGCCTGGTGGAGGAATCCACCGGGATTGTTGCGCAGGTCCAAGATGATGCCCTGGTAGGTGTTGGCTTCGGTAATCTCGCGCAAAGCGGATTCGAGCTCCTTGTCGACACCGAATGTGAATTGAGAAATGGAGACGTAGGCCAGTTCGGTGTTCGGGATGGCACTCCAGGCGACGCTGGGTACCTCAATTCTGTCGCGGACAATAGTGACTGTTACCAGCTCGTCGACATCAGGGCGGCGAACGGTCAAAACGACCTCTGATTCGGCGGGGCCGCGCACGAGAAAGATCACCTGGTCGAGGGACTTTCCTTCCACCGATTCCCCATCGACTTCCATGATAACGTCGCCGGCGAGGATGCCGGCGGATTCGGCGGGCGACCCGTTTATGGGGGCGACGATGGTGACATTGCCTTCCTCCATCGAGACGTAGGCGCCGATTCCTTCGAAAGAGCCTTGGAGACTGGTCTGGTGGAGCTGGACGGCGTCCGGTGGGAGGAAGGTGGTGTGGCCTTCGTCTCCCAATGAGGCGAGCATTCCTTCAATGGCGCCGTAGGTCATGGCGGTAAAATCGACGCGTTCGCGGTCGACAAAATGTGCCACGACGTAGTCCCAGGCCTGCCAAAAGATGTCAAATTCGGCAGGGCGTTCCCCGGCGGCCATCGCAGAGCGCATGGTGTAGCCGGACAGATTGCCGCCGACGAAGGCCAGGGCCATCAGCCAGAAGATAAGGACCAACAGCGCAACGCGCCTAGCCAAAGCGGTTCGGGGTACTCGTGTCATAACAGGTCATCCAATCGCTGCTGTCAGTGCGTCAAGTGCCCATATATCGCTAAACAAGGTCGACTAAATCCGAGAGGACTTGGAAACGACGTTTCCTAGATTATCGGCTACACGAGGGGATTATGCAAGCTCAGGAAGGGACTTTTGGACTACGCGGGGAAGGTTTTTCACCTACGCGAATACAACCAAATTACCTACGCGGGTCCTACGGCTGAAGAGAGTGCGCGGAGCGATTTGGCTGCCAAGAGTGCCCGCATGCCAGCCTTTCCACTTTCGCACCCGGCTTGGCAGGCGGCTTGTGCAAGCGATCGCGGGGAAGTCCCTGACGAAGTGATGCGTTCCAGGGTTGCCAGTTCTGAAGGCGCCTGGGCAATTCTGCCCCAATAGAAAACTGTCCGCAATCCAGATTGAACGTGTTGCCAATCCGGAATTACGGACAGTCTCTGTCTTTCAGCGTGTCCTAAGACTCGTACAGCGAGGAGGCCCATCTGCCTGGCCTGACGCCAACTGTCTCCCGCGCGGGTGCGATGGTGGCGGATGCGGTCCGGCCTGAGACGACGGCTCTCAAGGTCGGTCGGCAGTTCTGGCCGGCCGCAAACCCTGGCAGGTGACGAACGCTGGCCCAGCGCTCGCGTGTACTCCCCAGCGCTACTGCATCATGCTGAGCATCAGGCTGCCGGAATCCTGCGAGACGTTGACATCGATCGGCAGCATCGGGATGTTGGCAGCCAGCACGGCGTTGATCTGAGCGTTGACCGGAGCCAGCATGGCGCCGCCAACCGCGAACGGGCCAGCGCCGGCCTGCTGCAGGTCGACCATCAGTTGCCCGTCACTGACCATCAGGTTGCCGACGAGGTCCATCGAACTGCCCAGCATTGGCATGCTGACGCCATCCTTGAGATTGACGCGGAAGTGCAGCGCGTCCGGCTCCACCCAGACGAGGACCGAGTCAATCGGCTGATTCGGGCCGCTGTTGGCTTCGAGACCCTTGGTCAGGAAACTGCTGAACTCAGCTTCACTCAGCGTCACCGAACCAGTCATCAATGCGCCCATAAGGGCATTCTGAGCGGTCAGGGCCGCGTCTGTCGAGATCTCGATAGCGCGATCGGGCGGTTGAACCGGCGCAGTACACGCACTAAGCACTACCAGCACCACGGACAGTACAACGAGCGTGAGGAGTGGGGTTCGTTTGTTCATGGTTCTGTTGCTCCTTGAGAGAATTGGGTTAAGGGATCGGTACTCTTGATCTCATCATGAATTGATTGAGAAACAATTAAATGATGACCTTAGCTATATCGTCGCATACGAAGCGCTCTTACGCAAGTCACAGATATGGTCATGCCACTAGCGGAATTGGCTGTTCGACGAACGAATCCGAAGGCCCAATTCCGGTTCGCGGCCACATCTTCTCATAAGAACGGATATAGCACAAGTCCGACAAAAGCAAGGGCGCGGTCTCCATCGTGGGCGAGATTCTGACAAACGTCCGGGCAGCTTTGCGGGCTGTGTCGATTCGACAATCTCTTCTGATGACCGTTTGCACTCCGCCGGGTTTGGGAGCCATATTTGGCCTGGGCGGGCGCCGAGTGTCCCCATAATACACGGGGCGGGCAAGGCTGTCAAGCCCGAAAAATGCGCTGAGGATCCGTTTTCAACTCTCAACCAGGCCGGGACCGGGCATTTTGGCAAAAAGCGGCCGGCATTTCGAGCCCGCGGTTGCGGCGGTTGCCAGTTCGAAGCCGGCCTTTCCGCCGAGGCGGCGCCGCGTAGTGGCGCGCATCATTCTTCTGATTCTTCGAGCACATCGGCGCCAGCCAGTTCGCGGTCCAGCAGGTAGAGCCCCGGCTTGAAGTCGCCGATCAAGCGGAGCTTTTGCACGAGGTCGTCAACCAATTCCTCTTCTTCAACCTGCTCATCGACAAACCACTGTAAGAAGCTGTCAGTTGCATAGTCGTCTTCGAGGCGCGCCAGCTTGACGATACGGTCTATCGACTCAGTAACTTTCTGCTCCTGTTTGAGCGTGCCTTCCATGACCGCCTGGGGCGAGCCGAAATCGTGCTCGGGCGCGGGCACGGGGTAAAGCTCGACGCGGCCGCGGCGGCTGTGGATGTAGCGGTAGATCTTCATGGCGTGCGCCATCTCTTCTTCGGCATGGTTGAAAATCCATTGGGAAAAACCCTTGAGCCCCATGCCTTCAAAATAGTCGGCGGCGGCCAGGTAGGTGTAGTGCGCCTGCAGCTCCATATTGATCTGTTCATTCAGCGCGGTCTGGACTTTGTTGACAAACATGTCTGGTGTTCCTTTCCATTCTGGGGCTTGTGCGCGGTCGGAAAGACGTGGAGCCTACGAACCTGGGGGAATCCGGCCGCGTGTGTCAGGGAGTTGCCGGTATCTCTTCAATGCGCGCTTCGTCCATGCTGCAATCGCCGGGATACTCGATCTCAATGGTGATATGCGAGAGACGGAGACCATCCAACTCCTCGCGTGCCCGCTGTTTAATCTCCCGGATCTGGACCTCATCGGCAGAAGCATCGACAACGAGGTGCGTGGAAAGCACATGGTGGTTGCCGTCGAGCGACCACAGATGCGTGTGGTGGCAGTCTTCGACCAGACGAATGTCGCGCAGGCGTTGGGCCAGCTGCGTCATATCGACACCTTCAGGCGCGGCCTGCAGGAAGAGTTCTGCGGTCCGTTTCAGATTGCCCAGCACGTTGTAAAGAATGTATAGCGTGATCAGCAGTGAGAGAATCGAGTCCAGGATGTATAGGTCGATAAAGAGCAGCGTGATGCCGACGATAAGTACTGCGACCCAGCCGAGCACGTCCTCGAGCAGATGCCACATGGCGACTTTGGCGTTCATAGTGCCCCCACCCTGCAGACGCCAGACGGCGACGCCGTTGACGGCGATGCCGCCCAACGCCAGCAGGATCATGCCAGGCGCGCTTGTGGGCTCCGGGGCGAGGAGGCGCGGAATCACCTCGGAAAGGACGAACAGCCCGCCGCCAATTAGTACTGCGGCATTGATGAAAGCGGCCAGCAGCGAAAGGCGGCCGTAACCGTAGGAGTAGCGGGCCGACGACTCCTTGCCGGCCTGCCTTTCCAGAGCCCAGGCCATGCCCAGCGCGATCGAATCGCCAAGGTCGTGCAGGGCGTCGGACATGATTGCGACGCTGTTGGTCAGGAAAGCGCCGATTATCTCGACGATTGTGAAAAAGAGGTTCAGAAAAAAAACCGTGCGCAGGTTGGCGGAGTCGCCGATATGGTGGTGTTGGTGCAGGCCATGTTCGTGATTATGGCCGTGATCGTGACCATGAGGATGGCTATGCCGGTGTAAGTGGCTGTGCTCTTGACCCATCCCTATCCCTCTCATCAGCATCATCGCGCGCGGCGGCGCAGCAGCTTCCGACTGCGCCCTATCTTGCACCAGCGGCGCCGATTTGACCAAACGGGGAGGGTAACCTGGCATTCAATCCGGGAACGGAGAGCGCGGCAGACCGAATGCAATTGCTTTGGCTATAGCATTCAAACGATCAACGTCTCAAGCGGGGTAACACTGGAGGGTCGGTACTAAGTGGGCGGGCTATGTTTCATCCGCTTACCGGACTTCTTGCCCACTGCTGCGGTGCGCGGGCAGCTGTTCTGGTCGACTCTTGTCGTCCATGTTGAATGCGTTCGAAAGGGGTCGAACTTTGCGAACATAGAGAAGCAGAAAGCCGACCGCCAGAACCAGGCCAAACAGGAGGATAAGCTGCGGAATCTCAAGGATATCCATTTTGCTCCTCTGCTGCGCTTGTCCGCGTAGAACCTTTGGGACTGAAGACTGTTCGTCTACCCGGAAGAAACTCGATTTGCAGCAGGGAACAGTATATCATCCACAAACGGGCGGTGAGCCCGCGTTTTGACCAAAATATTCGCTGCGGGGGTAAAGGAATCGTTGCAAGTTTGGTTAACACTGGAGTTAACCGGGGTTAACACTTCAAAACAGGCCCAGTTGACCTCTTTCTTCGTTATCGGGCGGCTTCTCGATGTGGGGATTCCACTTGGGCAGGGGCACGCGCTTACCGACCCTGGCGCGCAGGCGTCGGACCGTCTCGGGCGCGTGTCCCTCAAAGGGATTGTGGACATAGCAGAAGACATTCCTTCCGGCCAGCATGGCATCGGCAATGCGCTGTGCCCACTTGTCCAGGAGGTCGTCCTGGGGCCGGCGAAGCATACTGTCGTCGGGCAGCGGGTCGCGGTCGTGGCCGATCAGGCGGATATGCAGGGGGATGCCGGGGTCGGCGTTTTCGGAGGCGGCTTGCCAGTGGCCGAAAGTATCCGGCTGACCGAAGCGTTCGACAGTCACAAACCCAATCCGCCTCTCCATGAGAAAGCGGGCAAATGCGGGCGTCATGAGATCGACAGCACGCACCTCGACCGAAAGAGGGAGCGAGACCGCGACCGGTGCAAGGCGGTCCAAAAAGTTGGCGAGGCGGCGGCCGGCGCGTGCCCGCGAGACGGCGGCGGGGAACTGGATCAGGCCGGGGCCTGCGGTCGTCCCGAATGAGCGCACGACATCGAGGTAGGCCCCGACCAGCTCGTCCACATCCACCAGCTGCCTTTCATGGGTGATCTCTCTCGGGGCTTTGAGCGAGAATGTGAACTCAGCTGGCACGCTCTCCAGCCAGCGGCGCACGGTTTTGGGCGCGGGCAGGGCGTAGAAGCTGGTGTTGATCTCGACACTGTTGAACGTTGAGGCGTAATGGTTGAGCTGGCGGTCGGCAGGCGTCCCGCGAGGATAGAATACGCCGCGCCAATCGGGGAAGCTCCAGGAAGAGGTGCCGATACGCAACACGCCCAGGTTGTTGTGCGACATGGTCAATATGCGGGCTTGAATCGGCAAAAAGTGGGCAACGTGCCGGCCAGACTGCGTTAGAATATACGCTTTGTGTGCAAGTTGCCCAAAAAGATGCGATCAAATTCATGCAGGATGAGCAGTGGATTCTACTTTGCGATCGAGTATCCTTGCATGCAGTCGCCGGGTAATGGCGTGTAAACGGTACCGCTGTTCGGAAAAGGCGGAACTGCTTTACCTGGCAACTTTGAAAACTCAGGCCCCAAATTTCTCGGCTGGCCCATCAACGGCACGATGCGCGCTGACGGCGACTGAACCAGGAACGGTCGCTGCACGAAAAATCGGCAGGAGGTGGGCAGTATTGTTGAGTCTCACTTGAGGAAGGAGAACTTTTCGATGTCAACGCTTGTTCGCGCCATGAAACACAATACCAAGTTACGTGCCATTCCTATCGCCTTTCTTGGGCTGATCGTCTTTGCTCCCTCGGCTTTCGCCCAGGATGCCGCCCCGCTGAGTGTGGATGAGATTGCCTATTCGATAGACAACCTGATCCTATTCCTCTCGGCTGTGCTGGTCCTGTTCATGCAGGCTGGCTTCGCAATGGTGGAGTCGGGATTCAATTCGGCCAAGAATACCGTCAACATCATGTTCAAAAACATCATCGACCTGGCGAGTGGTGTTTTCTTCTATTTTCTGATCGGCTACGGCCTGATGTACGGCAGTTCGGTGCTGGGCGGATTCCTGGGCTTCGGCGGCCTGGGCGTCTCGGCCGAATCGCCTGATGCAGTTGCCGGCAACCTGCACCCGCAGGTCGACTTTCTGTTCCAGGCGGTCTTCGCGGCCACGGCAGCAACGATCGTATCCGGCGCGGTGGCCGGCCGCATGAAGATTTCGGGCTACCTGATCTACAGCATTGTCCTGACAGCCATTATCTACCCGATAAGCGGCTTCTGGAAATGGGGCGGCGGCTGGCTGGACCAGATGGGTTTCTATGACTTTGCCGGCTCGCTGGTCGTTCATGCCGTTGGCGGATTTGCAGCGCTGGCCGCAGTGATAGTGCTCGGCCCTCGCATCGGGCGCTTCGGCGGCAGCTCAACCAACCCCTTGCCCCCGAGCAACATGGCGATGGCGGCGCTGGGCGTCTTCATCCTGTGGGTCGGCTGGTACGGTTTCAACCCGGGCAGCCAGCTTGCTTTCGCCGGCGCGGTAAACGCTGACGCGGTGATGCTGATCGCAACCAACACGACGCTGGCAGCGGCAACCGGTACCCTGTTTGCCATGCTCTACGGCTGGGTGAAGACCGGTAAGCCGAATCTGAGCTACACCCTGAACGGCGCGCTGGGCGGACTGGTGGGCATCACCGCCAACTGTGATTCAGTCAACAACATCGAAGGCCTCATCATCGGCGCGGTGGCCGGCGTGCTGGTCTGTGTCGGCATGGAGCTGCTCGAAAACCTGAAGATCGACGATGCCGTCGGCGCGTGGTCCGTCCATGGCCTGTGCGGCATCTGGGGCGGCATCGCCACCGGCATCTTCGGCGGCCATCCGCTGGTTGCGCAGATCGTGGGTTCGATCGCGATTCCGGTGTGGGCGTTCGTCACCGCCTTCGTTCTGTTCAAGGTAATCAAAGCGCTGGGTGTGCTGCGGGTCTCGCCGGAGGAAGAACAGGCCGGGCTGGACCTTTCCGAGCACGGTGTCGGCGCATATCATATTGCCGGCGAGGAGGCCTGACGCACGTGGGCGAGATGCCCGCGATCTACTGATGTTGCCATGGTGGTTCATTTCGGGTAACACCGAGCCCCAGAAAGGTCTTACTGAAGGCATAACGTAGTAGCATACGAATATAGAAAGACAGCGTCCCCCTCGCCGAGAATCTGAAGGCGAGGGGGACGTTGTCTTTTCGCTTGCAGGCTCTTCACATTCGGCTATACTTTACCGTCAGAAGGACCGTGGCTCCGCTAATGGAAGGCAACGGCGCCCTCTCGATGCTTGATACGCGTATGAGATACGTTAGCTAACAGGAGGATGGACGCCATGCCCAGCGTGATAACTATCGGCGAAGTCATGCTGCCGGGCGGGGTCGACGCGGCCGACTTTGAGAAGTTCGCGGCCGCAGAGATCAATGAGCCCGGCCAGCAGCCGGGAACAGAGAACTACATCCTCAAAGGAGTGCGGGGCGACCGGACAGACGGTTATCTGCACCTGGTGAGAAGCGAAGCTGTTGCAAGCGCCTCTACTCGAAATAGGCGCAGCGAGGAACCGCTCCACCCACAGCTTCCTGAATGGGACGCCGGAGACCCACCCAATGAAATCCTACAGTTGATTCGGTCCGGCCTTGGTCGGGCAACGGCTGAGAAATGGGATTCGCGGGCACAGACGGGTCTCTATACCGCATACAGAACCGTTGGGAAGGCGATGACGCAAATGCCGGAGGAGGTCCTGATCGAGCCGGTCATGCTGCGTCCGGGGGTTAGCGAGGCCGATTTCGAGCGGTTTGTAACCGAGCAGTACTACGCAATGTCCCGCCTGTCCGAAGAGGAAGGCTTTCTCCTAAAAGGGGATCGAGGCGACCGCGCAGGCAAGTATATGCTCCTCATTGCCTACGATAGGGTGGAGGTGCGCAATCGCCGGTCTACCAGCGGCGGCGAACTCTCCCGCGAGATGCAGCAGTGGTTGGACTCCTCCCTTGTGCAGACGACGGTTGCGCAATGGGACTCGTTGGCGCATACGGGTCTTTACACATCCTATGTCGTCTTGGGCCAATAGAGGGACACATGGCCCGTACAAGATGACGCCACAGGCCGCGTTTGCAGAGCCGGACGGCAGGTCTTACAATCCGGCGCCGAGAATTGTAGCGTATCGTTGGCCAAACAAGGAGAGCCGCGTATGAAAATCTATTTTGACGACGATGCTTCATTGGAACCACTATCCGGAAAGACGGTAGCCATCCTGGGTTATGGGAATCAAGGACGGGCGCAGGCGCTGAACCTGCGCGACAGCGGCGTAACTGTGCTGGTGGGCAATCGAGAAGACAGTTATGGCGAACAGGCGCGGGCCGATGGATTTGACCTGTTGACCATCGCGGATGCGGCTGCCGCCGGGGACCTTCTGTTCATTCTGACGACCGACGAGTCGCAGCCCCTGATTTGGGATGAGCAGATCGCGCCGGGGGTCAGCGCTGGTGATACACTGGTCTGGGCGAGCGGATACAATGTCGGCTACGACCTGATCAAGCCGCGTTCCGATGTGGATGTGGTGCTGGTGGCGCCGCGGATGACGGGGAATATGGTGCGTACGCTTTTTGCAGAGGGCAAAGGGGCAATGGCGCAGGCGGCGGTACACCAGGATGCGAGCGGTCAGGCGCGGGCGCGGATGATGGCGATCGCCAAAGGCATCGGCGCCACCCGCGGCGGCGTGATCGAGTCTTCGTTTCGTGAAGAGGCCGAGCTTGACCTTTTTGCCGAGCAGATCGTTTGGTCCGGGCTGGTGGCCTGGTTTGAAGAGTGTTTCAAGCTGGGCGTCGAGCAGGGCTTCTCGCCCGAGCTGATGGTGCTCGAGCTGTACGCCTCCGGTGAGGCCTCCGAGATCCTGGGCCTGATGGCCCGCAACGGCTTCTACCGGCAGATGGCGCACCACTCGACGACCAGCCAGTATGGCACGCTCACGCGTTCCGCCGGTCTGCTCAACGACGAGATACGCGCCAAGATGCGCCATAGCATTGTTAATGACATCAAGGGCGGGGCCTTCATCGAAGAGTGGAGCCGGGAACAGGCCGAAGGCTCGACTGTTCTTGAGCGCATGCGCCAAACGGCCCTGGCCAACCCGATGAGCCGGGCGGAAGAAGAGGTTATCTCACTGGTGCAGCAGGCCCACGCATTGGATTGAGCGCACCGGCAAGATGGATCTTTGGCTGCCAGGAAGCGCAGGTGTCCCGCCTGCACGGCAGACAGGAGGCGCCACAGCAAACGGCCGACCAGACCGCGCGAACTGTGTTTGACACAGCCCGTGTCCTGTACTACCTTAGAGCGTGTCTGAACCGGCAACGATGGGTCAACCATCCACTGCTGCGGGAGATGCCCGTTGCCGAATCTAGCAGTTTGGAATCTGGCTAGGGGAGGAAACACAGCGCGTTTCAAACATTCCGACCGCAATGAAAGGGACCAAATCACGAGGAGGAAACGATGAAACGGTTGACGCTCGTTGTCAGTATCTTGTTCGCGATGGGGTTGTTGCTATCGGCTTGTGTTGCGGCTGCGCCGGAGATGGCCGCGGAAACGGAATCCAAAGAGGTTGCCGCAGAATCACCTGGGCCGGAAGAAGGTCTCTGGTATAACCCCGATCACGTAGGCGAGTCATGGATCAATATCTGCACCGATGCCCCGCCGACCTACGGTGGAGTTGCGACCGACATCTTCTTTGGGTGGGGGGAGTCAAACCCGACCTGGTGGGGTACGGGCTACCCCATGTTCTACTCTTTCAGCCAGTTGTATGACGTCCTGGGTGACGGTGTAACCCTTGAACCCGACGCGGCCGAGTCGTGGGAAATCTCCGCGGACGGCCTTACCTACACGTTTAATCTGCGCAACGATGTCAAGTTCCACGATGGCGAACTGCTGACAGCTGACCACGTAAAGTATTCGTTCGAGGTGCATGCCCATCCTGAAGTCGGGGCGTGGAATGCCGGTTGGATGCCCTACCGCGCCTTTTCCGGCGGGACCGAGTTTCTGGACGGCAGCGCCGATGAGATCTCAGGCATCGTGGCGCTGGATGACTTTACCCTGCAGATTAGCGTGCTTGAACCTCAGATGCACCTCGAATATCTGATCGCAACGATCAACCTCCTGCCGGCCCACTTGATGCAAGACATCCCCTTTGGCGAGCTTAAGGATTCCGAGCTGGTCGGCCATCCGATTGGCACGGGGCCTTTCAAGTTCGTCGAGCATGTGCCAAGCGAATACACCTCTTTTGAAGCCTTCGAAGACTACTATGGCGGAAGACCGTACCTGGACCGGGCGGTCTATCGCATCGGCGTGACCGGCAGCACTGCGACCTGGATCGCCGCGCTTGAAAAGGGCGAAATCCAGACAGGATACCTGGCGTCGGGACTGGATCGCGTCCGCTTGCAGGAGGACCCGAATGTCGTGTTGATCGCAGGACCCACGGCCGGCGGCATGTACCTGAACATGAACACGGAAAGGGTTGAACACAAAGTGCGTCAGGCGCTCATGTTCGCGATCGACAAGGAGGCCATCGCCGAGGGCATTTGGCTCGGACACGCCGAAGCTTTTGACCTGCGAGACAACGATCCGGCCGGAGAATGGGTCAGCCCCGACATTACGATTTACGATTACGACCCGGAAAAGGCCAAGACGCTGCTGGAGGAGGCCGGCTGGGACCCCGACCGCGAACTTTCGCTCATCACCTATTACCAGGGCGACCTGGACCGGCGCGTCCTTGCCGCCCTGCAGGACCAGTGGGGCCAGGTTGGGGTCAAGGTCGAGGTGAACGTATTGGATACACCCGCATTCATAGAGCGTAGCCGAGAGGCGGGCGACTACGACATTGGATACGCGTGTTGTGGTGGGCCTGCCGCCCCATACGAGTACACGCGCGATTCGTGCGATAAAAGCCCATACCCCAATTGGAGCCGGAACTGCAACGAAGAAATGGACGCCTTGGTCGTCAGCGGCATCGCGGAACCAGACCCGGAGAAACGCCGGGATCTGTTCTATCAGGCGACTGAGATAGCCACAGAGTCGGCGTATCAGGTTGCGCTTTTCCGCCCGGACCGCAGGTACGCCATCAGTAAAGACCTGTGCAATTACACGTATCGCGAATACCTGCTTGTCTTCTCGGACCAGCATCCCGACAGGTGGTATCTGAGAAGTGAGTAGAAAAGGTTAAGATTGGAAACCGACGCCTTGCAGGATTGTGTATTGCGAGAGTGTATGCGCTCTGGCTAATTCCCCACGCCGTTTCACCCGCTAGGAGATGGAATAGCTCAGGAGATGTTTGCAGGCGGAAGACCCCACACTGCAAACATCTCTTCTTTCAGCTAGTACCTTGGAGGCGCGAGCGTCCCGCTTGCCTGGCGCCGAGCCAATGAAGACGGAGAAACGTGCATGTCCAGGTACATCGCGCGTAGACTCCTGCAGGCTGTGCCAGTGCTGTTTGGGATCACGGTAATCATCTTCACGCTGGTAGAGCTTGCTCCCGGAGACGCTGTGACCGCCATGTTCGTGCCTGACATAGGAGTTATGGCGGACATGGACGAAGATAGGATGCAGGCGCTGAGGGCCTCGTATGGGCTGGACAAGCCGGCCCCAATCCGCTATCTCAAATGGCTGGGAGGCGTACTGCGCGGCAACCTGGGCAAATCCTTTGTAACCAGAACTCCGGTGACAGAAGAGATCGTGCGCCGGCTGCCTGCGACCCTGAAGCTGACGGTGACGGCTCTGCTCATATCGTTGACACTGGGGATTCCGCTGGGCGTCATCACAGCCGTTAGACAGTATTCCTTTCTGGACTACTTCGCGACGTGGTGGACCTATGTGGCGATAGCATTGCCGAGCTTCTTCTCCGCGATTCTGCTGATGTATCTGTTTGCGCTCAACCTGGACCTGCTGCCCACCTTCGGCTACTCGACGGTGACGCGCGATTTCGGATTCTGGGATGGTATGCTGGATCGACTGAAATACCTGATTCTTCCGGCGACGGCGTTAGGCATCCCAGGTATGGCCAGCTTCATGCGCTACAGTCGTTCAAGCATGCTGGAGCATCTTCTCCAGGACTATGCAACGGTGGCGCGTAGCAAGGGTTTGAAGGAGACCGTTGTTATATACAGGCACGTGCTACGCAACGCCCTCTTGCCTGTGATCACGATAACGGGGCTTCATCTGCCTGAGCTTTTTGGCGGAGCGCTGGTCATTGAGACGATTTTCGGTTGGCCGGGGATGTCAATCCTGTTCATGGCCGGTGTGGAGAGACGGGACTATCCGCTGATCATGGGCATCGGGCTGTTCTCGACAGTGCTGATCGTGCTGAGCACTCTGCTGACCGACCTCGCCTATGTGGTAGTGGACCCGCGGATTCGCTACGAATGAAGTGCGGCTGCGGGCGGTAGCTGCGCAGCGGCCGCGCACTGTACACCGCGCGCTTGCGAAACAGCGTTGCAGCGCATCCAAAAACCATGGCCTCCGATGAGAACAGCGCAGCCGAAAGCATAATGGTGGAGGAGATTGCCGGATCGACGCACAAAGGTCGAATCGTGCGCCGCTTCATGCGCAACAGAGCCGCAGTGGCCGGCGCGGCCTTTATGCTGGTCGTAGTGCCGCTGGTCTTTCCGCTGGCGAAGGTTGTCGCCCCCCAGGATCCGCACGCAACCAATTTGAGAGAAATAGGGCAACCGCCCAGCGCTGATCACCTGCTGGGCACCGACTTGACGGGGCGGGACATGTGGAGCCGCGTGGTCTACGGCGGGCGGGTGTCGCTCGCCGTTGGGCTGGTTGCGGTCGTAATCTACATGAGCATTGGAATCGTGCTGGGCAGTCTGGCCGGATTCTACGGTGGGATGGTTGACTCGATCATCATGCGCGTCACCGAGACTGTCATGTCTATCCCCGGATATGTGATGCTGATCACGATTGTGGCCTTTATCGGACCGGGGCTTTTTAACTCGATGTTGGCCATCGGGCTGTTGGGATGGACAGGCATCGCCCGTCTGGTGCGCGGCCAGGTATTGTCGGTGCGCGCCCAGGACTATGTGATGGCCGCCCGGGCCACAGGCGTGCCGGCCAAAGGGATCATCCTCCGCCACGTTTTGCCGAACACAATGGCGCCGATCATTGTAGCGGCGAGCTTCGGGGTCGCAGGCGCTATCTTGCTGGAGGCCGGCCTGAGCTTCCTGGGACTCGGTGTCAGGATACCGGTGCCCAGTTGGGGACAAATGATCAATGAGGCGAGGTCCCCGGCGATCATCCAGGACTATCTGTGGCTGTGGGTGCCCCCCGGGCTGGCCATTACGCTGTGCGTGCTGAGCATCAACTTCATCGGCGACGGCCTACGCGATGCGCTGGATCCGCGCCTGATACGCGACTAGCGGTGACGACAGGTCTGACCCCGCTGCTTCTGTGCCGACACCGCCTGCCCTGGGTCACGCATAGCCCCTGCCCGATCATGTTGCACGCCCGACTGCCAGACATTGCAGCCGCGTCTGACGCCGGGGGCGCGTTCGGGGCTGTGAAGGCGAACCAGACCGCCTTGCGTACAAAAAAGACTGCCACGCCCATCCCGCCCAGCGGTAACTGTCTTTTTATTAACGTCTGATGCTTGGAGAGGGACATGAACGGAATCTGGTTCTTTGACAACTGGATGCTCGAACGCGCCGACTGCCTGGAGCGAGTGTGGGGCAAGCCAACCTTTGTAAAAGAGATCTTCACCGAGTTCAAACCGCTCGGATCGGAAGGTTATGGCGGATATATCACTGTGTTCTACGACCAGCGGCTCGGGCGCTATGTGATGTACCTCTTTACTCATAAAGGCAGAGTCGTATTTCGGTTGCAGTCCGACAACCCCTACGACTGGCCCAACCCGAGCTATGATCCCGCGGCCGCTCTCGGCTGGAAAGGCGCGGCCAACCAGGGCTGGAAGGGCTTCAAGGACGTGGTGGTGGATCAGAACGGCCAGCCTATCTGGGCCTATGCGATCCACTCGCTGGCCGACACACCCTTGGCGGAGCGGGGCTACGTCACGACCGTGCTTGGCTGGCCGCGCCATGTCACCCTGGGAGGGTTCTCCGATGACGGCTTGCAGTTCGCGGTCGATGCCGAGCGCCCATGGTTGGATCCAGGTTCGGATACAGCCGGCGATATCCTGTGGAATGAGCAAGCCGGGCTGTTTCAACTCTTTGTGCGCCCCGTATATACCGACCGGCGGGTGGCCATCTCTGTGACAGAGGATTTCCAGGAGTTTTCGCGTCCGACCACAATCCTGCAGCCGGACAGTATGGACCGCGTTGGCGCCGAATTTTACGACATGCCGGCGCGTCCCTACGAAGGCATGTTCATCGGGCTGCTCCACATCTTCAGCACAGATCGCTTCGAGGAGGTGAGCAATGTCAGCCCCAGGTGGCCCCATCTCAAGTACTTTGGCCGCATCGAGACGGAGTTGACCTACAGCTACAACGGGTCTTATTGGTATCGCACCGCGCGCAACGCGCCTTTCATGCCGATTCGACCCTACGGGCTGCAGGGCGGTGGCTCCGTCTACGGCATGGAGATGCTGCGAACCACGGAAGACAAGCTGTTGTTCTACGCGCAGGCCAACAAAGGCGGGCACGCCGATTTTCTCGAAATGCAGGAGGCCGGGCTGGATTACTCCGGCGACAGCAATCCGCTGCTGTACGAGATGCGACTGGATGGGTTCTGTTCACTCAAGACTTGGGGCCGCGATGGAGTAATGCGCACCAAAGTGCTCATCCCTAAGGATGGCGAGATCAGCCTCAACGTGCGCACCATGGCACATTCACATATCCGGGTGCAGATGCTGGACGGCGAGACGGCCCAGCCAATTGCCGGATACACGTGGGACGAGGCGCTGCCAGTCAGCGGCGACCATCTCTATGCCAAGCCCCGTTGGCAGGAACGCAGCGACATCTCGGAACTGATCGACAGGCCGGTCCGCATCGAGATCGCCATGCGCGAAGCGGAACTGTTCGCCATCCGCAACAAGTGCGAGGCATACTATGCCTGCGAACCTCTGCCGACCCTCTGGTGAGCGCATCAGATTGCATTAATCACGGTGAAGAAGCCGCGATGGCAAGGCGCCTCGGTGAAAGACGGGCCAGGCGCAGGGCTCTATTCCATGCCGGCGCAGAGAGCTAAGATGAATAGGAGGCCATCTGTGTACACAGACCTGACCCAAGCGCAGATCGATTCTTACCGTAACAACGGTTTCATCGTGATTCACGACTTTCTGACTGCGGACGAACTGGAAACATGGCGCGATGCAGTGGAAGAGGCCGTTGCCGAACTTGGCCAATGGAAACTTGCCGGTCAAGAAGGAAATGAACGCTGGCAGGAAGGTGACAGCTATTACGACAGGGTCTTTGTGCAACGCATCAATCTATGGCAAGCCAACGAAAAGGTGCGCCAGGTGATGCTTGATCCCCGCTTGGGCAGAATGGCGGCACAGTTGTCCGGCGTCGAAGGCATTCGCCTCTACCATGACCAAGCGCTTCACAAAGCCCCCTGGGCCAACCCGACCGCTTGGCACCTGGACGACCCGTTCTGGTCTTTCAGTTCGCCCGACGCGATCAGCATTTGGGTGGCGCTCGATGACTCAACCTTGGAGAACGGCTGTCTCTACTTCATGCCGGGCACCCACAAGAGAGCAACCTTCAACAGCTCGGGCATCGGCGAGAATCTCGGCGATCTCTTCAATGTCTACCCCCAATGGAAGAACAATCCTACTGTGGCCGCGCCGATGAAAGCGGGATCGTGCTCTTTTCACAACGGTCTGGTCGCCCATGCCGCCGGGGCCAACATGACACCAGGTTGGCGGCGGGCGATGACCTGTCTCTACATGCCCGACGGCAGCGTCTTCAACGGCAATCAGGACGTACTGCCTGATTCATACGTGGCAACACTGAAAATCGGCGCGCCCCTTGACAGTGATGAACAGAACCCCCTGATCTATCATCCTGTGAAGCCGCTTGTGACAGCGTAATGGCCTTTAGGCGCTGGTCAGCGCTTGTTCACCATTGGTCAGTTGCCCGCCAGAAGGCACTTGCTGCGATCGAGGAAGGGCGCTTGTGGGCATAATAGTTCTCGGAGGCAACGGTGAGAATCAGTCAGGAACTGTACGATAACTATTGGGAAAGAGGTTGGGTGGCCGTGGAGAATGTTTTTGCCGCGCATGAAGCCGAAAGGGTGGCCGAAGTCGCTCTTTCCGTCAGCATCTCCGAGTTGGACGCGAGCGATTCGTCCTATCACGTTGACCGTTCAGACGACGGGCAGGTGGCCCCCCGGAAAATCGACACGCCGTTTCTCAAGCATTCCGCATTCAAGGAACTGGTGCTGGACAAACGATTGACGACGCTGTTGTCAGCGTTGCTGGGAGGCAAACGTCCTTTGCTGAAAGGCGATCAGATCCTGATGAAACCGCCGCGATTTGGCTCAGCCAAACCGTATCATCAAGACAATTTTTACTTTCGCATCCACCCTGCCGATCACCTGATCACCGCCTGGATCGCGCTGGACGACGTGGATAAGGCCAACGGCTGCCTGCGATATATCGAGGGCAGCCACAAAGAGCCGCTGCTGCCCCACGAACCGCTCCCCGGCGAACCGTACAATCTGGTTCCGAATCCAGACCAGATTGATTTCTCGAAGGAGGCGCTGGCCCCGGTAGGCAAAGGCGGGGTCGTTTTCCATCACAGCCGCACGTTGCATACCTCATATCGCAATGAATCGGACCGCTGGCGGCGGGGCTACGCTACGCACTGGGTGACCGAGGGCGTAACCTGCGAAGACGACTCTCTCGCCAACGCCTATTTTCTGCGCGATGATTATCCTGGCTGAAAAGCGAAAAAGGAAAGGAGCGGAGAATGGCCAACATTTTGGACAAAAGCCAGCGACGGGAGATCCTGGAGAGCCGGCGTCCGCAAAGGCCGATTCGCTACGAGCCTGAACTCGGCGGCGTCTATACCGAAGAAGAGGTCGAGGCGGCTGTCCGGGCGATGCGCGCTTCGATGGACTGGCGCGAAGGAGGCTTCGGTTTTATCGGCGCCGAGGAGATCCAAAGCTTCGAGCGCTCATTCGCCGACTATGTCGGCACGGAATATGCGATCTCGATCAACGGCGCCGGTTCCGGGCTCGACATGGCGATGATGTGCCTCGACCTCGAGCCGGGAGACGAGGTCATCTGCCCGGCCGTCAATTTCATTGCCTCTGCCTACTCAATCGTCAGCCAGGGCGGAAAGCTGGTCGCATGCGACATCGATCCCAAGACGCTCAACCTGGACCCGGAAGACGTCGAGCGGCTCATTTCGCCGCGCACGCGCGCCATCTTCCCCGTCCATTTCGTCGGCCTCTCCTCGCCGATGGACGACCTTCAGGATATCGCCGAACGATTTCCGCACCCGAAGCACGGGCCGCTCAAGGTGATAGGCGACGCGGCCCGCGCCTGCGGCGCAACCTACCGCGGCACGGCGGTGGGCAAGAAGGGCTGGATGACGGTTTTCAGCCTGCACACGCGCAAACATATGTCCACTTTGGGCGAAGGCGGGATGATCACGACCGACGATCCTGAGTTGAACGCGCGGCTGTGCGACATTCGCCAGTTCGGGAACACGACCGATAGCTGGGGGACCAACTACAAGATGACCAAGGTGCAGGCTGCGGTCGGGAACGTGCAGCTGCGGCGGCTCGATGAAACCAACGCGATGCGGGTGCAACGGGCGCACGAACGGACTGCCCTGCTGAAAGACGTCGACGAGTTGACTCTGCCCTACGAGCCGCCCGACTGCGGCCATGTCTACTACGTCTATCCGATGCTGGTTCCGCGTCAGTGGGCGGGGGAGAAACGCGACCGCTTGATGGAGCTTCTCAAGCAGGAGTACATGGTCGAGTCTTGGATGGCATCGGCGGAGCTGTACAAGACCCGCGGGTTCTACCGCCAGCTCGTGGGCGGACAGGCGCTGCCTGTCTCCGACGAGATCAGCGAGAGGATCATTTGCACACTGATTCACGCGCTTCTTACGGAAGAGGAAAACGAGTACATCGCCGCCGCGATCGCGGACGCGGTGGAACGCGTGGCCGCCGAATCGTAGGCGGGCGAGGCCGAGCCTCGCTTTGGCGGCGTAGATTCTAACCCGGTACGCGGTCACAGCAATCGAATTGCCGGCACACATTGGTTACCAGCCGCAACTGGAGGAAACTCTAGAGTGAAGGCGGAAGCGGTGGTCTTCGAGGACCGGAACCAGGTCGGATTCCGGGAAATCCAGGTGCCCGATCCGACCGCCGCCGACGTGGTTGTCCGGACGCGATTCTCGTGGATCAGCAACGGGACGGAAGGCTCGTATCTACGGGGCGAGAGAAGCAACGGCGAGAGCCCCTACCGCGCGGGGGGCCCGCCCGTATTTCCGCGTGTACCGGGTTATCAGAAGACCGGCACGGTCGAATGGGTCGGCTCCCAGGTAGACGGCCTGCGCCGCGGCGACTGGGTCTTCGTTGCGAGCAGCCGCGTGGACTACGGGGTGACGGCGGCGGGCGGGCACGTGTCCCCCGCAGTGGCGGCGCCTGACAGCATCTGGAAACTGCCCGACAACGTGGACCCGGAGGCGGCTAGTGGTCTCGTGCTGACGCAGGTGGGCTTTAACTGCGGCGCCCGGCCCCTGGTGGAGGCGGGCGATTTGGGTGTTGTCATCGGTGACGGGCTGGTCGGCCACTGGGCCTCGCAGACGCTGGGCCTGCGGGGCGCGCGGGTCGCGATGATCGGGCGGCACGGCTTCCGTCTGCAGCTTCTGCAAATTGACGGGGCCATTACCATCAACGCGAACGACACCGACTCGACTGAAGCGTTGCAGCATGTGGCTTCCGATTCGTCGGAAGGCATCGCCATCCTTGTGGATACGGTGGGTGCCATCCACGCGGTGAACGAGAGCCTGCCGCTGATGAAGCACGACGGGCACATCGTCTCCGCCGGCTTCTACGGGACAGAGGGAGTGATCGACATCCAGAAGCTGCGGCGGGGAGAGCAGACGCTACACTGTCCCTCCGGCTGGAGCCGCCCGCGCATGGACCGGACGCTGCAGCATATCGCGCGCGGCGAGCTGGAGACGAAGTCGCTGATCACACATCGTTTTCCGGCCCGGGAAGCGAGGACAGCGTGGGACCTGATCGTGAACCGGCGGGAGAGTTCACTGGGCATTGTGCTCGAATGGGACTGACAGAGCGCCATCCGGCGGGGACTCGCGTGACCGCAAAAGGAGACGAGAAATGATCAAGAACAGTTTTGAACTGGGGCCGGAAGGGTGGCACTCGTATGATTATCACGGTTCGATCGTTGCCGGGTCGGGCATCTTCGTGCTGACGACGTGGGAGAGGCAGGGCGGCGTCGACAACGCAGGGTTTGTCTGGGCTGACCAGTCGCGCTGGAGCGCCGACGTACCGGAGAGGCCGATATCGATTCTGGCGCTGATTCACTACCGCGGCTGGGTCGGCCTGAAACCGGTCGACCTGAGACAGGCGATGGTGTCGGTCTATCTGCGGGGTTTCGATCTCGACCTGTATGGGGCCGAGTGCCACTTCTGGGTCCACGCGCCGGGCGTTCGCTGGCACTATACCGGCCTCCCGGTTCCGATTTCACACGGGAGCTGGGCGCCGGAACCGAGCCGATTTGTGTTGGAGAACGACGAGAGCCTGTGGAACCGCAGCTACAGCAGCGCAGAGTTCCAGCGCCGCAGCTACGCCGAGGGCGGGCCGCGGCTCGACGACGTACTGGGTGAGGCACACAGCTACGGCTTCTCGCTTATCGGCTTCGACAGGGAGGTCCAGGGCAGGCTGGCGCTGGGCAAGTTTGAGATCTCGCCGGACAAGCCGCCAGAGAAGTAACTTGACCTTGCGCAGTTCAAAGATTGGAGGGTGAGCCAGAATGACCCGAATTCAGACCATGAGCGACGGCCCGACCGACATTGGCGAGCGGCTGGAGCCGCTGGTGGACGATTTTCTGATAGCACGTCTCAGCGGAGGTGCGGAGCTGCGCCTGAGCAGGCCGATTCCCCGCGAGGTGGTGCTGGTCACCGACAGGCCGTGGGAAGGAAACGCCTGCACGTCGTTTGCCGTCGTCCAGGCCGGCGGCGCCTATCGCATGTACTATATAGCCCGCCAATTCATAACGACCAAAGACGGGCTGGACGAAAACCCCCACCCCGATTTCGTCTGCTATGCCGAGAGCAGCGACGGCATCAACTGGGTCAGGCCGGAGCTTGGGCTGGTCGAGTTCGAGGGCTCAAGCAGAAACAACATCATCCTCAGCAGCGAGGACCACCCCTTTCCCGTGCGGGCGTTTGCTCCCTTCAAGGATGCGAACCCGGCTGCGGATGCAGACGCCCTGTACAAGGCGTGGACGGTACGAATTCCACGAATTGACGGCTCGGCGCCGCGTCCGGGACACAGCCCAGAAGTCCCGGATGGTCTGCACGCGCTCAAATCACCGGACGGCATCCACTGGGCCCCGATGCACGATGGACCGGTCATCGCCGACGGCCTGCTGGATTCGCAGAACGTGGCCTTCTGGGACACCGTGCGCGGCGAGTACCGCGACTACCACCGCAACGAGTTCCGCAGCGAAAAGACGGGCGAAGAGCCCTATGCGGCCCAGGCGCAGAGCGGCCAGGCCGCACGCGGTTCACGCCACGGCCGCGACCTGCGCACGGCCACGTCAAGCGACTTCATCAACTGGAGCGAGCCGTCTTTTGTCAACTACAACCAGGGCCGCACCGACGAGATCTACAACAACTCGATCATTCCCTACGCCCGCGCCCCGCACCTCTTTGTCGGGCTGCCGACCCGCTACATCGACCCCGGCTGGTCGCGAGCGGTGGAGGAACTGCCGGAGTTGGAGGAACGCCGTGTGCGCGCCGCCGTGGAGGAGCGTTTCGGCAGCGCGCTGACCGACGGCATGTTCATGAGCAGCCGCGACGGCCAGACCTTCAACCTGTGGCCGGAATCTTTCATCCGCCCGGGCCTGCGGCCTGTTGACAATTGGGTGTACGGCGACGGCTTTCCCGCGCAAGGCATAGTAGCGACCCGCTCCTACTTTGCCGGCGCCCCGGATGAACTCTCGATTTACACGAGTGAAGGCTACTGGCGCGGCGAGAGCACCAACCTTCGGCGCTACACGCTGCGCGTCGATGGCTTCGCGTCGGTAAATGCCCCTCTGAGCGGGGGCGAAATGGTCACAAAGCCGCTGATCTTTGCCGGCGAGCAGCTGCAGGTCAACTTCTCAGCCTCCGCCGCGGGCAGCGTGCGCGTCGAGCTGTTGCGAGACCAGATGAACACGCCAATTGAGGGCTTCAGTCTCGAGGACTGCGTCGAGCTGCTCGGCGACGACATCGATCGCACGGTGCGCTGGACCGGCGGCGGCGACGTCAGCCGACTGGCCGGCGTCCCCATCCGCATGCGCATTGTTCTGCGCGATGCCGACCTTTACGCGTTCCAGTTTGTTGCCGGCTGAGCCGGTTCCGTTAAGGGAATCTTACAATGACCATTCTGGATAGCACAGCGCCAATCGACATTGGCAGCCGTCTTGAACTCATGGTTGACGACCATCTGATTGCCCAACTCGTCGGAGGCGCGCAGCTGCGCCTGAACCGGCCTGTGCCGCAGGAGATTGCGCTGCGGACCGACGCGCCCTGGGAGGGCAACGCCTGCGGCGGCTTCACCGTTTTCGAGGACGACGGCCTCTTTCGTATGTATTACCGCGGGCAGCAATTTGACTACAGCGGCAATTGCCTCAGCCTGCCCCATGACAAGTGCATCTGCTATGCCGAGAGCGAGAACGGTATCGATTGGGTCAAGCCGGAGCTGGGGCTGGTTGAGTTCAACGGGTCGAAAAGAAACAACATAGTCATCGACGGGAAGGAGATCCTGAACGGTCTGTTCTCCCCGTTTAAGGACGCGAATCCAGCCTGCCGCCCCGAGGAGCGCTACAAATCACTCGCGCTGATGGAGCGCGGCGACGAGCGAGGACTGTGGGCCTTCAGCTCGCCGGACGGCCTCCACTGGAAGGAGATGAGCGACGGCCCCGTTCTGACATTCGGCCCGTTCGATACCCAGAACCTGGCCTTCTGGGACGGGGCCCGCGGCGAGTACCGGTCCTACCAGCGCAACGAGTTCCGGCTGCCGCAGACCGGCGAGGAACCCTACGGCGCTCATCCCGCAGGCAGACGCGAGGATGGCGCTGACGACAGTTTGCGTGGGTCGCGCTACGGCCGCGATATCCTCACGGCCACCTCCCCCGACTATCTCCACTGGACCGATCAGGTCTACGTCAGCTACAACGAAGGACGCCCCGACGAGCTCTACACCAACCAGGTCTGGCCCTACTTCCGCGCTCCGCACATTCTCCTGGGGTTCCCTACCCGCTATGTCGAACGTACATGGTCGGAGGCGATCGAGGGGCTGCCGGAGGTCGAGCACCGGCGCATGAGGTCCGCCATTTCCGAGCGTTACGGCGCGGCGATCACCGACAGCTTGCTTATGAGCAGCCGCGACGGCTATAACTTCCACCTGTGGCAGGAGTCTTTCATCCGGCCGGGGCTGCGGCCGGTAGACAACTGGACCTACGGCGACAACCATCAGAACTGGGGTATCGTTACAACGCGCTCGCCGTTTGCCGGCGCGCCGGACGAACTGTCGATCTACGTTAACGAAGGCTACTGGCGCGGCGAGAGTACGAACCTGCGTCGCTATACCCTGCGCGTCGACGGGTTCGCCTCGCTGCAGGCGCCGCTGAGCGGCGGCGAGCTGATCACGAAGCCGCTGATCTTCTCCGGCCGTAAACTGGCGCTCAACTTCTCGGCCTCTGCGGCCGGCAGCGTCCGCGTCGAGCTGCTGCGCGATCAGATGAACTCGCCGGTTGAGGGCTTCAGCCTCAAAGAATGTGTTGAAATGCTGGGCGACGATCTTGAGCGCGTCGTGCGTTGGAACGGTGGACGCGAACTGGGCAGCCTGGCCGGTGCGCCGGTGAGGCTGCGCTTTGTGCTGAAAGACGCCGACATCTATTCTTTCCGATTTCTCGAGTGATCTGCGAACTGCACCAATTGCCGACTGGGGGTCGCGTTCTGTGAAAATCACAGCCATCGAAACGGTCGCGTTGCTCGACCCGGGAAAGGCACAGGAGACGGTCGTGCGCGTGCATACCGATGAGGGCGTCAGCGGCATCGGGCAGGCCGAGTCGCCGTCGCTGGTAATCGACGCGATCATCCGCTGCAACGGCGGCCTCGAGGAGCTGGTGCGCGGCGAAGATCCGCTGCAGGTCGAGCGGCTCTGGCAGAAGATGTACGCCGCCACAGGGCTCTTTGGCCGCCGCGGGGTCACGATCGCAGCGATCGGTGCCGTGGAGACGGCGCTGTGGGACATCGCCGGCAAGGCGTTGGGCAAGCCCGTCTGTGAACTGATCTGGCAGGCCTGTTGCACCGTCACGGAACCGAGCGAGATCCGGGAGAAGGTGCGGCCCTACGCCACCGTCTACCCGCCAGGAGAGGACGTAGGCGAGATTGCGGAACGGTTTGGTCTTGCCAGAGAACGCGGCCTGCGCGCCATGAAGCTTGAAGAGTGGCCGGGAGGCTTTGCCCATGTCAGCCCCCAGCGCGACGCGGAAGTCGTGCGGGCGGCGCGCGAAACGATCGGCGAAGACCGCGACCTGATGATTGACGTGCAGAACCGCTGGTCCGAGGTGGGGCAGGCGCTCGACTCGATCAGGGCAATCGCCGAGTATCGCCCGTACTTCATCGAGGCGCCGCTGCCGGCCGACAACCTGGCCGGCCTGGCGCGGCTGGCGGATACGGTGGAGACGCGCATCGCCGTCGGCGACTGGGGCTTTACGACCCGGTTCGAATTCGAAGAGATCATGGAGAAAGGGCGGGTTGACGTGGTCCAGCCCAGTTCGGTGCGCTCGGGGGGCATGCGCGAGATTGCCCGCATCGCCGAGGCCGCGTACCGCCGCGGGCTGATCTGCGTTCCCCATGCCTGGTGCCACATGGTCGGGGTCGCGGCGGAAATTCACCTGGCCGCGGTCTTGCCCAATATGCCCTATTTCGAATTGCCGATCGCGTATCCCGATTCGCCGATTATCTCGGAGCTGCTCGCGCCTGAAATCGAGGTCGATGCGAACGGGATGATCGAAGTTCCAAAACGGCCGGGGCTGGGCTTTGAACTGAATGAAGATGTGGTGAAACGGTTTCGCGTCGCTCCCCATTGATCCCCCCGGGCCAACGTCTGTTCGTTTGAAGACCGGGGTGGATGAAAAAGTCAGGACATTCTCCCCGCAAATTCCGGTTCTTTCCCTGTAGGGAGGCAGGTGGATGGCAAGAATGACAGCCGCGCAGGCGCTTGTCGAATCGCTGCGTGAGCAAGGCGTGGACACCGTTTTCGGGATCATCTCCAGCCACACGATGGAGATTTTCGACGCGCTCTACGACCACCGGGACGCCATCCGCTTCATCAGCGCCCGCCACGAACACGCCGCCGCGATGATGGCAGACGGCTACGCCAGGGCCAGCGGCAAGCCCGGCATCTGCCTGACCAGCACAGGACCGGGCGCGGCCAATGCGATGGGGGGCCTGGGAGAGGCCTATTTCGCTTCCTCGGCTGTGCTGACGATCACCAGCACTCCGGAAGACGCCATGTACGAGCGCGGCCTGGGCGCGATGCACGAGACCAAGGACCAGCTGGGCATGCTCTCGACCGTCACGCAGCACAGCGTCCACGTCAGCAGTGCCGAAGCTGTGCCGGAGCAGGTACGCGCGGCCTTCGAACGTTTTCAGCGCCGGCGGCCGCGCCCGATCGCGATCGAGATTCCTGCAGACGTTCAGGAGCAAGTTGCCGAGGTGGAGATTCCGCCTCCGGTCCGCATTCCGGCAGAGGCGGCAGATGAGGACGCGGTCGGAGCGGCGGCCGACATCCTGGCGGCCGGCGGGCGGATCGGCGTGCTGGCCGGGACAGGCGTTCACCGCTCGGGGGCGGCGCCCGATCTGACGCGCCTGGCTGAGCGGCTCGACGCGCCGGTATTCACCACTGCCAACGGAAAGGGCGCGATTCCCGAAGATCACCCGTTGAGCCTGGGCATGTATGGGGGCGAGTACAACTTTCCGCCGGGCGGGCTGGAAGATCCGCGGCAGGTTCTCGCCAACAGCCTCGACACGCTGCTGGTCGTGGGTTCGAGTCTCTCCTACTTCAGGGCAAAGTCACAGGGTCTGCGCCAGCCCTCACAACTCATACACCTGGACATTGACCAGGCTTCGATAGGCAAATGGTACACCGCTGATGTGCAACTGGTGGGCGATGCAATGACGGTGCTTGGACAACTGGACGCTGCGCTGTCAGACAGGTGCGTACGCCGTGAGGCCGCCTTTTCCCGCGAAATCAGCGAGACCAGGCGCAGGATTATCAAATTTAAGCGCAGGACGATGCCCAACGAGACGCAAATCATGGAGGCGATCCGCGCAGCTGCGGCCAGAGATGCCATCTTTGTCGGCGATGTCGGCGTCTGCAATCACCGCGGGGCGAACTATTGCCTCGACATCTACGCGCAACGGAGCTACATTGCGCCGGCGTGGGGCGGCCTGGGATTCGGCTTGCCCGCGGCTGCGGGCGCCCAGGCGAGCGCGCCGGAACGGCAGGTCGTCTGTATCACGGGCGACGGCGGCGTGCAGTTCAACATCCAGGAGCTGGGCACGTGCGTACAGTATGGGCTCAAACCGATCGTTCTCATCTTCAATGACAACGCGTGGGGGCTGCTGCGCCACTATCAGAAGAGCCGCTACAATGGACGATACATCGCCAGTGACTTGCGAGGTCCCGATTTCGCCGGTTTGGCCGCGGCCTATGGCGCGCGCGGCGTACAGGTGGCGTCGCTGGCGGAGATGTTGGAAACGTTGGAGGAAGCGTTGAACGCAGAGACGGTTACAGTAATCGACGTCAAAACGCCCCACGGTTTCGCCAACTTCAGCTAGATGTGAGGTTACTGCCCGTACTTACTTCAGGCAACGACCGGTCCTAAGAGTTATGTCGGGACAAGTGGGGTGGTGCACAGGGGGAGTCAAATGAATGAAGTGGAACGTTACGAGTTCGATCGCGTGGGTTTTCTTTCAGTACCCGGCCTGCTGACAGAAGAGCAGGTCACTTGCCTCGCGGCCGCGATCGACGCGCTGGAAGAGGAGGCGGCCGAACGCGCCGACCGTCCGCCGCGACGGATGAGCCCGACGGGACGTCTGGAGTATCATCATAACGCCGAAAGAGGCTACTATGTCAACGGCGCCAGGGAGCCGGGGAACACCATGATCATCGAGGACTTTTTCAACGCCGATCCCACCTTCGATCTGCTGGTTGACCATCCGCCCACCATGGCCTACATCAATGCGATTGTTCAGGAACGGCCGACGATTAACAACTCAGAGATCCGTATTCGCTACCCCGGCAACCAGACCGGAACGCACATGGGCGGGCAGGTCAGCGTCAAACATGCCTACTCTTTTAACCGCACCGGCATCAACTGCATGATGGTGCGAATGATATACTTCGTCCATGATGTAGGCCCGGAAGATGGACCGTTCAGCGTTGTGCCAGCGACCCACAAGAGTAATGTGCCCGTCCCATACGAGGGCCGCAACCCCGACGAAGAGCCGGGCATGACTGGGCTGCCGGCGCGCGCCGGAGACGGCATTCTGTTCACCGAGAATCTGCGCCACGGCGGGCTGACCAACCTGTCGGACCAGACACGCAAGACCGTCCATATCGGGTATGGCCCGTTCTGGATGAAGTCACAGAATATCGCAACAATGGACGAAGAACAGTATATCCTGCCACAGACCTTTGCGCGTTTTTCGCCGGGGCAGCGCCGGCTTTTCCGCGCCTGGCCGGATATGGTCGAACCGGCGCCGGTGGGGGAAGGCGGAATGGGATAGATTCGTCATGCTTGCCATTGACAGGGTGGAACTGGCCGGAATCCCCTCGCTCATCATACGCGAGAACAACATAGAGAAAGCCCCGGTCGTCATCCACTACCACGGCTGGACGGGCGACAAGGGCAGTCTCGAAAACCTCGATCAGTCGCTCGTGCAGCTGGCATCGGCCGGATTCTGCGTTGTGGCGCCGGACTGCTACGAGCACGGCGAGCGCAGGAGCGGCGCCTGGTTTCGCGTCCAGTTCAACGGCTGGGCCTTTGTCTGCCAGGCGATGGACCGGACGCGCCAGGAGGCGCCGGAACTCTTCGACGCGGCGACGGCGTTGCCGTTCGTCTCACGCGAAAACCCGCAGGTATGCGGAACGTCGATGGGCGGCCTGATCGCGCAGATGGTCTTCGCCGAGAACAAAGCGTTTGCCTCGATGGTCTCGATCGTAGGCCGTTCAAGTTTTTTCCAGGCGGACGAGTGGTGCCGCCAGGCGCAGCGGGGGACTTGGTGCGACGAAGGGTGCGCCGACTACGCGACGCAGCTGCATCCGGAGCGTTTTGCCGACAGGCCCGTGCTCTTCATCGACGGCGGCCTCGATGACGATTGCCCGGCAGCGACCAACGCAGAGACGGTACGCCTGATCAACCAGCAGGGTGGGCAGGCCGAGCATTTCGTAGACCCAGAGGTTGGCCACACGCGCTCGCCGTCGATGCGGACCAGGTTCGTGACCTGGCTGATCGCACACGGCCAGCCGCCGCTGTCCCCTGCGTAATCGGAACAGGCAACTGTTTATAATTCGGACTAAGGAGTGCAACTGGTGGATTCGAGTTCGAACGGCAAACATGACATAGCCGGTATCATCGCCGAGATGGACGAACGCGGTTATTGCGTGATTCCAGGAGTTATCTGCACTGAGAAGGCAGATCAGGCCCGCGCCGTGCTCGAACTCCTGCTGGCCGAAGAGGCGACCGAAGGCACATGGCGCACGCGCACCCAGCGCGTCGCCCGCATCGCAGTAAAGGACCCGATCTTCGTGGAACTGATGGCCCATCCACTGGTTCACGCGATCTGGAAACAGTACCTCGATGAAGATGTGATCTGCTCCACCTGGACCGCCAACACCGCCTATCCCGGTTACAACCGCTACGGCTGGCACCCGGATTTTCCATTCCAGCGCGTGAATCACCCCTGGCCGTCCGACAACGTGAGCGGGCAGACGATGTGGCTGCTCGACGACCTGACCGTCGAAAACGGGGGCACCGGCATCATGCCCCGCAGCCATCGCAAAGGCCACCGGCCGCCGCCCGAAATCGCCAACCAGTGGATTGATGGCGGCGAGATTCTGACCGGGCAGCGCGGCAGCGTGATGGTGATGAACGGTAAGACCTGGCACACCGCCCGCCCCAACACCACCGACAAGCCGCGTTCCGTCCTGCTGGGGATGTACACGCGCCCGTTTTACGTCACACAGGAGGATATGCGCGCCCAACTGGCCGAACTGGACAGCCCGTCAGAGGTCGTGCAGCAGCTGATGGGCGCCAACCAGTGGCAGCCGGGCGTTGTAAGCAATAATTATTAGCAATTGTAGTCCGAGGAGGATCCAGAACTGCAGAATGCGGCTTCTGCGACGACGCCGAATCTCGGATAGGCGCGGGATTCAGTCAATGTAAGGAGACAGGAGATGCCGTTGATCAATTTGAAACAAGCCGAAACGTTCGTCGAGGGTCTTGACCATCCCGAAGGGGTGGCGCTGGGGCCTGACGGGAAGATATACGCCGGCGGCGAAGCAGGGCAGGTCTACCGAGTCGACGTCTCCTCGCGCCAGCTTGAAACCTATGCCGACACGGGCGGCCTCAACCTGGGTATGGCGCTGGACGCGGCGGCCAATCTGTACGTCTGCACGGCCGACCGGGGCGCAGTCTACAAGGTGACGCCGGCGGGGAAGGTCAGCGAGTACAGCGCGGGCAGTGAGGAACGCCCAATGCGCACGCCCAACTACCCCGCGTTCGACGCCCATGGCAACCTCTATGTGACCGACTCGGGCACCTGGTACGGCGATGACGGCTGTATCTTCTGCGTGGCGCCCGATGGCACAACCACGGTGATCGATACCGAGAACAGCCAGTTCCCCAACGGCTGCGCGCTCAGCCCGGACGGCCGGTTCCTCTACGTCGCCATGTCGCTCAGTCCGCCGCGAATCGTCCGCTTCCCGGTCGAGGACGGCCGCAAGACGGGGCCGACCGAAACAATCGTCGAGTTGCCGCGGGTCGTCCCGGACGGGCTGGCCTTCTGCGCCGACGGCGGCTTTCTGATCTCCTGCTACCGGCCCGACACCATCCTGCGCGTCCTGCCCAATGGCGACCTCACCGTACTGATGGACGACTACGAGGGAACAGCCTTGGGCGCGCCGACCAACGTCTGTTTCGGCGGGCCGAAACTGTCAGTGCTGTTCTGGGCCAACCTGGGCCGCTGGCATATCGGGATGAACGCCCAGACCGGGCTGCGGGGGGCGAAGCCATTCTATCCCGAATTGGGTCCTCGTGAGGACTAGCGCTGAACAGAAAATGATTCCGCGCGAGGCGCGTCAATTCGCCTGAAGCGCGCACGATACCCCTCGTTTCGGGAATCGGTACGACCGCCCCAAGTGGCATTGGCAATTGGGGCATTCGAGTGTTGCGAGAGGCTGCATTTTTGTAGAGATTCCGATTGGATTGACAGGAGGGTCCACCCTCAGAACCCGGTTTGACGGCGAGACATCTCTCAGGTTTACTGCGGTTACGCAATGACAACGCCCAACTACACGATCGAACAGGTTCACGCGCTTGCGCCGGATGAACGCGCCCTCAAAGCCGGTAAGAGTCAGGCAGTATCCAGGAAATGGAGCGAGCGCGGCATTAAGGAAGCTGCGGTTTGGGGACTCTGCAAGGGAAGCGGCAAAGACCCCTACCAGACCCAAATCGACCTGATCGGACCAGCATTCCGCTGCTCCTGCCCGAGCCGGAAATTCCCCTGCAAACACGCGCTGGGGCTGCTTCTGCTTCTCGCGACTGAGGCAGACCAATTTGAGAGCGCAGCGCCTCCGCATTGGGCTGAAGAGTGGATATCTAAGCGGAGAGAACGCGCGCAGCAGCCAGAAACTCCCGCGAAACGCGTGGCAGACCCCAAAGCGGCCGCCCGCCGCGCTGCCCAGCGCGAAGCGAAAGTGGAACGGGGAATCGAAGACCTGAGCGTCTGGATGCGCGATCTGATCCGCCAAGGACTGGCCGACGCGCCGAACTTGCCTTTTGGCTACTGGGACAAAGCGGCCGCGCGCCTGGTGGATTCTCAGGCCGGCGGTCTGGCCCGCATGGTGGAGGAACTGGATGAAATCGTGCAGGTGGACGTAAATTGGCAGGAGAAGCTCCTGGAACGGCTTGCTCAAATCCACCTTCTGATATGCGGATATCGCCTGGGCGAACCGAACGCCCCCGAACTGTGGCCCGACCTGCGACGTTTGATCGGGTGGGCCGATAACAAACAGGACCTTCTGGCGCAGCCGGGCGTAGAAGACAGGTGGACGGTACTGGGCCAGGGCATTTCTGAAATCGAGGTTGGAGACCGAAATTATGGCAGCGCCATGCGAGTACAACGCATCTGGCTGGCCGGCCAAAACAGCCGCAAACTGGCCCTCTATATTCACTTCGCGCCGCCTGGTCAACCTCTTGACTTCAGCTTTCACGTCGGCAACAGCTTCAACGGTACAGCCGTCTTCTACCCATCTGCTTTCCCCCTGCGCGCACTCTTCAGAGAGCCCCGCGGCCCGCATGGACCGGCCTCTCACGCCCCAGGGGCGACGACGATTCTCGCCGCGACGGCCAGCTACAGTAACGCGGTGGCGAGGATGCCCTGGCTCGACCGCATGTTGCTGAGACTGGGCGGAGTCGGTCCTGCCCGCCATGAAGATACATGGTTTCTGCAAGATGAGGAAGGTCATACGTTACCTCTCGCCAAAGGCTTCGCACAGGGGTGGGAGCTGATCGCCTTGGCGGGCGGCGCCCCGATGGTCTGTTGCGGCGAATGGGATGGACATGAGTTCGAACCCCTGAGCGTCTTGTCGTACAATCGCTGGACAGACATAACCGCCCTGACCTTACGTGACCACCAAAGAGATGACGAGTAACGCTGGCGGAATCGAATCGATCTGGAAAAGGTTATTGACAACCGCTCTCGTCGGCACAGCGCGTCAGCAGTCGGAAAGCTGGAACGGTACAGATGAGTTGGAGTCGGTCCTGGAGTCGATTCGGCGGCAGAAAATTGGAGATCGAGAGGAGCAGTTGCTCGGTGCGGCGGCTTGTGTCTATGGTTACCGGCGGGCTGGTTGGCACCCCGCCAAACTCCCTCACAAAGCCCTACCGCCGCTTGAAGAAGATGACCTACCCCCGTGTTCACCTGCGGCTGAGTGGCGACTGTCGGACTCGTTCCGCCGGCGGCGGCCGGGCTTGGTCAGCGAATGGTGCGTCCTTGCGGCCCGGGCTGGCAAGCGGGCGCCCGATATCCTGTTGCCCAAACTGCTGGACGCTGGATCGAAGAACCTGGACGTTGCTATTGAAATCCTGCCGATTCTCGGCCGCCGCGGGCTGTGGCTTGCGGCCCAGAACCCGGCATGGAGCTACGCCGACATGGCAGACCCGGAACTGACCTGGCAGACCGGCGAGCGTTTCCACCGGCAACTCCTGCTGCGTTATTTGCGGGCTAAAGACCCGGCCAAGGCGCGCGAGTTTGTTCAGTCGACCTGGAAGGACGAAACGGCGCGCGAGCGAGCTGCACAACTCAAAGCTTTTCACATCGGCCTTTCGATGGAGGACGAGTCTCTTCTCGAAGCCGCTCTAGACGATCGCGCCAAGACAGTGAAAACGGCCGCCGCCGATCTTCTGTCACGGCTGGCTTCGTCTCGATTCGTCAGCCGAATGGCCGCCCGCGCCCAAACGATTCTCGCGTTGGAAGTGGGTGGCGGCCTGAGGAGACGCCGGCGTCTGTCCCTGAACCTGCCGGAGGAGCTTGACGACTCCGCCGTGAGAGACGGTATCGCCTTGCGAGCCCGCGACAGGGGCAAACGCAGGTCGGATTGGGCAGCAGCTGTCCTTAGCGCTGCCCCGCCATCCATATGGTGCCAGCAGTGGCAATGCAGCCCGGAAATGGCGATTCGACATGTAACTGGCTCGCATTGGAAGGAGCTGATTCTGGACGCCTGGTTTCAGGCCACCCTGCAACACCGGGACGAGAGTTGGGCAATCGCGCTTCTTCGCCAAGACTCGGATCGAAGCGAGTTGATCAATACGATATCTCGTCCCCTTCGTGCACAGCTGGTACTGAAACAGATGGCAGGCAAGGATCCCTTCAACGCCCTGTCATGGGCCGCCACAGCCGATACCCAGTGGGATCTGCAGACGAGCAGGGCTATAGCGATGGGACTTGACCGCTTATTGAATTCGTTAGCAAGTTCACGGTCAAGCGCTCCTCCCCAGTTCGCCGACCATGTCCATCAACTGAAGATGCGATTATCGCCTGCGGTGCACACGGAAATCGACAGAGTGCCGAGGGGGCCGAACTTCGGCTATGCCTCCCTTCGTTTGGAGATGCTGCATTCCGAATTGGTGAACATCCTGAAGATTCGCCATATGATGTGGAAGGAGTTACAGGACGAATGACCCTTTTGTTGCGCCAGCACGCAGAAGAGCAGTTTGCCGAAGAGCTGTCGGCCCTCGAGCGCGCCGACGCGCATTCCCGCCCGCCCAGCTGGCGGCTCTCGCCCTGGGCGGTCGAGACCTATCTGATGGGCGGCGAACTCGAGGACGGATTTCAGATTGAGCCCAAATACTTCGGCAACCGCCGCCTCATCCAAATCGCGATTGCGACGCTTACCACCGAAAGGGCGTTGCTGCTACTCGGCGTGCCGGGCACGGCAAAGACCTGGGTTTCTGAGCACATCAGCGCGGCCATTTCGGGCGATTCCACCCTACTCATCCAGGGCACGGCCGGAACCAGCGAGGAGACGCTTCGCTATGGCTGGAACTATGCGCGTCTGCTGGCGGAGGGCCCGAGCCAGGAGGCGCTCGTCGCCAGTCCGCTTATGCGCGCCATGTCCGCGGGCGCGGTGGCACGCGTCGAAGAACTGACACGCATCCCCGCCGACGTCCAGGATACGCTCATCTCGATTCTCTCGGAGAAGAGCCTGCCCGTGCCCGAGCTGAATATCGAGGTCAGGGCGCAGAAAGGGTTCAACGTCATCGCCACGGCAAACAGCCAGGACCGGGGCGTAAACGAACTCTCCAGCGCACTGAAGCGACGCTTCAACACCGTCGTGCTTCCGCTGCCGGCGACTGCAGAGGAGGAGGTGGAGATCGTCCTACACCGCGTCGAGGCCCTGGGCCGCACGCTTGAACTGCCGGCTGAGCCACCTGCACTGGACGAAGTCCGGCGCATCGTGACAATTTTTCGCGAGCTGCGCAGCGGACTGACCGCCGACGGACGCACCAAAATCAAGTCTCCCAGCAGTACGCTGAGCACGGCTGAGGCAATCTCGGTTGTGAGTAGCGGGTTGGCCCTGGCCGCGCACTTCGGCGACGGCAACATGCACGCCGGCGACGTTGCCTCCGGGTTGATCGGCGCGGTAATCAAGGACCCGGTGCAGGACCGCATCGTCTGGCAGGAATACATGGAGACCGTCGTAAGAGAACGGAAGGGATGGAGCGACCTCTACCGCGCTGGCCGTGATGTAGAGGCGACAGACAGTTGACGTAGAGCTGCAGTCAGGCCTGAGCGGAGTAGGCCCCGGTTGCTCCGAGGCCGGCGTCGTCCTGGATCCCACATTATGTCGAGCAAATACCCCAAACCTCACCTTATGGGTGTCCGCCACCACGGGCCCGGCTCGGCGCGCACCGTTCGCAACGCGCTAGCGGATTTGAAACCCGACATCGTCCTTATCGAAGGACCGCCGGATGGCCAGGACCTGCTGGCTTGGGCTGCCGACGCCGACCTCGTTCCCCCAGTGGCGATGCTGATCTACAGTCCGAAAGAGCCGAGCCAGGCCGCCTACTATCCGTTCGCCCGATTTTCGCCGGAGTGGCAAGCCGTGCAGCAGGCACGCCGCTTCGACGTGCCCGTCCTCTTCATCGACCTCCCCCAGGCAACGCAGTTCGCCTTGGAGCGCCGGGCAGTCCAGAATCATGCGCATAGCGAACCGACGACCCCTGATCAAGACGACGACCTATCATCTCTCGCTCCCGTCCGTCAGGATCCACTGGCATGGGTCGCCGCGGCCGCCGGCTATGCCGACAGCGAGCGCTGGTGGGAACTGCAGATCGAAGAAAGGAGAGACAGCCGCCATCTCTTCAGCGCAATCTCCGAGCTCATGGTAGCACTGCGCTCCGAGGTCGATTCGGAGGAAAGCTCGAAGCAAGATGCCGAGCAAAGCCAGCAGTCGAACACTCTCCTGCGCGAGGCGGCGATGCGGGAGGCGATCCGAAAGGCCTACGACCAGGACTTCCACAGGGTCGCCGTTGTCTGCGGAGCGTGGCACACGCCGGCTCTCATGGACCTGGAGGACCAGAAGGGCGACAGGGCTTTGCTGGCAAAGCTGCCGAGCACGGATGTGGCGGCTACGTGGGTGCCCTGGACCTACAAGCGGCTTGCAACCCGCAGCGGATACGGCGCCGGAATCAGTTCGCCCGGCTGGTATCACCATCTCTGGGACGCGCAGACAGATAACGACTCCCGGTTAGCCTCAGGCTGGCTCACCAGAATCGCGCAGCTCATGCGCGCAGAAGGGCTCGTAATCTCCTCTGCCCACGTGATCGAGGCCGTTCGCCTGGCCGAGGCGCTAGCCGCGCTGCGCGGGCGGCCAACACCGGGCCTTGATGAACTCATGGAATCTGCGCAGAGCGTCTTCTGCTTTGGAGAAAGCCTGCCGCTCGCGGTTGTCGGCGAAAAGCTACTCATCGGCGACACGCTGGGTTCGGTCCCGGCAGCCGTCCCAACCGTTCCCCTGCAGGCAGACCTGTCAAGATTACAGAAGAGCTTGCGGCTGAAGCCGGAAGCTGCTGCACGCGATCTTGACTTGGATCTTCGCAGACCCATCGGACTGGGCCGCAGCCAACTTCTGCACAGGCTGTCGCTGCTGGACATTAACTGGGGCGTTTTTCGGGTAGAGGGCTCCGGGCGGGGCACCTTCCGAGAAAATTGGAAGTTGGAGTGGCGCCCTGACCTTGCCATGTCGGTTATCGAGGCGAGCGTCTGGGGAAATAGCGTAGAGGACGCGGCCACTGCTCGCGCCAGTCACCAGGCCCAAGCCGAGCGGAATCTTGCCGACCTGACCCGTCTCGCTCACACACTGTTGCTCGCCAATCTGCCCGATGCCCTCTCCGCCGCGCTTGCCCGCGTTTCGGAGATGGCCGCGATGGCCGGTGATGTACGGGTCCTCATGGCGGCCTTTCCCCCGCTGGTCCGTATTCTGCGTTACGGAGACGTACGCGGCACCGACGTGGAAATGGTAACCCACGTGTTAGACGGATTGGGCGTGCGCATCTGTATCGGTCTGCCTTTCGCCTGCGCGGGCATCGCGGACGAAGAGGCGGTTGGAATCTCCGGGCAGCTCAACCACATGCACCAGAGCATCTCGCTGCTGGAGTCAGACCCGGATGGAAGACCAGCGAACGGCGCAGCCGAACAGCTGGAGCGGTGGCTCTCAGCGCTGGCAACCATCGCGCAGGGGACTCAGACCCATGCGCTGATAGCGGGACGGGCATGTAGACTCTTGCGGGACAGAAAACTGTACGACAGTACGGAGACAGCACGGCAGTTGAGCGTAGCCCTTTCGGCGTCAGCCGCGCCTCTTAAGGCAGCGCATTGGATCGACGGCTTCCTGCGCGCCAGCGGTACAATCCTGCTCTATGACCGTCACTTGTGGAATCTGATTGATCAGTGGGTGACCAATCTGCCAGCGGACCTTTTTGTCGAGACGTTGCCCCTCTTGCGCCGAACTTTTGCCACATTTACCCAACCTGAACGACGGCGCCTTGGCGAAATGGCGGCCGGTAGAGGTCGCGCAGCGCAGGCAAACGACACAGAACAGCAATTTGACAGCAACCGCGCCGCGCTCGTTCTGCCCACGATCACGAATCTGCTCGGGCTGCAGGAGGAGGAGATGGATGCCAACTGAAACGTTTGCCGGAGAGGACGAACGGCTGCGGCGGTGGCGGCTCCTGCTGGGCAGCGACGATGCTGACGGGACCGGATATTCGCTCGCCGGCGATGATCTTTCCATCGATAATGCCCTCAACTCACTCTATGATGCGGGGAGAACGGGAGGCTTGGGCGCATCATCGCCCACAGTCGCGCGCTGGCTCGCCGATATTCGCACCTACTTTCCCAAATCGGTTGTCCAGCTGATGCAGCGCGACGCTATGGAACGCCTGAATCTGCATCGAATGCTTCTGGAACCGGAGTTACTCCAGAGCGTGGAGGCCGACGTTCACCTGGTGGCCAACCTGCTGACGCTGCGGAGCGTCATGCCCGCCAAAACAATGGAGACAGCGCGCACGGTTGTGCGAAACGTTGTTGAAGAACTACAACGCAAGCTCCAAAATCCTGCGCGCCAATCCATTGGGAGCAGCTTGAACCGCGCCGCGCGCACCCGGCGGCCGCGGCCGCGCGATATCGACTGGCCGCGGACGATCCAGGCCAACCTCAAACATTACCAGCCCGAATACAAAACGGTTGTCCCCGAGCAACGTATCGGATTCGGCCGCGGGCGCTCGGCCTTGCGCAATGTCATGCTCTGCGTGGACCAGAGCGGCTCAATGGCCGCATCGGTCGTCTACGCCGGCATCTTTGGCGCGGTGCTGGCCTCCCTCCCTTCCCTGGAGACCCATATCGTTGTATTCGACACCGCCGTTGTCGACCTGACCGACCAGCTCGATAACCCGGTCGAGCTCCTCTTCGGCACGCAGTTAGGCGGCGGGACCGACATCGCCCGGGCCCTGACCTACTGCCAGGGCCTCATTCGCCAGCCCGAAGACACGATACTGGTCCTTATCAGCGACCTCTATGAAGGAGGCGACGTAGAGGAGCTGCACAAACGGGCAGCCAGCCTGGTCGGCGCCGGCGTACAGATGGTCGTACTGCTGGCCCTGGATGACGAAGGCGCGCCCAGCTATGACCACAGCATCGCGGCTGCAATGGCAGAACTGGGAGTTCCCGCGTTCGCCTGCACGCCCGACCTTTTCCCCGACTTGATGGCCGCGGCCATAAACCGATCGGATATTGCCCAGTGGGCCGCGAGCGCAGACATCGCCATCGCCGAACCCTTCGCCCCGGCGTAGGCGCCCCCTGTTTCAGATGCAGTGAAGCCGTGCCAACCGCGCCCTGAAAAATCCAATAGCAATTTACATTGACCGTCCCATCGGCTATAATGTGATACAGCGATGCGTGGATGGCATTTCCCCAAGCCAAAGGTGTTGCGCCTCTCCCTGCCACTTAAGTAACTGACATGTCCTACGGCGTACTTGGTGAAGCCAACCTGCTGCCCATGACCTCACAGGTGGGCCGGTACCGCGTTCTGGACCCTTTGGGACAGGGTGCAACGGCCGTGGTCTACCTTGCGCAGGACCTGACAGGCCGGCGGGTGGCGCTGAAAGTCCTCAATCCGATGGCGGCGAGCCAGCCCCATATGCGCGCATGTTTTCAGTTGGAGTACCGCACGATGGCCCGGCTGAGCCATCCCGGGATCCTGCGGGTCCACGACAGCGGCGAGGCCAATGGCCGCCTCTTCATCGCGATGGAGCTGATCGAAGGGGGCACGCTCGAGCAGTTCCTGCAGCGCGCAAACGCGATCGGCGAGGTCGCCGCGATCGACATTGCCCGCCAGGCGGCCGAGGCGCTGGACTATCTCCACGGGACGGGCCATGTCCACCGCGACGTAAAAACCTCCAACATTCTGCTCGGCCCGGCAGGCCGGGCGGTCCTTTTCGATTTTGGCACGGTCTACAACATCTATGAACCAGCCGAAAACGCGCAGGGCGTCTACGGAACGCCGGCCTTTCTGGCCCCGGAACAGATCGAGGGCGAGGAGCCCCTGGACGGACGCGCAGATCTGTACAGCCTGGGAATTGTGCTTTATCTGATGGTTGCCGGGCGCAGGCCGTTCTACGGCTCGCGCGAAGAGGTTTTGGAAGCGCATCTCAAGCAAGAGCCGCCCCCACCTTCGGAGTTCGGTTGGGTTTCGCCTGAATTGGAGAAGGTCATTCTGAAGGCGCTTGCCAAGTCGCGCGAAGAGCGCTTCGAGAGCGGCGAAGCCTTTGCGCTTGCGCTGAGGGGCGTCGAAGTGGAGACGGAAACGCCGAAACCGAGACTGGCAACACGTCTGCGGTCGTGGCTGCAGGACAATGTACGACCCGAGTGAACTGCAACGCGGGGCGAAGTCGGAACGATCTTTGTCCTGACGGACGAGAACCTACCCTGACATCAATGCCAGCTTGACCTCGCCAATCGCCCGCGTAACGTCTATCTCGCGCGGGCAGGCCTGAACACAGTTGAAGACGGTGCGGCAGCGCCAGACGCCATCGGCGTCATTGAGCACGCGCAGCCGCAGGTCAGCCGCGGTGTCGCGATCGTCGAAGATGAAGCGATGGGCCTGCACGATCGCGGCCGGGCCGATGTAGTCCTCGTTGGCCCAAAAGCTGGGACACGAGGTGGTACAGGCCGCGCACAAAATACATTTGGTCGTATCGTCGAAACGGGCGCGGGCTTCCTGGCTTTGCACCCGCTCACCGGACTCCGGAATCTGGTCGTTGATCAGATAGGGCAGCACCGCCCGGTATTTGGCAAAAAAGGGCTCCATATCCACCACAAGGTCCTTGATCAGCGGCATCGAACGCAGCGGCTCGACCTGGCAGACCTCACCCACATCCTGCATCAGCACTTTGCAGGCCAAGGCGTTGCGCCCGTTGATCACCATGGCGTCGCTGCCGCAGATGCCGTGGGCGCATGAACGGCGCAGTGTCAGCGTGCCGTCCTGATACCACTTGACCTGGTGCAGAGCGTCCAGTACGCGATCCGACTCCTCCACGTCAACCCAGTACTCTCCCCACCAAGGTATGGAATCGATCTCCGGGTTGAATCTGAGAATTCGCATTTTGATGCGCATCTTAGTAGGTTCGCTCCTTCGGATGGTGGATTGAAATGTTCACCGGCGCATATTCCAGGCTGATCTCTCCATCCACTTTCGATGCGTACGTGTGCTTGAGCCAGTTCTCGTCGTCGCGCTCTTTGTAGTCTTCGCGGCTGTGGGCGCCGCGACTCTCCTGGCGGGCAAGCGCGCTGGCAGCGGTGATCTCCGCCAGGTCGAGCAGGTTGCGCAACTCGATCGCCTCCAGGATGTCGGTGTTGAATCGCTTGCCCTTGTCCATGACGGTGATGTCGCCGGCGCACTCCTGCATCTCGCGTATGCGGGCCAGGGCGGCTTCGACGCCCTCTTCGGTGCGAAAGACGCCCACGTTGTCCATCATAAGGGCCTGCATCTCTGCGCGCAGATCGGCGACATTGTATTGGCCGGTATGTTCCTGCATCCGCTGCAGCATCGCCTGCGTAGGTTCCCACGTTTCTGCCGGAAGTTCTGCAAAGTCGTTTTCATTGCAAAAAGCCACCGCAGCTTTACCGGCGCGCTTCCCGAATACGACAAGATCGACCAGGCTGTTGGTGCCGAGGCGATTGGCGCCGTGAACGCTGACGCAGGCCACTTCGCCGGCTGCGTAAAACCCGGGAACGACGTCGCCCTGGGCGCTGCGCTGCACTTCGCCGTCGACGTTGGTGGGGATGCCGCCCATGGCGTAGTGCGCGGTGGGCTGAACAGGCATCGGCTCAACTGCGGGATCGATTCCGAGATAGGTCTTGCAAAATTCGGCGCTGTCGGCCAGTTTCGTCTCGACCACCTCGCGGCCTAAGTGCGTGGCGTCTAGATGGACGTAGCGGGCGCCGTCGATGCCCTTGTTGTCGCGGACCTCGAGATAGATGGCGCGGCTGACCACATCGCGGCTGGCGAGGTCCTTCAAATTGGGCGCGTAGCGCTCCATGAACCGCTCGCCTTCGCGGTTGCGCAGGATGCCGCCCTCGCCGCGCACGCCTTCGGTGATTAGGATGCCCATCTTATAGATACCGGTGGGGTGAAACTGGAAGAACTCCATGTCCTCAAGCGGAATGCCCCTGTGCAGGGCAATGGCGGGGCCGTCACCGGTAAGGCTGTGCGCGTTGCTGGTAATCTCCCACATACGGCCAAAGCCGCCGGTGGCAAAGATCAACGCCTTGCCGTGGAAGACATGCAGGTCGCCGCTGTCGATCTCGTAGGCGACGACGCCAGTGGCCTGCCCGTCGTCGCCGAGCAGCAGGTCGAGAACGTGAAACTCGTCGAAGAAGCGCACGTTGCGGGCGATGCACTGCTGATAGAGGGTCTGCAGGATCATGTGGCCGGTGCGGTCGGCGGCGTGACAGGCGCGGCGCACCGGTTTTTCACCGAAATTGCTGGTGTGGCCGCCGAACGGGCGCTGAGCGATCTTCCCCTCTGCGGTGCGGTCGAAGGGCAGGCCCATGTGCTCGAGTTCGTAGATGACCTCGACCGCCTCCTCGCACATGAGGTCAACCGCGTCCTGGTCGGCGAGATAATCGCTTCCCTTGATCGTGTCGAAAGTATGCCACTCGGCGCGGTCTTCTTCAAGGTTCCCGAGGGCTGCGCCGATCCCGCCCTGCGCGGTGCCGGTATGGCTGCGAGTGGGGTAGAGCTTGGTGAGGACAGCTGTATCGCTACCCTGCCCGGCGTAGAGCGCCGCCATCAGGCCAGCGCCGCCGGCGCCGACAACGATCGTTTCGAACTTGTGCGTGTGGATCATCTCGTCCTCATGTAGCGAAGGGGAAGAACGCTTTGTGCTAGCCCGTCAGGCTTGTAAACAGCCGCCCGAGACCACCGGCGCCCAGTATGATGGCCAGGCTCCCGAGAAATATCAAGAACAGCCCGAGGCCGTAGACAAGTGCGGTGAGCAGAAAATTGAGAATCCTGTTGTGCACGTAGTCGTTGATCGAGAAACGAACGCCGTTCATGCCGTGCGCCATGCCAATGAACAGAAGCGAGGCGTCAAACAGACGCCAGAACACGCCGGCCGGTCCTGACCAGCGCTCGTCAATGTTGTCGAACGTGATGTTTTCAACGCCCACGGCCATGTGCATATAGAGCAGGTGGAAGACAACCGTGACGAACATCACCAGCCCGCTCAGACGCATGAAAAGCCATATTTTGCTCTCGTGATTGGGCGCGCCGTAGCGGATTTTCCCCTGGACAGGTCGACTCGAAGAAGTAGCCATTATCCGCTCCTCAAAACATGCCGCGCAGCGTGATGATGGCAGCCGGCACAAGAACAAGGACTACGAGCACCAGCTCGATGCGCACGATTGTCCGCTGGTACCTGCCCAACGCAGGAAAGAAATCGATGATGATGATCCGCATGCCGTTAAAGGCGTGATAGAGGACGCCGAAGAGCAGAAAGACTTCCAGGACTTTCGCCGGCGGTGAGGTGTACAAGGTCTTGTGGACCCATTCATACGGCCCCGGCCCGATGGCGGCGACGAAGATGCTGACAATGTGCATATAGAGGAAGAGCACGATGCCAAGCCCGCTGGCCCGGTGCAGAATCCAGGCCCACTGGCCCTCCGCTCCTTTGTAGGAAATGCCTCTGTAGATCGATGCCGCCAAGGCAGCCATGGGCTGGGACCTCCTTTTCGCCGCGCTGAAATGACGACTGGTGTTGGGTTCAGGACTCTCTTACCTAGTGAACAGGAATCTCTATTCGAATCATAATCTTGACCCGCGATCCTGTCAATTCAAACCGTCTTTTGGATTACCTCGTCCGGTTTCTCTGCTACCGTTCCTCCCACCACACCCTTGCCAGGAGAATGTCCGGCTCCCAGACGTCGATCTCCACGGTCGGTGTCAGAGTCCTGATGTTGTAGACGACCAGCCGCAGTTCGTATTCTCCCGGTGGCATGTGGGACAGAAACTCAATGCTAAACCACGTATCGACCGGTTCGTGTGCCGACCATTGGCTTGTTGTCATGGAATCCCTGTCTGTAAGCACCTCGTCCTGTTGAAGTGCTCTGGCGCCGTTCCTATCATGGAGGCGCAGGGAGACCGCGTAGTCGACGCCCAGTCCTGGCGCGGTCTGCCACCGCATACCCACCCAAAGTGGCAGATCCCTTCTCAGACTGATCACTTCACGCGATGAAAGCCGCTCCTCCCCCTGTTCCAGGGCAAGCCCCAGCAGGTCAATGCCTCCGTCAAAGTGTACCGCTGCCTTCCGGCGGCGCTCGTCGGGAACGGGATCGCCGCCCCCGGCAATCAGTTGCCTGATTCGAGGCAGCAGGTCGGCTGACGAGGCTACCAGCGCGAATTTCCCTTCGGCAATGCTGGAGCCGCTGATTCCTACCACCGCCCCCGTGTCCGAAACAAGAGCACCTCCGCTCTGTCCCCCTGCAATTGTGGCATCAGTCTGAAAATAGGTGATTCCCCCCGTACCATTTTGACGCAGACGGGACAGGATCCCTTTCGCAATCGTCGGCTGCGGAAAAGACTCAAATTCGGCTGGATAGCCGATCAGGTACATATCGGCGCCGATGGGAGTACTCTCTCCATTAATGAGTGGCAATGGTTCGACAGAAATGTTGATGGGGCCGAGCACTGCCAAGTCTGCCTCACGGTTCCATCCCCTCACAGGTACGGCATCGTACTCTGCTCCGCTGGGAAACACTACGCGAGCCGAATCGAATGGAAAAACGACGTGGTGGTTAGTAACAAGGTATCTGCCCTCGATCAGCACACCGCTGCCGCTCGCCTCATCCGTCTGGATGTAAGCGATTGCCGGTGAAACCTTGCTAAAAATCTGTGCGGAGGTGAGCTTTGGCGGGATAACGACACCTATCAATGCCTTCTCTGTTCCAATCGCGTCGACAAGCGGAGCATAGATCCAGCTGGGCGATCCTTCATAGTTAATCTGCCACCAGTCGCCGGCGAAATTCTTGCCAATAATGAGGAATTCTTCGCCCGGCCAAGCAGAACCGACGATTGGATAATAAGTCCCGGGCCCTCCCCTAACGTTCATGTCTCGCCCCACCTTTACATACGGACCAGGATCGGGAGTATCGGTGGCTTCCGCCTCGACAATCGTCTTACCACTCTGTGCCGGAGTTGAATGGAGAGGCGTGCTGGTCCAGGTAGGATGTGGCTCAGCGGGTAAATTGGAGGCTTCGCGGGTGGAGCGGTCCTCAATAAAGAAAGACACAATGAGCAAAACAACGAGGACGGCGACAACCGCGCTGCGAATCCGCCAGCGCTTGGCGAACTTCTTTGGTGACGCTACCTCCAACGATTGTCCGCATTGCGTGCAGAGTTGCTCAGTCTCCGGAAGGAATCGGCCGCAATTAGGGCAGCGCCTGTAGAGTGTCTCTGCCATCTGAGAGTCTCACGCTCGGATGTAGAAAGCTTTTCGCGACCAACGCAAACGAAAAAGGGGCGACTCGCGCACGCGGCGCGGGCCACCCCTATTCTATTCACTGTACTGCAACACGCAACACTACATATTGTCGATCAGCGCCTGGCCGAATTCGCTGCACTTGAGCAGCGTGGCGCCCTCCATCAGCCGCTCGAAGTCGTAGGTTACGCGCTTCTGGCCAATGGTTCGCTCCATCGCGCTGGTGATGAGGTCGGCGGCCTCGTTCCAACCCAGATGACGCAGCATCATCTCGCCCGAAAGGATCACAGAGGACGGGTTAACCTTGTCCTGGCCGGTATATTTGGGAGCCGTGCCATGCGTGGCCTCAAAGATGGCGCGGCCGGTCTCGTAGTTGATGTTGGCGCCGGGCGCGATGCCGATGCCGCCCACCTGCGCGGCCAGGGCGTCGCTGATATAGTCTCCGTTCAGGTTGAGCGTCGCCACGACGTCGTACTCGGCGGGGCGGGTTAGGATCTGCTGCAGCATCGAATCGGCAATGACATCCTTAACGATGATGTTGCCGCCGTCAGCTGCCGGCAGCTGACGCCAGGGCCCGCCGTCCAGCAGTTGCGCGTCAAAACTGCGGTCGGCGGTCTCGTAACCCCAGTTGCGGAAGGCGCCCTCGGTGAACTTCATGATGTTGCCCTTGTGCACCAGGGTTACGCTCTCGCGCCCGTTGTCGAGCGCATATTGGATGGCTGCGCGCACGAGGCGGTCGGTGCCCTCCTGGCTCACCGGCTTGAGACCGAAACCGGCAGTGTCGGGAAAACGCACCTTGGAAAAACGTTCGCCGAAAGCGGAACTGAACAACTCTTTGAAGCGTTCGGTCTCCTCTTCGCCGTCTTCAAACTCAATACCGGCGTAGATGTCCTCGGTGTTCTCCCGGAAGATCACCATGTCGACGAGCTCCGGCCGCTTGACCGGGCTGGGAACGCCGGTGAAATATCGCACGGGGCGCACACAGGCGTAGAGATCGAGCCGCTGGCGCAGCGCGACATTGATGCTGCGGATGCCGCCGCCGACCGGCGTCGTCAGAGGACCCTTGAGCGCGACCATGTAGTCGTCGATGGCGTCGAGAGTTTCCTGGGGAAGCCATACGACCTCGCCGTAGACGTTATTGGCCTTGTCTCCGGCGTAAACTTCCATCCAGACAATCCTCTTCTGGCCGCCGTACGCCTTTGCCACCGCGGCATCCAGCACAGGCTGGCTGGCCGCCCAGATGTCCGGCCCGGTGCCGTCGCCTTCGATAAAGCAGACAATTGGATTGTCCGGCACCTGCAGGTTTCCGTTCTGGTCGATGCCGATCTTCTTGCCTTCGCCGGGAACGGCAATCTGCTCATAGACCATCAGTGTTTCGCCTCCCTATGGAACTAAGTGGAACTGTCTTTATGCCAGGTCTTTCTCTACTTGTGCAACCCACTGCGCGTCTGCGCGGCTGAAGATTTCGCCTGTGCAGTGCCGGCTCCATGGACCGACCAACCAATAGATCAGGCGCGCGGCCGATTCCGGGGTCAGTAGGTCGCCCAGGCGGTGGGCCTCGTGGAATCGGCTGAAGTCCAGACTGGATCCGTGTGTGTCGACGCTGCGAATGTCAGCCTGCATTTCGGTGTCGACCATGCCGGGGGAAAGCGCGTTGACGGTCACGCCGCTGATCCGTTCGGCTTGCAGCTCCACGGCAAGGCAACGTGTGAGCATATTGAGCCCCGCCTTCGACGCACAATAGGCGCTCCAGCCGGGCGATGGATTTTGGCCTGCGCCGCTGGAAACATTGACAATGCGCCCGTAGCCCTGTTCGAGCATCACGGGAAGCACGTTGCGGGCCATCTGGAAAGGACCGACCAGGTTGCAGTGAATGTTGTAGGCCCATTCCTCGGGATCAGCCTCAAATACATGGTCGACAGGCCAGACGACGGCGGCGTTATTCACCAGGATGTCGACGCGGTCGAACTGCGTCAGGGCCGCCTCGACGACCTCCTCGATCTGCTCGGCGCTGGAGACATCGCAGGGCACAGCGATGGCGCGCGCGCCGCTCTTGCGGATCTCTCCGGCCACAGCTTCGATCTGATCCTCACTGCGCGCGCTGAGGACCACGTTCGCGCCGGCCTCGGCCAGCAAACGGCCGGCGGCCGCGCCGATTCCCCGACCGCCGCCGGTGATGATCGCTACCTGCCCCTGAAGTTTCATGGATGTTCGGCGCTGCGCCATGGTTGTGTGTTTCGTAGCCGCCGCGCCAACTGAACGCGGACGGCCAGCTCTTGTGAATGGTTGACCTGATACTGCCGTGCGCCGTAAGAGGGCGCTCAATCGGTGTGAAGTTTACCAGAAGCGCGCCGAATCCATAATTTTTGGGTTGCACAATACCGTTATGCCGCAGCGCGTGGGATAATATCTAAGGTGGCGCAGGGAAAGGGCGCCCGTGACGAGATTTCTGGAAGATAGAGAGGAACGAATTCAAATGTACAATTTCATGACTGAGGCCCATGATGGATGGCACTATCTTGCTTCGCTGGCGCTGGCTGTGGCAGTAGCGGTCTTTCTGGTCAACTGGCTGCGCGGCCAGACGTGGGGCAAGCTGGAACAGCGCGTTGGCACCGTTGCCATCATCGTCGTGGACATTCAGTTGCTGCTTGGATTGATTCTGTGGGGCGTGGGCGCGAGCTTGGGCATCGTAGGAGCCAATGCGGCGCGTACGATCGAACACCCCTTCACGATGCTGATCGCCATCATTCTGCTGCACGCCGGCTGGATCTGGACGAAGCGGTCGGATGAGTCAGCGCGGCTGCGCAATGGCGCGATAACCTTTGTCGTCGTGGGGCTTCTCGTGCTGGCCGGTCTGAACCGCATCGGGGTAATTTTCTAAGGCCGTGAGGGCCTGGCGCAGGTAGCGCAACTGCGCCGGGCGTTGGGTCATAGTTTCACGCCCCTGCGTTTCGTCGCCGCTCCTATCAACCGTCGTATTCGCCGAAGACGGCCACGACGTTCTGCCCGCCAAATCCAAAGGCGTTGACAATTGCATGGCGTACGGGATGGGAGATGGACGCGTTGCCGACGACATTGACGCCCAGCGCCGGGTCTTCGGTATAGTTTATCGTCGGCGGGATTGTATTCTCACGGATGGCCATGACCGCGGCAAGTGCCGATTCGGCCCCCGCGGCACCGAGCGCGTGGCCGACCATGCACTTAATACTGGTCGTTTTCGGCGTCGGCTGACCAAAGACTTGCCGGATGGCTAGGGCCTCGACCTCGTCGTTCAGTTCGGTGCCGGTGCCGTGGGCCAGGATGACGTCGACATCCTCGCGGGCAAGACCGGAATAGCGCAGGGCCTTTCGAATTGCTCGGCTGGCGCCGTCCGCGCTGGGATCGGGCGCGGTCAGATGGTAGGCGTCCCCCGTCAACGCGCCGCCAAGCACTTCAGCATAGATGTCTGCGCCGCGTGCCTTGGCGTGCTCCTCGGTCTCCATGATCATTGAGACCGCCCCTTCACCACTGACAAACCCATTGCGGTCGATGGAGAATGGACGGCAGGCCTTCTCCGGTTTGTGCGTGTCTTTCGACAGCGGCCCCATGTTGCCGAAGGCGGCAAAAGTTAACATGGAGACGGCCGACTCGGTGCCGCCGGCGATCATGACGTCGGCTTCGCCCCGCTGCAAAAAGTGATAGGCCTCCAGAATCGAGTAATTGCCGCTGGCGCACGCCGCCGCGCTCGTCATTACCGGCCCGCGCGCGCCGACGGCCATCGATACGACGCAGCTGGCCGCGTTGGCCATGGCGCTGGGAACGACGAACGGCCCGACAGTCTTCCATGACTTCTGCACCAGTTTTTCGGTGGCAAACTCAATCTCTATGATGCCGCCGCCGCCGGTCGCCATCATGACGCCGACCTCATCCCGGTTCTCCTCGTTGATCTCCAGCCCGGCGTCGGACAGGGCCTGAATCGTAGAAGCGACGGCAAACTGCGTCGCGCGGGCCGTGCGGCGAATGACCTTTCGGTCCATGTACTGCCGGGCGTCGAATCCCTTCACCTCACAGGCGATGTTGTACGGCATTTCGCCGGCTTCGAACAAAGTCAGTGGACCGGCGCCGGACTTGCCAATGAGGAGGTTTTGCCAGAAGGTGCAGGGGTCATTACCAATGGGTGTGATCGCGCCCATGCCTGTGATCACAATCCGTTTCATACCATCCTTCCTTCTTCATCCAAATCGCTTCTCTGTTGCGAAGATACAGATTCCAGGCAGCGGCACGAATCGGGGACGCAGAACTCAATCGCGACAAACGCCTTAGGCGCCAATTGGACTTTCTGCGTTCAACTTTCGGGCAGAATTCCGAAAATTATAGAGGAGAGCTTTCATGACGTCAAGAACTGTGGTCCATTTTTGGAAAAATCTGTGGTTTGCGGGCGGCAAGCCGCAAAGAAATGCACCGGTCCCAAAGCAGAGTCAAAGGGTCTTGGGCGCGCACTCCGCCGCGATCTTCTCCCGTAGCCACACCTTCGGCGTGCGTTACGCTTTGCCCAGTAGAGCAGCGAGCAACGCCATTCGAATATACATGCCGTTGCGCATCTGGCGAAAGTAGGCGGCGCGCGGATCGTCATCCATGGCGTAGCTGATTTCTCCTACGCGCGGCAGCGGATGCATGACGATCATCTTCCTTCTCGCCCGCGCCATCAACTCCTTGTCGACCACGAAAAAATCTTTGACCCTGTCATATTCGGCCAGATCGGTGAACCGCTCCCTTTGCACACGCGTCATATAGAGCACATCCGCCTCGCCGATGACCGAATTCAAATCCTGCACCTGCCGGCATGAATGGCCGGACGCCTCGACCGCCTCGATCAGATCGGCCGGCAGCCGTAGAATCTCCGGGCTGACGAAGACAAAAGAGACTTCATAGTTCAGCAGCAGTTTAGTCAGACTGTGGACGGTGCGGCCATAGCGCAGGTCGCCGACCATTACGACCGTCAGGCCGTCGATCTGCTGCAACTCCTCCTGCACTGTGAAGAGATCGAGAAGGGCCTGCGTCGGATGCTCGCCGATCCCGTCACCGGCGTTGATGACCGGCTTATCGGCATAGTAGGCTGCCGTGGCCGCGGCGCCCACTTCGGGATGGCGGATTACGATCACGTCGGCGTAACATTCGAGTGTGCGCACCGTATCGGGCAGGCTCTCTCCCTTGCTGACCGAACTGTACTGTACGTTGTTGATTGCAATGACCTGGCCGCCAAGGCGTTGCATGGCCGCCGTAAAGCTGGAGCTGGTCCGCGTTGACGGCTCATAGAACAGGTTGGCCAGAATCTTACCCTGCAGTAGCTCCGCGCCGCCGAACCGCTCGACCAAAACACGCATTTCGTGCGCGACCCCGAAAACCGCATTCAAAGCGGCTCGATTAAACTGATCGACGCTAAGGATGTCCTGCCCCGCAAAACTCTCTATCGTATCTGCCATATGAACCTTTCCCCTGACCTCCCGTTACTGTACTCCGTCTTGAAAAAGGACGCGCCCACTGCCCGGCGCGGCCAGCACCTGTTCGCCGTCAAAAACGGTCTCGCCGCGCAAGACGACCTTCTCCAAGCGGCCCTTCACCTGCGCCCCAGCAAAGGGTGTCCAGCCGCAGCGAGCCCGCGTCATCTCGTCGCTCAACGTATGAACCGCATCCACATCCACCTCGATCCATGTCTGCGGCTGTTTGGGCAGAGCATAGATGCGGCGTGGATTCTCGACGCAGCGCAGCAGTAGATCGTCCAGCTCAAGCCGGCCCGCGTCCACGGCTGTCAGCAGCAGGGGCAGCATCGTTTCAACGCCGGGCACGCCCGGCATGGTGGCCTGTTCGGATGAGGCCGCCGGCTCCTCTGCCATGCCCTTCTCCGAAAGCGTGTGGGGCGCATGATCAGTGGCGAAAATATCGATCACGTCCAGATTCTCCCACAGGGCCGCGACATCGTCGGGCGCCGCCAGTTTAGGCCGCATATCGAAACGATTTCCGCCGCCTTTGTACGCCTCTTCGCTGAGAAAAAGGTGATGGGGAGTCGCCTCGCAGGTGACAGCGAGACCCCGTCCCTTGGCGGCGCGGATCAACTCGATCTCGCTGCGGCGGCTGACATGGACGATGTGGAGCGGCACATTGTAGAGTTGGCTGAGGCTGAGACAGACGGGGACCATCAGGTCCTCGGCGTGGACTGCGATCGGGCCAAGCGATGTGGCGGGAGATGCAGCCGGTCGCCAGCCGTCCAACTCCATCGCACGCGCCGCCCACGTCCGAAAGAGGCGGTGGAGCAGACCCAGCTCCTCGATGCGCAGACTGCCAAAAGTCTCATTGACGTAAATCTTGAGGCCGCAGGCCCGCGTCGCGGCCGGCAGATAGGCGTCAAGATCGGCCACGGTCGCGCCGACGAATAACCCCACGTCGCAGACAGACTTCGCCCGCGCCAGATCGACCTTCTCCCGCAACCGCCGCGGAGTCGAGGTTGGCGGCTCGGTGTTGGGCATGTCCAGTACGGTCGTGACGCCGCCGGCCAGGGCCGCGCACGTGCCGGAGTGAATGTCCTCTTTGTGCGTGTAGCCCGGCTCGCGCAGGTGGACGTGCGCATCAATCAGACCGGGCAGCCGTATGGTCGCCATTTCTCGCCTGCCTGTTGCAAAACAAACTGCCCAATTTTACTTGAATGTCGCGCAGGCGGCAACAGACGCGTGCAACCTGGATTGGTATGCCCTCACAAAGCGGTAACACTTGACCGGGGTATACGCTGCTGCTATCCTAACCAAATCTCTGATGTGTGGCCTTCCCGTGAGGTCCTGACCAGGATGTTCTCCGGTCATGGGCTTTACAATTGACGGCGCTGCAAAAGGTTCAGTCAGGCTTGAAATGTCTACGCCTCGTCACATCCGGCTCGGCAGCCGCGGTTCGGCTCTGGCGCTCTGGCAGACCGAACACGTGGCAGCCTGCTTGCGCGCCCGCTTTCCTGACCTGACAATCGAAACGGTTGTGTTCAAGACCAGGGGCGACCGGTTCCAGGACAGGCCGTTGCCCAGCATCGGGGCAAAGGGTCTGTTCACGCTGGAACTGGAGGAGAGTCTGCGCAACGGCGGCATCGACGGCGCCGTCCACAGCCTGAAGGACCTGCCCGTCGCCGATCCGCCGGGGCTGGCGCTGGGCGCAGTTCCAGTCAGGGGTGATGTGACCGATGCCCTGGTCGTGCGCGGCGAACGTGCAAAGGTCGCGGAACCAACCGAACCGGTCCGCTCCGGCGAGCCAGCGACGACAGCGCGCCGGGATCTTGCCTTGCTGCCGGAGGGCGCCGTAGTCGGGACAGGCAGCCGGCGCCGCGCCGCCCAACTTCTGGCGCGACGCCCTGACCTGCGCATCCTCGACATTCGAGGCAACGTGGATACACGCATTCGTAAAACGCTCGACCCGGACGGCCCCTATGATGCCGCGGTTCTGGCAACCGCCGGTCTCACGCGTCTGGGCCTGGAAGGGCATATTTCCCTTGCGCTGCCGCGCCAGATGATGTTGCCGGCCCCAGGCCAGGGCGCGCTGGCAGTGCAGTGCCGGGATGACGCCGAAATGCTCGGGCTGTTCGCCGCCATCGATGACCGCGATGCGCGTGCAGCCGTAACCGCCGAACGCGCCTTTCTGGCCGGACTCGGCGGCGGCTGTCGCGCGCCGGTCGCCGCGCTGGGAGAGCGATCCGGGGGGGACGCAGCAGGAGAACAAGAGACACAAAAAGAGCTGCTGTTGAGGGGACGCGTCAACTCCTTGGACGGCAGCCGCCAGATCGACGCGCAGTTGACCGGGCCTTCCAGCGAAGCCGCGCAGTTGGGCCGGCGCCTGGCACAATTGGCCCTGCGCGAAGGCGCACAGGAGATCATCGATCAGGTTCCCGAGTTTGTCGAGTCAACAGGAACAGGCCGGCAGCTCTAGCTGGAAGCCACCGGCTGCGAATGGAGGGAGAACAGCCTGGGCAGATGGGCGCGCAACCACTGGCAGGACTTCACATCGTCAATACGCGTGCCGCGCGCCAAGCGCCCCCCCTGACCCGGCGGCTAAAGGCAGAGGGCGCCGAGGTCCTGCACTATCCAGCGGTCGAAGTCGCGCCGTGCACGGATGGCGGACAGCTTGACGCTGCGATCAGGGCATTGGCGGCCGGACAGTTCGACTGGCTGGTGATCACGAGCGCAAACACGGTCTACGTCCTGTCAGAACGGATGCGGGCGTTGGGCATCCGCCCGGGGGAAGGGGCCTGGTCCAACACCCGGGTGGCCGCGGTCGGTCCGGCCTCCGCCGCCGCGATCAGAGAGGAGTTGCACCGCGCCGCAGACCTCGTGCCGGACGAATACGTGGCCGAGTCCCTGGCGGAAGGCCTGCATGTTGTCGGCGGAAGCCGGGTCTTCCTGCCCCAATCGACGATTGCACGGCCGGCGCTGGCCCAGGCGCTGCACACAGCCGGGGCCGAAGTGACGCAGGTGGCAGCCTACCATACAAAGGTGGGCCAGGGAGGCGACGATCTGACCGTGCATCTCTGCCGTCGACGCGTCGATGCCGTCCTCTTCACGAGCGCGTCCACGGTAGACTACTTCATCGCCCGCTTGAAGGGCGAGGGCGGTGATGCCGTATCGCTGCGCGGCGCGGCGGTCGCCTGCATCGGCCCGCTGACGGCTGAGGCGGCGCGGAAACACGCACTTCCAGTCCAGGTGGTGGCCAAAACTCGAACAGTCGAAGGGTTGGTCGACGGCCTGAAAACCTACATTGCCGGTCGCACAGGATGAAAGACCGGGGATACAGCGCCCCGCTTGAGCGATGGCGCGCTCGACCTATAGCAAAGGGCGAATCAACAATGAATCTACTCCAACCAATGCCTGCCACCGTCTACAGGCATCCGGCCGCGCCGGACACCGTGCAACGCCCGCGGCGAACGCGCATCAGCCCCGCTCTGCGGCGCATGGTGCGCGAGACGACGCTGTCACCGGCGGACTTCATCTATCCCCTCTTCGTCCGCCACGGCAGCGGAGAGCGGCGGCCGATCGCCTCGATGCCGGGCCAGTTCCAGCTCTCGGTCGACCAGCTGGCTGCCGAAGCCGAACTTATCCTGGAACTGGGCATCCCCGCGGTGATCCTGTTCGGCATTCCGGCCGAAAAGGACTGGTGCGGCAGCGACAACTTCAGTCCCCATGGCGTCGTTCCCGAAGCCATCCGCGCCCTCAAGGCGGCCGCGCCCGAATTGATCGTCATCTCCGACATGTGCTTCTGCGAATATACCGACCACGGCCACTGCGGGCTGATCAACACGCCCGGCGCCGACGACTACAGCGCCCAACTCCCCGAGGGCTATGTGCTCAACGACCCGTCGCTGGAACTGTTGGGCCGGGCCTCGGTTGTCCACGCCGAGGCCGGCGCCGACGTGATCGCGCCCTCGGCGATGCTGGACCACATGGTGGCCGCCGTCCGCCGCGCCCTCGACGAGGCCGGCCTCGAGCATGTGTCGATTCTGAGCTACGCCGCCAAGTACGCCAGCAGCTTCTACGGCCCATTCCGCGACGCAGCCGAAAGCCCGCCCTCCTTCGGCGACCGCAGCCAGTATCAGATGGACCCCGCCAACCGCCGCGAGGCGCTGAAGGAGGTTGCGCTCGACGTCGACGAAGGCGCCGACATGATCATGGTCAAGCCGGCGCTGCCCTACCTCGACGTGCTCGCCGCCGTGCGGCAGCAGTTCAACCTGCCCACCGCCGCCTACCAGGTCAGCGGCGAGTACGCCATGCTCCATGCGGCCGCGGCCAACGGTTGGCTCGACCTGCGCAAGTGCGCGCTCGAAAGCCTGACCGGCATCAAACGCGCCGGCGCCGACATGATCCTCACCTATTTTGCCAAGGACGCGGCCGGCTGGCTGGACGGTGGTCAGTAACCGGTGGCCAGTGGCAGACCGGGAGATGCATGCTAGATTTGCCGATACCAACCCCTTTGGCTATACTGATTCGGCTCTTGGATAGAGTTGCCTACATCAGGTCGGCTGGCCGCTCTTCCAGTTCGGAGAGGTCGCATAGTCTGGCCGAGTGCGCGGGCCTGGAAAGCTCGTAGGGTGAAAGCCCTCGAGGGTTCAAATCCCTCCCTCTCCGCCTCGCGTGTTTGCATCGCTTCGTCAGTTGCCGGGTCCTGTGCGGCAGGACACCGTGAACTCCGTCAGGGCCGGAAGGCAGCAGCGGTAAGCGATTCGTCCTGGGTGCCACGGGGGCGCCTGGTGGCTGGCGGAGCGGTGCGAACACGCGACTCTCTTTGTCCGTCCCCTGCCGTCCCAACCCACTTCGAAACCGAATCGACTTCCGCGCAGCCGGACCTGGCGCCAGAGTAGTTCCGCGCGCGCTTACGGACCTGAAGCCCCTTGCCCAAGCACAGTCCAACACATCTCTTTCTTGTCATCAGCGGCGGACGCGCGTTCTTCAACGCGCTGGTCTTCACAGTCAACCTGGTCTACCAGGTCGAGACGGTCGGGCTGGACCCGCTGCAGCTCGTGCTGGTCGGTACCGTTCTGGAAGTGACCGTCGTCCTCTTCGAGGTGCCGACCGGCGCGGTCGCGGACCTCTACTCGCGACGGCTGTCGGTCATCGTGGGCATGGCGCTCATCGGCTGTGGCTTTCTCCTCGAAGGATCCATTCCCCGGTTCTGGGCTGTGCTGGGAGCGCAGGTCTTGTGGGGGACCGGCTATACCTTCATCAGCGGCGCCTTGCAGGCCTGGCTGGCCGACGAAATCGGCGCCGATGCTGCCGGGCCGGTTTTCCTGCGCTCGTCGCAGGTGGGGCTGGCCGCCGGACTTGTCGGCACCGGCCTGAGCGCCTGGTTGGCGCGCGGCTGGCTGCAACTGCCGATCCTCGCCGGCGGCGCGCTCTACATCGCCCTCGCCGCCTACCTGGCGTTGACGATGCCGGAGCGGGGATTCCGCCCCGCGCCCGCCGCAGAACGCGATACGTGGAAGCAGTTGGCAGGCACTGCCCGTGCCGGTCTGAACGCCGTCCGGGGCCATCCTACCCTGCGCGTCCTCGTCGGGCTCAGTCTGGTAACAGGACTCTACAGCGAGGGCTACGAACGCCTGTGGACGCCGCATCTGTTGCAAAATTTCAGTTTCCCCTTTTCATTCGGCGAAGGCGGGCACGTCATCTGGTTTGGCATCATCGGTGTGGGCGCGACCGCGACCGGCATCGCCGCAAACGAGCTGGCCCGCCGCGGGAAGGCTGTAGAAGTACACGCGCGCCTGATCAGTTGGCTGACGCTGCTCTACGCGCTGCTGCCGGCAAGCCTCCTGCTCCTCGCTTGGACCCGCACCTTCTGGCTTGCGCTGCTTGCGCTCTGGCTGATCAACCTCTGCCGCAACACGCTCAACCCGCTGGAAAGCGCATGGATCGTCCGCATCACGCCCAGCGCGCAGCGGGCAACGGTCATCTCCTTGTGGGGGCAGGCGAACTCCTTCGGCCAGGTCGTCGGCGGTCCCTTTGTCGGCTGGATCGGAACGGTCGCACGCATTCCCGCCGCGCTCACCGTCTCGTCGCTGCTGCTGCTGCCGGCGCAGTGGCTGCTGGCGCTGGCGCGGGGTGGAGAACAGCCGCGACATGAATTGGAATAGGGCAGCCAAGAACCTAGTGGAAGAGTCCAGAGAGAGTTACGATGAGATGGGTTTGTTAGGAGAAACACTCTCCTTCACAAACGCAGAAAGCTAGGTCTCGTTGACATTTGAAGGAATCTGTCATTTTGGCGACAATAGTAGGATGTCTACCAATAAAATTGCCGACCATCAGTGGCAGAAACTGTACGCATTTTTGCAAGGACACCCTCGTGCCTATGCGGGGCGAGAGGAAAAGTGTCGCCGTTTCGTCGAAGCAGTTCACTGGATTCTGCGCACCGGCGCGCAGTGGCGTGAACTGCCAGCCGATCTTGGGAAGTGGAACACCGTTTTCAAACGTTACGCAGGCTGGGAAGAAAACGGTGTTTGGGCCGACATGTTCGAACAGTTTGCCCAAGACCCGGACATGGCAGCGGTTATGCCCGACAGCACAGTTGTACGCGCCCATATGTGCGCAGCGGGCGGTTCCAAAAAGGGGGGCGCCAGCACGAACAGAGCCTAGGTCGGAGCCGGGGTGGCTTCAGCAGCAAGATCCATCTCCTCGTCGATGCGGTTGGCTTCCCCTTGCAGTTCATCTTGACTGGCGGTGAGCGCCATGACCTTACCCAAGCTGAATCGTTGCTCGCACCTTTCCATTTTGACGCTGTCATTGCCGATAAAGGCTATGATTCTGACCCGTTAAGAGAACTGCTCACAGCCAAACAGGTCGAGGTGGTCATCCCTTCTCGCCGCTATCGCAAACAACCACATGACTATGACCGACTCCGTTACCACCAGCGCAACATTGTCGAACGCTTCATCAACAGAATCAAGTGGTTCCGACGCATTTTCACCCGCTATGAAAAACTAGCTCGACGCTTCATGGCTTTCCTGCACTTTGCCGCTACTCTCATATGGCTTGAACGAAATGTCAACGAGCCCTAGGCCTGTAGAGGGAGAGCACTCGTATTGACTTAGCTCGGCATCAGCGAAAGTCTTACATCATCTGTGTCCCAAGGATCCGATGTAATCTCGACATTATAATTGGGCGCGAGATTCTTGATCAGCCTCTGGGCGACAGCCAATGCTTCCTGCTGATCGTCAATGAATGGAAGGGCTTGGATTTCTTTGAGCGAAATGTGGGCATCGTTCAATAGAAGCATTTCCGCCTGTCGAACCGAGACGGAAAATGTGTCAGGCATTGTAAGTCTCCTCCTTTCTCGATCTCTTTTTCTTCCTCGTTCTACACCTCAGGAAGTAGTCCGGTCTGTAAGCTAGTAGGCAATTCTTTGAGACGTTCTCTCATCTCACTTTTTTCTTGTTCGGCCAACAAATCTGCCTTCTTTCGCACCAGTTTGTGGATTCTCCAAACCAGAGGCAGTTGTTGCGGGCTAGGAGGTTGAACGGCCAATCCCAAGTCCCTTGCTTCGTCAATGTTGATACAGAACCCGTGATTTGCATAGTTCTCTACAAGCTTATTCGCGATCTCTTCGGCTAGTTCTTCTTTCCCCTGGTGCATTCGAGATGCCAGAAGTTTAGCAGCATAACGCTTGCTTATGTCAAGCGACTTCTTTAGGCTTCCTAGAGTTATCGGAAACTGGAGTCGTTGCAACAGTCCATTGGCAAGTTCATTGTTGCCTTCCTGGAACTCACTTCTTATCATTTCTAGAGTAGATTCGATGTGCAGGGGAGAAAATTCCTCCACCCTCTGCTCAAAAGGATTGATCTGTGTAATCTGCGGGTCTAACGGGCCTAACTCAGCTACCGGTGTCATCATCACAGAGTCGCCACCGCATACAAGTAGCGTCGCGGCGCTCTTCGCCCAACGAGGAACAACAAAAGTAAGTTGATTTTTCCCATAATTGCGAAACAACATAGACAAGTTATAGGCAGCGTCAATATTGCCACCGCCAGAGTCGACCACAACTATCAATCGCCCTTCTTCTAAGCATAAGTCTGAAATGTCCTGCAACTCGTCAAACACTTTGTCTACAGTGCGAGGCGTAATTGGAGTGTCGGCTAATAGAAAGGGATGACACGCCACATTTTCCCCAAAAGTATCACCAAGTTCGTCAAGAAGCTTTTCTAATGCCTCGTCGATTCCCTCAATAGTTTCCGGGTCCTTTTCATCAGCCTCTAAATCTTCGGCGTCGTTCTTAGAATTCTCTTCGGACTTTGACATCACTCCTACCTTCGCTAAATGGCTGAGTAACTGGCTATGTTTTATGGTGCAAGTATGCCATCAATTGGGGCCAATTCAAAATGCCTAGTGCAGCTTCGACAGTGGGCTGCCTCCAAAACGCGACAATTTTTCTTCGAGCGGAACATTGACTTTCCCGCCCATTTCGGATATTATTTCCTAATATGGGGATGATCGGCTTCGACGGGGCATTGTCAGGCCTGAGACTGCAAGCCGTAGAGCGTCGACTACGTTAAAAAGGCGCAAAACATACAAATGCCAAGAACACAGGCATGGCTTTCAACTTTGGCTTCACCCCGGCCGCTTCCGCGGCTGTGGCTGCCTAAGTAAGCCACCGGCCCCTTAACAAGGGCCGCGGCCCGTCCCGGTGGGGCCAGCAGGCCGGGCGGTCACCGTCATACACTGTGAGCTGCAGCAGCGGTACGCCGATAGCGCTGTCTAAGGGAATCGGCTAACCGGAGAAGCGCCTCGCGTCGATCCGAGGCCCGCCGGTGAATCTCTTGAAGGTCGACTATGCTTGTAGACGTTTCAGGGCGGATGTTGCGGACGCGGGTTCGATTCCCGCCATCTCCACCAAAGCGGCGATGACCTCACCAGGATCCATCGCCAGGAAAAAAGCGGTCCGGTTGAAGAACCGGACCGCTTTTTGATTTCCATTTCGCGGAATTGCGGCATCGTCCCTGGGGTGTCAGAACGCTAAGGCAAATCCCGGCCGTGACATTTCATCTGGCGACGCCTGTCATGTGCGCACGACCGCCTGTCGTTTGGCCTGGCTAGCACTGGAAGGGTCAACCATGAACCACAGAGCAACTTCTGGGCTTGCTGAAGGAGCGCGAACCAACCCTGGCGGAACGCTTCAGGATCATTGAACTCGCCCTCTTTGGCTCGGTCGAACGCGACAGCGCAAAAAAAGGGAGCGATGAAGACATGCTCGTGAGGTTCGACGGGCCCGCTTCTTCGCAGCGCTACTTAGGCTTTCAATTCTACATCGAAGACCTGCCGGGGCGTCCCGCCGATCTGGTGACTTCCAAAGCCCTGTGCAAGGAGCCCCGCACTATTGTGGAAACGGGAGGCCATCGGTGTCTGAGGAAGGGCACGAAGGGCGGCACCGGCGGCTCTACATTCAGGACATGATTGAATTCGGACAAAAAGCTCTTACTTTTACCGAGGGTCTGAGCCAGGATGCGTTCGTCGCCAAAGACCTCAACTACGACACGACCCTTCACAACATTGAACTGATCGGAGGGGCGGCAACCCATATTCCCGGCGGAGTGCGCGATGCGCGCCCAGAGATTCATTGACGCCAGATCGTCGGAGCGGGCAACCATGTAGCGCACGCGTTGTTGGGGCTGGATGACGACGTCATCTGGGACATCGTCCGTAACGACGTCCCGCGCCTCCTACCAGCACTGCGCAACTTGCCCGACACAGCAGGCGAAGGTCCCAAGGAACGCTGAAAGAGCCCCCTCAGTTCAATCCCGCAACTCCAAATACGCGATCTCCTCCGCCGTCAGCTCGATCTCCGTCGCCTCCACGTTCACCCGCACCTCGTCCGGCGTGCGCGCGCCCGACAGCGCATGTATCCCCTCCGGCTGGTTGTACACATACGCCAGCGCAATGTGCGGCACCGTAACGCCCTTGCTCTCGGCAAGCTCCAGCGCCCGGTCCATCCGCTGAAAATTCTCCTCGAAGCAGTAGACTTTCACCGCCAGCTGATCGTACGGTTGGGTCAACGTTTCGAGGTTGTCGCGGTGAAAGCGGCCGCTGAAGAAGCCGCCCGCCAAACTGGACCAGACGAACAGCTTGACGCCGTTCTGCCGGCACCAGGCGCGCGCCGGCTCACCCGCCGATCCGCTGAGGCTCTCGCAGTCTATCCAGGGAGAGACCTGCTGCACCGCCAGGCTGTACTGTGGGCTGCTGACCACGAAGGGTGTCAGCCCTTGCGCGGCCGCGTACTCGTTGGCCTCCCGCAGCCGCTCGACGCTCCAGTTCGAGCCGCCGTAGGCGTGGATCTGCCCGGCTTCTCGCGCCGCGTGCAGCGTCTCGACGATCGGGCCGACCGGCTGCGCCGGGTCGTCGCGGTGCAGCAGATAGAGGTCGATGTGGTCGATCTTGAAGCGCGCCAGGCTGTCGTGGATGTCCGACTGGATATCGAAGGGCGTCACCCGTTTACGGTCAGGGCTGTGGTGGGCGCCCTTGCCAAGGATCACGATCTCGTCGCGCACCCCGCGGCTGTGGATCCACTGGCCGACCGTGCGCTCGTTGTCGCCCAGGCCGTAGATATGGGCCGTGTCGAAGCAGTTGCCGCCCGCCGCCAGAAAAGCATCCATCGCGGCAAATGCAGTATCAATTTCACTGGATTTCATCCACATCGTACCCTGCACCAGCCGCGAGACCGGCTTGTCGATGCCAGGAATCTTCGAGAAAAGCATCTGCGAAACTCCTCCTTGAAAACCTACCTGTCAACCGCTATTCGGGTCGGAAACTGCCCACGATCTGCTCTATCTGTTCCTGCATTGCCTCGGCCTCACTTGCCGGAACGGCAACAAACATGAGGTAGGCTTTATCGTTTGCCAGCAGCGCCGTCATCACTGCATGGGCATTGAAGAGACCCTGTTCGCTCAGATCGGCCGTGACAACGCCCTGAATCGATGGCAGATTGTTGGTCGTCCCGGCCTCCAGCCGCAGCACTTTCAGAGGGACCATGTCGAACGTTTCAATCTCGTCCCTCAGCTGCTTGACCACACTTTCAGTCGTCATCCCATCATCCATCGGTGCGATCCCGACCCCCGCGACAGCTTTGATCGGCGGCCTCGAAAAAATGTCCAATCGCACGGCAACATGGCCCGCGTTTTCTGCTCCGGGCGTTGACAAAAGCCCGCCCGCTTCCTGCGCCGCCGCAGGGTCGATGAAACGCAAGATCTGGCTGAGCTGGGCACTGTGGACGTCAAAAACAAGCCAGCCGCGCGGAACCGCCAACGAATATCCGAGTCGGTCGTTGACGACACGGCTCCAGCCCCTGGGGACCGTCACAATCGGTGTTGGCTCTTGTGTCGGTGTAGGTGTTGATGTTGGAGTCGCCTTCGCCACTGATGTCGCTGTTGCAGTTGGCGGCAGTGTTGTTGTTGGCGTCAGCGTTGCTGTTGGCGTCAGCGTTGCCGCTGGCGCTCGTGTTGCTCTTTGCGTCGGGCCGGAGGTCGGCGCCGCGGCGGGAGCAGTTGTTAGGCTGGCCTGCGGCGCCCCATATTCCGGCAGAAATGTCGCGACGATCCTATCGATAAGCTCCTGCTTGGCCTCGACCTTGTCCGACCGTACCGCGATTGTCAACAGGTAGGCCTTCTGATTCGCGTGCACAACCGTAAAGACAAGCTGTGGCGTAAGGTCGATCTCCATGAATCCGCTGAGATCTGCGGAGGCGACCGCCTGCAGCGCGGGCAACCCGTTGACCGTCCCTGTCTTTATGCTCTGCAACTGGACGTCTTTGAAATCGCCCACTCTCTTCTTGACGTGAGCGACCAGCTCGTCGCCCGTCACCTTGTCAAGTGTAGGAGCCATCGAAACGTTCACAAACATGGGGAACGGCGGCCGCGCAAAGATCTGGCTCAAGTCCGGCTCGATGGCGAGGACGCCGACACTAGAGGCATGAAGAATGTCAAGTATTTCATGCAGAGTTGCCAAAGCCTCTTCGCCGCCAAGTATGCCGGCAATAGGGTTCAGGAGTCCGTCTTGCAGGTCGAAGGTGACCCATGGGAAAGGCAGCGCCAGCGAGTAGCCCAGCCGGTCGTCCTCTATCCGCTTCCACCCCTGCGGAATCCTTACGGTCGGCAAAAGAGCGGGCACAGCGGTTACCGTCGGCATCTCAGTCGGTGTCGACGTAGCAGTTGGCGCCGGCGTCGAAACCGGCGTGGGAGATGACACCGGCGTCGGCGTTGACGGCAAAGAAACTGGAGTCCACTGCCCGCAGTCGCTTGTCTCGAAGCCCCTGTCGGTCGGCGCAATTTCAACTATCGGCCGCACCGCCCCCGAGGCGCTGGCAATGACATCGTCGGTTGTCCCGCCAAAGCCGCTGAGCCGCTTCCACGAACACTGCTCTCCGCCCGGTGCTGCGTAGATTCCTGGAGACACCTCCTGGCCCACCAACCAGGTCCCGTCGGTAATCGCAGTCAGTGGGACTGCGGGCGGCGCGGCCGTCGGGGTTCCTTCCTGCGCCGACGCGTGCCCGGCCGCAGCGATCAAGATGATAAGCACTAAGATCGCTATCGACAGGAACCGACTAGGCTCCATCGTTCCTGCCTCTCACCTTTTGTAATTCGACATTGCTTTTTCCATTCGTGGCTGCCCCATTCTCAGGCGTCTCTGACCGAATCGGCGGTTCTTTGATTCGCGTCCTGGCCTTAGCCTGCTCCAGGAGAACCGGCATACTGATTCTTCTCTTGCCCTCTGTTTGGCCGTCCTGGGAAAACTTGCGAGTCTTCCCGACCGACAGCTTTTGCACCGCACCCCTGATGGAACTTCCAGTTCGAATAATTTTGCCATTCGCCATCGCAGGAAGGTTTTTCGCCCTCATTGGAATTGCTTTGACTGCCGCCCCAAAGGAGGAATGTACTGAAAACTGCTGCCTTTCCAAAACGGCCCACCACCCTTTGGCCAATTTGACTCCCCGCGCACCCATGAGGGCGAATGATGCCCCTTGAAGCACGAACAGCACCGGACTCAGTATAGGAATCAATAAAGGGAAAAGCAGGGAGATGCCGACAATTATGCCGGTCGTGAAGAACGCCCCACCACCATCAATGACTCCTGCGCGCGCCACTCTGTGCACCATCTCGCGCTTCGTGATTTTGCCTTCCGCGTAGTCCAGCCCGCACTCCAGACAGGCCAGCGCGCCGCCTACGACCACCGACACTATCGCGCCTTTTACCATACCGCTTGCCGTTTGTTTGACGGCGGCCCGAATTGCATCGGAGCGAAGGAAAGCCTTGGCGTCGGCGATGTCGGCCAAGCTCATCGAGCTGGACCCCAGGGAGTGGTTCTTCGCATGACTCCACCAAATCGCATTGTCCGCGGTCGATGGTCCTCCCCGTGATTTTGCGATGATGTGGGACCAGCTCTTTCCTTGATGGAAATTCCGCAGTGCCTCGGGGCCGCCTGCGCGTACCTGGGCAGGGATGCTCTTCCAGACCGCTTGGGCCTGAGACAGATTCTTGCGTTCGCTTCCAGCCCACCGATACTTCCTTATGAGATTCGCAGGCAGACTGCTGAAGTTAAGGTGGCGGCCAAATGAACCGATAAATTGCCCCGCCACCCAAAGCGCCCCTGCACCTGACGATAACCGTCCGATATAGGACGCCGTGAACAACCTTTTAAACTTCTTGCCTATGTCCTTGTGGCCGTGTTGAACGGAATGTTGCCTTTCTCGACCATACAGGCGTAAACGCCGGTCCCCATAGCCGTAGCTGTAGCCGTGCCGCTCCCCGTAACTGAAGACGCGTCGTTGACCGTAGCTTCGGACTTTTCGGCCGCCATAGCTGTAGACGCGTTGCGTACCGTAGCTGCAGACGCGTTCCCGGCCGAAGCAGTGAGTGATTCGGTTACCATAGCTGCGAGAGCGGCGGCGGCCATGTTGCCTCTTGTGACCTTGCGATGACCCATAGGAGCGGCTGCTCCTAAAGTTTCCGACATAGTTGTTGTCAAGTCCGTCCTGAATGTCCGGGCCATAGAGACGTTCTGGAGAAGATGCGCGATGCGCAATAGCAGATACCCGGGTCATCTGCCTTTCGGCCTTGGCGGCTGTGTTCTGAATTTGTCGGGACGTAGAAACAGGTTTGCCGGCCTCCCGCTGGAGTCCGCAGCGGGACGAAAAGGTGCCCTTTGTCACTACTCACTCCATTCGCTGTGGAATTGCTACATGGTCAGACTTCTGCATCAATAGCAGATCGCGTTAACAGAGGGAAATCACCCCAGCCCCAACCCCTTGAACGCCTCCACCTGCCCCCGAATCGCCCGCTCCGTCGGCAGCCGCTCGATGCTCGACGCGCCGAAAAAGCCCGCAATCCCCGGCATCATCCGCAGCGCCGTTCCCACGTTCTCCGGCTCGTCAAACGGGCCCCCGTGGCAGATCACCATCTGCTCCGCGTTCACCTTCCGCCCCGCCGCAGCCATCTCCTGCACCTTCTCCACCGCCTCCTCCAAGGTGAAGGCCACCGCCGCGCCGATGCTGCCCGCCGTGATCAACAACTACGTTGATCTCGTTTACTCTACTTTTTCAACGGGGCAATGAAACTCGACGGCGAAATCCGTCGGTGCTACTTCGACAACGAATCTCTCTCCTGGAATGTCCCAATCAATAGTACTGTCTTCCTCTTCTCGCAAATCCTTCACACGCTGCCAGAAACAGAAAAGCTCTTGTTCTGGGGTTCCTTGATACTTGCCAGGAGCAATGTCCTGACCCACGATATACATGCCAGGAGGAAATCCAGTTGGCATCGGTGTCCGCGGCGAGAGACTTTCAAGGGGCGTCAACTCACATTCCGTCGTAAAGCCAGCATCGCTGCCTTGCACTTCCACATAGAACTGCCCTTCACGTTGCCCCATTGCGATGATGCTTTCGGGATCTCCACTAAGATCCCCCAGTCGCGCCCACTTACAAATAGCACCCTCTTCTGCTTCCCCTCTGTACACTCCAGGAGGGCAGTCTTCGCCGACCCTAAAGGTACCAGGAACAACGCATTGCGGTGGGGTAGCTTCTGCAACGCTGACAAAGACGATTACGGTGGCCTCATATCCTTCCAAGTCGTATACCCATAGGGCGAATTGTTCAGAGTCGCCCGCGACTTCATGAATAGACGTACAAATCGTAGGAGTGTTGGGCTTCAAAGAATAGACTCGAGGAGGGATCAAGGAAGGAGGGCATTCCACTTCGTCGTCAATGTATTCCAAGCGCTCGCCGAAGTGAGCGTATTTGCGGCCGCTGTTGTCTTCCAATATCACACCGTCATAACCAAGCGTTTCGGACCCCAAGTTCAGCAACTGGAATTGCACTTGGACGAATCGTCCTTCTGTGGTCTCTTCCCTGCCGTCCTCATTGCGCAGTTCCTGACCAAGCTCTTCCACGGATAGGACTCGCCAGCACATGTCCCCAACTTTGACATCTTCATCGATAAGGAAGAGTCGAACATGTTGTAAGTCTGAGAATCCCAGCGATACGATTTCAGCGCCGGCGTCGGCCCCTCCAAGATCATCGGCAATTAGAACGAGTTTCGTCGAATCTTGGGGAACTTCGTAGATGCTTGTGCAGGTAGTTATTTCGTTAGGAGGCAGCCTATATGGACCCCCAAATCCTCCTAGACATCTCTCGCTCTCGGAAATGAGTTTGAACTTTCCCCACCTGTATTCGCGGCCCTGTTCATCGCGCAGGACCGACCCAGAGAACTCCAAGTATTCGCTCCCCTTATTCGTAACCTGAAAACGCACCTCAACAAAACGCTTTCTTGTCTTTTCCTTGACGCCATCGACTTCGATTACATGGCCATGATCTTCAGCTGAAAGGACCTGCCAGCGTACGTCGCCTACCTGCAAAACCTTTCCGACGGCCCTGCGTGGAGTCGAAGGAACCCCCAGCCCGACTGTCCTGGGTTTCACCTCTCCATTTGGCTGAAGTCCGCTCAAAGATACCGCCAAATCAGTCGCGTCTACATTGACTTCAAAGATGGTTGCGCAGGTCGTCGGTTTGTTTGGCTTTAACTCGAAGGGACGCCATGTTCCCAGCCACCTGCGGCCAAAACATTCTTCGTCTTCCTCAATAAAGTCCCTAGGATACTCTTTACCGAGGATTCCTGGTATCCGATAATGTTCATACCCACGCCCCTGGCTATCACGCAAAGGCAGATCCTCAATGGCTTCGAATTCCAAGGGATCACTGCCCACATTCAGAAAATGAAAACGCACTTTGATGAATCGTTCATTGGTCGTCCGCAGGTCGTTCTTGGCCCTCAATTCATGTCCAAGGCTCTCGGCAGAAAGAACTCGCCACTCTACGTCTCCAACTCGAAACCTATCACCAATTGAATATTCTGGAGGAGATTCTGACTCCTTGTCCTGGTTTCGTTTATACATCGGTATCTGTACGATGTAGACTTTGACCGATTCGGTAATTTCCACGTGGTCGAATTCGTCATCGGCTGGACGAACTGCCGTGTTCACATCTTCAGGACCTGTGTTGGGGTTCACCTGACGGGGGGCCTGGTTGCCGCCTTCCCCTGTTACTTCATTGGCCTCGGTGCCCGCGTCCCACAGGATCAGTCTATTGGTTACAAACTGCGCACTAATGGGCTTACCTTTACTATCGAACAGAGGAATGCCGGTCCCCTCCGGCGCCAGAAATAGATCATTGGATTGCGCCAGCATAGTGGCAAACGAAAGGTAAGGCGTTTCAGGCGAGGCAGTTACTTCAAATTCATAAAACTCTCCTGTTTCAAGCGGGCGGGGACTGTCAGCGCAGACAGGCGTATGAAACCTCCCAGCTTTCAGTCCTCTATCAAGTAGTCCATCGACCAGTTCTGCAGGATCTCCGTCTTCTGCCAGCGCCTCCAGCCCCTCTCCTCGATCCGCTTCACCGGTTGTGAATAGTGGGTCGGCCCCACTGTGCAATACCCAGGCTCCAGGAGCAAAGAGTGTTGGCGTTTCCCTCTTAGTGGAAATGTTTTGGATGCGGACTCGGAAAGTCACTGTTTCGTCCGCGTCTTCCTCGCCTGATTGCAAGGCCGCCCGCGACTCGTGATGCGCCGACACATAGGTGGTCGCAAAAACTAGAGCCATGAGAATTGAGAATGCAACTCCCCAGATTCGCGTGTTAAGCATATCTAATCCCCTCAACTGGTACGTTGCTGAGATTCCCGCAACTGTTGCTATACCGCAATAGGCCGAATCGGGTCCAAACGCTGCGCATTCCTTTGGTAGTCAGAGATGCTCTCCAACAATCCCTCGGTTGTCGAAAGGGCTTCCTCAAACTCAGTCGCGACCACACGAGCTACCGCCTCGCCGATTGCGCCTACGTCAAATTTCACGACGCTGTCCCAGTCTGCTAGAGAAGCTGTCAATTCCCCTGCTTGTTCCATTGCAAACTGCGTGCGGGATGCGATCCACTCCCACACCGTATCTGCGCCGACTCGTTCTGCCAATGTTTCCAGCCACCCAATGATCGTTCCCGCGCCTTCTTCCCGCAACTCATTGAAGGCGTTTCTCATAACGTTCTGCGCGTTGCCCAGAATATCAAGAAAGTCGGCCAGCTTGTCTGAACCATCCAGCACCTCCCACCATCCCTGTGCCAGCTTGAAGAGATGCCGCCCCAGGAACAGTAGCGAAACGATCTGAACAGCAAACATCAGCGGCGCAAATATGGGAATCAAGAATGGAAAAAGCAAAGAGATTCCGATGACCAAACCCGTAACGACCAGACCACCAAGACCCGTATAGACGCTTACCTTTACTACCTTGTCCACCATCTCGTCCCAGCTGATGTTTCCCTCCGCATACGCCAAGCCACACTCCAAACTAGCCAGGAGGGCGCCCGCAACAACACCAAGCATTGCCCCTTTCACCATTCCATTCAATGTTAGCTTGAGGGTAGAACGAATCCCTTCCGACCGCAATACTGCCTTGGCATCGGCCAGATCGGCGGCGCTCATTGCATTCGGGCCCAACCGCTTGTTCTTGATTGAGCTCCACCAGATGCCGTTGTCCGCTGTCGCCGGTCCTCCAACTGAACGCGGCACAATGTGCGACCAGTCCTTGCCCTTGTGGAACTTCCACACTGCCTCCGGCCCGGCAGCTCTCACGGGCGCAGGAACGCCTTCCCAAAGTCCTCGTGCCGCTGGCAAGCTCTTATATTCGCCGCCCGCGAATTGGTATTTGGCTTTCAAACCAGCAGGCAGGTTCTCAAAAGAAAGATTGTTGCGAAATGAATTCAGAAACCGGCCTGCCACCCACAGCGGACCCTTTCCTGCTGCCACATGGTTCTGAACTTCAGGCTGATTCAAAATCTCCAAGCCCAACGGTACTGTTACTGGGCCGTCGGCGTCACTGGCATAGACCAATGCGGAAGACATATGCGGAAAAGCAGCCAGAGTCAGACCCATTCCTGCCGCGACGGATGTCTTGAGGAAACTACGTCGGGAGAGAATTTGGTCCTTCATTTGTTGTCTCCAAAGTGATGCATGAAAGCTACAGCCTTGCCGTTCCCGACACGTCAAAACTATACTTTGGCCCAATAGCTACTCCAAATATTCCTTCGCACACCCAGATCGTACCGGGAAGTCGGTCTCAGCTACAGAAAATATAGAACTGCCCAAAAGGCGCACATTTTACCCTGACACTTCCCTTACCTCCCCTGAGACTGTTCAGCCGCCCATCGGTAAAGAGGACGACTGCTGACGTCAGGCCCGCACACTCGCCCTACGCCATGACATTGCCGACCATGGGGACCACGGTCTTACGACGCACGCGGCGCAAGGGGAGCATGCCCCGTCAGACACCTACGGGCCCACCAACCA
>CATOTS010000002.1 GCA_951813625.1 uncultured Caldilineaceae bacterium | reverse complement strand
TGGCCAACTACGACCCGAACGGTACGATGGTGCCGAAACTGGCGGTGGAGATCCCGTCGGTTGAGAACGGTGGCATATCAGAAGACCTGATGTCGATCACCTGGAAGTTGAAAGAGGGCGTGAAGTGGTCGGACGGCAGCGACATGACGGCCGAAGATGTGGTATTTACGTGGAAATACTGCTCGGATGAGGCGATGGGCTGCACATCCAGCGAGGCGTTCCTGGGCATCGAGAGCGTGGAAGCTCTCGACAACAACACGGTCAAGATCGCCTTTGACGCGCCGACGCCCTACCCGTTCAACGCGTTCGTAGGCGCGAGTACACCGATCATCAGCAGAGTTCAGTTTGCCGACTGCATGGGCGCGGCCGCACAGACCTGCAATGATGAGAACACGGCGCCGCTTGGCACGGGCCCCTACCGCATCATCGATTTCAAAGTGAACGATGTGGTCGTCTACGAACGCAACCCGCATTACCACGGAGACACTCCCTACTTCGACAAGGTGATCTTCAAGGGTGGCGGCGATGCCGCGTCGGCGGCGCGGGCTGTGCTGGAGACTGGTGAAGCTGACTACGCGTGGAATCTACAGGTCGAGGAGGAAATTCTGCGTGACATGGAAGCTGCCGAACTGGGCACAATAGTCTCATCTTTTGCCAGCTACGTCGAGCGCCTCTTGATTAACCAGACGAATCCGAACCCGGAACTCGGCGACAGCGAGCGCTCGGTATACATGGGCGGCGACAATGCGCACCCGTTCCTGTCTTTCCCGCCGATCCCGCAAGCGATGTCGATGGCGATCGATCGCAATCTCATTGCTGAACAGCTATACGGGTTTCAAGGAAAGGCAATTTGCAACGTAGTCCCTGCTCCGTTGCACTATGTTTCGACGGCAAATGACGGATGCTTGACACAGGACATCGAAGGCGCCAACGCGCTGCTGGACGAGAACGGCGTGGTGGATACGGACGACGACGGTATACGTGAATACAATGGTATACCGCTGAAGGTCTCGTACCAGACCTCTACGAACTCTATTCGCCAGAAAACGCAGGCGCTGATTCGCCAATGGTGGGCCGAAATTGGCATCGAGACTGAACTGATCAACCACGATGCCGGCGTGTTCTTCGGAGGAGACCCCAACAGTCCCGACACCTACCAGAAGTTCTACACCGACATTCAGATGTACACAACAGGCCCCGGCATTGACCCGCAGCAGCATCTCTCAGAATGGCTTTGCAGCCAGATCCCGACGCCTGACAACGCGTGGGGCGGCGGAAACATCTTCCGCGGCTGCAATTCCGAATATGACGAGTTGTTTGAGCAGTTGAAGGGCACGCCGGTCGGGCCGGAGCGCGAGGCAATCGTAAAGCGGCTCAACGACATCAATGTGCAGAATAACTATCAGATTCCCCTGGTCTATCGCGGGGACGTCTCGGCCCACACAAACTCACTAAAGGGTGTGTGGATCAACGGCTGGGACACTGAGATGTGGAACATAAGCGAGTGGCATCGCTAGGTTGAATTGAGGAGGGGGAGGATTTTTCTTTCCCCTCTTCCGCTCCCCATACCGGATTACGGCCGTGGGACAATTTCTCGTCCGGCGCATCCTCACAATCATACCCACGCTCATCGCAATCAGTTTCGTCATCTTCGCGGTGCTGGATCTCGCGCCCGGCGATCCCACGAGCGCTTTGCCCGAAACGATCGACCCACAAGTTCGTCAGCAGATCCGCAAAGTGATGGGGCTGGACGAGCCGCTACCGGTAAAGTATTCGCTGTGGATGCGCCAGTTCTTTGTCAATGAGCCGCTGGCGCTCATCGAGAAGGCGTTCGATGTCCGGATTGGAGATTCGGAGAATCGGCTTCGAGTAACGTCGTGGGGGAGTCGCGGCACACCGGTAATGGATATAATCCTGGAACGGGTGCCGCAGACGCTTTGGGTGGTTGGGCTGGCCTATGTCGTCGCCATCGTGATCGCGGTGCCGGTCGGCGTTGTTTCGGCCATCCGCCAATATTCAATTTTCGACCAGTTAGGCACCTTCTTCTCGCTGGTCGGCTACTCGATTCCGACATTCTTCACCGGCCTGCTCATGATCCTGCTTTTCAGTGTCAAGCTCAAGTGGTTTCCCATGATCTACGATACCAACCTGCAGGTCGTGGACTGGGACAGCTTCATCCAACAGATCAAGCAGAGCATCATGCCGGTCGCAGTCCTCGGCTTCTTTCAGGCGGCCACCCTTGCCCGATTCACGCGCTCGTCGATGCTGGACAACATTCCGATGGACTACGTCCGCACGGCCACGGCCAAAGGGTTCGGGGAGCGCTACGTGGTCATCGGTCACATTCTGCGCAATAGCCTCATCCCGGTTGTCACGCTGATCGCGCTGGGCATCCCGGCCATCTTCAGCGGCGCGATCATCACCGAGCAGATATTCCGCGTAAACGGACTCGGAGCCCTTCTGATCGGCGCGATCCAGCTCAATGACATCCCCCTCGTGCAAACGGTTACATTCATATTTGCCTTCCTTATCGTCGTCTTCAACCTGATCGCCGATGTCGTCTACGGCGTGCTCGACCCGCGCATCCGGTACAGGTAGAGCAGCAGCAACCGGGCAGCATGCACAGATGGAGTCAACATGGCCGTCCGCACTGAAACCGCTTCCGCTGACGAGTTGGTCGATGAACTTCCACAGCGTCAGCACCGTACCCTATGGGGGGATGTGTGGCTGCGATTTCGCCGCCATAGGCTAGCGATCTTCGGTATGGTCGTCCTTTTTATGCTGATTGTGGGCGTGCTCGTCGGGCCACTCGTCTACACGGTAGACCCAGAGTACAGCTTCATTGTCGATGACATCGACTCGATCAATCAACGACCGTCCCTGAAGTACCCATTCGGGACCGACGATCTGGGGCGCGACACGCTGGCTCGCAACATCTTCGGCGGACGGATTTCGTTGGCGGTCGGCGTGGTGGCGATGTTGGTAGCGATCACCTTCGGCACGCTTGTAGGCGTCCTCTCCGGCTATTTCCGCCGCCTGGACAACCCATTGATGCGCTTCACTGACCTGATGCTGTCGCTTCCCAGCCTGCCTCTCCTGCTCGTGATTATCATGCTATTCCGCGACTCACTCAAGGCTTGGCTCGGCCCGGAGCTGGGAATCTTTCTGCTGGTCGTATTCGTGATCGGGATCCTGGGTTGGATGCCGACAGCGCGCGTGGTACGAGGCTCAGTGCTGTCGGTCAAGGAGAAGGAATTTGTCGAGGCCGCGGTCAGCGTGGGCACGCGCCAACATACGATTGTCCGGCAGCACATTTTGCCCAACGTACTCAGCCCCATCATCGTTTCGGCAACGCTTGGCGTCGCGTCGGCGATTCTGACCGAGTCGGCGCTCTCGTTTCTTGGCTTGGGCTTCCCCTCGAACGTGCCCACCTGGGGGCGGCTGCTGTTCGAGAACAAGGACTTCATCACGCAGAACCCCTGGCTGGTCATGTGGCCTGGCATGTTCATCTCGCTGACGATTCTCAGCATTAACTTCATCGGCGACGGCCTGCGCGACGCGCTCGACCCCCGCCAACGCCGGTAGCGAACAACGGCGAACGGGCTCGCACGTTTCCCAATTTCCTATCCATTGCCCATGAACTCAGCGCAGGCGGCTGGTCACCTTGCCCAGCACCTGCACCGCCGCGACCGAACCGAAGGCGCGGCTGTCGGCGCCGGCGGTCGCGTTGTCGCTGGATAGCAGAAGCCGGACGTCACCGCGATCGCTCTCTATGACTGCAGCCACACGCTTGACGATCCGCAGTTCGACCTGACGCGGATGGTTCGCCACGACAAGCTCACCCTCGCATGGCCTTCGTAGGCGGTATGCGCGGGGATCGATCATGACGACCGCGCCGGCGGGCAGCGTCGGCGTCATCGATTCACCGCTGACGCGGAAGAGACGGCGGCGGCGCACTAGCCAAAGGGCTAGTTCGCGCCAGCCGCTGGCGGACAGCGCCGTATCCATCGCTCTCTCCCAAACGAAAACGACCGGACTCCTGGCAGGGTCCGGTCGTTCGTATTATCTTACTGTTGAAGCGTCAAGGCTCAGGAAGCCACGTAATAGTCTACCTCTCGGCCTTTCGACGACCAGAAGACTTTGTGGATGTCCTCGATTGCAGCCATGAGCGCGTTGGCCGCGTCCTCGTCAATGCCTTGCTTGACTGCCGAGCAGAGCTTCGCCGCGTTCCAGAACTTCTCGTGCAGGTCAGGGCAGGCCTCCAGATGCTCCGGCTTGAAATAGTCGGTCCAAAGCACGAGCAACTCGGTCTTGGCCAGGTGCGCCTGCTCTTCCTTGATGCTGACGAAGCGGGAATAGGTATTGGAATCGGTGTCAGCGGGTCCGAGGGCGATAATCTTCTTGGTCATCGAGAGTGCCGCCTCGGCGGCAATGCGCGCGGATGCCGGGTCATAGACGCCGCAGGGGCCGTCGCAGTGGGCGCTGGCTGTTTCGACTGCGGTCCTGGCAACGAGCTTGGCGATGGCTTCCTGAATCATGTGGAATCCTTTCTGTGTTGAAGAAGGTCAGTAAATGTCACGGACCAGAGTATTCGGAGACTCATACATGCTACAGAAACTCTATGTGTCTGCAGGCAGTGGAAGTATACCGAAGAGAAACGCAAGCGTCAATTTCCGCCGAAAGTCCGCCCCTCGGAACTGCCGAATCGTCAGGACTGCCGCGAATGCGGGAATAAGTAGAATGCCGGGCCGCCGGAGAGAAAGTCAGTCCGGTGGGGCGAAGATGTAGTGCCACTCTTCATCGACTTCGAGGCAGTCGACCAGCGTATAGCCTGAACTGAAGCAGCTCTCGGCGGCCTGGCGGACAAACATGCGCCAGTCAAACAGCAACGTGCCGCCGGCCTGGCGAATGGCATCGACACTATCAGGCAGCGGAAGCGCGTATGGGCGGCCGTCAGGGGCCGGCGGCGGGCCGAGCGGCGCGCGCAGCGGCCCGCCGCGGTGCTGCGGGCCTGTGGCGGCACACTGGAGATCGGTGCTGCTCCACGAGGTCAATGAGTTGCCCCCAAGAGCCGTGTGCACGCGCGGGCTCTTAAGATACCAGTCCACTTGGAAGCGGTCGGTGGGCACTCCTGCATTGAGGCTGTCGGTCATCTCGCCGTAGACATTGCGCACGTAGGTGGTGCTGGTGGCGCCGAGCCGGCAGATGTTCAGCCGCGCGTTTATGCGCTGAAGTGGATCATAAGTCCAGGTGACATGGTCGGTCCAGTCCTGCCGCAGCAACTCATCCCGCTGCGAAATCTTCAATCGGAGGCCGATGCTGCGCCCTTGCCACGCGGGCAACACACCCATGATATGGCTGTGAAATTTCAACTCTCGGGCGCCGGAAGCGTCTTTGCGGAATGCGGGCCAGCCGAAGCAGAAGCCTACCATGCCGCCGGTCTCTTCCGCGCCCTCACTGGCAAATGCCCCTTGGAGCAGCCCACCGTGTTTGGCCTGCGTCACGAGCACGTGGATCGACATCGTATCTCCGCCCCAGATCCCGTCCTGGACGGCCTGCAGTGTCCGGCAGTCTTCAACGGAACTCAATGTGCGGATCTCTATCGAAGCGCTCATCTCCTGCAACTCCCTCAAAGGTTGGTGGCTGCCGTTTCACTTCCGGTCAAAGCGGGCGACGAGTGTAACTTTCGAGTGATGGGGCTGGAGGTCAACCGGCTGGACGGCGGCAAGGCGATATCCGGCCTCATCCACATCGACCAGGGCACGCGCCAGGCGCGTCGGGTCATCAGTAATCAGGCCGCAGCGGCGGATTCGCATACGCGTGAGCAGCGAAAACAACTCTGGCTCGACCTGACGATCGGGCGGGGCGAGCAATGCAGCGTCGAAATGGTATTTGGCGCGCCGCAGCTTGCGAATCGTCGGGAGCATCGCACCGTGCCAGGCGTCGGCGTTATCCAGGCCGGCCAGATTGGCGCGCAAGGCCGCCGCGCTCAGTTCAGCCTCCTCAACGGCGACAACCGTAGCAACCTGCTCCGCCAGAAGTGTAGTACGTGCACCGATGCCGGCCCCTAGTTCCAGCAGATGTTCGAACGTTTTGAGTTCAAGGATTTCCTCCGCCGCGGCCGCCAGGACCTCATCCGCCAGCAAATGACCGTTAACTGGATTATCGTCAACGGGCGGGTAAGCCGTCAGCCGACGGTCCGCGACCTGTACGTTGTAATTCCAGTCGCCCACCAGTAACTCAAGCGAAGGCTCATCGGCTTCATGCAGCAGGAAGACGTTTACCGGCTGGTCGAGTTCAAGGCTGGGCAGGTCCTCCCGGTCGCTGTGGAGAACAAGGACCCCTTTGTCGGCATCGCTCATCCCGTCGGCTGTGCCGCCAGCCGCCAGCGTAACGCCAAATTGTGAACTGCCTTCTCCCTGATCTCCAAGTTCGCCGTCTTCGTCACCATCGAATCCCGCAAAGAGCGCGGCCAGTCGGGGATGGAGCAGGGGACAGGCGTCAACCACCAGCTGCCCACCATCGCCCGCCGGGTAGGTCAGTCGTCCGGATTCCGTCAGATTGAAACGCATCTGTGTGCGGTATCCGAAATCCAACACGGGAGGCGCGTCAGCGGTTGAATCGCTCTCCGGCGCTCCAATCGCAATTACCTCCGCCACCATCTTGTTGGCAATCTCTCTGCTTTTTTGCCTTGACTTGCCCAGCCGACCTTCGCGCGCCAGGACTTCGACGACAATTTCCCGCTTGAGAGCAAGTTGGCGCTCATAGTCGATCTGTTGCCACTGACAGCCGGAGCAGCCGGCGCGCTGCCAGTAGGGATTGAGGAGGCGTCCGTCGGCTGACGTGACCGGATGAGGGGGACCAAAGTGCGGGCAGGGCGCCTCGATTCGATCGGGGCTGGCCTCAAGCACCCGGCGCAGAATGCCGCGCCGCCAGTTCTGCGCCTCGGTAACGATCTCGACCTCCACTGTCTCACCTGGAATCGCATCGGTGACGAAGATCAGGTGACCTTCTTCGTCGCGACCGATCGCCTCTCCGGTGGCAGCCATGCGCGTCAGTTCGACGGAAACAGTCGAATTCATCGCTGCATTGTACCCCGCGAGCAAGAGGCGGCCAATCGCCGAAAGTAAACTTTAGCAGCGTCGCTTGTACACCGGATTGACAGTTAGTATACTAAAGGGCACCCCTTTTAATCGCCAGCGGCTGGTTACAGCTTTCGAGTAGGCGAATGGCACTTTAGGGGTAAGTCTGACTCTAGATATAGGCAGGAGTATGCGATGAGGTTGGCGTTGCGACTGGCGTTCCTATCGATCGCGCTCATTTTCCTGTTGCAGATCGTAACCGTTTCGGCGCAGGACAACGGCTATACATACACGGTGCAGCCGGGAGACAGCTGGCCGCTGGTGGCACAGCGGGTCGGTCTGACCGTGAGCCAGCTACAGGAGGCAAACCCGGATTCTGTCCGACCGAACGGCTGGCTCATCGTCGGCGAAAAGCTCTTCATTCCTAATACACCTCGTTGGAAGGATAGATTCTATATCGTGCAGCGAGGCGACGGCTGGATTTCGGTCGCCGGGAAATTCGACCTGTCGGTGGACGAATTGCAGGCAGCCAACCCTAATCAGCTTCGCCCCGACAATGCGCTGATTGTAGGCGAGCGCCTCCTGATCCCGGCCCTGCTGCCGACGCCCACCGGGGAAGCGCTGCCAGTTGTACCGTCGCCGGTGAGCACGCCAACGGCCGGAGGCAACGGCGTGTCCATACAGCCAACGAGTGAGCCGGAGCCGTTTTTCGGCCCGCGAATCAGCCTGCCTGTGCCCACACGCGTTACCCTTCCCCCGTGCCCATACGCGACCAACGACCTGGGCCCGGCGCTGACCGGCCTGTTCGGTATTCCCGCGGCCAACCGCCACGCCCAGCTCACCTCCTTTCTGGCGGACTGCGGAGCCGACCTGAAAATGTTGATGAGTACCGACCTCAACGCCGATAGCGTGGATGACGCCGTTCTCGTCTATACCCCGAGCGGACCCGATAGCGAAGTTGCGAGATCGACAGCCGCTCAGAGCGGAGGCGGGTCGACCAGCGGCGAGACCAATCAACAGGAACTGGTGATTCTCAGCGGCGGCAAGGCCCACTCGCTGAGCTTCGCAACCACCGCCAACGGTACGATAGAACTGCTGGCCACACAGGACATCAATGGTGACAACCGCACAGACGTGGTTTGGACCGATACCGTCTGTGGGGTCAACACCTGCTTCCTCACCGTCCACGTCCGTAGTTGGGACGGCGTGTCTTGGCGGGACTGGACCAAAGGCACGATCACCATGGCATCGGCTAGCGTGTCGCTGATTGATAGCAGTGGAAACGGAATGATCAAGGAGCTTCACCTGACTGGAGGGGAGTACACGGGGGCCGATGCCGGACCACAGCGAAAACGCACAGCCGTGTGGACCAGCACCAGCGGCGCGCTCTACGCCTTGAACGATGAAATGTTTGCGTCCAGCGACTGCCTCTATCACAGCCTGCTCGACGCCAACAGGGCCTTTACCGACGAACGCTACCTGGAAAAGGCGCTATGGCTCTATACCGATGTAGCTGAGAACGAACGGCTGAAAGCCTGCTGGAATCGTCCCGACGAACTGTCCGAACTGCAGAGCTTTGCCCTGTTCCGATTGGCTGTCATCATGGGCTATCAGGAGAATCCTATAGAGGCTACTTCTCTTGTGCAGAGGCTGGAAGCCGAGTACGGCGAACAAGTCTACGCCGGCGTGGCCCGGCGCTGGCTGGACAATTATCTGCTGACCGGCGACCCGCGCGCGGCCTGTAAAGTTGTTACCGTCTTCGCCGAGGTTATGCCGGGCGTTGTCGATATTCTGGCTGATTACGGATACGCAAACCCGACATTCTCCCCCGAGGATGTCTGCCCGGTCCTGGAAATAGCGCCGCCGGAGGAGCCTGAGCCGATCGTCGCTCAGATCGAAGGGCTGCCGGATTGTCCGTCTGCAGCCACAGACTACCTGGCAACTTTACCGGCGGCTGTGAACCTGGCCTCAGCTCCCTCCACCGGTAGCGTAGGCCAGCAGGACGCGCCCACTGTCGCGGAATCGATAGAAGCCTGGCTCCGTTCCTGCGGCGCGCTGAGCGACGAACGCGGCGGCCTGCTATTCCACGACCTGAACCAGGACGGTCTGGAAGATCTGATCGCGGCCCCGGCGATTTCCGACGCCGACGGCTATGGACGTGACGGCGCAGAAGGTGTATTCCTGATCCTGCATCAACAGAATGACGGCAGCTACCAGACCGCCTATGACCCCAAGGAGCGCGGCGAACCGAAAATCTTGGCCTTGGGCGATGCCAATGGCGACGGCCGGCCCGATTTGGCCTGGCAACAGGAGCGCTGCACGACTTACTGTCTGCTGCGTGTGGAGGTGATCACCTGGGACAGCGTGACCGATTCCTACACGTCTGTACTCGGAACTGACGCTACGATTGCTGAAGGTAGAGCCTTGGTCGACGTCGCCAGGGTTGGCGAGACGGCCCTGCCCCAAATCCGCCGTCTGTGGCTGAGCGGTGGCGTCAGCGGCATGGACGAGGACGGCCTGGCAGTCTCCCATACTGAGATATGGTACAGTGTGAACGGCTCGCCTTTGCGCCGCTACACATGGTCGTATGACCGCACCGACGAGGCCAGCAACTGCTTGGGCCTGCGGCTGATAGAAGCAAACGTGGCGCTCCAGGCAGCAGGACAAAGCGGAGACCCGTCCGGCTATGCCATGGCGATTGAGATGTACAGGGAGATCCTCGAATCGCCGTCTTTGAATCCATGCAGCACGCAGGGCACGGACCCGGACGAGGAAATGGCGCTGCTGCGAGGGCTGGCGAACTTCCGCCTGGTCCAGGCCTTGACATTGAATGACGAGAGGTCAGAGGCCGACGCGCTACTGGAAAGCCTCGCCGAGGAGCAGCCGGAAAACAGATATGTCAGAGCGGCCCGCGCCTGGTTGACCGCCTATTACTCAGTGCCCAATCCGGTGGCAGCCTGCGCAGCAGTTATGTCGGTCTTTCTGGCCAGTCCTGAACTCTGGCAGATTACGGAAGAGTTCGGCGATGACCATCCTGCGCTCAACTTCCGGCAGGTCTGCCATGTGCCGGGCAGCGGCGAGCAGACCGAGTTCCGACTCACTCCGAACTGGTAATCACCGGCGCGCCCGCGGCCATTGCTTCCAGCAACATCATACCGAATCCCTCATAGGTGCTGGGAAAAAGGAACGCAGTGGCGCCGGCATAGAGGCGTGCCTTGTCTGCCTCATCCACCCAGCCGATGAAGCGCACACAGTCGGTCAGATCGAGTTGATGCACAAGCCTTCGCGGGTCCGGGAAGATCTCCGTGTCGACGCTCGGTAGCGGGCCCGCCAGCACCAGATTCACTTCAGGATCCCCTCCCGCATCCAGATAGCGTCGAAAAGCGCGCACGATTCCCAGCACGTTCTTGCGCGCGTCGAAACCACCCAGATAGAGAAAATATCGGTCCGGCAGCGCGTATCTCTCGCGTAACGCTTGTCGCGGGTCAATTCCGCGGTCTCCGGCCAAGTCGGCGCGCGTTGCGGCATTCAACTTGCCGAACCCTGTGTCATTCGGTCCGTGGTGGACTGCGAATACCCGCTCAGCCGGCAGCTTCAGATGTGCAATGATGTCGCGCCTACCTGCTTCACTGACCGTCAAAACGGCCGCGCTGCGCCGGGCGGAATGACCGACCATCCAGGTATACAGAGAACCCTGCCACCCGCCGCGATAGGCTGGCAGGAGCAAGGGAATCAAGTCGTGGACCGTGACTACTGTAGGGACGGGCTGCCAGAGAGGCGCTGCCCAATAGGGAATGAGCAGCAGATCCGCCTGCAGACGCCGCGCCCAGAATGGTACCGTAACCTGCTCCCAAAAGAGCTTCGCCATCTGTCGCGGCAACCGCGGAGACGGCGCAACGGCAATGGATCCAGGAAACTGCTGCGCGTCACCGGAAAGGAGCCCTGGCAGGAGCAGCGTAAACTTGGACGCGACTTCCCCGTCGTGTCCTTGCGCTCGCGCGTACCGGCTGCTGGCGTCTTCGGTCTCCGCGGTCAAGGACATCAGATGGGGCAACAGCCGGTTGACATATTGACCGCTGCCGGTGCTGGGCTGCCCCCAGAACCAACCGCTGACGACGATGTGCATGGCAAGTTCAGTGGAAAGTGAATCGAGCGGCAGGCCTTATGCCCAACGCCTAGCTGCGGACCGCCGCCGTTCGGACCCACTCTACGGTTTGCCGCAACCCGTCCCGCAGATCAATCTCTGCTTCCCAGCCCAGCTCCTGGCCCGCCTTGGTACTGTCCAGCCAGGTCGCTCGCACTTCACCGGCAGGCCGGGGCAGATAGTCAGGTCTACGACGATATCCGGTCAGTTCCGATAGGAGCCGGTAGATGGTGTTGATCTCCGTAGGCTGTCCGGTTCCCAGATTGTAGACCCCGTCTGCGTCGGTGGCGACAGCCAAAACGTTTGCCCTGGCGACGTCCTCAACAAAGACAAAATCGCGCACCTGGGCACCATCGCCAGTAATGTGCGTGGGTTGGTCGGCGAGCATGGCGCCGGCGAAAATGGCGACAACGCCGGCCTCGCCCTTAATGTTCTGCCGGGGACCATAGACGTTGGCATAGCGCAGGATGACGTATGGGAGACCGTAGTTCTGACTGTATAGCTGGATGTAATGCTCGCAGCTGAGCTTATTAGCGCCGTAATTGTCCATAGGCATGGCAGGGCTCTTCTCGGTAAATGGCGGCGTCGAAGGCCCTGGGTCAGTCTCGCCATCCTCTCTTTCCCTCTCTGACCTGTCGTCGCCCTCGCCGTAGACTGCGCCGCCCGTGCTGGCAAAGACGAACTTGCAGCAACCATACTCCTTAGCCAGTTCGAGCAGGTGCAGGGTGCCGATTATGTTGACTTCGGCATAGGTGATCGGGTCTTTCATGCTCTCACGTACATTCGCAAGAGCTGCTTGATGGACGAGCGCCTGTGGACGTTCCACCGCAAATAGCTCCGCCAGCCCGGCCTGATCGCGCAAGTCAACTTCATAGAATGGCGCGTCGGCAGGGAGATTGGCACGCTTGCCGGTCTGCAAGTTATCAAGTAAGACGGTCTCGTGCCCGGCATGCTGAAGCCAATGCACGACGTGACTGCCGATAAACCCAGCTGCCCCCGTCACAAGGATTTTCACGCGCAACTCCTCTTCGGATTCAACTGCACCAGAGAGTCCAGTATAAGGAGTTCTCATGGAAAGGAGAAATCAGGCCGAGCGCGCCCCTGCTTTTGCGTTTATTCCCGGCACCCGTATACTTCATTGATCAGTGTCCGCTGAAGCTGTCGATATCCGGAACAGAGAATGCTGATTCACAACGCAACCGTAATCTCACTTGACGACACAGACCGCATCATTCCGCACGGTGGCGTCTACTTTCAAGAGGACGAAATCGTCGCGGTCGGCGAGAGCAGCGACCTGCTGAGCCGCTTTCCCAACGCAGAGCGCTGGGACGCGCACGGCAAACTGCTGATGCCGGGCATGATCTGCGCACATACACACTTCTACGGCGCCTTCGCCAGGGGTATGTACATTCCCGGCGAACCTGCCAAAGACTTTCCCGAAATCCTGCAAAAACTCTGGTGGCCGTTGGACCGCTCGCTGGACCTTGACGGTGTTCAGAGCTCCGCCGAGGTCTGCCTCGTTGACGCCATCCGCAACGGGACGACCACGCTCATCGATCACCACGCCAGCCAGAACGCTATTGACGGCAGCCTCGACGCAATCGCCGCGGCCGTTGATGCCAGCGGATTGCGGGCCGCGCTCTGCTACGAGGTGACCGACCGCGACGGCCCCGCCGCGGCGCAGGCGGGCATCCGCGAGAATGTGCGCTTCGCCTCCCGGCTTTCCTCCGGCGACAGCAAGTCAGCGCGCATTGCGGCCACTTTCGGCCTGCATGCCAGCATGACACTCTCCAACGGGACGCTCGAAGCCTGCCGAGGCGAGAGCAATCGCTTCCACGTCCACGTGGCCGAACATCCGGCGGACGCCTGGGACAGCCTCGGCCGAAGCGGTGCACGCACGGTCGAGCGGCTGCATGAATTTGGCGTCACCGGCGCCGAAAGCATCTTTGCCCACTGCATCCATGTCGACGCCTGGGAGATTGCGCTACTGCGCGAAACACGAACGTTCGTATCGCACCAACCCCGTTCCAACATGAATAACGCAGTGGGCGCGGCCAACGTGCCCGCAATGCTGCGCGGCGGAATGCCCGTCTGCCTGGGCAATGATGGGTTCAGCAACGATATGTTCGCCGAAATGAAGGTGACCGACCAGTTGCACAAGGTAACCAGCGGCGACCCGCGCACGCTCGGTGCCGACAAAGTATTGCAGATGGCGGTCCACAATAACCGTACGCTGGCCGGCGCATTTTTCGAAAAACCGGTCGGAATCCTGGCTCCCGGCGCCTTTGCCGACATCATCGTGCTCGACTATTGCCCCCCGACACCCCTGCACAGCGACAATCTGCCCTGGCACATTCTGTACGGCATCGGCGGCGGACACGTCCACAGCACGATCTGTCACGGCCGTGTGCTGATGCGAGATCGGGAGCTGCTCATGCTGGACGAAGAAGCGATTGCTGCCCACAGCCGCGAGCACGCGCAGGAAACATGGATACGATTCGAGAGAAGCGCCTAGTCTCCGGTTGTTCCCTCTAACCTTTCGCTATCAATTGCTGTTTCGCCCGCCAAAAAGCCTTCGCAATCCAAATACTCAGACCCGAATCTCACCAGGGGGCTGGAGTTGCAACCGAAAAGCCAGGACAGAGAAATGGATACTAGCCTTCCCACACTGGCCGTCATAGGGGGTACAGGCGCGGAGGGATCCGGGCTGGCGTTGCGCTGGGCCGCCGCCGGCTATCCAGTCCTGATCGGCAGCCGCAGCCGCGAAAAAGCAGAGGCGGCCGCAGCTGAACTTTCCTCACTGCTACCCGGCGACGAGTCCAGCATCGGCGGGGATACCAACGCGGCCGCGGCAGATGCGGCCGATGTAGTCATTCTCAGCGTCCCATACGACTCCCAGAGCGGCATCATAGGGCAGATTCGTGCCGGCTGCCAGGGCAAGACAGTGGTCAGCGTCGTCGTTCCACTCAAGCCCCCGCGCGTAAGCCGCGTTTGGCGCCCGCCGGCAGGGTCTGCAGCCGAAGAAGCACAGGCGTTGCTGGGCGAAGGCGCGCGGCTGGTGGCGGCATTTCAAAACATCAGTGCCACGCACCTGAAGGACCTGGACCACGCAGTCGACTGTGACATACTGGTCACCGGCGACGACAGAGGGGCGAAAAAGACAGCGATTGAACTGGCCCAGGCCGCAGGGATGCGTGGTATCGATGCCGGCCCGCTCGCCAATAGCGGCGTCAGCGAAGGGTTGACAGCCGTCCTCATCGGCGTCAACATGCGCCACAAAGTGAAGGGCAGTGGCATTCGAATCACCGGCATATAGACACGATTGAAGGTATGGGCATCGCCGACGTTCTTGCCGAGTTGCGCCGTGACACCGGCTTTATGTCCAATGTCACCGCGTGGGAGACCCTGCCCGCCCGCCCCGGCTCCATGGCAGAAATACCGGCAAGACTGCACCCGGCGCTGACGAAAGCGCTGCAATCCCGCGGAATCCAGAAGCTCTATAGCCACCAGGCCGAGGCAGTTGAGCGAGCCCTCCTGGGCGAAAGCGTCGCGGTCGTCACGCCAACCGCCAGCGGCAAGACGCTCTGCTACACGCTGCCCGTCCTGCACGCGTTGCTCAACGACCCCGATTCGACTGCCCTCTACCTCTTCCCGACCAAAGCGCTTGCTCATGATCAGCTGGCGGAGATCGATGAGTGGGTCGCGGCGACAGGCGGCTTCCAGGCCGCGGCTTACGACGGCGATACGCCCACCGCGCAGCGCGGCTCGATCCGCCAGAGCGCCAGGCTGATCTTCACAAATCCGGATATGCTGCACGCCGCCATCCTGCCCTATCATGGCAGTTGGGAGCGCGTTCTCAGCGGTCTACGCTACGTCGTCATCGACGAAATGCACGGCTATCGCGGCGTATTCGGCAGCCACGTGGCCAATGTTTTGCGCCGACTCCGCCGCCTGGCCGCCCACTACGGTAGTCGTCCCCAATTCCTGCTAACCAGCGCAACAATCGCCAACCCAAAACAGCTGGCAGAGATTCTGACCGAGCAGCCTGTACGGGTCATCGACCGTAACGGCGCGCCCCAGGGTGAAAAACACATCATTCTATATGCGCCGCCCCTGTACGATCCGATTCAGGGACTCCGCCGCAGCAGCGTCCTCGAAACACAGGAGCTTGCCACGCGCTTTCTTCGCGGCGGCCTGCAGACCATCATCTTCGGCCGCGCACGGATGACTGTCGAACTACTGCTCAGCTACGTGCGCGAACGTCTTCAGGCTGCCGATGATGGCGAGTGGGAGCAGGATAGCAACGCAACGCGCAATTCAGTGCGGGGCTATCGCGGCGGCTACCTGCCCCGCGAACGGCGCCAGATCGAAGCAGGCTTGCGCGACGGGACGGTGCGCGGGGTGGTCGCCACCAACGCCCTGGAGCTGGGCATCGATATCGGCCGGCTGGAGGCGGCCCTGATCTGCGGCTATCCAGGCACGATCGCGGCCGCATGGCAGCAGTGGGGCCGGGTAGGCCGCACAACCGAAGCTTCTATCGCCGTGCTCGTGGCAACCGCCGGTGCGCTCGACCAGTACATTGTCAGCCATCCCCAGTATCTCCTGCGTCGATCGCCGGAGCACGCCTTCGCCAACGCCGACAACCTGGCGTTGCTGACGGACCAGTTACGCTGCGCCGCCTTCGAGTTGCCCTTCGCCAGGGGGGAGTCGTTCGGAAACTCTCCATACACTGCGGAAGTCCTTGAACTCCTCGTAGAAGAGGGAAGCGTGCGGCGATTCGGCCAACGCCTTCTCTGGAGCGGCGACGGCTATCCAGCACGCCAGTTCGGACTTCGCAACCTTGGCGGCGATCCGGTAGTCGTGCAGGCAGGAAATCCAGACGCAGCAGAACATGCCAAACCTGCCCTGCGAGACGACTCGTTCACCGTCATCGGCGAAGTCGACGCCACCAGTGCGCCCTTTCTCGTACACGAAGGCGCCGTATATCTGCACGAAGGCCGCAGCTACCTTGTAGAACGCCTCGACCTGGAAGCGAAATTGGCGTGGGTATGGCCGGCGGCGGTCGACTACTACACCGATGCCAGCACGGATAACGAGATCGAGGTGCTGTCCGTGCATGAGACCCGTGTTTCCGGCGGCGCGCAATTGGGTCACGGCGAACTCCTGGTGACCTCGCAGGTGACGCAGTTCCGCCGCGTCAGACGTTTCTCACACGAGAATCTGGGCGTCCAACCGCTCGACTATCCACCCACCGCGCTTGACACGACCGGCTACTGGCTTGAGGTGACCGCGGAGGCACAGTTGGAGTTGATGGAGGCGGGCGAATGGCGCGACGCGCCCAATGATTACGGCCCCGACTGGCAGGAACAGCGCGCCAGGACACGCGCCAGGGACGGCTACCGTTGCGCCGAGTGCGGCGCGCCCGAGAGAGGCAACCGCCAGCACGACGTGCATCATCGCATCCCATTCCGCGCCTTCGGGTATGCTCCGGGTTTGAACAGGTACGACCGCGAGGCCAACCGGCTCGACAATCTCGTGTTGCTCTGTCGACGCTGCCATCAGCGTTGGGAAGTGGGCGTGCGCGCACGCACCGGCATGGACGGCGTGGCATACGCCCTTGGAAATCTGGCCCCGCTGCACCTGATGTGCGACCGGCGGGATATCGACGTTGCCGTCGTTCGGCAGGAGGGCGAGACTGCTACCGCATCGAATGGCCCGCAGAGCGCCGCCGCACCGCGCATCTATATTTTCGAGCGCATCCCCGCGGGAATCGGCTTCAGCGCTCAGTTGTACGCGCGCCACGATCTCCTGATCGCCGCGGCTGCAGAGCTGATTCGCGGCTGCGGCTGCCGCTACGGATGTCCCGCCTGCGTCGGTCCTGTGCTGATGGTAGGAGAAGAAGAGCGTCCCGTTCTGGAGAGCAAACGCCTGGCGCTCGCTCTTCTCGCAACTCTGGCCGATGAGCTGTGAATCGTAGTCAAGGAGATTCCGGCGGTTGGTCTTTGCCAAAGAGCCCGGCTTGGTGACGCATGGGCGCGAATGAGCGCCGGTGGGCCGGGCAAGGACCGAACCGTGCGATGGCGGCTAGATGTGCTTGCGCGCCGTATCCCTTATGCCCGGCAAAGCCGTACTCCGGGTACGTCTTGTGGAGCTGGCAAAGCAGCCGGTCGCGGTGGACCTTGGCCAGGATGGAAGCGGCGGCGATGGAGACGACGAGTTGATCGCCCTTGGTGAAACTTCGTTGGGGAATATTAAGCGACCTGAGCTGCACCCAGTCAATGAGCAGGTGATCGGGCGGTGGGTCCAAAGCCAGGACCGCACGGCGCATCGCCAGGCGCGTGGCAGGGGCAATACCGATCGCGTCTATCTCGGCGGCAGACGCTTCTCCCAGCTTCCAGTCGGCGGCCTGCGCCTGAATCTGCTCGGACAGCTCTTCGCGGCGCGGCGGAGCGATCAGCTTGCTATCCTGCACCGCGGCCCACACGCCCTCTTGCGCGCAGCTGAAGGGAAGAATGGCCGCGGCCGCGACAACCGGCCCGGCCAGAGCGCCGCGGCCTGCCTCATCCAGTCCGGCCAACCGTTCAAACCCATCGCCCCACAGTTGCCGCTCTTGCAAGAGCGTCGGAAACGCATTTCCCCGCGCCCCGTCTGAACCGATATACTCCGCTGTTCCGCTGTCCATTTCCCTCGCTACGTCCAGAGCTTTTCCACGTCCCGACGCGGTTGGAACCCAAGGATCCGCTTTGCCTTTTCATTGCTGAACTTGCCATGCGGCATGTCGGCGAACACGTAGAAAACCTCGCAAAGGGAGGGCAGCGCCTCCAAGTCGATCTCCAGTCCGAGAGTGAAGGCTTCCGCTGCGTTTTCCCAGGAAACAGCGTAGGGAACGCGCTGATTGCCTGTCTGGATCGATTCGGGATCTACGAAATGATAGAAGAGATAAGTCTGCACGCTGATGTCATGATGCAGGGTGAACACGCGGCAGATTTCCTGGCCCATCGCCTTTGTTATGGCGTAGATGTAGGTGCCGGACTGGGGCGGGATGTCCGGGCCGATGCCGAAATCGAAACACTCAGTAATATTTTTGCCCGCAACCGTAAGATGGGGACCGGTGTTGATCACGCGCCTTATCCCATGCGTCACCGCGGCCTGCATCATGTTGTAACAGCCGCGTGTACTTACATCCCAGGCAATCTGACGGTCTCGGCGCAGAACGGAGAGATTGACGATTGCGTCCATGCCTTCTGCTGCATCAACGACGGCATCGAGGTCGGAGACGTCCAACTGAAGGAAGTCGCCGGGCAGTTCTTCCTCCGGCGGCTTGACATCGGTGATCCGCAGCGAGTGTCTGACAGCAAGTTCACGCGCTACATATGGCCCCAACATTCCAGCGCCCCCAAGAATGAGTACCTTCATCTTGCAATCTCCCCAACATGTGTAATCGCCCATTCCTCGTCATTCGCAAGCGCGCAATTGACGGCCTCATAGACCGTTGCGTCTGACGCCTTTCCAAACCGGAGAACGGCAACGCGCAGCTTTCGTTCGCGTGCGAACTCGCGGCAGACCTGTTCTGCCAGATGCTTGCTGAGCGTAGGCGGCCGCGTGCGCGGAAGAGGCCGCCAGGTCCCACCGACGCGATAGGCGGCAGGATAGTCTGCCATCAGTTCCAGCGTGCTCAGCAAAATCACCTGCGAAACATTCTCTTCAGCCGCTGCCAGCAGGAGATTGTAGGTGCAGCGGGTCGCGGCATCGATCTGCGCGCTCACGTCCTCATCCGGCAGCGGTTCGACGGCGTGAACGATGACGTCAATGCCGCTGGTCAACTGGTTCGTAGCACGATCGTGGCCTAGCGCGCACTGCACAAAGTTGTGTACGCTCTTCACGGGCGCCCGTTCAGTCAGCCTGATTTCATGCTCCATTGCCAAATGGTCCGCCAGCACAGCGCATAGCTCTGACGCACCCGACGTAATCAATACTCTCATCTCTTAAGGCTCCCTTGTCTCCTTCATTTACGCAGACGCGCCCGAATAGAAGCGAATCCCCACCCGCCAGAACCAGCGGGAAACGATCAGCAACGCCGCGGCCAGGGCCAGCGAACCCCATAGCGTGCTTGAGGTTATCCGCCCGCTCAACGCGGAGGCGGGCACGGTCGTTGCAAAGGCGACCGGTACGAGAAAAGTCAGCACTGCCCGCAGCCACGCCGGATAGATGCTGATCGGCCAGCGGCCCGCCTGCCACATACTCTGAAAGATTACCTGGATGTTTTCAACCTTGACGAACCAGAAAGCGCAGGTGCTGAGCATCAGCCAGAAGCTGTAGATGATCAGCCCCCCGCTGAGCATCGTCGCCCCAAACGTGAGCGCTTCGGCCAGGCCCAATTCCACACGCAGCCGGACCAGCGCCGTACCCAGTACCGGCAGGGCGATGAGCACATCCGCCAGTCGCCAGAGCTCCACCCGCTGCATGCTGACCAAAACCTGCGAGTCCGCCGGTTTGGTCAGTGTAAAGTCGAGCGTGCCCTGTCGCACATCCTCCATGAATTTCACCATAGAGGGTCTGATCAGTACGCGGATGAGGCCGCCGACGAGGAAGTAGACACCGAGCACAGCCAGTATCTCCTCCGGCCGCCAGCCGCCCAGATTGTCAGTGTGACTGAAAACGACGGCCAGCCCGCCCAGCGCCACGCACAATTCCAGAATCGACTGCAGCAGATTGATCCAGAAATTGGCGCGGTATTCCAGTTCACCCAGCGCTCCGAGACGCACGTATGTGGCAAAGAGACGAATGTAGTACATCGAAAAATTGTGCCTGCTGCGTGATTCCTGCCGAGCCCGGCGGCTATGCGCCAAATGCGGCGTAGCGGCGGATGCCAGCGCGGTAAATGACTCTCATGACCAGGTAGCCGGCGACCAGCCAGAACAGCTGCGCGCCGATACCGAGCCATAGTTCATTAGGCGTCAGCCGTCCCAGCAGCAACTCGACCGGGAAAGCCAGCATCCAGCGAAAGGGCAGAATGTCGGCCACTCGCTGCAAAAACTGGGGAAATAGCTCAAGGGGAGCAAGCCGCCCGGCGAAGAAGAGAACGACGATAAAATAGGCCTGATTGATGGCGTCGACACGGGTTGTCCAGAATGCCAACATCGCCAGTGACCACTCCCAGAAGAAACGCATCAGGAAGGCCAGGACCAGTACGGGCACAAATATGGCCAGCGTGCGCGCGTCCGGCTGCCACGAGGCGTTGAACAACCAGGCCAGTAGGGCCGCGGTCGGCGCCATAATAATCAAGGTCAGGAATTTGTAACCGATGTTGTCGGCAATGTCGCTGTGAATCGGGTGGATAGGCTTCAGCAGCTGCGACGAGAACTGCCCCATGCGGATTCGGAAATCGTACTCCCACATGATCCAGGAAAATGTGCCGTGCTCCACCAGCATGATTGCGATGAAATAGACGGCAAAGTCATTGACCGCATAGCCGCCCACCGCGCCGCCCTGCTGCTGCGCCACCGTGCGCCACACGACGAGATACATCACCGGCTCGATGATCCCACCCAACAACCAGATGATCATCGCAACACGGTACTGAAACTGTACCACCAGCGCGGTGCGAAAATAGCCCCTGTAGATCGAATAAAAGGCGGTCATGTACGGAGTGAGGACTGACAAACGGCGGGATACTCTCGCCCCTTTAACCCTCTTCGCTTTCTGTTGCTTCCTGGCTGAAAACCTGCTCGATCACGTCCTCGATCGGCGGGTCCTGGACCGTCAGGTCGGCCACTTCCAAGTCAGTCAGAATGCGCCCGGTGACCGAGGCGGTCTCGATTTTGGGCACGCGCAGCGTGACACGGCCGGGACTGCGGACAAGGACCTCGCCGTACTCGTCCAGCGGCCTGCCTCCGGCGCCATTCTGCAGCTCCACCTCGACGGTCTTGAACGGCGCAAAACGATCGGCCAAACCGCTGAGTTCGCCGTCGTAGAGAAGCTTGCCGTGATGTATAACGATGACGCGCTTGCACAGCGCCTCCACGTCCGCCATATAGTGGCTGGTCAGCAGGACCGTCGCCCCGGTTCGCTGGTTGTATTCGACCAGAAACTGGCGTATACGGCGCTGCATCGTCACATCCAGCCCGATTGTCGGCTCGTCCAGGAACAGGACCCATGGGCGGTGCAGCAACGCAGCCGCGATCTCACATTTCATCCGCTCACCCAGCGAAAGATTGCGCGTGGGCTTTCGCAGCAGGGGCGCCAGCTCCAGCAGTTCCGTCAGTTCGTCAACCGTGCGCCTGTAATCTGTTTCGGGAATACGGTATACCGCACGGTTCAACTCGAAAGTGTCGATGACCGGAATATCCCACACCAGCTGATTGCGCTGGCCCATCACCAGCGTCATACGGCGCAGATAGTCGCGGTTGCGCTCCCAAGGACGAAAACCGAGCACAGCCGCGCGGCCGTCGGTCGGATGCAGCAGACCGGCGAGCATCTTCAAAGTCGTCGTCTTGCCCGCCCCATTTGGTCCGAGAAAGCCGACGATCTCACCTTCGCCGACGGCAAAAGAGATCTTGTCCACAGCCCGCACATCACGCGTCTTGCGATTGACGAGGCTGCGAAACGCCGCAGCCAGACCCGCCTCCCGCTCGGTTACGGTATAGACCTTGCTGAGCTCCTCAATTTCAATTACCGGGTTTTCTTGCGTCACAAGGGTTCAGCTCCCGTTCTTGCCCGGCCCGGCCGTTACTAGCGTGTAGGAATCAGCCCGCAGATAGTCCGCCGCGACCCGCTGCACATCCTCTTTGGCAATAGCTCGAATCCGCTCCTGGTAAGTCTGCAAATAGTCCAGCCCAAGGCCGTACCACTCCATATTGAGCAGAATTGATGCCACTCCGTCATTCGTCTCCAGTCGCAGGGGAAGCGTGCCGGTCATGTTGGCAATGCTGTCCGAAAGCTCTTCGTCGCTGACCGGCTCCCGCCCCATGCGCTCGAATTCGTGCAGGATGCTGTCGATCGCCTGATCGACGTTCTGCGGGTTCACCCCGGCGAACGCCACCCATGGGCCAACGCCGATGTCGGCGTCGAGCGCGCTGTAACTGTAGTAAGCCAGCCCCTGACGCTCGCGTACATTTTCACCCAGCCGCCCCATCATCCCGAACTGACCCATGATGTTGTTGGCAACTTGCACGGCGTAGTAGTCCGGGTCGGTGCGGGCGACGGCCAGGCAGCCGATTACGACGTCGGCCTGGACTTTGCCGGGCATGGAGACATCTTTGCGCTTGATGCCGTCTGGGCGCGCCACCGGAGGTATGCTGGCGGCCGGCGCGAGCGGCGTCTCTCCGACTTCCCAATCACCAAAGTGGCGGTCCAGCAGCGCCACCACGTCCTGCGGCTCAACGTCGCCGCTGACCACGACGATCGCTTGGTTCGGCCGGTAATTCTTGCCGTGAAAATCGACCACATCGTCGCGGCCGATCTCCTCGATCGTCTCGATGTAGCCCGAGGTCGGCAGGCCGTAGGGGTGATCGCCGTAGATCATCTCATTGAAGCGGCGGTAGGAAACACTGCGCGTGCTCTGCTCGCGTTCCTGCAGACGAACGAGCCACTGACCGCGTACGCGTTCGACATGCTCGGGCGGAAAGGTGGGCCGACGCAGGATGTCGGCCAGAATCTCTACGATCAGCGGAAAGTCCTCGACGAGGCTTTCGCTGCCGAAATGGGTCACGTGGGAACCGCCGGAAACACTGATGCTGGCCCCAACAGACTCGACCGTCTCGTTGTAGCGGTCAAAGTCGTAATGGGCGCTGCCCCGGCTCACTAGCGAGGCGGTAAACGACGCCAGCCCGGCCTTCTCCGCGACTTCATCGACACTGCCCGCGCGCAGGCACCCCTCCAGCACGGCAACGGGCGCCGATGGGTTTGGTCGCACCAGGACGGTTATCCCGTTTTCGCTCTGCATGCGATGAACCGTTTCGGGGCCGATTGTCGTCCGCCCGTTTCCGTCTGAAAGGACGGCGGAAGATTTTGTGCCGGCAATTTGCGTTGGTCCAATACTCATAAGGCGTTCAGTTCCTCAACCGGGGCATTGTCAGTTCCCCTACCAGAATGTCCAGTTCGGTGTCGGCGTCGGCGCCGCTCTTCATGGCAAAGTCGGCCGTCAGCAACCGGTCCATGATCGCTTCCAGCTGGGCGAGGGCATAATTTCGGCTCTGTGCCATCGCCTTCTTGACGGGAAATGGACGTTCGCCTACGCGTCCGGCAACGTCATACTCATTGCCTGACATGCGTGCGGTCTCATCCTTCACCTTAATCATGATCCGGTACTGGCGCGTGATCATCGTCAGAAGATAAAACGGGTTGGCGTCGTTGCGCCGTAACGCGGACAGGGCCCGCATAGCTTTGCGCCCATCGCGCAGACCGATGGCATCGGTTAGATCCCAGATGAGCGCCTCGCTTGTATCGCTGACCAACAACTTCACGTCGTCAGCGGTAATGCTGCGACCGGCCGCATAGGTGCGCAATTTTTCAATTTCCTGGCGAAGGCGGCGCAAGTCGGGGCCGACATAAGCCGCCAGCATCTGCACCGCTCTCCCCTCGATCGCGATCCCATCTTGCCGGGCCGACTTGACTATCCATCCGGGCAACTGGCGGGCGTCGGGCGTGGCCATCTCTTCTATCGCCAGCAACCCGTCCCGGCTCAACTTCTCGATGCCGGCGATGTCGTCCATGCCCCTCCACAGGGCCCGGCGCTTGTCCAGCTTCTCTTCGATGAATACAAGATCGTTCTCCGCCGGCTGATCGGCGAGACAGGTCAGAACCTGTCTCGCCTCGTCCTGCGCCCCCCTGTTCGGCGACTTTGCCGTACCAAGCCGGCCCTCCAGGTTGGCCAGGTAGCCGCGCGCAATGATAAGCCTACGGGCGGCCAAGAAAGGCATTGCCCCTAGGTGATACAGTATATCGGCTGCATTTGTGCGGGCGCCGTCGAGTTCGGTCAGGTTGAGCGAAGCCATCTCGGCGTCGCCCAACGCCTGCTTCAATTGGGCAAGGCGCTGCCCCAACAGATACTCATCAGGCGCGAGGAACAGATATAACATCAGCGGCTGGTTAGTGGCTGCTGATGAAGGTGATGCGATGCGCCTCCCCTACCGGCACGATTTCAGCCAACCCGAGACCATCTACAGCGGCGGAGGTCGTGAGGCGCTGAAGCCGCATCCCCAGCGGCCCGGCGATCAGGAGCCCGAGCGTCACCAGCCCGGCGGTCACCGTGACCTTCTCAAACAGTGTGCGGCGGCTTCCCGCGCTGCCTACGATGGCCGCCGCCGTGGCCAGCAATATTTTCGTTGTCAGGCTGGTGCCGCAGTTGGGATGGTAGGCGATCTCTTCTTCACCAGCCTTGAGGCGCAGCAGGGCTTCGCCAACTGCGTCTTCCACCGCTTGGCAGGGCACGCGCCCGAAGAGCGTGAAGCCCCAGGGGTCGCTCAAACCGGCCAGGGTCACGCGCGGGAATCGGGCCGCCAGCAGATGTATCGTCGCGTGTTCGATGGCGTGATGCCGTCGCGTCTGCTGGATAACTGCGGCCGCGGCTCTGGCAGGCACAATCGCTTACGCCTCAAGCAGCGCTTGCGCCGCACTGACCACAGCCTCGACGGTCAGGCCGAGATTGGCGTAGACATCCTGTTGAGGCGCACTGGCGCCGAAGCGGTCAAGGCCGATCGCTGCGCCCCGCGCCGGATCGTTGCCGACCCAGCGCTCCCACCCCTGCACCACACCGGCTTCAACCGACACCTTGAGCGCGTCAGGCGGCAGCACCTCACGTTGATATTCTGGCGACTGCGCGGCGAACAGCTCCCAGCTTGGTAGGCTGACGACCCGTACCGCCACACCGCTCTCAGCCAGCTGCTGCGCCGCCGCGTAGGCAATCTCCAGTTCGCTGCCACTCGAGATGAAGACCAGCGCCGGCGACTCCGGCGTGGTCGCGCAGTCGCATAAAACGTACCCGCCCAAGGCCGCCCCCTCGGCCGCCCCAACCCCGTTAGCCCCGCGTTCGAAAACCTGCAGGTTTTGCCGCGAAAGGATCAACGCCGTGGGCCCGCCCCGGTTTTGCAGCGCTGCCTTCCATGCCTGCGTCACCTCGTTGGCATCGGCGGGACGAATAACGGTCAGATTGGGGATGGCGCGCAGTGCGGCCACCTGTTCGACCGGCTGATGCGTGGGGCCGTCTTCGCCGACCCCAATGCTGTCATGGGTGAATACGTAGATAACGGGCACTCCCATCAGCGCGGCAAGTCGCACGCTGGCGCGCATATAGTCGCTGAAAACCAGGAAAGTACCGCCGTAGGGAATAACGCCGCCGTGCAGGGCCATCCCGCTGAGAATGGCGCCCATGCCGTGTTCGCGCACGCCGAATCGGAAGTTGCGGCCGTTGTAGGATTCGGGCTGGAAGTCCGGGCTGCCGCTGATAATCGTCTTGTTGCTCGGCGCTAGGTCGGCGCTGCCGCCAATGAGGTTGGGGATGACCGGCGCCAGGGCATTCAGCGTGTCGCCGCTGGCGTTGCGCGTGGCCTGGCTGTCGCCCCCTTCGAAGACGGGCAGTGCCTCTTCCCAACTTTCGGGCAGGTCACCGCGCAGCAGCCCTGCGAGTTCCGCGGCCGGCCCTGGATGTGCTGCGGCGTAGGCCTCCCACAAGGCCCGATCGTCTGCTTCCAGCCGTTTGCCCCGGCCGACGGCCTGCAGACAGAAGGCGCTCACTTCGGGCGGCAGGTAGAAAGTCGGCTCCTGCGGCCACTCAAGGTTGGCCTTGGTCTGCGCAACTTCCTCAGCCGGTAACGGGTCGCTGTGCATGTCCGGCTCGCCCTGTTTGGGTGCGCCGAATCCGATGATGGTCGTGCAGCCGATGAGACTGGGGCGCGGCTCCTGCTTGGCCGCGCTGATCGCGGCGTCGACCGCTGCGCTGTCCATTCCTTCCACCTTCTGAACGTGCCAGCCGTACGCCTCAAATCGCCGGTACTGGTCCTCCGTAAAGGCCAGATCGGTGAACCCGTCGATGGTCACACGGTTGTCGTCGTAAAGGTAGATGAGCTTGCCAAGCCGGAGATGTCCGGCCAAGCTGGCTGCCTCCTGCGCGACGCCTTCCATCAGGTCGCCGTCGCTGACGATAGCGTAGATGTGGTGCGACACGACGTCAAATTCGGGCCGGTTGTAGTTGGCCGCCAGCCACTGTTCGGCGATGGCCATTCCCACACCGTTGGCAAATCCCTGTCCCAACGGACCCGTCGTCGTCTCGACCCCGGGCGCGTGGCCGTATTCCGGGTGGCCGGGTGTCTGGCTGCCCCACTGGCGAAAGTCTTTCAGCTGTTGCAGGGGCAGATCGTAGCCGGTCAAATGGAGCAGGGCGTAGAGCAGCATCGAACCGTGGCCGGCGCTGAGTATAAAACGATCACGATTCGCCCATTCGGGATTTGTCGGACTGTAGCGGAGATGGCGGCGCCAGAGCGTCAGCGCGGCCGTGGCCATGCCCATCGGCAGGCCGGCGTGGCCCGAATTGGCCGCCTGCACGGCGTCCAATGCCAGCATCCGAATCGTATTGACCACATTTTCTTCCAGTTCCGGGTCGAGGGTAGGGCTGTCGAATGGCGCGGCAGTAACATCTGACATGCGCAGGTTCCTTAGCGTTGTCGTCGTCGGAGTTTCCTATGGCTGTAGGCGCGTTCAAAGGCCATGGCCACTGATTATAGCGCGATTTAGGCGAGATCGAAAGATTGTGCCTGGTACAGGTCGTAGAAGAGGCCGCGTCGCGCCAGCAGTGACTGTAGTGTGCCCGTCTCGACGAGCCGGCCCTTGTCGATCACCAGTATGCGGTCGGCCTGCAGAATAGTGACAAGCCGGTGCGCTACGACGATTGCCGTCCGCCCCTGCCGCGCGGCGTCGATGGCCCCGCGCACCTTCTGCTCAGTCAGGGCATCGAGCGCAGAGGTAGCTTCATCCAGCAGGAGGAGCCTGGGCTTCTGCAAGAGTGCCCGCGCTATGGCGAGACGCTGGCGCTCCCCGCCCGATAGCGTCATGCCTCGCTCTCCCACCTCCGTTTCGTACTCGTCGGGCAGACCTATGATGAATTCGTCAATCTGCGCTGCCCGGGCTGCCTGCCGGCTCCTGTCCCCGTCGGCGCTGCGACCAGGATAGTGAATGTTCGCAGAGACGCTGTCGTTCCACAAGAATGTATCTTGCGGCACGAAGCCAATTTGACTCCTCAACGATGCGAGCGACAAGTGGCGTTGATCGATTCCGTCAAACGTGATTGTGCCGGACCGCGGTGCGTAAAAGCCCATGATCAAATCGATGATGGTGGACTTGCCGCCGCCGCTGGGACCGACAACCGCGATGAACTCGCCCGGCTCGACGCCAAAGGTAAGGTCTTCCACGCCAAAGTCCCCGCGCCCATAGTCGAAGGACACATTTTGAAAGGCCAGCGTCGCTCCTTCCGAAGAAACGTCAGATAGGACTTTTTCGCCGGACGGCGAAAGGTCGAGCCCAAACAAAGCGTCAACCTTTTCGGCGTTTACCCTGGCCTCCTGCAGGTTGACTTGGGTACCGAGCAGGGCCTGCAGCACCGAGTAGGAGCGAGGCAGGTAGGCGACGAAGGCCACCAGGCTGCCAACGGTCAGTCTGCCCTGGATTATCTCGAAGGCCCCGTAACCGAAAGCCAGACCCGCCGCCGCGTAGTTGATGAACTCCGGCAGGAGCGTGCGTATCAGTTCATGGAAGGTCGTTACCCTGGCTTTGATGTGCCAGTGCCGCTCAATCCATCTCTGCCAACGTCCCATTTCATGAGCTTCGGCGTTGAAGGCACGAACTGTTCGCAGGCCGGGAAATACCTCGTGCAGATAGCTCTGCCCCGCCTCCAACGCGTTGGAGAACTCACTGTACAGACTCTCAGCATGGCCGCGCGCCTTCCTCGTCAGGAGGTAGGAGAAGGGAAATGCGAGCAGAGCCAGGAGTGAAAGACGCCAGCTGAGCGCGGTCATCGCCGTCAGCGTGCCCACTAGCAGGATGGCGTTCATCAGCAGCGGCAGCAGGTGGGCGGTGACGTAGACCTCGCCGATCATACCGCAACTTCTGGTGAGCCGGCCGATAAGTTCGCCCGTCTCGAACTTCCCCAGCTCGGCAAGCCGAACGTGCAGCAGATGATTGAACAGCTCCCGGCGCAAGCGTTGGGCGACGGCTTCACCGATGAAGGCGCGCAGGTAGTGGTTGACTGAGCCGAGACCGGCGCCCACCACGGGCACAATCACCATCCCTGCCAGCAGCAGCCCGATCAGCCGCAGGTCGGCGGTCGGGATTGCGGTGTCGATGAGCGCTTTGAAGAGCAGAGGCTGAATCAGCCCAACCCCGGTGCCTAGGACTGCCACAAAAATGAGCAGCACAATTCGCGGAACCTGCTCTTTCAGTTCCTCTTTCAGAAGGCCGAATGACCTTTTCGGCACACCGCCTTCAGGTCGCGCGCACACAGGATTCCTCCTAAGCCTGATTGAGGCAAATGGAGACACCCGCATATCATATCATGCGGTGGCAAGGGAAGGCCGCAGGCTTTTGGAGAAGACAGAAACAGTTTATCGAGCCGCGCCGCGCCCGGCCAAGGCTGCTCACAAAGTCTTCTGGCAGCTTGCCAAAGGGCAACAGCTCCTGTACGATTGGCACTTCGCGCAATGACCGCAGGTGAGACTATTGATGGCGAAAATTGAAAGACGAAGGAGGGAAAGGAGCGTCGGAACGGGACGAGGTATGGCGGCCTGGCTGGCGGGTCTTGGCGCGGTTGCGGGGGCCGGTGCGACTCTCGCCGGCTATGCGCTGCTGTATGAACCGTTCGACGTACGCGCGGAGCAACTGACAGTGCGGCTAATGCGCGATCGGCCCGGCCTGCCCGACGAAGGGCTGCGCATTCTCCACTTATCCGATACCCACTTTCGAGGCGCCGATCGCCGCGAACACGCGAAGATCGAGCAGGTGCGCCGCGCCACCGCTGGCGCGCAGTTCGATCTGCTCATCCATACAGGCGACTTCCTCCACAACGACAATGGTCTGGAAAATGTCCTGGCGTTGATCGACAGCATCCCAAGGCCGCGACTCGGCGCATACGCCGTTACCGGAAACCACGATCATGTCGTCTACGAAATGAAAAAGGCGCTTCATTATTCTTGGCGAATCTTCCGGTCGCGCGGAGGAGAATGCGACGACATCTCTTCAAGGGGAAACAAAAACTCAAGCAGGGCCCGCGTGGGGCTCCTGCTACACTTCGCGCGCTATCTGCTCAACAATCGGTTCGACGGCGAACCGAGCGGGGTCAACGATATTGCCGGCCTGCGGCGCGCACTGGAGGGTCGCGGCGTTCGGTTCCTGGACAATCAGGCAGTACGGTTGGAGGGGACGGACGCCTATCTCGTCGGCATCGAGGACCTGCTCCAAGGAGAGCCCGACCTGCATGGCGGGCTTCAGGGCGTCCGGCCCGACGCGCCGACAATCCTGCTTTCACACAACCCGGACGTAGTCGCCCTGCCCGCAGCCAGTCAGGCCGATCTGATACTGGCCGGGCACACGCATGGCGGGCAAATCGTGCTGCCTCTTCTAGGCCCCGTATACACGCAAACGGAGCAATTGACCCGCAGCGAGGCTTCCGGCTATTGGCGACACGGGCAGACCCACGTTTACGTGCATCGCGGTTTGGGCGAAAGTATACCGATCCGAATTGGCGCGCCGCCCCACGTCACTTTTCTGACCCTGCTGCCGGCACGCCCAAACGGCGTGAACGCCGGGCCCTGAGCGGGCCGACAATCTCGCCGCGACGCAGGCGCCCGTCAATTGCGAACGTTTATGGTAACCTGGCAGGGTTCGGGGTAGTTGCTGCTCGTGTCGACGACGGTAAGCCGCAAGGTGTACGCGCCGTTGTGCTGGCCTGTGCTGTCGAAGTGGCCCAGCGTACCATTCTCGACAGGCGGCCCGACAACGCCGCCGCTTCCGCTCCGGTCGCTGCCGTCAAACCAGGTGAAGCCGGCCGATGCGTCGGCGCCCGGCGCAAACTCCAGCTTGTAATAGTCGAACTGCTCATGCACGGCGCGCCCTGCAATTGGCACAACGCCGCTGACGGTCTGATTGATCCCGGGCGAGGAGATTGCCAAGCGGCTGTCAGCGCAGGTTACCGGCACGATGGGAGGGGGCCTGGGCGGCGGCGCAGGTTCCGGCGGAGGTTCCTCGGTCGGCTCCTCAGTCGGTGTGGGCGTCGGTGTGGGCGTTTCGGTCGCGGTGGGCTCCGGAGGCGGCGCTTCGGTTGCCGTTGGCTGCGGCGTATCAGTTGCAGTCGGGACCGGCGTGAGCGTTGCCGTTGGCGTTGCCGTCGGCACAGGCGCCACGACTGTCGCGACCGGCGCGACGCCCGGCTCGCCATCGTTGGTGCTTGCCGAGCCTCCTGAACCGCCGGCCTGCCCGTTCGATTGGGACTGGTTGCCGTCGGCCACGGCGGATATGCGCTCCTGGACGGTCGAGAAGATGACCCCAAACTGTCCGCTCATCTGCCTTACGCCCCAGAAGGCGATGAGAACGACGAGCACGATCAGGACCGCGGCCAGTACTGGCACCATCCAGTCCCGCATGGATTCGACGGATTCGGAAAAGCGCGTAGAAAAGGCCGTCTGCTCGAGGTCGACGTCCTGCGGACGGTAGTCCACCGGCCGTGTCGGAGGCAGGCGCACTCCCGTGCTGGTGCCCGCCAGCGTTCGCGACAGGCTGCTGTCGGCCATCGACCTGCGGCGGTCGACCATCTGGTTAGGGTCCAGATTCAAATAGTAAGCATAGTTGCGCAGAAAACCACGCCCGACGACTTCACCGGGCAGGAGATGCCACTCATCGGCTTCAATCGCGGCCAGGTATTTCTGGCGGATGCGCGTCGCGTGTTCGACTTCGGCCAGGGGTATACCGGCGCTCTCGCGACGATCGCGCAGGATTGCGCCCAAAGACTGGAGCGTGGGCACGCCGGGCGTCCCTGCGTCCGCTCCGCCTTCAGGAGATTGGGTTGGAGACCCACGGAAGATGGCACTCTCACTCATAATCAGCATCTATTCTACACGGGAGAATACTATCTTTCAAACTCCGCCAAGGATTACTGGAGGCTTAGCTGATGCAGACGAAGCCGCGCGGCCCGGCAATCGTCCGCGTTTGAGTGGGGGGTAATTGACAGTTCCCCGCCAACCGGTACAATGCGAACAGTCCGATCACTGTAGAACGCCCGAGAAAAGATGCGCATAGCTCTGATTCGCAGGTTGCAGCGACTATTCTTCTTATTCAGTTTCGTCCTCGTTGCAGGGATTGTCATTCTGGCTGTGAGAAGTGTTGGCTTCCTGCTACCCCGCCAGGTCGAACAGGTCACCATCGTAGCGCCGACGCCAGAGCAGGAAATCGTGCCTTCGCTCACGGTTGCTCTGCTCAGCGGTCATGCCGGGTACGACTCGGGGGCGATCTGCGGCGATATGAACGCTCCGACAGTCAAGGAAGTCGATGTCGTGGCGGGCATCGTCGAACTGGTGCGCGTTCAGCTGGAAAGTACGGGTCTGGAGGTGCTGATCCTTGAAGAGTACGATGCCAGATTGACAAACCTCGACGCAGCGCTCATGTTGAGCCTGCATGCCGACAGCTGCATTCTTGTCAGCGGTTACAAAGCGGCCTACCCGTTCAACAGCGCCATCCCTTTGACGGAAAGAAAGATGCTCGCCTGCATCGACAAGCACTACGCGGCGCAGACGGGACTTTCGTTCCACCCATCGGTCACCGAAGAGATGACCCGCTACCACGCGTTTCGCAAGGTGCTGCCGGGCACGCCCACAGTCATCCTGGAGATGGGCTTTTTGGGCGGCGACGCACACTTGCTTACTCAGGAACCGGAGCGTGTCGCGGCGGGCATCACAGAGAGCATCAACTGCTTTCTGGACGACGTGGAACAGACTGAGTAAACTCTCTTCGCGGCGCGCTCCCGAATGAAGCGCTCCAGTATCCTGCAATACAGTTCAGCGTTCCGCCTCCGCCTTGGCCGCCTTGTCAATCGACCATCGATACATATAGAGTTCGTGCGAGTAGATACGGTCCAGCCAGGGCTTGACGACAATCTCCTGCACGAAATAGAGAACGGGAATCATGCCGACGATGTCGTTTATGAGCAGGATCTCTGCCTGCTTGTAGAGTGCAAGCTGCTCGGCGGGCGGGGCGGTCTGGGCCGCGATGGTGACATTGTTGAGTTGTCGCACCAGTTCCCCTACCTGTGGGTCGTCGAAGGAGAGCAGCGCCTCGTTGCTGCCCTGGGTCGGGTTGAAGACCTCATGGACCCAGTTGTTGGCGTGGGGATAGTCGGCACACCAGCCCATAAGATAGAGGTCGGGCTTGTTCTCAAGCGGCGCTTGGGGACGCAGGCTGTAGAGATAGGAGCCCCAGTCCATATTCTCGAATTCAAAACCAATCCGCGGAAAAGCGGCGCTCCACATCTCTGTGACGGCCAGCACAACCGCATTATATTCATTGAAGAGGAGGAGACTGAGCCCTTCGCCGCCCGGATAGCCGGCGTCGGCCATCAGTTCCTGCCCCAACTCGACGGCGGCGGCGTAGCCTAGACCGCCATCTTCTTCAGCAACCGCCCAGGGAGCGATATCGGCGTCTCCCGGCTGCGGCGCACCGAAGTTGAGCGGGTTGGTAAAAGTGTTGGCCGGAATCTGCCCACCTTTGAGGGTCTCTTCGACGAGGGTCTTGCCGTCCACTGTCATAGAGAGCGCCCGCCGCACCCTGACGTCGCTGACCGCCTCCCGCTGGGTGACAAAACCGAAGTAGTAGGAACAGTTGATGGGGAAGTGCCGGTACTCGGCGGCAAGCCCGGAACCGGCTGCAGTTACTTCGGCCAACGCCTCCAGCGGCACATTCGCCCAATCGAACGCATTTCCCCGGTACATGGAGAAAGCTGACGAATCGTCGTAATCCAATGAGATATTGATAACCTCGATGTTGCCCGCCACATCGGCCCTTTCTTCCCAACCGTACCAGAACGGATTGCGAACGAGCTGAATCCTATCGCTGTGCTGCCACACCGACAGTACATACGGGCCACTGTTCTGCATGATGCCGGCCTCGGTCCAGCCGTCCTGCTCAGCCTCGATTAGCCATTTGGGCATCGGGCGCGCAACAGCCATGCTGACAATCTGGGGGAAGAAGGTTGCGCCGTAGTTCAGGGTGAACTCAACCGTAAAGTCATCGAGCGCAACCACGCCGACGTCGTCAACCGAACCTTCGCCGGTGTGGGCGTCCTGACAACCGGCGATAACATAGAGAATGTAGGCGGAATCGGAGACGGTCCTGGAGTCGCAGGTGCGCTTGACCCCGTAGACTACGTCGTGGGCATTGACGATACGGGGGAGGCCGGCATCGTCCATTACCTGCTCGACGCCACCCTCCCGGAAGGTGACCCAGGGCACATCGTCGCGCAGCGAAAAGGTCCAGACTGCGCCACCTTCGCTGGACACCCAACTCGTCGCCAGTTCCGGCTCCGGCTCCCGCGTTTCCGGGTCCAGTTCGGTCAACGCCAGCATCACCTCATCGAGGACTTGGCTTGATGCGGAATCGCCTGCCAGGGCAGGGTCCAGGGTGGGCGGCTCAGTTCCCAGATTCCAGTCCAGGGTAACCGGCCCCTCGAGGATTTCCGCTCGCGCTTGCTCAGCGTACGAACTCTCCTGCGTTGTGTAGTCCGTATAAACAGGAGGGCAAGCAGTCAAGAGCAAGACCGCGACAAGCAGCGTGCTCGACAACCCAAAAATACGACCGTGTTTGGACATGGCGTTTCCCGCCTTTGGTCATTTCGTCGCAGTTGAAGGGAGTCGGGGTTAGACGCGCCTTCGCCTTACCCTATAGGTAATTCCGAGGCTGCCGCCAGGTAGCGCAGGAAATGCAACTACTCAGCCGCAATCAGTCTGCGACCCTGAATGAGGCGAGCGAAGGTGTACTCTCTCCTCACTTCTTTCAACTCTCTCCTTGCTTTTTGGACGGTCGGGCCTTCGGCCCTCCCTTGTGCGGGGGGACTCCCCCCGCAACGCCCCCCTCCAAAACCAGCGCTCACCGACAGTGCGCCCTATTCCCTGCAGTGCGGCTTATCCAACGTGGTGGCGGCCAACCGAATACGCCATCAGATTATCTGAATGGCGGCGGGGATGAAGCACTGGTCGAGAGAGGCGCTTCATGTGGCTTAGAAGTTACCAGGAAATAAAGAACGCGGCTTCCGGCCAGCTGGCCGGAAGCCTAGGGTGACGCTGCGAATGAGAATCAGGGTGCGCGGAACAGGAATGAGTGGCGGGGATGCAACAGTCCTGAATCCCCAGCCGAGGCCTCACGCCGCGACGGCGACAGGATTGCCCTTTTCGTCAAGACCTTCCACCTGGTCGTAGAGGAAACAGGCGACGTGGTGCCCATCGCCCAGGTCGGTGAAAACGGGTTCGTATTGGTGACATACGTCCATCGCCTGCGGGCAGCGGGTGTTGAAGTTGCAGCCGGTCGGCGGTTCCGCCGGACTGGGCACATCGCCTTCGAGGATGATTCGCTGCCGCTTCTTTTCGATCTGCGGATCGGGAATCGGCACGGCGGAGAGAAGCGCCTGCGTGTAGGGGTGCATCGGATTCTCGTACAACTCCTCGCGGCCGGCCAGCTCGACGATCTTGCCCAGATACATTACCGCGATGCGGTCGGAGATGTGGCGCACGACCGAGAGGTCATGGGCGATGAAGAGATAGGTCAGGCCCAATTCACGCTGCAGGTCCTCAAGCAAGTTGATGACCTGCGCCTGAATCGAGACATCCAACGCCGAAATCGGTTCATCGCAGACGATAAATGACGGATTCACCGCCAGGGCGCGCGCCACGCCGATGCGCTGCCGCTGCCCGCCGGAGAATTCGTGCGGATAGCGATTGATAAAGTAAGGATTCAGGCCGACAATTTCAAGAAGCTCCTGCACGCGCTGCTGCTGTTCGCGCCGGTTACCGCCAATTTTGTGGACCTCGAGCGGCTCGCCAACGATGCTGCCGACGGTCATGCGCGGGTTGAGCGAAGCGTACGGATCCTGAAAGATCATCTGCATGCGGCGGCGCATGCGGCGCAAATCGCCGCTGTTAATCTTCGTGAGGTCCTGTCCTTCGAAGACTACCTCACCGGCCGTCGGTTCGTAGAGTTGCAGAATGGCGCGCCCGGTCGTCGACTTGCCGCAGCCGGACTCTCCTACCAGACCGAGGGTTTCGCCCCGCATCAGTTCAAACGTGATGCCGTCGACGGCCTTGATGCTCCCGACCTGCCGCTGCAGAATGATGCCGCGCGTGATCGGGAAATGCATCTTCAACTCCTGCACACTCAACAGCACCTCATCCTGGCCTGTTTCCTGTGCAGCCGCAACATCTCCGTTACCAGTATTCTGATTGGTCATGCGACGGCCTCCACCTGTTCATCGGCGCTAGTGTCATAGATTTCGACTTCGGACAGGTCGACCCAGCAGGCTGATTTGCGCACGCCGTCGATCGCCATCAGGGGCGGGTTCTCTTCGTGGCATTTGTCGACCACGAAGGGGCAGCGCGGCGCAAAAGGACAACTCTGGGGCGGGTCAAGCAGATCGGGCGGCAGGCCCTCAATCGGGATCAGCCTCCGCTGTCTGCCAAGGTCCAGCCGCGGAATTGAACGCAGCAAGCCGAGCGTATACGGATGTCGGGGATGGCCGTAAATTACGTCGACCGGGCCCTCTTCGACGATGAATCCGGCATACATCACCAGCACGCGGTCGGCCATGCCGGCGACAACGCCAAGGTCGTGCGTAATCCAGATTATGGCCATGCCCAGCTCGCTCTGCAGCCGCCGCACAAGATCGACAATCTGGGCCTGAATCGTAACATCGAGCGCAGTTGTCGGCTCGTCGGCGATGAGCAGCTGCGGGTTGCAGCTCAGGCCCATCGCGATCATCACGCGCTGGCGCATGCCGCCCGAGAACTGGTGCGGGTAGTCGTCCAGCCTGGCCGAGGCATCGGGTATGCCGACCAGTTCCAGCAGCTCGACAGCCCTTGCGCGGCTTTCCTCGCGGTTCATGTTCAGATGCAGTTCAAGCGCTTCGGTGATCTGGCGGCCGATCGTCAGCACGGGGTTGAGCGACGTCATCGGATCCTGAAAGATCATCGCGATGCGGTTGCCGCGAATCTGGCGCAACTCTTCTTCATTGAGCTGCAGCAGGTCCTGGCCGTCGAAATTCACTTCCCCGTTGACGATCTTCCCAGGCGGTTCGGGGATCAGCCGGATCAATGACATGACGCCGACACTCTTGCCGCTGCCCGACTCGCCTACGATTGCGACCGTCTCGCCCTCCGCGACCTCATAGCTGATGCCATTGACCGCGTGGACGATTCCATCCTGGGTGAAGAACTGCGTCTGGAGATTGCTGACTTCAATCAGGTTGGCCATGACTCTCTCTTTCTTATTCCGATGTCGCTGCTCTCGATTGAGCGTAATGGATGTGCTATTCTAACAACGGCCAAGCTCTTTGTCAATTCAGAAAAACGCGGGGAAAACTGTGCGGCAGACACGGCTTTGGAGACGCCAAAATTCACGCCTCCAGCCAGTCCCGCAGCGCCTCGACCTGTTTCATCACAGCCCGTCGACTGGTCCCGCCGGCCGCGTCGCGCTGCTCCACACTGCGGGCGTAGCTCCAGACCTCCGCCGCATCCTCTTCAAAAGCCGGATGTAAAGTCCGCAGCGCCGCCAGCGGCACCTCCGATAGCGCAATCCCTTCGGCTTCTGCCAGCGCGACGGCCGCGCCCGCTATGTGATGCGTCTCCCTGAACGGCACGCCCTTGCGCACCAGGTATTCTGCCAGGTCGGTCGCCAGCAGCTCCGGCGTCAACGCCGCGGCCATGCCTTCAGGATGAACGGCCAACGTCGCCAATACGCCGGCGGCGATCGGCAGCGCGCCCGTCAAAGTCTCCATGGCGTCAAACAGTGGCTCTTTGTCCTCCTGCAGGTCCTTGTTGTAGGTGCTGGGCAGACCCTTCAACGTCATCAGCAGGCCGCTCATGTCGCCGAAGACCCGACCCGCCTTGCCGCGCAGCAACTCAAGCGAATCGGGGTTCTTCTTTTGCGGCATCAGGCTGCTGCCGGTGCTGTAGGCGTCCGCCAGCGTCACAAACCCGAACTCGCTGCTGCTGTAGACGATCAGGTCCTCCGCCCAGCGGCTGATGTGCAGCATCGTCATCGTCGCCCAGAAGAGCGCCTCGGCCGCGAAATCGCGGTCGCTCACCCCGTCCAGGCTGTTGGAGGTAGGCGCATCAAAGCCGAGCTCCTGCGCCAGCCAGTCGCGGTCGATCGGGAAAGGATTCCCGGCCAGCGCGCCGTTGCCCAGCGGCAGAACGTTGACCCGGCGCAGCACATCCTGCAAGCGCTCGGCATCGCGCTGCCACGCCCAGGCGTAACTCAAAAGCCAGTGGCTCCAGCGGACAGGCTGGGCCGGCTGCAGATGCGTATAGCCGGGCATCAGCAGCTCGATCTCGCTTTCGGCGCGACCCGCCGCCACGCCGATCAACGTGCGCAGCTGCCCGGCGCGCACCTGAAGCTCATCGCGCAGCCACAGCCGCAGGTCGGTCGCCACCTGATCGTTGCGGCTGCGGCCGGTGTGCAGCTTGCCCGCCACCGCGCCGATCAGCTCGGTCAGACGGCGCTCATTCGCAGTATGAATGTCCTCATCGCCCGGCTGGACAACGAAACGATCGTTCCGCCATTCCTCGGCGACACCTTCGAGACCGGCGACGATCTGCTCGGCCTCTTCAGCGGTCAGCAACCCGGCCCTTGCCAGCCCGCGCGCGTAAACCTGGCTGCCGCGGATGTCGGCCTGCCACAGCCGCCAGTCGAAGCCGATCGAGGCGTTGAACTCCTCCATCAGCGGATCGAGCGCGTCGTTGAAGCGCCCGCCCCACAGCTTTGTGCTCACTTTGCCATTCTCCCAACTGCCTTATCCGTTCGGCCCGGCATCAGTGCTCCGCAGTTCCGGCAGGCACAGAGATTCGGGGTTGATACTCGGCAACCGACGTACAGAACCCAACCGTAACTCGCGTTCGCTTTACCCACCACACGATCAGCATTGAACCGACAACCATGGCCGCAACGCCAATCAGTCCGGCCTCCGGCCCGAATGCGCCGCCGGTCCACAGTTCGGGACCGCCCTGCTCCACGGCGACGAAGGTCGTGAGATTGGCCGTTGTCCCACTTACCGGAAAGCCGAAAACGTTGCCCTGGAAGAAGTTCCAGGTAATGTGCAGGCCAATCGGAATCGCCAGCTCATCGGTGAGCAGGTACGGCAGCCCCAGCATGAGTCCGGCCAGGAAGAGATAAAATGTGCTCACCGCCGACGCGTTTGGATTTCCGGCATGGAGCGGCCCGAATACCGCCGCGGAGATCAGCAGCGCCAGTAGCATCGCCAGTTTACGTCCCAGGGGACTGAAGCTGAGACCCTCAGCCAGGTTCTTCAGCAGATATCCGCGCACGATCAGTTCTTCATAGATGCCCACCATCAGGAAGAGGGTAAGAGGCCAGGCGAGCGCCATCCAGAAGGTTAGCGGCGAACGGGTAACGAATGTAGCCTTGATTGTAATCCAGCCCAGGGCCAGCTCAACAAAGAAGACCATGAACATCAACAGCCCACCCAAAGCAAGACCGAAGCACAGGTCGCGCCACCAGGCAGCCGTGAACTGCAAGCCGAGATCGGAAACGGGACGGCGGTCGAAAAATCGGGCCGCAAAGAGAGTCGGCAACACCAAGGCCAGCGCGCCCAGGACCACGGTAACCAGTTCGCGGGCGAGGCGCCTTTGAGCGATAGAGCCGGCATCACCCGTCGCAAATCCCTGATCGGGCCAGGGGAGATTGCTCTGCAACGAGATCACCGCCAGGCCTGCGGCGGCCAGCAGCAGCACGAAGAGGACCAACCGCCAAAGCGCCCGCGGGCGCCTGTCCACAGAATTCCAGAAAAGCTGCTGCAGTTTGCTCATCCGCTGTTCGTAACTTGCCCTCGCGCGGCGGTAACGCCGGTACCATGACCCCAGCCGGCGAGAAACAGGAAATGTCGAATCAATCGTTTGAACGCCGGCCCTCAGTCCTCGGAAGGCAGCCGGTATTCGGCCAGTGAGAGCGAGAGATTGAGAGCGCCGCGCGTGCGTTTCACCCACCAGACTACGGCCAGTGAGCCGACGATCATGGCGATAAAGCCGAGCAGTCCGGCCTCCGGCCCGAATCCGCCCCCGGTCCACAGGGCGGGGCCTCCCTGAACAGTATCAAAGATGGCCGTCCGCATCGCGGTATTCCCGCTGACCGGAAACCCAAAAACGTTGCCCTGAAAGAAGTTCCAGGCGACGTGAATCCCGATCGAAAGGGCCAGTTTGCCTGTCAACATGAAGGGCAAAGCCAGGAAAAGGCCTCCCAGAGTGATCTTGAAAGTCGTATAAGCCGTCGCGCCGGGGTTGAAGGCGTGAAGCAGGCCGAACAAGATCGAGGAGATTATCCAGCCCAGAAAGACGGCGTTTCTGCCGCTTATCCGTCCGAAATTGAAGCCTTCGGCGATATTCTTCAGCTGATAACCGCGGAAAACGAGCTCCTCGTAGGCGCCCACGAGGATAAACAGGACCAGGAAAAGCAGGAAACTTGCGGCAAAGGGCAGGGGCAGGACCGTAAGGAAGAGGCTCCCGACCGTGATCCACCCCATGGCCAGCTCGAAGACAAAGATGGCGCCCATCAGGAGGGCGCCGAGGAGCAGCCCAAAGAGAAGGTCGCGCAGCCAGCGGGAATTCCAGACAATGCCGTAATCGCTGAAACTGCGGCGGTCCAGCAGTTTGGCCGCCAGAATGGTAACGAAGACATACACCAGGCCGGTCAATATCTGGGAGACCATGGCGAGTAAGGGGTTGGGCCCGCTGCCGTCGCCGCCCTGAACGGCCGAAGCGATCGGGCGCAGAATAACAGCAGACACGAGTTGCAGTCCGACAAAGATGACAGCGAAGTGCAGGACCACGCGCCAGAACGCGCGCAGCCGCCTGTCGGTGGGATTCCAGAAGACCTCTACTACCGCTTGCATGACTGACTCCTCTTTCAGTGGGGGACCTGTATGCATTAGTATACAGGACAACAGAGCCAGACGGGACTCGGCGATTTCACGAATTGAAGCTGAAATAGAGAGAGACCTGCAATTGCTCTCAGCTGATACCGAATGCAATCCAAGGAAAGACATGAAAGACAAGGTTTGGGAAGAGAAAGCCGCGGCTCCCTTTCTCGATATTGCCGGCTGTATCAACGAGACCTGCCCTTGGTCCGGCGACCCCGTGCAGTCCGATTCGCTCACCGCACATTACGGCCGCGTGGTAGGATTCTGCAATCCCGGCTGCCGCGACCAATTTGAAAGCGCAGTTCGCCATTTCGAAAGTGGCTTGACGAAGCGTATTGCCCATTGACGCGTTGCCCGCGGCTCAATTCTTGGCGCGGGACAGTGCAATTTCGATAACCGGAGAAGTGGAAGCGACAGATGGCTGACCGTGGCAAAGAGACCGCAAGAAAAGGCAGGCTGCAAGAGTCTGCGCGTGGTGAAGCAAGACCTCGCCGGCGGCGCGGTTTGAACGAATGGCAGGACCTGATCACCGAGCAGCTTGATGACGCCGCGGCCAAAGGCGCATTCGACAACCTGCCGGGGTCAGGACGGCCGTTGCGCTTGAACGAACACCCCAACGAGCCGTCCGACATGCGCATGGCCAACAAGCTGCTCAAGGACAATGAACTGACGCCGGCCTGGGTGGGCGACCGCAAGGCGCTTCAGACTGAGATCGAGGCGCTCCGTACGGCGATGCAAAACCAGTGGACGCTGACAAGCGCCCGCGCAAGCGCGCCCGGGACCGATGCCGAAGCGCTCAAAAAGACCTGGGGCCGCACGCTGCTCCACTGGGAAGAGCAGATCGCCGACCTCAACCGCCGCATCGTCAACCTCAACATCACGCTCCCCATTTGGCGCATGGAACTCCACCGGCTCCGGCTCGACGAGGAGCTCGAACGGATCGGCGCGGTACGCACCCTGGCAGAAAACGAACGGTAGCCGGCCTCTCCGCCGTGCTTTCAACCCCGCCTGACAAACCGCCCCGGCGTCGCGCCGGTGTGCGCGCCGCCTCGCAAGACCCGCTCTCCGTTGACCCACACGTCCTGCACGCCGACCGACAGCTGATGCGAATCGGCAAAGGTGGCGCGGTCAGCGATCGTCCTCGGATCGAAGAGCACGACGTCGGCGTGGAAGCCGGCGCGCAAATGGCCCCTCTTTCGCAGACCCAGCCGGTCGGCCACGGCGCCCGTCATCTTGCGCACCGCATCCTCCAGCGTGAGCAGCCGTTCCTCACGCACGAATCGGCCCAGAACGCGCGGATACGTGCCGTAGGCGCGCGGGTGCGTGGGACCGAGTTTCGCGGCCCAGGCCGGGTCCACCCCGGCCGCGTCGCTTGAAATCTTGATCCAGGGCAGCGGCAGCTGCGCGCGCATGTTCTCCTCGCTGATCGATAGGAAAATCGTGCCGATACGCTGCCCTTCCGACCGCAGCAGGTCGATGACGCAGTCCAGCCAGTCCTGCCCGCGCTCTGCCGCGATCTGCGCCAGGTTCATACCCACATAGCGCTGGTTCTCCGCCTTTTTGAAGCCCACCGGCAAGACGCCGGCCGCGCCGCCGCGCGTATACAGCTTGCCCTGTGCGCCCCCCACGTCAAGCACCTCCGTGCGCACGCGCGCACGCGTGCCGGAGTCCTCCAGATTCTGGAAGAAATCGCCATCTGCCGCGGTCCACGTCGGCAGCAAAGACGACAGTCCGGTGCCCGACGCGTCGTAGGGATACATATCGGCGGTCACGTCCAGCCCCTGCGCGCGCGCCTCCTCGATGCGAGCGATCACCGAGGGCATCTTGTGCCAGTTGGCGGTGCCCGACGCCTTCAGATGATAGATCTCCAGCGGCAGGTCGGCGCGGCGGCCAATTGTCAACGCCTCCTCCAGCGCCTCGAAAAACCGCGCCGCCTCCGAGCGCAAATGCGTTATGTAAAGGCCGTGGTAGCGGCTCACCACTTTGCAGACCTCGACCAGTTCTTCGGTATCGGTGTAGGCGTCCGGCGGGTAGATAAGCGCATAGGAGACGCCGAACGCGCCGTCCTCCATCGCCTCGGCCATGGTGCGCCGCATCAACGCAATTTCATCGGCCGAGGGTTGACCCATCTCCAAGCCCTTGCCGACTTCGCGCAGTGTGCCGCCGCCCAGGAACGAACCTATATTGGGTGAGACGCCTGCAGCTTCCACCGCCTGCAGCCAGTCGCCGAAGCGCGTCCAACCCCGCATGGCTTCGGTCCACGCGGCGCCGATCGGCATCGGCAGGATCGAGTTCGCCATCGGGTCGGTGTGGCGGCCCGCGACCGGCGCCGGCGTCCAGGCCTCGCCCATGATCTCCGTCGTCACACCCTGCGTGATTTTTGAAAGACAGCGCCCGTCGATCATCAGCGACAGGATCGAATGGCTCTGGATGTCGATGAATCCGGGGCAGACGACGAGACCGGCGGCGTCGACGACTTCCGCGCACGCTTCGGCGTTGACCGCGCCGGGCGCGGCGATGCTCTCGATGCGGTCGCCCTGCAGGAGCAGATCGCCGTAGCGCCAGGGGTTGCCCGTGCCGTCGACAATGCGGGCGTTGCGGATGAGGGTAAGGGATTCAGGCATAGGATGTTGTCAGGAATCCTGAAACGCGTCGTAGAGGAGCCGTCCAATGTGTCCGACCGCGCTGTCGATCGCGACCGGCCTCTCTTTGCTCGCCACCGGATCGTCGTTCACAGATTCGTCATTCCAGCGCGAGAAAACGGTGACGGCCACGTGGGAATTGTCGCCGGCGTAAATGATTCCGCTGTCGTTGCGGATGCCGGGCAGCGTGCCCGTCTTGTGGGCGCAGCGCGTCCCCGGGGGCAGATAGCGGGGCAGGCGGTCGTTGAGCTGCTGCTTGAGCAGAATCTCCAACATGCTGTCGCAGGCGGCGCGGCTGACAATTTCGCCGCGCCAGATGCGCACCAGCAGGTCGGTCAGCGCGGCCGGCGTGCCCACGTCGTTGTCGGCGCCCAGACTGAAGCAGCGTCCGTCGCGATTGCGCGGCGCGGTCGCCAGGGCCAGCATGTCCTGCGTCGGGTCGCCGGAAGGCAGCAGGTCGTCAAAGATTTCGCGGATCGTCATCGGGACGTGAATGTCGGTCAGGCCCAGGCTGTGCATCGTTCGTGTAACTCTGCCTTCTCCCAGCCGGTGCATCACCATGTCGGTGGCCGTGTTGTCGCTGATAATGATCATCAGCGTCAGCAGATCGCGCACTGTAGGCGCCAGGCCGTCCTCGAAAAAGACGAGGATGCCGCTGGGAAGATTCTTCTCCGCCGTGGTCAGCTCCCAGCGATCGTCGAGCGCAAAACGCCCTTCTTCGATCTGCCGGAAGGCCTCCACCAGCACTGGGATCTTGAGCACGCTGCACATGGGAAAAACGCGCCCGGCATCGATCTCGATCCGCTGATCGGACTCCAGATGACGGGCGCTGACGGCAATCTCCGCACCGCTGTCTTCGATGATGCCGTGAATCTCATTTTTTGGAGTCATATGCTGATTTCCATGGCAGGCCGGCCCACATTCCCGGCCTCTACGGCATGAAATTCTTGAGATAGCGTCCGCTCTGCACGAGCGAGGCTTTGCGGCTCTCGAGCGAATCTTCGTAGGCGCGGTCCTCGACCTCGATGCAGACCGGGCCGTCGTAGCCCACGTCGCTCAGAACCGAGAAGAACTGGCCCCAATCGATGTCGCCCAGGCCGGGCAGCTTCGGCACGTGGAACTCGAGCGGGGTCGCCATGATGCCCACGTCATCGAGCCGGTGGCTGTCGAGGCGCACATCCTTGGCGTGGACGTGGAACAGCTTGTCGGTGAAGTCCCGCATCGGCTTGAGGTAGTCCATGTGCTGCCAGATCATGTGCGAGGGGTCGTAGTTGAGGCCGAAATGGTCGCTGGGAATGTCGGCGAACATGCGCCGCCAGATCGCCGGCGTATGCGCCAGGTTCTTGCCGCCGGGCCACTCGTCCTGCGTGAAGGCCATCGGGCAGTTCTCGATGCCGATCTTGACGTTGCGGTCCTCGGCAAAGCGGATGAGCGGCGTCCAGACTTCCAGAAAACGCGGCCAGTTGTCATCGACCGATTGGGTCCAGTCGCGGCCGATGAAGCTGTTCATCACGCCGACGCCCAGCAGATCGGCGGCCGCGATCACCTGTTTGATGTGGTCGATGCAGGTCTGGGACTCGTCGGCGTCGGGCGACAACGGGTTGGGGTAGTAGCCGAGCGCGCTGATGGTGATGCCGGCGGCGGCGGCGAGGGCGTTGACCTTGTCAGCGTCCGCCTTGGTGAAGCCGACGACGTCGATATGGGTGACGCCGGCGTAGCGGCGCTCCGCCTTGCCCGCCGGCCAGCACATCAGCTCGACTGTGGCAAAGCCATTGGCCGCCGTGAACTCGACGACCTCTTCGAGCGTGAGGTCGGGTAGAATGGCGCTGGCATAGCCTAATTTCATCATTGGGGTAGTCTCCTTTCTTATCAAGTATTCATGCAGACGAAAAGGTGGAGTCACACATGACGTGTCATAGATGGCTACGTAGGCTGTAGCATCTCCATTCGAATGGCATCTTTGAGCCAATCGATCGTGCCTCTAACATCAAACGCCTTGGCACCATATCCTTCATCCAGCAGGTCTTCATGTAGTAGGTGATCGAACTTTTCCGTCTGCTTGCTGGGGGAGAGTTTGGCCAAATCAGAATTGGACAAATTTGCTTCCTCTGCGAAACGGATTAGGCAATCAAATATTGATGAGTGAAAGGCATCATCGATCTCGATGATGCCGGCAAAACTGCTCGCTCTAAATCCTTCCTTCACTAATACCATAGTCAGAGTATTTACGATTTTGTCGCCCATCCAAGGCAGTAGGTAACCAGATTTTCCGCTGCTTATCAGACACCTTCGTTCCAACTGCAAATCACGAAACGAATTCAACCCTTCAGAAAAAAGTTTTTTTGCATTCTTATCTAAGAAGTCTATCTTGATTCCTTCTGAATCAACACGGTAATCTCCCTCTTTGTAGATTTCCAACATTTCTTGACGAACTAGGCTGTGAACTGACAAGCCTCCTCCCCCAAAAGATGGGGGTTTACCCCCTGCCGCAGAGGCCACATAAATTGCCTTACCTTCAATGTCTACATCCAGGACTCTCCAGCGCCTTCCTCCGAAGACAATATGTTGATCCTTAGGAACAAGGTTTTCAATAGGAAGAGTCCCAAGAATTCTCCCGCCTTCCCTGACTATTATCCGAAATTCCTGTGGGGTTTCGAAGACTGCATAGAATGAATAGTGGTTGACCAGTCTTTCGCCGATTTCTCCCAATACAAGCTCGCCAGTTGGCAGTTGAGAAATCAGGCTATTGGCCCCCATATCGGAAAGTAGCGTTTTGAAGTGCTCGACTGGAACCGCTTGAAATGGACCCGACCCGTGCAGCAGTGCCCAGAGTTGGTCCGCACGCACGCCGCCCCACTGGGCAATAACCGCCAAGACTTGGTGCAAGAGAGTGGAGAAATGAAACAGCTCGGAATCGGGCGGCTCATACCATTTTCGCAGGAGAAGGCGGATCATCGCTATGCTTTGGAGCAGTTGAATTCGCAGCCTATCCCCAAGGCTTGAGTTTGCCGTCAATTCATCCTCAACAATAAACATTCGGAGTATTGCTGGATCCCCGCGACGCCCGGAGCGTCCCAATCGTTGACGGAGGCTGGATACCGAATGCGGTGCCGTGACTTGTGCTATTGAATTCACCTTTCCAATATCAATGCCCAATTCCAGTGTCATCGTACATACTGCAGTCGTCGGAATGTTCTCTTCTTGCAGACGACGTTCCACTTCGCTACGCAAATCCTTGGAAAGCGAACCGTGGTGCGGAAAAAACTCATTGGGGACAAAAGTGCTTTCGCATATGTCGCTCAGTAATGCCGCAAAGAATTCAGTTTTCCTACGGCTGTTTGCAAAGATCAGGTGAGAATCGCCTCGCAGGAGCTCATATAGATCTTCGGCGACACGATGATCGGCATAGCTCTCAATTCCTTTGGAAGAAGTAGAGTTTTCAGGTAAGACGTCTACGTACCCCCGTACTTGGACTTTCATGGAACTCCGGGACTCTTCATCTTCTATGAGCTGGCACTGCAATGTTTTGTTTGGTCTCAGAAAGTGCAAGACGCTTTCCATGTCGCCCAACGTAGCGCTCAATGCGATTCGGGGGATGGGCGCCTTTTGTCGTTCGAGAAGATGCTCTAAACGGGTCAACAATGATTGGAGGTGGTGGCCGCGTTCAAAGCCAATGAAGGCATGATACTCATCGATCATGACATATTTCAAAGACTCGAAAGCCGCTTGAACCCAGCCTGACTCCCGAATCAGCAATGACTCAAGAGATTCGGGAGTGATGAGAACGATGCCCTCTGGCAATTGCTTGGCGGCTCTTTTCGCGGACTGAGGGCTGTCGCCGTGCCAGGAGGTCACCCTCATGTCCAGCATCTCGCAGAGAGACTCGAGTCGCCGATACTGATCGTTGATCAATGCTTTGAGAGGGCTAATGTAGAGAATTCCGAAGCCGTCTGTTCCGTCGGCAATGGCAGTACAAGCAGGGAGAAAAGCTGCCTCCGTCTTGCCTCCTGCGGTTGGCGCGCTGATGACCAAATCAGTTTCGCCCGAGAGTATCGGCCCGATAGCCTCCTTCTGAATCTGACGCAAATCCTCCCATCCCTGTTTATAGATCCATCTCTGAACAGTGGGGTGGAGGAGATCAAACGGCTCGTTCGTTCTCATAAAGTAAAGCTGGAGAGCCCATCGGGAGAATCCTCGATTTCGGGCATGTCGCTGATTCTGTCCTCCGAAGTCTCGACGGTACCAACTAGGTCGTTCCACCCAATGGTTCTGTTCTGATCTATTACCGACAACATATCAGCGAACGCCTTTATCGTATGCCGCGGCGTCCTGAAGTAAGCATCTCCGATAGTTTGGCTGCAATGGAGAAGAAACGCTTCCAAGGCTACATCGGGAACAAGATATTGCGATTGGTCACCTGAAGCGTACACGTGCCTTATGTTGCCCAACAAAATGTAGACCTCCTCAGGTGTCAGGTTGTCCAAACGAAGTGTCGGAGAGGAGTAATCGGTCACACCCGCTCTCTGCGCGAAGCTGTTTTCGGCCAGCCGCGACTGCAAGGCTTCATAGCTATAAAGTCCTCTACGGGTGTCAAGGAGAAACTCTGGCGTGCCTCCCAAGAGGAATCCCATATGCTCAGCAGTGCCTTGAAGACAGTCGTTCAATATCCATAGAATCTGTTCATAGTTTGATGTGCGGGCCTTTGTGTTGCTGAGCTTGTAGAGGTTGACCATCTCATCCAAGCAGACTAAGAGCCCGCTATAGCCGGCCTGCCTGACGAACAAACTCATGATTTTCAGACTACTGTAGAAGGATGAATCGGAAATGAAGTCGCGCACTCCTAGCGCCTTGCGAGTGTCAGTTCTTGTCGAGAATTCCGCACGCAGCCAGCGAACGGCATTTGACTTTAGCTGGTCATCATCAGTTTCATGTCCACGCCAGTAGGCCTCGACGACTTTTGCGAAATCGAAGCCACCTACGTGCTCGGCAAGGACTGATAGGCGATCTTGAATGACGCTTGAAACTGATACACCGTCTTTTTCGGCCTCCTGCAATGCGAGGTTGATAAACCTTTCCACAATGGAAGGTAGAGCGTTGCCTTGGGGCCGAGTGCGCGTGGCCAAGTTTCGCATGAGTTCCGAGTAAAGATTCCTGGCCTGACCGCCGGACGCGTGAATTCGCCTGTCTGGCGACAGATCCGCATTGACCGAAACCAAATGCCTTTCGAGAGCTATGGACCTGACCAAGTTCAAGAAAAAGGTCTTCCCAGAACCGTACTCACCGATTATCAGTCGAAACGCGGATCCTCCGTTCGCAATACGCTCGACATCTTTGTTGATCGCTTCAATCTCTTTTGCGCGTCCTACCTGTATGTGTTGGATGCCAACACGGGGAGAAACTCCAGCCTTAAGCGACTGGATGATTGAATCCCTTTCTGCGGCTCTTATTCGCCGATGTCTTTGGGTCATACAAGCTGCCTTTGTTTCTGAAGCTCGGACAATTCTTCCGCGATCTCCAGATCTACGAAAACTATGCTGCCGTTTTCGACCAACGGTGCGCCTACGCTGTCAAAAGCCCAGTCATTGATCGTTTCAACGGCCCCTTCGGGCATCAGTTGCAGCCGTCCACAGAGCTCTTCCAACTCCTCTTGTGACCATTCGTCCTTCGAAATCAAACCGCTGTATAACTCTTGAAATTTTGCATCCAGACCCTGAATGGCTCCGCTGGCCGAAGGAGCATCGGTGGAGAAGCCCGGCTCAGGCGCTTCATCGAAATCTTCTTCAGAGAATATGGAATCGAGTACGGATTGAGCTTCCTCTGTTTCTCTCTCTAACAGTTGAATTAGATTGCGATCAAGAGAGAAACCTGAATCAGGCTTTGGTTGGTCCTCGGTCGGAACTGTCGTGGCAATTTCTCTCTCCTGGCTTGAGCGCGGGAGCCTGCTGATAGACAAGCTGTGAATGTCGCTGGTAACCATCGCTTTGTCTAGGCCTAACCGGGAGTAAAGCTTTTCCAGCTGGTTGATCTCTGCGGGTTCGATCTTGCCGTCCGCCAGCGCTACTCCGACGAGAATGTGGCTGATCGCAACTTTCTCTCTCGTGGTGAAGTGTTCTAATCGCTTTTTCAGTCCAACGATGTTTGGGGGCGAATGCAGACGCCACATCATGTAAGCACGAAGAGAATGCTTCTCTTTCTCTGCAAGATGACGATCATTGGAAACGATACTTTCCAGGGCATTGACTTCGGATTCGCTAATATGTTCGTCGATTGCAGCTACCAGACTGCCTAGACGAATAATGGTCCCAACTTTTCTGAACTCGCTCGATGGCGAAAAACTGTTCCCGTGTCCACCGGCAAAAAGCACAGCCTTGCCATAAATGTCTGGCTTGGCCTGATGGAAGCGAATGTCCGGCGCCACGCCGAAGCCAGCCATTTCCGCCACTCTTGCCAGCATTTCAGCTTCTCTCTTGTTGATTTTCGGAGGAATTCCTTCGCCAGCGTACCGAAATATTGATTCAACTGGAACCAGCCCGCCGGATTCCGAAATCTGAGTCCCCATCCAATTCTTTAAGCTTTCGAGGAGAGGATTTGATAGAGAAGGAATTAGATCGTTTGGCAATAGAGATAGGGCGCGTAGGGAACCTCTAGAGTTCCCCTGTTTTCCGACGTATCGACTGAACTGTTCAAGTTCTGTGGTACAGGCCTCAGCCAAAGTATGAAGGCGACGGAAAGGCCTTTTGAGATGACTTACATCCGGAAGATCAAGCTTAGTACTTGGGTAGCCTATCAGTGATGCGCTTGCAGGAACGTAGTCAAGTTGTAGCCTGATCTTATTGGGAGTTATCTTGATTCCATCGCCAAAACTGCTCCTGTAACGCATCATGAAGAGAGCGTCAAATTCGTCTGGGCAGCGACGTGCGGGCGTTCTGAGTGTAAGATCTGGATGACTATTCACCCATGCAAGCGCCAATTCACCGCTTACTGGTTTGCCTTCTTGGACAGTTCGGGCAAGAAGAAGCCTGAAGCCAGATGTGAAGCCTCTTTTCGCAACCAATATGTTAGGCTCGGGTTTCAGCGGTGAGTCGTCTTGGTTGATGGCCCAGACATGGGAAAGCAATGACCCTGCATAGGAGTCAAATGAACGGTTCTGTCCGTAAATGCTCTTCAGTCTTTTGAGTTCCTTGATCAACTCTCTCCGTTCGCCATCTGAGATACCGCCATTCAAGTCATCAACTAGCAGCCTTCTCTCAATACCATAGAAGTAGAGAAAGACGTACCCAATGTATGTCTCCGGATCGCTTCGATCGCTTGCAAGCCACTCCAAATATGCTGCGCGGCTCTGGGGAGATATTTGGCTGTAACTTGGCCAATAGGTCATCTGGTTGCCGACGTAATCGGGTGACTTGAAGTCGGTTTTCAGGGTAGGATCAATTAGGGAGCAATCGTTGCCCATATAGAGGCTATCAAACTGATTCAAATGGCGGTCAACATAGAATAGTCCTCCCGGGATACTAAGCTTCCCAACCTTGACCTCCTGGCCAGGTTGAACCCACTTTGCTGAATTCTGTGCCTCCTTTCGGGATCTCTTGGGCTGCTCCAAAGGGGAACTAATTCGGAAGTCGGCTAGTTGCTCTTCGGGTGTCTCAGACCTTGGTATTGTTACGACTCTTTGGGTCTTAGGCGACAATCGTGAGTTATGCCTCTTCACGGCGAATATTCCAACGAATATCGAAATGGGCCACAATGCAATCGCAAGAGGCCAGGCAATCGCTATAAGGAGGAATACAAGGGCAGAGAGCAACAGGCCCAAGAGTGCGCTGCAGTAAAACAGTCCAAAAGGACCGAAAAGAAGCGTTAGCAAGAACATCTTGAATTGGGACTTCATGTCAATTGCGTTTCCTTGCAAAAAACTCGTAAATTGATTGCAATCCTATGCCGCAAGGTATTCATCATCTGACTCCGACCCAGTAGAGTACTTCTCAGTCTATCTCGATTCAAGGTTCCAGTTGGTCCGACTACCCAATCTCCACCCACCGCCCCTGCTCATGGCTCTCCAGTATCGCCTCGCACAGCACGATCTCGTTGTGCCCGTCGGCGAAGGTGGGGAAGGGCTCGGGGGCGCTGAAATCCCCGGCCGCGATGTAGTCGTAGAAAGACTTGAACGAGTGCTTGAAGGAGTCGTCGTAGCCCTCGTTGTGGCCGCCGGGATAGCCGATATGGGCGCGCGCGTCCTCGGAGACAAGGCCCGGGTCGCGCAGAAGATGCCGGTTGGCCTCGTTGCGATGACCGATCCACAGCTCGTTGGGCTGCTCGCTGTTCCAGGCGACGGTGGCCTCGCTGCCGGCGATCTCGTAGCGCAGACAGTTCTTGCGCCCAGCGGTTATCTGCGAGACCCACAGCGAACCGTGGGCGCCGTCGCCAAACCGCAGCAGCGCCGCGCCGCTGTCTTCGGTCTCGATCGCTATCGACTCGGTCGCCTCGATCTCCTCCACCTTTGCCGAAAAGGTCTCGACCTCGCCAATTGGACGCTGGCGCGTCGGGTAGACGGTCTTCAGATCGGCCTGTACTCCGCTGACCGACAGACCGGTTACGAACTGCACCAGGTCCAGCCAATGCGTGCCGATGTCGGCGACCGCGCGCAGCTTGCCGCCCTCCTCGCTCAGCACGCGCCAGTTGTAATCGGTCGGGTAGAGCAGCCAGTCCTGCACATAGCTGCCGTAGATCGAGTTGATCCGGCCCAAGGCGCCGCTGCGGATCATCGCCCGCACCTCCCAGTTGAGAGGATAGAAGCGCATGTTGTAGTTGACGCCGGCGGCCAGCCCGCTCCCACGCGCCAGGTCGCACAGCGCGCCGGATTCCGCCGACGTCATCGCCAGCGGCTTCTCGCAGTGGACATGCTTACCCGCCCTGAGCGCCGCGCTCGCCTGTTCGTAATGGTGGCGATTGGGCGACGTGATATGCACGGCCTCGATCTCGCCGTCGGCCAGCAACTCGGAATAGTTGCCGTACGCCCTGGGGATGCCCAGCTCTTCGGCGGCGCGGCGCGATTTTTCGGCCGACGAGCCAAGGATGCCGGCCACGTTCATGCCCAGCCGCCGAAGCCCCTCCGTATGCGCCGGCCCCATGAATCCTGTGCCCACGATGGCTACATTGAATACGCGCATCTGATCTCCTCTCTATGACTCTCTACTTCGGCGGTTCATACCTTACTTCGCCAGGGCAGGTTACACAATACAAGAAACGAAACGACGGACCGTATGAAACGGAGAGTTTCGATTCTCTCATCCTCCCGAAACTATCCTTGTTCGACCGGCGGTTGGCACCTTCGTTCATGTGTTTGTACGTCAGATATGGTGGTCGGCTGGATCGATAAACTTATGGGATCGAAGCTCTCTTGAATTGGCGGAAAAGGGGGGACATATGTCGCCTGAAGTCGACCAGTGTCGGCCAATATTACCCAATGTCGACCAATTATTTTTCTTTTGGCGAGGGGTGCGTCGGGCGGCGAGATTGGCGGAACTGGGCGCGATCGCGGCCGGATCCCTTGATTGGCTTGGCATGATGATGGCAGGGTAGCACAGTTTTCAGGCTTTTGCCTTTTCGGTCCGAAATCCTCTCGTTGCGGCATGTTATGGCGCCTATATTCGTCCAAAATCATGCAAAGTTACCCTTTTGCACTTCTTTTCTCACGGATGTGCGGGCGCGATTGGTGGCGCGGGCGCGTTTTCCGGTTGTAAGGAACAGTGTAGCGCAATTCCAAGGCTCTTGCAGGATTCTTGGGAGAATTGGGGGAGGAGGGAGGACTGGTGGGTGCATTTGGGATCGTTTGGGACTGTTTGGGCGTGTATTTCGCTTTCTTGCTGATTCCACAAGAGAACCAAGAGCTTCGGTTCTCTCAACCTCTCAGATAGATCCACGAAGTTACACGAATTCACACGAAGAAAACCCTTTGCGGTAGTTCCTAGCCCAAGTGGGTACCCGGCCGCTGGCGCGAGCGGGGGCGCGGGCGCGTTTTCCGGTTGTAAGGAACAGTGTAGCGCAATTCCAAGGCTCTTGCAGGATTCTTGGGAAAATTGGGGGGAGGAGGTAGGACTGGTGGGTACATTTGGGATCGTTTGGGACTGTTTGGGCGTGTATTTCGCGTTTTGCTGCTTCCAAAATGAAGCCGAGAGCTTCGGTTTTCTCAACCTCTCAGATAGATCCACGAAGTTACACGAATTCACACGAAGAAAACCCTTTGCGGTAGTTCCTAGCCCAAGTGCCTACCCGGCCGCAGGCGGCTGCTAGCGACAGATGGGGAGGCAACTGGGGCGGGACGTGCGCACGGCACTGCCTTTGGGCGAAATCGTGATTTTGATAGAGATGCATATCAGGTGCGGCGGCGATGGGACGTCAGTTTGCATTGGTGGCATATAGGGCGGCGCGGCTGGGCATCGGGTGCGATCGGCTGTTGTGGGATCCAGTGTAGTGGATGTTCGGGGCTCTTGCACGGTTCTCGAAAAAAACGGGGTAACTACCAAGCCTCTTGCCCAAAATGGCGTTCTTTGGTCGTCAAGTTTCCTGACAATTGAGCCTGCAACTGCACAACGGTCCACGAAGGACACGATTTTACACGAAGAGCGGCGTTTGGCCAGCTTTCGGCTGTGATTGAAAAAGTTTGCTAGATTCAGGCCTGGTAGTTACGAAACAAGAAATTGAAAACTGTCACTACGCCCTGCGGGTCAGACCGGCGTAGCCCCACGCCAGCGCCAAAACGATCGCTCCGTAGACGACCTGCTGGATCGCCTGCCCGACGTTGAGAAAGGTGAGCATCGAGTTGAGCACGCTCAGGATCAGCGCGCCCAGAATCGTGCCGGCGTAGCCGCCGACGCCGCCGAATATCGACGTGCCGCCGATCACCGCCGCGGCCACCGACGGCAGCAGGAATGCGTTGGCCAGCTGGAGGTCTACCGCGCCGGTTCGGCCGCCGAGAAGGATGCCGCCAATCGAGCCAAGAACGCCGGCTGCAATGTAGGCGGTGATGCGCACCTGCCAAACGCGCACACCGGCCAGACGCACGGCGATCTCGTTGTCGCCAATGGCATAGAGCAGACGTCCCCAACCGGTCCTCCTCAGCAGCCAGATCAGCGCGGCGGCGATTACTGCCCAAACGACCACGCTGTAGGGTATGCGATTGCCCAGGAAAGAGCCGGCGCCGATCAGCTTGATGAAGGGGCCAACCTGCGTCGAGCCCTTGAGAATCGTCTGGGCCCATGCGGTGAAAAGACCGAGAAGTATCCCCGACATGGCAAGCGTCATGATCAAGGGATTGACGCGGAAAACGGCGACGCCCACACCGTTGGCGCTGCCCACAACCAGGCCGACGACCACGCCAAGCAGAATTGCGACCGCCGCGCCGCTGGGCGACTGATTGGCGGCCACGTAGGCGGAAGCCGTTGCCACCATCGTCACCGACAGGTCGATCCCGCCGGTGAGCATGAGAATCGTTTGCGCACCGGCCAGAATTCCCAGCGGAGCCGCCTGGAGGAGCGTGTTGCGCACGCCGCTGACAGCAAGGTAGTTTGGCTCTATGATGCCGGTAACAATGACAAGGATGACGAGGGTGCCGCTCAGGGCGATGGTCGGCCGCTCGGAGACAAGGGCAGCTGCGCGGGCAACTAGCCCCGTTGCCGGCACATGTTCGGTTTCGGAGCGCGGCGGAGGTGAAGAATGGCTCATGCCGAACGCTCCCGCAGCAGCGTGACCAGGCCGCCGACCATCATCACGCCGGCGATCAGAAGCCCCTGTATGATCTGGGCGTTGTTCGGATCGATGCCCATTGCGCTCAGGATCGGGTTGAGCATGATCAGGATCACACCGGCCGCGACCGCGCCCAGCACCAGGCCCGTGCCACCAACGAGCGCGATGCCGCCGAGGACGACTGCGGCCACACTGTTCAGTGTAGCGTTGGCGCCGACGCTGAAACGGGGATCGCCGGTGCCGGTGAGCGCCACCGTCGCCAGCCCGGCCAGCGCAGCCAGCGCGCCGCCGATGGCGTAGGAGGCCATTTTTGCCCGCCGCACGTCGAGTCCGGCCAGGCGGGCGGCTGTGTCGTCACTGCCGATTGCGTAAATCGCCAGGCCAATGCGCGTCTGCCGCGACAGGAAAAAGACAACGAGCGCCGGGACCAGCATCATCAGAATCGGCATGACGTAGGTGCCGCCGATACCCGACTCGGCACCGGTGAACAGCCAGCGAAACTCGGGCGCCGTGCCTCCGCCCGGCGACGGCAGGACCCAGAGAGCAATGCCCGACCAGATATAGCCGGTCGCCAGCGTGACCACGATGTCCGGCACGCCTGAGATACTGATCACATAGCCGACCAGCGCGTTGAGAAGGGCGAGGCCGGCGATCAGAAGAAGCGCGACGAGGAGCACCATTGCGAACGGCTGGTCCTCCATGAATCGGGCGGCCAGCGCGTTGCTCAGCAGCAGCAGCCCCCCCAGCGAGAGATCGATCCCACCGGCGATGACGATGATCGCCTGTCCAATCGCAAGATAGACCAGAGGCAGGCTGTTCTTGCTGATCGAGGTGACCTGGAACTGGCCGAATACGGGAATCAGCGTTGCGTACCAGACGAGCAGTACGCTCAACAGCAGCCAGACGCCCACTGTCCAGCTGTGGCGCGCCAACCCGCGGCTCCACACGACCGCTCCCGCCGACCGGACGGCCGAAATCATACGGCAGCCTCCAGTCCATGCGCGGCGGTCAACAGCGTGGACTCGGTCGCCCGCGCGGCCTCCTGTTCGTCGACAATGCGCCCGTCGTGCATCACCAGGACACGGTCGCACACCAGTTGAATCTCGGCAAGTTCACTTGTGTAGAGCAGGATGGCGGCGCCGTTGCCGGCCAGTTCGCGCAGCAGGGCGTATATCTCCCGCTTGGTCTGAACATCGATTCCCCGCGTCGGGTCGAAACAGAGCAACGTGCGGAAACCGGCAACCAGCCAGCGGCCTATCGCAATCTTCTGCTGATTGCCGCCGGAGAGCCGGCGCACCTGCGAAGCCGCCCTGGTATCGATCGAGAGCCGGTCGATCGCATTCAACACCCGTTTGCGTTCATCTTGCGGGATGCGCAGCCATTCACGAATGCGGTTGAAGAGAGGAACGACCAGGTTCTGACGCACGGGAAGATTCGGCAGCAACGACAGCAGCCTGTCGCCCGGAATGAGGACGACACCGTCGCTGACGGCATCGTAGGGCCCGCCCCAGCCTCTCTGCGCGCCGCCGACCTGGATTTCACCCGCCGTCGGTCGCCGGTCCCCCGAAAGTAGGCTGAACAGGCGCTCCTGCCCCTGGCCCTCCAGCGCCACAAGGCCGAGGATTTCTCCGCGCCGCACTTCAAACGAGATGTCGCGCACAACCTCGCCGGAGCTCAGACCTCTCGCTGCGAACGCGATTTCGTCCGCGATCGAGCGAACTTCGGATGCAGAGGTTTCGCTCCCACTCTCCTCAAATCGTTCCTCTCGAACTTCCGCACCGAGCATTGCCTCGACCAACTCATGCTCGCCCACATCCTGCATTGTGCCCGTGGACGAACCGTTGGACGCGTCCGCTTCCTTGCCCGGTTCAAAAAGCGCCACGTTGCGCCCGTCGCGCAGTATAGTCGCGCGGTCACATATCCGCAGCACCTCGGCCAGCCGGTGGGTGATGAGCACGCCGGCGCGGCCCAGCTCTTTCCAGTGCGCCAGCAGTGCGAAAACCCGCTCGGCCTGGTCGGCGGTCAGCGCCGCCGTGATTTCGTCCAACAGCAGCACCTGCGGGTCGCGGGCCAGGGCGCGCGCCAAGTCGACCACGCGCAGCGTCTCGAGCGGCAGTTCGTGCACCAGCGCGTCCAAATCGAGCTGGCCTAGATCGAACCAGCCAAGCCAGCTGACAAAGGCCGGCTCGTCGATCTCGCTCAACTGCAGGTTCTGTTTTAGGGTGAGGTCGGGAATCAGCGCCGGGTCCTGGAAGACTGTCCCAATGCCGACTGCCATCGCATCCACCGGGGCGTGGAACTGCATCGGGGTTCCATCGACAAACAGTTCGCCGGAGTCAGCCAGGTGGACGCCGGCGAGGATCTTTACCAAGGTGCTCTTGCCGGCTCCGTTCGCGCCCAATAGGGCATGGATCTCGCCGCGGCGCACGGCAAAGTCTGCCGCCTCCAGCGCCACGACGGATCCATACGATTTCGCAATATTGACGGTCTCCAGCAGGGGACGGGACGCGGTCATAGGCAGACCGTAGAACGCCCCGCCCCTTGCGAGGAAAACAGCCTATTCACCAGGAGCAGCGCACGCGGAGACGTCGGCGCTGCCGTTGTAATGCGTGTACGGCTCGATATCGACGTAGGTGCTCCAGCCCACCTGCTCGTCGGGCGCGTAGATCCCAGTCAGCCCGTCGACATCGGCGGTTGTAAACACCTTCGGTGTGAGAATCGTCTCATGCGGCGGGTTATTGCCGGTCAGCGCATCGAGGGCAATCGACATGCCGACGGCGCCTATCGCGGGCGGATTCGTCACCGCTGCGCCGACCAGGCCATCGCCTGCCAGGTTGATCAGCTGCTCGACAAAGCCGTTGTTATCGGCGCCGACGATCGGAACGTAGTCAACATCGGCGACCTGGAACTGCTCCACGACCGGATAGTCGATGCCGGAAGTCCAGATCCCGTCGATCTCCTGTGTGGTGATCAGGTCGAGCGCCTGCTGCGCGCCCGTCGAAGGATCCCAGCCGGTGAAGGTCGAGGCAACGACCTCTATGTCGGGATAGTTCTCCAGTGCGGCCATGAAGCCGTTGTGACGGTCAGTGTCGGCGGGTACACCGTCGATGCCGCGCATCTCCACGACCTTGCCCGCGCCGCCCAGCTGCTCGAACAGCCACTCGGCGCCGAGCTGCGCATACGCGGTCTGGTCATTGGTGGCGACATAGGCGCCTTCAGCCGTAACCGCCTGATCGACCGCGACGACGACGATACCCTGCGCAATCGCCGCTTCGATCACCGCGTTCAGGCCCTCACGGTCGGTCGGGTTGAGAATGATCGCGTCAACACCCTGCGAGATCAGCCCCTCCAGGTCGGCGATCTGCTCGGTAGGACCGCCGTTGCGGTTGACAACGATGACGCTGTCGACAAGCCCGCTCGCAGTCGCCTCGGCCTTGATCGCACAGATCATCTGCTCACGCCAGCCGTTGCCAACGAGCGTGTTGCTCACGCCGACAACGTAGCCGCCCTCTTCTTCCATGCTGTCGTCGGTTGCCATGCCGCCGTCCGCCGGCGCCACGCCCACACACGCGCTCAGCGCCAGCACAGCCGTCAGCAGCAGCGCAACAATTGTGAATCGTTTAGACTGTTTCTTCATTTGTTTCTCCTTCTGGATACTTATGTCGACCAATCAATCTAGTCCCTCTCTCTCGGATCGAGTGCGTCACGCAGGCCGTCGCCCAGAAAGTTGAACGCCAGCACTGTGATAACGATCATCAGGCCGGGAAAGAAGGAAATATGAGGATAACGCAAGATCGAGTCGCGTCCATCGGCCAATGTACGCCCCCACGACGGGTCCGGCGGACGGATGCCCAGACCAAGGAAGGAGAGCGCCGACTCCAGAATAATGATGCCCCCAATGCCCAGCGTTGCCAAAACGATAACCGGACCCATCACGTTGGGCAGCAGATGCCGCCAGATGATGCGCCAGTCGCGCACGCCGACCGAGCGCGCCGCGGTGACAAAATCGGTCGCCTTCAACGACATCACGTCGGCCCGCACCACGCGGGCAAAGCGCGCCCAGCCGGTCACACCGATAACAAGGATCGTCGTGGTGAGGCTCGGCCCGAGCACCGCGGCCAGCACAACCAGCAGCGCGATGATGGGAAAGGCCATCAGCGTGTCGATCACTCTGGAAATCAGCATATCGGCCCAGCTGCCGAAGAAGCCGGCCGCCGCGCCCACCACCACGCCGATCGAAACCGCGATGCCGGTCGCGATCAGCCCCACCAGCAGCGCGACACGCGTGCCGAAAATCAGCCGGCTGAGCAGGTCTCGCCCCAAATGATCGAAGCCGAATGGATGGGCCGCGGTCGGACTGCCGCCGCGCATCCCCCTGAAGACATCTTCAATCGGATCGTACGGCGAAAACAGGGGCGCGAAGACCGCCAGCAGCACCAGCAGCAGGATTACTATCAGCCCGCCGACCGCGATGCGGTTGGCGCGAAAACGCCGCCACGATTGGCTCCACTCGGAACGGCGGGCGGTTTCGGCGATTAGCGAGGCGTTTGCCTCGTCAGTTGTTGAGGGCGTCATTTGTAGTATCGCGTCAGTCCAAACTACCCGATACGAATACGGGGATCAATAATCGCGTAGGTCAGGTCGGTCAACAGGTTCACCGCCACGACCAGCACCGCCAGTACGACGACAAGCGACTGCACAACCTGGTAGTCGAGGCGGAAGACCGAATCGGTGAAGAGGCGTCCAATGCCCGGCAACGCAAAGACGGTCTCCACAACAATAGTGCCGCTCAGAATGAATGCGACGCGAAATCCGATCACCGTCACCACCGGCAGCAGCGCATTGCGCACCGCGTGGCGGACCAGCACAGTCATATTCGGCAGACCCTTGGCGTACGCCGTACGCACATAGTCCTGCCCCAGCACCTCGAGCGTCGACGCGCGCATGACACGCGTCATGACAGCCATCTGTTCGGTCGTCAGCACCAGGACCGGCAGGATGTAGCCCTGCCACGAACGCAGTCCGAATGGCGGAATGCGGCCGACCAGCGGCAGCTCGCCGAACCAGCGCGGCACGTAGAGCGCGAACAACACGATCAGCATCAATCCCAACCAGAAGTTGGGCAGCGCCACGCCCAGCGTCGAACCCACCGCGGTGCTGTAGTCAAATGGTGAGTTGCGCCGCACCCCGGCAACGATACCGGCCGGAATCGCGACCGCCAGCGCCAGCGCCAGCGAAATGACATTCAGCTTGGCCGTCACCGGAATCGTCTCGAAGATCATCTGCCGAACGGGAATGCCTGTCCGGATCAGAGAATCGCCGAAATCACCGCGCAGCAGATTCCACCCCCAGACCAGGTACTGCTCGTGGTAGGGTCGATCCAACCCCCAGCGCCGCCGAATCGCCTCGATCTGCTCCGCGCTGATGCGGATTTCGCCTTCGCCCAGCAGCAGATAGGCCGGGTCGCCCGGCATCAGGCGCATGACAATGAACGTGATCACACTGATCAGCACGATCACGACAAGACCTTGGAGAAGGCGGCGGGCAATGTAGGGAATCATGTCAGTGGATAGTGGATAGTGGATAGTGAACAGAATCGAAGCTGTCCACTATCCACGCGCCTTGACGGCTGTCCTTATTCTTCAATCCACCACTTGTAGGCCTGCTGGTACATCGAGCTGTTCTTTGGACTCTCCGGCAGCCCCTTGATACGGCTGTTGAATACGTTCATCCACTCGTCGAACTGCAGGTTGAGGACCGGCTGCTCTTCGACGAAGATCTCCTGGATCTCGTGATAGTACGGCTCGCGCTCCGCGTAGGAGACGACCTGGAGACCTTCTTCGATCAGCTCATCCACGCGGGCGTTGTTGAACTGGGCAAAGTTGTTGCCGCCCTCCGAGTGAAGCGTGCTGAACGGGTCCGGCTCGACCGCGCTGCCGTAGGTCCAGTTGAAGAGCGAGGCGTCCATCGTGCCTTCGCGCATGCCCTGGAGGATCGTGGCGACCGGCGCCTCTTCCAGCTGCACGTCGATTCCGACGTCGGCAAACATCAGCTGCGCCAGTTCGGCGATAGGACGCCGCGCCTGGTCGCCGGTGATCGTCGTGATCGTGAAGGTAAGCTTGGTGCCGTCCTTCTCGCGCATGCCGTCGCTGCCAGCCGCCCAGCCGGCGCCGTCCAACAGCGCCATCGCCTCCTGCGGGTTGAAATCATACTGCTTCAGCCCTAAGTGATGATAGGGGCTGGCCGGCGTCAGGTTGGAATGTGAGACCTGGGCCGCGCCGTTCCACAGATCGTCGATAATGCGCTGGCGATCGAGCGCGTACATCATCGCCTGCCGCACCTCTTTCTCCGCCAGCTGGGGAATGCTGTTGTTGAGCGGGAAGTGCTTGATCGAGTTGGCCAGCGTGCGGAAATTGACGAAGCTCGGCTCCGCTTCCAGGAAGATGCTGTCCTCGACCAGCAAGGGCCATACGGCCGAGTCGGCCTCGCCGGTCTGGAGAGCGATCATGCGCACCGACGGTTCCGGCACGATGTCTTCGCGCAGCACGTCGATATTGGGCCGGCCGCGGAAATGGTCGTCGAAGGCCTCAAGCTCGGTGAACTCGGCCGGGCGCCACTCCTTCAATTTGTAGGGGCCGGTGCCGATCGGCGCGGTGCGGTAGGTATCTTCGCCGACCTCGGCATGGTAGGCCGACTGCAGAATCGGCACAGTCGCCCACGATGTAAGGGAGGCCGCGTTGACATCGTCCATGTTGACCTGGACGGTGTACTTGTCCGCGGCTTCGACCGAACCGATGCCGGTGAACCTGCCGACGATCGGCGCGCCATTGTCGGGATTGCGGTAGTAATTGTAGGTGTAGGCAACGTCGTCTGCGGTCAGCTCGGTGCCGTCGTGGAAGAGGACACCTTCGTGCAGCTTGAACGTGTAGGTGAGGCCGTCGTCGGAAACGTCGACCGACTCGGCCAGCACCAGCTCCGACTCGTTGTTCTCATCCACGGTCACGAGAGGATTGTGGATGTTGATGATCATGACCCAGTGGACGGTTGGGCCGATGTCTGCCGGGCTGAGTCCGGCAACTTCCTGGTGGCCAACCCAGACCATCGTGCCGCCCTGCTTGGGGCCGCTCATATCGGCTGCCGGGGCCTCTGCCGGCGCCTCATCCGGCGCGGCCTCGCCAGTATCGCCGGCGGGCACTGCGGGCCCGCAGGCAACCAGGAGCGCAGCCGATCCGCTCAGTGCCGAATATCGCAGAAAATCTCGTCTGGTCATCGAATGCTTCGGTCTCATTTGCGACTTTCCTTTCATTAGTTGGGAAGTTGTAAGACTGAAGAGAAGCAGACGCCAAGCCCCCGCAAACGACAATGAAACGAATACTTTGACGTTCCTTGTCCGCTTTGGCAAGGGGGATCGATGGGCCTGCCAAGTTGAACAGGGCTGAGTATAAACAGAGAAGTGGTGACTGTCAAAAAATTGGTGGAATTCACACTGGCGGCGGCAGATTGGCTTGCGTGCGCAGACTTCATCCTTTGCCAGCAGTGAACGGGCGCCTGAATAGAGGATGTGCGCCTGTAAGGGACTGGCCGCACCGTCGGAGCCAACGGGTGCAGTCCAATATTGGGGTGCAGATTCCTATGCCTCGGGTTGCAACGAATTCATGGCCGGTCCACGCTCCATTCTCTGGCGGAGTGGGGGTATACGCTTTCGTGTATCCTTTTGGACGGTCGGGCCTGCGGCCCTCCCTTGTGCGGGGGGACTCCCCCCGCAACGCCCCCCTGATGTTCTCCCCCGGCGAGTGTGGGGTCCCTGCGACCCTGTTCCGCCTGCGTCCCATCGCGCCGCACCCACCTCAGCGAACGCCGCGGCCACAGTAGGGGAAGGCCCCGTGCCTGCCTTGCGCCTGCCCTGTACCTCTCCCAAAGCCGGCAAACAATTTCTGCCGCCGCTGGCAGGAAGTCCCTGCCAAACGATTCCGACCCCAATAGTTGGATGCACTCGAGCCAAAAATGGGCAGGTGCGGCCTGCTCCTGTTGTGATAGAATGTCAGTGCGATTTCAGCAAAAACTGACAGATAAGAGGCGCCCACATGTTGGGGGACGCGAGGTTTATCCGAACGCTCAAACTTCGGAACCTGCTGTCCTTCGGTCCAGACTCGCCGCCATTCGAGCTCGGCGCACTGAATGTGTTCATCGGGCCGAATGGGTCGGGCAAGTCCAATATAATAGATGCCATCGATCTACTGCGGGCCTCAGCGACCGATCTGATTGCGCCGGTGCGCGCGGGCGGAGGCACGGAAGAGTGGCTATGGAAGGGAGCAAGTGTGTTGCCAGAAGCTGTCTTGGAGGCAACACTGACCTATCCCGACGGGGCCATGCCGTTGCGCCATAGCGTCAAGTTTGGGTCAATTGGTCAGCGTTTTGGGCTAATTGACGAGTTGATTGGCGATGAAAACGAAGAACAGAACTCATCCCTATACTTTTTCTCTAACAGCGGACGTCCTTTGCTCAGCGTTCCCGCTGATTTCAATCGAAAGAAGGCCAAGGGAAGCGAGGGAGAATACCTGAATTCAAGTAGTGAGGAGCTTACGCCCAATCAATCAGTGTTGTCACAACGTCGGGACCCCTTGCAATATCCGGCGATCACGTATTTGGGCGACAAGTATAAGCAGTTCAAGCTCTACCGGGATTGGGATACGGGACGCAATTCAGCGCTTCGCAATCCGCAGGCAGTTGATCAGTCCAACGACTTCTTGGTTGAAGATGCAAGCAACCTTGGCCTGGTTCTTAATTCTTTTGAACGTACGGGGGGCACCAAAGAAGCCCTGAACGAGCTTCTCTCCAAGTTCCTCGACCAATTCAGGGACTTTTCGGTCTCGGTCGAAGGCGGGACAGTGCAGTTCTTTCTGCGCGAAGGGGGCCTGGACGCCTGGGTTCCGGCCACACGCCTTTCTGACGGCACAATGCGTTTCATTTGCCTGGCTACCGTCCTCAGCCATCCCTCAGCGCCGCCACTGATCTGTATCGAACAGCCGGACCTGGGATTGCATCCCGACATCCTACCACTTGTAGCAGAAATGCTGATTGAAGCATCACAACGAACACAGATAATCGTAACCACCCACTCCGACATTCTGGTTGACGCGCTGTCTCATATTCCTGAGGCCGTGCTCGTGTGCGAGAAGGAGAACAACTCGACAACGGTGCGCCGACTGGACCAGGAAAGGCTACGCGAATGGCTCAAGGAATACTCTTTAGGTGACTTGTGGCTCAGTGGTCAACTTGGAGGCAACCGTTGGTAAGCGTGTCTGACTATGTTGTGGCCTGCGTTCCCCTTTCGCGAAACAGGTTGAAGACACGCTAAGGAACTCCTCATTCTAACATGATTGCCATCACTATACAGCCAACCCTATGACTATACGAAGGCAAAAGCCATGAACAACACACAGACCATAACCGTCCCCGCACGCGCCTGGTTCGGCGACGACGACCGTACCCTCACGTTCCCCGCCGGCTGGAATCTCCATGTCTGCGCCAATCAGGGCGCGCCCGCGCTCGATGCCGCGCAGATTGCCGCCGCGTTCGACAATCCGATCGGGATGCCGCGCATCCGCGACGCGGCCAGGGGCCGCGCCAGCGCCGCAATTGTCGTCGATGACCTGGGCCGGCCCACACCGGCGGCTGATATGCTGCCCCACGTGTTGGAGGAACTGGCCGCGGCCGGCGTGCCCAAATCAAAGACCACGATCGTTGTCGGCTGCGGCTCGCACCGCCCGCTGACCGAAGAGGAAATCGCCATGAAGGTGGGCTCAAAGGTTGCCGCCGACTACGCGACCGCCTCGCACGACTTCATGGCCGGAGACCTGGTCGGATACGACAGCCTCGACGACGGCACGCCTATCTATGTCAACCGCATCGTCGCCGAGGCCGAGTTCAAAGTCTGTGTCGGCGGCATCTATCCGCACCCCGCCGTCGGATTCGGCGGCGGCGCCAAGCTGATCTTGCCGGGCGTGGCCGGTTTCGTCACCATACACAATTTCCACCGCTTTTCGGCCCGCCGGGGACATGGCAATATCGAGCGCCGCATGCCGGAAGAGGGCGAAGAGGAAGACGCGCCGCTGGTGGAGGGTGGCATACGCGATCACCGCGACGTCTCCGAGGAGGTGGCGCGCCGCATCGGGCTGGACATGATCGTCAACTGCGTGCTGACCGGCCGCAGGCAGATTGCCGGCCTTTTCGTCGGCGACTTTGTCAAGGCCCACCGGACCGGCGCCCGCTTCGCGCAGCGCGTCTACGCCACGCACATCCCCAACAGGCTGCGGCAGGAGGCCGACCTGCTGGTCTGCAACGCATACCCGTTGGACGCCGATCCGATTCAGGGCGACAAGTCGCTGTGGGCAGCGCCCTACTTCGAGCGGGAACCCTACAAGATCATTCTGAACGCGGCCAGCGACGGCATCTCCTACCACGGCGCGGGGCTGCAGCTGCCGTGGTCACGCTACTTGAAGAGCAGAGCCGAGAACGGCGCAACACCCGACCCGCGGGCGGTGGTCGACGGGCCCGCAAGCCTGCTCGTTCTGTCTGAACAGTTCCAGGCTTCGGAGTTTCCGGCGCGCCACAAGGGCGGTCTGCTCTTCCGCAACTGGGAGACGATCATCGAGCAGCTGGCCGCCAAGCTGCCGGCGGACGCGACCGTCGCCGTCTTTCCCAACTCTTCAATTCAGATTCTTGCCAGAGAGGAGTCTGTCGAAGTCTCTGAAACGGCAGTGGGTAGTAGATAGTGGATAGTGGTCACTGCCGCGCGCCAATAATCTACTATCGTAGCTACTAAGCCACATTCAGCGTCTGTCTCGACCGGTGCTTCATCGCCGCCGCCATTCAGATTCTCTGATTGCGTATTCGGTTGGCCGCCACCACGTTGGTTGACCCGCACTGCCGGGAATAGGGCGTACAGTCGGTGAGCGCTGGTTTTGGAGGGGGGCGTTGCGGGGGGAGTCCCCCCGCACAAGGGAGGGCCGCAGGCCCGACCGTCCAAAAAGCAGGGAGAAAGTAAAGCGGGGTGAGGAGAAAGAAAACACCTTCGCTCGCCCCATTCAGGGTCGCAGACTGATTGCGGCTGAGTAGTTGCCTACTATCTACGAATTACCGGACGGCTTGACGGCCGCGCCATGCAACCGGCCTCAAAATCAGTCCCAGTACTTGTCGACGTAGTGTTGGATGCGTTCGCGCATGAAGCTTGAAGACGCCACCGCGCGGTCGGGCAGATAGGCGAAGACCTGGCTCGTCATGATGCCGTCAAAGCCAACTTCGGCCAGGGTCTTGAAGAAGACATCCCAGTCGATTTCGCCCTCGCCGATGTCGAGATGCTGATGGATGCGCGTGGTTGAGCCGGGCGGGTTCATCACGTAGCGCCAGCCCGCGTTGTGGTTGAAGGTATCCGCCACGTGCACGTGGGCCAGCACCGGCGCAGCGTAACGGATCATCGCCGCCATGTCCTCGCCCAGATAATAGGTGTGCGGCGCGCAGTAGAGGTATTTCACCATCGGCGAGCCGATGGACTGGATAATGTCCACGGCCAGGTTGTTGTCCTCGATGAAGTCGTCGGGATGCGCTTCGATGTGCAGCGGCAGCCCTTCCCGCTCGAAGATCGGCACCAGCTCTTCAATCGACTTCCAAAAAGCCGTCTCGCACTCCTCGGCCATCTCCGGCCCGATGCGGAAGTTGGACCGCTGCGGCGAAGGCCCGCGGTCCAGGATCGAATTCACCGTCTGGCACTCGAGCTCCACCGCAATTTCAATCGCCCGTTTCCAATAGCGAACGGCCGCCTCGCGCTCGTCTTCCAACGGGCTGGCCCAGCGGTAGGTGACCAGCATCGAGGCCAGCTCGACGCCGGCATCGCGCAGCGCCTGCTTAAATTCATTGATGCGGTCGGCATTGGCGCGCGGCGGGTGATATTCGGGTATGAATTCGTCGCGCGAACAGAGTTCGAGATACTCATACCCCAATTTGGCCGCCATGTAGGGTATTTCCGGCAAGGAGAGATCGGAATGCACGAGTGGGTCCAATGTGATTTTCATCTGCTCTACCCCCTTTACATTGTTCTTTCGATGAAACGAACTCGGGACGGCCTCGCTCTACGGCACAATCATAATCTTGCTGGATTCGGCCTGACCCGCGCCGAGTTCGAGCGCCTGGTTGACCTGCTCCAGGGGGAAACGGTGGGTGATCACCTTGGAAAAATCGACCACACGGCGCGACATCAGCTCAAGGGGCTTGGCGAAGACGAAGCCGCTCCCGTCCGAACCGGCCATGGTCGCCTCTTTGAAAACGAGCTTGTCCAGCTCGAGCGGGACCTTGGCATTCGCCCTGATGCCGATAATAACGATGCGCCCGCGAAAGCCGACAACGTCCAGCGTTGACGCCCGTGCGGCCCCATTGCCTGAACATTCGACCACGAGCGACGCGCCCTTGCCCTCCGTGTAGGCCATCACCTGATCCTCCAGACTGCCCTCGAGAGGATCGATGGCAGCGTCCGCTCCCAGCTCCTGCGCCATGTCGCGGCGATGCGGATGCGGCTCGACCATAACCACCGGCGCCCCGGCTGCCTTGCAGGTCAGCAAGGTCAGCATTCCGATCGGGCCGCCGCCAAAGATAACAACCCGGTCGTGGGGCAAGACGCCGCCGCCTGTTTCCCAGACGCCGTGATAGCCAATCGAGATCGGCTCGACCAGGGCGGCCTCTTCGTAGCTCAGACTGTCCGGGATCTTGTGCAGCCGCGGCTCTTTTGCCGTGCAGTATTCGGCCATTCCTCCCGGCGTCTGCCAGCTGAATCCGTAATACCTGACATTGAGGCAGGAAACCGGCGGCAGGCCCTCTTTGCAGCTGGCGCAGACGCCGCAAGTCTCGGCGACTTCGCCGACAACGCGGTCGCCGACGGCAAACTTCGTGACCTCGCTGCCGGTCTCTACGATCTCCCCCGCCCACTCGTGCCCGGGAACAAATGGAAACGTGCCCTCCAGGTTCGTGCCGCGCCACATATTCACGTCGGTGGCGCAGACGCCGCAGGCGGCAACGCGCACGAGGACCTCATCCGCAGCCGGGCTCGGGGCCGGCAACTCCTCCACCCTCAAATCGTCCACATCCCGCAAGATCGCCGCTTTCATCACTGTGCCTCCTCAAACGCGATGCTGCCCTGTACGACAAAGTGAACTTGCCATCAGCCAGTCTACTTCGACAACCGCTGCAGAACATTGTACGAAATCTGCTCGACGACCCTATCGCCACCGCGCAGACCCCCGGACCAGTCGGTGCAGCCAGCAGTGAACACGGTGCCGCCGCGCGTATAGGCCCCCAACACAGCCGCGCCCGGCTGCGGAAGCTTTCGGGTCGTCCCTTCACCCCACATTGCCTTCGGCACCAGGGTGAGCGAGTTGTCTGCTGCGGTCAGCGCGGCCGGCGCCGTGGCGAGAATCTCGAAGCCCTCAGGCGTGCCGTCGCGGTACGTGGGAACCGGCAGTCCGTCCTGCCAGTCAATCTCGCAGCCATCGCATTCGTAGCCGACGATCTTGTCCTGCGCGCCGAGAAGATCACCCTGCTCAAGCCCAGTCCCGTCGAAGGCCCAGTGGTCGGGCCGGTGGACTGTATACGCGCCCGGGCTATCCTGGAACTGATCAAAGAAGCGGTGATAGCCGCCGTAAGCGAAACGGACGCCGGTCAGTTGGTTCTCCGGCCGGTTGACCAGGCGGTGACTCCAGATCGTGGTGAGCAGCTCGTGTTTGCCTTCGGCGTAGACCGGGTCCTGCTCGTAGTCCTCCTTCCAACAGACAAGGTCACGACCCTCCTCCTCGAAGCGCACCTGCCACCAGACGTTGTTGCCGCTGAAAAAGGCCGCGTTGCCTCCGCCGGCGATGAACGCCTCCAGGCTGTCGCGCATCGGCGAGGACCAGTATTCGTCGTGCCCGACGCTGAGGACCAGCCGGTAGTTTTCGAGGATTTCAGGATAGAACTCAAGATCGCCGTTGACGGCGTAGTCGAGCCGGAAACCGGCGCGTTCGGCCCAGGCGACAAACGGCTGCTGCCATTGGTGCCAGCAGCTCTCCCACACTGTGTAGGCATCATAGACTTTGAGCAGGGTCCCTTCTTTCCGGATCCCGTAAATCCCGCCCGGGTCGTGGATGTGCCAAAGCCGGCCCGGCTCTTCGATCGTCATCGAGATATGGCGCGTGAGCGGGTAGCCGCGCGCCGAAAACTCGCTCTTCAACCGGTCCGTCACAACGCCGCCGTTCAACGTATCAGCGAACGCCGTATCAACATCGAACAGCAACATGCTCTCGTCCAAACGGAAGCCGGCGAACGGGCGCGCGAAGGAAAGTCGCCGCGCCGGACCGTCGGGGCCGCTGTAGAAAGTCGAGCCGCCCCAGGTGTTGTAGGCGCAATCGGTGTTGGTGGTCAGCTGCAGCAGGATTGACGTATCGCGCCCCGGATGCGCCGACCTGACCACAAAGGACAGCTCTCCGATCGCTGTGCGCCCATCCGCCGCGGAAGCGCGCAGCAGGGCGCTGTAGTAACCGGATTGCCACTCCTGAGGGACCGGCACCTGAATGGCGGCAGGCCAGCCGCAGCCGTACGACGATGCATTCTCCGGCGTTGGGTAGCTGCGGCCTTCCAGACCGGCGCTGGTCCAGACCGGTTCGCGCGTCGCGCCGACGCGGGCGATCTCGATATCGTACGCTGACGCATTGGTCGAGATGTGGAAGGCGATTTCCTCTCCAGGCAGAACGCTCAACCGGTCGGGATATCCTTCGATTCTCAGCATGGCAGTCTCCTCGCAGATAGCGCGCGGCAGGCGCCGGTTGACCGAACCGGGCTGGAGCCAAGGGCGTCTCGTACTCTCGACTTCGGTTCTACGGATGAACAAAAATATATTATTAATTACGAAACACTTCAGACTTCAGTCTAGGGGATTTCAACATATCCGCCACCCAAACGCAAACGGGCCGAAACTGCCGGCTGGCCGGACGGTGCGTGACTGTGTGCCAGGAATATAACTGGGCGTCTCTTGCGAAAGCCTGTTGCCCTGCGGATATGCGCAATAACGCCCGAAGAACGCACCTTTGCAACACACATTAAGACCCTGGTGAACACTCGTAAACGCTCGTATACGCTCGTGAGTCACCCGTACGGGGGCTCGCAAGCGCCTCTCTGCGCTGATGGACCGGCGAAACCGAGTTTCATCGTGCGCCCCGTGTCGCCAACTCGCCCGCTCAGCAACCCCGACGCAGGTGGCTATCTATCCCTCTATCGCACCGCTCTTGAGGTCTGAGGGTGCAGCCCACTTATTGGGTGGGAATCGTTTGGCGGGGAGTTCATGCCAGCGGTAGCTGGAATTGTCTACCAGCTTTGGGGGGGACAGGGCAGGCACAAGGCCTGCCCCTACCATGGCCGTAGCGTTCGCTGTTTTTGGGGCGGCGCGTTGGGCCGCCGGTAGCACAGAGCTGCCCATGACGCAGCAACCGGCGAGGGACGTACAGCAGGGGGGCGTTGCGGGAGGAGTCCGCCCGCACAAGGGAGGGCCGGAACTGCAGGGGACAGGGGTCAGGGGTTAGGGGTCAGGGACTGCGGGGGGAGGTGCCTGGCGGTCGGGCGCGCGAGCGGCGGGGGACGCGCACATACGGCCGTATAGGCGCGCGGCGCGGTGGCGACAGGCTGGAATCGCGCGGGCAAGACGGCTGGGCGACGGGCGGCCGGTTGCGCAGGGCCACATAAGAACCCACAACTGGCGGGAGGGGGGGTTGTCAGGGGGGCGTTGCGGGGGGAGTCCCCCCGCACAAGGGAGGGCCGCAGGCCCGACCGTCCACGAGGATACGGGAAAGGGTATTTGCCCATTCTGCCAGAGAATGGACGGTGGAATGGCCAGAACACCGTTGCTAACCGGGGAATAGGAAATTGTAGCCCAAGTATTGACAGCACCCGAGGTCTGACGACTCGTTGACAGGGTACGCGCTGTGGCATACAATGCATACCTGCATGGGCGGCAACGCCCGTGGCCACGCCCCGTTTCCATCACAGCCTGCCGCCGCGTTCAAATCAGAGGCGCTGAATAGGATGAGTGGAACCGCGGATTTGCCCCGTTCGGATGCTGAATCGAGCAGCGAGTATGACCTGTTCTGCCGCGGGCGGCTGGCGGACCCGTATCCCCTCCTCCACCGCCTGCGAAAGCAGGCCCCGGTGCACTGGTGCGCGCCGCTCGACTGCTGGTTCGTGACCCGCTATGACGATGTTCTGGCTGGCCACGCCGACCCGCGGCTCTCCTCGGACAAGATGCAGGTGAAGATGAAGCAGCTGCCTCCCGCGCTGCGCAAGAAGGTGGAAAGGCTCGGCCAGCATCTTTCGATGTGGGTCTCGCACACCGATCCGCCCGACCATACGCGCCTGCGACGCCTGGTCCACCTGGCCTTTACGCCGGCGGTCGTGGCCGGTATGCGTCCGCGCATCCAGGAAATCGTGGACGCGCTCGTCGACAAGGCCGAAACACAGGGACAGATGGATATCATCGCCGATTTCGCCTACCCGTTGCCGGTTACGGTCGTCTGTGAACTGCTGGGCATCCCGCCGCAGGACGTCACGCAGTTCACACAGTGGGTCGAAGATATCGTTGCCTTCATCGACGGCAGTGAACTCGAGATTCCCAACGTCGCCGAGCGGTCGCTGCGGAGCCTGCTCGAACTTACAGATTACTTCCACGCGATCGCGCAGGAGCGCCAGCGCAGCCCGGGCGACGACATGATCAGCGCGCTGGTCGCAGTCGAGGAGGAGGGCAACAGGCTCAGCCCCGACGAGCTGTTCGCCATGTGCGTTCAGATGCTGGTCGGCGGACATGACACGACGACTGGCCTGATCGGCAATGGACTGCACGCGCTCCTGCAGAACCCTGCCGAACTCGAAAAGCTCAAGGCCAACCCCAGCCTCATCGACTCCGCCGTGGAGGAGTTCCTCCGCTACGAAAGCCCGGGCCCGCGCGATACCCGCCTGGCGCTCGAAGACCTCGAAATCGGCGGTCAGCAGGTCCGCGAGGGCCAAGCCGTCGTCCTGATGCTCTCTGCCGCCAATCGCGACCCGGAGCAGTTTCCCGACCCGGACCGGCTCGACATCTGCCGCCAGCCGAACAAGCACGTGGCCTTCGGCTGGGGCATCCACTTCTGTCTGGGCGCGCCGCTGGCCCGCCTGATGGGCGAAATCGCCTTGAACACGTTGTTGCGCCGCTTGCCGGAAGTTCGCTTTGCCGACAACAGCTGGCACGATAACCCGCCCTGGCGCGAAGCGGTAGGTCTGCGCATGTTGAACTCTTTGCCGGTCGTCTACTAGCCAGAATCGGGCCTTACCCGCCAAAAAGAGGAGATTGCAATGAAGATTGGCCTGTTTACAGATGGCATCCAGGCTCCGTTGACCGAGGCGCTGGACTGGATCGTCGAGAATGGAATCGAGGCGGTCGAGATCGGAACGGGCAACTTTTCGCCCGCGCAACACTGCGACCTGGATGAGCTGCTCGACAGCGAAGATGCCCGCAAGAAGTTCATGGACGCAATCGAAAGCCGCGGCCTGATGCTGAGCGCGCTCAACTGCAACGGCAACCTGCTCGACCCGCACCCCGAGCGCTGCCGCAGCTCGCAGGACGTCTACCACAAGACGGTGCAGCTGGCGCACAAACTCGGCCTCGATACGATCGTGACGATGAGCGGCTGCCCCGGCGACCCGAGCGGTACACCGTACCCAAACTGGCCCATCCATCCACAGCAGCCGGAATTCGCTGAAATCGACCAGTGGCAGTGGGACGAGGTGGTCGCGCCTTTCTGGGGAAAGGCCGGTCCGTTCGCGGCCGACCACGGCGTAATGGTCGCGATCGAGCTCCATCCCGGCCAGACTGCCTTCAACCCGCGCACCATGCTGCGCCTGCGCGAAATCGCCGGCCCGAGCGTGGGCGTCAACCTTGACCCAAGCCATTTCTTCTACCAGGGAATCGATCCGCTCGTCGTCATCCCCACGCTCGGCGAGAGCTTCGTCTTTCACGTTCACGCCAAGGACACCCGCATCAACCCGCAGGAGATGGCCCTCAACGGCGGACTGGACCTTCGCCCGATGGAAGTTATTGGCGAGAGGTCGTGGGACTATCGCACGCTCGGCTACGGCCACGGCGAGGTGTGGTGGCGCGACTTCGTCAGCGCGCTGCGTCTCGCCGGCTACGACGGCGCGCTGAGCATCGAACATGAGGACCCGATCATGAGCGCTGAAGAGGGCATCATCAAGAGCGTGCAGTTCCTTGAGCCGCTGATTTTGCGCACGCAGCCGGAGTAGAGGTCGTCTTGCCATGGCGATGCGAGCGTTAAGCGTTGTCGCGCCCAATCAGGTCGAATTGGTCGAGCGCGCCCTGCCGGAGATCGGCGACGGCGACGCCCTGGTCAGGGTTGCGGCAGCCACGATCTGCCACACCGATCACTACATCCTGGCCGGCGGAATCCCCGGACTCAGCTATCCGGTCACCCCGGGACACGAGTTCAGCGGTGTGGTCGAGGCCGTCGGCGCCGGCGTCACCCGGGTCGAACCCGGCGCACGCGTCGCTGTCGAGACCTACCTGTCCTGCGGCGACTGTCGACACTGCCGCCGCGGGCGCATCAACCTGTGCTCAGATCTGCGGGAGATGGGCTTTCAGCTTCCCGGCGGATTCGGCCAATACATTGTTGCGCCGGCCGCCAAGCTGCATCCGATCGACGACAGCTTCTCGCTCGAAGAGGCGGCCATGACCGAGCCGTCGGCCAACGCGCACGCCGTCGTCCGCCGCGCGGTCATCGAAGCCGGCCAGAGCGTGGCGGTGATCGGCCCGGGGCCGATCGGCCTGCTCGTCATGCAGTACGCCAGGCTACGCGACCCCGGCCAGCTGATCCTGGTCGGCCTGCCGCGTGACAAGGACCGATTGGCGATGGGCAAGCGGCTTGGGGCGACAGATACGGTGGCATTGCCGGCCGAGGCGGCGAAGGAGAAGGTCCTCGAACTGACCGGCGGGCTGGGCGCCGACCGCGTTCTGCAGTGCGCGGGTTCCACGCGCGCGGCGGAGCTCGCGCTGGACGTTGCCGGCGTGAACGCAACGGTCGTCATCGAGGGCGGCGGCGAAACCATTCCTCTTGCGCTCAACGGGCTGATCCAGAGACAGCTGACAATTCGCGGCATGTGCGGCTGGAGTTCTTCCGACTTTGCCGCGGCGCTGCAGATCAACCAGTCGGGCCGCATCGAGCTGCGGGCGCTGCTTACGCATCGCTTTGCGCTGCAGGAGCATGCAGCGGCATTCGAGATGACAAGCCAGTACAGCGACGGCGTGATCAAGGCGGCATTCGTTCCTCAAGAGAGCTGAAGCATCATGCTGATACAACAGAAGCCAAAGAAGACCGAAGGCTACCGCAAACCGCCGCCCAAGCGTCCCCCGCCAGGCACACCCCAGCCGCCTGCCTTTGTTCCCAGGGGAGAGGACAAACGCAAAGGAGTACTCTTCGCCCCAGAAGTTCATAGGGCCTTGAAGCATGGGGTCGAAACCATGACTGCGCCCATGGCGGCAACGCTGGGGCCGTTGAGTCGCACCGTGGCCATCGCTTCATTGAGCAGCAACAATGCCGCCCCAGAGCTACTGAGCGATGCGGCCACCATCGCCAGGCGGATGATCGAGATCCCCAATCGTTATGCAAACACGGGAGCGATGCTGATCCGCCACTTGGCCTGGCACGCACGCGAAACGATGGGGGATGGCAGCGCCACCGCCGCCGTACTGGCGCGGGCGATGATTCTAGAAGGGATGCGCACTGTGGCCGCCGGCGCCAACCCCGTGACGGTCTGCCGGGGCCTGGAGAATGGCGTTCGCGTCGCGGTCGAGCAATTGGCGGAGGTTGCGCAGCCGCTTGACGGACAACCAGCCATCGCTGCACTCACCGGCTCAGCGGCCGGCGATCCAGCCCTGGCCGACTTGATCGCCGAAATCTTTGAAATCATTGGCGCGGAAGGGCCAATTGTAGTCGAAGAGTTTACCGGGACGGTCATGGACCGGGAGTACGTCGAAAACGTGCGCTGGGACAGCGGCCTGGCTGACACTGGATTCGTGACCGATGAGGCACAACATGCCGCGGTGATGATGAATCCCGGCATCGCCCTCGCCGATATGGAGATTTCATCGGCCGCGCAGGTGGTCCCCATTGTGGAGCAGGCCCGCAATGCACAAGCGGAGAGCCTGGTGATCATTGCCCGCAAGATCGAAGGGGAGGCGCTGGGCACACTCTTGCTTAATTCGAAGAAGGGGTTGCCGATTGCGCCAATCACAGCGCCGGGACTGATACTGAGCCGCCCGGAAATCCTCAAGGACCTGGCCATACTTTGCGGCGCCAATCTGATCGACACAGCGGCGGGCCGCCGGCTGGAGGACTTCCGCGTGGAAGATTTTGGCGGTGCGCGGCGGGTAGTCGCCAGGCGGAAGGATTTCACACTGATTAGTCCCAGGGGCAACATACCGAAAATTCATAGTCGAATTGCCCAATTGCAGGCGGAATTGGCCATGGAGGGACCCACAGCCCAACCTGACATGCTACGGCGGCGCTTGGCCAACATGTCAGGTGGCACTGCGATACTAAAAATCGGGGCGTTCACCAAGATCGAGGGCCAACTCAAACGGAAAGCGGCTGAAGATGCGATCAGAACTGTACGTGCAGCGGTCAAAGAAGGTACCGTGCCAGGCGGCGGCGCGGCCTATCTGGGCTGCATCCCGTCGCTGGAAGCCCTGACGACGAAGACGCAAGACACAGATGAGGCGATGGGGGTTCGCACTGTTGCCGCAGCGTTGACCGCACCGTTACGACAGATCGCGTCCAATGCGGGGTTTGAAGCGTCGACCGTTGTCGCCAAGGTCGGGGCAGGTGCTCCGGAAAGGGGCTTCGACGCTCTCTCAGGACGGCTTGTCAATATGAGAGCGGCGGGAATCGTCGATCCGGCTAAGGTGTTGCGTCTGGCCCTGGAGATGGCGGCAAGAACGGCAGTGCTGGTCTTGACCACAGAGGCGGTGGTATTGACGAAACGCAAGAGTGTTGAAGATGTGGCCTACAATCCCTGACGCCTGTTTCGATCGCAAGGTATCAACGAAAACCGGGCTGACGCCCGAACAGGTCCCTGGAGACAAGAGAGGTGAGTAACCCCACAGCCTAACCGGCTACCTCTGTCACACGATAGCGCGCCCCTTCTTACCTGTCAGGACCTCCCGATCGAGCCACTTGATTACACGCTCCATCATCCCAAAAGCGAAATCCCTCTCTGCAGGCCGGCAGACGGCGCCTGATCACGCGCAATCAGCAACGCAACTGTATCCTCGGAAATTGCGTCCTCAATTCCCGGTGCCCTCTCACTTCGGCCCTCCTATCCTTCGGCACCAGTCATTTGTGACCTGCATGACCCTGTCTTGAGGCGTAACACGGCTCAGAACGGGGCTAGTCAGGCCAGGCAATTTTCGCTTGTTGACAAATTCTTTCTTTTATATGTAATATATTTATTGACTATTTCGGGGCCTTTGCAGGTGGTCCCACATCAATGGCTGAACCATCCCCGGCAGATGGCAGGATTGATGGCTCCGACGCAATGATACGAGGCTGGCCATTTGCTTGAAAGACTCGGCCTGGGATGTCGTTGACGGAACTCTATGAACTTCAGCTTGTCATCACCAGGAAAGGAGGAGACGTTCGAGCTAAATCGCGCAGTCAGTCGTAACCGCGCTGCATTGCCGAAGTGACTTTTCCACGACTTCGGAAAGGAGATGATGATGACCCGCAAAGAATTGACCCGGCGAGACTTCCTGCGTGCGTCGGCGGGCGCGGCTGCAGGGATTCTGGCCACTGCCTGCGTGCCGACGCCGACGGCGGTTGAACCCGCCACCGAAGAGACCGGGGAAATCTCCTGGCCTCCCGTGCCGGCGGAGATTCGGGTCTCCCACTGGTGGGGTGATTACCTGCGTGACCAAAGCGGGATGATACCCATCGTTGAAGAGAAAACAGGGCTAGTCGTGAAGGAAGAGCATCTCCCGTTTTGGGAGGAAAAGTTTCTGATTGAGCTTGTCTCAGGCGTGGCCCCGGACTCTCTCATGGTCGGACCCGGCATATACGGCGTTGTGTTTGGCGGCGGTCTGATGGACCCGTTGACCCCCTACATTGAGGCGGCCCAGCTCGACATGAGCAAGTTCGCCGTGGACCAGAGAATCGACAGCGGCTACAAGGGCACCGTCTATGCCCTCTCCATCTTCTTCGATGAAGCGGTTGTCGGCTTCATCAACAGGCCAATGGCCGAAGAGACCGGGATCAAGCTGCCGGAGTGGGGCACGCCGGAGTTCGATACGTGGAGTTGGGACGACTATGTGGAGTTCGCCAAAGCGGGCACCAAGATCAAGTCTGACGGCACCCATGAACAGTTCGGCGACTCCCGCACCTGGAACGACATGTGGTGGCTGCCCGACGGCGTGATGCACCAGCACAGCGGCGAATTGATGTTCGACGACGGCATCTGGGACTTTGAAGAGACGGAGTCGATTATCAACTCGCCCGCCAACGTGGCTGCCGTTCAGGCCATGACCGACATGGTCATCACGCATAGAGTTTCGCCCACGGTATCCGCCCAAGGGATGATCGAGGGCGGCGTCTATAACTCCGGGCTGGCCATGTGCGAATTCAGCGGCTCCGGCCTTCAGGCTCCGACGGAGTGGGACGTGGCGATGATTGCGCTGCCCTGGAGCGCAACCCGCAGCCATCGATACGGCGGCAACGGCTTTACCGTAAACAACAACTCGGACAAAAAGGAGCAGGCCGCCCTATTCACCATCGAGATGGCGACCGACTGGGATGTGCAGCAAGTCTACGCCGAGTCAGCCGGGCAGCCTGCCTATGAGACGCTTGAGCATATCGAACAGGTCAAGGATCCCTGGCTGCAGACGTTGCACCTGATCGCGACCTCACGGATCGAAGGTTTTTCGAAGTGTGAACGTTGCACTGAGAACATGGAGTGGCGGCCAGGCTGGTATGGAAAAGAATTCGCCTTCTTCAGGAATCGGACAACCGAAGCTTTCGAGACCGTCCTTCTTGGTGAGAAGAGTGTGCAGGAAGCTCTTGACGAGGCCGTTGTTGACATCAACGCTTTGCTGGACGCCTAGGGGCGGCTGAAAACGCCCGCCTGGTTGGACAGGCTATAGGGACAGGCCTGTCCAGACCGGACGGACGGTTATCTTACCTAGCGAACATCGCGGGTGCGGCAGTGATCGGCTGCGGCACTCTCTTCGCTGTAACAAAGACCACAAACACCGTGCGTCGGGTGGCGAAGGCCGCGTCTGCGTAAATTCCAAAAAGGGTACGCAGCCGCCTGGAGCCACCCCTGTCGATTTCTCGGGTGCCCGCTTGAGAGAAGTGACGACGCATCAGGCAGCGGCAAACATGAGAACCCCGGGCCTGCCCAATTCTGAGAAAGGCCGGGGGTTCTTTGCCTGATATGATCGACAAGCTGGCAGTCGGGGCGCGAAGGAGGGCTTATGATGAGGGTTGGTGCTTCGTTGGCCGGCCGGCCCTGGTGGCGGTCACGCCTGCGCCGTCAAGAGGTGTTGGTTGCCTATCTGTTCGTACTCCCCTGGATCATAGGGTTTCTGGTCTTCACCGCGGGACCGATTCTGGTCTCGTTCATCCTGTCTTTCACGCACTACAAGATCATCACGCCAGCGACCGCAGTTGGGTTGGACAACTATACTGCAATGATTCGCGACAGGAACTTCTGGCAGTCACTGCGGGTTACCACCTACTACACCTTTGGGTCTGTGCCTCTGAATGTGGCCCTGGGTTATCTGCTGGCACTGATGCTGAACCAGAAGATCAAGGGGCTGTCATTCTGGCGTACAACCTTCTTTATGCCCTCGATTGTGCCCATTCTTGCCGTTTCCTACCTCTTCGCCTGGATATTTAATCCCAACATTGGGCTGGTCAATGGGCTGCTGAGGCAAGTCGGCATCCACGGGCCGCAGTGGTTCAGCTCCAGAGAATGGGTAATTCCTACCTTTATAATCATGAGCCTCTGGGGCGTGGGCGGCGGAATGGTGTTGTACCTGGCTGCGTTGCAGGGCGTGCCTACGGCCCTCTATGACGCGGCCAAAGCGGACGGCGCCAATGCCTGGCGTCGCTTTTACCACGTCACGCTGCCTATGACCTCCCCGGTCATCTTCTTCAACTTCCTGATGGGTCTGATCGGTTCGTTTCAAGTGTTCGCCAGCGCGTTCTTTGTCACTTCAGGCGGGCCGGCCAATGCATCCCTCTTTTACGTGCTCTACCTCTTTCGCAATGGCTGGGAATACTTTCGGATGGGCTACGCCTCCGCGCTGGCGTGGGTGCTCTTTCTCATTATCATGGGCGCAACGCTGGTCACCTTCAAGCTGTCCGGACGTCTCGTTTACTATGAAACCTCGGAGAATTGAGCCGTGAGCGCCCGGTTGGTCGACTCTTCTGCATGGCGGCAGCGGTCCTTGATAATGCGGGCGGTTGTCCGCATATTAGTCGTTTATCTTCCGATTGCGGCATTGGCGCTCCTGTTCACCCTCCCCTTGATCTGGCTAGTCAGCAGTTCCCTGAAGCCCGAGACGCAGGTTTTCGAGTTCCCCCCGCGCTTCATCCCCCGCCAGATCAGGTGGGACAACTATCCTGATGTATTTACTCTGTTTCCGTTTGTGACTTCTGCGCGCAATACGCTGGCGGTGGTCTTCGGCGTAATGGCCGGACGCCTGCTTACGGCCAGTATGGCCGCGTATGCCTTCGCCCGGCTTCGCTTTCCAGGGCGAAATGCACTCTTTGTCGTCGTGCTGGGCACATTGATGATCCCCTACCACGTGACGCTGATTCCCCAATACCTGCTCTTTCGCGATTTGGGTTGGCTGAACACGTTCAAACCGCTGATCGTACCCTACTGGTTCGGGGGCGGAGCTTTCTTCATCTTCCTTCTGCGGCAGTTCTTCCAGACGATTCCCACCGAATATGACGATGCGGCGCGCATTGATGGCTGCGGCTTTGTCGGCATTTACCGGCGCATCATCCTGCCTATGTCGTTGCCGGCGCTGGGGACGACCGCCATCTTTACCTTCATGTGGGAGTGGAACGATGTTCTGGCTCCGCTGATCTACCTGAACACGCCGGACAAGCGAACACTGGCCGTCGCATTCCAGGAGTGGCAACGGATTCCCCACGGGTCTGATGCGATTAGTCATCCCTGGAACCAGATCATGGCCGTCGCCTTTTTGGTCTGCCTGCCACCCCTATTTGTATTCTTTTTCGCCCAGCGCTACTTCATCCAGGGCGTCGTCATCAGCGGCGTTAAGGGTTGAGTTCAGCGAACGCCGCCCCGATCGAGCCGACCGGCCCCTTCAGGTGAGCAGAGTTGCGTCATCCCCTGAATGGGAGACAGTCCGCCCCGGAAACAACGCTGCATACAAACCATTTGCAGTTCCCCGCACGGAACCGTCATGGCGAAATGTTTCATTGACAGGCCGAAGTCGGAACGCTATCGCGGTAAGGCACGCCCATAAGAAGGGAAGTGAGGCAATGACGGACGAGAAAAGGCCCAACATCCTGATCTTTGTAATGGATACCCAATCGGTTCGCAATATGACGCCGTACGGCTTCCACAAGGAGACGACGCCAAACCTTCAGACTATAGCCAGTGAGGGGATCGTCTATGAAAATCACTTCGTAACAGCAGCCTGGACCGTGCCTTCATTTGCCTCCCTTTTTACCGGAAAATATCAGTCAGGCCACGGCGCCGGCGCCTCTTTCAACTTCCTATCGCGTGAGATACCCACCTTGGCCGAACTCCTCAGCCGCACCGGATACCAGACTGTGGCCCTGGCGGAAGTTTCAGCGGCATCCACAGGGTGGGTCAGCCACGATGAAACCGATCTGTGCCGAGGATTCAAGGAGTTCATTCCAATCTTCCGGCACGGCGAAGAGATCAACGCAGGCTCAGAAGCCTGGCCCATTTTCAAGTATGCTGAAGGGGAGGACTCAGGCTCCACCAGGGCAATCCGACTGGTCGAGGAGTGGTTCGAGAACAGTTACGATCCCGAGAAACCGTTCTTTATGATGATTCGTTGCACCGACCCGCATCTGACAGTCTGGGCGCCGCAACCCTTTCGCGGCAAGTTCTTGCCAGAAGGCGTTTCCGACCACGAAGCCCTTGAAGTGAACCAAGACGTATACTTGCAGAGCATGGGACTCGTCCCGAACCGGCCGGGCGGCTACATGAACGAGAGGGACTGGGAAATCCTCAAAGGCCTCTATGATGGTGAAACAGCATGCCTTGATCACAGGATGGGCCAGCTCTTTGAGTACCTGACAGCCAGGCAGATTCTCGACGATACGCTGCTCATCATCACCGGCGATCACGGGGACCTATTGGACCGAGATGGCTTTCTGGGACACGAACCGTTGGCGCTGTTCGACGACCTGCTCCACACCCCGCTGATCGTTCGCTGTCCCGGCGTTGTGCCTGAGGCAACGCGGGTCAGCCACCTTGTACAAATCTGCGACTGGTTCCCTACCATACTTGACCTGTTGGAACTGGAAGAGACCGCCATCAGACGGGAGATGCAAGGCGTCAGCCTGATTCCCACCTGGGCCGACAAGCCGGTCAGAGAGTTCATTATTGCCGAACATCAACCGCTCCTCTTGGAAGCAGAGTGGTTTGTCGAGAACGACATGGATTACCGGTCCTGGATGCAATCGCTGAAAGCCTTGCGCACGCTGGACTGGAAATACATCTGGCGCTCCGACGGCAACGACATGATTTTTGACATAAGAACCGATCCGGGCGAGACGAACAATCTGATAGCCACCGAAAAATTAAGGGCTTCGGCGATGCGCAAGAAACTGGAGGGCTTTTTGCTGAGCATCGAACAGCGCGACTACGGTGACAAGCTGGCAAGACATTACACGCCCTACATTCGCCACCTCAAGACATGGGGCTACTTCAGAGAACTGCGGTTTCCTACCTGAGAAAGCCCCTCTTCAATAAGGAGAGACGCATGAGCTATCCGAACGAGAACCTGCCCGCAATCTCTGTCCCCAACTACGCAGGTGAGCGCTATGAAGCCGATGTGCCGGACACACTGGACCTGGCTGAGAAGGCAGAGCTCTCGATTCACGCGATCACGCAGATGCTGGACCCGGACAGAGACTATCAGATGGCCACGACCGCCGAGTTCGATAGACGGCCCCCCGCCATCGGATTTGCCAGCCGTGCCCCTGTGTGTGAAGCGAAGCATCTGGAATCCCTGCCCCTCCTGCGCATTATTAGTGGCAGCGCCTTCAACCTTGAATCGGACAAGCGTTTCATGGAGAGTCTTCTTCGTTTGACCGCAGAGGACGGCGCCGTCTATACACCGCCGTATGTGGCTGACAAGCCCGAAGATCGATCGCCCGGTCGGCCGCCGTTCGAAGAGCCATATGGCCTGGTCGAGGCTGAAGGTCGCCTCATTCTGACGCTTTGCATGTGGTATCAGCGCGATAAGAATCCACTTTGGCGAACGCTGGTAGAGAAGAAAATCGCGCGGTTGACGGAATTGGCCGTGGCGGAACAGGACTTTGTCTATTTCACCATCAGAGAACCGCTCGATACAGACTTGGATGTGAGAATGTGGTTCACCGCCCAGGACACGGCGGAGACGCTCAGAGACCCTGCCGGCGGTCGGGGATGGTTCACCGATCTGATCCGGGCCCACGAGATCAACTTTCAGTGTTCCCGCAGTCTGTGTATCTACTACAAACTTACCGGCTATGAGCCGGCGCTTGAGCTTGCAGGCAAACTGATCAGGGGCGTATTGAAGATAACCCGAGGCTTCGAAGAGGATGGGCGCTGGCTGCTGTCGCACTTCCACACCGCCACGGCCTCTCTGCTGGCTATGTTTGAATACGCCACGCTTACCGATGACAAGGAGCTCCTTGCGTTCGTCGTCCGTTGCTACGAATACGGGAAGGCGGTCGGCGACTCATTGGTCGGTTTCTTCGCCGAACACGCACGCGGATCCGTCCCCTACCGGGAAGGATGGGGGGGATACTGGCCCGGTGAGGACCTGGCAGAGCAGGGGTACAAATCACTGGACGTCCGCGACAACACCTGCGAACTGTGCGAGGTAGCGGATATGGTCGGGCTGGCCCTCAAGCTGACCCTAGCTGGAGCAGGCAATTTCTGGGAGGATGCCGACCGCTGGCTGCGCAATCAGTACGTTGAAGGCCAGATGACGCACAATCAGCTGCGCGTCTTCCTCGACAACCTGTACGCACGCGAACTGTTCCAGGAGCGGCCTGTGGAATCTTGGGAGAGCGACGAAATCGAACGAGCGATAGGCGGGTTTTCCATCTCTTCCTTGCCCAACGACTGGGGCCTCAAGATGGGGCACGCCTGCTGCACCGGGAACGCCTCCAGGACCTATTTCTGGATCTGGGACAGCATTCTGACGAAGCAAGGTGATCTGGCTAAGGTGAATTTGCTATTGAATCGGGCCTCTCCCTGGCTTGACGTCGACAGCTACCTGCCCTACGAAGGGAAGGTCGTGCTCAAAATAAAAGAGATACGCGCGATCGCGACCCGTATCCCAAGTTGGACAGACCGCGGGAAAGTATCCTGCAAGGTGAATGGGAGCCGGCGAGACTTTGCCTGGTCGAAAGACTATGTCGAAGTCAGTGGCCTGACCGCAGGCGACGTGGTGACGGTCGAGTTTCCAATGAGGGAGGAAACCCTGTTCAGCGTCATCGGGGACAAGCCCTTCAAACTGACCTTGAGAGGGAACACTGTCGTCGACATCGATCCCGAAGGGGAACTCTGCCCCCTCTATCAGAGAGACCACTTCAAACGCGATAAAGCGCCCGTCAAGAAGGTCTCCCGCTTCGTTTCGAAAGAAACCATTTTATGGTGACGCACTCTCTGTTCCGTCCGGAGTGACAATCACATATGCAGGTTCACTTTGAAAACACCCCGCTGCCCGCACCGCATATTGTGCAAGAAAAGAAGAGACGATTGCCCCCTGATTGGGCAGATCACGGTTCCGTCAATCTGCGCGTGATCGCTTGCATTCCCAAGGGAGATTCACAAGAACTCTCATTCGACCCACTTGACGCCGTCCTCCGCCGAGCCGACCAGGAGCGGCGACCGTTCTGAGAATCCGTAAGGGGCCGCCATGGTCAACACTCCGGCGGTTGGCGCGCGGACAGACCAGGAGCGGCCCTGATCGCGTGAGATGTACAGCCCCTCTTGCGCCGCGACCAGAATGTCCGGCTGGCGAGGAAAGTCGGGCGACAGGGCAATCGCATTGATCGCCTGATGCGGCCCCCTCTCAGGTGAAACGCGGCCGGTTGCGCTGGACAGCATGTCGGCCTGGACATGTGCCCAAGTATCGCCGCGATCAGCCGAAGCCAGCAGACCACTGGCGTCCGTTCCGGCGTAGAGCAGGCCGTCGACGGCGAAGTCAGATGAAATGGCCAGATCGAGTACGGGGGCCGCCTCGACTGGGAAGTCCACCGCGCGCCACGCGCGCCCACCGTTTGTGCTCCTGTAGACGCCGCTTTCAACGCCGACGTAAAGCGTGTCATCGCAATCGAATTGGGGCGATATCACCAGGCATAGTACATTTCGATCTAGCAGCCCGAAGTTCGACGAAGTCCACGAGACTCCGCCGTCGTTGGAACGGAAGACTCCATCTTCCGCGGTGCCCGCAAACACAGTGCTGTCCTTGGCAAAGGCCGGCGAGACGGCAAGGCACAAGACCTGCGGCGGCGGCAGTGGAAGAACCGCAGCGGCCCAGTCCTGCCCGCCATCCCACGACCGCAGCACGCCTCCCTCCAGACCGGCAAACAGCTTCTTATCGCGGCCGTAATCTGGCGCGAGGGCTACTGCGAATACCGAGACGTCCTCGTCCGCCGGCACTGTTGACAGCCAGGTCTGGCCCCGGTCTTCGGAACGATAGAGCCCGGAGAGACCGGCGGCGAAGCAGGTTTGATCGTGCGCAAACCCCGGCGAAACCGCAATTTCCAGTATTACATCGTCCAGGCGCGTCATCGGTTGCATGGTATTTGACCTATCCTGATGTCAGTACGATCGACACCAGCTTTGTAGATTGTTTGAGATCGTTGGACTTTGCCTGTTCCCAACTGGAATCATCGCGAAATTGAAGCCACATGGCAAAACGGCGAAATTTCGGGACATTGACAACAGCGCTACGCGACTATACACTATATCATCACTTCACTTCGGAAACCCTTGCGGATGCGCAGACCCGCCACTGAACGATGCTCGTCGCTGGACGAAGTCGCAACCGGGCGTCTGAATGGCCGGACCGGACACTTGCCCCAACTGCGCGGCGCAGGACTTATAGGTGCATTGCGGCTTGCATAGTACACAACAGGTGTTGGAAAGGAGGGAAATCGAGAAAGAGGAAACCTAAGCGATCCTGCCTGTCCCGACTGGGAGAGGCGGAAGCTCCTCATTGTCACAAAGGAGAAGAAAGCGATGGCGACCAAGCGAGACATGAATCGACGAGATTTTTTGCGTGGTTCGGCAGGTCTGGCTGCAGGAATACTGGCCACGGCTTGCGCCCCGACCGCAACGGCTCCTGCAGAGGAGGCGGCGGGGGAAGAGATGCCCGAAATGATGGAGGTCGAGCTTGCCTTTTCGCACTGGTGGGGTGATTACTTCGGCGACGTGACCCAGATGATCCCGATTTTCACCGAAAAGACCGGGGTCAAGGTGCAGGAGCAGCCCAGCCCGTTTGGCGGCTATCATGACAAACTCCTCACACAGCTGGTTGGCGGGACTGCGCCTGACGCGTTTCTGGCCGACACCTTCTTCAATGGGACCTTCTTCCCCAGCGGCCTTTGGGCCCCACTCGACGAAGCCCTCAATCTGGCAGACCTCGACCTCGACAAGTTCGCAGTTGACCCCTGGGTTGAGACCGCCTATGAAGGCACCGTCTATGCGCTGTCCATCTTCCTGCAGGAAGCGCAACTGATCTGGATCAACAAGGCGATGGCCGACGAGACCGGGATCGACCTGCCGGTCTGGGGCTCGGACCATTTCGACACCTGGGACTGGGACGATTTCCACAACTTCGTCACGGCGGGCACCAAGCGCAAGGACGACGGCACCATCGAGCAGTATGGCTGGGGCCAGGTGTACAGTTCGATGTGGTGGGGACCGCACTCCTGGATCCATCAGAACGGCGGCGAGCTGTTCGATGAAGGAATCTGGACCTACCAGGAGACGGAGACGCTGATCCACGAGCCGCAGTTTGTCGAAATGATGGACCGGTTGCTCAGCTTGACGACAACAGACAAGGTTGGGCCGACGATGGCCGCCGAAGAGGTTGTCGAAGGCGGCACCTACCGCTCGCAGCTGGCGATGAGCAAATTGGGCACCTCGGCCTTTGTCGACAACGTGCTCGACTTCGAACAGTACGTGATTCACCTGCCGTGGACGCTGCGCAGAGGCCACGGCATCGGCGCCAATCACAACGCGGCCAACGCCTCCAGCGATCACCTTGAAGAAGCGATTCAACTGGTGATCATGATGGCGACCGACTGGGACATGCAGCAGCAGTACACCAACCTGGCAGGGCAGTCTCCCTACGAGACAGTGGCGCACATCGAGGCCGCCCCCGAAGGCCCGGCCAAGGACGTTGACCTGATGGCTATCTCCCGCATCGAGGGCATGTCGACGATCCCGGAAAATACCGAGCCCTTTGCCTGGCGTTGCGGCTGGTACGGCATCGAGCCGTTCGTCTTCAGGGACCGGATGGCGGAGGCGATGCAGGAAGTCCTGCTCGGCGAAAAGACGACGCAGGAGGCGATGGACGATGCCAAGGCCGAGTTCGATGCGCACCTGGCCGAGGCTCGGAGCTAGGAATGCCGTCTGAATGATACGGCTGCAGGAAGGTCGCATCATTCAGAGCAAGACGACTGTTCGCGCAGGCGAGGACGGATCGGACCGCCGAGCCTCGCGGACAACCCCAATGGCAATGTCATGGAAACGCTGTTCATGCTTCGGCGCGGCAGCGTTTCCATGATCGGCTGTTCTTATCACATCCTGCTGAGTGCCCAGCGGCTTGCGGCAGCTTTCCGGCAGGCTGCTGAATCCATCGTTCCGCCGCAAAACGGCTCTGTGCGTCCAAACAGAATCGAGCCCGCTCGCAAGATGCATAATTCCGGGTATCCCGGGAATCTGGTCAGGCCGGATAGCCTGTACGAGGGCTGCAGGTTCCCGCGGCGGCCGTTCGCGAGATAAGGGGATAGGGAGAGTCTTTCGATGAGCGTCGATGTCGCTTGGTCAAATCGACCCTGGTGGCGTTCGAAACTTCGTCGTCAGGAGGTGCTCGCCGGGTACTTCACGATCCTTCCCTGGATCCTGGGCTTTCTGATCTTTGTCGCAGGCCCCATCCTGTTCTCGTTCTATCTGTCATTCAGCGAGTACGACATCCTCAAACCGCCCAAGCTGATAGGGTTGGACAACTACCACGAGATGTTTGAGGACAGGTTGTTCTGGCAGTCGCTGCGCGTCACGACAATATACGCTGCCGGCGCCGTGCCGCTGGCAGTAGTCGTTGGCTACCTGCTCGCGCTCATGCTCAACCAGAAAGTTGGCGGCCTGTCCTTCTGGCGCACCGCCTTCTACGTGCCGGCGATCGTCCCTGTGCTTGCCGTCTCCTACCTCTTCGCCTGGATATTCAATCCCGACATTGGGCTGGTTAACGGGCTGTTGCGGCAGGTCGGCGTTGAGGGCCCGCCGTGGTTCGCGTCGCGGCAATGGGTGCTGCCGACATTCATGATCATGGAGCTGTGGGCCGCGGGCGGCGGCATGGTGCTATACCTGGCCGCGCTGCAAGGCGTGCCCTCGTCGCTGTACGATGCCGCCAAAGTTGACGGCGCCAACGCCTGGCGGCGTTTCTGGCACGTGACGCTGCCGATGACCACGCCGGTGATCTTCTTCCAATTCCTGATCGGCCTTATCGCCTCGTTTCAGCTCTTTACCGGCCCCTTCCTGGTCACCCAGGGCGGACCGGCGAACGCATCGCTCTTCTACGTCCTCTATCTCTATCGCAACGGTTGGAAATACTTCAATATGGGCTACGCTTCGGCGCTGGCCTGGGTGCTCGTCGTCATCATCCTGGTTTTCACCCTGCTGAGCTTTCGTGTCGCGCGCCGCGTTGTCTACTACGAGAGCGAGGAGCCCTAGACAATGCGCGCACCGATGATCGAAGGGTTGGGGGCGCCGGCGAATGTGCGCCTGCTTGGACAGCGCCTGCTGACAACGACGCGCTGGCGGCGGCTGAGCACTCGGTTGCTGCTGGTCTATCTGCCGATGGCGGCGCTGGCGCTGGTCTACACCGCCCCCTTGATCTGGCTGGTCGGCAGCTCGGTCAAGCCGGAGTCCCAGGTCTTCGAATACCCGCCCAACTTCATCCCGCGCTCATTTGTGTGGGCCAACTATCCTGATGCGCTCGTCCAGTTTCCCTTTATAGTAACCGGCCTCAACACGCTGACAATTGTTGCGGGCGTTATGGTCGGCCGGCTGCTGACGGCCAGCCTGGCCGCTTACGGATTCGCCAGGCTGCGCTTCCCGGGGCGGGATGCCCTGTTCATCCTGGTGCTGACGACGCTGATGATCCCCTATCACGTCATCCTGATTCCGCAATACCTGATCTTCCGCGATCTTGGCTGGCTCAACACGCTCAAACCGTTGATCGTGCCGGCCTGGTTTGGCGGCGGCGCCTTCTTCATCTTCCTGCTGCGACAGTTTTTCATGACGATTCCGCGCGAGTACGACGACGCCGCGCGCATCGACGGCTGCGGCTTCATCCAGGTCTGGTGGCACATCGTTATGCCCATGTCGCTGCCCGCGCTGGGCGCGGTGGCGATCTTCACTTTCATGGGAGAGTGGAACGACTTTTTGGCGCCGCTCATCTATCTGAACACGCCGGACAAGCAGACGCTGGCGATCGCGGTGGAACAGTGGCGCCGCTCTTCTGTCCACACCGGCTATAACCATCAGTGGAATCACATCATGGCGGTGGCAACGGTCGTCACGCTGCCGCCACTGCTCGTCTTCTTTTTCGCGCAGCGCCACTTCATCCAGGGAGTGGTCATCTCAGGCATTAAGGGGTGATGGCCGCTCGCAACTGCCCGCTGTCCTCAATCTTGCAACGGGGGAAACGATGAAAAGCGGACGATTGAAACTATTGATTGTCATCATGTTGTGCGCGGCGCTGTCTGTGGGCGGCTGCGGACGCGACGAGGAGCCGACGCCGGAACCTGAAGCAACCGAGTCCGCCGAGGAAGCAGGCGGCCGCGACCTGGTCGATCGGTACAACGCCGGCGAACGAAACTTCGTCGATGCCAAATTGGACCGGGCGGACCTCAGTGGGGCCAACTTTAGCGGCGCCGACCTGAGCGGCGCCTACCTCTATGGCGCCGACCTGGAGGGGGCCGACCTCAGCCAGACCACCCTGGTCTCGACCACCTTCTTTCGCGCCAACCTCGACAACGCCGACCTGCGCGGGGCGAACATGGAAAGAGCTCTTCTTGTCGGCGCAACATTGTCCGGCGCCAAGTACGACGACAACACGATCTGGCCGGAGAAGTACGATCCGGAGGCAAACGGAGCCGTAAAGTCAGAGTGACGCTCGCCTCTACTCGAAGGTGACAATCGATGAGCGCGCCGACGTTTGAAGAAGCCAAACTCCAACTGGGCGAACGCCTGCTTCGGGGACGCTGGCTGCAGGGCAAGTATTGGCGGCGGCTGGGCATCCGGCTGCTGATAATCTATCTCCCGATTACAGCCCTGGCGCTGGTTTACACTGCGCCCCTGATCTGGCTCGTCAGCAGTTCGCTCAAACCGGAAGGCCAGGTTTTCGAATACCCGCCCAACTTCATCCCGCGCTCGCTCGAGTGGATCAACTACCCGGACGCGCTCGTCCAGTTTCCCTTTATCGTAACCGGGCTCAACACGGTGACCATCGTCGTCGGCGTGCTGATGGGCCGCCTGCTGACCGCGAGCCTGGCGGCATACGGCTTCGCCAGGCTGCGGTTCCCCGGCCGCAACGTCCTGTTCGTCCTCGTTCTCACCACGCTGATGATCCCGTACCATGTCATCCTCATCCCGCAGTACCTGATTTTCCGCGACCTGGGATGGCTGAACACGCTGAAACCCTTGATCGTGCCGGCCTGGTTCGGCGGCGGGGCCTTCTTTATCTTCCTCCTGCGTCAGTTCTTCATGACGATTCCGCGCGAGTATGACGACGCCGCCCGCATCGACGGCTGCGGCTTCATTCGCGTCTGGTGGTACATCATTCTACCGATGTCGCTGCCTGCGCTGGGCGCCGTGTCGATCTTCACGCTCATGGGCGAATGGAACGACTTTCTGGCCCCGTTGATCTACCTTAATACACCCGACAAGCAGACGCTGGCGATTGCCGTTGAACAGTGGCGGCGGTCGGGCATCATCCACGGCTACAAACACCAGTGGAACCACATCATGGCCGTGTCAACCGTGGTCACGCTCCCGCCGCTGGTTGTCTTCTTCTTCGCCCAGCGCCATTTCATTCAGGGCGTGGTCATCTCAGGCATCAAAGGGTGAGACCTACCTACGCGAAAGGGACTGGAAGATGTCCGCTCCAACCGCGATGCAAGAATATTTCTTCGACCTGCTCGGCTACACGCTGATCGAACAGGCGCTTGACCCCGACCACGTTCAGGCGGTCAACAGTTGGATCGATGCGCTGCCGCCGCTGGAGATGGACCAGTGGCACGGAAACATAGACGTGCATACCTACAGCGGCGTGGATGGGATGAACCTGCAGAACATCATCGAAGGCGGCGATATCTTTGAACGGCTGATCGACCATCCGGCCTGGATTGATCATGTGCGTCACTACATCGGCAACGCGTACGGACCCTACATCAACGAGTCGTTCATCAACATCCGCGGGCCGGGCGGGTTCATTGGCGTACACTCCGGCGGCCATGTGATCGACTCGTGCAAGCCGGGCGGCCGCGACCGCAACGAGTGGTGTTGCAGCGAGCTTTCGCTGCTGGTTGCGCTGACCGATGTGGGGCCGGGGGACGGGCCGACCGTGATGATCCCCAGCAGCCACAAATCGGACATTCGACATCCCGATGACAAGGGCGGCTTTTCCGACGCCGGGCCGGCTACCCGCCTCGAAGGCGCGATCGAAGTCCACATGAAGAAAGGGGATGCGCTGCTGTTTCAGGACTTTCTCTGCCACGGCTCCGCCGAGCGTACCAACCCGGGCCATAGGCGCATGATCGTCTTTCGCTACCTGGCTTCGGTGTTTGCCCACCGCTGGGGCTACGTTCCGTCCGACGAGCTGCTGGCCCGCCTGACACCGGCGCGCCGCAAGATCATCCAGCCGATCATCCCCCGCAGGCCGCCGCGCGACGGCCAGATCAACCGACAATACGCTGCGTCGGATGGTTTGGCGCAGTCTGACGAAGAGGTTGCCCATCAGGAAGGGCAAGTTCCATACTGAGACCGACCCCTTGCTCACAGCGAAAAACTGACAGTTGAGCAAATCGGTATCTTGTGTTAGATTTATCCTAAGTAATAGAATAAAGTTGTAGAAGCCTTCGCCTCGGTAACAGTCCGATGCAGTGGATAGGAAGAGGGGCAAAAACATGTCTATTCTTTACCGGCCCGATGATGGCGTAGCAGGCGATTTCATCCCCTACTACTGGAATGGTGACTACCATCTCTTTTACATCAAGGATTTCCGGGACGATGCCGGTTATGGGCCTGGCAAACCCTGGTTTCACCTCGTCACGCGCGATTTTGTCAATTTCGAGGAATGGGGCGAGGCTGTTCCGCCCGGGGCGCCTGACGAGCAAGACATCAGTGTTGGCACAGGATCCGTTATCGAAAAGGACGGAACCTTCCACCTCTACTTTACGGGCATCAACGCCAGTTTCGCCGGCACCGGCAAGCCCGCACAGGTCGTCATGCGCGCCGCGAGCACTGATCTGCGCAACTGGCCCAAGGATCCTGACTTCAGGTTCGATCCGCCAACCGCCCTGGGGTACGAGTTGGACGACTGGCGCGACCCCTTCATCTTCTGGAACGATGCAGCCGGGGAGTACTGGATGCTCATAACGGCGCGCACCGACAGTGGACCTGTCCGCAACCGAGGTTGCATCGGCTTGGCCACCAGCTCCGATCTGTTGAGCTGGGAGGGGAAGCCGCCGCTTTGGGCGCCAGGTGAGGTCTGGGCGCACCCCTGCCCGGATCTGTTCCGCCAAGGCGACTGGTGGTATCTGGTCTACTCGGTCTCCCGGGAATGGATCGCTACGCACTACCGAATGGCGCGCAGCCTGGAGGGTCCCTGGTTGTCGCCGCCAAATTCGATGCTTGATGGCCTTGCCTACTGCGCGGGCAAGACCGCGGGAGACGAAACACAGCGCTTTGCATTCGCCTGGTTGCCAACGCGCGAAGGCGAGACGGATGACGGCGACTGGGAATGGGGCGGCAATCTAGTCGTTCACGAAGTGATGCAACAGCCGGACGGCGCGCTGGCAGTGCGCATACCTGCGACGGTCGCTCAGTCCTTCGCAAATGAGGCGCCCCTCCAGCCCCAGCCGGTTCTGGGCAGCTGGGAGGTAAAGGATGGGAGCGCAAGCACATCCGCGATTGGCCGTTACGCTCTGATGACGCTAGGGGAGATGCCTGACGAATGTCTGGTCGAAACGACCGTAACCTTCGACGCGGAGATGACGAACTGTGGTCTACTGTTGCGAGCCAGCGATGACCTGGAGTCCTACTACGTGGTACGGCTGGAGCCCGCCAACAACAGAATCGTGCTGGACCGCTGGACTCCCAACTACAGCACGACCACCTTTAACGATCTGATTATGCTTGAACGCAGGGCAGTTCTGACGCCGGATCGACCGGTAAAGGTGCAGTTGCTCGTGGATGGCACGGCATTAGTGATTTATATCGATGACCAGGTAGCGCTCTCCGGCCGAATGTATGACCGGCGCAGCGGCGCCCTGGGCCTCTTCGTTACCGAGGGTGAGGCCCGCTTCGAAGGGCTTCGCATGGGCACGAGATAGTGAATCGCTGCAGTAGAGCGTTTGTCCCGCTGAAAGAAGGGGAGATTTGGATGGAGGTGATGCTAGCCGCAAAATCTGCCAAGCCGCACATTTGAAATTGAGCTGAGTTCCGTTTGACACCAGTGCTATGCGCACGTATTGCAAAATTGAACGATTTACGGTCTTAGGCGCAATGTGAGAAAAGTGCGTTTCAACTGTGAACGCACCTTAGACAAAAAGGGGGGTTGTCATGCAGGCGAAGAGAGTGTCAAGACGTGATTTTCTGGGAGCTGCAGCTGTCGGCGTTGCCGGCGCGGGGTTAGCAGCATGTGTGCCGGCGACTCCCGCCGATGAAGCTGTAGGCGCGATGCCGGAGGAAATAACCATCACCTATTCCTTCCCGATCCCGGAAGCGGATTATCTCGGCGCAACCCAAAAGGCGCTGGCCGAGAGTCATGACTTCAGAGTGCCGGATACCAATGTGGTCGTGGACATGCAGCTTGGCGTGGCCAGCGAAGCGGTCGATCTGGCCATGTCGGCAGGGGACCCGCCGGACGTTTTCTGGCATCGGTACCAGCAGTCAACCATTGACGCCATCAACGAGGGGCTTTACGAAAACGCTCAGGATTTAATGGAAGCGGATGGCATTCCCCTCGACATCTACGCAGACGGACCTCGCGCCGCATACAGCCCCGCGGTGGTCGATGGAAAGATGTGGGCTTTCCCCTACGAAGTCGTCATCCACCTGTGGGCCTACAACCCGGTGTTGTTCAAAGAGGCCGGCGTAGAGCCCCCGGACAAAAACTGGACTTGGACGGACGCGCTGGAAATCGGGGTGCAGATGACTTGGGACAATGAGGGCAGGCACCCCAACGAGGACGGATTCAACATCAACGAGGTCGAAGTGTGGGGGCTGGGGCCTTGGTTCTACTTCGGCGGCGAGGAACACTATCCCCGAATTGCCGGCGGCGAATACACTAACGAGGATGTCTCCGAGATCACGATTACCGGTTCGCCCTTCATCCAGACCATCGACTGGTTCCGCGAGCTTTTCCGCACGCCGATCGCAATCGAGGCGAGACCGGAAAAGGGGCTGCAGACAGGGCGCATCGCCATCTACGAGACGGGCAACTGGGCATTGCTCGGGCTGAAGGAGGACATGGAAGAGCTGGGGGCCGTATACCCGCCAGCACACCCGGACACCAACCTGATGTCCACCGTGCTGCCGGATAAGGAGTTGTGGATCCCCAAGAAGGAAGGGGGCGCACAACTTGACGCCGCCTACAAGTTCGCCAAGTGGTGGTCCCATGACATGTACATCGAATACGCCCTGGCGACCGGCTACATTCCCTACCTCAAGAGAGATCTCGAGGACCCGCGGTGGCTGGAGCTGATCGCGAACAATCCCTTCATGCAGGTCGCTGAGGAGATGACTCAATTCGGCCATGCCCGCTTCTGGTCGCTGTTCCCCGGCGCCTTCGAAGCCTGGCCCGTTATGCACGAGATGTGGAGCTCCATCAGCGCCACCGATACACCCGCGGAACAGCTTCTGGAGGACGCCCAGAACGAGTGCCAGCGCATTATGGACAAGTACCGGGCATAATCGCCCAGTGCGCGTTCGGACAGGCGGGGCACTCGCACCGCAAATGAAGTAAGCGGGTTCACCGAAAATGGCCGCCTTCGCGGCGAAGAGTCCTCCGGGTTCAGCGCCGCGGGGCGGCCAGCTACCGGTTCTCTCGCTTTGTTGCCAGGATCTGCCTGGGCAGCCCTTTGTTCAGGCCCCTGCCACGACACGCACCAGAAAGCATATTGCAGCCGAACTCCTTGTCGCGGCAAACCGGCTGCCGCTGCAGCAGCGCCGGCACACTACTATGTCGAGCAGGCACGACCACTTCTCATAGAAGACAATCGTCTAAGTCGGCCAGTTTTCGTCCTGAACACTCGGTGAGCTACCTTGAAATCCGCCCGAGCGCAAGAGTGTCCCGCCGGAGGCCCTGGCGCCGGCACTATTCCTCGTGAGGTCGGCCAGGACATAGGGAACAGCCGCTGACTTCAGCACCAATGCAAATGGCGAGAACAATGCTTAAGCGCTCCAGAGCACCCATGGGTCGGGAAGGCAACCGGCCAGGCAGATTGGCCCGCACCGAAATGGCCTATGGCTATTTCTTCATCGCGCCGTGGATCATCGGGTTCGTGCTGCTCACCTTGGGGCCGATGCTGGTCTCTTTCGGCCTCATGTTCACTTCATACAAAGGCTTTCGCCGCATCAATTGGGTCGGTCTCGAAAACATTCGCGAGTTGGTGCTCCACGATTATCGTCTGCTCGACTCGCTGCGGGTCACCGCGACCTATGCATTCTGGGTTGTCGCGCTTACGATTCTGATTGGCTTGGCACTGGCCCTCTTCGTGAACCGGAAGTTCCCCGGACGCAATCTCTTTCGGGTAATTTTTTTCATGCCGGCTGCCATCAGCGGCGTCGCCCTGACTTTTGTCTGGTTGGCTCTCTATGACAAAGAGTTCGGGATGATCAACCAGTTCTTGCGTGTGTTTGACCTACCGCGCATCGGCTGGCTGACTACGACGCAGTGGGCGCCTTGGGCCTTCGTAATCATGGCCGTCTACGGTGTCGGCTACACTATGGTTATCATGCTGGCCGGTCTGCAGGGGATACCGGAGCACCTCTACGACGCCGCCAAAATCGACGGCGCGGGACCTCTTTCCCTGTTCCGCCACATCACCATTCCCTTACTCTCCCCGACCATCTTCTTCCTGACCGTTATCGGTGTCATCGGTTCCATGCAGGTCTTCACATCCGGCTATATCCTGACCCAAGGGGGCCCAGCCAGGTCCACACTCTTCTTCATTATCTACCTTTTTGATGTCGCCTTTCAGCAGCGCCGCCTCGGCTATGCCAGTGTTCTGGCCTGGCTCTTCTTCATCGTTATCATGCTGCTAACGCTTATCCAGTTCATCGGGGCGCGCCGCTGGGTCTACTATGAGGCGGAGGTGAGAAATGAGTAGCGTCGCCCGCGCATGGCGGCCCAACGTCTTGCTGCGTTTGTTCATCCTCTATGCAATCGGCATTCTAGTGGCGTTGATCTTCCTCATGCCCATCTTCTGGCTGGTCTCCAGCTCGCTTAAGACCCGCCTGATGATCCTTTCAGAAACGGGGATCAACCTTATTCCGCCCATCCCCTGGCAGTGGCAAAACTACAGTGATGCCTGGACGGTGATGCCGTTCACCCTCTACTTGAGAAACACAATCGTCATCGCCGTCGCCTCACTTGCAGGAACGCTACTGACCGGTTCGATGGTGGCTTACGGCTTTGGCAGACTACGATTTCCGGCGCGAAATCTGCTTTTCGCCGTGCTGTTGTCGACTCTAATGCTGCCCAGCCAAGTCACCATCATCCCGACCTTCCTCCTCTTTCACCGACTGGGCTGGATCAACACTTTTTGGCCTCTAATCGTTCCCTCGTGGGTCGGAGGTGGCGCTTTCTACGTCTTCCTCATGCGCCAGTACATGACGACAATTCCGCTGGAACTGGATGACGCCGCCAAGGTTGACGGCTGCTCGCCAATCGGTATCTATCGTCACATCATACTGCCAAATCTGGGACCGGCGCTGGCAACCGCATCGATATTTACCTTCGTCAGCCACTGGAATGAGCTTTTCGGCGCCCTGATTTACCTGATTGATGAGGAACTCTGGACCTTGCCGCGGGCGATGCTGACCTTTCGCCAGAGTTTCGCTGACCCGCAAGGGATCTATAAGGAGTACCACTTTGAGTGGCTGGCAGCCATGGCTGTCCTCACCATGTTGCCGCCGCTCCTCTTCTTCCTCGCGTTTCAACGCTATTTCGTGCGGGGCGCGGTACTGACGGGCATCAAGGGCTAAATAGGAGTCACCTGCATCATGCTTGTCGATAAAGCGCAGTTCATGGAACAAGGATTCCTGGTCCTTCGCAACGTGATCCCGCCCGAACAATTGGACGCGATTCGCGAAAGCTACGAGGTCCTGGTCGAGCGGCAAAAGGCGGTCTGGGCGCGCGAGCGCCAGCCGGACGACCCGCCGGGCGGCGTGTGGGAGACCCACCAGCAGCCGCGGCTTTCGCACGTGGAGGCGCTGGTGGATAAAGCGACCGCCAATGCCGTTGAACTGTGGCTGCACGAGAACACGCTGGGCGTCGCCCGCCAGCTTATCCGCGCGCCTGAACTGGCGATTACCGAGATGATGCTGATGTGCAGCCCGGTGCGCGACCATCCCGGCGGCACCGGCTGGCACCGCGACTTTCAGCCCGAAACCCAGGCGCCCGTGGAAGGCCTGACCTCCGATCTACGCGATAACGGGCCCGGCTACGTGCAGTGGAACATTCCGCTCTACGACGACAATGTGCTGTGGGTCGTGCCCGGCAGCCATCTGCGCGTCAATACCGAGGCCGAAGAGCGCCAGATGGCCGCAAACCCGCATGCGCCGCTGCCCGGCGGCATCCCTGTTCCCCTCAATGCCGGAGACGGCGTCGTCTACACAAATCTCATCTGGCACTGGGGCAGCAACTACAGCACCCGCTTGCGGCGCACGATTCACGGCGGCCATGCCTCGATCGCGCCGCCCCTCTACGCCCATATCTTCTCGCCGGTTTGGGACCAGCAGCTGCGCTTCATCGAGTGTCTTTCCCCCGCGGCGCGGCAGACGCTGAAAAGAATGGCGCAACTGCTCAGCGAGCAGCGCGACCTGCTGGAATCGCTCTTCCGGGCAATGCTGGACAAGGACGGGGACAGCTTTCTGCAGGCGCTGGCCTCGCTGCGGCCCGGCGAAGAGGGCCGCATGGTCTGTCTGGTCATGCTTTCGAAAGTGGTGCAACGAATGCGCCTCGTCTCGCGGCCGGAGGTGCGCCGCCTGCCCCGTGCCGAGCGGGCCAAAATGGTCGTACACCGCGATATGCTCGATTTCGATGAAAATCTGGCCGGACGCTTCTCGCAGGAGGAGGTCGAGCAGATCTGGCAGCGATTTGCCGTGCTCGACGCCAGGCTGCAGGCCGACACCGAACAGCACGTTTCCTGGAGCAGGTCTGGCCAGCCTTCGCGCTATATCGTCAACGAAATGCCCGCCAATTTCGGAGTCGCGGAGTTAATTGCCAGCTGGAACGATCGGCAAAGTGCGGTCTAGACCGCCGGCCGCCCGTGTATGAAGCTGTCGATAGCCGGCTGATATCGCCTCTCAATTTGCTGGAAAGGATGAAATCATGGCCAAAATCAGCCTGATTGGAGGCGGCAGCCGCGGCTTCGCCAAAGGGTTCCTGATGGACATTATGACGCGGCCCGCCCTGGCCGGGGGCACGCTGGCCCTGATGGACAACAACCGCGAGCGGTTGGAGGTGATGACGACACTGGCACAGAAGATGGCCCGCCAGCTGGACGTTCCGACCACGATCGAGTCGACGCTGGAGCTGCGTCCGGCCCTGGACGGAGCCGACTATGTGATCTCCATCATTCGCCCGCCGGGCGTCGACTCCAAAGAGGAACCATTGGAGATCGCCAAGAAGTATGGTGTCGACCAGGCGGTTGGCTGCACGACCGGCCCCAATGGCGTCTTTACGGCTCTCAAATATATGCCGCCGCTGCTCGAAATCATCAAGACGATGGAGGAGGTCTGCCCGCAGGCGCTCTTCCTCCACTATTCCAATCCGACGACCAGCCTGCCCTGGATTCTCAACCTCATCTCCCCGGTCCGCAGCATCGGCATGTGTCACAGTGTGCAGGGGACGGCGATGCAGCTGGCCCGTTACATCGGCGCGCCGTATGAAGAAACGGGGCACTGGGTCGCGGGCATCAACCATCAGGCCTGGTTCCTGCGCTTCGAATGGAACGGAGAGGACGCCTACCCGCTCGTGCGCGAGAAGATGTCGAATCCCGAAACCTACGAACATGATATCGTGCGCTTTGAGATGATGCGTTACTTTGGCCACTTTCTCACCGAGTCGAGCACGCACAACTCCGAATACGTCCCCTATTTCCGCCGCAGTCCCGAGATGGTCGAGCGCTTCCGCAACAAGCGCGGGCCGGGCACAGCCGTAGGGCAGCACGTGGGCAGCGTGGCGCGCTGGAAGAACTCGGTCGCTGAGAAGGACAAGCGCCTACGGGAAGAGGCATTTGGCGACGGTACTATCGAAATTGAGCAGAGCGACGAGTATTCGGTTGGCATCATCAACGCGATGGAGACCAATGAGCCGTACCGCTTCAACGGGAACGTGATAAACTCCGGGCTGATCACCAATCTGCCTGAAGGATGCTGCGTGGAGGTGCCCTGTCTGGTGGACAATATGGGCGTGCATCCCTGTTTCGTCGGCGATCTGCCGCCCCAGTGCGCCTCGCTCAACCGCAACCGGCTTGCGGGCGATGAACTGACCGTAAAAGGGGCGATGGAGCGAGATCGCAAGGCCATCGAGCAGGCCATCGCGCTTGATCCCCTAACCGCAGCCGTTTGCACGCTGGACCAAATTCACGACATGACCGAAGAGATATTCACCGAATTGACGCACCAGATCGGGGCGTACACCTGATCCGGCCCTACGGGACAGCGCGGGCACCGCGCCGTATGGGCGGCCGCGCAAGCTGCGCTGGCCGCAAAGGCGTCTGTACGGCCGCCAGCGGAGTCAACCTGCACGGGAGCCTTCGATGTTGACAGTGGAGCAGAGAGCCCACTTCGAGACTTTCGGCTTCATCGTCATGCGGCAGGCCTTCTCGCCGCATGAAATGGAGGCCATCAGCCGCGATTTCGACGACGTCCTCGACGAGGACCGCCAAGGCCGGCCCTTCGACGGCGAGAAACGCCAGGCCGTGATGGGCTGCATCGAAAGACGCCCCCTGCTGACGCAGCTTCTCGACGACGACCGCGTCTTCCTCCCGGTTGAACAGCTGTTGGGCGAGGGTTTCATCTGGAACGGCTCCGACGGCAACCTCTACGTCGGCGACACCGCTTGGCACCCCGACGGCTCCGAACACAAATACGGCCGAATCAAGGTGGCTTTCTACCTTGACCCAGTGACCAGAGACACCGGCTGCCTGCGCGTCATCCCCGGTTCGCATCGCCCTCCTCTGCACGATGATCTGCAGCCGCTCAGTCTGCAACGCGAGAGTGCAATGGCAACGCCCTACGGCGTTTCCGGGGTAGAACTCCCCTCCTTTCCCTTGGAATCCGAGCCGGGCGATGTGGTTTTCTTTGACCAGAATCTGTGGCATGCCGCTTTCGGCGGACGGACGGGACGGCGCATGTTCACCCTCAACTTTTTCGCCAGACTTCTGACCGACTCCCACATGGCCTTTGTGCGCAGCGGGTACGAATCAGACCTCAGTTTCATCAAGAAGATGCAGCACACACAGACCAATGAGCTCTACACGCCGGAGTTTCTCAACAGCGAGAGCCCCCGCATCCAGGGCCTGGTGGCGCACATTAAGGCGCTTGGATTCAAGTAACCGCTGGAAAACCGCCCGCTCTCGGCCGCCTCGCGAAAACCGGATTTTCAAAGTAGGGAGAAATTCGCTATTGTAATGTCGTAACCTCCCGTTCAGCCGCTGGACTGGCTGGCGACGGGCCCCGTCCAACCTGCCGGACAGGACCTCCTCGATTCGCATCCCCACCTACTCTCTAAGCTTTTTGCAGCGTAAGAGTCCCGTTCATAAAGGAGACCAAGATGGCGATCAACAAGGCAAAGCAGCGCATATCGGAGGGAAAGGCCGCGATCGGAGCTGAAATCAGCCTGGGTTCGCCCCTGGCCACGGAATACCTCTCGCAGATGGACTTCGATTTCTTCATGATCGACGCCCAGCACGGGCCGTGGAGCGACGACACCATCATGCAGGCGATCAGGTGTATCACCCTGGGCAACGCCACGCCGATGGCGCGCGTGGAGCAGAACGATTTCGGCGCAATCGGGCGCCTGCTCGATCGCGGCGCGCTCGGCATCATCGTCCCCATGGTCAACTCGGTCGAAGAGGCCGAGGCCGCCGCCTTTGCCATGCGCTTCCCACCCATCGGCGGCCGCTCCGGCGGACCGTTCGGCGTCGGTATCCACGGCGGCGACTACATGAGCTGGAGCGATGACGAGGTCTACCTGGCGGTGATGATCGAGAGCAAACAGGCGGTCGAACGCTGTGAAGAGATCATGGCGGTCGAGGGCGTCGACGGCTGCTACATCGGACCCAACGACCTGCGCATCTCGATGGGCGTAGACCTGAACACCGCCGAGGGCAAAGCGGCCCACCGCGCCGCCATCCTGAAAGTCGTGGAGGCGTGCGACAAGGCCGGCAAGGCCTTCGGCATCTCGACCTCTGATCTGGACGAAACCAGGTTCTGGCTCGAGCAGGGCGGGCGCTTCATCACCGCCGGCGAAGACACCGAATGGATGCTCAACGGCGCGCAAGACACGTTGAAACAGTTGGGACGGTAGGGAAAGAGACAAGACGGGAGAAGAAAATGGCTGACAAATTACGCTGGGGCATCCTTTCCACCGCGGCAATCAACGACTGGGTGATCGGGCCGATGCGCCAGACAGGCCGCAGCGAGCTGGTGGCCGTGGCCAGCCGCACCGCCGACAGAGCGCAGAGCTATGCCGACGAATGGGGCATACCGCGCGCCTACGGCGACTACGAGGGGTTGCTGGCCGACCCGGACGTTGACGTCATCTACAACCCGCTGCCCAACTCGCTGCACTGCGAGTGGACCGTCAAGGCCGCGGCGGCCGGAAAGCATGTCCTCTGCGAAAAACCGATCGTTCTCACAACGGACGAGCTGGACACAATGGAGGCCGCGGCCGCGGAGAACGATGTAACCGTATTTGAAGCCTGGGCCTACCTGCACCACCCGCAGATGAATAACGTGCGCGCCCTGATCGACGCGGGCAGACTCGGCGACCTGCAGCTGATCACCGGCTGCCACGCCTTCTACCTGCCTGCGGAGGACCGGCACAACATTCGCCTGAATCCGGCGCTGGGCGGGGGCGGCCTGTGGGATGTCGGCATCTACCCCGTGAGCCAGTCGATCCTGCTGGCCGGCGCGGGCGCGCCGGTGGAGGTGTGGGGCTGCCAGATCAGCGGCGAAACCGGCGTCGACGTAGCCATGAGCGGCCAGCTGCGCTTCAGCAACGGCGTAATCGGCCACATCTGGGGGGGTATGAGAACGGCCCAACGCTACGGCCTGGAAGTCGTTGGCAGCGGAGGTACCCTGGTAATCCCCAATCCTTCGATCCGCCCCGGCACCGAGGGCGAGGACCAGTCCATGTTCCTTACGACCAGCGACGGACGCAAAGAGACGATCGTCACGCCGGCCAAGGACGCCTATCAGACCGAGATCGAGACGATGGAGTCCTGCCTGCTCGACGGCGCGGCGCCGAAGATGACTTTCGATATGAGCCGGACTATCCTGCGCACGGTGCTGGCGCTGTACGAGTCGGCCGCAACTGGAAAGCTGGTCACACTGTAGCCAGGCCGACCTGCGGCGCTGCGGACGCCGGGCAACATCCGGAGAAAAATTTTGCCAGAATTCGTTCGGTTTTCTGAAATTCACGATACCCACGCAAGGAGATAGAGCATGTCAAACGGGAATCATCGAGGGACGGTCCGGCTCACCATGGGCCAGGCGGTGGTCAAATATCTGCAGGCCCAATACAGCGAGCGCGACGGGCAAGAACGGCGTCTGATCCCGGGCATCTTCGGCATTTTCGGACACGGCAATGTGGCCGGCCTCGGGCAGGCGATTGAGGAGTACGGGCAGGACCTGCCCTTCTTCCAGCCCTGCAACGAGCAGTCGATGGTACATACCGCCAGCGGTTTCGCCAAGGCCAGCCTGCGCCTTTCCACCTTCGCCTGCACCTCGTCGATCGGGCCCGGCGCGACCAACATGGTCACCGGCGCGGCGACGGCGACGCTCAACCGGCTGCCGGTCCTGCTGCTCCCGTCCGACTACTACGTCACCCGCTACCAGGGGCCCGTGCTGCAGCAGCTTGAGCATCCGATCTCCGCCGACGTCAGCGTCAACGACTGTTTCCGCCCTGTCAGCCGCTTCTTTGATCGCATCTCGCGGCCGGAGCAGTTGTTGACTGCGCTGCCGGAAGCGATGAGAGTGCTCGTCGACCCGGCCGATACCGGCGCGGTGACGATCGCCCTGCCGCAGGACGTACAGGCGCATGCCTGCGACTATCCGGCCCACTTCTTCGACAAACGCGTCTGGCACGTGGAGCGGCGGCGCCCGCATCCGGATTCCATCGCTGCAGCCGTCGCCCTGCTCAAGGCGGCCAGCCACCCGATCATCATCGCCGGCGGCGGCGTCATCTACTCGGACGCCAAGGTCGAGCTGCAGACCTTTGCCGAGGCTTTCGGTGTCCCCGTCGGCGAGACGATGGGAGGAAAAGGGGCGATCGCGGGCGAATCGCCAATGGCATTGGGCGGCTACGGCGTGACCGGCACAGGGTCGGCCGGCCAGCTGATGAGCCAGGCCGACCTCGTGATCGGCGTGGGCACGCGCCTCACCGATTTCAGCACAGGTTCCCAGTCGGTCTTCAACAACCCCGACGTGAAATTCATAAACATCAACGTAACCGGGCACGATGCCTATAAGCAGGGCGCCCTGCCGATCGTCGCCGACGCACGCGAAGCTTTGCGGGCCTTTGTCAGCGAGGCCAACGCAGCCGAGATCAGGCCGAACCCGGCCTACCTGGAAGAGGTCGGCGTGGCAAAGTCGGACTGGCAGGAGCTGCTCGACACCGAAGTGTACGTCGAACATCCCGGCGAGGCGATGAGCCAGTTGCACGCGATCAACGTCATCAACCAGGCGCTGCAGCCAGGCGATACGATCGTCGCCGCGGCCGGCGGCCCGCCCGGAGACCTGCACCAGCTTTGGGATACGAGCGGCCCGCGCCACTGTCATCTGGAGTTCGGCTTCTCCTGCATGGGCTATGAAATCCCCGGCGGCATCGGCGTGCGCATGGCGCAGAAGGAAGGCGAAGTCTACGTCCTGGTCGGCGACGGCACCTACCTGATGAACCCGACCGAGATTGTCACCGCCGTCCAGGAGGGCCAGAAGATAACGGTCATCGTCGCGGAGAATCACGGCTACCAGATCATCCGCCGCCTGCAGATGGGCCGCGCCGGCATCAGCTTCGGCAACGAGTTCCGGGCACGCGATCCGCAGACGAACCGGCTCGATGGAGAATACCTGGCGATCGACTTCGTCAAAAACGCTGAAAGCATGGGCGCCCGCGCCTGGCATGTGACCACGCCGGAAGAACTGCGAAAGGCGATCGACGAAGCGCGTGGCGAGACGCGTAGCTGCGCCATCGTAATGGAGGTCGAGAAACACCGCTACGGCCCGCCTTCGGAGATGTGGTGGGACGTGGCGGCAGCCGAAGTCACCAACAGAGAGGTTACGCAGGGGCTGCGCAGCGAATACGAAGCGGACCGCGAGAAACTGCAGAGAGTACACTACTAGCAAGAACAAAGGAAGTCCGGCGGCCGCTCGCCGGCGACATGATCCAAGGAGCCGCCGCCTACAGCCCCTTCCGGAAGACGACATCCAGGCAGAAGGCGCTGTAGGCAGGCGCCCTTCACGCGACGGGAGATAGTCACAATGGCATCGATGGACGACCTGCGTCAGGGCGTATGCGAAAGCCTGCCCGAGGTCAACGAGATCAAGGACGAGAAACTGCGCGGCCAGGTGATCGAGGCCTGGGCCTTTGCGCTGTCTCAGAGCGAGTTTACGCGCATCGACCAGATCAGAGGGTCCGGCGTGCCGGACTCACCTGCGCTCAAGGACGGGACACAGGCCGAGCACCTGCGCGGCGTCGCCCGCATCGCCCACGGTATCGCCGACGGCCTGGAACGGGTCCACGGCGACATCGGCATCAATCGCGACCTGCTGTGGGCCTGCGCGCTCTGCCACGACGTCGGCAAGCCGTTCGAGTTCAGCCCGCGAAATCAGGCGCGCTGGCAGGGCGACGTTGCCGCCTCCGGTTTCCCATCGATCCGCCACTCGGTCTACGGCGTCCACGTGGCGCTCACGGTCGGGCTGCCGGAAGCCGTGGCCCATACAGCCGGCGCACATTCGGCTGAAGGCGAGTTCATCAAGCGCAGCCTGGAAAACACGCTTGTCCACGACGCCGACCGCGCCTATTGGGCGGCGATGGAGCGGGCCGGCCAACTTGAGATGGATGAATGAGGATGTATGGTAACTACTAAGCCACATACGCATCTGTCTCGACCAGTCTTCCATCCCCGCCGCCGTTCAGATTATCTGATTGTGTATTCGGTTGGCAGCCGCCGCGTTGGTCGGGCAGCACTGCCGGGAATACGCCGCACTGTCGGTGAGCGCTGGTTTTGGAGGGGGGCGTTGCGGGGGGAGTCCCCCCGCACAAGGGAGGGCCGAAGGGCCGACCGTCCAAAAAGCAACGAGAGAGCAATGAGGAGTGAGGAGAGAGAGGACACCTTCGCTGGCCTCATTCATGGTCGCAGACTGATAGCGGCTGAGTAGTTACAATGTATGAATGAAATGAGGGGAGTCCCATGCCCCGGCTGAAGGGAGACTCCTTCACCAGATTCCGAAAGGAAAAGATCGGCCATGGAAGTCCACGATGCCATCATCACAGTTCTGGCCCGCGAAGGCGAGAAACAGATCTTCTGCTTCCCCGACAATCCGCTGATTGAAGCGGCCGCTCGCACTGGCATGCGGCCAATCATGACGCGTACCGAGCGCACCGCGGTTGCCATGGCCGACGGCTACACAAGGGTCTCGAACGGACGGCGTACGGGCGTCTGCACGGTGCAGGCGGGCGCGGGTGTCGAGAACTCATTCGCCGGCATCGCGCAGGCCAACGCCGACTCGGTCCCGCTCCTCTTCCTGCCGGGACACATCGGACGCGACAGGCACGGATCAACCCGCAACTTCCCGGCCGTGCCCAGCTACCGCCCGATCACAAAGTGGGCGGAGCAGGTCAACATGCCGGCGCGCATGCCCGAAATGATGCGCCGCGCCTTCAGCTACCTGCGCAACGGGCGCCCCGGCCCGGTCATGCTGGAAATCCCGCGCGATGTGGGCGATAGCGAAATCGACGATGGGTTCGAATACAGGCCGCCGCAAAAAGTGCGGTCAGCCGGAGACCCGGAGGCGGTTGACGCCGTCGTCGCGGCCCTGCTCAAAGCAGAATGTCCCGTGATCCAGGTGGGGCAGGGTGTCCTCTACGCCGAGGCGACCGAGGAGTTGCGGGCCTTCGCAGAACTGGCCGGCGCGCCGGTCATGAGCACGTTGCTGGGCAAGAGCGCCTTCGCCGAAGACCACCCGCTTTCGATCGGCGCTGTGGCCAACGATCGCAGCGTGACCAGGGCGATCGCGCACTACCTAGACAAGGCCGATCTGATCGTGGGCATCGGCTGCAGTCTCAGCCGCGAGTGGATGCGCGCGCCGGTTCCGCCCGGCAAAACGATCATCCAGGTGACCAACGACGACCGCGACCTCAACGCCGATATGCAGATCGATATCGGCGTGCTCGGCGACGCCAAGCTGGTGCTCAACCAGCTGACCGAAGCGCTCCAGAGGAAGACGGGCGGAAGCGGACGCGATCAGGGGACGGTTGTCCCCGAAATCGAGAAGATTAAACAGGCCTGGTTCGAAGAATGGGGGCCACTTCTGACATCCGACGAGGCTCCGATTAACCCGTACCGCGTGATCTGGGACCTGATGCACACTGTCGACCGGACGCAGACGATCGTGACGCACGATTCGGGCTACGTGCGCGACCAGGTCGTCCCCTTCTTCGAAGCAGTCGTGCCGCGCGGCTATCTCGGCTGGGGCAACTCAACCCAGATGGGTCATTCGCTCGGGCTGGCCCTCGGCGCCAAGGTTGCCGCGCCCGAGAAAACCGTGGTCAATATCATGGGGGACGCTTCGTTCGGCATGTTGGGCCTGGAGCTCGAAACTGCGGCGCGCAACCGCCTTCCGATTCTGACGATCATCCTGAACAACTCGGTCATGTGCGGCTCAGAGGCGCAGATGCCGACCGCGGTGGAACAATACGGGCTGAAACAACTGGGCGGCGATTACGCCAAGATCGCAGAGGGGCTTGGCGCGGCCAGCGAACGGGTCGAGAGCCCGCAGGAGGTCGTACCGGCGATCAAGCGCGCCCAGCAGGTCATGTCAACCGGCCGCCCGGCCCTGATCGAGGTGATCACGAAGGAGGAGCAGCGGCTGCCGCGCCTCGTCTGAGAACTATGACCGGGTTCATGTCAGGCTAGGAAGCCCGCTCTGGCACCCTGCGCTGGGCCGCGATCTCACGCATGCCCTCCCACTCCAACCAAATGTCGGTCAGTGTTTCGAACAGTTGCGTCTTGTGGTCAACATGACTGAGGCGAAAATAGATCGCGTAACGCGGATGCGGAGAGACGTTGGGCGCGGCGGTGTGGGCCACCTGGTAGTGTACGAAGAAGGCGTCGCCGGGGCGGGCGGTCATCATCTGCGGTTGCGGCATCTCCACGGGCGGCATCTCATCCGCGTCGCCCCGCTTCATGAAGTCAGTTCCGTTCTCACGGAAGTACTGTTCGAACAGACGGTGCGTTCCGGGCCACGCGACCAGATTGCCGGCGTAGTCGGTCGTCACCTCGCTCAAGGCGATGCCGACCAGCAGCGTGAAGCTGAGCAGATCGCCTTGCGGGACGCCGTTGTCGGGCGAGTAGCGGCCGTCAAGATGCGGACGCAGCGCCGGCGGCGGGTCGTCCAGCAGGGGAAAGCGGACCGCAATCTGGCCGGCGGTCACCGGATTGACCTTTCCCGCGCCGATCATAGACTCGGCCAGCGCTTTGACCGGCGTTCGGTTGTAGAGATCGGTGATCTCGGGCGCCTGTCGCAGCTCCGGGCAGAACGAGCGAGCCTGAAAGTTGATCATCCTGGCCGGATCGATGCCATTGCCAAAGGAATGGTTGATCGCCTTGACGGCGGCGTCAACCATCACGGCCGGCACCGCGCCGGGAATATGCACGTAGCCCTTCTCGTAGAATTCAACTTTCTGCGCGTGGGGCAGATTCATGATTCCACCTTCGTTGATCGGCTGGATGCGTAGGTTCATTGTATTATCGTTCGGCAAAACACAATAAGTTGGATCGGGATGTGGTACGGCAATACGCCCATCGAATTGAAAGCCGGGGAGAGAATCAGGCATGTCCACCAGGGCAAAAATTGGACTCATCGTCTCCAACGTTTTTCTGACACTCTTGTGGCTGGCGCTGGCATTCGGATATCCCGGCTACGAGTTCACCATTTACACTTTCGGCCTCGGTCTGGATGCGGGCGCGGCCCGAAACGACGCCTTCGACCTGCAGCTGAGCCTGGGCGCGGCTTTGGGCATTCCCAGTATGGCTTTTGTCGACCACTTCAACATCCTTTTTGTCACAATTGCGCCGCTGGCCTGGTGGCGGAATGCCAAAGTGCAGGCCATTGTGGCGGGTATGGCGCTCCTGAACGGGCTTTACATGTTCCTCTTCCCGGCCGTCTTTTTGCCGGCCTGGATTCTGGGGCAGGGCGACCGGGTGGAGGACTGGATGCTGGGGCTTGTGGTCTCAGCGGCCTTCCTTCTCTGTGTAGTTCTCCGGCTTTCCACCATCCACTACCGAGGAATTCTGCGCAACTGGGCCATCGGCGTCGGCCTGGTCGCGACCTATTTCATCGTCACAGCGGCGACAAGGGCCTCGCAGCTTCAGAATACGCGCGCCCTGCGCCGCATGTGCGTGACCACACCGGGCGAGGGAGAGCCCTGGCCTTCGGGATGGCAGTGGGAGCCTATGCCGTTCGGCAACAACGAAGGCTGGCCGCTGGGACCGTGGCCGGACGGAGAGAAGCTGGCCGGCTGTGAACCGAGCGCCGATCTGATCGCGGCCGCGGCTGCAGAGCTGCAGGCGGTCCCGTACTTGCCTTTGACGCTGGTGCTAGGCCTGATCATAGTCGGGGTCGGGGCGTTCTTCGTTGCCGTGCTACGGGCGGAGGAGTCGGCTGCCCTTCACTAGAATTGGAGTCTCAGGGCAGACGAAGGGAGGCTTCAGAGCGTTTCCCGGCCAATATTTCGGCTCGCCAGAAAACGATGCCCTGTTTCCGAAGGGCGACAGCTATGAAATCGACGAAAATACGAACCCTGTTTCTGGGCGGGCCCGAGGGGAGCGACTATCCTGCCCAGGAAAACCAGGAGTGGCCGATCTACCACGGTGAATTCGGCCACGAGCGCGTCGCCGACCGCTACAGGCACGAGCTCAAAGCCTACGCCAACGACGTCGAGTTTACCGGCCAGACGCTTGTGCGCACGCGCCGGGAGCTGGAAAGCGCGGCCGCAGATGTGCAGGAAGAGGACGGTGTCCTCGCTTTCATTCTCGGCCTCTTTCCCAATGCCCTTCAGAAAGAGATCGCGAGCTGGGGCAAGCCGACCGTGATGTTCAACCCGGTCGAGGCCCCCCTCTCCCCGCTCGGCTGGCTGCACAATTTCGTGCCGGTCAAGGGCAAGAGCAATGTCATCCCCGTGCTGTCCTCCGACTTTGCCGACGTCGGCAAAAAGGTCGGCGTGCTCAAAGCCATTCACAAAATGGCGCAGTCGAAGGTCCTCTACCAGCAGACGCTGACCCAAGAACAGGTGGAGTCCAGCCGCAAATGGTTCGAAGAAGGCTGGGGCGGCATCCACCTCTTCAGCGATCTGACGCCCCTCGGCGACAGCTTCATCCGGCAGGCCCAAGAGAGGCTCGGGCTGGAGATCAAGTCCATCGCGCCCGACCGTCTCATCGCCGCCTACCAAAACGCCGACACCGAGGCCGCGCGTGAGCTGGCAAAGAGCCGGATTGCCGCGGCCGCCGAGGTTGTCGAACCGTCCGGGCAGGATGTGGTCGAGTCCTGCAAGTTATACCTCGGCATCAAGCAGATCATGGCGGAGGAAAAGGCGCAGGCGATAACCGAGCACGGTATCTGCATGGGCCGCGGACCCTACCCGCTCCCCTGCCTGGCCTTCTCCATGCTCAACGACGAGGGTCTCGCCGGCATCTGCCAGCTCGATCTCTCCAGCGCCATCACCCAGTTGCTGATTGGCTACCTCGCCGACCGCCCCGGCTTCATCGGCCACATCCACATCGACACCGCACGCAACCTGATCGGCATGTCGCACGACTTCAGCGCGACCAAGATGGGGGGATGGGACGGCGAAGAGAAAGAGGAATACGCTTTTCGCAATCACCAGGGGTTGTATCGGAGCACCTGCTTGAACGTGCAGATGGAGGTCGGCCAGACAGTAACCATCGCCCAGTTCGTCCCCTTCGACCGCATGTACGCCTTCACCGGCGTTATCGACAGCAACGTCAGCCCACAGCGCGACTGCCGCACTTCGGTCGCCATCCGCGTGGCTGACGCCAAGCGCCTGCTGCGCAACTGCATGAAGGCCGAGCACCCCCTCACGCCCGGCGGCCACAGGCTCCTCTTCTACGGCGACTGGCTCGACGAAATCGAGGATCTTGGGCAGCTGCTCGGCTTCGAGGTGGTCAACGACATGGAGTGATGGGGTTGTGCGCGTGGCGCAGCGCACGAATCTTGGGGCGGTCTCTATCGAGGGGTTTGAGGTTTGACACGAGAAACGGGAAGGCCCAATCAACAACAATGCCGGAGTAGAAATGATCAGGATCAAGGCCGCTGAAATCACCGGACCGCGACAGGTATCTTTGGTTGAGGATGAGCTTGCGGGACCGGGCGCAGGAGAGGTGGCGATTCGCTCGCTGTACTCGGGCATCAGCCACGGGACCGAGATGAATGTCTATCGCGGCGACGCGCCGATGTGGCAGCGGAAACAGGACCGGCGCACGCGGCTGTTCGTGGATGCTGACGAGCCCGAGTGGCGGTACCCCTTGCGCTATGGGTATGCCTGCGTAGGCGTGGTCACGGCGGTGGGGCGCGATGTGGCTGAGGTTTCCGAAGGAGATGTCGTCTTCTGCTTTGCCCCGCACCAGTCGGCGCACGTCCTGCCGGCGGCTTCGGTGTTCAAGCTGCCGGAGGGCATCGACCCGAGGGCGGGCGTGCTGGCGGCCAACCTGAACACAACCTTCAACGGCATCCTGGACGCGGGCCTGCATCTGGGCGAGTGTGTGGTTGTCTTCGGCCAAGGTATCCTTGGGCAACTCACGGTACAGTGGGCCAAGCTCTCGGGCGCGGCGCCGGTGATCGCGGTTGACCTGATCGAGAGCCGGCTGGAGATCTCCCGGAGGGTGAGTGGCGCGGACCTCGTCTTCAATGCCGGCGAGGAAAGAGACATCGCGATGGCGGTGCGGGCGTTGACGGACAAGCGCGGCGCCGACGTTGTGTTCGAGTTTTCGGCCAGTGATCGCGCTCTGCACGAGGCGATCCGCACCGCCTGTTACAACGGCAAGGTGATCGTGATGTCGTGGTATGCCGGCGCGCTGGCCAACGTCTACCCGGGCGCGGAGTTCCACCACAACCGCATCCAGCTGATCTCGTCGCAGTTGAGCGGCATCAGCCCTGAGCTGTCGCACCGGTGGACGGCCGCGCGGCGCATGGAGGTGGTGTTATCACTGATGCCCAAGCTGAATCTGGAGGGGTTGGTTACCGACGTGATCGACCACGACAGTGCGGCCGCGGCCTATGAGTTGATAGATAAGCACCCGCAGGGTATTTTGCAGGTGGTGCTCGACTACGGAGAGGACTGAACTCCTCTTTGAGGGGCGTTCATCGCTTCCGAACACAAAGTGGAAGGAGACTGAAAATGGGTAAGATCGCCTTTATCGGCGCGGGAAGCCGCGGTTTCGCAAAGCAGTTGATGATGGACATTCTGACGCGGCCAGCCCTGGCCGAGGGCACCGTGAGCCTGATGGACGTCAGCCAGGAGTACGTCGATATCACCGCCGCGCTGGCCGCGAAGATCGTAGAGCAGCTCAACCTGCCGACCAAGATCGAGGCCACGACCGACCGCCGCCGCGCGCTCGACGGCGCCGACTACGTCATCTCCACCATCCGCCCGACCGGCATCGATACGCGCACGGAATCGATCTTGATCGCCGAAAAATACGGTGTCATGCAGGTCGTTGGCGGCGAAACGGGCGCGAGCGCGATGGAGTGCGCGATCAAATATCTGCCGCGTCTGCTGGAGATTGTACGCGACATCGAAGAGCTCTGCCCCGAAGCGCTCTTTCTGCATTACTCAAATCCGACGCCGATATTATCATGGGCGCTCAACAAGGCGACGCCCGTTCGCAGCATCGGCATGTGTCACAGCGTACAGGGCACCGCGGAGGAGCTGGCCGGCTACATCGGGGCGCCGATCGAAGAGACCGGCCACTGGGTTGCCGGGGTAAACCACCAAGCCTGGTTCCTGCGGCTTGAATGGGACGGCGAAGATGCCTACCCGCTGCTGCGTGAGAAGATGGCCGACCCGGAGATCTACGAGCAGGACATCGTCCGTTTCGAGATGATGAAGCATTTCGGCCACTTCATCACCGAGTCGAGCCATCACAACTCGGAGTACGTGCCTTACTTCCGCAAGAATCGCGAGCTAATCGACCGCTACTCGAACAAGCGCGGGCGTTTGGCCGGGGAAGTGCGATTTGAGACGGGCAGAGACAGCTACATCAGGCGCAAGGCCGCGCAGGTCGAAGAATTGAAGGAGGAGGCGTTCGGCGCAGCGCCGCTGGCGATCGAGCGCGGCGCCGAGTATGTATCGGGCATCTTCAACGCCATCGAAAGCAATGAGCCGTTCCGCTTCAATGGCAATGTGATCAACACTGGACTGATCACCAATCTGCCTCCGGGATGCGTGGTGGAGGTACCCTGCCTGGTGGACAATATGGGCGTGCATCCCTGTCACGTGGGAGATCTGCCGCCCCAGTGCGCCTCTTTAAACCGGAACCGCATCGCCGGCGATGAACTGATGGTCAAGGGCATTCTGGAGGAAGACCGGCAGGCCATCGAACAGGCGATTGCGCTGGACCCGCTGGCCGCGGCGGTCTGCACGCTCGATCAGATACACGAACTGACCGAGGAGCTGTTCAGCGTCCTCGGCCCGGAGTTCGAGTTATTCAACTAAAGGGATTGCTCAGGTCTTTCCCGGTAATCGCTGGCCAACCGCCAAGTATACTGGCCGGACAACGAGTGGGCCTACTGGAATTGGGGCAGGTGCTCGGCGTCGGCCTCGAAGAGGTCCTCCACCATGTCGTGAATCTGGTCCAGCGTGCAGACCGACGCCGTCAGTGGATCCAGACCGACCGCCTGCTCGATCGCTTTGCGGTCCGCTTCGAGCGCGCCTTTGACGGTCAACTCGTCGCCGGCCAGGCGGCTGCGATTCAGAGAAGCGCACTGCGGCGGCAGGTCGCCGACGAAGCAGGGATGGATGCCCATGTTGTCGACCAGGCACGGCACTTCGACACAGCAGCCCGGCGGCAAATTGGTGATCAGCCCATCGTTCAGCACGTTGCCGTTGAAACGGATCGGCACGTTGGTCTCCATCGCGTTGATGATCTCGATGCAGTACTCCTCGCTCGTGTCGATCGTCGCCGGCCCGTCGCCGAATGCCTCGGCGCGTAGCTCCTCCCTCCGCTCCTCCGCCCTGCCAACCGAGGAAATCAGCAGGTCCTCCCAGTTGCCGACTTTGGGCGCGAAACGCGCAATCATCTCCGGCGTGCGGCGGAAGTAGGGCACGTACTCCGAATTGTGGTAGCTGGACTCGGTGAGGAAGTGGCCGAAATACTTCATCATCTCCCAGCGCACCCTGTCCTGCTCGTAGATTGCCGGGTCCTCCATCTTCTCGCGTAGCAGCGGATAGGCGTCCTCGCCGTTCCACTCATAGCGCAGGAACCAGGCCTGGTGGTTGACCCCGGCCACCCAGTGACCTGTCTCCTCAAAGGGCGCGCCGAGGTAGTGCGCCAGCTCCATCGCCGTCCCCTGCACGCTGTGGCACAGCCCGATACTCTTGATCGGCGAGGCAATGTTCATCGCCCAGGGCACAGTCGTCGTCGGATTGGCGTAGTGCAGGAACCAGGCGTCGGGACACAGCTCCTCCATGTCGCGGCAGATGTCCAGCATCACCGGAATGTAGCGCAACGCGTGGAAAACGCCGCCCGGGCCCGTCGTGCAGCCGACCGCCTGGTCGACCCCGTATTTGCGTTGAATCTTATGCTCGACCATGCGCGCCTCGAGACCGTGCAGCAGGATCACCGAGATCACATAGTCGGACCCCTCCAGCGCGCGTCGCCGGTCGGTGCTCGACTCGATCTTTGTCCCCACGCCCAGCTGTTTCGCCATCTTCTTGGCCAGGGCGGTGGTAATGTCCAGGTAGTCCTGGTTGATGTCCATCAGGGAGAGCGTCCCCTCGGCAAGCGCAGGCCGAGTGAGAATGTCTGCGATAAACCGCTTGCTGAACCCGGTGCTGCCGGCGCCGATCAAGGTAATCTTAGCCACGTTTCATCTCCTTTGTTTAGCCCTTTACGCCGCTGATCACGACACCCTGTATGAAATGCCGCTGGAAGATAAAGAAGATAACAACCGGAGGCAGGGACATGAGCAGCGCTATCGCCATGGTGTGCGAGAAAAAGTGAACGGCCGGATATGCGCCGCCCTTGGACCACATGGCAATGCCGATGCTCAGAGTCTGTTTGTCCGCCGTGTTGAGGTAGATCAGCGGCCCGAGCAGATCATTCCACTGCTCCATGAAGGTGAAAATGGCCACCGTTCCCAGCACAGGCATCGATAAGGGCAGGACGATGCGCAAGAAAATGTCCAGATAGCTGGCGCCGTCAATACGCGCCGCGTCGTCGTAGTCAAGCGGAATCGTCATAAAAAACTGGCGCAGGAGGAAAACGTAAAAAGCGCCACCGCCGAAGAACGCCGGCACAATCAGGGGCAATAGCGAGTTGAGCCAGCGCAGCTCCTTGAAAATTAGGTACTGGGGAATCAGCATTACCTGAAAGGGGATCATCATCGTACTCAGCACCAGGATGAAGAGCGGCCCTCGCCATCGAAAACGGAGGCGGGCAAAGGCGTATGCCGTCATGCTGGCGGTCAGCAACCGGCCGATTTCGACCCCAATGACCAGGAGCACAGTGTTGCGGAAATAACCGAAGAAAGGCATCTGCGCCAGGGCGTAAGGATAGTTCTGCCAGAAAACCGGGTTGGGAATCCAGCTGGGCGGCACCTTCCAGACCTCCTGCGGGTCCTTCAGCGAGGAGGAGAGCATGAAGATAAATGGCACCATAAAGAGAAATCCCAGGCCCAGGAGCAACGCGTAAATGATCAGCTTGAACCAAAAGATTCGACTGCGGCGGCCCTGCCACCACTGTGTAATCATGGTTGGCTGCGGTTTGGTCAGTGCTTGCGTCATGATCTCTCTTCCGCCTCATAGTATACGAGCCGACCGGACAGGCGCAGGAGCAGAAGGGTCAGCGCCAGAATGATGATGAACAATACCCAGGCCAGAGCCGAAGCATAGCCCATCTGCAGGAAACGCCAGCCGTGGTTGTACAGATGCAACACAAAGAAGAGCGTGGAGTTGACAGGTCCGCCGTCGGTCATCACGAACGCGGCAGTGAAAACCTGGAATGAGCCGATCATGCTCGTGACAGTAACGAACAAAATGACGGGCGACGTCATCGGCAGGGTCACATGGATAAAGCGGGCCCACGCGCCGGCGCCGTCGAGTTCGGCGGCTTCATAGAGCGAGGTGGGTACGCTTTGCAGCCCGGCCAGATAGATGACCATGCCGCCCCCGATTCCCCACAGGCTGATAATGATAAATGTCGGCAGCGCCCATTCGGTCGAAGCCAGCCACTTCGGTCCTTCAATGCCTATCCCAGCCAGAGCGGAGTTGGCCAGGCCGATTTCGGGATGGAACACCCACATCCACATTAATGCGGTGGCGACCGCCGGCGTGACCGCGGGAAGAAAGAAGACCGTGCGAAAGACCGAAAGTCCGCGAACGGTCTGATTGAGAAGAATGGCCAACGCGTAGGCGGTCACCAGTTGCAGCGGCACAATTGCCACGGTATAGATCGTGGTCACCTTGAGGGACTGCCAGAAAAGAGGATCGCCCGAGGCCATTTGGACGTAGTTGCGAAACCCCACGAATTCAGGCGAATGGAGGATCGGATACTCGGTCAGCGAAAGAAAGAGAGAAGCGACAATCGGAAAAGCGGTAAAGGCCACGAAGCCGATCAGCCAGGGCGTCAGGAATAGAAAAGCGATGCGCTCTTCATGCTGGCGCAGTGAAACCAGCCCGCTTCGTTTCGATGTCACCTCATTCGCAACGGCCATTTGCGCACCTCCCTCTTTGCCCACTCCCGCGCAAGGTGCGCTCAGGGAAATCGCCGCCCTTCCCTGAGCGCACCGCTATCCGAATGTTACGCCTGCAGCCAACCGTCGATTTCGGCTTTGGCCTCGGCCAGAGCTTCTTCCACGGTCTTGAGCTCCAACAGAATCTCCTGCTCGGCAGTATTCATGCGCCGCAGAATCCGCAGGCTCGCCTTTTCACCCAGCCAGCGCGGGCGGAAGACACCGTCACCGCCGCCTTCAAATGCAGGATTCTTGGTGGCAGGATCGCGGAAGACCGCGCCCTCGGCCAAGTCTCGATTGGTCCCTGCCGGCATTCGATCAATGTGGTTGCGGGTATCGTAGGAGGCATTGTGGAAACTGTCCGTCCTGTACTGCGCCCACAGGTCATCGGTTGTGACGAACCACATCAGATCAAAGGCGGCGTCTACCACTTCAGTATCTTTATTGAGCGCCCAGCAGTTGCCGCCAACGATCTGTAGCTTCTGCTCGACGTAAGGCCAGGGCAGGTGGTCATAGATGAAGGGGTGCTCGACGATGTTCTGGGGATTGCCCCAGGAGACGGTAAAGGCGCTGCGCTCAGCCGACCACGCGCGCGACGATCCACCGACCGACTCAAGCTCGGAGGGCGGCATCGCCACCTGGTGCGTGTGGACCATGTCATAGCGCAGTTGGAACGACTCGATCACCTCGGGCGATGTCAACTGGATTTCAGTTTCACCGTAGTTGTCTTCGGTGTCGAAGATATTCCCGCCACTCTGGTAGGCCATCGTCGCGCCCAGGCCACCAAGACCGCCAACACCCATCGACATGCCCCACTGTTCGACAGTGCCGTCTGATGAGCGTTTGGTCAGCGCCTGCGCCGCTTCGACAAGGTCATCCCAGGTCCAGGAGTCAAAACCCGGTTCGCCGGGATTGGGGATGTCGATGCCTTCGGCGTCTGTCATCCCCCTATTGATCCACAGAGTCAACTGCTCGGGGTAGAAAATGGAGATTCCATACAGGTTCCCCTTGAAACCGTTCTCCAGCCACTGATCGACCCCGAACGTGTCCATATCGCGATCTGCTACCAGATCATCCAGCGGGGCCAGACGATCCGAACTCCAGAAATCCCCGAACCAATAGGCATCGACTTCGATCAAGTCCGGCGCGACGCCACCGGCCATTTGGGTCAGCAGCTTCTGGGGATATTCTCCATGAGGGGTCATCTCCTCGGTGATAGTGATCGGGAGCGCCTTCATGGCTGCATCGAAACTGGGCGTCATGAATCCGCCCCACCAGTGCGACGCGCGCACTTCCGTCATTTCGGGCATTGCCGCGCCCCCATCGGCTGGCGCGGCGGCCGGCATCCCTTCCACACAACCTGCCGCCAGTGCCCCTGCAGCGCCGACCACTAATGAACTGCGCAGAAAATCGCGCCGGCTCATACGTTTCTGTTGCGTCATCGGTTCACTCCTTTCCTGTGGATGGACTCAGAAGCATAGCTAGCTGGCCCACCGAATGCGCACTGCTGTAGTCTGGTTCGATTCGTCGAGTCGGCATCACCTCCTATCGTTTCGTGAAGACGCAGAGCAGTCGGGGATTGCCGGTTTCTGCGCCTGGATTGCCCAACGGGCGGCTCAGGACTCGCAAGAGTCTGTCAGCCGCACAGGGAGAGTCAATAGGGACGCGCGCTGGGCACGCCCCACTCGACATGATCGGCCTCGTCCAGGTCCACCTGCCACGCGGCAGAACCCTTCCATGCAAACGCCTGCTCGGCCTGAGAATAGGCCATCTTTCGACGCAGCTGTATACCGCGAATCATGTACTGCATTTGCAGCTTTACGAGCGTGTCGCTGGCATCGTATTCACTCATGTATGGCCCGATTCCAAACGTACCGAAATAGATCGTGCGCCGCACCTTTCCGCCGCGGCCAACGCGCGAAGCGTGCAGGAGATTGGCGGCGTGCACGACCACGTCGCCCGCTTGCGTTTCAACCGGGAGCGCGCCCGGAATGTCAAAACCGTGTTCGTCCACCATGTCCTGAATGTCCACCAAGTCCCACTTGTGGCTGCCTGGCACCACGTAGACGGCGCCGTTTTCGACGGTGGAAGCGTCCAGGTCGACGCCGAGCACGGCCAAACTGTCGGAAGCCCTGTGCATCACACCCGTGGCCAGGTCGCGATGCCAAGGGACGGGCGCGCCGTACTCAGGCATTTTGATCACGAGGGCATCGTCGGCGACGATGAAATCACGCCCCAGCAGCCCTTCGGTGATAGCCAGTATGCCGGGATGCCCATACAACGCCTGGCACTCAGCCGCTCGCTTGCCGGGGAAGTTGATGCGGCGCAAGATGTCCTGCCCGCTGTCGGGATTGCGGATGTAGTAGTAGTCCGGCTGCGGAACCTGCAACGCCGACGCAAAGTCGATTAGCCGGTCGGTCGCTGCCTGCAACTGTGCGACTTCGGCCGCGGAGAGTATGCCCGGCAGGTGCAGATACCCGTTTTCGGCGTAGAATTCGATATGTTCCTGATTCAGCATTGCCACCGCACCTCCCTTCCAGGAGGACCTGCTACCGGTTCAGCAGGGGATCGATCTCGGCCTTGGCGTCGGCAAGGGCATCCTCCACCGACTTCAACTGCAGCAGGATCTCTTCCTCGGCCGTCCGCATACGCCTCTGAATCTCCAGGGCAGCCTTTTCCCCCAGCCAGCGCGGCCCGAAGACGCCGTCGCCTCCGCCCTCGAACGCCGGATTCTTGGTCGCGGGGTCTCTGTAGACGACGCCTTCGGCCAGGTCCTTGTTCACGCCGGAGGGCATGCGGTCAATGTGGCCGCGCGTTTCGTAGGCGGCGTTGTGGAAGCTGTCGGTCCGGTACTGCGCCCACAGGTCGTCGGTGGTGATGAACCACATCAGCTCGAACGCATCATCAATCACCTCCGAGTCGATGTTGAGCGACCAGCAGTTGCCGCCGTAGATCTGGACTCTCTGATCCTTGTACGGCCAGGGCAGATGGTCGTAGAGGAAGGGATGCTCGACGATGTTCTGTGGATTGCCCCAGCTCGACGTGATGGCGCAGCGCCCCGCCGACCAGGCGCGCGAGACACCGCCCACCGCCTCAATTTCCGAAGGCGGCATGCCCACGCCGTGCGTATGGACAAGGTCGTAGCGCTGCTGGAACGACTCGATCACTTCGGGCGAGGTGAGCAGGATCTCCGACTCCTTGTAATTGTCGACCGTGTCGAAGATCTGGCCGCCGTTCTGGTAGACCATCGTCAAACCCAGGCCGTTGAGGCCGGCGATCCACGTCGACATGCCGTAGCGCTCGACCGTGCCATCGGATGCCCGAATCGTGAGCGCATCGAGGACTTCGACAAAATTGTCCCAGGTCCAGGAGTCAAAGTCGGCGTCGCCGGGGTTGGGGATGTCGATGCCGGCCTCATCCGTCATCTCTGTGTTGATCCAGAGGGTCATCTGCTCGGGGTAGAAGATCGAGAGACCGAAGAGGCTGCCTTCATAGCCGTTTTCGACCCACTGATCAAAGCCCCACTTGGTCATGTCGCGGTCGGCGACGAGGTCGTCAAGCGTTGCAATGCGCCCCGAGGGCCAGAAGTCGCCGAAGTTGTCGGCCGCGACCTCGATCAGGTCGGGCGCGACGCCGCCAGCGAGCTGGGTCAGCAGTTTTTGGTTGTATTCGCCCCAGGGGGTCATTTCTTCGGTGATATCAACAGGGAGCGCTTTTTCGGCTGCTTCAAAACTGGGCGTCATGAAGCCGCCCCACCAGTGGGAGGCGCGCACAACCGTTGGCTCCTGCATCGCCGCGTCCCCGCCAGCGGGGGCGGCAACGGGCATACCTTCCACGCATCCTGCTGCCAGAGCGCCGGCAGCGCCAACGACCAGGGAACCGCGCAAAAATTCACGTCGACTCATGCGTTCTTTCCGTGCCATCGGTTCGCTCCTTTGTATGAGGATGGATTCGTCCAAGAATTAGAAATTCGCTCCAAATCCAGCGATCGCGCGCGTAAGTGTTTCTCTCCTATCGTCCGGGTGGCATCACCCCCTTGCTGCGTCTATAGGTGTCGGCGACCGCTTGTCGCACAATTCAAGTCAGCCAAACTGCGGCCTGACCCAGTCAAGATACAACGATAAACTTGATCGATTGCCTGTGAGTAAGCCAGTTATAGCACATTTCCCGGAATCCGGAAAGCAGTGTTTTTTCCACCCACCCAGCAGCTTGGACGACGGCCGGCGAGACCATGGAGCGCGGGCGGTAGCCGGCTGACGGCTGCGCCTACTGGGCCAAGAACAGCGATTTCGTTGTCGAAAAGGAGAGGCAGGCGGGGCGAAGTGAAACGGGAACTGCTCTGCCGTCGGTCTTTTCAGCCCTGCTGACGTCTGATGCGCCAGCGCCGCGCCCACGCGAGCGCCGCGCTGGCCGCGACCGCCATCAGCGCGGCCAGGACATTGAAGAGAACGTCGCGGACGTCGTAGGCGCGGGTGGGCAGAAAGGCCTGGATACCCTCGTCTACGAGGCCGATGAACGAGGCGGCCAGGACAGCCAGGAGCGCGGGCACAGGGACGCGACGGCCATGGTTGGCACGCTCGGTGAGCGCCTCATAGATGAAAACGGCGACGACGCCGTACTCGATGAGGTGAGTGCGTTCCTCCGGGGTCGCGATGCGGGTGAACAGGAGCAGATAGACCGCCGCAACGCCCAGCGCAACGCCGATTTCGGCGCCGCGTGGCCGCGTCTTCAGCCCTTGGGTGAGAATCGCCCCGCCGACCAGGAGCATGCCGAGCATGAACAGGCCGCCGAGCAGACCCTGCTCGCGCAGTGTGCCTGCCAGCGGCCGCACGACGCCGAGCGTCGAGTAGATCGCGGCGACGACGAGCAATGTCCACAACCAGAGGCGGCGCTCACGCCGGGAGGTGAAGAAAGACAGGGAGTTCATCGGAGGGGGCCTGGAATAGACGGATTACCCTTTGACGCCGCTCAAGGTAAAGCCCTCGGTGAAGCAGCGCTGCCCGTAGTAGGAGAGCGCCATCATCGGCAGCGCCATCAGGACCGACATGGCCATCATCGGCCCCCACCTGGTGTCACCGCGTGTGCCGATGAAGCCCTGCATGGCGAGGGTAAGCGTCTGCATGCTCTTGTGCTTGAGATAGAGGAGCGAGAAGAGCAGGTCGTTCCAGGCCCAAGAGGTGATGAGGACTAGGGGACTCCGCCCGCAACGCCCCCCTCCAAAACCATCGCTCACCGACATTGCATCGTATTCCCAGCAGTGCGGCTCAACCCACGCGGTGTCTGCCAATCGAATACACAATCAGACAATCTGAATGGCGGCGGGGATGAAGCACTGGTCGAGGCAGACCCTGTATGTGGCTTAGAGGTTACGAAAGAAGGAAGAAATGACATAAATGCGGCGTTGTCAACACGTTATCCTTTAGTGTAGCATAGGACTGAAATGGAGGAGAATCTCATGACGCTTGCACCAACAGTTCTGTCGGCGTCCAGCGGACCCGGAATGTGTTCGTTCCAGGCCTTTCAGGAGGCAAGATGATGAACGGAAGAGAACTCAAGCAGAAGCTGAAGGCCGACGAGATCAGCGTTGGCGCGTGGTCAACCTCTTACGACACAACGATCGCAGTTACGATGGCGAGAATCGGTTTCGACTGGGTCATCGTCGACCAGGAACATGCCCCCTTTAACGTTGAGAACCTGCGCCACGTTATGTGGATGTTCAGGGACTCGCCGACGCTGCCGTTCGTGCGGGTGCAGGACAACCGGCCCGATCTGATCAAAGTGGCGTTGGACCAGGGCGCGCACGGCGTGCTGGTGCCGCTCGTTCGTTCGGCAGATGAGGCGAGACAGGCGGTCGCGAGCTCCAAGTACCCGCCCGACGGCATGCGCGGCTGGGGGCCGATGGTCATTACCAACTATGGCGAGGACGGCGCCGAATACTACAAGAATGCCAACCGCGATGTCTTCGTGATGGTGCAGGTGGAGCATCTCGGTCTGCTCGACGAACTGGACGAGGCGGTGAAGGTAGAGGGGCTCGACGCTCTCTTCATCGGGCCGTCGGACCTTTCGCTCAGCCTGGGCTGCTTTCAACAGTGGGACCATCCGAAGTTTCAGTCGGCAGTCGCAATGGTTGTCGATAAGGCGCGTGAGAACGGCAAGTTCGTCGGCATCGCGGTGGACTCTTTCGGACCGCTCGACGCGGCCGCCGAGTGGATCGAGCGAAATGCACGCGGCGTACAGCTGCTATGCACAGCAGAGGACGCCGACCTGCTCCGCATCGGCGGACAAGCCGTTTTGAATGACCACCTGCAACGCTTCGCGTAAGCGAACACATACCCGCAGTTCGATTCACAGGAGGCTGCCGCCATGGCGCACAGGATACGACTGAGGGAGATCTGTCATTCACGCTCCGGCAACAAGGGGAACGGCGTCAACGTCGGCATCGCAACCTACGACCGGGCACATTACGCATGGGTAAGGGAACAGGTCACCGAACAAGCCGTGGCCGACTACGTGAAGCCGGTGACGTCTGACCCAATCTGCCGCTACGAGTTGCCCAAGCTGAGCGCATTCAACTTTATCATCCCAGGAGTCCTGGAAGGCAGCCACTCCGGCACGCAGATTCTTGACACGCTGGGCAAATGCTACAGTTCAATTCTCCTCGACATGGAGATCGACGCGCCGCCAAATTGGACGCCAGCCATCGACGGCAAGGCAGCTGTCGGAGCGAGCGAGGCCGCAGCGTCAGCCAGCCAGGCCGGCGCCGATGCCCGCGGACGCGGCGCCGTGCGCCTTGGGTGCGGCTCGGCCCACGGATGGGACAACATCGAGGCCGGCGTCGAACTGGCCGAAAGCGGCGCCGTCGACTACCTGGTCTTCGACAACATGTCGGAGGGGATTGGCAGCTTCAAGCGCGAGCAGGCGGTCGGCGGAAGGGCCTACTACCAGCTCAACGAACTGCGCATGCCCAAGGTAATCGCGGCCTGCGCGGCTACGCAGACCAAAATCATTACCAATATGGGCATCATCGACCCCTACGGCATTGCCCAGTGGACAAAGCAACTCTGCCGCGATCTCGGTCTTCCCCACCTGCGCGTCATGGCTGTCCTGGGAGATGACGTTCTCGACCTGGCCAAAGCGCGCGATCTGTCCGTCGCGGAGTCAGGCGAACCTGTCTCTGCCTTCGGTGACCGCCTGCTCTCGGCCAACGCCTACATCAGCGCGATGCCGATTGTCGAGGCATTGCAGCGCGGCGCCGACATTGTCATTTCCGGCCGCGCAGGCGACGCCACCCAATACCTGGCTCCTCTGATCCACGAGTACGGCTGGGCCTTCGACGACTGGGAGCGCATGGGCAAGGGTCTTGGCATCGGGCACCTGATGGAGTGCGGCGCCCAGATTACCGGCGGCTACTTCCCCGACCCGCCCTACAAGGATGCCCCGGACCTGGGCCGCGTCGGCTTCCCCATCGCGCTGGTCGACGCAAACGGCGACGCCACCATTACCAAGCTGCCCGGAACGGGCGGCGTCGTCAACCGCATGACCTGCCTGGAGCAGCTCCTCTACGAGATCGGTGATCCGGCCAACTACAAACATACCAATGCGGTGGTTGACTTTACTTCGACGGAGATCACCGACATCGGGGAAGATAGGGTCCGGATCACAGGCATAAAGGGACATGAGAGGCCGCAGACAAGCCTGGTAGTGATGAACGTGCACGACGGATACTTTGGCGTGGGTGAGATTTCCTACGGCGGAGGCGGGGCCTGCGAAAGAGCGCAATTGGCCTCCGAAATCGTAACCGAGCGGCTCAAGGTGATGGGAATCGACACCTCGCGGCTGCGTTTTGACTATGAGGGCATAAACTCAATCTTCCCCTGGCAGGGACAGAGCGGTACGCCGTCTGAAATTCGCTTGCGCGCGATCGGGATATTCCCCAAACTGTCTGACGCCGAGATGCTGCGCACGCTGGTCCACGAACTATCCTGCAACGGGCCCAGCGGCGGCGGCGGTCTGGCGCTCTTTATCGGCAACGGCGGCACGGGCGAAAGGATATCGCTGTACACCTCCGTCTTGCCACAGGAAGATCTGTGTTATCAGGTCGTGGAGGTCTGAAAGACCGCCTGGCCGACTGGAGGAGAAGATCATGTCAAGGCTCGATCGCGCTAGCGTCCGCAGATTCGAGGACGAGGGCTACCTGGTCGTCAAAGACCTGCTCGACGAAGCAGGCGACATCCGGCCCCTGGTGGCGGAATATGAGGCTTTGCTTGACCAGAAGGCAACGCAATGGTTCTCCGAGGGCCGGCTGGCCCAAAGCTATGCCGACCTGGCCTTCGCGCAGAGGTTGACTCAGGTTATCCGCGAGCTGGGGGACGCCTGTTTCTACCATTTCGAGATTTCGCTGCCCTTTGACAAGATCACCGACGATACACCAATCCATCTCGGCCCGGCAGCCTTTAGCCTGTTGCGCAGTCCGCGCGTATTGGACGCGGTACAATCGCTGATCGGGCCCGAGATCTACGGTCATCCGGCACACCATGTTCGCATCAAGGTTCCTGTTGAGGCTGTTAAGAATGGTATAAACGACCTGACGGGGACGGTTACGGGGCACCAGGACCAGGCCGGAACGCTTCCGGAAGCAGACGACTCGAAGATTGTCACAGCCTGGATGGCGATCAACGACGCCACCGAGGCCAACGGCTGCCTGATGGTGATACCCGGCAGCCATCGAGGCGAACTCCTGCCGCACGGCCCATTGCCGCATGGCGGCGCGGGCATCCCCGAAGAGCACCTGCCGGCCGAGGAGTTTGTGGCGCTGCCGATTGAACGCGGCGGGGCAATCTTTTTGAACTCGCGCACAATTCACCGGTCGCTTCCGAACGTGAGTGACGGCATCCGCTGGAGCGTAGACGCCCGCTACATGCCAATCGGCCGGCCAACCGGTCGGCCGTTCTTCCCCGGATTCGTCGCCAGAAGCTGGCTGCGGCCGGACAATGAGTTGCACGACAGCCAAGCCTGGGCCCAACTGTGGCGCCTGGCGCGGGCGAAACTTGCCAGGCGGGAAAAACCCAAGTTTAACCGGGCGCAACTCGCCTGAAGCGAAAAACAGACGCCGGCCGGACAACAGGAGACAGATGATGCTCACACAGATGGAAGAGTACAAGTTCGACCTGTACGGATATATGATTGTCAGGGACGCACTGAGCGCCGACTACTTGAAGGCGGCCAACCGCTGGATCGATGAGCTGCCGCCGCTGAAAACGGGACAGCTGTTTGGCAATACCGTCGTACATTCCTACGGCGGCATCGACGGCACCAACCTTCAGGATATCATTGAAGGGGGCGAACTCTTCGAGGAGCTGATCGACCATCCTGCCTGGATCGAGCTGGTGCGCCATTTCATTGGGCCGCGGCACCGTCCCTACGTTCACGAAGCCTTCCTGAACATTCGCGGGCCGGGAGGCTACATCGGTGTTCATTCCGGCGGCCATGTTACTGATTCGCGCAAACGCAAAGGCCGAGACCGGGAGCAGTGGTGTTGCAGCTACCTCTCGCTGTTGGTCGCCTTGACCGACGTAGGACCTGGCGATGGCGGCACAGTTGTCGTCCCGGGCAGCCACAATTCAGACTTTCCGCACCCACAGCAGGATAGCCGCGCCGGCATCTCCGAGGGGCCGGGCGAATTGTTGGAAGGCGCAATTGAGGTACATCTGAAGGCCGGCGATGCTCTCCTGCTCAACGACTTTCTCTGCCACGGGTCAGCCGAACGCACCAATTCAGGTGAACGGCGCATGGTTATCTTCCGCTACGTGCCGGAGATCTACGGTCACCGCTTCGGCTATGTACCGTCCGCCGAACTGATGGCGCGACTGACGCCCGCGCAGCGCGAAATCGTGCAGCCGATCACGCCGCGCAAGTGGCAGACGGACTACGCAGCCTGAACGCGGGACCTCGAAGCCCGCGCAGGCCGCAAGTGAACAACAGCGATATCCTGGAGATTCGAACATGCATTCCCTCAACCCCGCCTGCCTTAAGCACCGTCTGACAGATGAGGAACGCCGCACATTCGACGAGACCGGCTTGATCTACGTCCGCAATGCCCTCTCGCCGGAGCAGGTTGAGCAGGGAACTGCCCTGTCCAAAAGCATCCACAAGGCCAAACTGGAAGAAGGTCACGACCCGCGCACTGCGCTGTTCTACCCGAACTTCATTCCGGACGATCCGTTCTTCATCGATCTGGTCGATTATGAGCGCATATTGCCAAAGGTATGGGGAATTCTGGGCTGGAATATCTACCTCTACCACGCTCACCTGATCGTAACACCGCCGAATGGCGAGCCGCCTGACGACAAGACATTCAGATGGCATCAGGACAGCGGGCGCGTCAATTTCGAGATGGAGAGCCATCCCCGGCCGCGCCTTTCGCTGAAGGTAGCCTACTTTCTCTCCGACACGAGCGAGCCGGGCAGGGGCAACTTCTGGGTGGTGCCGCGCAGCCATTTGCGCGACGAGATCGACAGGCCTGAGGACGGCATCGGACAACCGCAAGGAGCAACGCCGGTGCTGGCCAGGCCCGGAGACGCCGTCTTCTTCGATCGCCGCCTGTGGCACGCGGCCAGCCCCAACTGGTCCGATGTCACGCGCCGCGTGCTGTTTTACGGATTCGGCTACCGCTGGTTACGCACCAAAGATGACATGACGGTCGACCACCTGTGGGAGGGCAGCAGCCCGGTCCGCCGCCAGCTGCTGGGCTGGAGCGTCAACGCCAATGGCCGCTTTTCGCCGACCGACGAGGACGTGCCGTTGCGCACATGGCTGCGAGAGCACAGCCCCGCGGAGGCGGACTAGCCAGACTTTCAGGGGTGAGGAGGGAGGAGTGAAAGTGAGAAACGCTTCTCACGTGTTGCATTCCACTCCTCCTTCGCGGGCAGGACCTATTCGTAGGGCCAGACGATCTGCATGAAGGGCTGTTCCATCTCCGCGTCGTCATCCATCGGCCGCGTCAAGTAGACCTCACTCGGGGAAGCGGCGGCCCTGTGGCCGTTTTCCTCCATCCAGCGATAGACTGCATCGTAGTACCCCAGAATTTCGGGAAAATGGGCCTGCCGCAGCGTAAGCGTCGTGTATGCTACGCACCCGCCGGTCAGGTCCCTGCTTTCTACCTCTGCGGCAATGGCAGGAACCTCCTTGACAGGGATGCCAACCTCTACGGGCCCGTTGTTCTCTTCGTTGACATGACCATGATAGATGGCAACAGGGTGTCCATCGCGTTCCACGCCCTCTTCGTCGATAATCTGAGCCAAACTTTCGAATGAATCGTTCAGATGCTTGTGCAGTTCATCGATGTAGACGTGGCGGGTGATGCTGATCATGCGCCGGTGCGGCAGCTCTGCCGCTCTCACTTCCGGGGCCATCTCTTTCTCCTTGTCTTTTAACTTATGCTGCAATTCATATAGGGAGCCGAAAACCGGGATATGGATCGCGACGGCTTCATCTCCACCGCGGCCGCTTACGGGCGCAGCAGCGGTTTCCTGGTAAGGAGGCGCATCGCGCAGGCGCACTTCGCTTTGCGGCAGCCAGCGTTTGAAGATTGCCTGCCACAATGCTTCACGGCGGCGCCCCCGATGACGGAAGACTGCATAAACCCCGCCTGCCAACTCTTGCAGACCGACTTGCCCTTGCGGCTGGAAGGCAGCGCCCTCCGCCAAAACGATGCCTGCGTCCACACGCATCCTTTCAGCGGGCGTGATACCTTCCCCTGGGCGGTCGCGAAAGACGTGAACGTAGGAGTGCTCATAGTCAGGTTGGGAGACTGCTTCACAGCTCTCTTCGGCTGCGAGTCGTTGCAGGGTGCGCCAGACGGCCTCGCTATCAGCTTCAGCGCCAATGCATGTGATATAGGCGAGTCTTCGATCCGGCCGTCGAATGATTTCAGGTTGCAGGAGGAGCGGCTCCCAATTGCTAATGTAAAGGGCCGAACGCCGCTGTTCGCGAAAGCTGCGCGGGCTTTCGTCAAAACGCCTCTTGAAAGCCCTCCCAAAGGCTGCCGGCGTTTCATAGCCCGCCGCCAGCCCGATCTCTGTGACCGGCTCCTCACCGAATATCAGCCGCCGGGCCGCCCACTCGAGGCGGATGCGGCGTACGTAGTCGCTCGCGGTCTCCTGCAGATAGGCGGCAAAGATGCGATGAAAGTGAAAAGGCGAAAAGCCGGCCACCGCAGACAGAGCCTCGATGGTCAGCCTGGCATCGAGGTTTTCCTGGATGTGCAGGAGCACTGCATTGAGCCGTTCACGATGGTGGAGGATCGTCTCCTCGCGCGTCTGCCTCGCCTGCTGTGTCATCATGGCCGGCAGTATAGCAGAACGCGTCCGGGCAAACTATCCAATCCTTGCGCTTTCTGTCAACTGCGTATTTACTTCTCGTATCTCCACGAATAGGATCACTGTCGACTTCCATCTGCGCCCGTTCCACAGGAGGAATTCTCTATGCAGATCACAGCAGTTACACCGATTGTCGTCGACGCGGGTTGGCGCTACTGGATTTTCGTCAAGGTGGAAACGGACGAGGGCGTCACCGGCTGGGGCGAGTGCAGCGACCAGGCCGCGCATGGTGTGGCCGGCACCGTCCGCGACCTGACGCCTCTGGTGCTCGGCCGCGACCCGAGAGCGTTTGAACAGCGCTGGTGGGACATGTACCGCGCGCTGCAGTCCAGCCCCGGCGGCATCGGCGCCAAGGCGATTGCCGGCATCGAGCTGGCTCTGGTGGACATTGCCGCGCGGGCGCGCGGCTGTTCGGTGGCCGAACTGTTCGGCGGCCCGCTGCGCGATAAAGTGCGCGTCTACTGGTCCCACTGCGGTACAAGCCGCATTCGCGTGCACGAGCTGATGGGCACGCCGCCGCTGCGCACGATGGAGGACGTGGCCGCGCTCGGACGGGAGGTCGTTTCCAAGGGCTTCACCGCGCTCAAGACTAATATTCTCTTTCCGGGCGATCCGGGCGATGTCTATTTTCCGGGACGCCAACCCGGCGCCACGACAGACCAGGTCGCGTCAAACGAACTGATCGACCACATCGTCACTCAGATGGGCACCTTCCGCGACGCGGTTGGCCCCCAGTTCGACCTTCTGCTGGACCTCAACTTCAACTTCAAACCGGAAAGCTGCCTGGAGATCGCCCGCGCCCTGGAGCCACTCCACCTGATGTGGCTGGAGATCGACATGTACGAGCCGGAAGCCCTGGCTGAAGTGCGGCGCAAGACCAGCACGCGTATCTGCACCGGAGAAACCCTCTACTATGAGCGTCAGTATCTGCCGTATCTCCAGGCTCGCGCCTCAGATTATCTGATGATCGACGTGCCCTGGAACGGCTTCGGCCCTTCGAAGCGGGTCGGGGAACTTGCGCAGACCTTCCAGATGAACATCGCACCGCACAACTACTACAGCCATCTGTCCTCCTTTATCAGCGCCAGCCTGTGCGCGGTCCTGCCCAATGTGAAGATCATGGAGATCGACATTGACGATGTACCGTGGAAGGATGAGATGGTGGCGGACGCGCCCGAGATCAAAGACGGCTACATGACCGTCCCATCAGGGCCCGGCTGGGGCGTCGAGATCGTGGAAGAGGTGCTGCACGCGCATCCCATCGCGTAGAGTGTCAGAGCAGAGGGCAGTTCAGCGCGAATCCGCGCCAGGCAGGCGGATTCGGATGACCTCGCCGACGATGCGCGTGGGACCGTCCGGCCCCGGTATCGGGCGATTGGGGGTGCCCTGGCCGGTCGATACGTAGAGCGATCCGTCGGGCGCGAGGGTGATGTTCGTGGGCATGTCGAGGCCGTCGGCCAGGACCAGTTGGTCGCCGCCGTCAGGCGCGTAACGGCTTACGCGCCCGCTGAAGCGCAGGTAGCCGCCGTGGAGAGGAGGCTGGTCCGGGTCGAACAGGTCGTGCGCGGGGTCGAGCGGATCGGCGTGGTCGCTGGACATCTCAACGACGTAGATGTTGCCGTCCTGGTCGACGGCCACGTCGATCGCGGTTGTCAGACCCAGGACCGCGTCTTCAATCGCTCCGGTTTCGGGGTCGACGCGCACGACCACACTGTCGCCCGGAATGAATGGGATAACCCCGTCCTCCAGCCAAACCATGCCGGAGAAAAGGGCTACGAGCAGATCGCCGTTGCGCGGGTCCACGGCCACGCCGGCCGGGACCGACTGCTGGCCGCTGGCGAGCGCGCCAAAATGAGTGACCTGGCGGTGCTCGCCGTCCTCGATACTTAGGATGGAGAGGGCGTTGGCAGTGCTCTCCGCCAGATAGATATGGGAGTGATCGCGCGCGAAAGTAATGCCGTTCATGTTGCCGCGCGCGGAGAGACTGGGGCCCATGTGCTTATAGGGGCTGATCTCGTAGAGACCGACGCGTTCATGGCCGCCGTCAACGCTGAGATAGAGGTGGCCGTCGGTGTGCCGCAAAAGGTCCCCGGGCCCTCCAACCTCATCCCGCCGCGAAGTGTACTCCTGGAGCGCGTTATAGGTGGGCAGGTGGTCCAGCCAGATGACGCGCTCGCCCTCATCACTGAAGTCGCCATCGCGGTTGGTGTCCTGGAAGTGCGTGAGCTTGCCGCTCCACTCCTGGGGCGCGTCGTTACCGGTACCGGCCTCCGCCACCATCAGCGAACCGTCCGGCAGGACAACGACGCCGCGTGGATTGTCCAGACCGGTCAGGACGGTCTCGATAACCGGCCCGACCTGCGCAGTCCCGCCCCGATCTGAGCCTTCCATCGCTGCATCATTGTCAGCGTTGCCAGTCCGTTGCGACGCGAAGCAGGCGCTGAGGACGAACACGGCGACAGACGAGAGGGCAACAACGAACGACTGCAGGAAGCAAGTTTGTCGATTCACCTGATGTTCCCGATCGGAGCGAATGACCCTGGTCGTGGGAATGGGAATCGTAGTCCCCGTCCCTCATGCGATTCTACTCTACCATAATAACTTGCTACAGTTAAGTGTCGTGCTGGAAGGGTGCAGCCCACTATTGGGGTGGGAATCGACTGGCGGGGACATCGTGCCGGCCGCGGCTGAGTAGTCTACCAGCTTTGGGGGGCACAGGGCAGGCACAAGGCCTGCCCCTACGGTGGCTGCGGCGTTCGCCGATTTAGGGGCGGCGCGTTGGGCCGCCGGTTGCGCAGGGCTGCATTGACCCCACACCCGGCGGGGGGAGAACATCAGGGGGCGTTGCGGGGGGAGTCCCCCCGCACAAGGGAGGGCCGAAGGCCCGACCGCTCAAAAGGATACAGGAAAGCGTAATGGGAGAGAACGGGGCCGCTGGCGAGCGGCGATTGGTTGCAGTTTTGGAGGGGCGACCAGAGCTTGAGAGCCCGGCCAGGCAAGCACGAGGCCCCGGCAGTCGCCGAGGCCTCCAAGGAAGACGGATTCAATCAAAGCTGCAATGCCAGGAGACACTGCCGACCGGCTCACCCGCGGTCAGACCATGCGGCAGGTGTTTTCCAGCCGTCCCAGCTTCTCGATCTCGATGACGACCGTATCGCCGTCCTGCATCCAGACCTGCGGGTCGCGGCCCAGGCCAACGCCGTGCGGCGTGCCGGTGAGAATGACGTCACCCGGCTCGAGCGTGAAGGCAGCTGAACTGAACTCGATCAGCTCGGCCACGCCAAAAATCATCTCGCGCGTGTTGCTTTCCTGCATCACTTCACCGTTGAGGAGACAGCGGATGTCGAGGACCTGCGGATCCGGAATCTCGTCGGCTGTGATGAAGGCGGGACCGATGGGGCAGAAGGTGTCCAGGCTCTTTCCCCGGATCCATTGGGGGTCGCCCAGCTGCAGATCGCGGGCGCTGACATCGTTGGAGCAGGTGTAGCCGGCCACATAGTCGAGCGCGTCGGCCCGGCTCACGTGGCGCGCAGTCTTGCCGATCACCGCGGCCAGTTCAGCTTCGTAGTCCACCTTGGCGGTTAGGGCCGGATCCCAGACGATTTCATCGCCGGGGCCGACGATGCTGGTCGTGAACTTGGTGAAAATCACGGGGCGGTCCGGGGGAGGCGTGTTGGTCTCGCGACAGTGGTCCAGGTAGTTGAGTCCAATGGCGACGAGCTTGCCCGGCCTATCCATCGGGCTCAGCAGCTTCACACTGCCCCTGTCGACCGAGTCTCTTACCGTACCTGTCTTGCCGGCCAGAATGTCGCACCAGCTAGCGTCGGTGACTTCGATGGTGTCGCCGCTGGCCACGCCGTACACCGTTTTCCCGTTGTGTTCAAACCGCAGCCATCTCATTGATCCGCTCCTCGTTGAAGGTTAGGGTGTTGTTGGACGCGCCCCGCGCCAAGAGGACGCTTTGGGCGGGACTGTTGGGGGTATATGCTATGTTATCTTGCCGGTTGCGAGCGCCTGCCGGAAATGGGCCACCGTGCGCGCCACGCCTTCTGTCAAGGGCGTGTACGGCACATCGTGCAACAGGCCCTGTAGCGGCCGTTCATCCTGCGCCTCGGCGAAGGGCAAGGGCGTTTTTTCGTAGGTAATGCGGCCTGCCGCGCCCGGCTCGGCGGCGACGATGGCGTCCACGACCTGCGACATGTGGGCGACACTGCCGCGGATATTGAAGACCGACGCGCCTTCGTAGGGCTGGCGCGCGAGTGCGATGAAGGTGCGCGCCACGTCGTCGGCGTACTGGTAGCCGCAGGTGCCGCCGAAAGAGATGTGATACGGCTCGCCTTTGGCCGCGGCCAGCATCGCCTGCGTCGGCGTCGAAGTCATGCCCTGATCGCGCGCCGGGCCGTAGACCGTATAGGGCCGCAGCGCCAGGCTTGCAATGCCTTCATCCTGCCAGTAGATGCGCGCCGTGCCCTCGTTGGCGCTCTTGTATACGCCGTAGAGATTCAGCGGGTGGAGGGGGTCGTCATCCTCGACCTCCGGTCCGTAAAGGTCGGCGCCGCCGTATACGGCCATGCTGCTGGCGTAGACGACCGGGGAAATTCCCTCCTGTTTGGCCGCCTCGAACACATTCACCGTGCCGACGACATTCACGGCGGCGCCAAGCGGAGGATTGGCCTTGCAGAAGGGCACCTGCAACGCGGCAAGATGGACGATGCGGTTGGCCCCGCTCTCCCCGACTGCACGCGCGACCGCCTCGGTGTCGGTAATGTCATCCTTGATAAACTGAATCTGCGCGATTTCCTCCGGCTCCAACAACAGTTCCAGCCGGTGAAGGCTGGAACCCAGGTCGTAGACGGTGATACCGACCTCTTCGTCGATTAGATTGCGCACAACCCACGCACCCAGACAGCCCAGCGCGCCGGTCACAAAGAAGCGTTCGTCTGACATCAGTTGAGTCCGTTGTTCGGTCTCACGATTGGGGCTGGGCGCAGACGCGGCCCCGCAGCGATTTCGCCCCAACGTTAGACCCATGTGATTCACGGCCGATTTCGTGGTATCCTATCATCGACAGCCCATTTGTCAATTCTGACCATGATTTGAGTATCGCATACATCGAGCCTATGACTCGCCTCGAAGGCTGACTTGCCTTCCGGACGAGTCGTCCCGCTCACACAGCTCTTATCCAGCAAGCAACGCCACACGGACCTGCCCATGACCGCCAACAACGCCGCATCCATCGACCCCCGCGAACTCCGCAACGCCTGCGGCCTCTTCGCCACCGGAATCACCGTCGCCACCACCGAACTGGACGGCGAAGTGCACGGCATGACCGCCAACGCGTTCATGTCGGTCTCATTGGACCCGCCCCTCGTGGTCATCTCTGTCGGGCACAAGGCGAGGCTGCATGAGCTGTTGAAACAGACCGGGCGCTATGCGATCAGCATCCTGCGCCACGACCAGGAGGACTACAGCAGCCATTTTGCCGGCTGGCCGGTCGAAGGGCTGAATGTGGAGTTCGAACGCCGCCATGACTATCCGGTCCTGCCGGACGGCCTGGCCTACTTCGTGTGCAGGGTGGTCGACGCCCACCCCGCCGGCGATCATACTCTCTACATCGGGCAGGTCGACTATCTCGAATATGACGCGGGCGAACCGGTTCTCTTTTACGCCGGGAAATACCGCCAGATGGCTCCGCCGGACGCGGCGTAGTTCAAATCAGCCGGCGTTTCGCTCGGCCCAGCGTTTTTTCATCTCCAGCATCTCTTCGCTTACGGAAACCGGCCTCGCCGGCGTCCGGCTGCTCTCATCGTATAGCCAGTTTCCAAGGTTGTCCCGCAACACCGGTTGACGTTGCTCCCTTGGCGGCGGATCAACCGCTTCAGAAGGTTCGGCCGCATACCAGTAGGCCACCGACGACATCTCGTTGGCCAGATGGTTGCCATGGCCGTGCTCGATCGTTACCTTCACCTCTTGCTCAAAGCGCACCGGGTTTTCCAGGTGCAGCACGTATGAGGACTGGTATCCGCCGGTATCCTCCTCGAAGATCGAGGAGCCGTTGCGCAGGAAGGCGTTCCGCTGCATGCCCCACGCCTGGTTCAGATAGTCCTCGCTGCCGGTGCCGTGCAGGTCGGGCGGCCACTTGTAGCCGTCCACCCAGATCATATCATCGCCCTCGCCCCACCAGGTGCCCTGAAAGTTGGTGACGGAGAGCGTGCAGCCGATGTAATGGCCTCGTCCTTTCGTATCCAGAATTACGTAATTGTCCTCCCAGGCCTGCCTTTCCTTGTTGACAACATTGGCCTCCGGCCTGTTGACGGTGATCTCGTCTCCCCAGCCACCAAAGGGATTTGCGCGGCGGAACTCGGCGTGGAAATAGCCGCGCTCTGAAGGCAACTCGTCCATTTGCTCGTAGTCCAGATAGAAATACTGACGATGATCTTCTGCGCTCTCGTTTATCAGCTCCACCAGCGCGCGCTCGCGGAAAGGCATCGGCGCATAACAGTTGAGCGCGCAGCCGGCTTCAAACTCGTTGTTCCAGTGCGTGGACGCGCTGAATAGCTGCGACTGGTAGGAGTTTACGATCCCGTTTCCGAGGCCGAAGAAGTCCCCCAGGGGCGCGAGCACGCTGGGATGCGCGGCGTTATCCCAGCTGATCTTCAACAGACAGTCGCGATAATGGTTGCGCTGGGTCATCCAGATGTGGGTGATTACACACGGTCCGCTGAGGTCGGCCAGCACGCGGCTCTGCCCGGCGGGAATGATCCAGGCGTCGGCGTTGCGCCCGCTGGTGTCCCACGAGGAGGCGCGACCGCTACGCGCCGTGCGCAAAGTCGAGATGTCAGATAGCATCGATCCGGTTCTCCTGACAGGGCCGAAACGGTTGGTCTGGAATGACGCAGCAAAATCTTTGCCCCTGATCTGCTCTTACCCTATAATGTAGCACGATCTCTGGGCTAGCGTGAATCCCATTTGCAACCTGCCCTTGCCTGGCGCCGCCGAATCCTGGCGCTTTATTTATCGCGGCCACTGCGTCAGGCAATACGGGTTCAGGTTGACGGTGTGGGCGCACGCGAGACCCGGACCATCCGGCAAATCACCAAGAGAACAGGAGCTACAACCAATGGCAAGGAAGTTGAACTCGGCCCCGAACGTGGACAATGGCGCCCGCGATGTTGGCCGCCGCTCTTTTCTGAAATTGATGGCGGCAGGTGCGGCTGCATCCGCACTGGCTGCATGCGCCCCCGCTGGCGGCGCCGTCGACCAGGGCGCTGCGCCCGCCGCGCCGACGGCGGTTCCCACGCCTGAGGCAGTCGCAACCGGCGCCGGCATGATGCGTCCGGGCGGCAACCCAAAGCGCGGCGGCATCCTGCGCACCGCCTTCGGCGTAACGATGAGCCACTTTGATGCACACCAGGGCGGCGGCACCCATGTCCTGTCGCACATGTACAACAACCTGGTGCGGAACAACCTGGTAGACGGCCTGCGCACAATCATCCCTGACCTGGCCGAGAGCTGGGACGTCGGCGAGGGTGGTCTGTCCTACACCTTCCACCTACGTGAAGGCGTAACGTACCACGATGGCGAGGCTTTCTCAGCCGCCGACGTCGTTGCTACTTTCAACCGCATTCTCGATCCGCCCGAAGGCATCGTCAGCCCGCTCAAGGCCAACTTCACCTTCGTCGACTCGGTCGAAGCGGTGGACGATATGACCGTGCGCTTCAACCTGAACTCGCCGCGGCCCTTCTTCCTCAACCTGCTCACGCCCACCAATGCGTTGATCTACTCGGAGAAATCCCTGGAAGAGAACAACTACGATATGCGCGAAGTGGTCGCTCCCGGGACGGGCGCATTCCGCTTCGTAGAGCATCTTCCGGCAGAGAAGTGGGTGCTGGAGCGCAATCCCGACTACTGGGATCCGGAGCTGCCTTACATCGACGGCATCGAGCTGCTGCACGTGCCCGCCTGGTCCGACCGCGGCACCGCCGTGCTGACCGATCAGGCCGATATGTCGTGGAATGTGGCCAAGGAGACGTGGGACGAGGGCATGAACCGCCCCGACAGCGTGCAGGTCAACAAGCTAGCCAACTTCGGCGCCTACTGGGTCTTCATCAACAACCGCGAAGCGCCCTTCGACGATCCGCGCGTACGCAAGGCCATCCATCTGGCGGTCAGCAAGCAGAATCTGGCGGCCGCGTTCGGCACGCAGGAGTTGATCAACGTCACGCGCTGGGTGCCGCAGGGCGATCCCTACGCCACGACGCCGGAAGCGCTGTCGACGATGCCCGGCTACAGGGCGGACAAGGATGAGGACATCGCGACGGCACATCAGCTGATGGCGGATGCCGGCTACGGCGACGGTATTTCCGGCGTCGAACTGCTGGCGGCGGCCGGACCGCAGGGCGAGCTGCTGGCGCCCGCGTTCCAGGATATGCTCAAGCGGCAACTCAACATCGAGACCGACATTCGCATCGTCGAGCGTGCCTTGCTCGGCTCCGAGCAGTCCACCGGCAACTACCAGCTGATGGTCCACACACGCGGCCACGCTGTCTCCGACATCTCCCCGCGCGGCAATCTGTGGTGGCACGCCGACGGCTCGCAGAACTTCGGCGCCTACAGCAACGCTGAATTCGACGCTCTGCTCGCCGAGATCGACGTGGAGCTGGACGTCGACACGCGGCAAGGGCAGATCGGCGAAGCCCAGAACCTGCTCGACGAGAACCCGCCCGAGTACCTGGTCGGCTATACGTTCCACCTGCCGATGTGGAACAACCGGGTCAATGGCCTGGCGCTCGACCAGCGCGCCTTCGCCGAGTGGGGCCGCATGGAAACGGTCTGGATCGACCCTGACGCCTAGAAACAGGGCGGTGGTCGACAATCATCGGCCGGGCAGCGGTAAGCCCTGCGGAATGGCAGGCTGGAAGGCGAAACAGCCGCAGTCCGGCCACTGAAAACTGAACTCCCATTGGGCGGCGCAACAGTCCAGCGAACGGGCCTTGTTGCGCCGCCCATTCGATGAAGCTTCGCAACTTCCCTCTGAACGCACATGTCAAAATACCTTTTGAACCGCCTGCTCATCGCCATACCGACCGTCATCGGCGTCACGATCCTCATCTTTCTGGCGATGCGGGTGATTCCCGGCGACCCGCTGCAGTTGATCGTTTCCGAGTCGGACGGCATCTATGTTTTGAGTGAAGATGAGCTGCAGGCGCTGCGCGCCAGCCTCGGTCTCGACAAACCGCTTTACATTCAGTACCTGAACTGGATCGGACAGGTCATCAGCGGCGATATGGGCTCCTCCTTCTGGAACAAGGAGCCGATTAGCGGCATGATCCTGCGGCGGGGGCCGATTTCAGCACAAATTGCGATCATGGCCGTGTTGCTCTCCTGGCTCATCGGGGTCCCGATTGGGATGTTGAGCGCGATGTGGCGCAACTCGATGATGGACCATCTATCGCGCGTCGGCATCACCGTCTTCATCGCCGTGCCCAGCTACTGGCTGGGGCTGCTGATCATCCTATTCACCGTTCTCGTGTTCACCTGGCGGCCCCCGATCACGATTATCCAGCTGTGGGAGGACCCGCTGGGCAACCTGTCAATGACGGTGCTGCCTGCCCTGGCGCTTGGCCTGGGTCTTTCGGCGGCGACAGCGCGCATGGCACGCTCCGCCGCGCTCGAGGTCCTGTACGAGGACTATATCCGTACCGCGCGGGCCAAGGGATTGCGCGAGTCGCTCGTCGTCTGGCGGCACGTTTTTAAGAATGCGATGCTGCCCGTCGTCACGACAACCGGACTGGCGCTCGGCGGTCTGCTGGGGGGCGCTGTTTCGGTCGAGACGGCCTTCGCCGTACCGGGTCTCGGCAAACTGCTTGTGCAGGGCATGACCGAACGGGACTGGATGATGATCCAAAACCTGGTCCTGCTCTACGGCCTGATCTACGTCTTCATCAATCTTATCGTTGATCTCAGCTACGCATTTCTCGACCCCCGCATTCGCTACGAATCGTGAACTCCGGCGCAATGACGGTACCCGGTGGCGCCTGCCCGCGGTTCACTTGCTAAAGGAATCGAAATGGCAACAACAGGGTCCCCGCCGGCCGCTTCCGGCGGACTTACAATAGAAGGCGAAGGCCGGCAGCCCAATCCATTCATTGCATTTGGCGGCGCGGTGCGCCGTTTCACGCAGTCCTCGCCGATCGGCGCGGCCGCGGTGAGCATCTGGCTGCTGATGTTCTTCATGGCCGTATTTGCGCCGCAACTCTCGCCATACGACCCTCTCGAAGCCGACTACAGCGCCATCCGCGCCGCGCCAACCACCCAACACCTTCTCGGCACCGACCAGTTGGGCCGCGACCTCCTCAGCCGCATCATTTACGGCTCGCGCATCACCCTGATCGTCAGTATCACCGCCGTCTTCATCGGTGACCTGATCGGATTCGTCTGGGGCATTGCCAGCGGCTATCTCGGTCAACGGTTCGATCTTTTCAGTCAAAGAGTCGTCGATGTACTGATGTCATTCCCGGGCCTGATTCTGGCGCTGTTGCTTCTGGTCGTGCTCGGAGCAGGGCTCGTCACGGTAATCGTCGCCATCTCGGTTACGCGCATCCCCTCGGCGACGCGCATTACGCGCGCGGTGGTTCTTTCAATCAAAGAGACCTCATATGTTGAGGCGGCGCGCATGATCGGCGCGTCGAATGTGCGCATCATGGTGCGCCACGTTGCGCCGCAGGCGATTGCTCCGATTTTGGTGGTCGCGACTTTGCACCTGGGCGGCGCCATTTTCGCCGAGTCCGCCTTGAGCTTTCTGGGGATGGGCATCCCGCCGCCCCAACCGAGTTGGGGCAATATGCTCGGCGGCGTCCTGGCCGCGGCCTTTCGTCCACCCTGGTGGCTTGTGATCTTTCCCGGCTTGGCGATCACAGCCGCGATTATGGCCGCCAACCTCTTCGGCGACGCATTCCGGGATTTCCTCGATCCGAAGCTGCGGCGCCGCATCGACTGAGCTTCCGGTCTTCTTTTCCTGGCTCTCCGTCTTCGGCAAGCTCTCGACCCATGCAGCCGAAAGCCAACAGACTTTTCTTCCGACGGCAGGGCTCCTTCGCCTCGGAAATCATGGCCTTTCCCCATTTTCACACATAACTGATAAAGTGAAACGGGTAATGCCAACTCTCATTTCAACAACATCGCAACAAGGAGAGATGTGTGCCCTTCCAGGTCCTGGACTTCCACAAAGACATCCGCAATCTGCTGACGACGCCTGAAATCCGCGCCCGCTTCTTGCAAATTGATGTGGGCCAGACTTCGCAGAGCCATACGCACGATCTGGGACACGAGATCTTTCTGATCCTGCAGGGCCAGGCGGAATTCACGATCGAAGGCCATGCCGAAGTGCTGGGGCCCGGCCAACTCTGCCTCGCGCTGACCGATGAAGCCCATGAAGTGCGCAATGTAGGCGACGAACCGGTCATCATGTACCTGTCGGTCACGCCCCACATCCAGCCAACCCACACTCTCTGGAAAGAGGACGGCACCAAGGAGCCGCCCCGCTTCGTCCTGAACACGTCCTACGACGTCGAGCCAGACCGCACGACGCCCACCGACGATATTCTCGACCAGCAACTGGCCGCAGCCGAGGCTTGGCTGGCCGCGGTCGATGCGAATACACGTACGCAACGGGAGCAGATTGCAGCCTACAAAGCGGCGCGGGCGGCAGGCGACCAGGAGGCAGCCCTGGCCGCGCGCGACGCGATGTGGGAGACTCTTTATCCGGCCTTTCGCCGCGCCTTTGCCTTGGCCGACGTGTGGAACAGCTTCACCTCGCGCACAGTTGACACTGAATACGCCGGCCCCTGAGCCGCAGCCTTCTCAACAGACCACCGACCACTGAATGGAGACATGAAAGTGACACGAGTGAAGATCGGCGTGATCGGGTGCGGGGCAATCGCACAGGTCCATCATATGCCAAACTTGAAGGAGCTGCAGGATGAGTTTGAGGTGACCGCAGTCTGTGACGTGTCCGCCGACGCGTCCCGCTACGTGGCCAACCGCTTCCACGTCCCGCAGCACTTTACCGACTACCGCGACCTGTTGGCGTCCGATGTGGAGGCGGTGCTTCTCTGCCAGACGGACCCCAAGAAGGGCGTCGCGGTCGAAGCTTTCGACGCCGGCAAACACGTCTTCGTCGAGAAGCCTGTCTGCTTTTCTCTTGAAGAGTGCGATGAGATGATCGACGCCTGCGCCCGGGCGGGCACTGTGAGCCAGGCCGGCTACATGAAGGTCTACGACCCGGCGTTCGAACGCGCCAAACGGGAAGCTGCCGGCATGGACGTGCGCTTCGTACAGATCAATCACATGCACCCGAGCAACGACTTGCACCTGCAGCAGTTCGACGTACGCCGCTTCGACGACCTACCCGAGGGCGCGTTCCAAAGCGCAATTGAAGGCCGCGCGGCCGCGCGCCGCCAGGCCGTCGGCGACGTTCCACCCCACGTGGAGCGTGCCTTCTTTCTCCTCGCCGGCAGCATGATTCACGACCTTTACGGCCTGCGCGAGATCATGGGCCTTCCAGTCGAGGTGACGCATTTGGAAATCTGGCAGGAGGGTCGGGCGGTTACCTTCACCCTGGTCTACGAAAACGGCGCCCGCTGTGTCGGAACGTGGATCGACCTGCCGCAACTTTGGGACTTCAAAGAGACACTGGAAATCTACGGCGATGACAAACGCGTGATCGTAGCCTACCCGACCGGCTTCTCGCGCGGCATCCTATCCAACGTGTCGATACAGGGAATCGACAGCGAGGGCACCACCTACCGCACCGAGCCCTACATCGACTGGGACAGTGCATTCGTGCGCGAGCTGCGCCATTTCCAGGACTGCATCGTCAACGGCAGAAAGTCGCGGACATCGCTGGAGCACGCCCGCCAGGACGTGGGGTTGATCATCGACATTATCAAAGCGCACGAGGGATAAGGTCGACTGCCCTAGCGGCATTGTGGATTGTTACGCATTGCATATTTCGCATTCTTCAATGCATAGTAGAGGAATCGCCCAAGCACTTCGGAGCTTTGAACGCAGAAAGACTTGGGTTTGAGCGGTCGTCGCTTTCCTCTGACATTGGTGTTGCCTTGCAAAAAGAAGGCGATCGAAAATGACTCTTACCAGAGTAAGGCTGGAACGCTTCACCGCTTTCAAGAAACTGGATCTGGAACTCTCTCCGGGCATCAACGCTCTTGTGGGTGAAAACGGAACAGGCAAGACACACTTGATGAAAGTGTGCTATGCGGCGTGCGACGTTTCAAAGACAGGGGCATCCTTCGCCGACAAGCTCATTGACGTCTTTCTGCCATCCGGCCGCACTCTGGGGCGCCTGGTCAAAAGGCAACAAGGTAGTACCAGAGGCGTGGCGGAGGTGTTCCGCGATGATCGGAGGCTGCGCGCCTCATTTTCCAATCACGCTAAGGTATCGGGCTCGGCGACCATCACAGGAGCCAGCCCTTGGGTAGGTTCGCCAATCGAGAGCGTGTACATACCGGTCAAAGAGATGCTTGCCAACGGGCCCGGCTTCTCATCTCTAAATGCCCAGCGCGAGATTCACTTTGAAACAATCTATGCGGACATATTGCAGCGCGCCTATCTGCCGCTCATCCGCGGTCCAATGGACGATCAGCGAAGGCGTCTGTTTACTATCCTGCAAAAGGCGATTAAGGGTCAGATCGCGGTTAAGAACGAAGAGTTTTACCTGCGCGGTCGACAAGGCAACATCGAATTCACCTTGCTCGCCGAAGGGATACGCAAGCTAGGACTCCTGTGGGTTCTTCTCCGCAACGGAGTATTGCAGAATGGGTCTGTTCTGTTTTGGGACGAACCTGAAACCAACCTCAATCCAAGACTTTTTGGCGTAGTAATCGAAGTCCTTCTGGAGTTGCAGCGTGCTGGCGTTCAGATTCTTTTGGCCACCCACGATTACGTCATACTCAAAGAGCTTGACTTACAGCAGACGAGCGACGACTATGTCGCTTTCCATTCACTGTACAGGTTGAACGAGACGGGAGAGATAGCCTGCCGCACAGCAGACGCTTTTCTCGACATAGAACCCAATGCCATTGCAGATACCTTTGACGACCTATATAACCGGGAGGTAGAACGTAGTTTGGGAGATCTTGTTCATTGACGAATTTGACGCTTTTGGAGGGCGATCTACAGCTCACGATCGTTGGCGCAGTTGGAGCAAGGAAGTTTGACGATTCCAGCCGTGGCTTGAGCCACTGCATGAAGGCCGTCGATTTCATAATTGAACGCCACAACTGTTATCTGTTCATCGAGTTCAAGGACCCCCAAAATCCAAATGTTAAGGCAATTAATTTGCAGGACTTCATTAGTGGAATCAGTAGTGGACAGCTTGATGAAGACCTCAAACTCAAGTTTCGGGACTCCTTTCTCTACGAATGGGCAGCGGGAAGAGCCGACGATAAGCCAGTTCATTACCTTGTCCTGATTGCGTTGGCCAGTCTGACAAGTGCTGACCTCAGTCGTAGGACAGATGCGTTGCAAAGAATGCTGCCTTTATTCGGCCCGAAGTCAGCTCCTTGGGCGCGCCCACTAGTCAAAAGCTGTACAGTTTTCAACATTGCTTCGTGGAACAGCAACTTTTCCGATTTGACGATTACCCGCCTAAGCGCCATATGAGCATTTGAAATTACTGCTGAAAAGGTCCGGCCAAAGTGGGAAACTTGACAGAACAACCCATGCCGCGGTGAAGGCCCGAAAGCGCTTCATGGTATCATGCAAGAAGATGCTTCCCACATGAGAGTGCAAATGCCGCCGCCCACTATTGCAATATTGGCGTTCACTGAAACAAGGGAACTGTCAGACGTCGTCCTGTGAAAACGCTCATCGTCTCCTCTATCCAGCAGAAGATGCGTCTGCCTCAGACGCTGGATGAATACCGCGAGGACTTGCGCCGGTTCATGCGCGCGGCGGTCAATAAACGGGCCCGCCTGGTGGTTTTCCCGGAGCTGGCCGGGGTGATGGTCATTCCACCGCTCCTCGGCGGTCTCGAGGCGAATCTGCTCAAGCGGGCCGACTTGGCGCGGCGGCGGCAGTCCAGCCTGTGGCAAAAGGTCAGCGGCGGTTTTTCCGGCGCGCTCTCCGGCTGGTTCAACTCGGACTTTCGCCAAATGGCAGGCGCGTTGTTGACAACGCAGCCTGAAACGGTCCTGGAGGCATACGACGGCCTGTTTGGCGGCCTTGCGCACGAGTTTGATGTCACCCTCGTGGCGCCAAGCGGATATTTGCCGGATCCTGTGGATGGGATTCTGCGCAATCTGGCCGTCGTCTACGGGCCGGACGGCGACCGGCTGGGTTATCAAGCCAAACGTGTCCTCCATCCCGAAGACGAAGACCTGGCCCAGCCTGGCCACGAGTGGAACGTGATCCACACCCCCGTCGGGCAGATCGGGTTGATGCTGGGTGGGGACCTGCTGTTTCCGGAGGTGGGGCGGCTGCTCGCCTTTCAGGGCGCCGAGATGCTCATCGCCCAGGGCGCGGCCAACGATCGCGTGCTCTACGAAAAACTGCGCTCCGGCATTCTGGCACGGATGCAGGACAACCAGCTCTTCGCAGCCATCAGCTTTCTCGTCGGTCACAACGAGTTCAGCCGCCGCCAGCGCGATCCTTTCGTAGGCCGTTCATCGCTGATGGCGCCGCAGGAGCTTACGCCCCGTTCCAGCGGAATCCTCGTCGAGGCGTCGAACGTCCGCAGCGAAAGCGTGCTTTCCGCCACCTGGGACTTTGAAGAGCTGGCCGACTTGTGGGAATCATCGGATACGCCGCTGCGCAGCCATCTGCCCATGGAGGCGGTCGGCCCGACCCTGGCGCGGCTCTACCAGAGAATGAAAAAACTGCCCAAGGGATCCGACGCGCTCCTCGAGGCGCCCGACGACCAGGAGCCCGAAACCGTAGCCGCCCCCGAAGAATTCGTGAAGAGAACGTCATTGACAAAAAAAACGAAGACGACTCTCGGTCTGGATGAACTGCCGGTGCTTTCATCGGTCAGCGCATTTTGGGGAGCGGCGGCCCCTGAAGAAATCGAAGCCGCCTTGCCCGCCCACGTTCCCGTCTCTCTTCCCTTTGATCCAGACGGCGAAGAGGATGGCGACCTGGCGGGATCAGACGAACAGCAGGCGCTTGCCGAAGAGGAGGGGGCCGAGGAGGCGTTGGAGAACGCCAACGCCGACATCGCAGACTCCGCGGAGAACGCTGCAAACCTCACCGACGAGGGTCCAGCGCCAGATCGAGAAGGAGCGCCGGAAGGCGAAGAGGAAACGCAGGAGATGGACGCACTCCTCGAACCCAAGGCGGAAGAGGAGAAGAAAGAAGGGGGCTGAGAGGAGCAACTACGGCGCAACCCCTTCTTTGGCAGTCCGGATCAGGCGCAGCATTTCTTCCACGTCGGTGATCTTCACACGCGGCTGTCCCCGCTGCGCGCCGCGCTCATTCTCAATCTGCTCAAGAATCTGCCAGTCGGCAAAGGAAACGAAGTCGGCGCCCCTCTCGCGCAGAAGCGCAACGATGCCGTCAACGCGGCCGTTATGTGAGCCAGGCGGCGGACTTTGCTGACCATTGGCGGCGGTTCCGACCGCGCTCGTGGCCGCACCGGCCGTTATGGCCCCCGAAATCACGTCCTCCATCATCAAATTAACCGTTTCGACGGCATCCGGCTTGTTGGTGCCGATCACGCCTGTCGGGCCTCGTTTGGCCCAGCCGACCGTATATTCACCCGGCACGACCGAGCCGCCGTGCTCGGCGGTAACGCGTCCCTTTACGTTCGGGATTATGCCCCAGCGATCGTAGAAAGGGACGCCGGGAATGGGCACGCCGCGGTATCCGATCGAACGAAAAACCAGGCCCGCGTCAAACTCCTTGTAGGCGCCGGTGCCGCGGCAGGAAAGATAGCCGGTCTCGGTCGCGTACAGCGCGTTCTTTTCGGTCATCATCGCGCTGACCGTTCCACCCGTGCCGGAAATCTCGGTGGGCGAACGCAGAAAATGGAAGATGATCTGCTTTGGCTTGCCGGTCGGGCCGCGTTCGGCCAGTTCACGCAGCGTCTCCATGTTTCGCTGTGCCGTACGGTCCTCAGCCAGCTCGGCCCGGCTGGCCTCGTCCAGCGCCAGGTCGGCCGGGTTGACGATTACGTCGGCGACCTCCAGCTCACCCAACTCCTTAATCTCCGGATTGGTGAACTTGGCCTGTGCCGGCCCCCGGCGCGCAAAAATGTGAATACGCCGGACTTTGCTTTCTTGCAGCTCCTCAAGGGCATAGTCCGTGATGTCGGTCGTCTTCAATTCGTCAACCGATTTGGCAAGAATACGCGTCACGTCCATCGCCACGTTGCCGACGCCGATCACTGCGACGCTCTCTACGGTCAGGTCGAATTCGAAATGACGAAAGTCGGGATGGCCGTTGTACCAGGCCACAAACTCGGTGGCGGAAAAACTTCCCTCAAGATCCTCGCCGGGAATGTCGAGCTTCCTGTCCGATTGCGCGCCGACCGCGTAAATGATCTGATCGTAGTGCGCCCTGAGGTCGGTGTGGGAAATGTCCGTGCCGAGATTGACATTTCCAAAATAGCGCACGCGGCTGTCCTTCATCGTGCGCTCATAAATGCGGGTAACAGACTTGATCTTCTGGTGATCCGGAGCCACCCCGTAGCGTACGAGGCCATAGGGCGTGGGAAGCCGGTCGATCATGTCGATTGTGACATGGGCATCTTTCTGCCGCAGGAGCGCGCCGGCCGCGTAGAAGCCGGACGGCCCGGCGCCAATTATGGCGATGCGCACCGGTCTGCTGCTGCTTCCGAGTTCGCCTGTTAGAATCACGGCTGCATTCCTTTATGAATCGTTCACACGTTAAACGAATTATGCAGCAACGCGCCTCAAATTTTGCGCTGGAGCAACGACTGAAATTGGCGCGCCAGAGTCAGGATACCGATCCCGAGCTGGAAATACTCTGTCGGACCGATCGATTCTCTGACAGTCTCGTCGCCCTCTTCGGTGCGGGCGCTGGAAAGCCAGGCGAACAGACCGCCCAGCAGTGCACCTCCAATCACACCCGCCACCACAATGCCCGTCCGGCTGCTCTCTTTCATTGCCCGTCTCCGCTGCGTCGCGCTCGCAGCTGGCCAAGCTGTCGCGCGTTATCAATCAACAAATTGCCCTCGAACGCAGACGGACCGCGGCGCCTTCAACAGCGCCGCGGTGACCGTCAAAGATCAAAGAGCAGAATCGTCGGGAGTGGTTCACGTTGCTTTCGCCACGCCCCGCGAAATCCTTTCAACCACTACTTAGTTAGACGTCATCTCCTTGACGATGATGCGGTGGTCGAGCTTGGGCGCCCAGTTGAGACTGCTGCCAACACCGTAGGAGAGGTCCACGTGGCCGATATACCCGATCGCGACGTCCTCGTGCACGATCCGGCTCAGCTCCTGTAGTTTCATTTCGCGCTCGTCGCCCGACAACGGCAGCGCTTCCAACCACACTGCTTCGGCTTCCTCGTTACAATAAACCGAGAGAATGCCCACGCAGGAGTAGTAGAAGCGGTAGGAGGAAGCGTAATCCATAATCTCGTTGCCGTGCAGATGGATGGCAACAAAGTTACGGTCCTCGGGCACGTCCTTAATGTTGACGAGCATCACCTCGCCGAAGCCTTCCGGATCGTAGAAGGTGATCGTAACGCTGAAACCGACCTCCTCGAGCATCGCTTCCACCGCCTGCAGCACCTCATCGGACCTGGGGAAGACCGCGTGACGCGCGCCCAGAGTTATCTCCATATCGGTCGGCACGCCGTCTGCCGCCGCGGCGGCCAATAGCTCGCGCGCCTGGTCCGGATCAAAGGGATAGGGTTCCAGGCTCGGGTCATGGCCGGTAGCCGAAGAGTTTACGATCTGTCCGGCGACGGTGGCAGCACCGCCGAGGATGTTGTCGACGATCGACTCCTTGTCGATTGCCATCTGGAAGGCCAGCCGCACGCGCCTGTCGGACAGGAGCGGGCTGTTGGTATCCATGCGGATGAAGATGGTCTCCACGCTAGGAGCCGACACGCAACTGGTGTTGTCCTCGGCGTCGAGCGCCTGGCACTGCTCCGGCGTCACGAACTGGGCGAGGTCGACCTCGCCTGCCTGAACAGCCGCGACCCGCACCTGGGACTCCTGCAAGAAGCGGTAGGTGGCCTTCTGGAAGGTCTGGGCGCCGCCGGCATCGTCCGGATTGTCAAGGCCCCACCAGTTGGGGTTGGCTTCGTAAGTGAGCGACTCGCCTTTGCGCCACTCGACGAACTGGTAAGGTCCGGTGCCGATAATCTGCGAGTGGTAGGAGTCCGGGTCCTCGGTCAGCTGCGTGGCGGACGAAATGGCTACCCACTCGACCTTTCCGAGCAGGATCGGGTCCGGCTCAGGCGTCGAGACATCGAGCGTATACTCATCCACCGCCGCGGCGCTCATGGGGCCAAGAAAATCGAGCAGGTCGAAGGCGTTGTCGGGATCAAAGGTGTGGTTAATGCTGATCGCGGCCCCTTCGGCGTTCAAGGGCGAACCGTCGTGGAAGGTCACGCCCTCGCGGAGGGTAAAGCGAATCGTAGTGTCGTCCAACCGCTCCCACGAAGTTGCCAGCATCGGCAGAAAGCCGCCGTTGACATAGTCACGGGCTACCAACTGCTCAAGCGCGTTGCGGAAACCCGCCGAACCGGTTTCACCGAACGAACGCCAGGCGTCGAGGCTGACCGGCTCGATGCCGACCGCGATCGTGACCTCTTTGGGTGCCATCTCGTCGTCCATCGCGGCCGGTTGAACCGGCACACAGCCGGCCAGAGCCACAGCCAGGACGACGACAAAAGCGACGAATCTCCATGCCCTTCTGTGAATCATGATTCCTCCCTTAGCGTGTTGTATCCGCCAGGCGGAAGCCCCGACTGGCCTGGTTGTACGAGCCGCGCTCCTGCCCGGAAGGGACACTCAGCCAAAGGTGCCGCGGTCCTCAGAGAGTAAACGACGAGACATCCCCTGGAGGCAGCCGTGGTGAGCGATTTCCGTTATGAATTTGCAAAGCGCGGTGTTAGAATAGCGACAACACTGTCACGAGTTGCTACCGACCACATCCTCTGCGACCTCGGCGGCAATTCAAATCGATTGTATAGTAACTCTGCCAGACACGTCAATTAGCAGATCTCCCACCAGACGGCCCGACCTCATTACTCCTCGAATCGACTTGGATAGCGGCCGACTGAGGATACCATCACGTAGGAAGGCCACCGCGTCTCTGCCGATCCCTCAGTCCAGCAGGCTCCCTGTCCTTGCCAAACCTGGTGCACGAGTAACCAAAAACGTTAAGGATCTCGTATGCGCATGACCGGAGGTGAAGCAGTCGTTCGCTCGCTGGCGGCACACGGTGTCGACACGGTGTTCGGCATTCCAGGCACCCACAATCTGGCGATCTACGATGCCCTGCGCCAAACCGGCGGCATCCGCCACATCCTCGCCCGCCATGAGCAGGGCGCGGCCTTCATGGCTGACGGCTACGCTCGCGCCACTGGCAAAATCGGCGTCTGCATCTGCACGACCGGCCCGGCCGCACTCAACACGCTGGCCTCGCTCGGAACCGCTTACAGCGATTCGTCCCCGGTTCTCTGCGTCGCCAGCCAGATTCCGGCCGCGGGCATCGGGCTCGACAAGGGGTATCTGCACGAATGCCATGACCAGCTGGGAAGCTTCGCGCCGGTGACGAAGTGGCGGGCACGCGCCGACACCGTGGAGGCGATCCCCGAAACGATGCGGGAGGCCTTTGCCCAGATGCTGAACGGTCGGCCGCAGCCGACCGCCGTAGAGATTCCCTGCGACACCCTGGACGAAAGCGGCGAAATATCTCTTCCCGCCGCGGCGACACTGCAGCGTCTCGCCCCCGATCCAGGACAGATTGAGCTTGCTGCGGAGTTGCTGCGCGACACGCAGCGGCCGGTCATATGGGCGGGCGGCGGCGCCGTCGGCAGCGGCGCCAGCGCCGAACTGCTGCAACTGGCCGAACGCTTGCAGGCCCCCGTCTTCACGACGGTGCTGGGCAAGGGCGTTCTGCCCGATGACCATCCGCTTGCCGCCGGCAACGCGCTCCTGTACCCCGACGCGCAAGCCTTTCTGGCCGAATGCGACCTCATGCTGGCGGTCGGCACGCGCTTCACGGAGGAGGAGACCGACCGCTGGGCTCTGCAGCTTCCGGACTGTCTGATTCATGTCGACATTGACCCGGAAGAGATCGACCGCAACTATCCGTCGACTGCCGCTGTCGTCGGCGATGCACGAGCTGCGCTGCAGCAGATCAACGCGCGTTTGCAGGATGTGCGCAGGCAGCCGAGTGGCTTGGCAACCGATATCGCCGATCTCAGGCAGCAGATCTGGCGCTCCTGCCAGTCGCGTGCCCCCGAAGGCGTGGAGCTCGTCCACACGCTTCGCGCCGCGCTGCCGCGCGAGGCGGTCCTCGTAAGCGACCTGACGGTTGCGGCCTACTGGTGCCGGCGCCTGATCGACACCTACGAGCCGCGCTCTTTCATCTATCCCTGGGGCTTCTGCACGCTGGGCTTTGGCCTGCCGGCCGCGATCGGCGTGAAAATTGCGCGGCCGGAGCGTCCGGTGGTTGTCCTCTGCGGCGACGGCGGCTTCATGTTCAACTGTCAGGAACTGGCCGCGGCCGTCCAATACAACCTGCCGCTCGTGGTGCTGGTATTCAACGACAGCGCGTACGGTGTGCTGCGGCCGCAACAGGAGGTGCGCTACGGCGCCGCGCACGAGGTCGACGTGGTGAACCCGGACTTCATGGCGTTGGCGAGCGCGTTCGGCGTTGACGGCTGCCGCGTGGACTCGATCGAACAGCTCGGCCCGGCAGTTGCCAATGCGATCGAAGCAGATAGGACAACCCTGATCGAACTTCCCGGTACCCTGCCCTGGCCAATGATCGACCCCTCGGCGCGCATGTTCGAGGCGGAGCAATGAGCAAGCTGCGCGTCGGCTTCATCGGCGCCGGCGCCATCACCGACCTCCATTTCCTCGGGTACCAGGACAACCCCTCTGCTGAGCTTCACGCCATCTGCGACGTTGACGAGGATCTTCTTCTCAGCCGCGCCTCCGACTGGGGTATCAACAAGACTTTCACCGACTACCGCCAGCTTCTGGCCGACCCCGAAATCGACGCGGTCGAGGTGATCACACCCCACCATCTTCACGCCGAAATGGGCATCGCCGCGCTCGAGGCAGGCAAGCACGTCTCTATACAAAAGCCTATGGCGATCACAGTTGCCGAGTGTGATGCCCTCATCGCAAAGGCGCAGCGCGCGGGCAAACAGATGCGCGTTTTCGAAAACTTCCGCTTCTACCCTCCCCTGGTGAAGGCAAAGGAACTGCTCGACGCCGGCGAAATCGGCGAGCCGCTCTCGATACGCATCAAGTGCGTTCAGGGCACCTCCGGCGCCGACTGGCAGATACCCTACCGCCGCTGGGTATGGCGCTTCGACCCCGCCCAGGGCGGCGGCGGCCGTGTCATCCTCGACTACGGCTACCATCTGTTTTCTATTGCCCGGTGGTACCTCGGCCCAGTGGAAAAGGTGTTCGCCTGGATCACAAATCGCCCGATACAACACGGGTGGATGCTCGACAGCCCGGCGGTCGTCATCTGGAAATACGCCAATGCCGAAAAGTACGGGTCCTACGAAGCGATGACCTCGGACGACATTCTGGTCCGCAACAAGTACGGACGCCCGGAGGACGAGTGGGTCGAGTTGACCGGCTCGCGCGGCTTTATCTGGGTCAATCGCTGCACTTCGATGCTGCTCGACAGGCCGGCGCTGGAAATGTACCGCGACGGCAAGACCACGCGGTTCCCCGAGGTGGACTCGGACTGGGGCGCGAGCTTCGTCGCCGGCGTGCAGGACTTTGTCGACGCCATCGCGCAGTGGAGACAGTCACCGCTGGACGGCGAGGAAGGCAAGGCGATCCTTCAGTTCTGTCGCGCGGCACAGCTGTCCGCGCAGGAGGGGCGCGAGGTACGCCCGGAAGAGATCGACTAGCGCGCCTGCGCTCGCGGCCGGCGACTTCCACTTGGGGCCTGACCCGGCAGCACGCGCGCATTTTTGACTGAACGCCGTTTTCCCCTGCAAACGAAGAACCCCACGATACGCATTTCTCGATACGCAACAGTGGCTTGACTGCTGCTCCTGGCCGCGCTTCTCGGGTCTTGTGAACGGTTGCTCGGTGACGTTCTGGTCACGCTCACCCGGATCCCCACGTCTGTCCCGCTTTCCAAAGCAGTCCACCCGGCTGAGCGCGGCGATATCGTCGACAGCGTAACCTTACTTGGGCTGGTCGATTCGCGGCGGCGAGAAAACCTTCCCTTTTGCATCGCCGGACGCCTCATCCGCTTTCACGTCCGGCCGGGGGATTATGACGAAATGGGACTGCTCCTGGCCGCGCCGGACGTGGTCTTCCTGCCGCCCAAACTGGTCAGAGCAGAGAAACAAGTGGAGATCGCCCGCAGAGTATTAACGACAGCAAATACAGCGGCCAAGCTGAAGCTTTCGACAAATCAACATGATCGCGAAATCGCGCGCTCGCGGGCGGAGGCAAAGCTCACTGCGATCGATGTCGAATTGCTTTTTGCCCAGATCGAGCAGGAGCGGCGGCTGGCGCCATTTGCCGGTGTGGTGCGCTACTCCGACGGCGAACGCAGCGAAGTTCTGTCCGGTCTGGTAACTACTAAGCCACATACAGCATCGGTCTCGACCAGTCTTCCATCCCCGCCGCCGTTCAGATTATCTGATTGTGTATTTGGTTGGCAGCCGCCACGTTGGTCGGGCCGCACTGTTGGGAACACTCTTGGGAATACGACGCCATGTCGGTGAGCGCTGGTTTTGGAGGGGGGCGTTGCGGGGGGACTCCCCCCGCACAAGGGAGGGCCGCAGGCCCGACCGTCCAAAGAGCAAAGAGAGAGAAAACACCTTCGCTCGCCTCCTTCATGGCCGCAGACTGATAGCGGCTGAGTAGTTACCCGGTCTGGAAGAATACGAGCAGATTTACGAACGCTTGATGCCGAAGCCGGCCCCCTTTTCCCGCAGGTCCCCCTAGCCTGCGGCAGCAAATGTTCTCCGCAGCCAGCGTGACGGCCCACCTGCCCAGCATATCGCCTGGCAGGGCTGAAGTTTCCGCCTTTGACAGGCAGCCGCTCGAGGGCTATACTCCATTTACTTTTCTCAACTTCTCCAAAGTTTGCTCCGAATCTATCGAAGAGTCTTTCTAGGGTCTCTCAACTTTTCGACGCGGGCAGAAACCGCTTGTCGGCGGCTGTCAACAGCGCTCACATGACGCGCGCCCTCTGTGGGCAGCGGGCCAGGACTGCGAGGCGCCAGATGTATTTGAAGGACAGATTGGCCAGCGGACAGCACCTGATCGGGGCGGGCATCTTCTCCGGCTCTCCCGACGTAATCGAGTATACGACAGTGGGCATGGACTGGATCTGGTGGGAGGCGCAACATGCCCACACGGACTGGCAGACCCTTGTCCACGGCGTCCGCACCGCCTATGGAATGGGGATACCGGCGTTGGTGCGGACCTGGACGCATGACGGCGGCACGATCGAAAGGTTGCTTGACACCGGCGCCGAGGGGATCATCGTGCCCCTGGTGGACACGCCGGAACAGGCACAAGACATCGTATCACGCTGCTACTTCCCTCCTTTCGGCGAGCGTTCGTGCGGCGCCATTCGCATGGAGCGCATCGAAAATGACCTCGGCGAGTGGAACAGGCGCATCATGACGGTCATGATGATTGAGACGCCCGAGGCGGTCGCAAACGCTGAGGCCATTGCCCGCGTTCCCGGCGTGGATGCTCTCTTCGTCGGTCACATGGACCTTTCGCTGCGGCTCGGCCGGAAGTCGGACGAGTACACCGCCCACGCCAACATCCAACGCGAGTTGAAACACGTGGTTGGCGCCTGCAATAAGGCGGGCAAAGCAGCGGCAGCAGTTGCCCTCACCCCGGAGATGCTGGCCGATCGCATTCAGGAAGGATACAGGCTGCTCCTGGCCGGCTTTGACCTGGACCACCTCGAGGCCGACTACCGGCGCATGCGAGATACGTTCAAAACGATCATGGAAAACAAGGGGTCGCAATGATGACGGAAAACCTGCGTCGCGTAACCGTCGCCCGCAACGACGATCTCTACGAGGCCTTCCCCGACATTTGCCTGCTGCCCTCGGGCAAGCTCCTCTGCATCTACCGCGAGGCGGACGTCCACGTGGCCAGCACATCCCGCATCATCCTCATCGAAAGCGACGACCGCGGCCGCACCTGGACCAACCCGCGCCAGCTGGATGACAGACTCACCTTTGCCCAAAACCTCGCCGTCTGGAACGCGCCCCGTATCAGCCAGTTGCCGGATGGCAGGCTTGTCGCCATCATCGACGCATTCGTCTTCCCCGAAGATGCCGGCGACTGGAACTTGCCGCAAAACCTTCTCTCTTCCCAGACCTTCCTCTGGTTCAGCGAGGATGAGGGGCGTACCTGGACCGAACGACACCTGACCGAAGTGCAGGGGTTCTGCACGGACAGAGTCATGGCGCTGACCGTCGACCACTGGATCACTGCCGTCGCCTTCTGGAGTATCCGATTCCCCGGCGCCTTTCGTCTGCACACGGTACACTCCCATGACGGCGGCCGCACCTGGCCGATCAGCGCTCTCACGGCCGAAGAGGATGGCCTACAGCACGACGAGCCCTCGGTAGTTCGCCTGGAGGATGGCCGGCTGCTTTGCGTTATGCGCGAAAACATTCACACGACGCGCCCTTCACACTATGTCTTCTCCGCCGACGATGGCTACACCTGGTCCACGACGCGCCCTGCGCCTTTCTACGGCGACCGGCCGGCCGCCGGACTGCTGCAAAGCGGCAAGCTGCTGGCAATCTACCGCAACGTTGAGCCAAAGCCCGGCGCGACGAAGCTGAATGACGAGGGGCGAAATCCCGGCACGTGGGCGTGGCTGGGCGACCTTGCCGGGCTCGAGGGAGACGGGGGAGAATCGCAATTCCTGGAAATCGAGTACGACGGCTGCGAATCGCCGGGCGACTACGGCTACAGCGGCTGGGTCCAGTTCGAAGACGGCGAGGTCTTCTGCGTCTATCATCACCGCGACGCAGCCCCCAAGTCCTACATCCGCGGTTGCTGGTTTCGCGAAGAGGAGTTTCATGCCGAAAGGAGGTGACGCACAACAACAGTCAGGACAATGAAGCTTGATACCGTTCAGTCCCGGCCACCTTGTCGAAATGTTGGGCGAACATATTCTGGCTTACTTCGAGTTCGGCGGCAGCTTGCTCACAGCAAAACTCGACCCGGAAGTGGACTGCTGGGTCAACGATACGATCGAGTTGACTTTCAATTCAGACAAGATGCACCTCTTTGAACCCGAAACGGGGCGAGTCATTCCGCCCGCCAACTAGGCCTGACCTGCACTGCCTTATGGCTGACTCATTGCCGCACAAAACGATCGCGCGCGACGACAGCCTATACGAAGCATTCCCTGACATCTGCCTGCTGCCCTCGGGCAAGTTGCTCTGCACCTACCGCGAGTCAGATTCCCACATAGCCGGCGACACGCGCATCATGCTAATTGAGAGCGACGACAACGGCCACAGCTGGGTCAACGCCCGCCCCCTGGACGAGCCGCGCTCCTTCACTCAGCATAGAAGCGTCTGGAACGGCCCGCGCATCGCCCGCCTGCCGGATGGACGGCTCGTCGTTAACAGCGACGCCAGCATCTTCCCGGATGAGGCAGACTCGTGCCTCTGGCCGGAGAGCCGCCGCTGTTACCACAACTTCCTCTGGCTGAGCCAGGACGACGGGCAGACCTGGACCGAACGCCGCCAGACAGAAATCGAGGGTCTCTGCCCCGACAAGGTGCTGGCGTTGGATGACTCTCATTGGCTCATTGCAGTTCCGCGCTTCAGCACTCGCTTTCCCGACGCCTTTCGCGTGTCGGTCGCGCACTCGGTTGACGGTGGCCGCACATGGCCGGCCGCCGTCCTGGCAGCGGAGGAAGACGGCTACCAGCACGATGAACCGTCGGTCGTCCCCCTGGCGGACGGACGGCTGCTGTGCGTAATGCGCGAAAACGTACACACAACCCGTCCTTCACACTATGTCCTCTCCGCCGACGACGGCTACACCTGGTCCACCCCGCGCCCCGCTCCTTTCTACGGCGACCGTCCGGCTGCCGGACTGCTGCAGAGCGGCAAGCTGCTGGTGACGTATCGCAATGTTGAACCTGCCCCCGGGGAAGTGACTCTGAAGGTGGGGCGGAATCCGGGCACATGGGCCTGGTGCGGCGACCTGTCGGGGCTCGCGGGAGTGGGCGGCGAATCCCGTTTCCTGGAATTGGAGCACGATGCCTGCGGATGGCATGGCGACTACGGCTACAGCGGCTGGGTCCAGTTCGACGACGGCGAGATTTTCTGCGCCTATCATCACCGCGACGCCGCGCCCAATTCCTATATCCGCGGCTGCTGGTTTCGTGAGGAAGAGTTCGAAAATTAGAGGAGCACTGCTATGGACGATCGATTTGACCTGACTACTGCCAGCGAGCACCTGAGCCAACAGGGCTACGTCATCCTCGAAGACCTGCTCGAACCGGATCTGCTGGAGCAGCTGCGCTCGGCCCTCGACGAACTGTTCGAGCGCGAACGCGCGGCCCCCTTCGATCCGGGCGACGGCCCGGGCGCGCCTGAGGATGAGGAGACCGAAGCCTACCTGGGCGGGTCATACGCGATTACCAGCGCCGAACTCAAACGCATGATGCGGCGCATCCGCCACACGCGCGCCCAGAATTTCGACACGCCCTGGCCGGTCGCGCCCCAAAAGCTCAACAAGACCCTTATCCATATCCCCAACCTGTTTGACCACGACCGTTCGCAGTATGTTCGCAACTTGCCGGTCAAAACCGAATTGGCCCACAATCTCGCAGAACACCCTGTCGTTCATGGGCTGGCCTCCCGCATGGTGGGCGAAGACTGCGTCATCGGGGACATTTCGGCCACCAGCATCGGGCCGCAGACGACCGGCGGATCCTGGCACCTGGACAATCCCTTGACTCAGATGCCGGAGCCGCTGCCCGACTTCCCGCTGGGCATCCAGGTCGCCTGGATGGTCGACGATTTCACGCCCGAAAACGGCGCCACACGCATCGTGCCGCGCAGCCACCTGACACGCAAAAAGCCGACTTGGGCGCGCGGTGAGCAGGAGGACGAAGTGGCACTGACCGGACCGGCCGGGTCCGCCGCCATCTGGCTGGGCAGCACCTGGCATCGCGCCGGCCCCAACTCGACCGACCGGCCGCGCCGCGCCGTCATTTCGTTTTACCAATGCAGTTGGATCAAACCGTTTTCCGAATACCGCGGCGTCATCACCGCCGAACTTGCCGCGCGCATGTCGCCCGCGGTGCGCTATCTCTACGGGCTCTCGGCCTACGGCGTGGTACGCGGATAACTGCAGACGACTATCCCGGCATTTGGCCGCCCTCGGCCCTGGCGCTGGCCGCGACCGCCGCCTGACGGTTGCCGTCCGCCGACCTGTTCAGATGGGACTCGGTTTCACGCGTGGTCGGCAGCGGTCCGGTGGCCGTGTAGTAGCGCGAACCGGCGACCATCAGCTTCTCCGCCGGAAAGCGGGTGATGATCTCGCAGCCGTCCGCGGTAACCACCAGCTGCTCCTCGATACGCGCCGCCGACCAGCCATCCGCAGCCGGCCAGAAGGTCTCCAGCGCAAAGACCATGCCCTCCTCTATCACCTCGGGATGGTCGAGCGAGACCAGCCGGCTGAAGACCGGCTTCTCCCACACACTCAGCCCCACGCCGTGACCGTACTGCAGGGCAAAACAGGCCTCTTCGTCGGGAAAGCCGAACTCCTCCGCCTTGGGCCACTTTTCAACGACTTCTGCAGTCGTGATGCCCGGCTTGATCATGTCGATCGACTCGTCCAGATAGTCGCGGCATCGCGCATAGGCGTCGACCAGCGCGCGCGACGCGCTGCCGACCGCGAACGTGCGGTAGTAGCAGGTCCGGTAGCCGTTGAAGCTGTGAATGATATCGAAGTAGGCCGGGTCGCCGGGGCGCAGAACGCGGTCGGTGTAGACATGCGGATGGGGGTTGCAGCGCTCTCCTGAAATCGCGTTGACGCCCTCGACTTGCTCCGAACCCAGGTCGTGGAGCAGCTTGCTGACCACGCCGACACACTCGCTCTCCTTGATGCCCGGGCGCATCGTGCGGTAAAGCTCCTCGTAGGCGGCATCCACCATCATGCAGGCCGTCGACAACAGCGTGATCTCATCCTCGGTCTTGATGATACGCACGTTCTGCATCAGCTGCTGGCCGTCCACGACCTCGATGCCCTCCTTTTGCAGGGCGAATAAAACGGGCAGCTCGATCACGTCCACCCCCAGGGGCTCGTTGCGCAGGCCCCGCTCCTCCAACTCGATCCGGATCTTGCGCGCCACGTCCTCCGCCCGCTCCGACTGCGGCAGCATTGCACCGCGCAATGTGGAAATCCCGGCGCGTGAGCGGCCCTCCCCCAGCCACGGACAGTAGAGTTCATGGTGTCGCGCGGCCGAACCGAAATCCCACATGATCGGCTCATCGTTCTGTGGCAGCAAACAAAAACGGTTCAGTTTGTCGACCGCCCAGGTGCCGATGTGTGTCGCCGTTATGTAGCGAATGTTGTTCATATCGAAGCAGAGCAGCGCGCCTATCTCCGACTCCCGCAGAAAACGCTTGGCGCGGGTCAGCCGTTCGTTGCGCAGCCGCTCAAAGTTGATGCGCTCCTCCCAGTCCACACCCATCAGCCCGTAGGTTCTGACCGTCATCGCGATTTCTCCTCCGTTACACTGGCAGTTTAACGAACACGGACTCCGCTTTGTCGGCGCTCAGACCATCTGCATGCCGCCTTCGACATTGATCACCTGCCCTGTTATGTAGTCCGAATCCGAGGAGGCGAGAAAGGAGGCCAGGCCGGTGATGTCGTCCGGCGTCGACACCCTGCCCAGGAGGATGCTGGCCGAAAAGTCCCGCATCGCCTCGCCCGGCTCCGAGCTGTCGCCGATCTCCATCAGGTCCTCATCGAGCTGCTCCCACAAGGGCGTGTCGACCACCCCCGGAGAGAAGCCGTTGACCGTGATCCCGTGCTCCGCCAGTGCGTGGGCCGCGCCCTGGGTGATCATGATCACCGCCGACTTGCTGGCACAGTAGGGCACGATGTTGGCATATCCCTGCCGGCCGACGATCGAGGCCGTGTTGATGATCTTGCCGCCCGTCCCCTGCGCGATCATCTGCTTGGCGGCCTCCTGCGTACCGATGAGCACCCCCAGGCCGTTGACACGCATGATTCGGTCCCAGTTCTCCTCGGTCGTCTCCAGAAAACGCTGCGGCTTATTGATACCGGCGTTGTTGAAGATCACATCGAGTTTCCCGAACTCGGAGACGGTGCGGGCCACCAGCGCTTGAACCTGTGTGCGCTCTACCACGTCGACGGCCGTGGCGATGGCCGCGCCCCCTTGCGACCGGGCCTCCGCCGCCGACTCTTCGGCCTGCGCGCCGTTCAAATCGGCAAAGACCACGCTGGCCCCTTCAGACGCGAGCCGCAGACCGATGCCCCTGCCGATGCCCCGCGCCGCGCCCGTCACGATGCACACCTTCCCTTGCAGTTTCACGAGTCTCGCCTCCTTGGCCTATTGCCAGCCTTCTTGCTTTCCGGCTTTCGTTTTGAGTCGCTTCGCTTGTTGGCAAAGTGTATATCGCATCCGGTTTTGCCAGCAAGACGGGAAATTCACAGTCGGGGTCGCCCCGCGCACGCCTGCCCCGGCAGGGATATCGGAAAAGGTACCTGGCAAAACGTTCCGACCGGGCCAATTGGGCGCAATCCAAAATTGGGGCACAAATGCCTATGCCTCGAGTAGCAATGGAGTCATGACCGGTCCACGGTCCGTTCTCTGGCAGAGTGGAGGAATACGCCTACCTGTGTCCTTTTGGACGGTCGGGCCTTCGGCCCTCCCTTGTGCGGGGGGACTCCCCCCGCAACGCCCCCCTGATGTACGCCCCCCGCCGAGTGTGGGGTCAATGCAGCCCTCCGCTGCCTGCGGCCCAACGCGCCGCCCCCAAATCAGCAAACGCCGCGGCCACCGTAGGGGCAGGCGCTGCTGCTGCCCTGTGCCTCTCCCAAAGAGCCGGTAACCAGTTTCAGCCGCCGCCGGCATGAATTCCACGCCAGGCGATTCCCGCCCCAAAAGTGGGATGCACCCGGCCAATTTGAGCCGCTTGACCCAGACCAATGAAATATAGTATTCTTAGCCTACAGCGACGAACTGACCAGAGTTGAGTTCTACCAAGCCCCGGCCGGTTTCACTACGTTACGCGCACGCACGAGAACCATAAGAGAAAACTTGCTTCTCGGCGGCAGGCAAACCCTTCTGACTCAAGCAGATTTGGCGAACACAGTGCGCTTGGTACGGCTGTGCAGGCATCTTCATCGCGTGTCGATACGCGGCCGCGCCCACAGCTGCGTTGACCCCTTGGATGGACTCAGAGTTGGCTTTTCGAGTGATGTGGCAGGCTGGGGAAGGAGGTGGCGACAGAAATAAAACGTACGTTCAGACGCAGATGCTTCGGTCTTGGGTCTTCCGGCACTTATTGACCAGCAGGCCGTTCCAATTGTCAGTGGATTAGCAAGAGTGCGGTCAACAACGACAAAGGAGAGGAGCGAACCGATGAAAGTATTCCTGAACGGAAACAACATCCCGCGACGTACGTTTCTGAAAATGTCGGCAGGCGCGCTGGCGTCGAGCGCATTGGCGGCCTGTGTGCCAGCCGCGGCGCCGGCCGAACCGGCTGCCGAGGAGATGGCCGACGATGCAGCCTCCGACTGCGGCGGCGAAGTCGTCGTTGCCACCGAGTGGGAGAACCCCCTTTTCAATCCCCTGTGCAAGAGCGCCGGCACGCCGGCACGCCATGTGTTCGAGCCGATCTTCAACCGCCTCTTCGAGGCGATGGACTGGGGCCCCGGACCAGACTGCGACGGCGAAGTCGGTCTCACACTGTCGCTGGCGGAAAAGGTCGAGGAGGTCGAGAAAAATCGCGTCTGGATGGTTGACCTGCGCCAGGATGTCAATTGGCACGATGGCCGGCCCTTCACCGCCGACGATGTTGTGTGGACCTACTACGCCATGCTGCACCGCGACGTGGCTCCGACCTACGCGAACCAGTTCCTGATGATCAAGGGCGGCAAGCAGCTCTTCAGCGAGGGCGGCGATTCGCTCGAAGGCGTGCAGAAGATCGACCAATACAAGGTCCGCATCGAATTTGATGAACCGGACCCGCTTGGCATCGTCGGCAGCCCCGTCTCTTTCGGCCGCTACTGGTATGTTACGCCCAAGCACGGCTGGGAGGGCGTCCCGCTCGAGAAAGTGGGCACGCACGAGCCGATGGCCATGAGCCCGATCGGCACCGGGCCGTTCAAGATGGGCCAAATCGTCGAGCGACAGTATGCGGAACTGGTGGCCAACGAGGATTACTTCCTCGGCAAACCGCTCGCCGACAAGTACATCACCCGCTTCCTCGGCCCCGAGGCGCGCGACGCTGCCCTCGAAAGCGGCGAGGTCGTGCAGACCGGCGCCAGCAGCCTCGATGCCTGGGACCGCCTCGGCCGCCTGCCCCATCTCACCGCCTACACCCGTCCTACCACCCTCATGTTCGCCCTCGACGTGAACGACACCCGCTGGGGCGACATGGCCCACACGCTTGCTGAGGCGATCCGCTACGCCATCGACATAGAGACGATCCTCCAAGACACAAGTTACGGCACCAATACACCCAGCCGCTACATCTTCGAACACATTCTCGGCCCGGTTGGCGAGCCCCCCGATGGACTGAAGACGTATGGGTACAACACCGAAATGGCCCGCGAGGTGCTCGAAAATGCCGGCTGGGACTTCGACACAGAGCTGGAGTGGTCCTATTGGCGGCCGCCGGACACGCTGGACCTGAGCATCCAGGCGCAACTTCTGGATGCCGGCATCAAGACCAAGTTCAGGATCATCGATGTCGCTTCCTGGACCGAAGATATTGCCACAGCGGCCAACTATGATCTGTACTTCGACGCCTGGATGTTTTCGACCGACATGCAGGAGATGTCGACACACATCGGATGCGGATGGGGTTTCACCTCAGCCGGCCGCAACTATGACTTCTACTGCAACGAAGAACTGGACGCGGAATGGCAGGCCGCGCTGGCTGAGGAGGATCCAGAGGCGCAAATCGAGATGTACAGGAATCTCGCGCTGACTTTGCAGGAAAAGTGGCCTTGGGCCCCGATGTACCGCCGAGGCATGACCACGATGGTCAACAACCGCCTCCAGGGCGTCTGGCCGCACAATGACTACCAGCGCAACGTGCGCGTGCCTTTCGAGCGGATGTGCGTGACCCCAGCCTGATAGGTATGCGGGCGCAGCCTTCCCTGTTCGTTCCCGGTGAACTCAATATCGACCGCCGAGACGATTCCCGCCACGCTGCCCCCGCTGGCGCCATCGCCGCAGAAAGACTTATGCGGCGGTGGCGAAGAGCCTTTATTTGGGCAATCGGCTCTGACCGGCGCTTCAACCGGAGCTTGAACCCGGGCGCACGAAATCCATCGGAACGCGCTTGGCATCGCTGCAGTCAGAACTGCTCCCAACCCTTGTGACTCATGCACACACGCGAGTCCAGGGAGGCTGTTAACTGGAGAAAGGAGGCGCCGACACGAAAGCAGCGCAACGTACGTCAAGACGCAGAAGTTCAGGTCCTGAGCCTTCAGCAACTTGTGACCCGCAGGCCATTCCAAGTGTCAGTGGATCAGCGAGCGTGCTGTCAACAGCGACATAGGAGAGGTGCGAACCGATGAAAGCCTATTTGAATGGACACAATATCCCGCGACGTACGTTTCTGAAAATGTCGGCAGGCGCGCTGGCCTCGAGCGCTCTGGCGGCCTGTGTGCCAACCGCGGCGCCGGCCGAACCGGCTGCCGAGGAGATGGGGGATGACGCTGCCTCCGGATGCGGCGGCGAAGTCGTCGTTGCTACCGCGTGGGAGAACCCCCTCTTCAATCCCCTGTGCAAGAGCGCCGGCACGCCGGCACGCCACGTGTTCGAGCCGATCTTCAACCGCCTCTTCGAGGCGATGGACTGGGGCCCCGGACCAGACTGCGACGGCGAAGTCGGTCTCACACTGTCGCTGGCGGAAAAGGTCGAGGAGGTCGAGAAAAATCGTGTCTGGATGGTTGACCTGCGCCAGGATGTCAATTGGCACGACGGCCGGCCCTTCACCGCCGACGACGTGGTCTGGACCTACTACGCCATGCTGCACCGCGACGTGGCTCCGACCTACGCGAATCAGTTCCTGATGATCAAGGGCGGCAAGCAGCTCTTCAGCGAGGGCGGCGACTCGCTCGAAGGCGTGCAGAAGATCGACCAATACACGGTCCGCATCGAATTTGAGGAGCCGGACCCGCTTGGCATCGTCGGCAGCCCCGTCTCCTTCGGCCGCTACTGGTACGTTACGCCCAAGCACGGCTGGGAGGGCGTCCCGCTGGAAAAGGTGGGCACGCACGAGCCGATGGCCATGAGCCCGATCGGCACCGGGCCGTTCAAGATGGGCCAGATCGTCCCGCGACAGTACTCGGAACTGGTGGCCAACGAGGATTACTTCCTCGGCAAACCGCTCGCCGACAAGTACATCACCCGCTTCCTCGGCCCCGAGGCGCGCGACGCTGCCCTCGAAAGCGGCGAGGTCGTGCAGACCGGCGCCAGCAGCCTCGATGCCTGGGACCGCCTCGGCCGCCTGCCGCATCTCACCGCCTACACGCGGCCCACGACGCTCCTCTTCGCGCTGGATGTGAACGACACGCGCCTGGGCGATATGGCGCACCCCGTGGCGGAAGCGATTCGCTACGCGGTGGACATCGAGACGATCCTCCGAGACACGAGCTACGGCACCAATACGCCCAGCTCCTACATCTTCGAACACCTTCTCGGACCGATCGGCGAAGCCCCCGACGGGCTGCGAAGGTATGATTACAACACCGAGAAGGCCCGCGAGGTGCTCGAAAACGCCGGCTGGGACTTCGACACAGAGCTGGAGTGGGTCTACTGGCGACCGCCGAACTCGCTGGACCTGAGCATCCAGGCGCAACTCCTCGACGCCGGCCTCAAGACCAAGTTCAAGATCATCGACGTTGCTTCCTGGACCGATGAGCTTGCCATCTCGGCCAACTACGACCTGCTGTTTGAGGCCTGGTTCTATTCGACCGACATGCAGGAGATGTTCACGCACGTCGGTTGCGGATGGAACTTCAACTCAGCCGGGCGCAACTTCGACGGCTATTGCAACTCCGAACTGGACGACGCATGGCAGGCTGCGCTGGCTGAGCAGGATCCCGAAGCGCAGATCGAGATGTACCGAAACCTGGCGTTGATCATGCAGGACAAGTGGCCGTGGGCGCCGCTGCACCGCCGAGGCATGACCACGATGGTCAACAACCGCCTCCAGGGCGTATGGCCGCACAATGACTACCAGCGCAATGTGCGCGTGCCCTTTGAGCGCATGTGCGTAACCCCGGCCTGAACCCGGTAGGGGTCCAGCGGTATTCTGACCGCTGCACGGAAGCGTTTGTGTATTGAGAGCAGGCGGCCGCCTGCCGGTTACCTTCAATGCCGGTGAAGAATCTCGCCGCGCGACTCGGGATTCTTCACTGGCACTGATTCCGAAAGCAGTTCCCGACCTTTCGCTGGGCAACTGCCGGTTTCGCTGGAGCGAAGTCTATGCAGCAATACTTACTGCGCAGGTTGTCGCTGATCCCCATCCTGCTGCTCGGTATCACGCTGATGACATTCTTCATGTTCAATCTGGCGCCGGGTGACCCGGTGACAGCGTTGATCAAGCCGGGCGTGCTCGACGGCTTCGGCCAGGGGGATGGCGCGAACCTGGAAGCGCTGCGCGCCAGGTACGGATTGGACAAACCGGTCATCGTGCGCTATCTGGTCTGGTTGCGCGAGCTGTTGAAGGGCAACCTCGGCTACTCCTACAATACCGACCAGCCCGTGCTGGAGACGATTGCCGAGGCGATCCCGGCCACGCTGCTGCTGCAGGCGACTTCGATTGGCTTGGCGCTCATCATGGGCGTCATTCTGGGCGTCATCACGGCGATCAAGCAGTATTCCCGCCTCGATCACTTTCTGACTTTTCTGGCGTTATTCGGCATTTCGCTCCCGAACTTTTTCATCGCGCTCATCGCGATGTACGTATTCGCCGTGAAGCTGAACTGGCTGCCGATCGCGGGCATGTGGACGCCGGGGCGACCGATCGGCTTCAATCTGGACCTGCTGCACCACATGGTTCTGCCGGCCACGGCAGGGGCCATCATATACGTGGCCTCGTACATGCGCTACGCGCGCGCCAGCACGCTGGATGCGCTCAGCGCTGACTTTGTGGTGACCGCGCGGGCAAAAGGGCTGCGGGAACGGCTGGTCGTGATGAGGCATGTTCTGCGCAACGCTCTGCTGCCAATCGTCACGCTCATGGGGCTGAGCTTGCCCGGTCTGCTGGGCGGCTCGTTCATCATCGAGACGATCTTCAGCTGGAACGGCCTGGGACTGCTGGGTTACCGCGCGCTCATGAGCCGCGACTACCCGCTCCTGATGGGCGTTGCCCTGATGGTGGCGACATTGATCCTGCTGGCCAACCTGATCACCGATATCGCCTACGCGTTTGTCGATCCGCGCGTACGATACGAGTAGCTGCCTATCGCAGCTTGGGCGTGCGGCCAACGGTCGCCGGTCCCTGGGGGAAGAACGGGCATGTCGACAAAGGGCAAATCGGAATCGCTGACCATGCAGGCGCCCGCCGAGGTTTTCGGCTCGGCGAGCCCGCCGGACTCGCCCCTGGGACGCGCGGCCCGCCGCTTTCTGCGCCACCGGCTGGCGCTGGTCGGCGCGGTCATGGTCATTTTCCTGCTGATAGTAGCTGCACTAGCCCACGTGCTGGCGCCCTACGATCCCCTCGACGTAAACACGGGCCGCAGAATGCTCCCACCGGACGGCCAGAACCTGCTGGGCACGGATCAGGTCGGCCGCGATGTCCTCAGCCGCCTGATATACGGCACTCGCGTGTCGATGTCCGTCGGCATCGTTGCCGTGAGCATCCAACTCACAATTGCCTTCATCCTCGGCTCGCTGAGCGGCTATCTGGGCGGCAAGCCCGACATGGTCATCATGCGCTTTACCGATGTCGTGATGACCTTCCCCACCTTCGTTCTTGTCCTCATTCTGGTCTCCATCGTCGGTCCCAGCATGTACAATGTGATGTTGGTGTTCGGACTGTTTGCCTGGCCTGGGCCGGCCCGCCTCGTGCGCGGGCAAGTGCTGTCATTGCGGGAGCAGGACTTCATCCTGGCCGCCCGCGTCGTCGGGGTCGGGGATTGGGACGTGCTGAGAAGGCATCTGCTGCCCAATGTGCTGGGACCCGTATCGGTCGCCGCGACGCTTGGCATGGCCGAAGCCATTCTCACCGAGGCAGGTCTCAGCTTTCTCGGATTGGGCGTGCGCCCGCCGACGCCGACGTGGGGTTCGATGATCGGCGACGCCCGGTTTACCTATGTGCTGGCGGATATGCCCTGGCTGTGGCTCGTGCCGGGCGTGGCCATCAGTTTTGCCGTCATCTGCATCAACTTCATCGGCGACGGCCTGCGGGACGCTTTCGACGTGCGCGGGCGGCAGGCGCTGGAGTAGTTTTAGGGGAGCGCGTCGACTGCCAAGCCCCTGTTTTGTGGCGGACCCGACCCGGTAGCGAAGAATCTTCTGCACCCGATTGGACAGAGTTCCCATCCTATCGCCATCCGACCGCGATCGCGCACAATGAAGACCTACCGTATGATTCAGGTTGGCACCGGAGGTCACGGCGCGGGCTGGTGCCAACTCTTTCTGCCGCCCAATTTGCAGGACGGCCTCATCGAAGTCGTAGCTGCCGTCGACATCAATCCCGACGCGCTCAAGAACGCCCAAGCCTTCCTTGGCCTCGACGCTTCCCAATGCTACACCGACATTCAGAAAGCCTTCTCTGAGAATCGGGCCGACTTCTGCACGGTCGTTGTGCCGCCCGCCCACCACGAGACGGTAGTGGACGCAGCGCTGGACCACGGCCTGCACATCCTTTCCGAAAAACCGATTGCCGACTCCATGGCCGCGTCGGTCCGAATCGCAAACAAGGTCAAGCGAGCCGGCGTCAAAATGGGCGTGACCATGAGCCACCGCTTCGATCGGGACAAGACGACCCTGCGCGAAGAGCTGCGCTCCGGGCGCTATGGACCGCTCGATTACCTGGTCTGCCGTTTCACCTGCGACTGCCGCAAGGCCGGCAGCTGGGGTGGATTCCGCTACCATATCCCCGACCCGCTGATGGTCGAAGGCGCGGTGCATCATCTCGACATCCTGGCCGATTTGGCGGGAGCCGAGTGCGATACCATCTACGCGCAGACCTGGAACCCGCGCTGGGGCGAGTTCAGCGGCGATTCGCAGGCCCTGGTCACGATGCAGTTCAGCAACGGGACGCGGGCCGTCTACGAAGGCGCCAAAACCAACGCCGTCGGCCTGAACGACTGGAGC
>CATOTS010000001.1 GCA_951813625.1 uncultured Caldilineaceae bacterium | reverse complement strand
GGCATGGTCACTTCATAGGCCATCAGGCATCCCCTCGGTCATTCTGCGAGCAGATCGCGAACGCTCTGTTCGATCTCGTTTGGCTGCGGCGTAATCGAGTGTTCCAGCGGCGGGCTGTACGGGGTCGGCACGTGCGCGCCGTTGAGACGTCGTATGGGCGCGTCCAGGTCGTCAAATCCCGCGTCGATAACCTGGGCCGCGATCTCGGCGCCGACACCGCACGGCTGAAACGTCTCATCCACAATCAGCAGTCGACCTGTCTTGTGGACCGATTCCATGATCGTCGCCATGTCCAGCGGGGCAATCGTTCGCGGATCGATTACCTCGACCGAAATGCCCTCCTCAGCCAGTTTTTCGCACTCGGAAAGCGTCCTGTCCACCATCGATCCGATGGCAACAACGGTGCAGTCGGCGCCTTCGCGGGCGATGCGCGCCTCTCCAAACGGAATTTCGTAATCGCCCTCGGGCACTTCACCCCGGTTGAAGAGCAGCGACTTGTGTTCGAGAAAAAGGACCGGGTCTTCGCTCTTAAGCGCCGTTGTGAACAGCCCTTTGGCGTCGCTGGGTATCGCGGGCACGACGACGCGAAAGCCGGGAATATGGGCGAAAATGGGATAGTAGCTGCCCGAGTGGTGGGTCGCGGCCGCGTGGCCTATCCCGATAGCGCCGCGCAGGACAATCGGCATTCTAATCCGGCCGCTGCTCATGTATTGCATTTTGGCGATCTGGTTCACCAGCTCGCCAAAGGCGTCCAGGATGAAGTCGATGAACATGAAGTCGACGACCGGCCGCGTGCCGGTCATCGCTGCGCCCGCGCACATGCCGACAAATCCGCGTTCACTGATCGGCGTGTCGCACAGCCGCTCCGGGCCGTACTTGGCATAGAGGCCTGTCGTCGTGTTGAAATTCCCGCCGCGTTCACCGATCCCTTCGCCGACGACGAAGATCGAACGATCACGGGCCATGGCGCTGTCCAGGGCCTCCAAAGTGGCTTCGACGTAGGTCAATTCGCGCATTGCCATCACCCCTGATTAAAGATATATTCGCTGACCGTCTCCGGCTCGGGCCACGGGCTGTTGCGCGCAAACTCCGCCGCCTCTGCCACAACATCCTTGACCTCGGCCTCAATCGTCGTGAGCGTCTCGGGGCCGGCCTCTTCGTTGTCCAGCAGCCACTTCCGGTAGTTCGTGATAGGGTCGCGCGCCTTCCACGCATCCACCTCTTCCTGTGTGCGGTAGCCGGCGTCGCGCATGCCCTCGGAGTGCGCGCGCGTGCGATAGGTCCGACATTCGATCAACGTCGGCCCCTCGCCAGAACGCGCCCGCTGCACCGCCGCGCCTGCCGCCTCGAAGACTGCCAGAACGTCGTTGCCGTCCACAGTGACGCTCTCGATGCCATAGGCCGGCCCGCGGTTGCCCACGTGAGGATTTCCGGCAGAGTATGCAAAAGGCACCTCGGTGGCATAGAGGTTGTTCTCACAAATGAACAGGACTGGCAGCTTCCAGATGCTTGCCAGGTTCAGTCCTTCGTGGAACGCACCATTGTTGACCGCACCGTCGCCGAAAAAGGCGACCCCGACATTCTCACTTCGGAGCAACTTGAAAGAGTAGCCGGCGCCGGTCGCCTGCAGAATACAAGGCCCGACGATTCCACTCGTGCCCATCATCCCGACCTCAGGCTTAAAGAGGTGCATGCTACCCCCGCGGCCTTCCGAACAGCCCGTGGCCCGCCCAAAGAGCTCAGCCACAACCTCGCGCGGGCTGACGCCCTTGGCCAGCGCGTGCCCGTGGCCCCGGTGCGTGCTGAAAACGGCGTCCTCGGGGCGAAGGTGGGCACATACCCCGGTGGCGATCGCCTCCTCCCCCACGTAGGTATGGCAGGCGCCGTGTATCAGTCCCATCTGATGCGAGCGGGCAAGTTGCTCCTCGGTGTAGCGAATCGTGAGCAGTTGCCGGTAGAGGTCAAGGAGTTGCTCAGGCTCCGGCAGCGCAGCCATCTCCTGCGCGAATTGTTGGTCGGTCATCTGTCTATGGCTCCTCTCGCGTTCGACATTTTGCGGGCTGTACTCAGGCAGGCACTGCAATCGGCATTCCGGGATGCGAGCCGCCGGCGTTCTTGGCCAGATTTCCTCCATCCAAGGGAATCAGGGCGCCGGTCATCCACGCCGATGCGTCGGATGCGAGAAAGATCGCCGGCCCTTTGATGTCGTCGGATCGTCCCATCCGCCCAATCGGCAGCCCACGCAGATAGGACGCACCGAGATTGGGGTCCGCCGCGATGCGTACCTCCAGGTCATGGTTCATGATCTGGGCGCAAACGATGGCGTTAACGCGCACGCCGAGGCTGCTCCACTCGGTGCTGAGTTCGCGCGTCATCGCCGCCACCGCGCCCATCGCCATGCTGTAGGCGATGTGGCCGCGCCCGAGCGCGGTGATGCCCGCAATCGAGACGATGCTGAAAATGCTGCCCCGGCCGCGCGCCATCATGCGTTTGGCGGCCTCCTGGGTGCAGATGTAGCGGCCCACAACCAGATTCTGCATCACCTGCTGGATCTGGTCCTCGGTCAGCTCAATCGGGTCGGTGCGAATGCCTTCGCCGGCGATGTTGGCGAGCACGTCGACGTGTCCCATATCGCTATCGACCCGCTCGTACATCGATCGAATCTGCTCCGGGTCGGAAATGTCGCAGTTGATCGGCAGGGCGCGGCGGCCCATCTCTTCGATCTCTTGCGCAGTCGCCTGCGCGCCCGACTCGTTGATATCGAGCAGAACAATGTCGGCGCCGGCCTCGGCCAGGGCGAGCGACGTCACACGCCCCATTCCGCTCGCCGCGCCGGAGACAATGGCAACACGTCCTGTCAGATCAAAAAGCGGATGTGTCATCTCGTGCTAACTCCTTCGGTTAAGGTTGACCTTGGGCTGTATCGCATAGAAAGGATCCGAATTGTGCCGTGAAGAAGAGTAAGCCCTTCAACAGGCTGGTTTCTCCCTAACAGTTTTGCTTGTGAACCCGAGCGTTTCGCTCTTCTCAACCTCTCAGAACGCTCCTGGTTCGTGCGGCTGTTTGTCCCATAACTTGGGTGTTTGCGAAGCTGACATGGCGGTTGTCCGAGTCCAATGCCCTATGGGACGGAAGTCCTCTCGTCTTGGCGTGAAAGGGGGTTTTATGTCGACCGATATCGACCGACGTCGACCAAAGACCCCCAATGTCGCCCAATTACTTTTTTTCCGGAGGGGATGTTTTCATGGTTTTGCGTCTTGAGTTCTTAGTGTCACGGCTAAGTCTCGTGTTCGAATAGGCGTTCTTCGGTCGCCAGGCGTTCTGGCAGATCGTGGCAAAAACTGCTTAATGATCCACGAAGGACACGAATTCATACGAAGGGCCGCGTCAGGCCCGGTAAGATCCGGTGAAGTCCGGTCAGTTGAGCTTTTGTTGCTATTGGTGACGGCGGGAGAGGCCGTCCCCTGCCAGCGGATCAATGGAGACCGGATGGTTCTTGTATGCGCTTGTTGCAATCTTCGTTCCTGGTTTTCAGTTTCTCGATTCTCGTTGCATTGGCCGATTGCTGAAGTTGATACCAGCGTAGCACATTTGGAATCCTTTTGCCCGGGTATTTCCCCTTCTGTCGCTATCATTCACTTTTTGATTCGTCATGTTGCGACATTGGTCGGTCGTTTTGGCCCTTCGTGCTATGGCGCGCCCGGGTTGCTGTTGCCGGGTTTTGGGTGGTGTATGGCCGGTCATGATTCTACTATAGCGCGCGCCGCCGGCTTTTGCACGCGAACTCCCCTCTTTGGTCAATTTCCGTTGATCGTCCCTGGATTCTCATAGGGGTCCCTCTGCAAAACAAGGAATTAAGAGAAGAGGGGGAAGCCTGGATTCAAGGGCGATCCGCCGGTACGGCCGTTGGGCAGAATCTCCTGATTTGGTTGGGGAATCAGTCTGGTAGGTCTCTTGTTCGAATAGGCATTCATCGGTGGCCATGTGTCCTGACAGATGGAGCTTGTAATTGCTTAACGCTCCGCGAATTTACACGAATTGCCACGAATGACCTCGTTTGGATGGCTCTCGACAATGTTTGAAGAGGTACCCTGCATTCAGGACTGGTAGTTTCGACTTGAATGGATATGCCAACTTGTTGCCAGCGACAAGGGCGTTGGGCTGATGCACAATCTGCACCGAGGCAGGAGGAAGAAGCAGGGCATACCGAGATAAGCCAGCTACTGACAGCGCCTTCTCCTAAACCGAGTTTACCGGTGCGCGCGGCCGTTCGCCGCGCAGGACGCGCACCACCTCCTCAGCCCCCTGTACGCGCACGTCAACCTTCGATTCCTCAGAGTACCACCCCGCGTGAGGCGTCAGCAAGATGCGTTCCTCCTGCAGGAAGGGGTGGTCGGCCGCCACCGGTTCGTCGGCGAGGACGTCCAGGGCCGCGCCTGCAATCTGCCCCTTTTGCACCGCAGCCAGCAGCGCCTCTTCGTCTACCAGCCCGCCGCGCGCCGCGTTCACCAGGTAGGCGGTCGGTTTCATCATCGCCAGCGTATCCGCGTTGATCAGGTGGCGCGTCTCCTCCGTCAGCGGCGAGTGCAGCGAGATGTAGTCCGAGCTGCGAAATAGCGTCTCCAGGTCGACGAGCTGCACTCCCAAGTCCGCCATAACGGCCGCGTCTGCATATGGGTCGAATGCCTGCACCTGCAGCCCCAGCCCGCGACCCTTGGATGCAGTCGCTTGACCGATGCGGCCGCAACCGATCACGCCCAGCGTCTGTTCGCTCAGCCGGTAAAGTACGCCGCCGGCCGCTGCGTCCCAGACTCCCTGGGGCGTCGTCCTGAAGAAGCCGGGCAGACCGCGCGCCTGGGCCAGCACCAACGCGATCGCGTGCGTAGAAACCTCGTCGATCGAATAATCGGGCGCGTAGGTCACCCAGATGCCGCGCGCAGTGGCGGCGGGGATGTCGATCGCGTCCAGACCCGTGCCGACGCGGCAGATGAGACGGCAGCGTTCCATGCGCTCGATCAGCTCCGCCGGCACTGGCTGGATTGTCACCATCAGGACGTCGGCCCGCCGCGCGGCCTCTCTCGCCTCCTCCGTTTCCAGGGTCCCGACATGCTCAACGTTCACTTCTATTCTGCCGAGGATCTCCCTTTCGACTTCAATGTCCCCAAAACCGGGGTAGGCAATCACGACGGTCGGCTTCATAAACAGTTCTCTCTGCGAATGGTTTGCTCGCTAAGCTTGGACTTTCAACGCGGCAGATGCGGTAACGCCTGTGGCATCGCAGCCGCGCATCAAGCAGCCGCGCAACATGCAGCCACGCAACATGCAGCCGCTATCTATCCTGTCGAGACATCCTTACGGGTTGTGGGGTCGCTAACTTCAACGTGGACATCGTTGCGCGACAACACTTCAGGACGCAGGGCCGTACCCAGCCCGGGCCGTTCGGGGAACTCGATCTGGCCGTCCCTGATCGTTAGCCGCTCCGTCATCACGTCGTTATACCAGCCCTCTGTGTAGGCGCGCACCGTCTCCATGATCATCGCGTTGGGAGCGTGTGCGGCGAGATGCGCGGCGGACCACAGCGCCACCGGCCCGATTGTATCGTGTGTGGTGAAGGGCAGATAGTAGGTATCGGCCAGCGAAACGATCTTGCGCGTTTCGGTCAAACCGCCGGTCCATGCCATATCGGGCATTACAATGTGGGCGGCATTCTTCTCCACCACCTGCCGGAAGCCGAATCGGGTGAAAAGGCGCTCGCTCACGCACAACGGCACCTTTGTCGCCGCGGCCAGACGCGCATAGGAATCGACATTATCGGGCGGTATGATCTCCTCGAGCCACATGATGTCGTAAGGTTCCAGCGCGCGGGCGATATCGATCGCAATTGGCAGGTTCCAGCGTGCATGCCCTTCGATCGCGATCTGTATCTTGTCGCCGACGGTGGCCCGGATCTGCTGGACCGGCTCCAGCCCCCGTTTGAGGTCATCTGGATCCAGGTAGTGGCCGACCGGCCCGACCGCGCCCACGCCGGCGCGGCGCCCAATCGGCCCGCCCAACGATACACCGAACTGGTCCCAAGGCCAGATCTTCATCCCGCGCACGCCCGTCGAAAGCAGTTCCTGTGCCAGTTCACCTGCGCGGCCCCCCATCCAAGCGTCGTAGTCCTGGTGGGGGCCGTGGCCCACGCACGTATTGTAAATGGGAATCCGGTCCCGGTTGCGCCCGCCCAGAAGATTGTAAATCGGCAGGCCCGTGTACTGGCCCAGCAGGTCCCACAGCGCCACGTCAACCGCCGAAATCGCCCGCGTCTCCGCGCCGGCATATCCAAAAAAGTTTACCGTCGCGAACATATTGTTCCAGTGGTTTTCGATGTCGAAAACAGAGCGTCCCAGCAGCAGGTTAGCGAAGACATCGTGGATAACCGCAGCCACCGCACGCGGCACGTAGTAGGTCTCCCCCAGGCCGATGAGACCTTCATCGGTGTGAATCTGCAGCCAGAGCGTATTGAACTGTTCCTCGAACCAGATCGTTTCCAGTTTCTCGATCTTCAACGCATCCTCCTATGCCTTCAGACCCGTCATTGTTATGCCGCGAATAAACTGTTTCTGCGCCACCGCGTAGAGCAGCATCACCGGCGCCACGGTGAGCATCGAGCCCGCCGCCCACATATCGTAGCGCTCCCAGTAGAGGCTGCGCAGCCCAGCCAGAACGATTGGCAAAGTCTGTGTTTTCGGGCTGGAGAGGACCACCAGCGGCCACAGGTAGTTGTCCCAGTTGAAAAGGAAGGTGAAGACCGCCAGCGCGGCCATCGGCGCGGTCGAAAGCGGGATGACTATGCGGCTGAAAATCCACCATTCCGACGCGCCGTCTATACGTCCCGCGTCGATCAAGTCTGTAGGGATCCCCTCCAGGAACTGCCGCATGAGAAAGATGCCGAACGTCGAGAAGAGCACCGGCACGATCACGCCGCTCAGCTTGTTGTTCAGCCCGATATCCGCGATCGTCACGTAGAGCGGCACCAGTACCACCGCAAACGGGACCATCATCGTCATCAGGATTACGATGAAGAGCTGCTCCTTGCCCCAGAAGCGGTATTTGGCGAAGACGAAGGCCGCGGCCGTCGAAGTCAGCACTACGCAGGCCGTCACGACCACAGAAACGAGCGTGCTGTTCCAGAACGCCTGCGGGAAATTGGCGCGGAATATGATGGCGCGGTAGTTTTCTATCGTCCAGACCTGCGGCCAGAGGCTCTCGCCGCTCGTGAGTTCGACATATGACTTGAAGGAGCCGAAGAGCATCCACACGAACGGCATCACCGATGAGACGGCGAAAATCAGGAGAACTGCATGGACCACCGCGACGCGGAGCTGCTCAAGCCGCGCGGCCGTGTTTATTCTGGTCGTCTGTGCTGCGTTTTCGCTGTGCATAATCTACCAGGCGTTACTGCTCTGCCACGCCTGCGCCGATGCTGCCCGGAATGGGCCGGCCGCTTGCGATCAATAGCTCCAGCTTGGCCGTAGCAGGCGCAACTGAATGACAGTGATGATAAATACGAAAACGAAAAGAGTGAAGGCGGTCGCGGTGGCAAATCCGAAGCGAAGATTGGCAAACGCCTCCGTGTACACGAGCAGGTTCAGGACGTAGGTGGCGTCGCCCGGCCCGCCCGGCTGCGAAGGCATGATGACAACCTGAGCAAAGACCTGCAAGCCGTGCATCACGATCAACACGCTGACCAGCGCGAGCGTGTGGCCCAACAGCGGAAGCGTAATACGCCAGAATCGCGCCAGGACGCCGGCTCCGTCCACCTTGGCCGCGTCATACATCTCTTCCGGGATGTTCAACATGCCCGCGGTAAGGATCACGACGTAGAAGCCAAGCGCCTTCCAGATGTCGACTCCGATAACCGAGTAGAGCGCACTCTTGTGGCTGGTCAAAAACTGGCTGGGAGGCAGTCCGACCGCCCGCAGAATCTCGTTAAGCTGGCCGAGCTGCGGATTCATCAGCATCTTGAAAAGCAGAGAGATCGCGACCAGCGAGACCACGACGGGCAGGAAGATTACGAATTGGTAGAAGTTGCGCCCGCGCGTCACTGAAGTCAGGCAGGCCGAGATGAAGAGCGCCAGCGGCACCATGCAGATGTAGAATACCGCGGCATAGACGAGCGTGTTGCGGATTGAAGTCCAGAAAAGGTTGTATTCGAACAACATTCGGAAGTGCTGGAGGCCGACGAATTCACTCTCTTCCGGCCGCAGGATCTGGTACTCGACGACAGCCATCCAAAACGCCCGCACGATTGGCGAGAACGCGAACCAGACGTACCAGATGACCAGCGGCGCCAGGACGGCAAGCCCGAACCAGAACTGCGGCTTGCGCAACGTCCGGAGCACCGCAGTACGCCTGTCAGCGGGCTGTCTGACCGTCACTTTGGTTCCTCCCAGGGTGCAAGCGTAGGACGACCACTGTACATTCCAGCCTCCAAAGGGAAGAGCAGGCTCCCGTACCTGCGCGGAAACCTGCTCATCAGTGTACTTCGTTCAGAACGCGGCTATGCCTGTGATTCCATCCACTGCGCGTGATGCTGTATCATCTCAGCCTGCATCTGATCACACGCTGCCTGGATTCCTAACTCGCCCGTGCGCACCTGGGTGATAGCTGTAGAGGTGATGCGCTCCATCTCCGACGGAATGCCGAATCCCCAGCCGTAGTAGACCGTGTTGGGCAGCACCAATACGTCGCGGCGGACGCTGCTCTTTACCGGGTCGTCACCCTCGTAGATGTCGGAGTACATGACCTCCACCGCGGCCGGCATCGTGCCGCCGTAGATGCCTGCGAAAATGTATTGCGCGTCATACGTGCACATGAACTGCAGAAATGCGGTGCCGATATCCTGATTTTCCGCCTGCTTGGGCACTTCGAAGCCCCACCCGCCTTCGCCGACAAACTGCGGGTCCTGGCCCGGGGTGGTCGGCGGTCTCGCCACCGATTCGACCGGCACTTCGATTTTGGCCGCCTCGCCGGCCATGGCGTTGTTGCCGACGCCGATAGCGACCCTGCCCGCCAGGAGCGCGTTCATATGGTGCATATCCAGGTGCGTCTCGATGCCGCGCTCGAAAATGGGAACGTCAACGTAGATCCGCAGCGCCTCCATCGCCTCTTCGCTGTTGAGGAAGAACTCCTGGTTGTCGGGGTCCCACCAGTGCTGGCCCAGGTCGCGCATGATTCCCATCCACGTGCGGTTGTCCCAGCCCTGGCCGTTCATGCCCCAGACGGTAACATTGCCGGCGTCGTCCGTTTTTTGCAGCATCTCGGCCAGGTTCCACAACGAGTCAAAACTGTCTAGCCAGCCCAACTCCTCACCTTTGGCAAAAATGGCCTCGGCGTCGCCGCCGGCCTCCGCCACCCAATCGGTGCGCACGCCGACGGCCTGCCCAACGTTATTGTCCTCGACCGGGATGCCCCAATGCTGCCCGTCGTAGAAAAATGCGCCTATCGCGCCCGGGTTGAAGAAATCGTCGGGGTTGACACCCGCCGGCTCGAAAACCGCCTCCGCCATGGGAATCAGCGACTCCTGCTCGAGCAAAGGCACAAGCTGCTTGCCCATGATGCAGGTCACGTCCGGCACGGTGCCCGCGGCCATTGCCGCGATGACCTTGGTCTCTAGCGGCCAGCCCTGAGGCTCCACCACCGCCACTGCACCCGTCGCCTCTTCAAATGCCTCGGCCAGCATGTGGTACCGTTCTACGTGCGGGTCATATTGCAGACCCCACATGAGGAATTCTCTGCCTTCGATCCCGCCCGGCTTCTCGGCCATCGCGGTATCTTCACCCGCGCCCTGCTGGGCCGGGGCGGCCGGTGCGCATGCTGCGAGAGCCCCACCAACGACAGCTAATCCACTGAGTCGCAAAAATGACCGTCTGCTAAGACTTCTGGCCTTCATCAGCTTTCTCTCCTTCCATAGTGGTGAAGAAACTATCAGTCCTTGCCTACGAAACTGTAGAGCGAGGAGATCGATTCATTCTGTTGTGGGTTGAGAATGAGATTCGCCGGCCGTCCCGACGCTTTCGGCGGATTTTCCTGCGTGCTGCAAGTTGTCCGAGCCGCCAACGGAAGGCGCCGAAGACCAGACGTACTCCGAACGAATTGACCGAACAGTGAAAACTTCTGAGGCCGTTGCCGCAGTCCTCCGGCAACTGGGGAAAAGTCGCACATCCGATTGACAAGCAAAAAGTGTTGAAAGTATACTGCAACTGGTCGATATTATAGTCCAGCCCAATAGCCCGCGCAAACGGCCTACCTGAGCCTGAGATCCTGCGATCGTGCGCGGCCGGCACTGTGAGTTCAGCCCATGTACGACTGGAGCCATCTGCAAGATTTTCGAGCCGTCCGCCTGAACGCCAAGCTCTCGCCGATGAGCCAGTTCGAAAGGGATCTTTTCGACCAGCACTGCCTCCGACCCTATGAGACAGAGGCAGATTCGCCCGCGACGATCGTCCCCCGCGTCGCCGATTGCGACGCTATCTTTGTCGTCTCCACCGCGCTTCCGGAAAGTGTAATCGAGAGCTTGAGCCGTTGCCGCGTCATCTCACGCCTCGGCACCGGCACCGACAAGATCGACGTTGCCGCCGCCACGCGCAAAGGCATCCTCGTCACCAACGTCCCCACCTTCTGTGTGGAAGAACAGGCCGACCATACGATGGCGCTCCTGCTGGCGCTCCTGCGCAAGCTGCCGCAGATGTCACAGGCAATGGCGGCCGGCGCCTGGAGCAAAGGCCGCAGTCAGGCCTCAACCAATATTCGTCTTGCCGGTCGCGTCCTGGGGTTGGCCGGCTTCGGCAACTCCGCCCGCGCGGTAGCGCAGCGCGCGCGCGGCTTCGGCCTGCGCGTCATCGCAACCCGCCGCAACATGGACGCGCCCTCCGATGCCGCCGACGAGCTCGGCGTGGAAATGGCGGCCCTCGAAGAGGTCGTCGAACGGTCCGACTATCTCTCTTTGCACCTACCCCTTATTGACGAGACCTACCACCTCTTCGATGGCGAAATGATGCGCAGAATGAAGCCCGGGGCATACCTTATAAACACCTCGCGTGGGGCGATCGTCGACGAATTGGCGCTGGTCGAGCTCCTGCGCGAGGGACATCTTGCCGGCGCCGGCATCGACACTTTTGAGGCCATTGATGTCTTTGTCGAGGAGGAGAGACCGCCCGACCACCCTCTGCTTACGCTCGACAACGTGATTCTGACGCCCCATGTCGGCGCAATCTCGGTGCAGGCGATGGAAGACGTATCCAGCGGCGGTATCGCCAACGCAGCCGCAGTGCTCAGCGGCTTCTGGCCCCCGCCCGAGAACCTTGTCAACGCGGGTGTCGCGCCCAGGTTTCCGTTGACCGAACGGGCCGCCTGAATTTTTCATTGGGCTTGCTCAATGCCCGCCGCAAAACGGGCCGGAGTCGATTGCTCGAAATGACCCCAGAGGGATTTGCATTGGTATTCAAATCTGTTGTATTGTGAATTTGAATCGTAGGCAAGCGTGCAGAGTACGTTTCCGATTCACATTGCGGTCTTACTCAGCTTGATAGAGGAGTCAATCCAATGACCCATGTAATCTTTGATCTGTGCATTCGGGACGGTGCCTGCGTTGACGTCTGCCCCGTGGAATGCATTATCCCAGGGATGCCTGAAGAGGAGTGGCCCTGGTACTATATCGACCCCGAAACGTGCATCGACTGCGGCGCCTGTGTTCCCGAATGTCCGACCGACGCGATCCTTCCGGAGGAGGACCTGCCGGAGGAGTATGCATACACGACCGAGCTGAACGCGATGTATTTCGAGGAAGGACCGGGCTACGCAGCGCTCGATATGGTCTAATCTCGGTCGAGTCCGTCATGCGAACCCGCTCGATGCCTGCCCGCCGGAAATCGCCTCTCCCTGACCGTGTCGTATCAGGGATCGGTAGCAGCCAGAGCCGGTTCGTCCGCTTTGTTACGCTGCCCCTGCGCCTGCAGGGGCTTTTCTGTCCGCAGGACTGTTTCCAGTCCTTTGGAGGTATGATCCATGACCGATTCCCGCGAACTGAAACCACCGGACTGGACGGAAGTCGAGCGTGCGCTGGTGATAATGGCCCATCCGGACGACCCCGATTTCTCCTGCGCAGGTTCCGCCATTCAGATGGCGCGCCAGGGCATCGAGGTCACATACATGATCCTGACCAACGGCGACAAGGGCAACCACAACCCCCTCGTGACCCGTGAGCAGCTGATCCTGATGCGCAAAGAGGAGCAGCGCAAGGCCGCAGCGCTCAGCGGTGTCAAACATGTCCTCTTTATGGACGAGGAGGACGGCTTCCTGCGCCCCACGCCGGAGATTCGCAAGCGCGTTTGTCGCGAGATCCGGCGCATCCGACCGCAGCTGATCATCTGCAACAGTCCCGACCGCTACGTCTCCGGCCGCGGCTACATTAACCATCCCGATCATCGCAACGCCGGCCTCATCGCGCTCGAAGCCATCTTTCCCGCGGCCGACAATCCGATGTTCTACCCCGACCTGACCAACGAAGGCTATCCGCCGCACAAGATAAGCCAGCTCTATATCAGTCACGCCGAAGAGGCTGACGTCGAAGTCGACATTACCGATGATCTTGAACTCAAAATCAAGGCGATCCTCTGTCATGAGAGCCAGTTCGACGATCTCGAAGCGACCGAGAAGAGAATGCGCGAATGGGGGGGTGAGGAGCAGGAAGACGGCTCCAAACGCCACTTCGAACGCTTCCAGCTGCTGATGTTCCAGCGCCGACCGCGCAAAGAGCCCGAGAAGGAAGAAGAGTCCACCAAAGACTAACCGGGAAATGAAAAAGTGGAGGGCCGAGCCCTCCACTTTTGACTCTATTCGATTCTCTTTTGCGATGCGGTTACGGCATCGTAGCCCGCACCCTACTGCACTTCACCCATCAACTCTTCCTGCAGGTCATTGGCTGTCTCAGTCAGCGCGTCCAGCGTCGCCTGGATGTCCGCTCCTTGCAGGATCTCATTGAAGGCAGTCTGCGCCGCGTCGCGCACCGCCTGGTAGGAGATCAGCTGCGGCTCGTACGCGCCGAAGCCCAGCAGCGCAAGGGCCTCGCCGTACTGCGGGTTCTCCTCCACATAGCCGCTCAGATGCGCCTCCGTTCCCGCACGCGTCGGGAAGTAGTTGCTGGCCTCCACCCATTGCGCCTGATTCTCGGGCGAAGTGAACCACTTTATGAACAGCCACGCCGCCAGTTCCTGCTCCGGCGGGCCAGCCGTGATCATCACGTCCGCGCCATAAATGTTCTGCACGGGGTCGGCCGTTGTGTGCGGAATCGCGGTCACGCCCCACACGTCCATATCGCGGCCCTGCTCCTCGGCAATCGTCGCCATGTCGTTGGCATAGAACGGCAGACCGGAACTCGAACCCTGTGTGAATGCTGCCCGGCGGGCGGCAAACTCAGGATTAGGATAACCTTCGGTGAAGAAGTAAGCGCAGCCGTTATCGAGCATCCGCTTCAACATCGTCATCGCGTCGATAGTGGCCTGGCCATTGTAGACATAGCCGGTGTTGTCATCATTCAAAACGTCGCCGCCGAGGGCGAACGTCCATGACGCCATCGCCGACGCGTCATCTCGCAGGATGTAGCCGCCGGTGCCGTCGCCGTTCGCATCTGCGGCAGCGCACGCCATTTCTTCAAACTCTTCAGGCGTAGATGGCGGTCCGGAGAAACCCAGCTCTTCCAACCAGGTCTGGTTGTAATAGAGTACCTCCATCGAGCGGTTCGGCGGGAAACCCAGGCGCTGGCTGTCAAAGACCGGGTGTACGCCCTGTTCCATGAAACTGGCAAAATAATCAGCTTTTGCCTCGGCGCTAAGGCCCCACGTCGGGTCGTCAATGAACTTGTCAAAGTCCGCCAATACCTCGTTCAGCTGGTAAAACGCCTGATCGTTCTGATAGCCCACGATCAGGCTGGCAGGCTGCTCACCGGACGCAGTGCTGGCGTTCACCTTGTCGCGGATGTCGTTGTAGCCGCCCTGGTTCTGCGCGTCGAGCACAATGCCGCACTCATTGTTGCTGTTGAAGTCCTCAACAATGACCGCCAGCTTCTCTTCGCGAGATCCACGGTGCTGATGCCACCAAACGATTGTCTGGCCGCGCGGGTCAATTCCAGCCAAAGGACCGTCGGTCGCCGGCGCGCACGGGCCCGCATCCATCGCTTCGGCGGCAGGCGCTTCGTCCGCTTCCATCTCTGCAGCGGGCGCCGCAGGCGCGGGACATGCTGCCAACACCAGCGAGGCAACGAGAAGAACTGCCAGCATCCAGAATCGATTCCTGTTCATTGTGGATTGTCTCCTGTGTTAGGTGAACACTGAAACGAAAAACACGACTTTGATTTCAATATGGGAGGGCCGAATCGTTCCTCCATCCCAAAGTCTTGACCAGCCTGTCAGACCTACCCCTTCAATCCGGTTGTGGCGATTCCATCGATGAAATGCCGCTGCGTGAAAAAGTAAAGCACGACGATCGGCAGCATCGTAATGATGGCACCGGCCATCTGCAAGTGTAACAGCGCCCCTGCCTCATCAAGAAACACGAGCAACCCGTAAGAAATGGGCCGCCAGTCCGCCGTCGTTGTCACCAGAATCGGCCACGCCAGCGCATTCCACGCGCCAACAAACCCGAACAGCACCAGCGTCATGACCGCAGCGCTCGAAAGCGGCAAGACCACAGTTATCAGATAGCGCAGATGCCCCGACCCGTCGATCTGCGCCGAGTCCCATAGCTCTTGGGGGATCTGAAGGAAAAACTGGCGCAGCAGAAATATGCCAAACGCGCTCGCCATGAACGGAATCGTCAACGCCGGCCAGTTGTTGATCCAAGGCACCGGACTAATGCGACCCAGCCAGGAAACGGTGATAAAGTTCGGCACCCAGGTGATCGCCTCGGGCAGCATCAGCGTCGACAACAGCAGCGTGAAAAGAAAGCTCTTGCCGGGAAACTCCATCTGCGCAAACGCGTACGCGGCCAGCGCACAAAAGACCAGCGCGCCCCCAACCGAAATAAGCGTGATCTTGACGCTGTTCATAAAGTACTGCGAGAACTGTGCGTCCCGCCACGCCTCGACGTAGTTGGTCCACTGCGGCGTCGCAGGCAGCGCCCTACCGCCGGTTGCCTCGGTCAGATTCATCAACGAAACGCTGACTGTGTACAGAAACGGCACGATGGCCGCCGCCGCACCCACAATCAGGACCAGGTATATCGCTGCCCTGCTCAGCGCCGCGCGCCGTGCAGCAGGGTGGGTCTCCTGCATCGTTCCGCCCTGACCGGCCAACGCGCTGTTAGCCATAGAAGACCCTCCTGCTGGCAATCCGGTTGTTGATCAGCGTGATCGCCAGAATGATGATCAGCAGAAGAATGGCAAGCGCCGAGGCGTACCCGTAGCGCGTGTCCCTCTTGAACGCCTGGAAAATCACAATACTGGCCGTATCGGTCGTGCCCAGCGCGGCTGCCTGACGCAATACAAAAATATGATTGAAGGCCTTGAACGTACCAATCACGGCATACAGCGAAAGAAAGTATATTGTCGGCGAGAGCAGGGGCAAGGTCACATGTCGGAACTGTGCCCAGCCGCCCGCGCCGTCGATGTCCGCTACCTCGTACAGCTCATTCGGAATCGCGCCCAGTCCGGCCAGGAATATCACCGTATCGAAACCCACGTACGTCCAGATCCCATAGATCATGATCGCTACAAGCGCCAGGCTCGGGCCTGACAGGATCGGTCCCAAATCCAGCTTCGATCCCGCCATCATCTGGAAAATCCCGGCCGGCTCGCTCAGCCAAAGCAAGGGCTCCGACCCAAACAGGTCCAACATGCTGTTGAGCGGCGCGGTCGGCCGGTTGGAAAATATGATGCGAAAGACCGCCGCCGTGCCCACAAATGGCGCGACATAGGGCAGAAAATAGAGGACCCTGAAAAACGTCTGTCCCCGGATCTTTTGAAACAGGAGCGCGGCCAGGATCAGCGCAAGCCCCAACTGAATCGGCACTGTCCCCAACACGTAGAAGACGGTTGCCATCAGCCCGTTCCACCAGTCCTCGTCCCCGGCGGATATGACGCGCGGCAGTTCGCCGATCAGGACCCAGCCCCCGGCCATCAGCGCGACCGCGCCGAACAGCCGCATCGCAATGCCGGTGTTCGTAGGCCTGTCGCCCCCGCTATTCCATAGCCGCCACGCCAGCAACAGCAACAAAAACCCTGCGCTGATCGTCACGATCTGCGACCATAGCGCCAGCCCCTCGCCCTGTTCAAGCGCCTCTGCGTAGGCGCCGTTGATCTCCGTCCACGTCAGCCACGTCAGGGCCGCACCCCCGATTAGGCTGATTCCGGCGCTGAAGAACGGTACGAAATAGATTCGCTCCCGCCGATCAGGCGGTACACCGCGGTTGACGAACAAAGCCCAGCCTGCGCCCACCGCCAGCACGACGATGGCCAGCCACAGTGCGATCTGCACCTTTGGCAGCCACCACGTCTCCATCACCAGGCCGCGAAAGGCCGCCTGCGTATTGCTCTGCCCGCGCAGCTTCGAGGGAATCAGCAGCATTTCAGGCAGCAGAATGTAGACAAAGCGAGTAAAGAGCGCGACGCCCACCGCCGTCAGTGCTCCGGGCAGCAGCCACGGCAGCGGATTCGTCTGCTCCTCGCGCCGCTCCAGGAGTGCGCGCGTGACCGTGGCTCCCGCGTAGTAGACCAGCCCAGCTGCCATCCAGAAGGCGAGAATATAGATGAAGTTGTCTACTGCTTTGACGTAGTTGCCCAGACCGTCGTAGGAGCCGACGATCTTGTTCAGGCCGCGCAGCGTACTTTCGTACGCGGCAAAGGCAAGCGGAAAGAGGCCGAACAGCCCGATGATAGCGAAAGCCGGCGCCAGAAAGGAATAGGCGAGCACCATCTCGCGTAATCGCCTGCCCTGCCGACTACGGAACCAGCCGGGCGTCGCCCTTATTTGCTGCCGGAGATCACTGCGTATCGCCGTGGTTTGAGAGACTGTGCTGTCCACCTGGAGGCTGTTTCCCCAACTCTTCAAAGGCACAGCGTCGACGCAAAACTTTCCGCCGACATTATAGTGCACCATACCTGATTCGTCAACGAGAATCGATGCACGCCCCATCCCGCAACACTCCGTCTTACCGACAGTACCATTCTTCCTTTAACGCCGGGTTAATGGGTCGTAAACGTTGGCTGGGTCGCAGCCGCCCCCGGCGTTCAGTCGACCAGCAACCTGCCAATCTTGCAGTTGGACGCATTGCAAAACCACAGCACTCCAGCGTAAATGGTCATGCCGTGGACCTCGTCGGGAGCTTCGACGCGGAAAACATCGTGAATCCGCCCATTGTGTGGGTCCAACAAACTGACCGTTCCTGCCGATGTGTCAGCGGCCCACAGTTTGCCGTCTTCCGCCCAGGCAATGCCGTGAACGCGCAACCCCGGCACCCGGAAACAGTTCGTCTCTCGCCACCCGTCCGGGTCGATCACGTGAACCATCTGCGACGGCGGCGAAGCCACATAGAGGCGGCCGTCCCGCCATTCCAGCCCATGCGCGCCCGTCTCCTGCGCATCCGCCGCCCCTTCCCGCCACCCAACCACTCCGGAACCTGGCGAACTGTGCTTCGCGACCGTCTTGCCGGTGTCTAATTCCAGCTGCGCGATTTTCTTTTCATAGGTCGATGCAATCCATATAAAACCGCCGCCCACAGTGACCCCGCTCGAATGGACTGTGTCCGTCTGTACGTCGAACAGCACCTCGCCTGTCGTGTAGTCCTGTCGATAGAGTCGATTGTTTCTCTGGTCAATGCACCACAGACCGTCGGCGCTGGCCTGCAGGCCGTTGGGTTGTGGCCCGGCGCTCTTGAAGCACTCTTCTACCTGAGCGATCCTTACTGGCATGTCAATGCTCCTTAATCTCATGAGGGGCGAACTGTCGCCGGCATGGCGGCTGCCGAAGACGCAGCTTCAATACGATACAGGCCAACCAACGCGGCGTCAAGTCCACCCTGCTATATATCTGTGCGCGTGAATCCCGCCACCAGAAAATTGCATCCACTACCCGCCCCATCTATAATTGGGCTTCTTGGCGCCCACGTAAGGGCAGCGAATCCTGCGCATTCCTTCGCTCTTTTGCCGGGCCATCTAACCGTTCCAGCGTTATGGAGCACCGCTATGCTTAAGACCCACACATGCGGCGAGTTGCGCGCCGCCGATGCCGGCAAAACGGTCACCCTTGCCGGTTGGGTCAATCGTCGCCGCGATCACGGCGGCCTGATCTTTCTCGACTTGCGCGATCGTTTTGGCATCACACAAGTGACAGTCTCCGATGACGCTGCGCTCGAGGCGTCGAACGGGGCAGCCGCGTCCAAAAATGGACAGGACCGCGCGCAGGCACTCGAGACCGCCTCTCAGGTCCGCAGCGAATTCGTCGTACAGGTGAACGGTGCAGTCCAAATGCGCCCCGAGGGATTCGAAAACCCTGAACTGGAAACCGGCGAAGTCGAAGTCATCGCCACCGGTCTCAGTATTCTGAACGAAGCGCGCACGCCTCCGTTTGTCATCAGCGGCAACCAGGCTGACGACGTCGACGAGGCCGTTCGTCTCAAATATCGTTATCTCGATTTGCGGCGCCCTAAGTTGGCCGACAATCTGCGCCTGCGCCACGAAATTGTTCGCTTCATTCGCAGCTTTTTGTACGATCGGGCCTTTCTCGAAGTCGAGACACCGATCCTGCTCAAAAGTACGCCGGAAGGGGCGCGCGACTTCGTCGTGCCCAGCCGCATTCATCCGGGCCGATTCTATGCACTGCCCCAGTCTCCTCAGCAGATGAAGCAACTGCTGATGATCGCCGGAATCGAACGCTACTTCCAAATTGCCCGCTGCTTCCGCGACGAAGACCTGCGCGCCGACAGACAGCCTGAGTTTACGCAGCTGGACCTGGAAATGAGCTTCGTCGAAGCCCCCGACATCATGGCTCTGATCGAGGAGATGCTGATCGAGCTGTCCGCTCTGGTCAGCGACAAACCGATCCAGCAGGTCCCATTCCCCGTGTTGAGCTACCAGGACGCCATGGACCGTTACGGCATAGATCGTCCCGATCTCCGCTTCGGCCTGGAGCTTTTCGACGTTACTGAGCTGGTGCGCAACAGTAAGTTCGGCGTCTTCAAGAACGCCGCAGCCGCCGGCGGCAGAATAAAAGGACTTCGTTACCCTGGCGGTGCGGCTCTGAGCCGCAAGGAAACCGACGACCTGATCGAATACGTCAGGCCCTACGGCGCCAAGGGGTTGGCATGGATCGGCATCACCGGAAAATCCGACGCGGACGGGCGTTTTCCCCCGGAGAGTCTGCGCAGCCCCATCGTCAAGTTCTTCAGCGCGGAAGAGATCGACGGCATCGTGTGTGCGGCAGCAGCCGAAGAGGGCGACCTCATCCTGATGGTGGCCGACGACGCCGGCGTAACCAACCCCGCCCTGGCGAACCTGCGCCTGGAGATTGGCGCGCGCGCCAACCTGATCGACACCAACCTCCTTGCCTTCTGTTGGGTCGTCGACTTCCCCTTGCTCGAATACGACAGCGAGGAGCAGCGCTGGGAGGCGACCCACCACCCTTTCACCAGCGCGCGCGACGAGGACTGGAGCATCCTCGAGGCGAGTCCCGGCGAGGTCAGGGCCAAAGCCTATGATGTCGTCCTCAACGGATGGGAAATCGGTGGCGGCAGCATTCGCATCCACCGCAGCGAGCAGCAGATGCGCATGTTCCAGCGTCTCGGCCTAAACGAGTCCGAAGTGGATGAAAAGTTCGGTCATATGCTCGAAGCCTTTCAGTATGGCGCACCGCCCCACGGCGGGATAGCGATGGGCATAGAGCGCGTGGTCGCCCTTTACGCCGACGCGCCCAGTATTCGCGAGGTCATGGCATTCCCCAAGACTGCGACCGGTGTCGATCTGTTGATGGAGGCGCCCAGCAGGGTCGACGACCGGCAATTGGCCGAATTGCACATCGCCGTGAGAGAGCCAAAAGGCGATTGAGTATCGCAGTGTGCCGACCCGCAGTCGATTTTTTCAGTTTTGAACCTGTTGCCGTTTGTGCTATCGTTTGTCTATAATCCTGCAGTGCCCGTGATTGAACAGCTTGAGGGCGAACCAACACCAGAATCTAGGGCGCAGGGCCAACGAGCGTAGATGTGATAGCCTACCCGAAAGGGACAGGGCAAGACGGAAGCGTTCAGCCGGCGCCCACCTACGAACCTCGGTTCGTACCCACTGGATCACACGGCATTGCGGGGTTACAAGAATTGCGTCCGGCGTCGCCCGGGCGCTTTTCTTTGCAGCGCCGGGCCCTCACATTCTCGTTCAAGCACGCGTGGTACTCGCCAAACTGGCTTATGAACGCACAAGGCAGCTCATCGACCCGACCCTATCCCGTCGACCTGCAAGTCCACAGCAACTGCTCTGATGGAACAGATACACCCCGGGAATTGGTTGCAAAGGCCGCCGCCATCGGTATCCGCGTCCTGGCCCTGACCGATCACGACAGCGTCCTGGGCGTATCTGAAGCCCAGGCCCACGGCGCCGAAGCCGGCGTCAGTGTGATTCCGGCAATCGAATTCAGCACGGCCAGCGACCGCGCCAGGGACTTCCTGGATTTCGACATCCTGGGCTACGGCATCGATCCGACCGACTCGGTCCTGCTCGACATTCTCGATCGCGTAATGGAGAGTCGCGTCGAGCAGAAAGTCCGCCAGGCCGAACGTATGCAGGAGTACGGGCTGCATGTCCCGGTGGAGGAGGTCCTGGGACTGGCGGGCGGTGTCCCCGGCCGTCCCCATATCGCCCAAATCGCCCTCAAGTACAACCCGCAAAAGTTCACTTCGATCAGCGACGTCTTTGAACAGTACCTCGCCTCTGACGCCGAACATTCCACGCATGTGCGCCGTTCGTTCATCATCCAGGTCGAGGACGCCATCGAGTTGACGCACGCGGCCGGCGGCAAGGCCGTTCTGGCGCACCCCGGCATCTACAGGCGCATCCGCAGTCTCGAAGATTCGCTCAGCCGTCTGGTCGACATCGGTCTCGACGGTCTGGAGCTCAACTACCCCTACGCCGTCGAGGGCAGGTACGCGACCGACATGCCCCTCGCCCACTTCGGCGAGCTGGCGGACCGCTTAGGCCTCTTCACCACCGGCGGCAGCGACTATCACGGCGAACGCAAAGGCAATAAACTGGGAGAGGCCGGCCTCGATCTGGATCAGTGGGACCTGCTGCGTAGCGAAAACGGCTGGTAACGTCTGCCGCCTCGTTCTTAACTGTTAGTTATGAATAGCTGTCTGCGCCCCACCTGGCTGGAAATCGACCTCTCGGCACTGACGAACAACGTGCGCATACTCCGCCGGCGTATCGGGCCGGACCGGCTTCTGTATGCCGTTGTCAAAGCCAACGCATACGGCCACGGGGCAGATATCATCGCGCCCGCCGCCCTGCGCGCCGGGGCAGATCGCCTCGCCGTTGCTGCCGTTAACGAAGCCGTTGCGCTGCGGCAGGCCGGTCTCGCCGCTCCCATTCTCGTCCTCGGCTACACGCCGCCGGACGACGCAGAGACCCTGCTCGAACACTCGATCACCGCCACGGTCTACGACCAGCGCACCGCCCTCGCCTTCGCCGATGCCGCCGCTCGCCAAGGTAGGAAGATAGCCGTTCATCTCAAGGTCGACACCGGCATGCACCGCTTGGGCGTCGACCACGACGACGCCTTTGCGCTTTGCGCGCGGATCGACGGCAACGACCATCTTCAAGTCGAGGGCATCTACACCCATTTCAGCACTGCAGGTCAAGCCGACCAGAGCTACGCGCGCGAGCAACTGCGCCGTTTTACCACGCTGTTGGCCCGTTTGGCGGGCGCTGGCTGTCGTCCGCCTATCGCTCACGCCGCCAACTCGGCGGCAACCCTTGCACTGCCTGAGGCGCATCTCGATGCGGTACGTTGCGGCATTCTGCTCTACGGACTCTCCCCCGGCCAGGAGTGCCCCGCGCCAGCGCAAATGAGACCGGTCCTCAGTTGGAAGGCCCGCGTCGCCCAGGTGCGCCGCCTCTGTGCCGGTGAACCGGTCTCCTACGGCAACACCTGGCGCGCACCCCATGATTGCACCGTGGCCGTCGTGCCGGTCGGATACGCCGACGGCTTTCCGCGTAGCCCGCGCACCTGGCAGAACGTCCTGATCGGGGGGCGGGAAGCGCCTATCGTGGGCCGCGTCTGCATGGATCAGACGGTCGTCGACGTGACCAGAATCGCGGAATCCGGCGTCTCTGTCGAACAGGATGACGAAGCCGTCCTGCTCGGCCTGCAGCAGGGCCAGGCGATTTCGGCGGAAACGGTCGCGACGCGGTTGGACACGATCAACTACGAGGTGACCAGCCGCCTCATGGCCCGCTTGCCCCGCATCGCAATGGTGGACGGCCTCCCGTCGCAGCAACCGTAGGTGCGGCTATATTCAGGCGCCGGAGAGGTAGCGCAGCAATGGCTGATTCTGTTCGCGGTCCCGAGGATAAGGCCCAGCAGATCTATGATCTGTTGCTGGCCGAGTACGGCGAGCCGGTTTGGCAGCCCCGACGCAGTGGCTTCGAGCAGCTGATCCAGACCATCCTCAGCGCAAATACCAACGACCGAAACTCCGGCAGGGCCTTCGAGACGCTGCGGCAGCGCTTCAACGACGATTGGGACGCGGTGCGCACGGCGCCTCTTTCCGAAATCAAGGATGCCATTCGCGTTGCCGGCATGTACAACCAGAAGGCCCCGCACATCGTCGAAACGCTGGAGATGCTGCACCGCGAGGAAGGTTTCTACAGCCTCGACCACGTCCAGGGGATGGAACCTGAGGCCGCCCAAACGTACCTGCAGAGCTTCCCCGGCGTGGGTCACAAGACAGCCAGCATTGTGCTCCTGTTCAGCTATGGGATGGCCGCGTTTCCCGTCGATACCCACATCCAGCGCCAGAGCCAGCGTCTTGGCATCAGCGGGCCGCGCGCTTCGGCGGAGAAGATCAAGACCATTTGGGAAGAAGCCCTGCCGCCGGAGACCTACTTTACACTCCACGTCAACCTGATCAGCCATGGACGCGGCGTCTGCCGGGCGCGAGTGCCCCGCTGCGGGCACTGCGTCCTGCGGAACAGCTGCCACTATGTGGCACGTACTGGCGCATGGTCGGAAACGAATGGTTGACTACAGCAGGCAGACGCGCAAAAGCCGCCCGGTTTTGCTTCGGACGGCTTTCGGATGCTAACTTATTGAAGAAAATGCCGCGCGGCCCCAGTGGCCGCTGCAAATTGTTTACAGCAGGCCGTTACGCTGCGACTGCCTTGCTGTACTGGAGCATCAGCCTGCTCTTACGCCTTGCCGCGTTGTTGGCGTGAATGGCGCCGCGTTGCGCGGCGCGGTCCAGCGCGACTGCGGCCGCGCGCACGGCCTCCCCTGCTCCCGGATTTGATTCTTCAATCGAGGCGCGCGCCTTCTTGACAGCAGTGCGGGCAGCGCTGCGATATCGTCGGTTGCGCTCTTGCCTGTGCTCATCCTGGCGCACACGCTTGGCTGCTGATCTGATGTTCGGCATCTGTTTCTCCATGCGGCGCCCGGTGGCCGCCATCAATTGATACTCCGGCCAATATGGATAGATGAGGCAATTCTAGCAGAAGATTGCCAGTTTTCCAATTCTCCAACCGCGTTTGGCCGCACTTCCCGCTGTCCGGCCCCGCATCCAATGGAACCTATACAATCCTGGTTTCGACCCCAAATTGTGGCGCGTTTCCACCCATTGCGATACAGTATCCCGGAAACTGAATCCCGGAAACTGAATCCCGGTAACTGAAGCAAATCTTTTCCCATACGCGAGGATCCTTATGAGAATCAGCAAAGTAACGCCGATGGTGCTCGGAACCGAGTGGCGTAACCTTACTATCGTCAAAGTCGAAACTGACGAAGGCCTTGTCGGCGTGGGCGAATGCCGCGCGCTCAACCGGACTGACGGCGTCCTCGGGTATCTGAGTGAAGCCGCGCCCCGCTATGTCATCGGTGAGGACCCGTTTAACGTCGAGCGTCTTGTCGCCCGCATGTTCCGCGAGGACTTCGGCCGCGCCGGTGAAATCATTATGACCGTCATCGCGCTCATCGAGGTCGCCTGCTGGGATATCATCGGCAAAGCTCTCAACCAGCCGGTTTACCGGCTGCTCGGCGGCGCAGTGCGCGACAATATCAAAGGGTACGCCAACGGCTGGTACACCGGTGAACGCAGCGCGGATGAATTTCACGCCGCGGCCAAACGCGTGCTGGCCAAGGGCTACAAAGCGCTCAAATTCGATCCCTTCGGCGCTGGTTTCTACGAGATGGAGCGGGCCGAAAAGAACTATGTCATCGGCCTGGTGGAGGCGGTGCGCGACGCCGTCGGCCCCGACGTCGAAATCCTCATCGAAATGCACGGTCGTTTCAACCCCGTCACGGCGGTCGAGTTCGCCCGCGAGCTTGCCCGTTTCAAGCCCTCCTGGCTTGAGGAGCCTGTCCCGCCGGAAAATCTGGCCGCGCAGAAAAAGGCGGCAGACGCCATCACTCCGCTCGGTATCCCGGTCGCCACCGGCGAGCGTCTGCACACCATGTACGAATACCGCGAGCTTTTCGAGTTGCAGGCCTGCGACATCATCCAGCCGGATATCACCCACTTCGGCGGCATTCTCAACACCAAGAAACTGGCTGCCTGGGCCGAGGCCTACTATGTTCTCGTTGCCCCTCACAACGTGGGCGGCCCCATTTCGACCGCAGCCGCGCTCCACCTGGCAGCCTGTACGCCCAATTTCAAGATCCAGGAGCACTTCAACGACTTTGCCGAAGCCTATGTCAAGGACGCGGCCCCTGGCAATCCCGAAATCGAAGACGGCTACTTCGCCCTGCCATCCGGACCCGGCCTGGGCGTGACCCTCGACGAAGATGTCGTCGAGGCCAATCCCCGCCGCCGCGTCCACTTCAATCTCTTCGCCGAAGACTGGCATCGCCGCTCCGCCGAAGTCGACTGATCTAGACAGCCGCTTACTCAAGATTCCTGCTGTCCCCGGATCAACTCCTTGGAGTAACTACCAAGCCACATACAGCGTCTGTCTCGACCAGCGCTTCATCCCCGCCGCCATTCAGATTCTCTGATTGCGAATTCGGTTGGCCGCCACCACGTTGGATAAGCCGCACTGCAGGAATGACGACGTACCGTCGGTGAGCGCTGGTTTTGGAGGGGGGCGTTGCGGGGGGAGTCCCCCCGCACAAGGGAGGGCCGAAGGCCCGACCGTCCAAAAAGCATGGAGAAAGTAAAGCGGAGTGAGGAGAGAGAAAACACCTTCGCTCACCTCATTCAGGGTCACAAACTGATTGCGGCTGAGTAGTTACTCCTTGGAAACGATGCTCGATGCCGGGCTTCTTGCCTTTGCTTAGAGTCGATAGGCTTCTTTCGCCAGCCCATATGCCAGCGCGTGCGCCATCTGGAGCGCATCTTCATCGTCGACAATCCCCTCGACCAGCAAGCTGGCAAGCCAGTCGCAGGCGACGCGCCGCCACAGTTCATGCCGCGTCGGAATCGAAGCGAACGCGCGTGTGTCGTCATTGAAGCCGACCGTGTTGTAGATGCCCGCCGTCTCCATCACCTGCGCAAAGAAGTTCCGCATCCCGTTGATGCTGTCGTAGAACCACCACGGCGGTCCGATGCGCAAAACCGGGTAATGGCCTGCCAGCGGCGCCATCTCTCTCGCGCTCGTCGCTTCGTCGAGCGTGAACAAGATCAGACGCAGCGAAGGGTGGGAGCCGAACCGGTCCAGAAGCGGCTTCAAATTGCGCGTGAAATCGAGCGAGTGGGGAATGTCCGCACCCATGTCCGCGCCGAATCGCTGGTAGAGCGCCGCATTGTGGTTACGGACCGAACCGGGGTGCAATTGCATCACCAATCCATCCTCACTGCTCATGCGCGCCATCTCGACCAGCATGTGTCCGGTGAAACGGCGCGCGTCGGCTTCACTCGCCCGGCCCGCTAGCCCGCGCCCGAAGATGGATTCCGCCTCACCGCCGGAGAGAACCTCAGTGTACGGCGTCTCTGCCGCGTGATCCGTGGCCGTCGCCCCCATCTCTTTGAAAAAGACTCGCCGTAATTCCAGCGCACGGATGTAGGATGCATAGTCGCTGATGTCGATTCCCGATACTTCTCGCAGCAGCTCGATCTGCTCCAGCCATTCCGGCTGATCGATCGCGTTTACCACTTTGTCCGGGCGAAATGTCGGATAGATGCGCCCGGCCCAGCCCGAATCCCGGATCGCACGATGATGTTCGAGCGAATCGGTGGCCGCATCCGTGGTCGTCAGTGCCTCCACGTTGAACTGCTCGTACAGCTGGCGCGGCGTGAATTCCGGCGCGGCCAGCTGTTGGGCGATCCTGTCATAAAAGGCCTGCGCATTCGTCGGCGTCAGCTTCGCGTCGATGCCGAACAGATCGAGAAACTCGTCGTTCAGCCATAGGCCGGTCGGCGTGCCCTGGAAAAGATGATAGTTGTCGGCAAAAGTCTGCCAGATCTTGCGATGATCGCTTTCGACAGCGCTCCCATCCTCGCCCTCCTTGACCGCCACACCCTGCGCCTCCAGGGGAACGCCTTGCGAGTAGAGCATCCTGAAGACATAATGATCGGGGATCAGCAGCAGCTCCGCGGGCGAGCCGAAATGATACGACGCGTCGGCGAAGAGCAGAGGGTCCACGTGACCGTGCGGGCAGATCAAAGGCAGGTCTGCCACGCTCTCGAACAGTGCGCGCGCCGCCGACCGCTGGGCATCGCTGCCGCTGAAATACCGTTCCGCCCGGTCCGGCATGTGCTGTCGTAGAGAAGAGTTCACAAAGATTTCCTTTCGCTCCAGCTCCGAACTGTGATTCAATTACGCGAGCAGCTGTGTTTGTCGATTATAGTCCAATCCAACCGTAGGTGGCGAGGATAGGCCGTGAGGAAGATCGCTCCTTGCCGCACTTCGCGAAGCCAGGAGTAGGCCATGAGCATCTGGAAACAGTTCTCACTCGAAGGAAAAGTTGCCGTCGTTACGGGCGGCACCGGCGTGCTGGGCGGGGCGATGTCCCGCGGTTTGGCCGCGGCCGGCGCCCGCGTGGCCGTACTCGGGCGCCGGGCTCAAAAGGCACAGGAGGTCGCGCATGAAATCGAAGCCGCCGGCCACGTCGCCATGCCTCTGCCGGCCGATGTCCTCGACGAGGGGAGCCTGCGCGCGGCGCGGCAGACCTTGCTCGACAAATGGGGACGAGTCGACGTGCTGATCAACTGCGCCGGCGGCAACCGTCCCGACGCCACAGTTTTTGGCGATCTAACTTTCTTCAACGTGCCCCGCGAAGCCCTCGAAGGCGTAGTCGGCCTTAACTTCACCGGCACGGTGCTGCCTATCCAGGTCTTTGGTGAGCCGATGACCCAGCAGGGCAGCGGGTCGATCATCAACATCTCCTCGATGGCCGCGCAGAAGGTGCTCACACGCGTAATGGGCTACTCCGCGGCCAAGTCGGCCGTCGACAATCTCACTCGCTGGCTGGCCGTCGACCTGGCCGAGAAACACGGCGCCGGCCTGCGCGTCAACGCCATCGCGCCCGGCTTCTTCATCGGCGAGCAGAACCGCGCGCTCCTGCTGGACACTGACGCCGCCCCCGACGCCCAGGGAAATCTGCCACTGACCGAGCGCGGTCAGCAGATTGTCGACCACACGCCCCTGGGACGCTTCGGCGAGCCGGATGAACTGGTCGGTGTCGCGCTCTGGCTTGCCAGCGACGCCTCGCGTTTCGTCACCGGCATCGTCGTGCCCGTCGACGGCGGATTCTCCGCGACCAGCGGCGTCTGACCGTGCGCCCGGCAGCCACCGGACAGCCCGTGCCACTCTCCTGCGTTCAACTTTCCCAGTGAATTTTCTTGCCCGGCGCGCTGAAGAATTGTATATTGGTCATGCTGTGAATCGCGCAATCAAACCGAGAACGGACTCTTTGCGCAGGTCCAGCCATTGTCGGCGACAACTCGCGATTCCAGGGAGATCCGATGAGCGATTCTGATATCACAACGACCGCGCGCGATTTTATTCGTGAAGCGATTGCCGAAGATCTGAGCAACGGCCGCTTCGACGGAAGATTCCAGACCCGTTTTCCCCCGGAGCCGAACGGCTATCTCCATGTCGGCCACGCCAAGGCGATCGGTCTGAACTTCGAGGTGGCGGCCGAGTTCGGCGGCCACTGCAACCTCCGTTTCGACGACACAAACCCGCTCAAGGAGGAGCAGGAGTTTGTCGACGCCCAGATCGCCGATATCTCCTGGCTCGGCTACGAACCGGCCAGCGTCCTCTATACCTCAGACTACTTCGGCCAGCTCTACGAGTGGGCGCTGCAGCTGATTGAATCGGGTCACGCCTATGTGGACGATCTCAGCCAGGAGGAGATTCGCGCCTACCGCGGTACGCTCACCGAGCCGGGTACGGAGAGCCCCTACCGCAACCGCTCCGTCGAAGAGAACCTGGACCTGTTCAAACGCATGAAAGCCGGAGAGTTTCCCGACGGTGCAAAGGTGCTGCGCGCCAAGATCGACATGAGTTCGCCCAATGTCAACCTGCGCGACCCGGTGATGTACCGCATTCGCCACGCGTCGCATCAGCGAACCGGCGACGACTGGTGCATCTACCCCATGTACGACTGGGCCCACGGCCAGTCCGATTCCATCGAGGGCGTCACGCATTCGCTCTGCTCGCTTGAATACCTGAACCATCGTCCGCTCTACGACTGGTACCTGGACTCGCTCGAAGTCTACCATCCGCGGCAGATCGAGTTCGCCAAGCTGGAATTCACCTACACGGTAACCAGCAAACGCCGCCTCATGCGCCTCGTGGAGGAGGACCGCGTCGCCGGATGGGACGACCCGCGCATGCCGACTCTGGCCGGACAGCGTCGGCGGGGCGTACCTGCCAAAGCGCTGCGCGACCTCTGCGAGCACGTCGGCATCGCCCGCACCAACAGCACCGTCGAAATCGAGCTGCTTGATCACTTCATTCGCCAGGAATTGAACCGCACAGCCATGCGCGTGATGGGCGTCCTAGACCCGCTGCCTGTCGTGATTACCAACTACCCCGAAGGCGAGACCGAATGGGTGGAGGCGGTCAACAACCCGGAGGACGAAGACGCCGGCAGCCGCACGATTCCCTTCAGCCGCAATCTGCTGATCGAGCGCGATGACTTCATGGAGGACCCGCCGCGCAAGTTCTTTCGCCTCGCGCCGGGCCGCGAAGTCCGTCTCCGTTGGGGTTACTTCATCCGCTGCGAGGAAGTGATCAAGAATGACAGGGGCGAAGTCGTCGCCCTCCACTGCTCCTACGATCCGGACACCAAGGGAGGCTACGCGCCCGACGGGCGCAAAGTGCGCGGCACCATCCACTGGGTCAGCGCCGATCATGCAGTACCGGCCGAAGTGCGGCTCTACGACCGCCTCTTCAACGTCGAAGACCCGTTCGACGTACCCGAAGGCCAGGACTTCATGGCCAGCCTCTCCCCCGATTCGCTGTCCGTGCAGAACGAAGTCCAACTTGAACCGAGCGTACGCGAACTCGCCGTCGGCCAGACCGTACAGTTCGAGCGCAAAGGCTACTTCTGCCTCGACCCGGACAGCGCCGACGACAACCTTGTCTTCAACCGCACCATTACGCTGCGCGACACCTGGGCGCGGATTCAGTCCCAGACGCGTCGCAAGGGTAAGGGACGGCGCTGAATCTTATCCCGCGAAGAGTCGAGTTTCTGTTGTTATCCGGGAAACGGTACGGTGGAGACCTGGGAACGCAACGCGCAGTTCAGCTGCTTCACGTTCACTTCTTCGGTATCGGCACCAATATGTGCCCTTCATCCAATGAACCATATCGCTTGACCGCGCCCGGCCCGTGCCGCCACAGAAAGGACGCGACGTAAGCGCAGGTCACCGCATCGAGCGTATCCTCGTACGCTTGCAGCGCCGCGCCGCGCAGGCCAGTGACCTCGGCCTTCTTGAGAAGTCGACGGGTCCTCCGCAGCGGCGGATCGGCCTTCCGAAGCCCGCGCAAGAGCGAGCGATAGCGTTCATACTCCGGCCAGCGTTCCTCGTAACTGCGTCCTCGCCCACGCTTGTAGCGCAGGATGCTGTCCAGCCCAAACAGGCTTACGAGCGCCGGGTGGGGATAGACCTCGCACACCAGCCGCGCCTTCGTCCGGCGCGGGATCACATCGGTCTCGTTGAACTTGAAGCGCTCCATCAGCGCCGCTGTCAACGCCTCCCCCCGCACCACGCCGTCGCGGGCCAGTAGCTTGCGGTTGGCCGGATACGCTCCAGCGTGGAATCGCCGCCACTCCGCCGTCAACGCCCGGTCGCATTCCCGGCTGCCCGTCTCGTTCGGTACGCGCAGCGGTGCATCGACGGCCACAATCGATCCATTGCGCCGCGAAAGATGCGCCCCTACAAAGTCGACAATTTCGGCCGTTCTGCGAAGGCCCCCCGTCTGCGCGACCAGCCGTCCGTCGCGGATTACAGCCGCGCCCGATGGATTGCGTTCGCTCCAGGCCAGGTCGATGCCGATAAATGAAGGCTTGCCCCGTTTCTTCGCCATGGTGCCACTCCCTGGCCGCCCGCTTCACAAATGCGGGATCAAACCGACAAAACACGCCGCGATCCTCTATCCATGGCCGTTTCGCCGCAGACAGACTTTCTCCACCGTCACCTCGTCCAGATAAGCCTCGTCCACCTGCGCGCCGTGCCCCGGGCCGGCCGGGACTGTCAGCGTACTGTTGTCGTTCAACCTGAACGGATTGGTGACGATGTCCCTCTGAAAATAGCGGTCGTTGGCGCTGATGTCGCCCGGCAGGCTGAAGTTGGGCAGGCTTGCCAGCGCCACGCTGATTGCTCGCCCGATTCCTGTCTCCAGCATCCCGCCGTGCCAGACGGGAATCCCTGCATCCTGGCACATATCGTGGATCGAGACTGAATCGGCCAGACCCCCGATGCGCGACGGTTTGACGTTGATCACGCCGCACGCATCCAGCTCGAGCGCCCAGCGCGCATGGTCCGGCGAGACAATGCTCTCATCCAGGCAGACAGGCGTTTCGATCAGCCTCGCCAGCTTGGCGTGATCGAATATATCGTCGTGTTCGAGCGGCTGTTCGTTGAGCAACAGATCGAACGCATCCAATTGCCGCAGATGTTCCGCGTCCTCAAGGCGGTAGATGCTGTTGCCGTCCACCTGCAGCAACAGGTCAGGCCAGCGTTCGCGCACCGCCCGCGTCGGCTCGATGTCCCAGCCCGGTTTGATCTTCAGCTTGACCCGTTCGTATCCGTCCGCCAGGTAGCCTTCAACCGTCTCCATCAGCTCGTCAACGCTGGCGTGAATCGGCACGCTCACCCCGACCGCAACTTCGGCACGCGTCCCGCCCAGCAACTTTGCCAGCGAGACGCCCTGCGCGTTTGCAAATAGGTCCCAGACCGCGAACTCCAGCCCTGCTTTCGCCATCCGGTTGGCGCGCACACGCATGAATATGTCCCGCACGTCCCCGGGTTCGTCGATATCTGCTTCCAACAGCATCGGGGCAAGAAACTCGCGTTGCATGATCAGAGCGGTGTGGAACGTCTCTTCGTTGTACCAGGGGCCTTCGCTTACCGGAGATTCGCCCCAGCCGGTCGCCCCCTCCGCGTCTACCCGGACGATCACGGCGTCGCTGCCTTCGTGGCGCCAGCCGCTCGTCTCAAACGGGCGCACGTAGGGCATATGGATACGGCGAAGTTCGATTCGTTCAATCTTCATGGTCGGAGTCCGTCTTTACGCTGTCAATTGCGCTCTCGGCCGCGTGCATAGTGGAAAGGAGCCCTGACAATATGGGGCAAGTTCCTTCTGGACTGCAATAGGTGCTGCTAGCGCACGAAACATCCCTAACCGTGAGAGCATAGGAATGCGCTTACTTCAACACGCTCCCTACGCGCCGCAGGAAAGGAGACACGGCCTTGCCAGAATGCGATCGCGTCGGGCAGGGTCACTGGCAAATGTAGTTCGCCCGGCAGATAACGTAGTAAACCGAAGTAGGAGCGCTCAAGGGCGGCCTGCGGGTCGGGAATTGCCTCGCGGGCCGCCCTGTTCGGTCATCTACGTGAACCTGGTTCTATGCGGCGTACACGCAGTCCACCTGCCGCCTGCTCGCAGCCGCTTCCAAAATCGCATCACAGATCACCGCGTTGCGGTATCCGTCGACAAAGTCCGCCCCGATCGGCGACACAGCGCTGTCATTGACGATACAGTCCAGCAGGTGGGTGATCTCATGCACAAAGGTGTGCTCCCAGCCGATGATGTGCCCCTGAGGCCACCAGTTCTCCCACCAGGGATGCGACGGCTCCGACACCAGCACATTTCGGAATCCCTGCGCCTCCTCCGGCTCGTCGCCCACCCAGAATATCTCCAGCTCGTTCAGCCGTTCCAGGTTGAAGACAATGCTTGCCTTTTCCGCATTGATTTCCAGACGCAGTCCGTTTTTGCGTCCCGCCGCGAATCGGCTGGCCTCGACCGTTCCGAGCGCGCCGTTGTCAAACTCCAGCAACGCCGTGAAAGCGTCATCGACATCCACCTTGCCCATCGTCCCGTCGTCCTGCGGACGCTCTTCGATGAAGGTGCGCGTTGTGCCGGCCACGCTCTTCACCTCGCCCACAAGATACCGGCCCAGGTCTATGATGTGCGCCCCCAAGTCACCCAGCGCACCGCTGCCGGCGGCTGACTTCTGCAAGCGCCAGATCATCGGCAGATCGTAGTGGGCCATAACCCATTCCTGCAGATAGACGGCACGGAAGTGGTAGATCTGCCCCAGCAGCCCGGAATCCACCAACTTGCGAATCTGTCGAATCGCCGGTACAAAGCGATAGTTGAAGGCCACCAAATTCTTCACGCCCGCCTTCTGGACCGCCTCCAGCATCGCCTGCGCCTCATCCGCAGTGCGCGCCAGCGGTTTTTCGCACAGAATATGCTTGCCGTGTTCCGCGGCAACAATGCACGGCTCCGCGTGCGTATCATTCGGTCCGCCATTGTCGAAAAGCTGGATGTCGTCATTGTCCAACATCGCACGCCAATCGGTGTAGTAACCGGAATACCCGTAGCGCCTCGCAGCCTCCGCGACCGCCTGCTCGTCGCGACCGGCAATACCCACCAGGCGCGGAACGGCCGGCGGCGGATACATCATGTGCGCGATGTTCAGCATCGCATGGCTGTGGGCCTTCCCCATAAAGGCATAACCCAGCATCCCGACACCGATCTCAGGGGCATCGCCCTCTGCCCGCGCCCCGGCCATCGAAGTGAAACCGGATCCTTCGCTCATGAGTCAGTTCCTCTCTCAATCTTAAACGCTTGCATGATCTGTTCTTCAGCTTCTACTCGGCAAAGGCCGCGTCAAACGCGATATCGGAAGAAGGAAAATCGACTTTGCGCGTGTACGCGGCCGACTCGGTCGCGCCGTGCTCACGGTCCATGCCCGCATCCTCCCACTCAATCGAAAGCGGCCCGGCATAACCAATATCGTTCAGCGCCCGGATGACCGCCTCAAAGTCGATGCGCCCTCGTCCTACCGAACGGAAATCCCAGTACCGTCGGTGATCGCCAAAATCGGCATGACCGCCAAAGACGCCCGCCTCTTTGCCGCCGTCCGACCAGCCCACGTCCTTCATGTGCACGTGGAAGATGCGGTCCGCGAACCTGTGAATGAATCCAACGTAATCGACGCCCTGATAGCCGAAATGGCTCGGGTCATAGTTGAAACCGAACGCCTCGTGCCCGTTGAGCGCGTCCAGCGCATTCTGAGCGCTGTAGATGTCAAACGCGATCTCCGTCGGGTGGACCTCCAGGCCGAACTTGACACCGTTCTCAGTGAAAACATCCAGTACCGGCGTCCAAAGCTCAGCGAAGAGCGCCAGCCCCTTTTCCAGAAAGTCCGGCGGATTCGGCGGAAAAGAATAGGCCAGGTTCCAAATCGGCGAACCTGTAAATCCCGGCACTACCTTGACACCGAACTTCGCTGCAGCCCGCGCCGTGTCCTTCATCTCCTCTGCCGCACGCGCCCGCACACCGTCTTCACTGCCGTCGCCCCAAATGCGCGGGGCCAGAATGCTCTCGTGCCGCTCATCGATGCGGTCGCTTACGGCCTGCCCCACCAGATGGTTGCTGATCGCAAAACATTTCAACCCATGCTTGTTTAGCGTGTCCCAGCGCCCCTGTACATAGCCGTCGTCTTCCAGGGCTTTGTCCACCTCGAAATGGTCGCCCCAACACGCAAGTTCCAAACCATCATATCCGAAAGACTTGGCCTTTTCGCAGATGGTCTCGAAGGGCATATCGGCCCACTGACCTGTGAATAGCGTTACTGGTCGCGGCATGAATTCCTCCCCTCCATGTGGCAATATAGTTGGCTTATGCTAACAGGTTCGCTGTGAGACCTCCCGCGAACCAAGTCGCCCCGCCGGTCAACTGGCAACTCGCTACCATCCATCGATTCGGACTAAGGGGCATCAAAAACTGGATCACTATACAACCGACACCCCGAATTGGCAATCTACATCGAGGGAAAGTGCCTTCGCCGCGCGCACTCCATCTGGTCGGCTTTCGCTCCCAATCTGTCCCGTTTCGCGCGCGCAGTCCGGCCCGCGCTATACGAGTCCGGCGTACCCACTACTGACCTTCCCGCCCGGACCAGACAAAACTTCTAACGTCGCTGGGCACGCCCGCGGTCTCAACGCTCCGTTCTCCCCCGTCGCCGGCCAGCACACGCGCAACGGAGATCTGCCACCTGTATGTGACCTCGCGGTCCGGCGGGGGGGCCCACTGATTCGACAGCCGAAAACTGGTCGATTTTGTCCATATCGGCGGCGGCAGCTCGAACAACCCTTCCAGCGGCCAGATGTACAAAACGTACCATTCATTCTCCTCCAGAAGGCCCCCGCTCAACCAGCGGAACAGGACGCCGTCTTCGCGCGCAATGCTTTCGCCGTCAATCGGCCCCAATAGTTGAGGCGCCTCGTACTTCACGGCTCCCGCCGCGCGCGCGGCTGGCATCGCGCCCGCCGTCAACACGGTGGCAGGCACACCGGACACAGGAACCAGGAGCACCTGTTCGGGTCGGATGAACCCGTCTGCACCTATATCATTTGCATTCTGGATTGCGGCTACGTTTGTACCGAGCCGCACGGCAATCGATATCAGCGTGTCTCCCGGCTTGACCGTATAGTTGAAGATCGTAGATATCGTCGACCCGCCGTCTTCGACCCCGTTCTCCGAAATCGACAGCGGAATCGGTATGAGGAGCACCTCTCCGGCCCGGATCTGCGTGCCTTCCAACCTGTTTGCCGCCTGCACGTCCGCCACGGTTACACCGTACCTGGCGGCGATGCCGAGAAGCGTCTCTCCTCTCTGCACCGTATGGCGCTGAATCAACGGCTCGGCTTCTGGCTCCTCCCTGCCGTTGGCCGTTGAAACAGCGTTGGCGCCCTCCTCCGGCACAAGCGAACCCTGGGCCTCAGTAAACTGACCGTTCTCTTCGCTCTGCCTGCCAAACTGCCACCATCCAATCACCACAACCAGCAAGACGAGCACCAGGGTCGCGTCCCGCAACATGAGACGCGCCGGCCTTCTCCTGGTGATTCCCGTCAGCTCTTGACCGCAGAAGTAGCAGGATTCAGCATCTTGGGCCACCCGCGATCCACAGTTGGGACAGCGTGGGCCGGCCGGAATCGTCGATCGTACACTCTGACTCATACCCAAATATAGATCCCTTTTGATACCACAACTTTCGGCAAGAGTCGCATCCTGGGATACTAGTCGTCTCACGCTCTAAGGCGCAAAGGAATAGCTCTTGGTTTCAATAGCGTGGTTACCGGTTTCCAAGCAGTTTCCCTTGTAAGACCGAGCGATTCGACGTTTTCAACCTGGCCGGACTATCCTGGTTCTCTCTGCCGTTGGGCGCCAGATTTGCGTGTTTGCAGACCTTAAATGGCGGTCGTCTGGCTCTTGCACGTGATTCCGATCTTTCGGTCGATTCTCGTTGTTCGGCCCTGGTTTCTCATGGGCATCCTTCTTCAAACGACGGACTATCAGAAGAGGGGCAGGCTGGATGCTTGGGCGTTCCGCCGGCACGGCCCTTAAACAGAATCTCTGGGTTTCGTTGGGAAGGCAATTTAAGCCGTCGAATATGCTGCTGCTCCGGAGCTTTGGCGCACGGTAGCATGCGGTCAGAGCCCGCTTAGACAACCGGACCAGGAACAGCCTTCACTCTTCGGATGCTTGATTCGTTCAAGCCCAACGCGCGCCGTTACGCCGGCGTGAACACGAGCTTGACGCCTTGGCGGCGCTCGAACAACTCAAAGGCCAGCTGCCAGTCCGACAATGGCAGTCGGTGGCTGATGAGCGGCCCGGTCCGGACGAGGCCGGAACGCATTAGGGCCAGCGCTTTGCGCCACGAGCTTGAGACCGTGGCAAACGTTCCCTGTACCTGCACCTCTTTGACGCAGACCTGCTCGAGTTCCCAGGTAACCGGCCTGCCGAAGAGCCCCACCTGCACATACCGGCCCCGGTGCCGGACCAGATCCAATGCCGTCTGCGCCCCCGCGCCCGCGCCCGAACACTCAAAGACGACGTCCGCTCCGAGCCCGTCGCTGCGCGCCGCTACTGCCCTCTGAACATCGTCGCTGCCCACCGCGAGCGCCTCATCCGCGCCCAACGTCAACGCCAGGTCCAGCCGCGCCGCGTCCGTCTCCGTTCCAACGACCACGACCTGCCCGCCCGCGGCCTTGACTACCTGTAACATCAGCAGACCGATCGCCCCCGGCCCGGTTACGACCACAACATCCTCGGGCTCGACCTTCGTGTTTTCCAACGCATGCACACAGCAGGCCAGCGGCTCGGTCAGCGCGCCTGACCACTCGTCGACGCCCTGCGGTAGAAGATGCACCGACCGTTCGGGCACCTGCACGTAGCGAGCAAACGCGCCGTGTACGCCACTGCCAATCGACGCACGCTGTCCGCAGTGATTCGGCATCCCGGCCCGGCAGTACGCGCACGATCCGCACAGGCGGTAATACGGCTCGCTTGTCACAGGGTCGCCGGTCTTGCAACGCGTGACTCCTTCCCCTACATCCACGACCCTTCCTGCCACCTCATGTCCGAGTATAACCGGCGGCTTGCACGGATACTCGTCGTGGAAGATGTGCACGTCCGTGCCGCACAGACCGCCTGCCGTCACTTCAATCACCAGATGTCCGGGGGTCGCGGTCGGTTCGGGTGCTTCCAACAACCCCACCTCGCCCACGCCCGCCCGCAGCTTCGCTACACCTTTCATTTTGATCAGCCCCCAAGCTCAAAAAGCCAATCCGTCAGCCCGACACGTTCTCAGCCTGCGCTACTTCGACGCTACCGCTGCATGCCTTCTGTTATAGCAAACGGGATTCAGCGGCGTATCGATCGCTTCGCCCAGCTGCGCGCCCGGCAGCCAGCGGTCCCAGTCCACCTGCTGATTCCTGCTCTTGGGCGCGGCAACGCGCATGCCGTCCTCCATATAGATTATCGTCATGACCGCCCGCATGCGGGCGGTCCGATTCGGCCCCGCCCGGTGAAATGTCCAACCCGAATGAAAACTGACCTCGCCCAGTGCAAACGGTGCGACCAGTTTCGCATAGTCGTTCAATGTGCGCCCGATTTTCTCTTCACTCTCGTCGCTGATTGCCAATTCCCGGTTCTCGAGCAACTTGTGGCTACCCACACAGAACGAGAGCGGCCCCATCTCAAGTGGTACCGGCTGCAGCGGAATCCAAGCGGTCACCGTGTTGTCATTCGCCAGCGGCCAGTAGAACTGATCGGCGTGCCACGGCGTAAAGCCGCCCCCCGGCTCTTTGTACAACGCCTGATCGTGGTAAATCCGCACCCCGTCCACGCCCATCAACGCTGCCGCGATCTTGCCCAGCTTCCTGCTGAGCACAAATTCCTTCACCGTCTCGCTGTGCTCCCACAGATTTGTGATCTGCAGAAACGCTTTGGCGTACGTACTGCGTTCTTCAATCGGCAGCGTCTGCCTATTCAATTCCTGAACCAGGCGCGTGAACTCGGCGCCGTACGCCTCCAACACCGCCGGCGACAGCACATTCGGCAGCTTGACGAAGCCGTCGCGTCGATATCCGGCAATCTGCTCGTCCGACAATGGATACTCATCTCTGAGTTCATCCATCCCCCAACCCTCCACATCTTCGTTTTCCGGTGATCGAGGCTTCGCGACCGGCGACTGAGGCGCACCGTGCGTCGAGAGCAATCTCTTGTCCCGCCCCAGTATAATCGAATCGGCTGCAATTGGCATCCGGTCGAAAACAAATATCCGATTGTGTTTCAGGACCAACCTGTGGTTTAATGCGCTGTTGTTTCGCCCTTTTGCGGCGGACCAGTCAGCCGCCGTATCGGTACTGGTTCTCGACAGGAAAGTGTTCCCCAAGCTTGTGTCTGCGGTGCGTCAGCGCCGCCCCTGCGCGGCAAGAAGATTCAGGCCCATAAAGGAGTCCGGTGACGAACACAGTCTACATCGCTCTTGGTGGCAACATCGGTGACCGGGCCGCGTTCATTCACGCAGCCCTGGACGCGTTGAACGCCTATGTCTCGGTCGAGGAAACGTCCCACCTTTACGAGACGCAGCCGATGCACGTGACCGACCAGCCGCTCTTCCTCAACGCCGTTTGCCGGGGAGTCACAAGCTTGACTCCGTCGGACCTGCTGCGCGCGCTTAAGCGGACCGAAGACGAGCTTGGCCGCACCAAAACTGTGCGCTACGGTCCTCGCAACGTCGACCTGGACATCCTCTTCTACAATGACGCCGTCGTCGATACGCCCAGCCTGACGATTCCCCACATTCGCATTCCCGAACGCGACTTTGTTCTGGCCCCGCTGCTGGACCTGGAGCCGGAGCTGCGCCATCCCCGCTTAGGTCTAACTGTAGGGCAGTTGTGGGACCGGCTTGAAATGCCAGTGCCGCCGCGAGTGATGCCGGTCGGCGACAACACTTGGCACTGGAACCAAGCCGCGCGCGTGATGGCAATTCTCAACATGACGCCCGACTCTTTTTCAGGCGACGGGCTGGAAAATGCGCCCGACCCGGTCGCCGCCGCCTGTGCGCTGGCGCGCCAGTTCGCCGCCGACGGCGCCGATGTGATCGACGTCGGCGGCTATTCGACCCGGCCCGGCCACGCCGATATTGCGGTCGAAGAGGAGATCGGCCGTGTGGCGCCGGTCATCAACGCGCTGCGAAACGAACTTGATCTGCCCCTTTCGATCGACACCTTCCGCGTCGAGGTCGCAGAGGCGGCGCTGGATGCCGGCGCAGTCTGGCTCAATGATGTCTCCGGTTTGCGCCATGCCGGCAGTGCCCTAGAAGTCACTAAGCAACCCTTGCTCGCAATTGCCGCGCTGGCAGCCCGGCGTCGCGTTCCCCTGGTGCTGATGGACAACCGCGCCCCGCTCCACGTCGACATCCGGGGGCGGAACGTACAGAACGAAGCGCCAACTTCTGACATCGTTTCAGACGTGCGCCTGCAGCTGAACCGTGCTCTCGATATGGCCCGCCGCGCCGGCGTGCCCCGCTGGCACCGAGTCATCGACCCCGGCATAGGCTTCGGAAAGTCCGTCTCGCAACATGCAGAGCTTATCCGCCGTCTCGATGAGCTGGCTGAACCGGGCTACCCGCTCCTGTTTGGCGCCTCCCGCAAAGGCTTCCTCGGCAAGCTGGCCGAAGGCGCGCCGGTTGGCGAACGGCTTGCCGCCACGATTGCCGCAAACGTTCTCGCCGTCGAACGCGGCGCACGGATTGTGCGCGTCCACGACGTGCGCGAAAATGTGCAGGCGCTGCGCGTCGCCAACGCAATTTTGGCGGACGATTCGAAACGAGCAGTACCCCTCAGTTGACAGCTGCCAGGAGCGGTATTCCATGCGATTTCCTCTGACTATTACAGACCTGCGCGGAGGCATCGCCGTGGTTGTCGGCGGCGGCGTTGTCGGTGAACGAAAAGTGCGCAGCCTGCTCGCCGCCGGCGTGCCCGTGCGCCTCATCAGCCCGACCGCGACCGAACAGTTGCAGGCCTGGGCCGCTGGCAACAAAATTGCCTGGGAGCAAAGGACTTACCGCGATGGAGACCACGACGGCGCCGGGTTGGTCTTCGCCGCCACGAACGTGCGTGCCGTCAACCGTAAGATCGCGCAGGCCGCGATCGCAAGCGGTCTGCTCGTAAACGTCGCCGATGCACCCGCCGAGGGCAACTTCCACTCGCCCGCCGTCCACCGGTCCGGCGACCTTATCGTTTCCGTCAGCACAATTTCAGGCCGCCCGCGGCAGGCCACCACAGCCCGCGACAAGATCGCCGCGCTGCTGGCGTCCGATTCGTGACTCGGTACAATCACGCAAGCAGCGAGGAGCGGCCATGACCGGTAAAGCTTACCTCGTGGGCGCAGGACCGGGCCGCGCCGACCTGATCAGCGTGCGCGGCCTGTCGCTTCTGCGCGCCGCCGACGTCGTCATCTACGATCGCCTGATCGCCCGCGAGCTCCTCGGCGAAGTCCGTCCGCAGGCGGAACGCATCTTCGTCGGCAAGCAAGGCCACAGACCCAGTACGATGCCGCAGGAGGAGATTAACGCCCTCCTCGTCAACCGCGTGCATGCCGGGTTAGAGGTCGTACGACTCAAGGGCGGCGACGGCTTCGTTTTCGGTCGCGGCGGCGAGGAGTGCCTGGCGCTTGCAGCGGCCGGCCTCCCCTTTGAAGTGGTGCCCGGTGTCAGCGCCGCCATCGCCGCGCCCGCCTACGCCGGCATCCCCGTTACTCACCGGGACCTTGCGAGTGCCTTCGTTGTGGTCACGGGCAACGAAGACCCAGCCAAAGATGACAAGTCGGTCGACTGGTCGCACTTGGCGCAACTGCCCACCCTTGTCGTTTTGATGGGCGCGCGGCAAGTGAGCAATATCTGCGAATCGCTGCTCAGACATGGCCGCAGACCGGACTGCCCCGCCGCCGCAATCGGCAGCGCGACCACGCGGCAGCAGCGTGTGGTCTGTTCGACACTGGCCGACCTGCCGCAGGCGATGGCGGGCGCACAGATTCACGCGCCCGCCGTCCTCGTATTCGGCGATGTTGTGACCTTGCGTGAGCGGCTCGACTGGTTCGAGCCCGATGAAGGCGGCGCAGGTTTCGTCCCGCTGGAACAGCCATTTCAGTAATTCCGGGCTGGGCAAGAGCGCGGCACTCGATCCCTGATGGCCGATCTGTAACATAGGACAAGAAAAGCCGGACATCCTTGTCATCAAGATGTCCGGCGCTTGACCCTGCTCCGCCAAATCTGTAGCTGTTTTCTGGATTAGGTAGGTGGCTACCCTATCTCGACCATCCGCCGAACCGAACGCGCCGCCCTGACGAGAATCTCCTCCGGCACACTGATTTCATACTGCATCTTCTCCAGCGCAGCCAGCGTATCTTCCATCGTGATCTGGCCCATGTGGGGGCAGCGCACTGAGCAAAGCCGCAGCATCTCCTTTTCCGGGTTCGCGCCGATGATGTTGTCGCCCATCGAGCACTCGGTCAGCAGCAGATAGCGCGGCGCGTCGGTCTCCTCTACGAAGCGGATCATCGACGTCGTGCTGCCGGTGAAATCCGACGCAGCCACCACCTCCGGGCTGCACTCCGGGTGCGCGACAATCGAGACATCGGGATACTGCTCGCGTACATTCTCAATATCCTGTACGGTGAACTTCTCGTGGACCTCGCAGCGCCCGTGCCAGCCGATCAAGTCAAACGCCTCCGTCCCGAGCGGGATAATCGGATGGCCCTTCTCTTCATCGAATGTCTGCACCTCTGACAGGTCATCGTCAGCAAAGTCACTGCCCACGTCACCTGAAATGATGATCTGCTTGCCCGTCTCTTGCGCCACGTTTTTCGCAAGATACTCGTCGGGAATGAAGATGACCCGGTCCGAATCCAGAGAGTTGACCACCGCGACCGCATTGCCGCTCGTGCAACAGACATCGGTCTCGGCCTTGACATCGGCATATGTGTTCACGTATGTGACCACCGGCACGCCAGGGTACTGTGCCTTGAGACGCCGCACGTCCTCTCCAGTGATGCTGGCCGCCAGCGAGCAGCCAGCCTTCTCCGCCGGCAGCAGGACCGTCTTGTCCGGGCTGAGTATCTTGGCAGTCTCCGCCATGAACTCGACCCCGCAAAAGACGATCACATCCTTATCGGTCTGTGCCGCCATCCGGCTCAAGTAGAGCGAGTCGCCGACAAAATCGGGGATCGAATGGAAGAGCGCGGCTTCCATGTAGTTGTGGCCGAGTATGACGGCATTCCGTTCGATCTTCAGGCGGTTGATCTGCACAGCCAGCTCGGCCTTGATGCGTAACTCAACATCCAGCGCTACATTGTGCAGCTTGCGTGCAAGAGCCTCGTACATCCGCCCGGCATCGGTGACTTCTGCCAGGGGTGTCGCAATCGTTGCCGTTGTCATAGGCCGTCCCTCACTCAGAATTACAAGTCTCTAATCGACATCTACTGCTACACCGTCTATTGCTACACCGTCACTGAAGCAGGTCGAAACTGATGTCCAGCGCCGGAGCCGAGTGCGTAAGCGCGCCAACCGAAATCGAGTCGACACCGGTGGCGGCAATCGCCGCCACATTGTCCAGGTTCACGCCGCCGGATGCTTCGAGGGGCGTGCGACCACCCGCGATTCGTACCGCCGCGCCGATCTGTTCCGTTGTCATATTGTCGAGCAGAATGCGGTCCAGGTCGAGGTCGAGCGCCTCTTTCAACTGGGTCAGATCCGCGACCTCCACTTCAATTGGAAGACCATTATAGCAGGCTCGTATCCGATGTACCGCAGGCGTGATTCCGCCCGCCGCAGTAATGTGGTTGTCCTTTATCAGAGCCATATCGAACAGGCCGAAACGGTGATTCTCGCCCCCGCCAAGCGCCACCGCCCGTTTATCAAAAAGACGCAGCCCCGGCGCCGTCTTGCGCGTATCCAGGATGACAGCGGCACTCCCTTTCGCCGCATCCACGTAGCGCTTGGTTAACGTGGCGATGCCGGACATTCTCTGCAGGAAGTTCAACGCCACCCGCTCCGCAGTCAGCAGGCTTAGCGCCCTCCCGAATGCCTTGGCGACGACCGTACCCGTCTCAACCCATTCACCTTCTTCCACAAATGCAGAAAACTGAACCGGCGCCATTTCCTCTTTCGAGCTGGCCCCGCCGCCTGCCGACAACTCCACTTCCAACACTCGATAGGCAAGCTCGACGATCTCCAACCCGGCAATGATGCCGGGCGCTTTCGCTAGGAACCGGCCTTCCGCCTCCATATCCGGCCGGATCGTCGCCAGCGAAGTTACGTCACCCGCCCCGATGTCCTCCTTCAGTGCGTAAAGCACGGCCGGCCTGGCTTGCGCAATGAACCCATCCATCCTCGCAACCTTGGTCGAAAAAGGGCCTTACCCGTACGACAAACGGCTCGGCCTTAGTGAGTTGGCGTTCATCTATGATGTCAAGTGGATATCGTCGCTAGAATACCATTGGCGGCTTCGCTTTTCCAAACAAGGTGTCAAAACCGGCCTCAGTTCTCGCTTTGCCCAGAGCCACCAATACTTGAACTTCCCGGCGGCGTTCCTGCTATGAAAACGCCCACCTCCGCTCCGATTTCGGAACTGCTTTGCTCGCCCCTCAGATTCGGTTAAACTGAAACGAAAACGCAGGCGATCCGTACTGATCAATTGGAATGAGTATGACGAAAAATACCGTCGAGCACGCCTTCGGGGCGCAGGCGCAGGCCGCGCCTTCAGTTTCAGAGAACGCGTCTGCGCGCGAATCACAGGCTGCAGCCAGACGGCAACGAATCTCCGGTCTGCGCTTCGATTGGCTGGTGACGGCGTTAAGCGCGATGTTCGTCGGCGGCCTGTATCTGGACGGCTGGGCGCACAATCACGGCCGCGTCGATCAGTCTTTCTTTACGCCCTGGCACGCTTTTTTCTACAGCGGCTATCTTCTCGTCGCCATCGTCTTTGCCGGCGCCACGACTTTGAACATGCTGCGCGGTTACCCTCTTACGCTGGCGATCCCGAACGGCTACCGCCTGACCGGCCTCGGCCTCTTTATCTTCGCCGCCGGCGGCGCAGGCGACATGGTCTGGCATCAGCTGTTCGGCGTCGAGAGCGGTATAGAAGCGCTCTACAGCCCAACCCATATACTACTCGGACTCGGGATCGGCCTCAGCGTCGCCGGCCCGTTGCGCGCTGCCTGGAATCGGCATGACGATAACCCCGGCTGGCGCACGCACGCGCCCGCGATCGGGTCGCTTGGACTCTTTCTCGCCAATCTAATTTTCTTTATGATGTTCTACTTCCCCGTGACCGTGCAGCTCGGAACGCCGGGAACGGGCGATGGCTACTTTCACGACGATGTGGGCAAGGCTGCGGGGCTGGCCGGAGCCATCCTCACCGCGGCCGCGCTGACCGGAACGCTTCTCATTGTGCTGCGCCGCTGGCGGCTGCCCCTGGGCGCCGTGTCCGCCGTGCTCGGTCTGGCCATCCTGGGCGCGACCATTATCGATTACGAACGCCCCCTCATGATCTGGTTGGCGCTCGGCATGGGCGCCGCCGCCGTCGTGGTCGACTACCTGACTTGGCGGGCCCATCCGCGCCGCAACCCACAATCGATCCGTTGGCTTGCCCCAGCCATTCCCTTTCTCCTCTACTCCGGCTACTACGCAGTACTCCTGCCAACCGCAGGCACGACCTGGTCCGTCCATCTGTGGACCAGCACAATCGTCATCCCCGCCCTGGTCTGCTGGATGCTAGGCTTTCTCATTCTGCCGCCGCAGCAACCGGAGCCGGGCGCGTGAATCTGCCTGCACTGACTTCCGACCAGATGCGCGACGTGGACCGGCTCATGGTCGAAGAGTTTGGCGTCCGGCTCGTGCAGATGATGGAGAACGCCGGCCGCGAACTTGCGCGCCTGGCCAGGCAAATGCTCTCCGACGACGAGGACGGAGCCGCCGACGCGCTGCAGGACCGTCCAATCGTCGTGTTGGCGGGACGCGGCAACAACGGCGGCGGCGGCCTTGCCGCGGCACGCCACCTGCTCAATTGGGGCGCCTGGGTGCAGATCGTGCTTTCGCATCCGCTCAGCGATATTCCCCGAGGTGAAATGCGCAGTCAATTGACCGCGCTGCAACGGATGGACGCGCCCCTCGCATGGGCTGAAGAAGGCTGGGAACTCCCCCCCGCCGACCTCGTCATTGATGCCCTGATAGGTTACGGCCTGACAGGCCCCCCGCGCGGCCGCGTCTCCGATCTGATCCAGCTGGCGAACAGCAGCGTCGCGCCGATCCTCAGCCTCGACGTTCCCAGCGGCCTCGACGCCTCCAGCGGTCAACTTTTCAGTCCTCACATCGCCGCCTCCGCCACCATGACCCTGGCGCTGCCCAAGCTCGGGCTCATCCAGTCCGAGGCGAAGGCCGCCCGCGGCCAGCTCTTCCTCGCCGACATTGGCGTGCCTCCGTCCCTATACGAACGCCTGGACTTGGACCTGCCGCCACTCTTCGCCGGCGATACGCTCTTACCCCTGCAAGCCGAGGAAAATGTTGCGCGCGTGGAGGGCCTCGATGCCATTCGTTGAACTCTCCGACCTGCTATTCGGCATCAGTTATCTGCTCATCGTCCTGGGAGTCGTCGGTGCAATGGTTCCGGTCCTCCCCGGGCCGCCCTTCATCTGGCTTGGCGTCCTGGTCTGGGCATGGGCTGACGACTTCGCCCGCATCGGCTGGCCGACGCTGCTCTTCCTCGCACTCCTTACGGTCATCGCCTGGGGCGCCGATTTGGCCCTGAGCTTTATCAGCAGCCGCCGTTCCGGCGCCGGCTGGCGCTCGATCGGCGTCTCTATCCTGGGTGGGCTCGTTGGTGCGATCCTGCTATCCGGCATTCCGGTCGTGGGTACCTTCGTTGGCGCCGCCGCCGGCTCGATTTCAGCCCTCTGGCTCATGGAGTACCGCCGCGCGCGCCGCTCTTCTGCGGGGCTCGCGTCCGCCTCCAGTGAAGCGGGGAGCGTCGAATCGGCAGCTAACATCGGCAACAGCGTTGAAACAAGCGCGCGCTCCCATCGGCGCGCGGCCACGCAGGCGGTTAAAGGTTATGTCAGTGGATTCCTGCTTGCAATGGCTGTCGAATTCGCAATCAGCGTGATGATGCTATCGATCTTTGTTTGGCAGGCGTTCCTCTAAGGAATCGGAAGGCCATGCGCGCCTTACTCTTCGTAAACGGCGAAGTCCCCGACTACAGCGCTTTGACGCGCTGGCTGCGAGCCGACGACTACCGCATCGCGGTCGACGGCGGCGCGCGCCATCTCGATGCGCTCGGCCTCCTGCCCGACCTGATCGTCGGCGACCTGGACAGCGTTGACCCGGCGCATCTGGCGCAACTGCGCAATCAGGGTGTAGACGTTGAACAGCACCCGGCCGCCAAAGACGCGACCGATCTCGAACTGGCGGTCGAGCGCGCCGTCCGGGAAGGCGCGAGCGAACTCGTCCTTTTGGGGGCCGTCGGCGGCCGCCTGGACCAGACGATCGCCAACCTATTGATCCTGGCCCAAAGGAGCTGGCCCGTCCCCCTCGCCATCGCCGAAGGAGATCAGCTGGCGCGCGTCCTGAGCGGGCCCGGTTCCCTCACACTGACGGGTCCGGCCGGCAGCTACGTCAGCGCGATTGCCTTGAGCGAAAAGGTGACAGGAGTGACCTACCAGGGCCTCGAATACTCGCTAGAAAACGCGACCCTTCACCTCGGCAGCACGCGCGGCGTCAGCAATACACTTGCATCCTCGCCCGCAAACATTTCGATTAGGGCAGGGGTTCTTCTCGTCGTGCAGCAGGTACCCTGATCCGCCGGAGGTCCATCCTCGTATCCCGTGCTTCGAACTGACTGCCTCAGTCTCGTCGTCATTTGTCTGACCCATGATTCGCCTGATTTTTGTGATGGACACGGTTAACGGCACGGGCTCACGCGGCAGTCTCGGCTTCAAGAATCAGCCGAACCAAAGTTGGGACAGTACGCAATTTGGCGATGCCAATTTTCTTTGACCATTCATTGGAAATGTCAACGGCCTCTAGTATTTCGTTGGCTTGGAGAGTTGCTGACGGCGGCATAGGACGGTCGGGATTCTCTTGCCCGGGTTGGCGGGGCTTCGGTTGCAGCTTTCTTGCTTCTTAGTATCTACTCAGCCGCTATCAGTCCGCGACCCTGAACGGGGCGGGCGATGGTATTTTCTCTCTCCTTGCTCTTTTGGACGGTCGGGCCTGCGGCCCTCCCTTGTGCGGGGGGACTCCCCCCGCAACGCCCCCCTGACACCCCTCCACACGCCGCCAGATGTGGGTTCTAAGGCAGCCCTGCGTGACCAGCGGCCCAGCGCCTCGCCACCGTGCCTGCGCGTTTCCAGCGTATCGCCATCGCCAGCGTGCCTATGCGGCCGTGTGTGTGCGCCGCCAGCCGTTCGCGCGTTCTACCGGAGAGCACCGCCCCCTGCAGTTCCTGGCAACTGGCAACTGACCACTGGCCACTGCAGTTTGGACGGTCGGGCCTGCGGCCCTCCCTTGTGCGGGGGGACTCCCCCCGCAACGCCCCCCTCCAAAACCAGCGCTCACCGACAGTACGCCTTCATTCCTGCAGTGCGACCCATCCAACGTGGCGGCGGCCAACCGAATTCGCGTTCAGATAATCTGAATGGCGGCGGGGATGGAAGGCGGGTCGAGACAGATGCTGTATGTAGCTTAGTAGTTACGAACTACGGTAGATCAACGAGATTATATTGAGGGGGTTTTCAAGGGGCCATGAAAGCATTTTCAAGACTGTGGCGCCGCTACACGTTGGGCCTATTTGCATTGCAGTTGCTGACCGGATGTGTCGCGCCGCCACCACCGCCAAGACTCACGCCCTATCCTCCCTTTGCGTGTGAGAGTTTCACCGAGTCTTACTGGTCAAAGTTTCGTTTCGACACCGATTCGTCCTACGAATAAGAGGATGTCGTTGCCAAGATTGTCGAACTTTGGGATCTCGAAAATAGTCAGATCAAGCTTGATGTGCAGGGCAAGTATGTGCGCGCCTCCTGGCCTTTCGAATTCGCTGATGAAGCCGATGGAACTTACGTTGCTCATTTTCACGAAGACACGAAACTGTCGGCCGTCTTCTTCCACTGGAGAAATCGGAGACCAACGATAACCGAGGTTATTGGTTGCCTGGGAGACCCTGAATACTACGTTGCCTACTACCAGTTGGGCTCCAAAGGCGAAGCCATCATAGTTCACCTATGGTATGTGGACAGAGGGTTCGTCGTCCGAGGGATTTCATTTCCTGGTTGGGATAAGCCAGCGGAGATCACCCCCGAATATCAGATGACCGATTTTTCTGCCTCCGAAGCTGACGATCTCGAACGAATGATCTCTAAATTACATCTTCCTGCAGTACATTCATTTTTCATTTGCGAAATCAGGCCATGGCCGAGCTCGATAGAGGAGATTGAAGTTGAATCTCATTCCTATTCAAGTGCCCGCTGCCGCTAGTGATCGCAACGGGTGTATCTCGGTATGACGTCGTCTAAGACGTGTCCATTCTTGGCAGAATTCGCATTATGGTCAGCCGCAGCTTCACCTACGACAGCTACAGTTGCGCCAACAGCGTGAGCGTTACTATCGACAGCCTGACGCGCGCGAGCGGCTTCAGCTACGACGACTACCACCGCCCCACCGCGGTCACCTACCCCGGCGGCGAGGTGATCACCACAACCTACGGCAGCCCGGGCGCGGCCGTGGGTCTGAGCAGCTCAATCCACGGCGCCCTGGTCGACAGTATCACCGTATATGGCGGGATAAACGTCTTTGAGTACTGGGCCGAGGCTGTGACCGACTGGGTTTTTGGCCTTACCGTTCCCGATGGCTATAAGCATGACGAGCGGGGAAGACAAGGGACAAACAAAGCGATGGAGAATCTCATTAGAAAGGTCTTTAGGCTCCCTCTCCTTCCATGAAACAAGGAATGCCGCGATCCGCGTGCAATTGGGCCTGCATATAGGGAGTGGTCAAATTGCCGTTATACTGTCGGAAGCCTCAGAAGGAGTGTGCTATGCTGTCATCCACGTTGAAGCAAACTGCCCTGGTTGTGACTTCAGTCGTCATGCTGGCAGGCTGCAGCATCATGCCTAGTGTCCCGTCGAGGCCGGTCACAACTACAGGTACTCCTGAACCCTTCCCTTGCGCCAACTTTGCAGACGCCCACTGGAAGGAGTTCAGGTTTGGCGAAGACACGCAAGATGATGTCATCGCCACCGTGCGAAGGATTTGGGGGATCGAACGCGAGGACATTCGATTTCCTGAGCGCGACAATTTTCATCCATTTCCACGGCTCTCATGGGAGGTCGCGGATGTCGGCGTGCTCTATTTTGCCGAATTTTTTGAGGAAGGAGCGCTCATGGAGATCGATTTTGGAACGGGCTCTTTTCCGACTCTCCTTCAAGTAGTCGATTGCTTCGGTGCGCCCGAATTCTATTCGGCCTACTGGGTGCAGGAAGCTGAAACGGGGGAGTTGAACTTCGCTCTATGGTATGTTGACCAGGGGCTTGTCTTCTCCCACGTCTCATTTAGCGAACACCATAGACAGCGGCCTCTGCCCCCTCCTTTTCCCCAAGGATTGAACATGCATTTTGCGACGATGCTTCCCCTGGAAGACGTCGCCAAAATGGTCACGACGCACTACGAGTTCGACTTTCCGAATAAGAAGTACTATGTTCTCTGTATCATCAAGCCCTGGCCCGGCTCGATAGAAGACCTGGGAGCCGAACCCGAACGCATTGGTTATGGTTATTATTCACTTCCGTCCGAATGTGACGATTCGACGCAATGAAGGTGAGTGGATCGTCTGAATTCGACTACGACGCCAACGGCAACATGACCGTGCGCAACAAGGGCCTCGCCGACCAGCATACGCTGGTGTGGGACGCGCAGAACCGGCTGTCGCAGGTACAGGACAACAACGGCGACCTTCTGGAGCAGTACTTGTACGACGTCGACGGCGCGCGCGTCAAGAAGGTCAGCGGCAGCACGACGACCTACACCTTCTTCGGCCACTACGAGGAGGAGGTCGCCAACGGCGTAACGACGGCCATCAGCTCTTACACCTTCGGCAGCATGCGCATCGCGGTCAAGCGCGGCAGCGACCTCTACCACCTGCACGGAGACCACCTCGGCAGCATTTCGCTCACCACGCGCGGGTAGGCCGAGACCGCCAGCCGCACCTACTACGCCTATGGCGCAGAGCGCGCCGCGACCGGCGACCTCCAGACCGACCACACCTTCACCGGCCAGAAGGAATACGCCAGCGGCCTGATGTATTACAACGCACGCTACTACGACCCCGCGCTGGGTACGTTCGTGTCGTCAGACTCCATGGTGCCTGAGCCAAGAATGATAGTTGACTACAACCGTTTTCTTTATGTTCAAGGAAACCCACTCAGATATACAGATCCCACTGGCCACCAAGGCCTTGACTGGCCTGACATACCTGGACTCCCTAATCCGTTTGATGCGGCTGCAGAACTCTTAGGGTTTGGGAAAACGCGTGATCTGGGGGAGCGACTTAACTCTGACTGGATTGCAAATCTCACGGGATATGTAGGACGACAGGTTTTTGAGGCCAGCAAAAAAGTTAGGGATACGTTTAGAAACATGGAACTATATTTCTCTAGCATGATCCCAGGATACGGTATATTTACCGGGGTTCTCGGGGAGAATGTTGTTGGAGATCCACTGTCGCCTGGAGAGCGAGTGACCAACATAGCTTTCGACTTGGCTTCGGCTCTTCCTCGTGACGAACCTATAAGACTTATCGGAGGAGTAATCAAAAAATGGGACATTATACCTTATCGTCAAGCAATACCTAGAGGTTCCGGCCTTCACAGACATCATGGAATTCTGGATGCCTGGGCACAGGCAAACCTTCCTGGATATAACAAAAGGCAAGCACCTACGATCGTCCACCCAAGTGAACAACATCAGGCTACCTTTGGCGTTTTCGATCGGTGGAAACAAGATCTGACTGGTAGCATTATAGGCGCAGTAGACTGGCAAAATGTTCCTGCTCAAAACATTCTTAAAGTGGCAGAAAGCATGTTCGATGCTGCTGCTGTATCTGCTGAAGCCCGTTCCAACTATTATCGGGCGTTCACTGAGTATGTCCTTGAGCTCATAGATGCTTACTAAATGCCGCCCAATCTCCCCCGAACGATTTCTGATTCGGTCTGGAGGAATCAGCAAATGAATGAACTCATCGACTTACTTGGGAGCCTGTCAAATCATCCTCAGTGCCTGATGGAGTCGCCGGCAGGTATACCTGAAATCCTGCAGGAGCATATTCTTCCAGAAGATGTTCAACTCTTTTACCGTCTTTGTGGAGGTCTGACGTTGGTCGAAGGCGAATACGACCTGGCGCGCATCGTATCACCGCACGAAGTGATTCAGTCAAATTCTATGTTCTTTTATGGTTTCACTCCAGAGGAACTGGATAGGACAAGAGATGAACCTTCTTGGTCTTGGTATATCATCGGCCATGGCGATTCAGGCGAATACATCTCGATCGATTTCGAACCTTCCAGGCTAGGATTCTGTTACTACAGCTTTTGGGACTCGCACGCGGAGGAAGGAAAATCACCTGTAATTGCGACTTCCTTTCTTGAATTACTCAATCAGATGTGGGCCAGTCGCGGAAAGAGTTTTAATCAAGGTGAACCAGAGTTCAAATCGTTTGGCGATTTCTATGAGTTGCTTTGATATAGCCTTCTCGGGGAAATACGGCGAGCAGTCATTGCAAGACGGTTGTGAGTGAAGTGGGCCCAAAAAACTGGACCACGAGCTAAGGTGTATGGTAGAGCACGTCACCATCAACAGCCTCACGCGCACGAGCAGCTACAGCTACGACGACCACCACCGGCCCACCGCCGTCACCTATCACTGCGGCGAGGACGTGACAACGGAGTACGGCAGCCCGGACGTGCCCGTGGATCTGAAAAGCTCGGTCCACGGCGCACTGGTCGACACAGTGAACTACGACGAGGCCGGGCGTATGACCGCGATGCGCTTCCCCGCGGGCGGCAACCTGTGGCGCACGCAGAGCTTCTACCCCTGGAAGGAGCCAGGCAACGGCGGCAGACTGGCGAGTCTGAACGTGGGGCTGAGCGAGGACGGCGGCGAGCGTCTCAGCCGCGGCTACGCCTACAACAGCTTCGGCGACATCACTGCGCTGACCGAGGGCACGACCAGCAACGAGTTCACCTACGATGGGCTGGGGCGGCTGACCAGCGCTTATGGCAGGACGTACGCCTACGACGGCGCCAGCCGTCTGACATCCTTCAACGGCCAGAGCTACGGCTACGGCGACAGCGGGCCCTTCCACGCGGTCGACCGCATCGGCAACGCCGACCGCTTCGACTACGATGCCAACGGCAATATGACCACACGCAACAAGGGGCTCGCCGGCCAGCAGACGCTCGTCTGGGATGTTGAGAACCGGCTGTCGAAGGTACAGGACAACAACGGTGATTTGCTGGAGCAGTACTGGTACGACGTTGACGGTGCGCGCGTCAAGAAGGTAAGCGGCACGACCACGACCTACACCTTTTTCTCTCACAACGAGGAGGAGGTGACTGGCGTTGTCATGACGACCCTCAGCCACTACAGCTTCGGCGGACTGCGCATCGCGGTCAAGCGCGGCAGCGACCTCTTCCACCTGCACGGCGACCACCTCGGCAGCACATCGCTGACCACTGACGGCGCGGGTGCCGCCACAGCTAGCCGCTCCTTCTACGCCTACGGCACTGCTCGGAGTTCATCCGGCGACTACTGTTGGCCCCAATCGTTAGACCACGAAATGGGAAAAATAAGGTACATTTAGGCGAATGCGGCCGGCTCTGAACAGAGCACGAAGTACTCTTCCGCCGGCGTGCGATAGTTGAGACTTTGATGCGGTCTCTCATGGTTGTAGAAGTCGAAATAGGCGGTCAGCCCAGCCTGCAGCTGACGCACCGTGTCATACTGGTTGAGATAGATGTTCTCATATTTGACGGTGCGCCATAGGCGTTCGCAGAAGACGTTGTCGAGGGCGCGGCCGCGGCCATCCATGCTGACTTGTATGTTGGCTGCGAGCGGGCAGGCAGTGAAGGCATCGGCCGTAAACTGTGCGCCCTGGTCGGTGTTGACGATCTTGGGCCGACCCTTGACGAGCGCCTCATAGCAGAAGGAGGTGCGACTGAGCCCGAGCAGTTCGCCCTGCCGCCGTACGCTCAGGGTCGCATGCCGGCTAACAGCCATACGCCGTCACTTACGAACCGAAGCGGGCAACTTTTTCTTTCAGCCACTCAAGTTCCATCTTGAGCCGACCGATCTGTTCGTAGAGTTCTGCTTCCTGCGCCTCCTGCTCCCGTTGCTTGCGCTCGCCATTGCCGGCGAAGACGCTGGGCCCGTCTTCCAGCAGTTGCCGTTTCCAGGCCCGTATCAGGTTGGGATGAATCTCGTGCTCACTCGATAACTGGCTAATCGTCTTGCTGCCTTCCAGTGCTTCCAGCGCAATCCGAAACTTGAAGGCCGCCGTGTGTCGCCGCCGTTTCTTGGCCATCGTGCTGCCCCTCCACAGGCTGGGTGAACTGCTCCATTATACACCTTAGCTTGTGGTCCAGTTTTTGGGGCCAAGCTCAATCCACCACACGCAGTCTCTCACGGACCAAAGCAGGCAACTTTTTTCAACCAATCAAGTTCCATCTTGAGCCGACCGATTTGGTCATAAAGTTCTGCTTCCTGCGCCTTCTGCTCCCGTTGCTTGCGCTCGCCATTGCCGGCGAAGACGCTGGGCCCGCCTTCTGGCAGTTGCCGCTTCCAGGGCGTATCATGTTGGCATGAACCTCGTGCTCACTCGACAACTGGCCAATCGTCTTGCTGCCTTCCAGTGCTTCCAGCGCAATCCGAAACTTGTAGGCCGCCGTGTGTCGCCGCCGTTTCTTGACCATCGTGCTGCCCCTCCACAGGCTGGGTGAACTGCTCCATTATACACCTTAGCTTGTGGTCCAGTTTTTGGGGCCCACTTCAGTCCTTCAAGCTGATTCGTCCGATGGGGATCTGTTCCCCCCAGCGGTCGCGGCCAGCGAAAGCGCCAGCCCAAGCGCCGCGACCAAAGCAACAATTTGCGAAATACGCAACGGACCCAACTGACTCGTGTCACCCGCAAATCCGTCAACAAAAAGTCGCATCAACGCCAGCGCCAGCAGCGCCTGGCCCGCCAAACGTCCCGGTCGCTTCCAGTTGCCCCACAGCAAGAAGCCGCCGACAATCAACATCATGCAAATCGCGCGGTAGAGCGCAACCGGATGGAGAACTTCGCCCGAAATCAGGCGCAGCGGTTCTGCCAGCCTGCCAATTCCGGTCAGTACCGAAGACATCGCCGCCGGCGGAGTGCCGGGAACGCCCACAATCGCCCCGGTCAGGAAATAGGACACCTCCAGCACCGCCCCGCCCGCCAACACTCCGAAAACGGCCGAGGTACCGACCGGCCGCGGATCGACCCCCTTGCGGATCAGATACAGGTATCCCGCAACCAGCGCGCCGATCGCGCCCGGCCAGAAGAGTAGACCGCCGGGACGAATGCTGATGAGCAGCAACGGCTCGGCGGCGTAGACGCTCCAATACTGGACTGCATGGGACAGCCGGGCTACAATGAGCCCCGCAGCCAGCGCCAGCGTGCCCAGATTCCAGACCATTTCAGGGTCCAGCCGCAGGCGGCGACTGACCTGGGCCATGACCGAAAGGCCGAACCAGGCCGCCACCAGCGCCAGAATCTGGGCGGTCGGGAGCGAAATAGGGCCGATCTGAAGGGACGGATACACAGTTGTTCCTTTGCTGACTGTCAAAGGGCCTGGATACATTGGGCCATTCGCCGGCGCCAGGGCCGTGTGTAGTATACTGTTCCCATCGCGACCATTCCAAGGAATCAGGACCAGCTGCTCGAAACCTATGGATCTGGAACACATCCGCAACTTCTGCATCATCGCGCATATCGATCACGGCAAGAGCACGCTGGCCGACCGCCTGATCCAGCTCACAGGCACTGTGACCGATCGCGAAATGAAGGAACAGCTGCTCGACTCGATGGACCTTGAACGCGAGAAAGGCGTGACCATCAAGGCCAGCGCAGTGCGCATGATCTACCGCCGCCAGCGCCCCGGCCAACCGTCCGCCGACTTCGAAATGAATCTCATCGACACGCCCGGCCACGTCGATTTCACCTACGAAGTCAAGCGTGCCCTCCAGGCCTGCGAAGGCGCCGTCCTCGTCGTCGACGCCTCCCAGGGCATCCAGGCCCAGACCGTCGCACATCTGCTCGCCGCGATGGAACTTGACCTGACCATCATTCCCGTCCTTAACAAGATCGACCTGGTGGCGGCAATGCCCGACGAGGTCGCACAGGATATCGAAGACCTTCTGGCCGTGCCCGCCGCCGATATTCTCCGCATCAGCGCCAAGGACGACCTCAACATCGAAAATGTGCTCGAAAGCATTGTCGAGCAGGTGCCGCCGCCGCAGGGAAACGCAGACGACAAGCTGCAGGCGCTCATCTTCGACTGCCACTACGACCCTTACAAGGGCGTCGTGGCCTATGTGCGCGTCGTTAACGGCGCAATGACCGCCCCCGCTGGCCTCATCGCTATTTCCGGCAACAAACGCATCGACCCGATCGAGATCGGCATCCTTACGCCCGCGCCGGTAAAGGCCTCCCGCCTGGAGGCGGGCGAGGTCGGTTATATCGCCACCGGCCTCAAAAGCGTGCAGGACCTCGATGTCGGCGACACCATTACCCTCGCCTCCGACCCGGCGCCACAGCCATTGCCCGGCTACGAGCCGATGAAACCGATGGTATTCGCCGGTCTCTACCCGACCGACTCAGACGACTATCACGACCTGCGCGACGCACTCGAAAAACTGCACCTGAACGACGGCGCGTTGACCTTCGAGCCGGAGACGAGTCAGGCGCTCGGTTTTGGATTCCGCCTCGGCTTTCTCGGCCTCTTCCACATGGAGATCGTGCAGGAACGGTTGGAGCGCGAGTATGACCTGGAAATTATTTTCACCGCACCCTCGGTGGCATATCGCGTCATGACGACAGACGGCAACCAGTTTCTGCTCGAAAGCCCCGCCGACCTGCCGGATGCAAGCCTCATCGAGAACATCGAAGAGCCCTGGTGCGGCTTGCAGATCTACGCCCCCTCAACCTACATCGGCCCGATATTGGAGATGGTGACCAAGCGGCGCGGCCGCGTCAAGAATCAGCTGTGGCTCGACACCAAGCGGGTCGAACTCAGTTTCCAGATCCCGCTCGCCGAAATTATCGTCGACTTCTACAACGAGCTGAAGGCCCGCACGCGCGGCTACGCCTCGATGGACTACACGCTCGACGACTATCAGGCGTCCGACATGGTCAAGCTCGACGTGCTCGTCAACGGCCAGCCCGTCGACGCTCTCAGCATCATCACCCACCGCGACGACGCCTATCCCAAAGGGCAGCGGATGGTCAGCAAAATGAAGGAGATCATCCCCCGCCAGCTCTTCACCGTCCCCATCCAGGCCGCCATCGGCAACAAGGTGATCAGCCGCGCAAACGTGAAGGCCCTGCGCAAAGACGTGCTCTCAAAGTGCTACGGTGGCGATGTCACCCGCAAACGCAAGCTGCTCGAAAACCAGAAGGCGGGCAAGAAACGCATGAAGATGGTCGGCGCCGTCGAGATTCCGCAGGAAGCCTTTATGACCGTGCTTAGCCTCGAGGATGAGTAACGATACCCTTTCCTCACCCCTCGAACTGCTCCGCCGCCATAAACTGGACCTCAAGAAGTCCCTCGGTCAGAACCTCCTCATCGACACGACCCATCTTGCCCGCATCGCCGCCGCGGCCGATCTCGCGCCCACCGACAGCGTCCTCGAAATCGGCCCCGGCCTCGGCGCGCTGACCCATCAACTGGCCGCACGGGCAGGCCGCGTCGTCGCCGTCGAACTCGACCAGCGGCTCATCCCCATCCTGCGGCAGCAGTTCGCCGATCAGCCCCAGGTCTCCTTTGTCCACGCCGACATCCTGAAGATCGATCCCGCCGAAGCTGTTCACGCCCAAACAGTCGCCGAGCAACCGACCGCGCCCCCCTCCTCTCCCTACAAAGTAGTAGCAAACCTACCCTACTACATCACCAGCGCCGTCCTGCGACACATTTTGGAATGTGCCCATCCCCCGGTGCTCGCCGTCCTCCTCGTCCAACACGAAGTAGCGCAACGCATCGTCGCGCAACCCGGCGATATGTCACTACTCGCTGTCAGCGTCCAATTCTACGCCCACCCGCGCATCCTCAAGCGCGTCCCCGCCGGCGCCTTCCTGCCTCGACCCAAAGTCGACAGCTCTGTGCTGCGCCTCGATCTTCTCCAACAGCCAGCCGTCCCCGGTGTTGCACCCTCCCAATTCTTCGCCGTGGTGCGCGCCGGCTTCTCCCAGCGCCGCAAACAGCTACGCAACAGCCTCAGCGCCGGCCTCGCCAGTACCAAACAACAGGCAGACCAGTGGCTGCATGCCGCAGACATCGATCCCAGCCGCCGCGCAGAAACACTCTCCATCCCGGAGTGGGGAAGGCTCACGCATACGGTACGCAGTGCAATTGGTGATGGGAAAAATGCGAACTTGGGAAATTTCGCCTAGACGCCTGACACCGGCCTTTGCCGGGCGCCGCTTGATCTGCCGCTAACCTGCTGTTACTCGGAAAGCAGTGCCAGCGCCATAGATTCAGGGACGGCGGCGCTTACGTGGTTGACGAAGAGGTACATCTATTAGGACCCCAGCCAGCTCCTGGACTTTCTGGCTCGTCTCCCGCCAGGTGACCTTGCTCAAGCCCATCTTCTTGCGCAGCATTTCATCCTTCATCCCCTGCTTGAAATCCTGCACGACGCTGGTCCACCGCAACGTCTCGAAACCTACCTTGACCCGCTTGATCTTCGCGCGCGCGCCCACCTCTTCAAGAACGTACTCCAGGTTGCGCGGCGTACATTCAAACAGGAAATTCTCAGGCCGGTACTGTTCAATGTACTGCTCAAGCGGCCTTAAGAAGATGGGGTTGAGCTCCAGCCGGCGGTTCTTGTGCGCGTAACGTTCCTCCTCGTAGCGGATGAACACCGACGCCTCCTGCGCGTCTTCCCGCGCAATATCATCCAGCAATAGACCGACAGCCTCGCTCTTCTTGATGCCCGTCTGCAGCAACAAACTGACCAGGACATAAGGCCGCGCGTCGGGCTTTTCGCCATCCAACAGCCAGTTCCTACAGGCCTCCACCAGGCTTTTGACTTCTTTGTAGTTTAGAATTTCGGGCAGCGGCGTCCGCACCGCATGGTTGACAATCGGTTCAGCCGGGTCCGTCCCGATTGCGCCAACCCTATGCAGCCAGGCAAAAAAACTCTTGAGCGTCGTGATTCGCCGCGACAGCGTTTTTGGGCCGCAAGGGCGCCCGCGCTCACCCTGCATCCAAGTGAGAAAGTCCTGCAGATGCTGTGTCTGAATCTCCCGCAGAACTGCTGAATCGTCCAGAAAAGTACGCAATATTTTCAAATCATTGGCAAAGGACTTGATTGTGTTCAGGCTGTATCCTTTGCCAACCATCTCGTCTTCATAACCAGCAACTGCGTCGCTGAGAGGGCTATTGGCCCGCAATGTCGGCGCTGCGCTCCCGGCGGGATCAACCTCCGCTCCGGGCGCACTCCCGCTCCTTCTCTCGCTCATCCGGCAAACCTCCTCGTTTTCCGGTTATCTCCTGGCGCCTTTCGGTGGCGCAAATTGCGTATAGGCATAAGTCAATATATCCGCGCCTCGCACATTTGGCAACACCTCCTCCTCGCGGCCCGAATTCAATCGGAGGATGCAATCGCAGCGGCGCGCGCAGGTCCATTCTCCAAATTTCCGCCCTTCAATCTCCCCACACCACGTTCATGCAGTTCTCGCGCATTCTCCCACCACATCTTTGACAGGTTTTGTGCCTTTTTGTACAATGCCGCGCGGATGGCTTTCTACCGCAGCCAACGTCTACGACGCGCCCGTCGCCGATGGTTGCCGTTTTATAGCGGCGACAGTCCATTCTTGGGTGCACTTGAGGATAGCTTCTATGGCGAACAACCGTCGACATTTCATCATCGCTACGCTCCTCATCATAGTCTGTACCTGGCTTGTATACGAGGTGCTCGATAGCGTCCTGCTCAAACCGGTCGCAGCCGTTGCCGAGGCCGGCCCCATCGACGAAATGTTCGACCAGCATATCTGGCTGATCGCCTTCCTTTTCGCCCTCGTCGTCGTATTTATGTGTTATGCGCTTATTGTTTTCCGCGCCCGCGGTGATAAAGAAGACGGCGAGCATATACACGGAAACGGCACGCTCGAAATCCTCTGGACCGTTATCCCTTGCTTCATTCTCATCTACTTCGGGTGGTACGCCACCACTATGCTCTTTGACATTACGAAAGAGCTGCCCGACGAATATGTGGTCAGCGCCGAAGGGCGCCAGTGGAGCTGGCTCTTCTCCTACCCTGAATCCGGCGCGGTCACCGAGGTCCTGGTCTTGGAAGTGGACAAGCCGGTGCGTATGCATCTCATTTCCGACGACGTTCTCCATAACTTCTGGGTGCCGGAGTTTCGCGTCAAACAGGACGCCGTACCCGGCAAAGTCACTTATCTGCGATTTACGCCGACGATAATCGGCGAATATAGGCTCGTCTGCGCTGAACTGTGCGGCAGAAACCACAGCGGCATGGAGGCAGTCGTTCGCGTCGTTCCATCCGACGAATTCAAGCTCTGGCAGTCCGAGCAACTCGCGCAGATCCAGGAATGACCGGCCAGCAGGCGCCTTTGGAATGCAGCAGTCCTGAAGCCAGTTTCCGCCGCAGTGCACTTCCGAATTATTTTGCAGGAGATCCTGAATGTCGCTCTTCACTTTAGGAATCGCACGAGGGTTAGTCGGCCAGGTCCTGGGCATGATCATCGGTATGCTCTTGACCTGCGGCGTGCGCATACTGCTCGGCTGGGAAGCCTGGAAGGCCGAACCGGCCTGGACCGTCGGCGCCGTCTGCAGCATCATCGGCTTCCTCCTCGCCGTCGGCGCGCTCGACGACTGGCTGAAGTGGACCAAAGGCATCGACACGCCGATGCATCACGGCCCGCCCGTCGATAAGCCGGCCTGGACACGCTACTTCAGTGTCGACTACAACCACAAAGTGATCGGCATTCAATATACTGTCTGGGGCATTTTTCTCCTTATGGTCGGCGGCACAGTGGCCATGATCTTCCGCACCGAGCTGGCCCGCAGCGGCCTTCAATTCCTCGGCCTCGAACTCTACAACAGCTTCATCGGTATGCACGGCTTCATCATGATCGCCGCCATTCTCCTCGGCGTCGGCGGCCTTGCCAACTATCTGACGCCGCTCATGATCGGCGCCGAAGACATGGCATTCCCCCGCCTCAACGCGCTTGGCTTCTGGTTCAACGTCCCGGGAAGTCTCCTTCTCATATTCAGCCTCTTCGTCGGCGGCTGGGACGCCGGATGGACCGCCTATCCGCCCTTAAGCGCCCGCGGCCCAATCGGCTATCAGCTCTTTTTCCTGGGCGTTTTTGCAATCGGTCTATCCTCAATCGTCGGCTCGCTCAACCTGCTGGTAACAATCCTGCGCATGAGACCGGCCGGTATGAGCCTCTTCCGTATGCCCATCTTCTGCTGGGCCATCTTTGCCACCAGCTTGATCCAGCTGACCGCCACCCAGCTTATCGGTGTCAGTTTCCTCATGGTTTCCGTGCAACGCGCCATCGGTATGGGCTTCTTCGACCCGCGCGGCATGCTGGGCGAAGTCAGTCCCATGGTGGGCGGCGGCGACCCGATTCTCTTCCAGCATCTCTTCTGGTTCTACAGCCACCCTGCCGTCTACATATTCGTGCTGCCCGGCCTCGGCGTTGTCAGCGAACTGCTGCCCGTCTTCTCCCGCAAGCCCCTCTTCGGCTACAAGTGGATCGCCCTCTCCAGCTTGGCGATCGCAATCGTCGGATTCATCGTCTGGGGCCACCACATGTTCGTTTCCGGCTACAACGACATCCTGCGTATCCCCTTCATGTACGCCACCCTGCTCGTCGCCATCCCCACCGGCGTCAAGTTCTTCAGCTGGCTGGGCACGATGTGGGGCGGGAAAATCCACTTCGACACGCCGATGCTCTTCGTCCTCGGCGCCATCAGCGTATTCCTCATCGGCGGCCTGACCGGACCGATCCTGGCGACCGTGCCAACCGATTTGCCGCTGCACGACTCCTACTTCGTCGTCGGCCACTTCCACGCCACCATGTTCGGTGGCTTCATCTTCCCATTTTTTGCCGCGCTCTACTACTGGTTCCCCAAAGTAACCGGCCGCATGTACAACGAAACGCTCGGCAAAATCCACTTCTTTATCATGACGCCCGCCTTCTGGGTGCAGACACTGGGCCAGATGGGCGGCGGTATCATGGGCATGCGCCGCCGCATCGCCGACTACGATCCGACACTGGGCGGCGGGCAGATAGAAAACTGGCAGCTGGCCGTTACCATCGCCGGGTTTGCCATCGCATTCGGCGTCATGCTCATGCTCTGGAATTTCTTCCAGAGCGCCGAGGTGGGCGTCGCCGCCGGCGACAACCCCTGGCGCTCGCGCTCACCCGAATGGCAGATTCCCTCGCCCATTCCCGAACACAGCTTCCCGGCGCCCCTCCAGGTCGTCGGCGAACCCTACGATTACGGCTTGGCCGACTCAGGCTACGTGACGACCGCAGCTACCGGTGACGATTAGCCCGTCGGCATGCAAGTCCGGACAAGCGCATAGCACACCGTCTCAGCCGTGACAAGAGAGTCAAAATGAGCGAACACAGCCCGCCCAAACGAAAGTCAGCCATCTACCGCGAAGGGATCATCGTCGCCGTCGTCCTCGCGGTCCTGACCCTCATCGAGTATTACGCCGCGATCACGCCGCCGTTCGACTCTTTCGCCATCCTGATGATCCTGGCGCTGCTGAAGGCCGTCCTGGTCGTCAACTACTTTATGCACATCCGCAGCGTCTGGTCGGAGGGTGATCACTGATGAGCGCAACCGCAGTTCCCCATGATCACACGCACGTTCACGCCGATGATGACCATGGCCACGACCACGAGACAGATCTGGAGACCTACCGCGAAAATACGCGCCGCAACCGGCTCGGCATGTGGCTATTCTTCGCCTCCGAAGCCTTCCTGTTCCTGGCCCTGCTGGTAACCCGCTTCTATCTCTGGCGTGGCCCGCATGGCGAGGTCATTCGCCCCGAACTGGATCAGTTCTCCGGTCTGGTCGTTACCGCTGTCCTGCTGCTCAGCAGCTACTTTATGAACCGCGCCGAGATATCGATCGCCAACGACAAACGCAAGGACTTCCTCGCCAGCCTGCTCATCACCGCCGTGCTGGGCACGGCCTTCCTCGTCGGCGTCGTCGTCTGGGAATGGGGCATGTTCCCCGGCCTTGTCAAGGGCCACCTCAAACCGACCGACGGCGTTTTCGGCGCGGTCGTCTTCGGGATGACCGGCATGCACGCCTTGCACGTCCTCTCCGGCGTCGTATTGATCCTCAACGTCTGGTGGCTCGGGCGCAAAGGCCATTTCTCCGGCGAACGCCACTGGGGCGTGGAGGCCTGCGCCATCTATTGGCACTATGTCGATCTCGTTTGGATATTCTTCTATCCGGCCATCTATCTGATAGGCATACCTTACGTCTCGGGTCATTGATAGGGGATATGCCGGGGCGATCTTCGCATAGCGCGATGCAGCGCTCCGCTGAGCAGCAATTCGCGCTGCCGCCTCCCCTCATGAGCGCTGTATGAACCCGCTAACAAGAGCGCTACTGCTTTCCTGGGATCCCCGCCCCGGAATCCTGCTACCGCTGCTCTTGCTGGCCACGATTCATTTAGTCGGCTGGCTCAGACTGCGTCAGCGCAGCGACGGGCGATTTGCCAACTGGTGGCGCCTCGCGTCCTACTCCGGCGGCATCTTCGTCCTGGCGCTGGCACTCCTGTCGCCGCTCGATGTTCTCAGCGGGCAGCTGTTCTCGGTCCACATGGTGCAGCACCTGCTGCTGATGATGGTCGCCGCCCCGCTCCTTCTGCTGGCGAACCCGTTCCCGACCTTTCTCTGGGCTCTTCCCGACCGGCAGCGCCATGTCACAGCCAGTGCCTGCCGCCGCCTTCTGCGCTGGCTTACCGCCGACAGCCCCGCCAGCCGCGTAGCGCGCAAGATATCCGGACCAGGAACCGCCTGGGTCCTCTACGTTCTGACCTTTTTTGCCTGGCACGACGGCAATGCCTACAGCCTCGCGCTCCGTCTCGAATCGGTGCACCGGCTGGAACATCTCACCTTTATCGGCGCGGCCTTTCTTTTCTGGTGGCACGTCACCGGCGCCGCGCCGCGCATTCATCCCAAGCCTGCCCAGTGGATGCGGGTAGGCTACGTCCTTGCCATGATTCCGCCCAACATGCTGCTCGGCGTGGCCCTTTCCTTCGCCGAAACACCCATCTATCCGTATTACGAGACCGTCCCGCGTCTCTTCGGCCTCAGTGTTATGGACGACCAGGTCTGGGGCGGTCTGATTATGTGGATTCCCGGCAGCATGATGTACGTGATCGCTGCGCTCGTTCTGCTGGCGCGCCTCCTGACCAACGCCGAACGGCAGACGCACGCCAGGCGGCCTCACCCGCCGGTGATGGGCATGGCGCGGCCTCCCGATGCAGGCGCTCCAAACGCGGTGCCCTGCAGTTAGCGGTCGGCCGCAGCGCAATCGCAGCTTCCGTTAACCCGACGGGACACGGAAATGCAGGCACGACGCCTGTATCTGCGGAAAAAAGAGATGCCTAAAGATAACCGAGTCCTTCAGCTGAGTGTCACCATGCTCGTCCTGCTGTTCGCAGCGTTGTCTCCCAGCCAGTTGCTGGCCCACGCCGGCGTTGGCATCCAACACCTGAATAACGTTCTCGCAGGACCCTACCGCGTATTCGTCTGGTCCGACCCCGAGCCGCCGACAGTCGGCGAGTATCACGTAACAGTCGCCCTGACCGAAAATATCGAAGGCGACGCAACCGGCCTGGCCGGCGCTCCCATCCTGGATGCCTTTGTGACTGTCGAAATCACCCACGTAGAGACCGGCGAAACGCTCAGCGCCAGGGCCACGCACGACGACGCGCTCAACAAACTCTTCTACGAGGCCTCCTTTGCGCCCGACGAGGGGGGTGCGTGGTCGGTGCAAGTACGCATCGCCCCGGCGGCCTGCGCCCCTACCGAAGGCGGTGATGGCGGTAGCAGCTCACAAGCCTCAGACTGCGAAAACGTCCAAACCGTCGCCTACGAAGACGAGATCCTGCCCAAAGCCTTCCCCTGGCGGGCGCTATTTGGCGGGCTGCTTTCTATTCTGCTCTTCCTGGGCGCAGCCCTGCTCTATTGGAAGACCCAGCCGGCCGCCGCGCCGGCCGAGGAACGGGACAGCAAAGAACGCGACCCCGTCCTGGAGGGCGGCCAGTCATGACCGTCGGGGCGCACAGGACGCGTACGAGGACGAACCTTGGAGTCGTAGGCGCGACTTTAGGCCTCCTGTTCAGCAGACGCTGGTGGTGGAAGACCCTCCTCGTCCTGCTGGCGATGGGTGCAATGGTCGCACTCGGTTTCTGGCAGCTGGACAGGCTCGAGCAGCGCCGCGCGTTCAACCTACAGCGCCGCGCCGCGCTCGCCGCCGCACCAATCGACCTGACCGGCGCTCCCCTGCCCTTCCCGCCTCCCGAAATGCGCGATCGCCAGGCCGTAGCCATTGGAGAATTTGACTACGCCCGCCAGGTTGCGGTCCGCAATCAGAATCTGGACGGCCAGCCCGGCCACCATCTGATTACACCGCTCCTTATCGCCGGGTCGGGCAAGGCCGTACTCGTTAATCGCGGCTGGATTCCTCTTGACGAGGCCGATCCGAGCACATGGCGCACCCTGGACGAACGGTCAGCCGGCCTCCAATCGGGCATCCTGAAACCGACCATCCTCCGTCCCGACGGTGCCGTCTCTGCCGTCCCGCAAGACGCGGTCACCGGCTGGTACCGCCTGGACATTGAAGCCATCGGTCGAACCCTTCCCTATGATCTGTTGCCGGTCGTCCTGCAGCTGCTTCCGGAAAGTTACGACCCGTCGTCGCTGCCCAGGCGCATTCAATCGGACATCACTTTCAGCGAGGGCAACCATCTCAGCTACGCGCTCCAATGGTTCGGCTTCGCAATCACGGCCGCAGTCGTCTACATCGCAGTCGCGCGGCGCCCATCATGACTGCCGTCGCAGGCGACGTGCAGGCCGCCGCGCACTTCCCGCATGGCATCCGCCCGCTTGTCCCACGGTTCACGGAGAATATCGGGTGAGTAGCAATCGCAAAATCGTCGTTGTCGCCGTACTCTCCGCCTCACTGGCGGTGATGATAAGTTTAGGCATCCGCTCCAGCTTCGGCCTTTTCCTTGCACCCATCACCGAGTCACTGGGGACCGGTCGCGAAAACCTCAGCATCGCCTTCGCCGTCAACAATCTCGTCTTCGGACTTCCCCTGATCGGTCTCCTTTCTGACCGTTTCGGGCCCCGCCGCGTCTTGATCGCAGGCTCTTTCCTATACGCCGTGGGCCTCATCCTGTTGACGATGGTTACATCAACCCTGGGCCTCGTCCTCTCCTTAGGACTGCTCGTCGGCGTCGCCCTGAGCGCAACCAACTTCGTCATTGTGCTCGGCGCGGTCGCCCAGTTGGTCACAGAGGAACAGCGCAGTCGCGTCTTCGGCCTCATCACCGCCACCGGCTCGGCAGGCATGTTCGTGCTGCCGCCCTTGGCCCATCTGCTGCTCGCCAACTTCGGCTGGCAGGGCGCACTCTATGCCCTGGCTGCAGTTTCAGGCATCGTCGCGATCATGGCTTTTGGCCTCCCCCGCCGCCCAGGCACACAGTTGCATGGCGAGCAGCAACCGCACGTTGACGAGCCCTTCCTGGGAGTGTTCAATCGAGCCGTCCGCAATCGCGGCTACCTGCTACTGACAGCTGGCTTCTTCGTCTGCGGCTTCCACGTCGCCTTCATCAGCGCCCATCTGCCCGCCTTCCTGGGCGACTACGGGCAGCCGGAATTCGTCGCCGCCGGCGCGCTGGCGCTCATCGGCGCCTTCAACATTCTCGGTTCAATGACCTTCGGCTGGCTCGGCGACCGCTTCCCGCGCAAATACATGCTCAGCCTCATCTACTTCGGCCGCGCCGTTGTCATCCTGCTCTTTCTGCTCGCGCCCGTCACCCGTCTCTCAGCGCTCATTTTCGGCGGCGCGATCGGCTTTCTCTGGCTGGCGACCGTCCCCCTTACCAGTGGAACAGTAGCCCTCTTCTTCGGCACCCGCTACCTGTCAACGCTCTACGGCATCGTCTTCTTCAGCCATCAGATCGGCGCCTTTATCGGCGTCTGGCTGGGCGGCCGCATCTACGACGCCTCGGGCACCTACCTGCCAGTCTGGATCGCCAGCATCGCCCTTGGTGTATTCGCAGCCCTCGTCCATCTGCCTATCCCTGAACGACCTGAACTGTCTCCCGCGGCCGCGGCCGCAGATTAGCCGCTATCGTCCGCCCTGCCATTCGCACAAGGAACTCCGATGATATCTTCTCAGCCGCAACGAGCCGGACTTTCGCCGCAACGCCTCTCCCGCGTCGACAGGCTGCTCGAACGGTACGTGCATGGAGGCTATCTGGCCGGTGCCCTCGCCTTGATCTACCGCAAGGGTGAAGTCGCTTACTACAATGCCATCGGTCAACGGGAAATCGAGACCGGCCGCCCCATGACCGAGGATACCATCTTCCGCATCTACTCCATGACCAAGCCGATCACCTCGGTTGCGGCCCTCATGCTCTATGAGGACGGCCATTTCCTCCTTGATGACCCGCTTTCCATCCACATGCCCCAGTTCGAAGATATGCGGGTCTACACAGGCGACCTGGAAAACTTGGAGACGCCCAGGCGGCCCATCACCGTCAAGGACCTCTTCATGCACACCGCCGGCCTCAGCTACGGTTGGGGACTTGGAGAACCGGTCGAGGGTCTGTATCGACAGGCTCTGGGCGAATACGGCACCCTCTCACTGGAGAATCTGGCCCAGAGACTTGCTACACTGCCTCTGCTTTTCCATCCAGGTGAATGCTGGCACTATGGGTACGCAACCGATCTGCTGGGCCGTCTGGTAGAGCTGCTTTCAGGCCAGTCCCTCGATCAATTCTTTTTCCAAGAGATTCTCAAGCCGCTCGGCATGTCCGACACCGCCTTCAGCGTGCCCCTTGCGTCACTGGACCGGTTTTCCGCCTGCTACGGCCCGGTCGGAGGCTTCGCCTTCGGAGACGAGTTCCCTCCCATCCCAAGACCGGAGTTCGACCCGCCCAGCAGTCCAGAGAGTACCAGACGGCCGAAATTCGAACTGGAAGACGCCCCTGGTTCCAGCCCTTATGCCAAGCCGCCGCTATTCCTCTCCGGTGGAGGCGGCCTTGTATCCACTGTAGGCGACTACCTTCGCTTTGCCCAGATGCTGCTCAACGGCGGCATCCTCGACGGAAACCGCCTACTCGGTCGCAAGACGGTTGAAATGATGCGCACCAACCACCTGCCCTCTGAACTCATACCAATAGAAGTTGGCGGCGGCGCCGACTCCGGCTGCGGTTTTGGACTCGGAGTCAGAGTAATGGTCGACCTCCCCGCCTCCAACGCGCCGGGGAGTCCTGGACTGTACGGATGGAGCGGCGCCGCCTTGACCGATTTCTGGATCGATCCGGTGGAGGAGATGATTGGCTTGCTCATGGCCCAATACCTGCCAATCGACCACTACCTCATCAGCCGCGAGTTCCGCCTTGCCGCATATCAAGCCCTGGTCTCCTGAGCAGCCACTGGGATTCAGTCTCTTGAACCTGTCCGTAGTCTCGGGCCACGCGAACCGAACCAAAACGAAAGGTACTTGACACGCCGTGCAACCAATTCAACCAGAACGAGTCGGATTCTCTAGCGAACGCCTGTCCCGCGTCGACAGGCTCTTCGAGCGGTACGTCCAAAGCGGTCTCCTCGCCGGCATCCTCGGTCTCATCTACCGCAAAGGCGAAGTCGCTTACGCCAATGCCGTCGGAATGAGCGAACTTGAGACAAGCCGGCCCATGACCGAAGACACGTTTTTCCGCATCTACTCGATGACCAAACCGATTACCGCAGTGGCCGCGCTCATGCTCTACGAGGACGGGCGTTTCCTCCTCGACGACCCCGTTGCAACATACATACCTGAATTTGAGGACGTTCGCGTCTACACCGGCGACATGGAAGACCTTGAGGTCCCCGACCGGCCCATCAATGTCAAGGACCTCTTTATGCACACCGCGGGACTGACTTACGGCTGGGACATGGAACACCCTGTCGAAGAGCAGTACCGACAGACAATTGGAGATACCGAGCAACTGACTCTGGAGACATTTGTCCGGAGAATTGCCTCACTACCGCTTCTCTACCACCCGGGATCCCGCTGGCTTTACAGCTACGCGACCGACGTCCTCGGCCGTCTGGTTGAACTGCTCTCGGGCCAATCGCTGGATCGCTTCTTCCGTCAGGAAATCTTCGCGCCCCTGGGCATGAACGACACCGCCTTCCATCTGCCGCCCGAATCGCTCGACCGCTTTGCCGCCTGCTACTGGCCTCCCGGCGGCAAAATGGGACCCGGCGCGCCCCCCAGTCCGAGACCCGAATTCGGCGAACCCTATGATCCTGCCAACCTCGGCGAGCCCAGATTTGACCTGGAGGACGCTCCCGCTGGCAGCCGTTATACGCGGCCGCCACTCTTCCTTTCCGGCGGAGGCGGCCTCGTTTCCACCGCGGGCGACTACCTGCGCTTTGCCCAGATGCTGCTCAACGGCGGTGCGCTCGACGGCAATCGGCTGCTCGGCCGCAAAACGGTCGATATGATGCGCGCCAACCATTTGCCAGTCGACCTCATACCAATCCAGGTCGGCCCAACGCCCGACAGCGGCTACGGCTTCGGCCTGGGCGTCAGGGTGTTGACAGACCCGCCCGCCTCCAGCGGGCCAGAAAGCGCCGGGACCTACGGTTGGGCCGGCCTCGCCACAACCCAGTTCTGGATCGATCCCGCCGAGGAGATGATCGGCCTGCTGATGGCCCAATTCGTGCCCTTCGACTACTATCCCGTTGCCCGCGAGTTCCGCCTCGCGGCCTACCAGGCACTCGTAGACTGAGATGGCAACGACGCCCGAGCAGACCAAGTCCGCCAAAAATGGCGCCTACCCATGCCCGATCACCTCAGGCAAACAGGATCAATTTCGCAGCGAGCCTCCATCCCCCTGACCGCCGCGAGCACTCGCTCACCGGTACAGAACAGCAGCTCGCCCAATGACCGTCATCCAGGCCTGACGAAGATGACCAACGCTTCAACCAAAGGACCCTCAATGTCGAGCCCGCAACCCGAGCGAATCGGATTCTCAACCCAGCGCCTCGCCCGCGTTGACAGCCTCCTCGATCGGTACGTGCAGGACGGCCTGCTCTCCGGCGCCCTCGGCCTCATCTACCGCAAAGGCGAGGTTGCATACGCCCGCGCATTCGGCCAGCGCGACACGGAGGCCGGACGGCCCATGACCGAGGATACGATCTTCCGCGTCTACTCGATGACCAAGCCGATCACCGCCGTCGCCGCACTCATGCTCTTCGAGGATGGCCACTTTCTCCTCGATGATCCGGTCGCAACATACTTGCCCGAGTTCAAGGATGTACAGGTCTTCACCGGTGACCTCGATAACCTTGAGACGCCGGAGCGGCCCATCACTGTCAAAGATCTCTTCATGCACACAGCAGGCCTGAGCTACGGCTGGGACCGGGACTCTCCGGTCGATAAGATGTACCGTAAGCAGGTCGGCGACCGCAACAAGCTCCCCCTGGAAACCGTGGTGCAGAAGCTCGCCGCGCTGCCTCTGCTCTACCACCCTGGCGCCCGCTGGCACTACAGCCTGGCGACCGACGTACTGGGACGACTGGTCGAGGCGCTCTCCGGGAAACCGCTCGACGACTTTTTCCGCCAGGAGATCTTCAATCCGCTGGCCATGCACGACACTGCTTTCCAAGTGCCAGCCGAGTCGCTCGAACGCTTCTCCGCCTGCTACTGCCCTCTCGGCGGCTTCAGCCTCGGCCGCGATCTTGGACGCAATTCCAGGACCAGGAACGCGTCGGTGGATGACGTCAACCACAACGACAAGTCGAAAATCGAGCTGCACGAGTCGCCGCGTGCCAGCCGCTTCGCCGAGCCCCCTATCTTTCTCTCCGGTGGCGGCGGCCTTGTCTCAACTGTTGGCGATTACCTGCGCTTTGCTCAGATGCTACTCCACGGCGGCGCGCTCGACGGGGCCCGCCTGCTCGGTCGAAAGACGCTCGAAGTGATGCGCGCCAACCACCTGCCCCCGGAACTGGTCCCAATCGTCTTGAATGGCAACCCCAACGCCGGGTACGGCTTCGGCCTGGGTGTCAGCGTTCTGGCCGACTTGCCCGCTTCCGGTGCCCCAGGAAGCGCTGGCATATTTGGCTGGGGCGGTGCGGCCACAACCCAATTCTGGATCGATCCCGAAGAGGAGATGCTGGGCATCTTCATGACCCAATTCATGCCTTCCGGGTAACTACTAAGCCTGAGAGGTGTGAGGGATAAAGGGTTGGTCAAGAAAGGCGTTGTAGATGGCATCAATGGCGTTGAGGCCATGTTTACGAGCTGTAGAGATATAGGAACGTATTGCACAGAAGAGATGAGCACCGTCTGGCGTGCGGAAGCAGCCGGAGACTTTCTGTTGGACCTTAATCATGCGCACGTCGCGTTCGGCGAGGTTGTTGTCGAAGGGGATGCGGAAGTCATACATGAAGGCTAAGACGCCGGCCTTATGTTTGTGTAAGCGGTCGAGCAGGTTTTTGGGCGGCGACTGTTTGGGTCGGCCGACCGGTCTGGGTTTGGTCTTTGCTGCGCAGGGGTTGTCGGCAAAGCCTTGGGCAATGAGCGCATCGTACTGTGTCGCGTAGTCGGCCAAGCGGTCTGGTGGCAAGGCAGTATGCAGTGCTGAAGTCGATGCGACTTCGGCTTTGATGTCCAACAACAAACGTTCCATCTGCGCCGCCCAAGCTTGCTCGTATTGCTCGGCCACAAAGCGCAGTTCGCGCAGATGATGGACATTGCAGAAACTATGCTGACAGTCGGTAAACTTGAGGTAGGAGCGCCAGTGGTCATGCAGAGCAACGCCCTTGAAGTGGGGCAGGATGCCTCCGACTCGCATAGCGACATGCCCCCGTTTATCGTGAACGTGGTAGTGGGTCAGCTTCTCTGTGCTGGCCACGTGCAACCATTGCAAGCAACCATCGACACGCAAGCCACTCTCGTCGAAATGGACGACAGGAGCAGCGACCAGTTGTTGGCGAATCTGTTCCAGGCTTGCTTGCGTGCGGCTGGCAAGTTGGTGGGCGGCGGCGAGAACGACCGGCTCCGAAGGCGCATGACCGTAGAGCGCAGTCAGCAACTCTCTGATGCGCGCCAAGGGGATGAACTGTTGACTGTACAGGTAGCAAGCGAGTGCTTTCAGACGGGAACCATACTGGGTGGGTTGGGTCACGTGGGCGGGAAACGCGCCCTTCACGCACGTACCACAGCCAGGACACTGCTTCACCTCCGCCTGATGCTCTGTCACTTCGATGCTGGCCGGTGGGATATCGAATACCTGCCGTTTCATATGCCCTTGAACCGCTACGTCGGTCAGCTCTGTCTGGCAGTGCGGGCAACCCGTCAGCCCATGCACGACGACATGCTCCGGCTCCGCCACCTGCATCAAGGTGCGCCCTTTGTGCCCGCGTTGCCCACCACGCGGCCGCTGGCCAGACTTGCGCAAACTCTTGCGTCTGCCTTTCTTCAGCCCATCGCTGCTCGGCGGCTTGCCGCTATTGTGACTGTCTTTCGTCAGTTGATCCTGCAACTTCTGAATCAACGCCTGCTGGGCAGCTATCTGTTCCTGCAGTCCCTGGATCAATGCCTGTTGCCCAGCCACCTGCTGACGCAACGCCTCGATCAACGCAAGGCTCTCTTGATATAGCTGCTCTATTTGCTCACGACTTAGTCTTTTGCAATCACTCATACCATTTACTCTACTACATCCAAGAGAAATGGCTTAGTAGTTACCCTTCCGGCCACTATCCAGTCACCCGCGAATTCCGTGTGGCCGCCTACCAGGCCCTGGTCGACTGACTCACGAGTCCCAGCAGGAGAAAACCGTGCCTATCCAAAAGGAGTCCCGCCTTCTCCGCATCGGCGTGCTCGGCGCCGGTCCGATCGCGCAAATCGCCCATCTCGAGGCCTGCCGCAAGGGACGCAACACCCAGCTCTACGCGCTCTGTGAGGCCGCGCCCGACCTGCTGGCGCGCGTCGCCGCCATGCACCGCCCCCAACGCAGCTTCCTCCACTACGCCGACATGCTCGCCGACCCACGCGTCGAAGCCGTTATCGTCGGTGTGGCCGATCAGTTTCACGCCCAATTGGCGCTTAAGGCCCTCGAAGCCGGCAAACACGTACTGGTTGAAAAGCCGATGGGCGTTACCGTCGAGGAGTGTGAAGCGCTTCGCCACGCCGTGACCTCCTCCGGCCTCACCCTGCAGGTGGGCCACAACCGCCGCTTCGACCCCGGCGTCATCCACGCCCGCCGCTTCATCCGCGAGCAGATCGGCGGGCTGATCTCGGCCCAATTCTGGTACTACGACTCGGTCCACCGTTACACAATGACAGACGCACTCCAGCCGCTCGTCGAAACCAGCGCACAGGTCCTCCGGCCTTCCGGCGACCCCAAGAGCGACCGCCGCAGCTATCTCATGCTCGCCCACGGCAGCCACCTGACCGACACCGCCCGCTTCCTCGCGCAGAGCGAGATTACGCGGCTGCGCGCCCGCCTGCTCGAGCGCTTCGACCGGCGCTGCTGGTTTGTCGACCTGGCCTACGCCGACGGCAGCCTCGGACACCTTGAGTTGACCGTTACGGTGGCGGGCGACTTCGAAGAGGGTTTCCGCATCCAGGGTGAAAACGGCAGCGTCAACGGACGCCTGCCCATCTCCTGGTACCACAAGTCCGGCTTTGTCGAGTGCTTTTCCACCGCCGATGACCTCTACACCCGCCCGCTCGGGCAGGACGGTCACGGCTACCGCCGCCAGCTTGAAGGCTGGGCCGACACCATTTTGCATGGCAAGGAGCAGTGGGGCGCCGGCGTCCACGACGGCCTTGCCTCCCTGCGCGCCATGGCCGCCATCGCCCGCTCCGCCGCGACCGACGGCGATTGGGTCGCGCTCAATTCTGTCTCAGGAGGAGTCTGAATGGAGATCGGAATCTTCGCCCGGACCTTTGAATCCCCTGCGCTCGCGGGCGTCTTGGACGCAGTCGCCGCGCACGGCATCCGCGCCATACAATTCAGCGTCAGCTGCATGGCGCCCACCGATAACCCGCAAGGGTTGGATGAAGCCGCATTCTCGCACGCGCGACAGCAGATGGACGCCCGCAACATCCGAGCCGTTTCGCTATCCGCCACCTACAACATGGTCCACCCCGACCACGCCGCCCGCGAACAGGGCATGCGCCACCTGCAGCTGCTCGCCGCCCGCGCCCAAGACCTCGGCACAGACCTGCTCACACTCTGCACCGGCACCCGCGACCCGCACAACATGTGGGCCGCTCACCCGCTGAACAGTTCGCCCGAAGCCTGGTCCGACCTGCTGGCCGCCGTCGAACAGGCGCTCACGATCGCTTCAGACCACAACGTGCGCCTCGGCGTCGAGCCGGAAGTGTCAAACGTGGTCAGCTCGCCCCACAAGGCCCGCGAACTCCTCGACACCATGCAGTCGGACAGGCTGACCATCGTCATGGACGGCGCCAACGTCTTCCCCAAGGGGACGATCCACCGCCAGCACGAAATCCTAGACGAAGCCTTCGACCTGCTCGGAGAGCGCATCGCCCTCGCGCACGCCAAAGACCTCAGCCGCGACGGCGAAGCCGGACATGAAGCCGCCGGAACCGGCCTGCTCGACTACGACCACTACCTCCATCTCTTGCACCGCAGCGGCTACACCGGCCCCCTCGTCCTTCACAGCCTTACACCCGACCAGGTGCCCGGCTGCGTCCGCTTCCTGCAATCGAAACTACAGGCCCTTTCGCAAGACCGGGGAAGCGCGCCATGAACCCATCCATGCGCGTCACCGACGTTCTCGAGTCCGCGCTTTACGTGACCGATCTCGCCGCCGCGCAGAGCTTCTACACCGAAATCCTCGGTCTCCCTTTCTACTCGAAAGTGGAGGGTCGCCACCTCTTCCTGCGCTGCGGAAACAGGATGGTCCTTCTCTTCAACGCCGAGGCGACCTCTGTCTCCTCCTCCGGCCCCTCGGACGCGCCCGCCCACGGCGCCCGCGGGGCAGGACACCTCGCCTTCGCCGTGCCCGAACGTGAACTTGACCGCTGGAAGAAACACCTTTCCGAAAACGGCGTCGAAATCGAAAAGGAGATCCATTTCGGCAAGAGCCGCTCTATCTACTTCCGCGACCCCTCCGGCAACAGCCTGGAGATCACCTCTCCGCTTCTATGGGAAATACCCGAAGACACGCTCCTGTCCGGCACGTGAGCCAGGGTTCATCCCGCCTCGGCGGGGAACTGCGCCTGCATCCACGCCTGCCATTCAGGCAGCTCGCGCGCGACCACCTCCGCGGCATTCTCCCCGTACAGATAGAACCGCACCGAAATGATCTGAATGCCTTCCGCCGGCATCACGAACAGGTGCGCCACGCCTGACGTAGGCTCCTTCAACCGCACGATGGCCTCCGTGCCGTCGTGCGTGTGATCAAGCGTTCCCGCGAACCGAGGCGAGCCCGCCGGCGCCGCCCGGAATTCGCCCTCCTCGCCGCCGCTGAACCCAAGCCCCTTCTCCAGCCGCTCCCACGCCGGCGCGTCGCCCGCGGCCGTCCCCGACATCTCCAGCAGCGCGCACGGCTGCCCGTGGAAATCAGTCATGTAAATCTGCAGGATGCGGAAGAAAGAAGGCCAGCCGGCCTCAGCGCCCAGCAGGTGGGCGTCCCGCTCATCGCTGTCTATGTACAGACTGTGCTCCACCCGCACAACGCATCCGCCGCCGGCCGCCTCCTCCACCCGCCACTCGGTCGTCACCCGCGCGCCCTCTTCCACAAAGTCGCTGCTCACGGAAAGGAAGCTGCGCGGCGGGTCCCACGCCGTCACCGCCGCCTCCGACGTCATCCCCGGCCCGAAATTGAACTGAAGCCGCTTGGGCTGACCATCCTCACCCTCCTCGAACTCCGCCGGCACGAACCACGACGAAATCCCCTCCGGAGTCGCGATCGCCCGCCAAGCCTCCCCAACCGTGCCCGGCACCTCGACCTCGACCTGCACCGACCTCCGCCCCGACTCCTCAACGATTACACCCATTTTTCCTCCTTGATGCCGTCTTCACTCGTCTGCTGTCAACTTATGATCATCCCCCAGCACAACCCCATCTGCAACTTCCAGTCCATTCCGTCACATCCTGGCATTAATGCCACCCGACCGGAACGCAATCCGGTTTGTGAACTTCCCCGGCAGCACGTAGAATAGCAAGACCCCGAAATTCCAGTGGAAAGGGCGCATCGCAAACCCGCTAGTGGCGCCGCGCGCGCAACCTATGTCGAGCCGCGAGGACATCTACTGTCCCACAGCAAATGGAAAGGAATGAGCAATGGACTTCAAGGGGATTTTCCAAATCTGGATGAAGGTACTTACCAGCCCGGGCGAGGAGGTCTTTGTCGCCGAACGCGAAAGTGCCTCCGCCACGCTGAGAACCGCACTCGTGTGGATGGTACTGGCCTCTATTGTCGCGGCTTTGCTAGGGCTCCTGCAAACACTGATGTTCGCGTCGGCAGTAAGCGGGCTGGGTCAGGTCACGAGTGTGTTGCCGGCAGAACTCCAAGAAACGTTCGGGGCGATGGCGGAAGCCGGAGAATCCGGGGGCCCCTTTGCCAGCCTGGCGTACATCATCGCAGTTCCGATCGGATTCCTCATCTGGGTGGGAGTTTATCATCTGATCGCCACCATTCTCGGTGGACGTGGGCAGTACGGTAGATACGCCTATCTTCTGGCCTCTTTTGGCGCGCCTCTGACAATAGTCAACTCGCTTCTCGCCTTGGTGCCGCTTTTGGGCAGTTGCCTGGGCGTTATACTGGTGGTCTACCAGTTTGTGCTTGCCTACCATGCCACCAAGGTCGAGTACGGGCTTTCCCAAGGCAAAGCCATCGTTGCGGTTCTGCTCCCCGTCATCGCTCTTGCCCTCTTATTCCTCTGTGTCATCGCAGTGGCCGGCGCCGCGCTGATGGCCGCCTTTCAGTAGATCTCCAATGACTGTCATCGACGCCCACAACCACCCCGACTGGCACGGCCACGACCTCTCCAGGTTTCTGGCCAACATGGACCGCCACGGCATCGACAGGACCTGGCTGCTCACCTGGGAATGCCCGCCGGATGAGTACGACCCTGCGGGCTACTTCCCCGTGATGCACTTCGGCGACGGCCGTGCCTACCCCGTCCCATTCGCCGCCTGCCTGCGCTACAAACAGGCCGCGCCCGATCGCTTCATTCTCGGCTACGCCCCCGACCCCCGCCGCCCCGAAGCCATCGACCAGCTCCAGGCCGCAATCGAGATTCACGGCGTCCAGGTCTGCGGCGAAATCAAGCTGCGCATGCTCTACGACAACCCCGATGCCCTCCGGCTCTTCCGCTTCTGCGGCCAAAACCGCCTGCCCGTAACCGTCCACATCGACTACCCCATCCCCACCGGCCGCCGCTACCCCCGCACCGACTGGTGGTACGGCGGCAGCATCGATGCCTTCGAGCGCGCGTTGCAGGCCTGCCCCGATACCGTGTTCATCGGTCACGCGCCCGGCTTCTGGGCCCACATCTCCGGCGACGACCAGTTCGATAAAGTCGGTTATCCCAAGGGGTCGGTGCTGCCGGGCGGCAGGCTCTTCGACCTCTTTCGTTCCTATCCGAACCTCTACGCCGACCTCTCAGCCGGTTCCGCCTACAATGCGCTGACCAGGGACTTCAGCCGGCTCAACCGCGATACCCTTCCTCCCGAAAGCCGGGCCTCAGCCACGCCCTTCATCCTCGAATTCCAGGACCGCCTCCTCTTCGGGCGCGACTTCTTCGACGACCGCATGCAGTCCCTCCTCAACACCCTCGAACTGCCGGCCGACGTCCGCCGCAAGATTTTCTGCGCCAATGCCGAGGCGCTACTGGCCTAATTTTCAGTTTTCAGAATAGGGAATTCTCTGCTAGGCGAGGCCTGCGTTCCGCCCATCTTGAGAAGAGGCGGATTCCGGGACCGACTTCGAGTCCCTTCTGATGCCTCCGTCGATTGCTCTGAGAGGTTAAGACCGAAGCTCTCGGTTATGAGAGGGATCCGCTCTAGTCGGCCAGCATCGCTTCCACACCGAGCGCCGACGCCATCAGCCGCCGGTAGCGCGGCGCGTCTACCCCGGTGATAACCTCAATCTCCGACCACCCATCTCTGGCTTCCTCCGCCGACCATTGCCGCCGGTCGAAGACTGTCGCGCCTCTCGTCGCGCCGCCCGTCAGCTCTACTCGTACCGGGCTGCGGACCGTCGCAGCCCCCTCCGGATCGATGACCGCCGCAACCGTCCCGGCATCGCCGATCAGCGAAAAGTCAGCCCCGAAATAACGGCAATAGTGCAGCGCGATACCGCCGGCAATGCGCGCCCCCCCGCCCGTCGCCCGCGTCATCGCCTCCGCCTCCCCACGCGTGATCCGCACCTGCATGAACGGGTCCAGCGGATAGAGTGTCACCGGCAGCCCGCTCCCCAAAACGATCGCCGCAGCCTCCGGGTCGCAGCGAACGTTGAACTCGGCTGCCGGCGTCGCGTTACCCGGCGCAGCATAGGTCCCGCCCATCACGTACAGCCGCGCGATTTTCTCGCCAACCCGGGGGTAGGTCCGCAACAGCATGGCGATATTCGTCAGCGGGGCCAGGCAGATCAGCGTCAGTGGCTCCGCGGCCTCGGTCAGCGCGTCCCGCAGAAACTCGACCGCATGCGCTTCGAGCGCCTTCCGCTGCGGGTCCGGCAGCCCGAGGTCCCCCATCCCATCACTTCCGTGCAGCGCCGGGGGTGGCAGTCCGGAATCCACGATCGGCCTCTCCATGCCCACCGCAACCGGCACGAACGGCGCGTCGATCCCGTCCAGCAGCCTGAGAGTGTTCGTTACCACCTGTTCCAGGCCGCAGTTGCCCGCCACGCAACTGATACCGCGCACCTCCAGCGACGGCGACGCCATGGCCAGCAACAGCGCCAGCGCGTCATCGCCGCCGGTGTCCACGTCTAGAATTACTGGGAGCGGTGAAGTCATCCAACATCTCCTGTCAAGCCAGTTTCGCGTCCCTCTCCTCAACCGGCGCCCGGCCTCGGGCTCGCAGCGCCAGCGCCAGCGCAGCCATCAACAGCACCCCCAACACCGGCGCAACTGCGAGAGCTTCCAGCGCGCTCTCAAGCGAGACCTGGTCCGCAAGCCTGCCGGTAAGAGTCGCTCCCAGGCCGCCCGGCCACCAGCCCAAACCCATCACCAGCCCCGACGCCATCGCAAGACCCCTCGGCCATACCTCCTGCGCCATCACCACCGTCGTCGGGTATGTACAGCCCAGCGCAAAACCGATCGCCGCCGCAAACCCGACCTGGATAAAACCGTCCGTCTGCAAAAAGAGCCAGTAGGCCGGCCCCATCAGGGCGAAACTGGCCAGCAGCATCTGCCAGCGGCCGAACCGGTCCGACAAAATGCCTCCGATCAGGCTGCCCGCGCCGATGAAAAGGGAAAACACGAACAGCATCTGCCCGCCATAGACGACCGAATAGCCCCGCCCCTCCAGCATCGTCGGCAAATACGTCGTCAGACTCAGCTGGAACCAGGAGCGCGTCATCGCCACAGCCGTTATGAGAACAAGACCGAGCACGAATCCCTGGCCCGCTCGCGACTGCCGCGCCCGGTGCGCCTCTCGGTCGCCCGTGCTCTCCCGCCCAAGCCCGCTGACCAGCCAGACGCCGGCCACAATGACTACAGGAAGCAGCACGATCGTCCCCTTCAGCCCCAGCAGCCCCAACCCGACCGCCAGCAGCAATGGGCTGGTCGCCGACCCAAGGTTCCCCCCCACCGCAAAAAACGAGACCGCCCGCCCTGTCTTTTTTCCTGCTGCAGCCTTGGTGATAACCGAAGCCCCCGCCGGATGAAAGGCCGCCGACCCAAAGCCGGCCAAGGCCACCGCCGCCATCAGCGTCCAGTAGCTGTTGCTGAATCCGACCAGCGCCATCACCAGCCCGAGCCAGATGACACTGAACGCCGTGATCCGCCGCGCATCCCAACGGTCGATGAAGTAGCCGAAGACAGGTTGCGCCAGCGACATCGTCGTTGTCCCCACCAGCGTCACCATGCCAATCTGCTCGTAACTCAGCCCGTACTCGGCGCGGAAGAGCGGGAAGAACACCGGCAGATACTGGTGAAGGACCTCCAGCAAAAAGTGGCCCGACGACACCAGAAACACCGTGTTCGTCAGAAACTCGCCCTTGAAATAAGTCCGTGGGACCTTTTGGGCCTGTCTTCCGCCGATCATCGCACTCTCGTATCGGACTTGCACTGCCCAGCAGCCGCGTACAAGCCGCCTGTCGGATTGAGCCGCCGCTCACGACGGCAAACAACAGAAAGAGGGATTGAAGAACAAGGCTCTTCATCCCTCCTCGCCTGGCATGATAATATGCAAGCCGGGAACTGGCAACTCAGGCCGCTACCACAACGTTCAGTTCTTTCAAGTTCGGATTCCTTGCAAGCCGACCCCCACCGGCAATCCCATGAACTCCTCTCAGTCGCTCTGGCACAACCGGGCATTTACTCGACTCTGGGTCGCGCATGTGACCTCAGGCGCCGGCACCGCCATTACCGGCGTGGCCCTGCGTTTGACCGCCGTCCTACTCCTGAACGCCACGCCCACCCAGATGGGCCTGCTGACCGCGGCCGGTTCCCTGCCCAACCTCCTCTTCGGCCTCGTAGCGGGAGTGTGGGTCGACCGCGTCCGCCGTCGCCCCATTCTAGTCTGGGCCGATGTCGGAAGGGCCCTGATGCTCGCCTCCATTCCCGCCGCCGCTTGGCTGGGTCAACTTTCGTTGCCCCACCTTTACGCCGTCACCTTTGCCGTCGCATCGCTGACCGTCTTCTTTCAAATCGCCGCGATCTCCGTCCTCCCAACCCTGGTCGACAAGAGCAGACTTGTGGAAGCAAACGGCAGGCTTTCCACCAGCGAGGCTGTCATTGCCATTATCGGCCCGGCCGCGGCCGGTGGCCTCGTGCAATTCGTCGGCGCCGCCCGCGCCATCCTCATCGACGCAATCTCCTACGTCCTTTCCGCCCTCGCCCTGCGGGGCCTGCCGGAACGGGAGCCGGGACCCGCCGCCCCCGCAGACGGCAAGGACCCGGGCGCGGGCTCCCCTGCAACCGGCACAGGTTTTCATTCAGTCCGGCAGGAGGTCGCCGAGGGGATCTTAGAACTCCTTCGTACGCCCCTGCTCAGAATGCTCACCATTACCTCAAGTCTTGGCATGCTGGCCGGCTCTGTCACCGCAGCCGTCCAGATGCTCTTCCTGGTCGATCAACTGGAGTTGACGCCGACTACCATCGGTATCGTCCTGGCATGCGGCGGGGTCGGTTCGCTGGCCGGCGCGATGATTTCAAGCCGGGTGGCTGAACGTCTCAATATCGGCAGTGCTCTGATCTGGGGAAAACTTCTGTGGATTGCCGGCAGTCTCTTGCTGGCGGCCGCCGATCAAACCGGAGAAGCGGTCCTGGCAACCGCCGCCGCACTGGCCCTGAATGGACTGGGCAGCACACTCTACTTCGTCAATCAGCTCAGCCTGCGCCAGACGATAACCGATGTGCGGCTGCTCGGGCGCGTCACCGCTGCCCGGCGCTTTGTCCTCTTCGGCGTGGCAACGCTCGGCGCCTTCATCGGCGGCGCGCTCGGCGAAACAATCGGACTGCGCGCTACCCTCCTGGTCGGCGCAGCCGCACTCGCCGTGGAACTCCTGCTCATCATCTCCTCGCCAATCCGTCGCGCCAGGATGGATTAGGCCGGCCGCTATGGCTCAGACCTCTGAACAGTAGGCGAAAAGGGAAAGTCGACAGGGCGAAGGCGAAAGAACAGACCCAGCGCGCCGACCACAAGCGCGCCGGCCAGAAGCCAGAACAGTCCGCCATAGCCCGTGAGCGTGATCAGCAGCCCGCCCAGAAGCGGTCCTGCCACCTTACCACCGTTTTTGAGCGAGCCCGCCAACCCGATGCCGGCTCCGACCCTGCCCGGCGGCGCCTGTTCCGCTATCAATGCTACTGTCGCCGGGAATATCAGCGCCTGCGCCGCGCCCATCGCCGCCGCCACCGCCAGCAGGCCAAACGTGTCAGCGGCCGTCAACAGCAACGGAAGCGAGAATCCCAGGCAGACCATTCCCAGCGACACCGCACGCAAGTGGCCCAGCCTGTCACCCAGCCGGCCGCCCAACGGTTTCAGCAGAACCAGCGTCCCTTCTTGCGCCGTGAAAAACAGCCCAATCTCGACCGTTGAATATCCTGCCGTCAACGCGTACACCGGCAGAAACGCCTTGACGACATAGGTGACAACGAAAACGGACGCCTCCAACGCGCCCGAGAGCCAGATCGCGGGCGCAGCGGCCAACCCAACCTGGGCGTCCACAGACGCACGAATCCTTCCCAAAACCGTCTTCGCCCTGGTCGCTCGTGGGACGATTAACACCTTCTCTTCGACCGCTCCCGGCTCCTCGCCTCCCAGCGCCAGCACCGGCACGAAAGCGGCCATACTCAGCCCACCGATCAGTGTGAAGACCGCGACCGGGTCCATCGTCAACAGCAGCCAGCCGGCCACGGCCGGCCCGACCAGGTAGCCGCCGCTGCGCGCCATGCCGAACCATCCCAACCGCTCGGCCTTGCGACCGCCGCCGCGTTCCGCCACGTAAGCCACTGTAACCGGCCCGTAGATCGCCGTCGCCGTGCCGTGCAACAGCCGGATCACGACCAGCTGCCCCGGCGAATCGATCAACCCGTAGAGAAATGGCACGCCCGCGAACAACGCTGTGCCGATAAGCAGCCACAGCCGCCGCCCCATTCGGTCCGATAGCAGCCCGAACAGCGGCTTCGTCACCATGCCCGTCAGCGTCGAGACGGCGACTATCAGCCCCAGCAGCGCATCCGACGCGCCCAGCGACGCGGCAAACAGCGGCAGGAGCGGCGTCTTGCCCATCTGATACGCGCTGCGCACGATGAAATCGGCCAGCGTAATCTTCAGAAGCGGGGGCCGCGCCCTGTCCCCGCGGGCGGTGAACGGTATGCCCATCAAGCCGCCTCTACACAACTACGGCCGGCACGTTGGCCGCCTGCACTGCCGCATTGAAGTCGGCTACGCTCTCATCCAGGATCGAGTCCAGCTTGTCCAGCTGTTCATCGGTCAGTTCGCTAAGATGCTCAAAGACGTCATAGGTCTGCTTCGGCGGCCTTTCGTCCGCCGAGGCGATGACACTGATCAGATTGTGCAGCTTGGCGTTTAGCTTCACCCGCAGCCGTATCCGGTCGAACGCCACCTTCGCCTCAGGCTGGACCAGCTCATCCTCTACCTCGCCCAGCTGCGCCGCGATCTGCTCCGCCCGCTCCTGGATCGCACTCTTCGTTCCCTCGTCCGCCCCGCTATCGCGAACCGCCTCTGCCGTCGACTTCACGCGCTCTCGCGCCACGCGCAGCCGCTTGACCGCTCGGTGCGTCTCGCTCAGCTTGGCATTCACCTCCTGCCACAGCGCGAACTGCGCCTCCAGGTCCTCCTGGCTGCTCCCCACCCGCGGGTCAACGTAAACTTCAAACGACTCCGTCAGGCTCTCTCCGTCCACCGTCAGGCGTGCCTGGTAGACGCCCGGCCCTGCCAGCGCACCGGTCACGCTCGCCTCTGTGAACGGGTCGCCCGGCAACTGCTCAGCATCCCCATAGCGCAGGTTCCAAACGAAGCGATTGAGGCCGGCATCGGTCGTAATGTACTGCGCAGAGGGGTCCTCCTCCTCCCTCTCCGCTTCCGCCGGTTGCGGTCCGAACGAACGAATCTCCTCTCCCTCGGCATTCAGAATCGTCAGGCAGACCTCCTCCGCCTTCGGCGGCAGCGTGTAGAAGATCAGCGCGCCCTGCGGCGGGTTCTCCCCGCAATCGAGCATCCGGCGCACCTGCTGACCGCTCTCATTCTTCTCGTCGCGGTAGGTGATCAACTGGCCGAACGCCAGCGCATAGTTGCGCCCATCGCCCCGCATCGCCTCCACGCTCCAGGGAAGCCAGCGCCGCAATGTTCTGCGCGGTGTGAAGAGACGCGCACTGCCGTCCTTTGCCCCGTCCAGCCCTTCTGCCTGCCGCAGGGGCGTAAGGTCATCAAGTATCCAGAAGGCGCGACCATGCGTCGCCACCACCAGGTCGCCATCCTTGATCATCATATCGTAGACCGGCGCCACCGGTAGGTTTCCCGGCATCCGCTGCCACGAATCCCCATCGTCTAAGGAGACGAATACGCCCGTCTCGGTGCCGGCATAAAGCAGTCCGTCACGGGCAGGATCCGCCCTCAACATGCGCGTGATTTCGCCCTGGGGAAAGTGGCCGTCGAGGCGTTGCCAGTTTTGGCCCCTGTCCGTCGTCTTGAACAGAAAGGGTCTGTAATCGTCCAGCTTGTAGCGCGTGGCCGCCAGGTAGACCGTCGACGCATCGTGCGCGCTCGGCTCGATTACCGTCACCAAGCTCCATTCCGGCAAATCAGGCGGCGTAACCTCCTGCCAACTCCCGCCCCCGTCTTCACTGATATGCACCAGGCCGTCGTCGCTGCCCGCCCAGAAGACGCCCGCCTCGTGCGCCGACTCGATGAAAGCGGATATCGTGCAATAGTGCTCAGCCCCGCTCGTGTCCAATGTAATCGGTCCGCCGGAAGCCTCCAGTTTGCCCTCGTCGTCCCGCGTCAGGTCCGGGCTGATGACATCCCATGAACTGCCCCCGTCCGTTGTGCGGAAAACGTGGTTGCCGCACGTGTACAGCACATCCACGTCGTGCGGGCTGAAAACGATCGGAAACGTCCAAGGGAAGCGGTACTTCATATCCTTCGGCCCCCACCCGCTGAACGGCTCCGGCCACACCGTAACCAGGCGAATCTGCTTCGTACGGTGATCGTATCGCTGCAGCGCGCCCCCGCCCCCCGGCGAAGAACCGACCGCGCCCACGTACAAAATGTTCGAGTCGTCCGGCTTTACCGCAATGTACCCGCTCTCACCCGTGCCCGCAGGATAGCAATCGCCCCAGGGAATCGCCCCCTTCTCCGTCGCGCTCGGCACGGCAATGCTCGAATTGTCCTGCTGCGTCCCGTACACCCGGTACGGTTGCCGGTTGTCCACGTCGAGGTGATAATACTGGCCCGTAAGCTGGTTGTAGATCGTGCTCCACGACTCGCCGCCGTTGAAACTCACGCACGCGCCGCCGTCGTTGCCGTTGATCATTCGCTCCGGGTCTGCCGCGTCGATCCAAAGCGCGTGGTTGTCGCCGTGCGGCGTCGTAATCTCGCTCCACCCTCTGCCGCCGTCGATGCTCTTCCACATCTTCAGATTGTTCACATAGACCGTCTCCGCGTCCTGCGGGTCGGCAAATATGTGCAGATAGTACCAGGGTCGGTTCAGCAGGTCCTGGTTATCCGTCAGATACTCCCAGTTTGCGCCGCGATCATCCGAGCGGTAGACGCCCGACTTGCCGCCCTCCACTTCAACAATCGCCCACACGCGGCTCGGCCGCGCCGGCGAGACGGCGACGCCGATCTTTCCCAGCAGACCCTCCTGCGGCAGCCCGGGATTGCGGCTGATGTCGGTCCAGCTGTCGCCGCCGTCGCTTGACTTCCATAGTCCGCTGTCCGGCCCGCCGCTCACCAGCTCCCAAAAGTGACGGTGCACCTGCCAGATCGAAGCGTACATCATGCGCGGGTTCGTTACGTCCAGCGCCAGGTCCACCGCGCCCGCCTTCTCGCTGACATGCAGCACGCACTCCCAGTTCTCGCCGCCGTCGGTCGAGCGGTAAACCCCCCGCTCGCTGTTCGGCCCGAACGCATGCCCCAGCGCCGCCGCGTACACAACGTCCGGGTCCCGCGGATGTATGCGGATCTGCCCGATATGACGGCTGTCGCGCAGGCCAACGTTTGTCCACGTTTCGCCGCCGTCGGTCGACTTGTAGACACCGTCTCCCCAGCTGACGTCCAAACGAATCGTCGACTCGCCCGTCCCCGCGTAAATCACGTTCGGGTCCGCCTCCGACACCGCCAGCGCGCCCACCGACGAGACATCGAAATACCCGTCGCTGATGTTCTCCCAGTACTGTCCGCCGTCGACCGTCTTCCACACACCGCCCGCCACCCCGCCGAAATAGAAGACATTCTTCTCCGTCGGATGACCCGCCACCGCCACCACCCGTCCCCCTCGCGGCGGTCCGATACAGCGAAACTTCAGAGCGTCCCAGGCCGAAGATTCAGATTTCATCTCAATGCTCACTCTCTCCTGAAATGGTTTGCCGTTGCCCTGCTCTACCCCGAACAGACCCCGCCGCTTCCCTTTGGGCGGAGCCTTCCCTTCTCTGTCACAATACAGTGGTGAGTGCTGCTTCGCTATGAGCCCGGTCGCCGCAATCGGCAACCCGCGTCCCTATCGCCGCTGCGGATCCCTGACCATACCAACTGCATCCGCCTGCCGCAATTGCCCGTACGGCCCCGCGGGCCTCCTCGCCGCTCCCTCCTCATTTGTCAACAGCCGCGACAGGCCGACAGTCGGTCGTTCAAGGCAGAGAAGATCCGCGAATAGCTTTCTTCGTGTTCCTTCGTGGATAGATCGGAGAGTTTGGCAGAACCGAGGCGCTCGGTCTTAATTCGAAATCGCTCCAAATCTAACGGAATCGCAGCTGCAGGCACGGTCGCCGCTCTGGAGTATCGCGACGCCCGAGTTGGGACATTGAACTTATCCTCGTCGATAGGGCGGGCGCGCTTGCCGCGGCCTACCTCGACGCATCGATTCGCATCTGCGCAAGAGTATCCCAGTTCCCTGCAGAGGTCAACTTTGAGGAGGATCAAGCGCCTCGCATCCCGGCCCTGTCTCCCGGGGTGCAGTCCAGAAATGGGGCACAAATTCCTATGCCGCGGATAGCGCTCGAATCATGCCCAATCCGCGCCCCATTCTCCGGCAGAATGGAGGAATATGCTGTCCTGAATCCGTTTGGACGGTCGGGCCTGCGGCCCTCCCTTGTGCGGGGGGACTCCCCCCGCAACGCCCCCCTGATGTTCTCCCCCCGCCGCGTGTGGGGTTGATGCAGCCGTGTACAACCTGCGGCCCAACGCGCCGCCCCCAAGTCAGCGAACGCCGCAGCCACTGTATTGGCAGGCACGGGGCTGCACTGCGCCGCACTGCGCCTGCACTGCGTATCTCCCAAAAGCCGGCAAACAGTTCCAGCCACCGCTGGCATGAATTCCATGCCAAACGATTCCCACCCCAACAGTGGGCTGCCCCCGTCTCCCCTCTCGCGTTTGCTGTCAACGTTCAATAAGCGCGACAATGAGAGCGACGTATTCGGCAGGATCCTCTCCTGCCGTCCATACAACCGTCTCCCATCAGCCGGAGGGATTCGCCATGCCGCTGCTATTCGACCTGTCTCAGGAACAACTCTCCACGTACCAGGGCGTCAACCCGCGTCCGCACGATTTCGACCAGTATTGGGACGCCGCCCTCGCCGAACTTGCCTCGATCGATCCCGAGGTGGAACTCGTGCCAGCCGACTTTCAAACTCCCTACGCCGAATGCTTTCATATGTACTTCACCGGAACCAGGGGCGCCCGCGTTCACGCAAAACTGCTGCGGCCCCGCGCCAACTCCGCCCCCCATCCCGCAATTCTCATGTTTCACGGCTACAGCGGCAGCTCCGGTGACTGGCAGAGCAAACTGGGCTACGCCGCAGCCGGCTTCACCGTCGCCGCCCTCGATTGCCGCGGCCAGGGCGGGCGCTCCGAAGATACTGGCGGCGTCCCCGGCTGGACCCTGCGCGGCCATATCGTGCGCGGGCTCGACGGCGAGCCCGAAGACCTGCTCTACCGCCAAATCTTCCTCGACACGGCCCGCATGGCACAGATCGTGATCGATATGGACGACGTCGACCCCGGCCGCGTCGGCGCGACCGGCGGCAGCCAGGGCGGCGCGCTCACCCTCGTCTGCTCAGCCCTCGAACCGCGCGTCAAACGCGCCGCGCCCATCTACCCCTTCCTCTGCGACTACAAACGCGTCTGGGACCTCGATCTCGACCTCAACGCCTACGCTGAACTGCGCGATTGGTTCCGCAGCTTTGACCCGCGCCACGAGCGCGAAGAGGCCGTCTTCACACGGCTTGGCTATGTCGACGTTCAATTCCTCGCCCCCCGCATCCGCGCCGAAGTGCTGATGGGCGTCGGCCTCATGGACCAGATCTGCCCGCCCTCAACCCAATTCGCCGCCTACAACAAGATCACCGCGCCCAAAGAGACGGTCATATATCCCGACTACGGCCATGAAATGCCGCCCGATCTGGCCGACCTCATCTTCCAGTGGATGCTCGAGATGTAGCGCGTAGCCCCCTTACGACGCGTACACCGCCTCGCGCAGCCCGCGAATGTAACCGATCGCGTACAGCCGGCCGATCGACGAATAGCCGGCGTCCTCGTTGCTGTCGCCCTCCATCGTCGGCACATGGTCCGGCCGCAGCACGCCGTTGAACCCGATCTCGCGGTACGCTTCCATGCACGCCAGCATGTCGGTCCTGCCGTTGTCATGAAACGTCTCATTGAATTTCTCGGGCGTACCGCGTACATCGCGGAAATGCACAAAGAAGATCTTATCCTGCGCGCCAAAATGGCGGATCACCTCCGGCAGTTCTTCTGTCATCAGCGTGAAATTGCCCTGGCACAGGCAGATACCGTTCGCCGGACTCGGAACAAGGTCGATCAGGCGCTGAAAATTCTCGACACTACGCATGATCCGCCCCAGCCCCCGGATCGGCGACAACGGCGGGTCGTCAGGGTGCATCGCCAGCTTGACGCCCGCTTCCTCCGCCACCGGCACCACGATCTCAAGAAAACACTTCAAGTTTTCCCATAGCTGCTCATCGCTCACCTCGCCAAACTCCGTAAGCGGCCCCTTCCGTATCACGTCGTTGTCAAAACCCGTCACCAGCGCGCCGCCGCGCTCCGGTATCGTCGTCGCCGTCCGCATCCAATTGAACACCGGCATCCACTCCGTGCACCACACCGGCACGCCCAGACGCCCAAGATTGCGAATCAGCTCGCACGCCGTCTCAATCTCTTCGTCCCGGCCCGGCAAGCCCAGTTTGGCCTTGTCCAGCGGCGGACGGCTCTCCAGCACCTCGAGCCGGAATCCGGCATTCTCGTACGCGCTCTTCAGCCGCGCCAGGCTCATGAACCCCCACGGCTTCATATCAGGGTCCGGGTGATCGAGCGTCGACATGTCCATCATGCCCACCGCGCTGTTCACGCCGCACTGCTTGACAAGCCGCCACAGCGGCGACGGCTGCGCCGGCAACATTTCAGCAATTCGAATCATCGCAAAGTTCCCTTGTTCTCTCATTCAGCGACCGCTCCCGCGCCGCCATCCAAAGACCATGTCGGTCAACTATATGCATTTCCAGTCAATTCCCAAACTGCAGCCGGCGTCTTTCTCATCTGCTCTGATTGCAGCAGCCCCTGACCGTGCGGCCGTCTGTTGGCCTCCTCTTCCTTGTGCGGTAAGATATGCCCACACAGCACCTCCGCCACGCGTTCACGACAGCACATAGATCGGCCGTCGGTGGCCGCTCAGCGGACTCACCCGACAGGAAGAGAGCACAATGCCAAACAATGCGGCTTCACACGCAACTGCAACCCTGGGAGGAGGCTGCTTCTGGTGCCTCGAACCCCTCTACGAAGAGTTGCGCGGCGTCCTGCAGGTTGAATCCGGCTACGCCGGCGGCCATGTCGTCAACCCGACCTACGAACAGGTCTGCGCCAAAACGACCGGCCACGCCGAGGTAATACAGATCACCTTCGACCCGTCCGAAGTATCATTTCGCGACATCCTCGAAGTCTTTTTCACCTCCCACGACCCGACGACGCCCGACCGCCAGGGCAACGATGTCGGACCACAGTACCGCTCGATCATCCTTTACCACGACGACGAGCAGAAACAGGTCGCCGACGAAATGATTCGCGACTACGCCCCGCAGATATGGGACGCCCCCATCGTTACCGAGTTGGCGCCCTTCGACACCTATTACCGGGCCGAGGCCTACCATCAGAACTACTACCGCGACAACGGGTTCCAGCCCTACTGCCTCTTCGTCATCCGTCCCAAAGTGGGCAAGTTCCGCAAGCAATGGCAGGCAAAACTGAAAGCGAGTTGACCTACAATGTCTCCACAAACAGACATCGCCGCCTTCATTGAGCAGACCCCGCTCGTAGATTCGCATGAGCACATGCGCTTTGAGCATGACTACCTGGAGGACCGGCCCGATATCCTCGTCCAACTGTTCGCGAACTACGTCTCCGCCGACCTGTACGTAGGCGGCGCGTCTCAGGAGGCGCTCAACCGCCTCTACGACCGCAACGATCCCGATGTGGCCGCCCGCTTCGCACCCGTGCAACCGGCCTGGGAGACCGCCCAATACACAGGCTACGGCGAGGCCGTGCGCATCATGGCCGCCGAACTCTACGGCCTCGTAGATCTGACCCCAGAGACGATAGCCTCCGCCCAAGCAAGTCACGACGCGCTTCTCCAACCGGGTGAACGCCTCCGCCTGCTCCGCGACGCCGCCAACCTCGACCACATCCAGACCGACGGCAATTCAATCGACGTCAAAGTCGATCCCTCAGGACCCGATTTCTTCTTTTACGACATCTCCTGGGTCGATTTCTGCTCCGGCCGCCCCGACCACGAAACGATAGGGCAATCCACCGGCCTGGAGGTCACCGACCTCTCCTCACTTCGTCGCGTCATGGAGACCATCTTCGCCTCCTCCGCTTCCGCAGCCATCGCCGTCAAGACCCAGCACGCCTACAACCGTACCCTGCGTTGGCAGGAGCGCTCCGACAACGAAGCCGCCCGCGCACTCGATATCTACCTGCGCGACGCCGACAATATGGACGAGGCCACAAGGCTCTGCCTCGGCGACTGGTGTTGGGCCCGGGGCGTCGAGCTCTGCATCGAGCACGACCTGCCGCAGAAAATCCACACCGGCTACTATGCCGGCCACAGCCGCATGCCCGTTGACTACATTCGCAGCGGCCATCTGTCGCCCCTGCTGGCCAAATATCCCGATGCCCGCTTTGTCCTTATGCACATCGCCTACCCCTATACCGAAGAGCTGGTCGCCCTCGCCAAGCACTATCCCAACGTATACGCCGACCTCTGCTGGGCCTGGAGCATCAATCCCTACAGCTCGGTCGAGTTCGTGCGCCGCTTTATCCACGCGGCCCCCGCCAACAAGCTCTTCCTCTTCGGCGGCGATACGAATTACCCTGGCCCCGCCCTCGCCTACGCCCGCCAGGCGCGCACCTGGTTCACGCGCGCAATGCAGGCAGAGATCGACGACGGCCTGCTCACCGAGCCGCAGGCAATCGACCTGGCGCGGCGCTTCATGCGCGACAACCAGTACGACTGCTTCCGCGTCGATGCCAAGAAGGCTATCGCCCGCGCCGCCGCCTGACCCGCACTGCCAGCAAGGAAGCCTTCCCCATGGCCGGTAATCGACCCAACATCATCCTGATCATTACCGACCAGCAGCGCTTCGACACGATCGCCGCCCTCGGCTTCGATTACATGGACACGCCCCACCTCGACCGTCTCGTACGCGAGGGCGTGAGCTTTACCAACTGCCACATCACCGCGCCGTCCTGCGCTCCAGCGCGCGCCAGCCTCTTCACCGGCTACTACCCCCACACCACCGGAATCCTCAAGAACGGTGACAGCTGGACCCGCTCATGGGTCGAGAATCTCAGCGCCGGCGGCTACCACTGCGTCAACGTCGGCAAGATGCACACCACGCCCTTCGAAACGCCCTTGGGCTTCCACGAGCGCTACGTCGTCGAAAACAAGGATCGGTACCTGGAGGGCCGTTACTACTTCGATGAGTGGGACAAGGCCCTGCGCGCCCGCGGCCATGTCAAGCAGCAACGCGAACTCTACCGCCGGCGCGAGGACTACGATGAGTGTCTCGGCGCCTTCGATTGGGAGCTGCCCGCCGACCTGCACTCCGATAACTTCGTCGGCGACTTCGCCGCCTGGTGGCTGCGCAGCAAACCCAAACCGGACGGCCCCCTCTTTCTCCAGGTCGGCTTTCCCGGCCCTCACCCCCCTTACGACCCCACCCCCGACTTTGCCGCACAGTATCTGCAAAAGGACCTGCCAATACAGCCGGTGACAACCGAGGAAATCGCCGGCCAGCCCCCGCCATTCCAGGAGATGCGCGTACACAATTCACAGGTCGATCACGACTCCGTCATCCACCTGTTGGATCCAACCCCCGAACAGCGTCATCGCCAGCGCGCCTACTACCTGGCCAACGTTTCTATGATCGACCATATGATTGGCGAACTGCTCCAAGCCCTGGAGGAGCAGGGATACCTCGAAGATGCCGTCGTCATCTTCACCTCCGATCACGGCGACTGCCTGGGAGACCACGGCCACAGTCAGAAGTGGACGATGTACGATACCATCACCCGCGTGCCCGCGATCGTCTGGGCGCCGGGCCGTTTCTCGCCGGGCCGCTCGCTGGACCAGCTCTGTTCCCTCTTCGACCTCGGCCCCACCATCCTCGAACTGGCGGGTCTGAATGTCCCCGATGATTTCGAAGCCGCTTCGTTGCTACCCGCCCTGGAGGGTAAGGCCTGGCAGGGAAGAGATGCTGTCTTTGCCGAACACAGCCGCGACGGCCTCCTGCCTACCGACTACATGACCATGGTGCGCACAGCTGAATGGAAACTGGTCCACTTTCTCGACGAACCGTTCGGCCAGCTCTTCGACCTCGTCAACGATCCTCAGGAGATCCACAACCTCTGGGGAAATCCCGCCCACGCCCGCCAGAAACAGGAACTGCTCGACCGTCTGTTGGCCTGGCGAGTCCGCAGTGGCCTGACCACCAAAGACTGGAATCGTAACTGCCGCTAATTGGAGGCGACGATGCAGATCACCGACGTACGCACCATTTTTGCCGACCAATATCTCTTCGTAGAAGTGGACACCGATGCCGGCATCACCGGCCTTGGCGAGTCAGGCTCCTGGGGCTTCCTGGAGGCGTCCGCAGCCGCGGTCCACACCTTCAAACGCTACCTGATCGGCCAGGACCCGCTCCGCATCGAGCACCACTGGCAATACCTCTACCGCTGGAGCCACTTCCGCGGCTCCGCCGTCATGGGCGCGCTCAGCGCGATCGACATCGCCCTCTGGGACATCGCCGGCAAACACTTCGGAGTCCCCGCCTACCAGCTCCTCGGCGGCAAAGTGCGCGACAAGGCGCGCGTCTACTATCACGTCTTCGGCGAAACCAAAGAAGAACTGATCGCCGGTTGTGCCGAAGCACGAGAGCGCGGTTTCACCGCCGTCGGCCACCTGACGCCCTTCCTCGACGACAGCCGCGACATTCCATACTTCAAGACGCACGTCGACATGATCGAGGACGCCGTCGAGACCGTCGCTGCCTACCGTCAGGCCGTCGGCCGTGACGTCGACCTCTGCATCGAAATCCACCGCCGCCTCACACCCAGCGAAGCGATCGTCCTCGGTCGCGGCATCGAACCATACCATCCCTACTTCTACGAGGATCCGGTCACGCCCGACAACTTTGACGAAATGGCCCTCGTCGCCTCCAAGATCGGCATCCCAATCGCCACCGGCGAACGCCTCTTCAGCATTTGGGAGTTCCAGGCCCTCTTGCAGCGCGGCGCAGTTCAGTTCGTCCGCCCAGACGTCTGTATGGTCGGCGGCCTGAGCCACGCCAAAAAGATTGCAGCCCTGGCAGAAGCCTTCCACGTGCAGGTCGTCCCCCACAATCCCCTCAGCCCGGTCAGCACCGCCGCCTGCATCCAGCTGGCCGCCTGCATTCCCAACTTCGCCCTGCAGGAATATCCCGTCGGCGAAGACGTGCCCCCCAAGAGTGAAATCGTCAAATCCGCCCTGGCACAGGAAAACGGATTCCTCATCGTCCCCGACGCGCCCGGCATCGGCATCGAACTCGCCGAAGACGCCGCCGAGCGCCATCCCTACGTCCCGCGCGCCGTCCAGACGCGTCTCCACGCCGACGGCTCCGTCGTGGACCAATAGCTCGCTCGCCATGCTTGACAGGCTATCTCTCCCTAGAGACCTCATGATTTGAGCGCCCTGTCTACCGGCAAGCGGCATGTCAGAACCTGACTGGCCCGGGCTGCCCGATGACTTGCCAAACACAGCGACAGGGCATCTCCCAATACAAGATAATGGCGTACAGTCCAAAATTGGGCCCCAATTTCCTATGCCTGGGGCAGCAGTGAAGTCATGTCAGGCCCACGTTCCATTCTCTGACAGAGCGAAAAAATACGCTTTCCCGTATCCCTTGGGACGGTCGGGCCTGCGGCCCTCCCTTGTGCGGGGGGACTCCCCCCGCAACGCCCCCCTGACACAACCCGCATTTGCCGCCCTTCGTGGAGATTCGCGCAAATTCGCGGATCAAGCCCTTGCCCTTGACGTTGCCGGCAACTGACCACTGACCACTGCAGTTCAGGACGGTCGGCCCTTCGGCCCTCCCTTGTGCGGGGGGACTCCCCCCGCAACGCCCCCCTGACAAAACCTGCAGTTGACGTTCTTCGTGGAGATTCGCGCAAATTCGTGGATAAAGCCCTTGCCCTTGACGTCGCCGGCAACTGGCCACTGACCACCGGCCACTGCAGTTCTGGGCGGACGGGCCTTCGTCCTTCCCTTCCCACCCCAAAAAGTGGGATGCACCCAGATTGTGTCTCCCATTTGCCGTCCGCCAAACCGCAGTGGTATACTGCCCCACGTTATGAAAAACAGCGCGAGGCTAACGCGAAACCGGATCCCCTTCATCACCGGCGGTATCTCAGTCGGCGGTCTCCTCGCGCTTAGATAGCCCGCGCCGGGGAACAGCCTCAAGCACTCCCCGAGCCAGAGCGGGCGCAACCGAAAACGTGAGATGTGGAACGCGGGCCGCACCGGCGCGGACTTCGCCGTCACATGTCGCGTTTTTCTGTTCCCAAAACCATCAGCCTACACGACAGCAATAGCAGTAGATCCTCCGTCACAGGAGATTCGCACCATGTCTGACAGATACATCCACAAAGAAATCGAAACCAAGTGGCAGAAATCCTGGGATGAGCAGGGCCTGTACACTACGACAGAAGACCCGGACCGGCCCAAATGGTACGCCCTGACCATGCTGCCCTATACCTCCGGTGACCTCCATACCGGCCACTGGTACGCGATGACCCCGAGCGATGCCGCCGCCCGCTTCCGCCGCATGAGCGGCCATAACGTCTTCTTCCCCATCGGCTTTGACGCCTTCGGTCTGCCCGCGGAGAACGCCGCCATCAAGAGCAACGTCCACCCCCAGGAGTGGACCTATACGAACGTCGAGCGCATGCAGGGCCAGCTGCGCCGCATGGGCGCGATGTGGGCCTGGGACCGCGAAGCAATCAGCTGTGACCCGGAATATTACAAGTGGTCGCAGTGGTTCTTCCTCCGGCTCTACGATTCGGGCTTGGCCTACAGAGAGTTCGCGCCCGTCGACTGGTGCCCCAGCTGCAACACCACCCTGGCGCGCGAGCAGGTCTGGGGCGAAGACCGGCACTGCGAACGCTGCGACACGCCCGTCATCAAGAAAGATCTGAACCAGTGGAAGTTCCGCATCACCAACTATAGTGAAGAGCTGCTGGCCGACCTCGACAATATCGACTGGCCCGAGCCCGTTAAGGTCATGCAGACAAACTGGATCGGCCGCAGCGAGGGCGCCCAGGTCACATTCACAACCGAAACCGGCGCGCCGATCGAGATTTTCACGACCCGGCCCGACACGCTCTGGGGCGCAACCTTCATGGTGCTGGCCCCCGAACATCCCCTGGTAGATGAAATCACGACCGACGATCGGCGCGACGCAGTCGCGCAATGCGTCGACCAGGCCAGCCGCCTCGATGAAATCGCCCGTACCGCCGAAGACAAGGAGAAGACCGGCGTCTTCACCGGCGGCTACGCCATCAACCCCGTCAACAATGAGCGGATTCCGGTCTGGATCGCCGACTATGTCCTCATGGGCTACGGCACCGGCGCCATCATGGCGGTCCCGGGCCACGACGAACGCGACTTCGAGTTTGCCAAAACACACGACCTGCCCATCCAACTCGTCGTTCAGCCGCCGCCCGACAGCGAAGCCGGCCATGTCCGCACCGCCGGCGACCTCGAATCCGCTTGGCCCGGGCCGGGAACAGTCATTAACTCAGGTCCGATCAACGGCACGCCCGTGGGCAAAGAGAAGGGCGAAAGCGTCAAAGCCGCCATCGCCTGGCTGGAGCAAAATGGCAAAGGCGAAGGCGCCGTCAACTTCCGCCTGCGCGACTGGCTAATCAGCCGCCAGCGCATGTGGGGCACACCGATCCCGATGATCCATTGCGACAGCTGCGGCACCGTGCCCGTCCCCTACGCCGACCTGCCCGTCCGCCTGCCCGACGATGCCCAGTTCAAGCCCACCGGCGAAAGCCCGCTCAACTATCACGAGGCCTTCCGCTACGTCAACTGCCCCAGCTGCAGCGGAGACGCCGAGCGCGAGACCGACACCATGGACACATTCATGTGCTCCAGTTGGTACCAGTACGCCTACGTCGATCCCTACCACAAGGCCGGCGAACCGCTGGCGGCCGGCGACACGCCCTGGGACAGCGCCCGCGGCCAGTATTGGCTGCCCGTCGATCAGTACACCGGCGGCATCGAGCACGCCACCATGCACCTGCTCTACACGCGCTTCTTCACCAAGGCTCTGCGCGACATGGGCGTCGTCGACTTCGACGAACCGATGCTCCGCCTGTTCAACCAGGGCATCATCCTGGGCCCGGACGGCGAGCGCATGTCCAAGAGCCGCGGCAACGTCGTCAATCCTGACGAATACGTCGACAAGTACGGCGCCGACACAGTGCGCGGCTACCTCATGTTCATCGGTCCGTGGGAACATGGCGGCCCCTGGGACCCCAGCGCAATCGAGGGTGTGAGCCGCTTCCTCTACCGTGTCTGGAGCGTCGTCAATGATGAACCGCACGCCGGTACAGCCGGCGGCGCCGCCGCAAATGACGCCGCCCGCGGACTCGAACGCAAACTGCATCAGACGATCCTGAAGGTCAGCGAAGACATGGCCGGCTTCCGCTTCAACACAGCCATCGCCGCCCTGATGGAGTTCAACAACCACCTGGTCAGCGTCAAGCAGACCCTGGGCGCAGCTGAAGCCGGCACCGCCGCGGCTGCTATCTGGCGCGAATCGATTCGAACGCTGCTCCTGATGATGGCGCCAATCTTCCCCCACGTCAGCGAGGAGTTGTGGCAGCGCTTGGGGCGCGGCAACAACGGTAGCGACGTCGCAAGCGTTCACCTGCAGGCATGGCCCCAGGCCGACCCGGAAAAGGCAAGGGAGGACGAAATCACCATCGTCGTGCAGGTCAACGGCCGCGTGCGCGACAAGCTGAGCGTCGCGCCCAGTACCGCCGAAGATAAGCTGGAAAAACTGGCCCTGGCTTCAAACAACGTCAAGCGCTGGATGGACGGCAAACAGGTGCGCAAAATCGTCGTCGTTCCCGACAAGCTGGTGAACATCGTAATTGGATAACGGGCGGTCCGCCGCAATCGGGTGAACCAATGAATGTCATCGTCGACCTCTGCGTCGTTCCTATCGGCGTGGGCGTTTCAGTCTCAGAATACGTCGCCGCATGCGAGCGCATCCTCGATGAGGCCGGCCTGCGCCATCAGATGCACGCCTACGGCACAAACATTGAGGGTGAGTGGGACCAGGTCTTCACCGCCGTCAAACGTTGCCATGAGGTCGTGCATCAGATGGGCGCGCCGCGCATATCGACCAGCCTGAAAGTCGGCACGCGCTGCGACCGCGCACAGACCATGCAGGACAAAATCGACAGTGTCAACAGTAAGTTGAAGGGGGAGCCGCCGCCTTCCCGACATCCTGACTATGAACAGGGCGCGGCTCAAGGAAAGGAACTGATGAGCGAAGACTGTATCTTTTGCAAAATCGTGACCGGCGAGATCCCCTCGGACCAGTTGTACCAGGACGAGCTCGTAACCGCCTTTCGCGACATCTCGCCCCAGGCCCCCGTCCATCTCCTGATCGTTCCCAACCGGCACTTCAATGATTTCGGCCAAATGGGCGACGAGCAGGCGGCAATAATGGGCCGCATCGCCGAGGTGGCCGGCCTGCTGGCCGTCGAAGAGGGCGTCGCTCCCGATGGCTGGCGTTTCGTCACCAACATCGGCGAAAACGGCGGCCAGGAGGTCCTCCATACCCACTTTCACCTGTTGGGTGGACGCCCCCTCGGTCCTCTCCTGGCGCGTTGAACAGAACGAGCAGACTACCGGCGCATACCGGTTGCCGGTAGTCCCGCCTCTCCCGCCTACTTCACAACCGCCATCGCCAGCCCATCCTCGTATGGCACGACCGTGCTGACCAGCCGCTCATCCCGTCCCAATTCCCCCAAAAATCGGCGCATCCCCTGCACCCAGTCCCAGTCCTGCTTCTCAGGGTCCACCAGGCTACCCCACATGCGAACGTTGTCTCCCAGAATTACGGTCCCCGGCCGACTGTATCTCAACGCATAGTCAAGATATTCGGGATAATTGCCCTTGTCCGCGTCAATGAAGACCAGGTCGAACGGCGCTTCATCGGCCAACCCAGGCAAGCTGTCCAGCGCCTCCCCCACACGCACCTCAATCTTGTCCGCCAGACCCATTCTCCGCCACTGCTCCCGGGCAAAGTCGGCGTGTTTCTGCTCCAGCTCCAGGCCGAGCAGTTTGCCGCCCGGCGGCAAGGCGCGCGCAATCCATGCCCCGCTGTATCCCCCCAATACCCCGATCTCCAACACCTTGCGCGCGCCCGTCAGTTGCACTATGACCTGAAGAAATTTGCCTTGCTCCGGCCCAATGCTTATGCTGGGCAGCCCGGCCGCGTCCGCTTCCTTCTGCAGGCGCGCCAAGGCGGCATCATCGCAATGAAAATGTTCGCGTATGAGCTGCTGATAAGGATCGATCTCTGTCAATTTAGACATCAACTGTCTCCAGGAATCTGTTCTTCACTTCACAAGTGCAACATCCAGCGCTTCACCCAACGTACGCGCGCCCACTGCCTCGATCTCGCCGGGCAGGTCGGGCGCACCGTTTCCCCCCTCGGTAATTGTCTCGCCGCCGGTCGCCCGTACTCGCTCGCGCCGGAGCGCATGACGGGGCACGACCGCACGCGTAAAGCCCAGTTTGGCCGCCTCGCGCAGCCGCTGCGATAGCTGACTGACGCTGCGCAGTTCTCCGCTCAGGCCAACCTCCCCCAGCAGCACCACCTCCGCCGCAATCGGCACGTTGCGACAGCTGCTGGCTATCGCCGCGGCAATCGCCAGGTCCACGGCCGGCTCTCCCACCCGCAAACCCCCAATGACATTGACAAAGATGTCCTGCGCACCCAGTGTCAGACTCAGGCGCTTGCTCAATACAGCCGTCACCAGCAGGAGCCTGTTGAAATCCACGCCGTTTCCCGTTCGCCGCGGCTGGCTGAACGGTGTCGGGCTCGCAAGCGCCTGCACTTCGACCAGCAGCGGCCGGCTGCCCTCCAGCGGTACTGCGATCGCGCTGCCGGCCGCATTCGGGAGCCGCTCCGCCAAAAACAGTTCCGAAGGGTTCAATACCGGCGCCATTCCCCGCTCCGTCATCTCGAAGACGCCTACCTCATTCGTGCTGCCAAAACGGTTCTTGACCGACCGCAACAGCCGGTATGCGTGAAAACGTTCCCCCTCCAACTGCAGCACCGCGTCGACCATATGCTCCAGCACACGCGGCCCGGCTATAGACCCTTCTTTGGTCACATGGCCCACGAGAAACAGCGGAATGTTGAGTTGTCTGGCCTGCCGCAGCAGCAGAGCGGCGCAATCCCGCACCTGCGAAACCGTTCCCGCCGCCCCGCCCCCGGCACTGCTGTGGATCGCCTGAATCGAATCGACGATCACCAGTGACGGCCGTACCCTCTCGACCTGCTCCAGGATCTGCTCCAGTATCGTGTCGGCCAGAACGAGCAGCCTCGCCTCCCTCAGTCCCAGACGCGTCGCCCGCTGCCCAATCTGATAGGCGCTCTCCTCACCGCTCACGTACAGGACCTGGCCGACCCGGCGCGCCACTTCAGCCGCGGTTTGAATTAGCAGCGTACTCTTGCCGATCCCCGGGTCCCCGCCGACCAGAATCCCCGCGCCGGGCACGATTCCGCCTCCCAGCACTCGGTTCAATTCAGGGTCGGGAAGAACGACGCGGCGCGAAGGTTCGTCGGGAATCTCCGGCAAAGACAGAGGGGTCGGCGCTTCCAGCGGCCCCGCGCCGCTCTGTCGCAACCCCGGGCTGCCATCCGGAACCCGCCTCTCCTCCAGCGTGTTCCACTCACTGCACTCCGGGCATCTGCCCATCCATTTCATCTGCACGCCGCCGCACTCGCTGCAGATGTACTGTGTCTTGGCCTTGCTCGCCACGCGCGCTTTCCTCTGGCTCCATCACGCCGGCGTCGGAAACGCCTGCACCATTTCCAGCACCTCGCTCCGCACCTGCTCCTGCAGTCCCGATTCTTCCGGACTCTTCGCTATGTTCGCAATCCATCGCCCAATCTGTTCAAATTCCGCCTCCTTCATCCCCCGCGTCGTGGCAGCCGGCGTTCCCAGGCGGATGCCGCTCGTCACCATCGCCTTGCGCCGGTCGAACGGAATCATGTTCTTATTGCAGTGGATCGCGGCGTTGTCAAGCGCCGTCTCCACGACCTTGCCGTTGACCTCTTCCTCGCCCAGGCTGTCCAGGTCGACCAGCAGCAAATGATTGTCCGTCCCGCCCGAGACGACGCGCAGGCCCTCGCGCTGCAGAGTCCGGCTCAGTACCTGCGCATTGTCCAGCACCTGCTGCTGATACCTCTTGAACGACGTCTCTTTCGCCAGCTTGAAGCCTATCGCTTTGGCCGCAATGATGTGCATCAGCGGCCCTCCCTGCATGCCGGGGAAAACCGCCCGGTTGATCGCCCTCGACAGTTCTTTCTTGCACAGGATGAGGCCCCCGCGCGGGCCCCGCAATGTCTTGTGCGTCGTGGTTGTAACAACGTCGCAATAGGGCACCGGGTCCGGGTGCAGCCCCGTTGCAATCAGTCCGGCTACATGCGCCATGTCCATCATCAGCAAACAGCCCGCCTCGTCCGCAATCTCGCGCAGCAAAGGATAATCGAAATGGCGCGGATACGCGCTCGCCCCCACCAGCAGCAACTTTGGCCTCTGCTCCGCCGCCATCCGTCGAATTGTATCGTAGTCAATCTGTTCCGTTTCGGGGCTCAGTCCGTAGTGGACAAAGTTATAGTAGTGCCCCGAGCTGTTAAGGTGAAAGCCATGACTCAAGTGGCCGCCGTGGTCCAGCTTCATCGCCAGGACCGTGTCGCCAGGCTCAAGCAGCGCCATGTATACCGCCGCGTTTGCCTGCGCGCCCGAATGCGGCTGCACATTGGCACTTTCCGCGCCGAATAGCGCCTCAGCCCTCTCGATCGCAATCTTCTCGGCAATATCCACGTACTGACAGCCGCCGTAGTACCGCCGTCCTGGATAGCCTTCGGCGTACTTGTTCGTCAAGACGCTCCCCGCCGCCGCCAGCACCTCCGGAAAGACATAGTTCTCGCTTGCGATCAACTCGATTCCGTCCGTTTGCCGTTGACGCTCCAGCTCAATCGCTCCGTATATCTCAGGATCGCTCTCCCGCAAAACCTGCCGGGGATCCGGCTGCTCTGTCCAGGCGGGCAGGCGGATGTCAACCTCCTGAACCACCTTCGAAACCTCGCTCATCGCTGAACCCTCCTCACTCAGTCCATGCAGTCGGCGACCGGCTGCATCCTACCTCGCGCCGAGAGTAAACATTAGCACGCGCCTGCGCTTGCGTCAATTTCCCGGCGATAATCGGGAATCCTGATGCCGCCAGTCCATCCCTGAATTCCCCGGGCGTCCCATATTCGCATAACCCGAAAACATGGTCGGCCAATCATCGATTTCTCGCTGGCAGACGCCTCACGCCGCCATGTTAAGCGCAATAACCCCGCCTCTCAGGGCGATTGCATCCAATTTGGGTTAAAGCATCGAAAAGATGCCGTAATCTCACTCGGGTCGGGTTCACACCTATAACGGTAAAATAGGTGGCTCCCGGGATCAAAAGCTGACTGAATTTGACGACTAACAGCCTTTGTTGTGGCGAATTCTCGCTATTGGTTGGCAGACTGACAGCGACTCCCGCTTATATTCATATTCTCTTGTTCGAAATCCCGGCGGAATCGGTCTGCAAGTTTAGATGCAGTCGCCCTGAGCATAGGGCCCTTCCAGGACGTTGCGATTGCAGAAACTCACTTCAAGACCACAAAGAACCGTTTGAGGTCGTCCGCTACAGGAGGTAATCCACCTATTTTGGTTACACCAGACCAACAGAGATAGTCACAGCGAACTGCAGCATTGAAGGCAGTCCCGGAGAGTTCGAAGCAGCCACAATCATGAATACAGTCCGTCACAAGGGCCAGATCATCGTCATCGACCACGTTCCCGCCAACATCCGTTCCCTATGCGGCGACGCGCTGCTAAAACCTGACACGGTTCGCAAAATCGAAAGCCTGCACTAGGAGAAAGGCCAGCCGGCAACGACAGTACCTCTCTCTGTGAATTCGCTTGAAATACCTTGCTGAAATCAAGAGAATCACGCTTCGTATGACTGGGCCTCCCCCTCCTCTTCTTCGGGCCTTCTCCCTTACACAGCACGCGCTGCCAACCCCCTCCCCTCTCCCTCCCGCCGCGCAGCCCCTCTCTCCCCGCGAGCCAACCCGCGCCCGCCGAAAATAACCGGCCCCTAGCCACCGGCCACTGAAGTGACGATTCCCCCCTTCCGAGCAAGAACCGCGAAAACGTGCTATGCTGCCATCACACAACTGAACGCAGCGCCTGCGCATACCCATCCTGAGAAACTTTCAGGCCGTCGCGCATGCCGACACCGTACACACAGATCTATGTCCTGTCACGAAGAGTCCGCCGCACCCTCCAAAACCGGCCAGCTGTCCTGCCACTGCGCCTTCATTTGCACAGTCAACGGTTACAGATGCGCCAAAAAGGTTCACAAAACGACAACATCCCTCTCCTGTCACAAGATTCACCCAAGACATCCTGTCACGAGAGCCCAAAAGAAAAATTTATTTTCAGGCCTTTCTGGACAAATCATGCCATCCGATACCCTTTCGATACCCTACCTTTCCCCGAATCGGCGTCTGATGCGGACAAAACCGGTCGCCGTCCGGGCCACCCGTGGACCTTACCCAGGGCAATTGCAACCAAATCGGGTTAAAGCATCGAAATGATGCCGCAATCTCACTCGGGTCGGGTTCAGAGGCCTAAGACTCTACAAAAGGTGGCTCCCAGGATTAGAAGCTGACTGAATTTGACGACTGATAGCCTCTGTTGTGGCTGATTCTCGTTACTGATTGGCAGACCGACAGCGATTCATACTCATTTTCACATTTTCTTGTTCGAAATCCCGGCGGAAATGGTCGACAAGATTAAATGCGATTGCCCTGCCCCGCCTCAGGACCGCAACTTCCCACCTAAAACGAAGGACTGAAAACCCAAAAGCTCGAAACTGAAAACTCGAAAGCCTTGCCGTTACTGTCAAAGCAAAAACTGCCTATGCTAAAATGGCGGCCATCGAATTGCACGCAGCGAGACCGAACAGACCAGACTGCCCGGTCTCGCCTTGGCCTATGTATGAGGACTCAAAGATGCAGCGTCCGCCGTCAGAAAGAATCGTCTTAAACTGGATCCAAACGACAACGCTCAAACGTTCCGTCTCGCGAGCTTTGCCCAAAATTCGCCTGGATCTGTGCGCCGTCCTGGCCGTCCTGCTGCTGACCCTCACCGCCTGTCGCCAGCATCACTATTCCGGTACGGTTTTCGAAGACGTGGAACCGGCCCCGCCGATTCAGGGCCAGAACTACGACGGCACACCTTTTCAACTAGCTCATCTCAAAGATGGCCCTGTCCTTCTGTTCTTCGGCTACACCTTTTGCCCGGATGTCTGTCCCCTGACAATGATGGAAATGGCCGAGGCAAAACTTGCCTTAGCCAGGGACGCGCCCGCAATCGCCGCCGGCTTGCAGCTCGTATTTGTCACGCTCGATCCGCAGCGCGACAACCTCGCCCGCATCGAGCCTTACGTCAAGGCTTTTCATCCTCAGTTTATCGGCGTCCGCGTCACCGAAACAGCGTTGGACGCACTCAAAACTGCCTATGGCCTCTTTGTCGAACCCCCGGAAGGCAGCAGTCTTGCCGATGATTACTATCTGCTTGACCATACCTCCCGCGTATTTCTCATCGACCGCGAGGGCAACTGGCTCGGGCTTTTCAGCGCCGAGGTGACAGCGGAAGAGCTGACCGCCGATCTGAAGGCCTTGCTGCGCTGAGTTGCCCAGGCCTTCTTTCCGGCCTGAATATCGACCAACCGTCCATGCGCACTTTCATCGCAATTGAGATTCCATCTGAAGTGAAACAGGGGTTGCGAGCCGAACAGCAGCGGCTGCGCGACCTTTTGGAAAAACTCGATCTGCCGCCCGTCTTGCGCTGGACGAACACAGACAACCTGCATCTGACCCTGCGCTTTCTTGGCGAGACGCAAGCGCAGCAGCGTCGGCTCATTCAGGAAGGGCTGGCTGGGCTCGCAGCTGCCCACCAACCGTTCACCCTCTCCCTCTCCCGGCTCGGATGCTTTCGCTCGTGGAAAAACCTGCGAGTTCTATGGGTGGGAATCGAAGGTAACGCAGTTGCTTTGCACGCTGTGCAATCAGAAGTTGAATCGTTCGCCACCCAACTGGGCTTTGGTGCCGACAAACAACCCTTCTCGCCCCACGTTACGCTGGCGCGTTCCAGACGGAACGCCCCGCGTTCAGCGCTCCGTACAGCGTCAGAGCAGTTGCGCCGGGCAGCCGCACAAGAAACGCCCCAGTTGGAATTCCACTGGAGCGTCAGAGACCTCTACTTCATTCGCAGCGTGCTGGGAGAAGGTGGACCGCGATACTCCACTTTGGCCCGCTGCCCCTTACGTTTCGATTCGCAGTAGCCCTACGAAAGGCGCGGTTCGTCCGCAGCCATCTCCGCGACTCTTGGCGCAGCCATCTCTTGCGCAATCGATGCACTTTCCCTCGGAGCCTGCGCCGCCGCCTCCCTCCACGGACGCGACTCTTCTCGTCGCGACGGCTCTTGGACCGGCGGCCGTTCGACCGCAGGCTCCACGTCCCGCATTGCCCGCTCAATTCCCTTGAACACAAGGCCCAATGGCACGCAGATCAGACTCGCAGAGAAGAAACCCCATAAGCTCAGACCGGCGATGCCGATAATCTGTGCCTGGATCTGACCCGGGAAATCGCTCTGAAACCCCTGTGCCGCCAGCAGACCCGTTACCCCCTGGCCCGTAACGCCAAGATAGCTCTCAGCCCCGATCTGTTGCCATCCCGCGCCTGCCGCTCCGTCAGCGAAGATCCCCACGCACAGGAGTCCGATCGCTGCCGGCAACCCCGCCGTGGCGACAACGCCGGCGCTGTCGTCCAGGCGAAACACCCTGTTCAGGGCAAAAGTGATGAATGGCACGCTTCCCCCGGCCAGCAGGCCGATCACCAGCGCGGCCGCGGGCCCGCCAAATGGGCCTACCGCCAATCCGGCAACCACACCCGCCACTAGTCCTCGCGCACTCATCCCAGGATCGTTCGTCCCCTTAACGAACCATGTATAGAGCAAAGGAATCGTAACGCCCCCCGCCGCATAGAGCAGGCCGTTGACCGCCGAACGCATCCCTATGAACGGCCCAATTGCCAACTGCTGCACCGGGCTCGCCCATACCCACCCCAACACGCCGACCATGACAAACAGGGCGCCGGTAACCGCCAACAGAGGCAAGTGGACCGTCGGAAGTTCCGGGTCCGACAGTGCCTGCGGCCTGCGGGCAGGGACCCAAACCAGCAGTGCAGCCATCGTTGCCGACGCAGCCACCAGAAAAACAGAGCCAGCTCCCCCAAAATCGACCAGCCCGTGCCCCAATCCGAGGTTCCTCCCCAATCCTCCCAGCCAACCGCCCCCTTGAATCCAATTCCCCGCCAGCGGATAGACAAACCCGCCGACCAGCAGCGCGACGACCAGGGTTGCCAACATCGGTGCGCGGCCCCGAAGCGCCACAACCGGCAGCATCGCCGCTGCCATCGCCCACGGCGCATGCGCTACAAACAGGCCAAGCGCCGCCGGCGTTGCCGCCGGTCCCGTCAGAAACCACCCCTCCAGCCCTGCCGCAATCCAACCGATTCCCCATCCCTCAGGCAGAGGAATCCATCCCCGCACCAGCCCGGCAAGCTCCGGATTCTCGCTGTAGAGAAATCCCACGCTTCCGAACTGAAACGCAAACCCGACTGCCCAGTAGCCCACGCAGCCCAGGCAAAAGGCCGCCAGTCCACCCAGTGCCGCGTCCCATGCCCGCTGCGGTCGCAGGCCGCTCGCCGCAACCAGCAACAGGCCTGCGGGCACCAAAAAGGCAAGGCCGCTGGCTGTCAAATGCCAGAGATAGGAATCGTCCATGAATCTGCTGTTCCCGCGTGCGACAACCGAGATGAATCACGTAGAATTGAGCCTAGCATAGCAGATGATCACAGACTGACCAAAGTATCCGGGAGAATACGCCTTCGCCTCCCATGCCTGCGGAACCATTCCAGGCCCCCCTTTCGTTGGTTCTCCATCGCCATGGTGATACAATGGCCGCGGCGTCCCACTCGTGTGGTGCAGTCCTCCAGGCAGCCCATCTTCATGGGCGTTCTATCGTGTCAAAGCAAACGACTATTCGCCGCAAACATAGACAGAATAAGTGGGAATCGGCGCTCTTCAACCTGATTCGGGTCGCCTTCCTGGCCATGGTCCTTGCCGTACTCTTGGGTGTGGGAAGTGTGGCTTACGCCCACTTGACCGAGCAGTTCCTGGCAGTCGAACAACAGTCGGAAGCCCTTATCGATCCCGACCGCGGCGAGGATGCGCTGACCCCGGAAAACATAGAGGCCCAGATCTTGGCCTGGAACCTGCGCCTAAAAGAGGACCAACTTCAGGTTCCCGTCGGGACTGATCCCCGCCCCCGTCCTTTCACCATCAATCTCGGCGAACCGGCACGCTTCGTCTCCGCCCGTCTCGCCTCCGCCGGTTTCATCCGAGACGCTGAACTCTTCAATCTCTACCTGCGCGTGAACGGCCTCGACCGCAACATCGAAGCAGGCAACTTCATGCTGGCTGATTCGATGACCATCCCGGAAATCGCACAAGAGCTGCAACAAGCCCGCTTCGAAGAGGTAGTGGTCACCATCCCCGAAGGCTTCCGCGCCGAGGAGATCGCCGAGCGCCTGGCCGAAAATTTCGTGATCGACGGCGAACGATTCCTCACAGCCGTCCGTCAACCCCAGGGCCTCGGCCTCTTTTCCAGATACGACTTCCTCCAAAAACTCCCGAACGGCGCGTCGCTGGAAGGCTACCTTTTCCCCGATACCTACAGATTCCCCGTCAACGTAAGCGGGCCTGAAATCGTTCTTGCCTCTATGCTGGACAATTTCGAAAATCGCGTCGGCACCGAGGGCCTCATCGGTGGCAGCAGCGGCCTCAGCGACTACAATCTGATCACGCTGGCCTCTATCGTGGAACGAGAGGCCGTTCAGGAGGACGAACGCCCGCTGATCGCCAGCGTCTATCTCAACCGGCTCAACAGTGCCTGTCCCGATGTGGGAGGCCGCTACCTTCAGGCCGACCCGACCGTCCAATATGCTAAAGGCGCGACCGGAAACTGGTGGTGGAAGCCGCAATCCATCGAAGAGTACGCCCAGGTGCAAAGTTTATACAATACCTACCTCCATCCAGGGCTCCCGCCCGGCCCTATCGCCAGCCCCGGCCTGCTCGCAATCGAAGCGACCAGGAATCCTGACCAGTCGCTCTACTGCTTTTTCCTTGCCACCGGCGAAGATGGGCGTCACGTCTTTGCGCAGACGCTGGCAGAGCACGAGCGAAATCTTTCCATCTACGGCTACCAGCCCTGAGCCGGCCAGCCCCAACCGGCGGTAGACAGTTGTTGAGTGATTCCAGCCGCCTTCTACTGCGGCGCTTGAGAAATAATATCGTCTCCTCCGCAACTGCTCCGTACTCGACAGCCGGCAGTTCTGGCGGAGCCATTGCGGCCTCCACCACCGCCGTCTGCTCCTGCCTGCTATTCGGCCTGTTGCTCTCTGCCTGCACTTCCACCCGACCCGTTGTTAAAATCGGACTTCTGGCGCCCTTCGAAGGGCTGTACCGCGAGAGTGGTTATGCAGCGCTGGCGGCAATGCGCGCCGCCCTGGCAGACCATCCGCCGTCCAATGTCGAAGTCTTGCCGCTCGCTCTCGATACATCGGCCGACCCGGAACAAGCACGCCGCGCAGCCGCCAAACTCTTGCGCGACGGCAGCGTAGCAGCCGTAATCGGCCCATTGCAATCGCCGCAGGTTGCAGCAGTCGCAGAACTCGTCGCCGCCGCCAACGTTCCATGGCATCTTCCACTTGCTCCGAGTTCGCCAGCTGAGGAACACGCCCTGGCGTACGCTATCTTGTCACGAATCGACGGCCGCCACATCGCCCAAGCAGGTCGCAATGAACACTGGCCCCATCTGTCCGCCGATGAAAGATCAGTTCGTGGAATTGATTCCGTTTCATCGGACAACGAAGGCAAAGCTGCTGCCTCAATGGATGGCGTACTGTGGCTCGGCGGCGCGCCTGCCGGCGCTGCCTTCTTGGCCCGTCTCCGGCCTCACAGCCGCACCATTCCATTCTGGACTACACCTATTGGCGGCGATCCTGTCTTCTTTCACTTGTTGTCGGAACATCTGGATGAAGAAACGCTAGGCCCCGTCTTTTGGGGAATCGCCTTCGACGGCAGCATCAGCCAAGAACTCTACTTGGACTGGGCGGCAGCGCATCGTACGGCATCGCCTACCTCATTTGCCGTTTACGTCGCAACCCAGCACGCCCTGGAGCAGATCGACGGAACAGCAAGACCGTCAGTCGCGCCGAATCTCGCAATCTTCAAGCTCGATAGCGAAGGAAGTAGCCATCTGGTAGAATTCGTCCCGTTCCCTTGACTCCAGACGGGTCCTTGCTCCGGCTTGACCCGACTAGCCTCCCTTTCAAGCTGTCGAAGAGTTCATAATGCGTCTTCTCGTAATCTCTTGGGAGTATCCACCAAATGTAGTCGGCGGCATCGGCAAGCACGTTGCCGAGTGGGTCCAGGCCTTTGTCGAAATCGTCGCCCAAATCGACGCTCCCCTCCACCTGGACCTGCTGACCCCCCTCAGCGGCTACGCGCCCGCAACCGAACAACTTTCCGACTCAGTGACCATTCATCGTGTCGAAACGCCTGCCGTCAATCCTCTGGATCTCTTCAACAGCGTCATCGACAATAACCGCTATCTCGAGGCAAAAGCTCGCGAACTGCACAACCATTCACCCTACGATCTCGTCCACGTTCATGAGTGGCTGACCGCCTCCGCCGGCATCGAACTGAAGCACGACTGGAGAATCCCCCTCATTGCTACGATCCACGCCACCGAACGCGGCCGGCACCACTCCCATTTGCCTAACGAGACCAGCCACCGGATCAACCAGCTCGAGTGGCAGGTCTGCTACGAAGCCTGGCGGGTTATCGTTTGCAGCACCTACATGGCCGGTGAACTGGGCCGGTACTTTGACGTGCCCCTCGACAAGGTTACTTTGATCCCAAACGGCGTCGATATCTCGCCCTTTCGGGCCTGCTCAGAAGAACGTGTCCAGGAACTGCGCGCCCGTTTTGCACCCAGCGGTGAAAAACTGCTCTTCTTCATCGGACGAATCACCCCCGAAAAAGGCGTGCAGGTCCTCCTGCGCGCGCTCCCCCCCTTGCGTTGGAATTACCCCGACCTGCGCCTGCTCGTGGCCGGCAAAAATAGCGAACAGATGCAGCCTCTTGTCGATGAGCTGCAGATCGGAGAGGCGGTGGAACTGCTTGGATTCATCGACAGCGAGACCCGAAACTGCCTCTATCGCGCGGTCGACGCAGCCGTCTTCCCCAGCCTCTATGAACCGTTCGGCATCGTCGCCCTCGAGGCGATGGCCGCCGGCTGCAATGTGATCGCCAGCGATGTCGGCGGACTGGGCGAAGTCGTCGATCACCGCCGAACCGGCCTCACAACTGTCGCCGATGACCCTAACAGCATCGTTTGGGCAGTCGATCAACTCTTTTCCGACCCTGTTCAGGCCCAGGCGATGCGGGCTCGCGGGCTACAGGAGGTCATTCGTGCCTACGACTGGCGCATCATCGCCGCCTCAACCTTGGATACCTACAGGGCTGTGCTCGCCCAAAGACAAGACCTCAACTGGTAATCCGCTCCAGCACAACGGGCACTCCGAACGAACCAGGTTCATCGTCAGCGGAATCCACGACCTCTTCAACAATCGTGTAGGTCTGCCTTAGCTGAGCGGCCGCGACCTTGGCAGACTCACCGTCCGCGGCATGCACGGTAAGCAGCAGATCCCCGTCACCCACCTGCTCTCCCACCTTGGCCGCCACGACCACGCCCACTCTGTGGTCGATCGCGTCTCCCTTTCTCCGCCTGCCCCCGCCCAGCCCCACAACCGCCATTCCGACCGCGCGTGCATCCAGGCCGCGAATGACGCCCTCCCGCTCTGCCCGCATTTCCAGTGCGACAGGTGCGGTCGCCAACCGTCCCGGCTCAACCACACTTCCTTCTTCGCCACCCTGGGCAACCACGAATTCGACGAACTTGGCGAATGCTGCGCCAGAATCGATGGCTCCCTTCACCCTGTCGCCGGCCGCAGCCAGCGCGGCCTCTTTCCCGCTCGCGCCCTGCAGCCCCCGCAACGTCGCATCGCCAAGCAACAGCATCTCAATTGCCACTGCCTCAGTCAGTTCCTGGAAGTCCTGCGGCCCCCTGCCATGAAGCGCGTCGATCGCTTCGCGCACCTCCAGGTTATTGCCCACCGCCCGCCCCAATGGCTGCTCCATCGCCGTTATCAGCGCCGTCACCCCGCGACCGGCGCCGCGACCGATCGAGACCATCAACTGCGCCAGTTCCCTAGCCTGAGTGAGGGTTTCCATGAACGCCCCGCGTCCGCACTTTACGTCCAGAACGATACCGTCCGCGCCGGCCGCCAGCTTTTTGCTCATGATGCTCCCGGCAATCAGCGGCAAGCTGGGAACCGTGCCCGTGACGTCCCGCAACGCGTAGAGCCTCTGGTCCGCAGGCGCCAGCGTCGCCGTCTGTGCAGCCACCACCAGTCCTACCTCCTGCAATTGGCGCCGGAACTGTGTCATGCTCAAGCTCGCGCTCCAGCCTGGAATGCCCTCCAGCTTGTCGATCGTTCCCCCCGAAAAGCTCAGGCCTCGGCCGCTCATCTTGCCTACCGGCAGGCCACAGGCCGCCACAATCGGCCCCACCGCCAGTGTCGTCTTGTCACCCACGCCACCGCTCGAGTGCTTATCTACGATCAACTGCCCGGCCGGCGCAAGCCCTTGCAGGTTTAACGTCTCCCCGCTGGCGGCCATCGCCTGCGTCAGCGCAGTTGCCTCCGCAGGCGTCATCCCCTGAAAATAGACGGCCATCGCCCACGCGGCCAGCTGATAGTCGGGGATCTTCCCCTCGACAACCCCCTCCATCAGGAATCGCAGCTCGTCCCTGCTGTGCTCCCCGCCGTCCCGCTTCTTTGTGATCAGATCGACTACGTTCATATCAGGTACAGTCCAAAATTGGGGTACGAATTCCTATGCCTCGGGAAGCCGCGGAGTCATGGCCGTTCACGCTCCATCTTCTCGCAGAGCCGGCGAATACACACTCTTGGATCCTCTTGGACGGTCGGGCCTTCGGCCCTCCCTTGTGCGGGGGGACTCCCCCCGCAACGCCCCCCTGATGTACGCCCCCCGCCGGGTGTGGGGGACAATGCAGCCCCGTGCTACCTGCGGCCCATCGCGCCCCCTCGAGTCAGCGAACGCCGCGGCCACCGTAGGGGCAGGCCTTGTGCCTACCCTCTGCCTCTCTAAGGACCGGTAAACACTTCCTGCCGCCGCCGACATGAATTCTCCTCCAGACTGTTCCCACCCCAAAATGTGGGCTGCGCTCATTCATATCCAGCTTCTTGGGCACGCTCCCTGTCAGTGGTACACTTTCCTCTGCTTCGGCGGCCGGTTTCTACGCCTATCGGCAGATTCCACGACGGAGCCTATCGGCGGCCGGCATCCATGCGGCTATGTTGGCCTGAAATCTTCGGTCTGGGGTGACAAATGAGCAAGACGGTTACAGTTGTCGGCGGTGGACTTGCCGGCACGGAAGCTGCCTGGCAACTCGCGCAGCGCGGCATCCCCGTGCGCCTTTTCGAGATGCGTCCCGCACGCCCTACGCCCGCCCACGTCACTGACCGCCTCGCCGAACTCGTCTGTTCCAACTCAATGGGCAGCACCCTGCCCGACCGCGCGCTGGGCATCCTCAAGAACGAGATGTTGACCTTGGGCAGCTTCGTGATTCGCACTGCCTTCAAGCATGCATTGCCGGCCGGGCAGGCGCTCGCCGTCGGCCGCGACGAATTCGCCGAAGAGATCACCGCCCGCATCTCCGACCACCCAAATATTGAACTGGACCGTCAGGAGGTGACCGTCGTTCCCGATGGGCCGACAATTCTTGCAACCGGCCCCCTGACGAGCGACAAACTGACGCATGCTGTCCAGTCTCTGACCGGGCGATATCTCTATTTCTACGACGCAATGGCGCCCATCGTCACCTACGAAGGCATCGACCGCAAAATCGCCTTCAGACGCAACCGTTGGGACAAATCTGGCAGTGAGGGAACCGACGAAGGCGACAATTTCAACTGCCCTCTTGATCAAGCCCAATACGAGGCCTTCGTCGACGCGTTGCTCGCCGCACCCCGCATCGAACTTTCCGGCGCCGACAAAGAGCTCGAACGCTATTTCGAAGGCTGCATGCCGATCGAAGCGCTGGCACAGCGCGGCAAAGACGCCCTCGCCTTCGGACCAATGCGTCCCGTCGGTCTGCGCGACCCTTCCACCGGCCAGCGTCCGCACGCCGTCGTCCAACTCCGCCAGGACAACGTGGCCGGCACCCTCTATAACCTGGTTGGATTCCAGACAAACGTCAAGTGGGGCGCCCAGGCCGAAATCCTTCGCATGATCCCCGGCCTGCAAAATGCCGAATTCGTGCGGCTGGGCCAAATGCACCGCAACACCTTTATCAACAGCCCGACCCTTCTGCGCCCGACGTTGCAGTTCAAGCAGCGCGATGACCTCTTCTTCGCCGGCCAGATCACCGGCACCGAGGGGTATGTGGGAAGCGCTTTGGGAGGACTACTGGCGGGGATAAACATGGCGCGCCTGCTCTCTGATCAACCGCTCATGCAGTTGCCGCGCCCCTCAATGAGCGGCGCCCTCTTCCACTACATCACCCACGCTGCCGCGGATGATTTCCAGCCCATGAAAGCCAACATGGGCCTTCTGCCTTCCCTCCCCCAACCTGTGCGCAACAAACGCCAACGCTACGCATCATACGCCGCCAGGGCGAAACAGGCGCTTGACACCTACCTGCGTCAGTTGAACTTTACGCCGCTCAACTGACGATAAGTTCGCAGCTGAAATGGGGGCCATCCCACACCCTGCCGGCACGCCCAAGGCGCTCCTCTGGCCATCGGAAAACCCACGCTGCACCCCGGCCTGCAACCTGCTACTCGGCCGCCCTTGCGTTGACGACGCCGAGCAGCGCGTTCGTTCGCTCCAGCCTTACCCTATAGATCTCGAAATCGCCGAAGTAAGCCCTCTCGTACCGATCGCCCTCAAACTCTCCCGTGAAGAACCACCGCTTGGTATACTGCATCGAGACGAGCATCCCTGACCGCACGTCGTGGCAGGCCAACCCGTTGTAGACCGTCGTCCACCCACTGTCTTCCAAGACCTCCGCTTCCTGTTCATCGCTGCACCAGGCCGCGATCTCCTCCCCTGTGCCCAAGCGGAAGAGAGCGTTCACTTCGCCGGGGCGCGGGCCTACCCAGTAATTAAAGAAAAACAGCCCCGTACTATTGGGATACCGCTCCGTGCCTTCGACCCGGTCGATCTGGTGCGGCCAGGTGGAGTCTTCCCCGCATGCCCCCTCCCATGTAACGATCCGGTTTATCTCCAGCCATCGCGGATCGCTGTTGTCAAGTACCTCTGTTTGCGAGACGGCCGCACAAGTGCTCACCGCACAGCGCCGCGACCCGCACTCGTATTGAATGTCCCAAACCGCCGTCAGGTCGTCGGGAAACAATGGCCCCAATCCAGGCAATGCCTGGGCAATCTCGTCAGGCTCAACCACAATCTCTGAAAGCCAGGCCGTCCGAGTCGCCTCGCCGGCGCTATCGTCAGGACCAGCCACACAACAGATGCGCCACCAGCCACTTTCATTCCTGCCGGTTGTCGTGAATGCGTCTCCTTCCACCGCACTTGCCACGACCTCAAAATCAGTACTGGGACCGCTGCGGATGTTTGCCTTCGCCTTGTTGACCCGCACAGCTGCCTGTTGCGGTCCCACCGCCACGCCGTCGCCGCTCTCGTCTCCCTCCCCAATATCGCTTCCCATGCCGTCAGCCTCAAGCATCAGGATCCCGGGCGGCAGCACAACCTGCTCCTCCTCGACCACCGGCGTCGGCGTCGGCGTCGGCTCAGGTGCCTGTCCCTCCTCTGTAATCGGCACGCAACCCGCCAGTAGGAGCACTACGGCAAGGAGCGCACACAGTTGGCTACTTTTCGCCCCGGCACTGTTGATGTATATTCCTATCTGTAACAATGGAGTCGGTCCGCCCTTCCGGTTGTCGCTGCATTTCATATTTTGACTCGCCCCTGTCAGTTGTACGGGCAAAGGCGCTCTGTCATGCGCCCATGAGGAACTGACCGTAGCCGCCGAAACGGCCGCCGAAGAAAGTGTCGCAAAGCGCCAATCCTAACTTTTCCAGTATAGCGATCTTGTGGCAGATTGGCAATAGCCTTGTTCAGATGGCCGCCAAGAATCTGCACTCGTCATTGTCTCAGCGAAAGGCCGGCAGCAGTGCCTGCCCGAGGGAACTCAGGCAACGCTGCACGCAGAGCGGACCCGTAAAGTGAACCATCCCGATTCAAATCCCAGGCCGGAAAGCACACCGCTGTGCCGAGAGTCAGAGCCAGCCATTCCTGCTTCGGGTCATGCTACAGAACACATGGAGGCCTCCGTCCGGCCTAGCAAGCTGACGATCGTCGTGCCGACTTACAACGAGGCCAGCAATCTGGAAGAACTGGTCGACACACTGTTTGCCCTCCCCCTCCCAGATTTGCGGCTCGTTATTGTCGACGATAACTCCCCGGACGGTACCGGGGCAGTCGCCGATCTGCTGGCCCAGAATTTCAATCGATCCCAGCACCGCATCACAGCCATCCATCGCCCCCGAAAAGACGGGCTGGGCACTGCTTACGTCGAAGGGTTTCGCCGTGCGCTCGCAGAAGGTGCCGACTATATCCTACAGATGGACGCCGACTTCAGTCATAACCCAGCTTACATCATTCCAATGCTAGGTGTCATCCGCGCAACCGACATGGACGTTGTAATCGGCAGCCGCTACGTGCCCGGCGGAACGCTTGACCAAGACTGGAGTCTTTGGCGCAAACTGCTCAGCTGGTGGGCAAATCTTTACTGCCGCGCGATTCTGAGAATTCGTGTACGCGACATGACCTCCGGCTTCAAGCTTTGGCAAAGAACCGCCCTTCAGGAAATCGGGCTGGAAACAGTACGCAGCAACGGCTATGTCTTTACAGTGGAAATGGCTTATCTGAGCGAAAGACTTGGCTTCCGCATCATCGAATTGCCAATCCACTTCGAAGACCGGCGCATTGGCCACAGCAAAATGAATACGCGCGTCAAGATTGAGTCTGCCCTGCGCGTATGGGAGCTTCTCTGGCGGCACCGCTCCCGCCTTTCGCCGCGGACCGGCGCCAGACAGAACATCCCACCCTCCAACAGACCTGGCCAGCCTGCCTACCAACCTCCTAAAGTGCCGAGGGACACGCCGACATGATGCATCGGCTACGTCGTCACAGCGGCGACCTCCTCATCCTCCTGCCGCTATTCTTACTACCCCTCCTTTGGTTCAGCCCGGTCTTGTTCACCAGCAAGACTCTGCTGCCCTACGACAACCTCTATCAGTTCCAGCCCTGGCGCGAGCTGCACCCTGACACGGATCCCCACAACGCCCTTCTGAGCGACCTCGTGCTCGACAATGCCGTGTGGAAACTCCATGTCCGCCGCACTTTGGCACATGGCGAATTACCCCTGTGGAACCCGCAAATCTTCGCCGGCACGCCGTTCTTTGCTGCGGGGCTGGCAAGCGTTGCCTACTTTCTCAGCGCCCTCTTCTACGTTCTTCCCCTCGAAGCCGCCTATGGTTGGTTCACAGCTATACAAGTGGCGTTCGCCGGCATCAATGCCTATGCGCTCGGACGGACGCTGAAACTGCGCCCCGTTGCCGCCCTTCTCACCGGCATCCTCTTTCAATTCAGCGGTTTCCTGATCGTCAGAGTCGTTTTCACAATGATTGTTGCCGCAGCTGTATGGCTGCCCCTTCTGCTGGCAATCATCGAGAAAGTGATCCAGAAGCAGGAGGAAAAGGGCCCCGACGGCTTCCGCCCAATTCCTTACGTAGTGGCGGGCGCGGCAGTGATTGGGCTGGTCGCCCTGGCGGGCCATCCCGAGTTTCTGTACTATACGCTGCTCGTAGCCGGGCTCTACACCGCCGCGAGGCTGATCGTTGCGTGGCGGCGGCTCCAGCCCGCCACCGAAGCCGGACAACAGCTCTCCCAAGCGAAGTCGCAACCAGCGCAGAACTCTCAAAGTCCGTCCGCTCACATCTTGCGCACGCTTGGGGATACCTCCGCCTGGCTTCTGTTGCTGGCCCTTCTTGGCCTCGCCATCGGGGCAGTGCAACTCCTGCCACTCTTCGAATTCGTAGTCCAGAACTTCCGCGAAGGCTCAGCCCCCTACCAGCAGATCATCGGCTGGTCTTTGCCCAATCGGCACATTCTCACATTCGCTTTGCCGGACATTTTCGGCAACCCAAGCCATCACCACTGGTTTGACCTCTGGGCCATGCGCTGGACCCCCGTGACCGTCAATAGGCTCGGAGAGCCTATTGACTCGATCTTTTGGGGTATCAAGAACTACGTAGAGGGGGGCGCATACCTTGGTGTCGGCACATGGGCGCTGGCTGCCCTCGCGGTCGTAGTCGCCTTCTCACGGTCGTCAGGCGCGGCCGAGAGCGGCAGCCCCGGCGAGCAGCGCTCCCCACGGCAATCACTGCGTATACCCACATTTCTCCTCTCCGCGCTGGCCTTGCTGTCGCTGCTTTTCGCTTTCGGCACACCCCTGTACGCTTTGCTATTCTACGGTTTGCCCGGCTGGAATCAGCTCCACAGCCCCTTCCGTTGGGTCTTTCCTTTCACTTTGGCGATGGCCGTTTTGGCCGGAATCGGGCTGGAACAGGCGCTCTCCCTCCGTTCCTCCGCCGGCGGCCTGACTACACTGGGCCTTGGCCGCCTCCGCATCTCGTCTAAGGTAGTGATCGTCCTATTCTCATCCCTCTTCGTTGGGGCCGGGCTTGCCGCCGCGCTGGTCGTCGTCGCCTCCTACTTTCTTCCCGGCCCCTTCGTAGACCTGGCGCAGCGCGTCGTAGAAGGCTCCGACCTCGCTCAATCCGCCTTTGCCGACGGACGAATGTTCTGGGGTTACCAAAGCGTCGGAATCGCCCGCTTTGGCATTTTGGCCGCAGTCAGCGGACTGCTTCTCTTGGCGCTGACGCGCAAGAATGAGGACGCATCCCCCAACAGTGATGCCACTGCCATGCCTCGCGAGCGATCAGGGCAGACGCGCGTTTCCGCCCTCCTTCCCTATGCCTTCATCGCTGTTCTCTTTATCGATCTCTACTCTGTCCACGGCACTTTCAATCCCACCACGCCCTCGTCCCTCTCACCCCTGACAACCGTTCCACCGGTGGTCCAATTCATCAACCAGAAGGAGGGCGCAGGCTCTGATCCTCACATTCATTTTGCTCCATTCCGCTTTACCACCTTCGATGTGCCTGGAAGCAAGACATTCAACGCAAACACCGGCATGTACTACGGCTGGCAGGACATTCGCGGCTACGACTCAATCATCACCGGTCAGTACGTAGCCCTGATGAACCGCATTGCTGACCAGAGCGATGAGCTTCTTTTCAACCGCATTGCCCCAATCTATGCTACGGGCACACCTGCTAATGGCGGCAACCCATACGCCACACTAGGAAATCCCCTCCTCGATCTCCTCGGCGTCCACTACATACTCTCCGAACTCGTAATTCCCAGCACCGATACCTGGAATAAGGTCTACGAGGACGATGCCGTAAGAGTCTACCAGAATCTGGAGGCCTTCCCTCGCGCCTTCATCGCCACCGAAGCCCTTATCCTCCCGCCAGAGCAACAACCGCTCCTCGAAGCCGACCTGCGTCGTACTGTCTTTATCGAAGAGACCCCGGCGGCCGAAAGCGCACTCACTCCATCCAGCCCGCAGGTAGCCGACACATCGATCAGCCGCTACACCGCCAACAACGTCTTCATTGACATCAACCTGAGCGACCGCGGCTGGCTCGTACTCACCGACGCCTACGACCCGGGCTGGAAAGCCTATCTCCGACCCTTCGGCAGCAGTGAGAACGAAGAGCAGGAGTTGAGAATCTACCGCGCCAACTCAGCCTTGCGCGCCGTCTACCTCCCCGATAGCGGCCAGTGGACCCTACGCTTCACCTACAGCCCCATGAGCTTCAAAGTCGGGCTCTACATCAGCTTCTTGGCCGCCATGCTCTGCATGCTCCTTCTGGTGTGGTGGGCCTGGGGACGCTTCTATCGTCCCGATGTCGACGCCAACCAGGTCCGCACCATCGCAAAAAACTCGCTAGTCCCCATGGCCCTAAACCTGGCCAACCGCGGAATCTACTATGCCTTTGCCATGCTATATATGCGCGTGCTGGCCCCAGAGGGCGCCGGAAAGTACGCATGGGTCATCGCAGTCTACGGGATCTTCGAAATCCTCAGCCGCTACGGTCTCGGCACTCTTCTCACCCGCGAGGTCGCAGCGGACAAAAATAAGGCCAGCACTTTTCTGACAAATGTACTCGCGCTGCGCACACTCCTGTGGGCCGCGAGTCTGCTCCTGATGGGGCTGGTCGTGGGTGGATTCTGGTTCTACCAACGCATTGGCCAGGAAGAATTGCAAGCGATCGCCGTCTTCGCCCTCGTGATGCTTGTCGCCAGCTGGTCCGACGCCTTCAGCAACCTGTTCTACGCCTTCGAAAAAATGGAGTACCCCGCCGGCCTCGGCATTGCTATCGCTCTCCTTCAGGCCACTCTCGGCGCGCTCGCGCTGCTGCTCGGCTGGGGGATCGTTGGGCTGGCGTGGGTCGCTCTCGTCGTCAATCTCGTCCAACTCATTTGGCTCTTCTGGCTGGTGAACTCGACCCTCTTCAAGCCGCAGTGGAAGTGGGATTGGCCGCTGCAAAAGTGGATGCTATCAACCAGCGGCCCTCTCATGATTAACCACCTCCTCGCCACCATTTTCTGGCGCATCGACATCTGGCTCCTTCGCCCACTGGTCGGAGCTGCCAGCGTCGGCCTCTACAGTGCCGGCCTCAAATACCTCGACGGCCTCAATATTGTCCCCAGCACCTTCACCCTAGCCATCTTCCCGCTGATGAGCCGCTTTGCCAAACAGGAGGGCGCAGGCCTCCTGCGCTCTTACGCCCTCAGCCTTCGCCTCCTCCTACTTCTCAGCCTGCCCGTCGCTATGACCGTCACTCTCCTGGCCCATCCCCTCATCGCGCTTCTCGGCGGGACACGATTCACCGCCGCCGCCTACGAGGTCTCCAACCTTCCCCCGTATGCCTGCCGCTTCGCCATGAGCCTGTCCGCCACCTTCGACTGCCAAGCGCTCAGCTTCCGCGGCGGCGCTGCGCTGGCCTTGCAGGTGATAATCTGGAGCATTCCCGTCGGCTTCGTAAACAGCGTCACCCAGTACGTCCTCATCGCCGCCGACCAGCAACGCCACCTGACCAAGGCATTCATTGCCGGGGTCCTTTTTAACCTTACCGGAAATCTTCTGCTCATCCCAGTCTTCAGCTACATTGGCGCCGCTGTTGTCACCATCCTGAGTGAGTTCTGCCTACTACTCCTTTTCAGCAGGCGCGTGCGTCAGCACGTCGGCGTTGTCACCTGGCCCGACCTGGTATGGCGGCCCGCCCTCTCCGCCGCCGCGATGGGGGCATTCCTCTATGCACTTTCCACATTCGGTGCCAGCCCCTGGCTGTCGATCCTGCCAGCCTGGGCGGTCTATACCGGCATCTACGCTCTGCTCGGCGGGTTCGCCGACGAAGACTTGCGCGCCGTCGCCGCCGCACTCCTCAAAAAGCGTCTTAACCTGCATCCACAGGAAGCAACTCATAATTCCTAGAGCAGGCGTCGTCCTCCCCGCCTGATGGTCTTCGTATTTGCCCCCGTTTAGGCCGCATCCCGGCAGCTCAGCGCCGCGCCCGCCAGGGCACGACCGCGAATCCGTGCGCCTCCAGCCAATCCGGCTCCGGTCCTGCCCAACCGAAACGGTCGAGATCGATGCGCCCGTCCGACAGGAACGCAACCCCCTCCTCAGCCAGCCGCTTCCGTTGTCGGTCCGTCGCCAGGGGGTCGCCGCGCGGACTGATGCCGCCCCCGCTGTTGACTACCCGCTGCCACGGGATCTCCGTGTCCGCCGGCAGCCCGCCCAACGCGTACCCGGCCATCCGCGGCGTCGCCGCGCCCACGATCCAGGCAATCTGGCCGTATGTCGCCACCCGTCCCCGCGGGATCTGCTGGACCACCATCAATATCTGACCGTATACACTCTCATCGACTCCAGCCATCCAATCCTCCTCCCACCCCGCCCAGCCGCAATTCTTCTTCCCAGAGTCTATGTCTCCTGCCGTTCCTGGCAACCGGCGACTGGCCACCTGTCACCGTCACCGGCCCGTTTGTCTTTTCCTCCATCCGCGTCTATCCTTCCACCCATGGAATACTCGATCCCGGCCCTGTTGCAGGACTGGACCTTTCTGCCCGGCTCGACCGCGGCCCTGTTGCTCATCGTCGTGCCCTATCTGTGGGCTTGGTCGCGTCTGAACCGAAAACGCGCCCCGCTGGCCACCACCGGTCGCCTCTTTAGCTTCCTAGCCGGCGCGGGGGCCCTTGCCCTGGCTTTCCTCTCCCCGCTCGTCTCCCTCCAGCAAGAGTTGCTAATCGGCAGAACAGCCCAACAAATTCTCATCGGCCTCCTGGCGCCGCCGCTCTTGTGGCTGGCATGTCCCGCTCACATCATCATGCGCGCCCTTCCCGCGCCCGCCCGTCGTTGGACCGTCAGAATACGCAATGAGTCGACTCCTTCCGGCCGTTTCCTCCGCCATGCCTCACACCCTCTCGTCCTCTGGCTCTTTGCATTCAGCGTCTTCCTCCTCTGGCACGAGCCGGCCGTCTCCAACCGCCTGCTCGCCCATCCAGCTCTCTATCGCCTCTCACTCTGGGGCGTCTGGATTACCTACATGCTTTTCTGGTGGCATCCGCTCGGCACAGGGCCCCGCCTACGTCCCACCCTTTCCCCGATTGTCGGCTTTCTTTACATCATCATCGGCGGAGAGGTGCCCAACATGGTGACAGGCGTTACGCTTGCCTTCCGCCGCACCCCTGCCTATGATTACTATGTCGACCGCTTCGCCGTCTCGGGCCTTACGGCCTTGCAGGATCAGATGATAAGCGGAGGCATGATCTGGTTTCTTGGCAGCATCGTCTATGTAGCCGTCGCCGTCGCCCTCCTTGCCCGCGTATTTCGCAATTTCGAACCGCCCAAGCCGCCTCCCATAGCTTGGGACGCCACCGAGCGGACGATAGCCCCCGGCCTCGAACATCGCGTCCTCGGCCAGAAACTGAAATGAGCCCCGCCATCCTGGATCCATTGGCTCCAACGGCCTCGCTCACACCCTCTTGCCTTCCACCAACTCCCGTTCCGGCGCGATATGGATCCTGACAGACGGTTCGGCAATCCGCCTCCGGTTCGAACAGCGGCCCGAAGACTACCCGCCCGCCCTTCGCGCTGCCAAAATCGAAGACCCCTTTCGGTAATTGCCGTTTTGGCCTCCCTTTTCCTATGTGGAGTCCTCGGGGCTTGCTCCTCTCTCGCCGATTCTCTTTTCTCTCAGCGTAGCCCCAGCGAACATGCGCCCCGGGTCAGCCTGCACAGCCAGGTCGTCCCCGAAACCTCGGAGTCTTCCCTACCCGATAACGCAGCTCTCCAACAAACTGAAGTTGACCGGGCCGGCCGGTCAGTTCCCACGGCGCCGGCCGCGCTGAACAGCCAACAGGTCGATCCACCGCTGCGCGATCTGCGCGATCTGGCGCTGCGCCTGCGCCCCGGCGTTACCAGCATCCCGCAGACCGTGCCCGGCCCTCCGCTTTCCGTTGGAGATCGGGCTCCCTTTTGGGTCTCTGACCTCGACAGCAACCAGCAACATCAGATTGAGGCCGAGCTGCGTTACATGAACGAAGTAACCTACCTCTGGGTGGAGAGCAGCCGCGAAACCGACCTCCCGGCCCTTTCAGCATCCGCCGATAACTTCGCCCAGACTATCTACCCACTTGTACGCGACTTCTTCGGCAAAGAACCGAGCCCCGGCATCGACGCCGATCCCCGCCTTCACATTCTCCACGCCTCCGGCCTCGGACGCGGCATCGCTGGTTACTTTTCCAGCGCCGATCTCTACAGCGCAGTTGCCAATCCCTTCTCCAATCAGAAGGAAATGTTCTATATCAACCTGGACTGGCTGAACCGAGGAAACGGGTTTGACCACTATGAGACCGTCCTCGCTCACGAGTTTCAGCACATGGTCCACTGGCACAACGACCGCAACGAGGAAACCTGGGTCAACGAAGGGATGAGCGAACTCGCCCAGGAAGTCGTCGGCTATCCTCCCGATCTGAACTTCGCTCGCCGCTACACCGTCCATCCCGACACACAGCTGAACACCTGGAGCGTCAGTCCGGACGGCAACGGCCGCCATTACGGCAGCGCCTATCTCTTCATGGCCTACTTCCTGCAAAGGTTTGGCGACGAACTGACACAGGCGGTCGTCTCTCAGACCGCCAACGGCATCCAGGGCTTCACAAATGCGCTCCACCAGGCAGGTCTGAGCCTGACTTTCGAGGAACTATTTGCCGACTGGATCATCGCCAACTACGCCAACCAATACACCGCCCTCGGAAAGCAGGGAGTCTACGGCTACCGCCAACTGCAACTGCCTCCGCCCTCCCTGGCAGAGAGCTTCTACCGCTATCCCCAGCGGCCAAGCGAAGCCGCCGTCCGCAACTTCGGCGTAGACTACATCGCCCTTCGAGGCAGCGGCGATCTATCCTTCCACTTTGAAGGGATGACCGGCACCCGTTTCGCGAATACGCAACCCTACAGCGGCAACTACGCCTGGTGGAGCAATCGCGCCGATGAATCCGACTGCCGCCTGACGCGCGCCTTCGACTTTTCCAGCCTGCCCGCCGGCTCCGACCTGACAATGTACGTGCAAATGTGGTTCGACATCGAAGAGGACTACGACTACGGTTACGTCCTGGTCAGCCGCGACGGGCGCAAGTGGGACATTCTGCCGGGCCAGCGCACGACCACGGCAAACCCCAGCGGAAACAGCTTCGGCCACGCCTACACCGCCAGAAGCATTGCCGCGCCCAGCAACGAGTCTCCCGCCTGGATTCAGGAGTCCTTTGACCTGAGCCCTTATGCCGGCGACGAAATACTCCTTCGCTTTGAGTACGTAACCGACGATGCCGTCAACGCCCCCGGATGGTTCATCGACGATATCGCCATCCCGGCAATTGACTACGTCACCGACTTCGAACAGGGAGAGGACGGCTGGGACAGCGAAGGCTGGCTGTTGACCGACAACCGCCTACCGCAGGAGTGGCTCCTGCAGACGATGGCCTTCGACGACGGCGTGCTTGCTCACGTCGAACGCGCGCAGGTCGCGGCGAACGGCAGACTCCGCATCGACGTCGATGGCCTGGACCCCGGCAAAGGAGTGGTCCTGACTATAAGTGGTTTGACACCAGGGACAACCGAAGAGGCTTCTTACAGATACTGGATCGAGCGCCGCTGAAACCGGATTGGCCCCACGCAACCCGCCCGTCCCCTTTCCCCATTACATTTTCTTGCCGCGTCCCGCTACTCGTCCCCGAATGAAGCGCGACAGTCCAATGCCCAACAGGAGTCCGACAACAATATCGCCAATGTAGTGAATGTTCAACGCCACCCTGGCCCAGCTGACCCACAGCACCAGCAATGGGGCCAGCTTCCCGGCCGCCGGCCAGAACACGCTCGCCCAAGTCAATATCACCCCACAGCGTACACCGTGTCCGCTGGGAAAACTGTGCACATCCGCGCCGCCCCCATAGAGAAGTCGGCCGCTGCCGGGGCGCGAACGGCGCACCAGCTGCTTGACCAGCAGCGTCCCAACCAGCCCGCCCGCAAATGACAACGCCCACCCGATCAGGCTGCCCCGCTTTTGCTCGTCGGCCCCCGCCTGACGCCACAGAATCAGCGTCACCAGCAGCCACACAACCGAGTCGCCCAGATGCGCGCCGACGTGGGCCAGCCAGTAAAGAGGGCGGCGCTTCGACAGCTGTTCTTCGCTCAGGACCGCCCTCGCGCTGAACCTCTCGTCCAAGACAGACAGCCTCTCCAGGTACGATCGCATGCTCACAATCTGCTCACTGCCCCGTCCCGCGGGACCGGGAATTGGCCGGATGTTCGGGATTCTCCCGCAGATAGGCCTCAACCTGCGCCAGTTGCTCCGGCTTGTCAATGTCCATACCCGCCTCCGCCACCGGAAATTCCACCGGACTGCCCCGAAGCTCCGCAAAGCTGTAGGCGAAATCGACAATATCGTCGATCGCAAGCCTGCGTGTCACAAACTTGAACAGTGTGGGCAGGCCAAGCTTCCAAATCTGCGCCACAACGTTTTTTCGATGCTCGATGAAGTAACGAATCCGCTCCTGGATGCGGAGGCCGGCCGACAACCGGCCCAGGTAGAGATCGCTGCTGCAGAATGAGCCCTCCCGCAACGGCAAATAGGTCCGCTTGCTCTGCGGAAAGGAGGCGAGCATGACATCCTTCCGCACGATGCCCCAGTACGCCTCCAGCGTCAACGGCGCGCACGCGTCAATGAAGCGGTCAATGATCTCACCAGTCAGCAGCGCTGTGTCCGCCGAAAGTGCAAGCAGGTAGCGGTCCTCCGCGTTCAGCTCCTGGAGCTTTCGCAGCCCGGCATTCTGGCTGGCCCACAAACTGGGCTGGTTCGGCACGTGATGGACTTCGACACCAAAATCAATCTCTCCCGGCTCGATCCCCACCACAACGATCTCGCCGACGCGCTCGCACTCCCGCAGCGCCTGCACGACATGCCACGCCATCGGCATACCCGCCACCGGCACCAGCGACTTGTGCGCCACCCCCGCCGCCGCGCTGACCTTGTCCAGCCTGTCCGGGTCATAGCCGGCTGTAATAAAAGCGTCGAATCTCTTCTGCGTTTCGCTCACGATAACTCATTGAAAGTGAATTGCCTGCCGTGGGACGGCCCGCCGTCCCCGGCACATTCTAAATGCGGCGTCTACGATCCGCCAATTGTAGCCCGCGACACCTCCAGCGACCTTCGGCGCCAGAAATGGGTATCCTTCGGGCAACTCGAATCAACCGGTCGCCATCCACTCTGAATCCATGGAAAACTTCAAGCCAGTTGCGCTCATTCACGCCACGCAAGGAGCTGTTCCGCGACTCTTGCCACCGGCGCCGTCCAGACCCGCTCCCGCTGGCGGGCGAGGTAACTGCACAGTTCGGCCAGATCGCGTTCCCCGATCGGAAGGTGCCCCTCATGGATCCCATGAAAGACCAGTACAGCCCAACGGCCATCCGCTACCGCCGACTCGGCCAATCCCACAAGTTCAGCGCCTCTCATCCGCTCGCAGCGCCAACCCCAAACGTAGGCCAGGTCGCAATATACGGGGTCGTTCGCTACCGGTTTCTCTCCCACGCCCCGCCCCGCGATGCAATGGCGCGCCACCAGCGGAACATAGCTCTGCCTGCTGACACCTCTGCCGACAAATGACTGGTAACAAGGATAGGCAAACGAAATGGCGCCCTGTTCCGGGACGAGCGCCCGAATCCGGCGAGACGCCTCCACAATGTCCGCTTCCATCTCGTCCAGTGTCATTTCCTCTAACGTACGCCGCCTATTCTCGCCGCGTCCCCGGCGGGCATGACCGGCCGCTGCTGCAACGTTGTTGGCGGCGCAAGGATGGCTGACAGTGTGATTCCCCAACTCATGCCCGGCGGCCGCCACATCCTTCCAGGGCGCCAACTTCCCTTCAAAGCCCTCCTTGGGATTGAGATAAAACGTGCCTCGCAGCGCCAATTCATTCAGCATGGGGACCGCCAGTTCCAGCTGCGACGCGGCCCCATCGTCAAACGTCAGCGAGACCGCGCCCTGGCGCCTGCCTGGCCACGGCGAAACGCGCTTCGTCATCGATAGTTCTCCCATATCAAGCGGCGTTTTCGCGCCATTTCACTTCCTGCGCGACTTCGCAGTTCAGATCCCATACAAGGCTGCCGGACCACATTCGACGCCACTTACACAACTGAGCTGAGCCGGCACCGGCCCCGCACGTTATCAAGCCAGGCTCCTGAGCTCTTCCCGGTTGTCATAAATCTTCTCAACAGCCTTGGTGACCTCCTCCATTTCAACCCGCTCGCCCAGCAAAAAGGAGTGCCCGATAACAACTGCTTCGTCCGCAAATGCCTTCTGACAAACCGGCAATTCAAAACGAGAAGGATCGATGGCCTTCCAGTAATCTTCATTGAGCCTGTGACGCCGCTTGGTATGCGGCTGATACAGGGCACAGTTGTTCAGCGGCTCATATGTCGAGCCGACGCTCAGCCCTGTTTCCGCCCCCAACGCCTTCCGAAACGCCGCCACCCCTATCCCATCCCAGGCCGCCGAACTGAAACGAAAGGTAAAGCAGTAATAGGACTGCCGCGTAATCTGCGAATACCGCTTCATCGGCCCGATGCCCGGGATCTCTCCCAGCTGCCGATTGAGATACTGGGCGTTCCCGTCGCGACGGTCAACGCGCGCATCCATCGACTCCATCTGCGCCAGCAGCAGCGCCGCCTGCAGCTCCGTGATGCGGAAATTCCCGCCCTGCACTGTCGGCGAGCCGGCCCGGAATGGACGTCCGCAATTGCGCAGTGAGTGGAGCCTCTGCATCAGCTCCCAGCTATTCGTCAGGGTCAGTCCCCCTTCACCTGAGGTTAGGACCTTCGACAGCTGCAGGCTGAACGCGCCGGCGTCGCCCAGTCCACCCACGCCCTTTCCATTCCATTGCGATCCGTGCTGATGCGCGCAGTCCTCAATCAGTTTGAGATCGTGCCTGCGCGCCAGCTCGGGCAACGCATCCATATCAGCCATCGCGCCGTACAGATGCGTAACAATGATCGCACGCGTCCGCGGTGTGATCGCCGCTTCCGCCTGGGCCGCGTCCAAACAATATGTCTCAGGATCAATGTCGACCAGGACGGGAACGGCATTCACGTCGATGCACGCCGCTGCCGTCGCCTGCCATGTCTGTCCCGGTACAATGACTTCGTCGTAGGCGCCAATGTCCAGCGCCTCCAGCGCCAACTGGATCGCAACCGTCCCATTTGCCACCGGCACGCAGTATTTGGCCCCGCTGAATTCGGCAAATGCCTGTGCAAACTGTCGCTCTTTGGGGCCGCCGTCCGCCCACTGCCCGCTGCGAACCACCTCCGCGACCAGCTCTACCGCCCGCTCCGAGGGTTCGGGCCAGTTCGGCCACGCCTTCGAAGGGCTCCGAAGCGGTTCACCCCCTAGGATCGCCAGTCTGGTCATGGATAGATCCCCTGCTGTTGAGAAAATGGGGCCGTCGACGATAGAACGACCACGGCCTCTTGCCTGGATTTGCTCCGCCCGCCCTTCGAGGCCTGCTTCCCTAACTCACATACCTGTCTGCTAGGGACTCAAAAAAGGGCCCTTCGTGTAAACTCGTGACCTTCGTAGATATTGCCGTTCGCCCATCGCAGTTACTTCCAACCGATCAGATCTCTCCGCAAAAAGAGCACGAAGCCCCACGAAAATTGACCTTCGTGAAACTTCGTGCTCTTCGTGGATTCTGTCGCGCTCTGCTCTACTTCGCCCGATCGATCGTGATGCGCAGACGGTACTCCTCCGCCATCAGTCTTTCGATCTCACCTTCCAATTCCTTCGCCTGCTGCCGCTGATGCCGGTTGCCTGACTGTTGAACAGCCCCCAGTTGTCGCCGCGCCCGTGTCAACTCACGCAGGACCTCCTGCTTACGGGCGATTAGCGACTCCCGGTCATTCATCATCCCCACCCCAGTCCATCGCGTCGAAGTCGCGCGGGGCCCGCGGCTTGTACAGCAGGTAGGCCAGCCCTACGCCAAGAAAATAAAGTAAGATCAGCGGCGCCATCACGATAGTCATATTGACCGGATCGATCGTAGGTGTGATCATCGCCGCCACCACCGCAATGATCACCACCGCCTGTCGCCACATCCCCAGCAGCTGCCTCCCGCTGAGCAGCCCAATCCGCGCCAGGAACGCAATCACCAAAGGAGTCTCAAAGGCCACGCCGATCCAGAAGACAATGCGCGTGAAAAAGCCAGCGTAGCGGGCAACCGACCACTCCTGATCGATCACTGCGCCGAGGAAATTCTGCAGAAAGCCGACGGCCACAGGCAGCATCACAAAATTGGCAAAGGCCGCGCCGCCGAAGAACAAGAGCATGAAGCCTGGCAGAAGCGTGAGCAGACTGCGTTTTTCGTGAGGGTACAATCCAGGGGCAATGAATGCGATGATCTGGTAAATCAGCACCGGCATCGCAACGATCACGCCCATCGCGAACATGACTTTAAAGAAAACGATGATCGATTCCATTGGGTCAATGGCGATTGGCGGTTCTTCCATAGGCGCCGTGATGAAACGAATAACACCCTCAACGAAAGGAATACTGACGATGATACCAAAGAAAAGCGCGCCCATAATCCAAATCATCCGGTTCCGCAGCTCCGTCAGATGATCCAACAGCCCCATACGGCTGCCGTCAAATGGGTCCTGTTCCATCGGAGTATCAAGCTGTGTCATGCCTTCGTCTCCTCACCGCCGTCGCCGCCTTTCTCCTCACGCGACTCCTCTACCACGGCAACAGGCTCTCCCTCAGTCTCCTCGTCCCTCTTCTCAGTGTGGGCCACCCCGTCGGCGCTCTCGTCCACCGCCAGCGCCGCGGAATTGTTGTCCACCAGCTCCTCGGATGGCTCGTCCGCTGCGCCATCATCTCCGGATACAGACCCACTCTCCGCCTTCTGCGCGGCAAGGGCTTCTCTTCGGTCATCTGCCCGACGCTGCGCGCGCTTGTTGCGCTCAGTCAGGTAGGTGGAACTCGAATCGCCGGAGCTTGACTGTCTCTTCGTCCGCTGCTGCTTGCGCAACTCGGCCAGCGTCTTCACGCCCCGCTTCTGCGTATTACTCGTCTGCCGTGGCGTCGATCCGACCACCGGGCTACTTGTGACTCGCTTAGATGAATCGGTACGCGCCGCCGAAGGAACCGTACTCCCCGTAGTCTTCGAGCTGTCGCCGGCGCCCTCATCGCTCTGCTGCTGCCCGTTCGCCGAAGCAGCTGTATTCAAATTGGACAGGGCCGGCGCCGCAGCCGCCGCGGCCTCCTTCGGCGCAATCGTCTTCTCCTCGTCCTCCTCCGCTTCCGCCAAGTTCGTGCGCCCAACCACCTGCTGAGATGGCGCCGAAGTCTGTCCCGTCGTCGCCGTCGACTTCTTGCCTGTTCCCTTAGCCGACTTCTCTTCCTCCTCCTCGTCGTCCTCCATCAGCTCCTTCATGTGATAGCTGGGGTCCAGCTCGCGCAGGTCGCCGATCTCCTCGTTCACCTGCTTCGTCAGCTCGCTCGAAAGCTTTTGTATTTTTCGAATGAATTGCAGAACTTCCCTCGTCACTCTCGGCAGCCGTTCTGGGCCCAGAAATATCAGGGCAAAAATCAGAATAAAGACAAACTCAAGGACGCCAATGCCAAAGATGCTGTTCATTGCCTGAATCTACCGCTTCACCTGGCTTGGGCCAGCGGCATACCCCGCCGGCAGCGTAATCTCGCGCAGCGCCGTGCCCAGCACACCGTTCACAAAGCGCGGGCTGCTGTCGCTGCCGAAAGTCTTCGCCAGCTCTACCGCTTCGTTTATGACAACCTTGGGCGGCGCGTCCGCGTCCGGGCTCGTCAACTCGAAAATCGACAGCCGCAACACGTTTCGGTCGACAATGGCCAGCTTATCCACCGGCCACTCCGGCGCATAGCGGCCGATCAACATGTCCAGCTCCACCCGGTACATGAGTACCCCGTGAACAAGCCAGGACAAAAACGCAAGCGTCTCGTTCGAATACTCTTCCTCTTCCTGTCGATACTTCAAGGCAATGGTGAAGCTGTGTTCGGTGCAGTCAATTTCGTACAGCACCTGGACCGCCGTGCGGCGTGCCCGTATCCGTTCGGCCGGCCGGGCACCCGCGCCCTCCCCCCCCGACCCATTGCCCTTCAGACGACCATCACGCCCGTCCCCGTCAACCACTGATTCGCGACCGGCGCGATCAATAGGGGCAGCTTCCCCTGGCTGCGGGGCTCCCCCATTCTCCGTCAGCTCGCCGTCTCCCTCGGCTGCGAGCACGGTTTCGGGTATTGCGGATGACGCTACCATCTCCAGAGGGTCTCCTGTCATCGACGCCTGCCCGTCAACTTGTAAACGATCACATCATCACCAGCCCGCCGTCTACCGACAAGACCTGGCCTGTGATGAATCCCGCCCGTTCGCTCGCCAGAAACGCGACCGCCCAGGCTATCTCCTCCGGCTCACCAAAACGCCCCAAGGGCGTGCTGGCAACCGTATGCTCCTTCTGCTCGTCGGTCATCACCTCTGTCAGCGCCGTCGGCACAAAGCCCGGCGCGACCACGTTCACCGTGATGCCGCGACTGCCCACCTCACGCGCCAAGCTCTTGGACAGCCCGATGATGCCCGCCTTGCTGGCCGCATAGTTCGTCTGGCCCGCCTGGCCCGCCAACCCCACAATGCTCGAGATATTGACGATTCGCCCCCACCTTTGGCGGATCATGCCCCGCAGCGCCGCACGCGTCACATGGTAATTGCTGTCCAGGTTCGTGCCGATGACCGTGCCCCAGTCCTCCGGCTTCATGCTCATCAGCAACGTGTCCCGCGTCGTACCGGCATTATTCACCAGGATGCCAATGCGGCCAAACTCCGACTCGACCGCCTTCACCAGCGCCGCCGCCTCGTCAAAATCGCCAACGTCGGCCTGGTAAATCCCGCATTCGCCGCCCGCTTCGCGAATCGCAAAAGCAGTCTCTTCCGCCCCCGCCTTGTTTCCCCGGTAGTTGAGCGCAACCCGCGCGCCCCCCGCGGCCAACTCCCTCGCGATCGCGGCGCCGATCCCGCTGCTGCTGCCCGTAACCAGCGCAATCCTGCCCGTGAAATCCATGAACTCTCTCTGTTCTGTGGGGCTGCTGCCGCCATTCTACTACAGTCCGGGCCAATTCAGGAATACGATTTCCGGTCCCGCTTGTGCCGGTTCCAGCCGCCCGAACGCTTCGTCCTGCTCAACCAAACTGCTCGCCAAACGCCCGCACATCGTCCGCGTCAGCAACATTCACTCGCTTGACCTTGCGCTCAATCCGTCGCATCAGCCCGGTCAGCACCGCGCCGGGCCCCAACTCCACAACCGTGTCGACGCCTGCCTCCACCGCAAATGCCATCGATTCGCTCCAACGAACGCTACCGGTCAGCTGTGCATTGAGTTCGTCGCGGATTGCCTCCGCGCTGTCCAGCGGCCGGCCGCTCGTATTACCGATTAAAGGCGCCGCCGGCGCCCGCACCTCCGTCGCTGCAACCGTCTCCTTCAGCGCCGCCGCGGCTGGCTCCATCAGCGGGCAGTGCGCAGCAATGCTTACAGCCAGCGGCACAACCCGCCGCGCACCAGCCTTTTCCATCGCCGCCATCGCCGCATCTACGCTCTCTTCACCGCCCGAAATGACCACCTGTCCCGGGCAGTTGTCGTTGGCAATCTGCGCCACCCCGCCGTGCCGTTTCGCCGCCTCGGCGCAAATCTCGGCCACAGTTTCCTGCGACAGCCCAATCACCGCCGCCATGCGCCCAGGCTGTCTCACACCGGCCTCCTTCATCAGCCGGCCCCGCTCCCGCACCAGCCGCAGCCCGTCCGCGAACGAAATGCATCCAGCCGCCGCCAGCGCACTGTATTCGCCCATCGAATGACCCGCAAAAAAAACGGGCCGGGGAAGATCCCCGACCTCCTCTTGCAAGGCGCACAGTGCCGCCATGCTCGACGCGAACAGCGCCGGCTGCGCGTTGATCGTATCAGTCAACTGTTCATCCGGCCCCTCGAAACAGAGCTCGCCCAGCGATATCCCCAGCAGTTCATCCGCCGCGCCGAACACCTCGCGTGCCGCCGCATAGCGTTCCGCCAAAGCCTTGCCCATGCCCGCGTGCTGGCTCCCCTGCCCAGGGAACAGGTACAGAAACCGCCTGTCGCTGTCTCGATACGAGGGCCCGAGAACCATCCGGCTCAAGCTTCCTCTTCATCCAGGTCGAGGACCGTCATCCGGCCCATGTACGTCCCGCAGTGCGGGCAGACCCTGTGCGGCAGCGTCTTCTCGTTGCACTGAACGCAGTTCACCAGTCTCGGCGCGCCAATCGCGTGGTGCGCCCGGCGCCGGTTGCGCCGTCCCTTGCTGATCTTACTCTTCGGTAGCGGTCCCATCTCGCGTCCTCCTTTTCTAATCGCTCGTCAGCTCATTCTGCAACGCCAACAGGGACTGCCAGCGCGGATCGATCCCCGCACCTTCGGCTGTCGCTTCATCCCCCTCTTCGCCGGCGAGATCAGTCTCCGACAGCAGTCCCATGAATTTCGGGCAGGCGTCCTGGTCCGGTATTCCACTCGCAGGATCGACGTAATCGCATGCCGCCACGATCGGGACCGAAAGCCAGATGTTCTGCCTCACCACTTCGGTTATGTCCAGTATGTGCTGCGCATCGATCAGCAGCGCCTCGTCGGTCAAATCCTCTGTCTGCCCCTCAAACTCCTCCGGCGGCAGGAATCGCCCCGTCTGCACGTCGGTCAACGGTCGAAAACTCTCGGCAAACCGTACCCTAACGTCATTCGTGACCGCTTCCAGGCAGCGGCCGCACTGCAGTGAAAGCGTGACCCGAAGATCGCCGCTCGCCAGCACACCGCTGTGAATCCGCAACAGCTCAAGCTTCCCGGTCAGATTGCTCGACGGCGTCAGACCGTCATCCAGTTCGGCGATTTCATCGTCGAGCGCATACTCCCTGCGCGCGCCCGTCGCCTCCTTCATCAGCTGCGCAACGTTAAACTCCACGGCCTCGTTCCTCCTGCCTGCCTCCCGCTCGAACGCCCCGCCCAAACTGCCATCACGCAGTCCCGGGCGCAGCGCTCTTCAAGTCGAACGGCAAGCGCACAAACAAAGATTATAAGAGGAGATCGGACATTCCACCAAAAGTGGGCAGGCTGCGCGTCTCCGCAAAGATCGGCGCCGCCGCCGGCCAGGCTTCATGGGTGAACTTTGACAGATCGCCGCACGCGCGTTTTTGACGCCCTGCGCCCCCGAATGGTATAAAACCATCCGTATGCCGAAATTTTTGTCAATTTGCGCATAATAAACTGTGTAAATTGACAAAATGTCAGTTGGGTGCTATGCTCGGTTGTAGTTACGACGTTTTGCTTGCCTGGAAACAACGCACGAAACCGGAAACGACCGTTCAGTTCAGAGAACAATCACATGTCTATCAGTCCTGATCAGAACTCACCGGCATGGCAGATTCTCGAACATCTGCAGCGCAATCCGTCTGCCACCATTAAGGACCTGGAAGTCCTGCTCGGCGTGACCACCACCGCCGTGCGCCAGCATCTCAACGCCCTCCAGGCAAGCGGCTACCTGGAACGGCGCGAAGAACGCTCCGGTGTTGGCCGGCCGCGTCATATCTACGCCGCCACCGAGGCCGCACGCGAACTGTTTGCCTGCCGTTGCGACCTTCTCGCCTTGACTATGCTCCAGGAGATGTACGGCATGGTCGGCGCCGAGCAGATGGACGCCCTCCTCAAGCGGGTCGGCGCTCGGCTGGCCGATCGCTACGCCGAAACCGTCACTGCCGGCGGATTGCAGAACAGAGTCGAAGAGTTGGCCGGAGCCATGGGTCGCCAGGGCGTACTGACCGATATCTCGTCCGTCGACGACGATACCATTGTCCTGAAAATGTACAACTGTCCCTATCACGAACTCGCCTTCGCCCACCGCGAAATCTGTGAAATGGACCAACAGATGATCGAGCAGGTGCTGGGGACGGATGTTGCTCACGACGATTGCATTATGGACGGGCATGGCAGCTGCACATTTGTCATCACCCCGAGCCACCGCTTGGAACTCGAGCTTGAACCCTGAACTGCGCTCCGCCCCTGCTCGCATTGCGAAGCGCGTCCGGCCTGATTTGGCCGTCTTAACGAGGAGTCTGGAAAAACATGAGCACGCTTGAAATACAGGATTTGCACGTTGCAGTCGGAGATGCCGAGATTCTGAAAGGTGTCGACCTGACGCTGAGCCCCGGCGAAATTCACGCCATGATGGGGCCCAACGGCTCCGGAAAGTCCACCCTGTCCTACGTCATCGCCGGCCACCCGCACTACAATGTGACCAAGGGCGACGTCCTGCTCGACGGCGAAAGCATCCTCGACATGGAAGCCGATGAACGCGCCAGGGCCGGTATCTTCCTCGCCTTCCAGTACCCCGTCTCCATCCCCGGTGTCAGCGTCGCCAACTTCCTGCGCACCGCCGTCTCCAACGTGCGCGGCTACACCAGCAAAGAGGCCGAAACCAACGCCAACGGCGTCATCGGCAGCAACCTGATGCCAATGCGCGAATTTCGCCGCGAGCTGAACACCAAGATGAAGGAGTACAACGTCGATTCCAGCTTCGCCCGCCGCTACCTCAACGAAGGCTTTTCCGGCGGCGAAAAGAAACGCACCGAAGTGCTGCAAATGGCGATGCTGGAGCCGAAATTCGCCATTCTTGACGAATCCGACTCAGGACTCGACATCGACGCCCTCCAGGTTGTCTCGGATGGCATCAACAAACTGGCGACAGAGGACCGCGGTTTCCTGCTCATTACCCACTATCAACGTATCCTCAACTTCGTCAAGCCCGACTTTGTCAGCATCTTCTTCGGTGGACGTATTGTAAAAACAGGTGGCCCCGAACTCGCGCACATGCTCGAGGAAAAGGGTTACAAGTGGGTGGAAGAGGAGGTTGTGACCAGAACCGCCGCCGCCTGATCCCCGTTGGCCGGGGAGCAAGCTCGTACTCTGCTGGCGGCCTGATTGAGTTCGCAGCACCCGCAAGGCGCAAAATCGGTTGCGTCAAGCCTATTGCAAACAGCCGCTCCATACCTCGTCAAGGAGGTTTAAAATGGCAGGACAGTCTGACCTACAACATCTCGAAGGTGTAAATGAGGAATATCAGTACGGTTTCCACGATCAGGAGAACGCCGTATTCAAGTCAGAGAAAGGTCTGACCCACCAGGTCGTCGACCAAATCTCCGAAATCAAGAACGAACCCGAGTGGATGCGCCGGTTCCGCCATGACGCGCTCGAGATCTTCTTCGCCAAGCCGATGCCAACCTGGGGCGCCGACCTCAGCACCATCGACTTCGACGACATCTTCTACTACCTCCGCCCCGCCGAAAAGCAGGGCAAAAGCTGGGAAGACGTCCCCGAGGACATCAAGCGCACCTTCGACCGGCTCGGTATCCCCGAAGCCGAACGCAAGTTTCTCGCCGGCGTCGGCGCCCAATACGAGTCCGAAGTCGTCTACCACAGCCTCAAGGACGAGTGGGAAAAGATGGGCGTCGTCTTCCTCGACATGGACAGCGGCCTGCGCGAACACGAAGACATAGTCAAGGAATACTTCGCCACCGTCATCCCGGCCGCAGACAACAAGTTCGCCGCCCTGAACAGCGCCGTCTGGAGCGGCGGCAGCTTCGTCTACGTGCCGGCCGGTGTGCACGTCGACATTCCCCTCCAGGCCTACTTCCGCATCAACGCCGAAAATATGGGCCAGTTCGAGCGCACCCTGATCATCGTCGAAGAGGGCGCCAGCGTACACTACGTCGAAGGCTGCACCGCGCCCGTCTACTCCAGCGACAGCCTCCACAGCGCCGTCGTCGAAATCATCGTCAAAAAGGGCGGACGCTGCCGCTATACCACAATCCAAAACTGGAGCACCGACGTCTACAACCTGGTGACCAAGCGCGCCCTCGCCTACGAGGACGCCACCATGGAATGGATCGACGGCAACCTTGGCAGCAAGATAACCATGAAATATCCCGCCGTCTACATGATGGGCCCCAACGCCCACGGCGAGATTCTATCGATCGCCTTCGCCGGCAACGGCCAGCACCAGGACGCCGGCGGCAAAGTCGTCCACGCCTCCCCCAACACCAGCTCCAAGATCGTCTCCAAGTCGATCAGCAAGAACGGCGGCCGCGCCAGCTACCGCGGCCTCCTCAAGGTGGCGAAGGGCGCACACCACAGCCGCAGCAGCGTCGTCTGCGACGCGCTCTTGCTCGATCCCGACAGCCGCTCCGACACCTATCCCTACATCGAGATCGACGAAGACGACGTCAGCGTCGGCCACGAAGCCTCGGTCAGCAAGATCGGCGAAGAGCAGCTCTTCTATCTGATGAGCCGCGGCATCGATGAGGACGAGGCCGCCGCCATGATCGTCGGCGGCTTCATCGAACCCCTCGTCAAGGAGCTGCCCATGGAATACGCCGTCGAAATGAACCGCCTGATCCAGCTGCAAATGGAGGGCAGCATCGGTTAGCTCGCCGGACCCTACCGAAAATATGCCAAACGGACGCCAAAATGTGCGTTTTGTGCGCCCGCAGTCCAATTGAAATCGGTCCGCAGCCAATCTCCCGACTTTCTGTACGGAGCAATCGAACGTGACTCTGCTTATCGAAGAACCCATCGAAACCATCGAGGCAACCGTCGGCTTTTCCCAAGAAACCGTTCGGCACGCCTCTGCAATAAAGAACGAACCGGAGTGGATGCTCGACTTCCGCCTCAACGCTTGGCGGATTTATGAAAGCCTGCCCTGGCCCAAGCCCACCGACGAAGCCTGGCGGCGAACCCGCCTGACCGGATTCAAGCTGGAGAACTTCACCCCCTTCGCCGTCAATGGCGGCGCAGTCGAGCGCAGTCAGCTCGACCCGTTCCTGCTCGAAGAATTGGACGAGCTGGAGTCGTCCGCCAGCCTTATCTACGGCGAGGGCGGCCTCCTATTCGCCCAAGAAAACGAAGACCTCGGCGCGCAGGGCGTCATCTTCACCGACCTGCAGACCGCCGTTCAGCGCTATCCGTCCCTGGTCCGCCGCTATTTCATGACCGAAGCAGTCAAACCCGACGCCAACAAATTCGCCGCCTTGCACGCCGCCCTCTGGGACACCGGCTCCTTCATCTACGTGCCCCGCAACACCAAGGTCTCGCTGCTCCTGCAGTCGATTCTCAATCAGGGCGAAGGCGTCGGCGGCTACCACCACACCCTCCTGGTCGCCGAGGAAGGCGCCGAAGTCACCGTCCTTGACGACATGCACGGCGCCGAAAACGCATTCCAGGCCGGCGTTGTCGAGCTGGTCCTGCGCGACAACGCCCAGGTCCGCTACATGAACCTCCAGGACTTCAAACACACCGCCTGGAACTTCATTACCGCCCGCGCCGTCTTGGGAAAAGACACCGACCTGCGCTGGATCCAGTGCAGTTGGGGCAGCCGCCTCACCAAGGCCTTCCTCGACCTGGACATGCAGGGCGAGGGCGCGCACGGCGAACTGCTGGGACTCTACTTCCCAACCCGCCGCCAGCATATCGACCACGAGACCCTGCAGCTGCACCGTGTGCCAAACTGTTTTAGCGACCTGCTCTTCAACGGCGCGCTCAAACATCGCGCCCGCAGCGTCTACATGGGAATCATTAAAGTTCTGCCCGGCGCACAAAAGACCGACGCCTTCCAGCGCAACGGCAACCTGATCCTCGACGGCACCGCACGCGCAGACAGCATCCCCGGCCTCGAAATCGAGGCCGATGACGTGCGCTGTACGCACGCAGCCACCGCCGCCCAGGTCGAGGATGAATACGTCTTCTACCTCATGGCCCGCGGCCTCAGCCGGTCACAGGCCGAGCGCATGATCGTGCAGGGCTTCCTCCAGGGCGTGCTCGACCGCGTTCCCGTCGAAAGCGTCGTGCACAAACTGGAAAGAGTTATCAGTCGCAAAATCAGCAGGTAATCCCATACACGAACTACGGAGGAATCAAATGGCCGATAAAGGATATGCCAACCCTGACGTCCTGGTCAGCACCGACTGGGTCGCCGCACATCTGAACGACGACAATGTCCGTCTCCTCGAGTCGAATGAGGATGTCCTCCTCTACGATACGGGCCACATCCCCGGCGCGCAGAAGATCGACTGGCAGGAAGACCTCAACGACGCAATCGTGCGCGACTATGTCGGCCAGCAGCAGTTCCAGGGCCTGATGGAGCGGCTCGGCATCTCCAACGACACAACCGTCGTCTTCTACGGCGACAAGAGCAACTGGTGGGCCACCTACGCCTTCTGGGTCTTCCAGCTCTTCGGCCACACCAACGCCAAGGTGATGGACGGCGGCCGCCAGAAGTGGACCGACGAGGGCAGGGATTTGACCACCGACGCCTCCTCCTATCCCGCCGCCTCCTACAGCGCGCCCGCCCGCAACGACGCCGCCATCCGCTCCCTGCGCGATGAGGTCCTGGACCACCAGCAAGCCGGCCTGCCGCTGGTAGACGTCCGCAGCCCGGCCGAGTTCAGTGGCGAGCTCCTCCACATGGCCGACTACCCCCAGGAAGGGTCGCTGCGCGGCGGCCATATCGCCGGCGCACGCAACGTCCCCTGGGCCCGCGCAGCCAACGACGACGGCACCTTCAAGACCGCCGACGAGCTGCGCGCCATCTACGAGGACGAGCAGGGCCTCAGCGGCAGCGACAACATCGTCGCCTACTGCCGCATCGGCGAACGCAGCAGTCATTCCTGGTTCGTCCTCACCTACCTGCTCGGCTACGGCAACGTCCGCAACTACGACGGTTCCTGGACCGAATGGGGCAACGCCGTCGGTCTGCCCATCGAAAGGTAACCGCCAAAAGAGAGTGAAGAACGCTGCCCGACAGCGCAGGGAGTACGAAACTGCAAGTGAGCGAAAGGCAAGGGGAGAACCATGCCCTTTGCCTTTCGCATAGGCTAAACACGCACGTCCATGGACCCGTTCCGCGAAGCGATTATCGACCACTACAACCACCCGCGCCGCAAGGGCAGCTTGGAGGACGCCGACGTCCACTACCACGACGCCAACCCCTTCTGCGGCGACGAAGTCACGATTCAGCTTAGAATCGCGGACGACATGGTCGTGGACGCCGCCTTCGACGGCCGCGGATGCGCCATCAGCCAGGCCAGCGCATCCATGATCATGGAGGAAATCGTCGGCATGCCCGTAGCCGAACTCAAGCAGTGGGGCAAGGAGGATGTGCTCGACCTCCTCGGCATCGAGATCGGCCCAGTGCGGCTCAAATGCGCTCTCCTCCCCCTCAAAGCGCTCAAAGCCGGCCTCTACGGCCTGACCGACTGGCCCGACTGAGGAGTGAACTCTCGGCCATACCGACCGGTTTCCCCCTTGCGGTTACTGGCAACCGGCCACTGCAGCTTCTGGCCACTGGCCACTGACCGCTGACCACGCAGTTTAACGCTTGGCCTTTTGAGAGAAATGCCCGAGAATACCCGCAAAGGCGAACAAAGATGGATGGATATGTGAGAGTGGCCGCAGCTGAAGATATTCCCGCCGGAGACCGCCTACTGGTCGAGCTCGACGGCGTTCGTATCGCAGTCTTCAACCTGGAGGGCAGCTACTACGCCATCGAGGACCTCTGCACGCACGACGGCGGCCCGCTCGTGGAGGGCGAAGTCCTGGATGGATGCCAGGTCGAATGCCCCCGCCATGGCGCCCGCTTCGACATCCGTACCGGCGAGGCCCTAAGCATGCCCGCCTTCGAGCCGACCCCCGCCTACGAAGTTCTCGTCGAGGACGGCCAACTATTCGTGGAACAACCCTTCTGAGGAGAAACAAACGATGAGCGAAAATACAGTCCCGACGCCCGACGAAGTCCGGTCCGAGATCAGGACCCACGTCAAAGACCCCGAACTGATGATGAATATCGTCGACCTCGGCCTTGTCTACGACATCGAGGTAACCGAAGAAAACAACATCGACGTCACCATGACCTTGACCAGCCCCGGCTGCCCCGTCGGCCCCCAGATCATTAGCGACGTCCAGCGCACCGCACACAACGCCTTCCCCAACGTCAGCGAGGTCAACGTCCACCTCGTCTGGACGCCCTTCTGGAGTCCCGACATGATGTCGGAGGACGCCAAAGACGAACTGGGCATCTTCTGAGCGGCCTTGCTGGCCCCACAATATCCACGGTTGGCAAGTGCCGCACTTCGCAAGTAGCCTGACTCCCCTCCCTGGGCAGGCGCGTCCGCTGTTACTCCTTCAGTTCTTGGATCAACTCTTCAATTTCGGCGGCCAACGCCCAGTCACCGGCCTTCACCGAACAGCTCACACCGGTCACCCCTTCCTTTCGCCCGTGGACCCCCTCTCAAGGCCGAACCCCGCTCTTGATCCTCCTCGCCTGCTCAAGCCTCCCTCAGCTCCTCCAGGATCCTCTCGTATCGGCCCACCAGGTCATCGTTGCCCATCTCCCGCGCAAGACGCTGCGCTTCTTCGAGATCCCCGATCGCCTCGTCCACAAATCCCAGCCTTGTCCTGGCCAGGGCCCTCATATAATAGGCCCCGATGTTCTCCTCTTGCAGTCGGATGGCCTCGCCGAAATCCTCGATCGAATCCTTCCACTCATCCCGCTCCAGTCTTGTCCGGCCGCGCTCCAGGTATATCTCCGCATTGTCCGGCTGCAGTTGAACTGCCTGGTCGAAGTCAACAGCCGCCTCCCCGTGGCGGCCAAGGTCCCTCTTGAATATCCCCCGCATGTAATAGGCGTCAGCGCGAGAAGGCTGAATCTGAAGGACGCTGTTAAAGTCTGCTATCGCCGCTTCGAGTTGACCGTTTTCGGCCCTGGTCAGGCCCCGTTCGACCAGAATGTCGGCGTCGTCAGGGCGTTGCGCAATCGCCCGATCGAAGTCAGAAATCGCGCCCTTAACATCGCCCCGCACACCCCGAATCTTGCCTCGATTGAAGATTGCCTCCCCGTAATCCGGTTTCAACCGCACAGCTTGGTCATAGTCGACCAAAGCCCCTTCCTCCTGGCCGAGACTTGCCCTCATTACGCCTCGATTGTAGTAGGCCGACGCCGAATCCGGCTGCAAGCGCACCGCCTGGTCCAGATCAGGCAGCGCTGACTCGGTCTCCCCAAACCTGTGTCTCGTTACCCCGCGATTGACATAGATTTCTCCGTTGTCCGGTTCGATGTTGAGTGCACGGCCGAAGTCCGCCATCGCATCCCCGAAACGGCCGAGGTTGTCCTTCATGATCGCCCGCATCACATACGCATCGGCGTTCTCAGGTTCCAGTTCGATTGCCCTGTCGAATTCAATAACCGCCTCCTCGTACTCGCCGAGCGCGTACTTTTCCAGTCCCTTCACTTCGTGCGGATTCTCAGTCTTGGCAGTCTCGCTGAATCCGACGCTTTCCGTCGCAGCGTTCCCGTACCGTAGAGCAGGCCCTGTACCTTCCCTTTCTCCAGCGGTTTGCCGCTCCGTGCTCCGACCAAAGCCCGCCAGTGATGCCATTGCTCGCCGGACTGCCCCTATGAAGTTCTGCACCTGTCAGCCCCCCCTGGCAACCAGTTCCAGCGCCGCCGTAAAGTCCCCTCGCGCTTCCGCAGTCCGCCCCAGTGCCGCCTTCGCCACCGCACGGTTCCTGTACGCCTCTACATCATCTGGCTGCAGCAAAATCGCCTGATCGTAGTCAGCAATCGCCCCTTCGTAGTCTCCCTGCCGCTCCTTCGCCGCGCCCCGGTTATAAAATGGCTCGACCCGCTCCGGCTCCAGGCCGATCGCCTGGTCATAGTCGGCCAACGCTGCCCCATGCCGCCCCAGCTTCGCCTTCGCCAGGCCCCGGTTGTTATAGGCTTCGACATATTCCGGCCGCAGCCGGATCGCATGATCGAAATCTGCGACCGCCGCCTCGAAGCGCCCCAGCCCAACCTGAGCAACCCCGCGGCTGTTGTACGCCTCCACATAGCGCGGGTCCAAACGGATCGCCCAGCTGAACTCGTCCACGGCCTCCTGCTGCAGTCCGAGCCCCGCCTTCGCAATGCCTTGTTCATAGTACGCGCTCGCAAATTCCGGCATCAGGCGAACTGCCTCGCTGAAATCGGCCGCGGCCTCCTCGTACGCACCCAGCCCCGACTTGACCAGACCCCGGTTGAAGTACGCCACCCCGTAGTCCGGTCGCGCCTGAATCGCCAGGCCAAAGTCCTCGATCGCCTCCCGGCTCAGGCCAAACGCCGCCTTCGCATTGCCGCGATTGCTGTAGGCCTCAGCGTAATCCGGCCTCAGTCGGGTTGCCTCGTCGTAATCGGCGATCGCGGCCTCGTACTGCCCAAGGTTGCACATCACATTCCCCCGGTTGCTATACGCCTCCGCATAGTCCGGCCGCAAACGGATCGCCTGTTCGTACGCAGCAAGCGCAGCGCGCGCATCGGCCAGCCCCTCTCGCTGCAGACCTGCTCTCGGCAAAGAATAGGCGCGTGACTGCTGGCCTGTCATGACGCAATGCTCCGGCTCTTATGCTCCGAAAGATCGCCGACCGATTTGTGCGCCAGCGCAGCCAGCTCATCGTTGCTTCCTGCCGCAACACTGGCAATCTGCCGCCACCTTTCGATCGCCTCATCAATCTGCCCGTCGTCAGCCAGCTGGCGCGCCTCGGCAATCGCCGACGCCCCCACACGGCCGGGATCTCGCGTCGTGTCCTCACCGGCCATTACCTGCGCCGCGCCCGAACCCGCGCTTCCCATGCCGCGCAGTAACTGCCCTGCATCCTCCCCATGCCGTCTCATCTCGTCAACCATCTTGCGCGCCTCTTCCGCGTAACCGCGCGCCGTCTCAACACTTTCGCCTGCTTCAGCCGCAATCGCCTGAAGCCGTTTGATGCCAAGGTAACCGCCCGCCGCGACGCCGATTGCCAGTATTGTGAGCAATAAGGCGACGCCGGAGAGCCACCAGCCAATGGCATCGGCACGGTCGTCCAGAATTTCGCGCCGCATTTCATTGAACCGCCGCTCAATCTCAACTTCGGCCGCCTTGTCGATGCCCTCGACTTCCTCGACAGCCGGAGCCTGCGCCAAAATCGATGGCGCCGCCCCCATACTAACCGTCAACACCGTACATAAAACCACCGCAGATGCAATAAGTGCCCGCCGGATCTTAGCCCCTCGCATTGTCGAATCCACCTTCTCCTTGAACGCCGCCTGTACCGATCAATATGGGTCTCTGTTGTAACTACGCAGCCGCAATCAGTCTGTGACCCTGCATGAGGTAAGCGAAGGTGTTTTCTCTCTCCTCACTCCGCTTTACTCTCTCCTTGCTTTTTGGACGGTCGGGCCTTCGGCCCTCCCTTGTGCGGGGGGACTCCCCCCCGCAACGCCCCCCTCCAAAACCAGCGCTCACCGACGGTACGGCGTCTTTCCTGCAGTCCGGCTTATCCAACGTGGTGGCGGCCAACCAAATACGCAATCAGATAATCTGAATGGCGGCGGGGATGAAGCGCTGGTCGAGACAGACGCTGTATGTGGCTTGGTAGTTACTCTCTGTTCTAGCCACGCTCCCGCCGGAAGGGGGCGCCGCAACCGCGGGAATCCTCTTCCCTTTCTCGCTAGTCCGGACAATTGATTCCCGACCGTGCTATGCTGGCATGTACTGCAACATCTACCCTGGGCGACCGGAAACGTTAAACTGTGGACCATGTACCAACAAGGTCTACCTTCTTGGGCCTTTGTGTGACTTCGCGGATACGTCTGAGAGGCTGGGGGAATCGAAGCTCTCGGCTTCAGAAGGGGAATAGCTTGGCTTGGGAGTTACCTTCAACTCTTCTCGCCCTTCAATATGACAACGAACCCTTCTTTCCCTGCGTATCCGTCTCCGCCGGGAATCCCTATTCCCCCAAGGTTCCCCGTGTTCCCGGAATTCCCATACAAGTTGAAAAAATCCTTATACGTGCCGCCAACCGCCCCGTAAACCGTTACATCGATCGCCTTCCAACCCTTGGCGCCATCGCGCCTGGGTGAATGGACCTCATAGCTTGCGCCGCCAATCCTCCTTAATATCCCTTCGACTGCAATTCGATTGAACTCCAGGCCGAATTGGTCCTTCCCTTTCTCGACCTGCTCTTCATAACATTGCAACGCCTCTTCGAAGCGCCCTGTGCTGGTGAGCAGGTTGCCTCTGTTGTATAGAGCGTTTTTCTCTCCAAGACCTATCGCCTTCTGAAAGTCATGATCGGCATCGTCACTGTTCAAAAGGAGAGCGTTGACGTTCCCCCTGTTGTAAAAAAGCTGGGCCGACTCTAGATCTGATCGCCGAGGCCAGCGGGCCGCCTCATTATAGTCTGCCAGCGCCCCCTCAAGGTCTCCCAATTCCGCCCTGACGTTGCCTCGATTGTAGTAGATTGCCGACCGCGTCGACAGTTCGGTCTCATCCGCTTCGCTCCCATCCCCATCGATACCCCGCTGCGTTCTCAATTGAACGGCCACATCGTAGTCCCTGCTCGCTCCTGTATAGTCGCTAAGCCCCGCTTTGGCGTTTCCTCGCAAAAAGTACGCCTCGCCCGACTCTGGAGCGAGTTCAATGCTCTTGTCATAGTGAGCAATGGCACTGGCATAGTTACGGATCCTGGCCGCCTGCATGCCCTTTAGCAGGAATAACTCGGTATCTTCAATCTGCCGCATTGGCGACTGAACGCTGTTCGCTGCTGAAAATCCCTGCACGTCGGCAAACAGCGTTCGTTCGCTGATGTCGTAGTCCGCCTCAAGCTCCTCTCGAATCTCTTCCTTGTCCGACCCCCTGATCTCGATCGTCCCTATCACCCCTTCAGGAATAGAAGGACGCCCAATCACGAAAACGCCGCGCTGACGCAAGACTCGCACCGCCCCCTCTCCCTGCGCCGCCGCTTCAAAAAAGATCTGCTCCTGTTCGCCATCCGGTTGCAGCAATATCTCCTCGACTCCATTTACTCCTTGATCAAAGGGCATTCGCCGGAAATTGCGCCGGTCGCCCAGGTCCAAAACAAAAACCTTTCCATCTCTAGTGCCTCCGTCGCAGGCAAACCACAAAGCCACCAATGGGTCCCAGCTAAAATCAATCAGGCCTGTAGCAGCGCCGTTCTGTTGCAGCTTGGCGAGCAATTGCAGGTCCGAAATAGACTGGCCGGCGTCCCTGCCCAACCCTTGCGCGCGGGCAGGTTCGAGCAGAATCGCCCGGTGATAGGCGGCAAAAATGCGAGCAAATTGGGGTGTCTTGGTAACGGTCTCGTCACCGTTGAAGTACCTGATTATACGGCGCGTGGCAGCAGAATGAAGGTCCCAGCTGCTGTCCGCTTGACCGCGAAACGCACATTCGCCAAGAAACTCGCGCACCCTGCCCAGGTACGCCCTTTCAACCACACTCACCCTCCATCTCCTTTCTTCTTTTCCTCGGCGTTTGAAGCTACTCTACTGCCGCGCCGCCCTGCCCTCCATACGCGGTTCAACGTCTGTGTTAAGACCACTTCCCCGGACCCTTTGTCGACTACGCCCGTTGCCGCGGACCAGGGACATTCAGGGCCGCTGCATTGCCGCGCCCGGCAAGCGCCAGTCAACCGGACCCGCAAACGAGGCCCGCTACCTCACGTGGTCTCTCCTATCTCGCCAACCCTCTCCCCAATGTTGCGCAGTCCCAGCACAACCATCTGCAGCAGCAGCGGATGGCTCTTCAGCGGTTCGTGACGCAAACTTTCCGCTATGTATACGGCGCGGCGCGCATAACTCTGGTGCCCTGCAATCTGCAGCCATCCGGCCTGCGCCAGCAGGGCCCGTCTCAGTTGCTCGCCGAACTCCTGGGGAACACTGTCCCTTACTATCGAGCGCGCCAGGCTCTCCAGCACCGCCGGCTCCAGCTCCCCAAGCGAAGGCCCGCCGTGAAGCGTCTCAACATCGGCCGCCCGCTCCCGCGCCTCGGCGGCAGCCCCCCCGTCCTGGTCTCCTACAGGCAGAACCCAGCCCGCCATCGCCGGGTGTCCCAAAAGGGTTCCCGTTGTCTGCGAAAGTTCCCCTTCCCCCTGCCTCCACAGCGCCGGGCCTGACTCCAGCAGCTCCGACATGTCGTCGGCCAAAGCCCCCGTTCCCTGCCCAAAGATGAGCGGGCAGTAGAGCGTGAATTCCGCCGCCAGGCCCCGCCCACCCGCCTGCCATTGGCTCTCCAGGCAACTCTCCAGAGAATGGCGCGCGTAAGCGTAAGGAATGCTCAAAAAGACCTTGTGCTCCTCCCTGGTCAGCGCAATCGACAAAATATCACCCACCGACCGTTTGGGTGGCAAATGCGTCCGGTCCACCGCCTCGTTGCCGAACGCGTCCAGAATTCCCACCACTCGATTGATGCGCATGCCGAGGAGCGTACCCCCCGCCTCCCCCTCATAACGAAGAAACCACAGGTGTTGCGTTCCCTGAAAACTGCAAGGAGAGATCAACGCCGACCAGCCGTCTGCGGCGGGCGGCTCCCATCCAACACCGGCAAGGCTCATCTTGCGCAGTTGCCGTTCAGTCAACCGCGCCATCTCCGGCCGCAAACTGTACTTCAGAGCCTGTAGCGCCGCCGCGCTCTGCCCCGCAACCGCAGGCCCGCGCAGCGCGCCCAATCGCGTGACCGCCGCCTCGGCCACCGCAGCTCGCTCGTCGTATGCAATCAGGCGCAGCATTTCCGGCTGGTCCGCTTCCGCCAATTGACCAAGCAGGTCAAGGATCAGAAAAGCCACTTCCTGGCTCTCCTGCCGCATCTGAAGCACGTATTCCAACAACACTTGCCGATTGTCGCGCCCGGCCTCCAGCGCCTCCTGCAGGCTCTGCTTCACAACAAGGTGAGGATCGCTCAGATCGCCCATCAGTCCCGGCGGGATCTCAACATCCAGAAACTTCTCCAATATCATCGCCGCGGTTAGCCGGGTCTGAGTTGGATTATCGCGCCGTCCCGCCTCCTTTCGCAGCATGGCAACCGATTCGACCTGGGGCAGCCGCGCGGCAAGGCGTCCCAGCCCCCCACGCATCTGGCTGCTGTCAGAATTCAGGTGTTTGCGTAACGCCGGCAGGACCAAAATCGGCGAATGCTCCTGGACAATCGCTTCCACTGATTGCGCCAATTCCGATTCCGAAGAGCAGTTCGCCAGCGCGGCCACGGCCTCGTCGATCTGACGTCTTAACTTAAGTGTATTCACGATTTTCTCGCCCATTGGCAAAGTATACCACGAGCCGAAAAAAGGGTTGCGTTTGCCCCTGCCTTGGCCCGGTGGTAGACTGAATTGGCGATCTCCGCACGGCTTCGAGGTCGGCCCAACGCCCCGTCGCACTCCCGACATTGCCAGGAGAACGGAAGCATGGCACAGGCGCTGTATCGCAAGTGGCGCAGCCAGACATTCGAAGAGGTTGTCGGGCAGGAGCACGTGACCAATACCCTGCTCAACGCTCTGCGCGAAGAACGTATCGCCCACGCCTACCTCTTTGCCGGACCACGCGGGACCGGTAAGACCTCCACAGCCCGCATCCTCGCCAAGGCGCTAAACTGCACAGACGAGGGCGCCCGCCCTTGCAACCGCTGCAGTCACTGTAATGCCATCAACGAGGGCCGCCTTCTCGACCTGATCGAAATCGACGCGGCCAGCAACAACAGCGTCGACGACATCCGCGAACTGCGCGAGAAAGTCGGATTCCAGCCTAGCGAGGCGCGCTACAAGGTCTACATCATCGACGAAGTGCATATGCTCAGCTCCAGCGCATTCAACGCCCTGCTGAAGACCCTGGAAGAACCGCCCCCTTACGCCCGTTTCGTGCTGGCGACCACCGAGCCGCACCGCATCCCCGCCACCGTCCTCAGCCGTTGTCAGCGCTTCGATTTTCGCCGCATCCCTGTGGCCGAAATCGCAGACCACCTCTCCCACATCGCCGCGCAAGAGGGCTGCAATGTCGATGATGCCGCCCTCCTGGCCATCGCCCGCAGCGCTCAGGGCTGCATGCGCGACGCAGTCAGCCTGCTGGACCAGATGACCAGCTACGGCGGCCAAAACGACGACGGAAAAGCAGTCATCAGCCTCGAGCAGGTGCAGCAAGTACTGGGAACTGCCGCCAGCGCAGCCGTCACTGAGTTTGTCGACGCCCTGGCGTCCGAAGATATCGCCGGCGGACTCCAGTTGATCCATCAGCTGCTCCTGCAAGGGGCCAGCCTGCACGAATTCGCCGGACAGATAGTCGACCACTTGCGCGCCCTCATGCACGTGCAGATGGTCGGCGGCGGCGCCCTTTTGGACGACCGCCCGCCTGAAACAGTGCAGACCCTCCAGCAGCAGGCCAAACGCATCTCTGAATCACAGACACTCCGGGCCATCAAGCGCTTCAGCCAGGCCATGACCGAGCTCAAGGGAGAATACCAGCCCCAGTTGCCGCTGGAGCTCGCCCTCGTGGAGCTGCTCCAGTCCCCTCAGCCCCAACCGCAAGAAGCGATTCAAGCGCCAACTCAGCCTCAGCCTCAGCCTCAACCACAGACACCCCCATCCAAAAAAGCCGCGCAAGCTGGCACCGCCCCATCCGGCGCCGAACAACCCGCACAGACCGGCGCACAGACCGGCGCACAGACCGACGCACAGACCGACGCGAAGCCCACTGCCGGCGCTGACGCAACCGAATCCTTGAACGTCGATGCTTTGCGGCTGCTGCGAGGGCGCTGGGACGAATTCCTGACCACCGTGCGCAGTCGCTGCGGACCCAAAGAGCAGGCTTCGCTGCGCTCGATAAAGGATCTCGCCATCGGCGCCGACTCCATTGCCTTGGCCTTCGGCAACAATACCTTCGCCCAGGGCGTTATCTCAGATGCCGAGACCAAGGAAGCCGTCGCCGGCATCCTCGGAGAATTCCTGGGCCAAAAGGTCTCCATCAGTTGTCAGAGCGGCGACAAAGCGACCCTTCACGCAGCAGCTGGGCCCGCTCTCGAAGAAGAACAAGCCGCCGGCATGGACCCCTTGATCGAATATGCCGTCGCCGAACTGGGCGCAAAGGTCAACGACAGCCGCGACAGTCATTGACCTGCCCTGCGAAGATCCCGACAAATCTCAACCGGAGCGAATTCTATGGCCAAGAAAAGAAAGAACCGCAGGACCAGGGGCAGTGGCAATCCATTTGGCGGTGGGGGTGGTGGCGGCCTGCCAGCCGGCGGCTCGCCCGGCGGCGGCCTTGGAGGCGACCTCACCGCGCGCATGCGCAAAATGCAGGGCGACATGGAAAGGGCCCAGGAAGAGCTGGCCGAGGAGGTCGTTACCGGCACCGCCGGCGGCGGTATGATCGAAGTCGATATGGATGGCCATCAGACCGTGCGCGCGCTCCGCGTCAAGCCCGAAGTAGTCGATCCGGATGATGTCGAAATGCTCGAAGACCTCCTCATCGCCGCCATTAACGATGCCGCCGAAAAAGTGAAAACGCTGACCGAAGAACGTATGGGCGGCCTCACCGCCGGACTGAACATCCCCGGCCTCGGCCTGTAGGAAGGCGCTATGACCCTCGCACAGCCGGTCTCCAATCTGATCGACGCCTTCAGCCGCCTGCCCGGCATCGGACCCAAATCGGCCTCCCGCCTGGCCTACTTTCTCCTCCGCACCGACGACGAAATCGCCCAAACACTCGCAACCGCGCTGCAAGAACTGAAATCAAATACCCTTTTCTGCGCCACTTGCCATAATATCGCCGACCGCGATCCCTGCGCCATTTGTGAGAATAACCAGCGCGATCAATCCATTATCTGTGTCGTCGAGGAGCCGCTCGACGTGCAGGCAATCGAGCGCACCGGCGCCTTTCGCGGCATTTACCACGTCCTGCACGGCGCAATCTCACCCGTGGAAGGCATCGGCCCGGATGACCTGAAGCTCGATGAACTGCTCCGACGCCTGCGCCCCAATCACGCAAGCGGTTCCCCCGATGACGCTCTCCCCGCCGAACTGCTCGTGGCAACAAACCCCAATTTGGAGGGAGAGGCGACCGCAATGTACATCGCCCGGCTTGTAAAACCACTCGGCGTGCGCGTGACCCGCCTCGCGCGCGGCTTGCCCACCGGCGGCGACCTCGAATACGCCGACGAATTGACCCTGAGCAACGCGCTGGCCGGGCGGCTCGAAATCTGACCGACCGGCGGCGCACGCAGAAAAGGTGTATCGAGATGGCTGACTCCTCAGGCGGACCACACCCGGACACTCCGCCAACCACCGCCCCATCCGGCAAACTGAGTGCCCTCTTGCAGAACTGGCAGGACAATACCTTGGCGCCGGTCCTCAAAAGGTTCCCCGAACGCAAGGAAAGATTCACCACCAGCTCCCCGTCCATCGCCGTCAAGCCCCTCTATACGCCAGCCGACATCTCCGCATACGGTGAACGCGACGACCACTACCAACGCCAGCTCGGATTCCCCGGCGAATTTCCCTTCACCCGCGGCGTGCAGCCGAACATGTACCGCGGCCGCCTCTGGACCATGCGCCAGTACGCCGGCTTCGGCTCCGCAGACGCCAGCAACCGCCGCTACCATTATCTCCTCCAACAGGGACAGACCGGGCTCTCCGTCGCCTTCGACCTACCCACCCAAATCGGCTACGACGCCGACCACGAGCTCGCGCTCGGCGAGGTCGGCAAAGTCGGCGTCTCCATCAGCAGCCTGCAGGATATGCGCACCCTTCTCCACGGCATCCCCCTGGAAAAGGTGAGCATCAGCATGACCATCAACGCCCCTGCCGCCATTCTGCTGGCCATGGTAATCGCCGTCGCCAAGGAGCAGGGCGTCCCGTCAGAAAAGCTGCGCGGCACCGTCCAAAACGACATCCTCAAGGAGTACATCGCCCGCGGCACCTACATCTTTCCCCCGCAGCCCTCTATGCGCCTGATGACCGATCTCTTCCGCTACTGTGCCCGCGAAGTGCCGCGGTGGAACACAATTTCCGTCAGCGGCTACCACATCCGCGAGGCCGGCAGCACCGCAGTCCAGGAGGTCGCCTTCACCCTCGCCAATGCAATCGAGTACGTCGAGCAGGCCGTCAGTGCCGGGCTCGATATCGACCGCTTCGCCTCCCAAATCAGCTTCTTCTTCAACGCCCACAACAACTTTCTCGAAGAAGTGGCGAAGTTCCGCGCCGCCCGCCGCCTCTGGGCCAGGCTCATGCGCGAGCGCTTCCGCGCCGCCGACCAAAAGAGTTGGCGGCTGCGCTTCCACACGCAGACCGGCGGCAGCACGCTGACAACCCAGCAGCCGGACAACAACATCGTGCGCGTCACCGTCCAGGCCCTGGCCGCGGTGCTCGGCGGCACGCAGAGCCTCCACACGAACTCAAAGGACGAGGCACTGGCCCTGCCCACCGAAAAAGCAGTCGAAATCGCCCTGCGCACCCAACAGGTCCTCGCAGGAGAAAGCGGCGTCGCCGACGTCGTCGACCCGCTTGGCGGCAGCTATTACGTCGAACGGCTGACCGACGAAATCGAGAGCCAGGCCTGCGAATACATAAAACGCATCGACCAGATGGGCGGCGCCCTGCAAGCCGTGACCGACGGCTTCATCCAAAGGGAAATCCAGGAGTCGGCCTATGCCGCACTGCGCGACATCGAGAGCGGCGCGCAGACCGTCGTCGGCGTCAACCGCTACCAGGGTGGGGCTGCCCTCCCCGAAGAGACCTTGCACGTCGACGAACTCGTCCAGAATCAGCAGATAGCCGCGCTCGCCAGCCTGCGTTCAGACCGCGATCAGCCAAAAGCGAGCGCCATTCTGCACAAGATCGAACAGGCGGCGCGCTCCGCTGCTGACCCGCTCATGCCGCTCTTTATTGAAGCCGTTGAAAGCGGTGTCACTGTTGGCGAAATCTGCGATGCCCTGCGCGCCGTTTTCGGCGAGTATCAGCCTGGCAGCTGGGTATGATGCAGAAACAGCCCAATAGTGCCTTCTGCTTTGTCTGTGGTTTGAAAAACGTCGCCGGCGTTCACGTCCGTTTCTACGAGACCCTCGCCGCCGACGGTTCACCCGAAATCCTGGCCCGTTTCTCCGGCCAGCCCGCCCATCAGGGTTACCCAGGGCGCATGCACGGCGGCGTACTCACCGGCGTGCTCGACGAGACCATCGCCCGCGCCGTCAATTACGGCTCCGGCGTCGACGTGGAAAGCTGGGGCATCACCGCCGAATTGACCACCCGCTTCCTCCACCCGGTCCCGCTCGACACCGAAGTAACCGCCTGCGGCCGCATTCTCAGCCAAAACAGACGCATCTTCACCGGTAGCGGCGAGATCTGCCTTCCCGACGGCACAATCGCCGTTCGAGCCGAAGGCAAGTTCCTGAAGTTGCCACTCAGCGCCATCTCAGGCCAAAATGTAGACCTGCCCGGCTGGCGCATCTACCCCGACGAGGAGTGAATGGTGCTTGACAGCATAACGGTTGAAGGATTCAAGAGCATCGCCTCCCTCCAAAAAATGAAACTCGGCCCAATCAACGTCCTGATCGGGCCTAATGGGTCTGGCAAGTCAAACTTTATCGGCGTCTTTTCCTTCCTGCACGCTATTTGTTCAGGTCGTCTTGTGAATTACGTGATGCGCGCCGGTGGCGCTGAGAGAGTCCTTTTCTTTGGGTCCAAGACAACACCACAACTACAAATCCATGTCTACTTTCGGCGCGAAATCAATCAGTATGAAATCAGACTGGATGCGACAGACATTGACACACTCTACCCGAGCGAAGAGATTGCCTACTATTGGGATAAACCAGATTATTCGAGTCCGTTGCGCAACAAATTGTCGGGCAAGGGCGGAGAGGCTGGAATTAGCGAGCAATTTAGCAGTGGAGTTCCCATGTATGTTCGAAGAAACCTTGACAGTTGGAGGCTATATCACTTCCACGACACAAGCTCTGCCTCTCCAATGCGAAAAATCGGGGACGTGAACGATAACCGATTTTTGCGTACGGATGGATCTAACCTGGCGCCATTCTTGCACTTCCTGCGCGTGAAGCACGAGATCGAATATACACTGATCCGCCGCAGTATACAGCTTGTCGCTCCCTTTTTCGACGACTTTCTACTTCAGCCACTTGCACTGAATCAAGATAAGATCAGCCTTGAATGGCGACACAAAGGAACTGACGCCTACTTCGATGCTTCATCTTTTTCTGACGGTACGCTGCGCTTCATTGCCTTGGCTACACTCCTATTGCAGCCGGAGCACCTACGCCCCTCGATTATACTGCTTGACGAGCCAGAACTAGGGTTGCATCCCTATGCCATAACGCAGCTTTCCTCACTAGTAAAGCAAGCTTCAGCAAAGACGCAGGTCATTCTTGCAACGCAGTCGTCCCTTCTTCTTGATCATTTCCAACCCGAAGACGTAATTGTGGCTGATCGCGTGCACGGACAAACGAAGTTCACCCGGCTCGAGCCGAACAGCCTGGAAATCTGGCTTAGAGAATATAGTCTTGGTCAACTCTGGGAAAAGAACGAACTTGGTGGGCGACCCTCCAAAGAGTAGCAGGAGTTCTACCAGTGACCAGGCTCCTACTCCACGTAGAAGGCCAAACCGAAGAAATTTTTGTGAATGAGGTACTCGCCCCTCACCTCTATTCGGTGAACTATTCATCAGTCAGTGCCCGTATCGTCGGCAACGCCCGTCAACGTGACCGTCGCGGCGGAATTGTCCCTTGGCCAACTGTAAGAAAGGGGATCCTAAACCACTTGCGCCAAGATTCCAGTTGCATGGTCAGCACCATGGTCGACTACTATGGTCTTCCTCGGAGCGGCGCCGACCTGTGGCCCGGGCGAAGCGAGGCAGCAAGCGGTATCATTAGCGATAGGGCAAGAACAGTCGAGGAAGCGTTGTTGTCCGACGTCCGTAATCACATGGGCGCCGGTTTCAACCCCGCTAGATTTGTCCCGTACGTCATGATGCACGAATTCGAAGCCATGCTCTTCAGCGACTGTGTTGGTTTCAGCCGGGGGATAGGTCATCCACGTCTGGCCTCGCAATTCCAATCAATCCGGGACGCATTCGACAGCCCAGAAGAAATAGACGACTCACCACTAACTGCACCTTCAAGCCGCATTGGTGCGCTGGTACCTTTCTACGATAAGCCACTCATGGGGGCGCTGGGGGTCTTGGAAATTGGCCTGAGTACAGTTCGAAGAGAGTGCCCGCACTTTAGGGGCTGGCTGGAACGGCTGGAGTCAAATCGTCATTCCCGAGCGGCCGACTCTCTTATCGATTCTGGCTGAAGAATGCAGAAGGGCAAGATGAATCCTTTGCAACTCTCCGACGCTCGGCTCGACCACATCGGCATCGTCGTCCACAACATAGACGAGGCCCTCGCCACCTACTGCGGCCTCCTCGGCTTCCGCCTGATCGAGCGCACTGACGCGCCAGACCACGGCGTCGAAATCGCTTTCCTCGACGCCGGCCAGAGCACGATCGAGCTCCTTTCGCCCACCGGCGGCGACAGCGGCACCGCCCGTTTCCTCGCTCGGCGCGGCGAGGGTCCCCACCACGTCTGCTTTGCCGTCGACGACATCGAAAAGGCTCTCACCGAACTGCGCGCCCTCGACTTTCGACTCATCGACGAAAGCCCGCGCCCCGGCGTCCACGGCCTGGTCGCCTTCCTCCATCCACAGGCGGCACACGGTATGTTGATCGAACTCCTGCAGAAAGATGAGGCCCGTTAGCTCCTATGACAACAGCGTTTGCGCGCCAAGAGTCTGGAATACGCACCCAACTCTCCCACTGGAATGACATAATCGACAACCGCCTGGCCGCCAACCGCGCCGAGGACGCCCTTCCCCTGATCCGCGTCCTCCTCATAAACTTGCCGCGCCACCTGCCCACCTACTTCCGCTTCCTACAGGTCGTCTGGCTCCTGCGCCGCTGGGACGAAGGCCGCGACTGGGCCCTCCGTCTCCTCCGCGCCGACCCCGGCAGCGAACTCGCCTGGGCCGTACTCGCACGCGATGCCGAGACCCAGGGGCAACTCTCACGCGCCCAGCGCTACTGGACCCTCGCGCTCGAAAACGCTCCCTACAACCGGCCCATCCGCCAGGGACTCTCCCGCACGCTCCTGCGCCAGCGACGACCCCTTATGCTCACACGCCCCGCGCTGGCCACCCTCTATCGCATGGGCGGACGCTGGCACAGGGCCATCCGCCTCTATACCGAGCTCGCCGAGGCCGAACCTCACCGGCTCGACTTCCAATGCAATCTCCTGGAATCAACCTGGCACTGCGGACTCACCCACGAGGCCCTCCAACGCGCCCGCGACTTGGTCAAACGCGACGCCTGCCTCCTGCTTGGGTGGATCGTTTCCGCCCGCATAGGCGACGAAAACGACCAGGCCCTCGCCAAAGCGCCCCTCGCCGCCCTCGACCCCGACGGCGAATACGCCATCACCAGATTCGCCGACAAGAACGCCTTCGCATTCCCCACAGAACTGGCCGTCACGCCCGAAGACGCCGCCCTGCTGCAAGCCGCCCAGGCCTCTTCTTAAGAGAAGATCCACCTTCAATCAACGATTCTGCCTTAATGCCCCCAGGACAGGGAAGATCCACAAAGGGCCTTCTTCGTGCCAATTCGTGTCCCTTCGCGGATGAAACCGAGAGCTTCACAGAATCGAAGCCGGCGCACTCGCTAGCGAATCAAGGGCAGCAAAGATCCTGGAATGGTTTTCTTCGTGTCAATTTGTGACCCTTCGTGGATAAATCCGAGAGGTCAATCGAACTGAAACACCCGGTTCACAAAGGCATAAATTCAGTTTCCCCCGCCCCGCAAACCGCTTCCTTCTCCCCCTTGAACCAGCCCCTCTCCTCCCCAATTCTTGTCAAAACCTTCGCTCTGCGGTAGGCTGCGCACCTGACCAGCCCTTACCGTCAGGGGTACTCGTTCCGCCAGAGTTTACACGCAGCGCAGCTGCGACCGGCAGCAATCACTCCCTCCTCCTCCTCGCACAGCAAAGGAGCCGTTCGTGCAGAGTCACTCTCACTTCAAACAGGAGCTAATCAACTCTCTGCAGCGCGACGAAGAGATCGCCGTCTTGCAGCCCCCCGCCATCGGCCAAACCGAGCGCCAAAACGAGCTGCTCATGTTCATCAAACCCGAAATCTTGGCCGTCACCGGTCGGGATAACCTCCGCAATTCGCTTGATCTCATCTGGGGCAAACTCGACGAGTTCAGCGCCACCGTCGCCGGTGTCGTCCTCGTCGCCGGCCAGGCCCTCGAACGTAAAGAGAGCATGGACCGCCACTACGGCGCAATCAACGTCCTCTCCAAAACCGCCTCCGCCGGCCTGAACGCCGCCGACCGCCAGAGCGTCTACGGCGCCCTCGCCGTCTCAGCCGCCGACCATCCCCTCTACGGCGGACACGAATTCCTCGCCGCGCATCCCTCCTTCACTCCGGCGAGCCTCGATACGCTCTGGTTTACAAAACAGTCCGAAAAGATACGCAGCGGGTTCTATGTGCAGGCTTACGCGGCGGAGGGCGAAAATTTCATCCTCGTCAACGGCTTTCACCCCGCCCAGCTAGCCCACTTCACCGAACCCTCGCACCGCATCGCCCTCATGCTACTCCATTCCGATACACCCTGGGCGAAGTTGCGCGACGAAATGATCGGCGACACCTTCCCTGAACGCGCCGTCGCCGGATCCATCCGCGGCCAGCTCCACGCCCAACCGCACAACTACGGGTTCGATGAAGTTACAATTGCCAACAACGGCGTCCACCTCTCCGCCGGGCCCTTCGAGGCCATGTTCGAGATCGCCAACTTCTTCGGCAGCCTCCTCGACCTGGATGTCGCCGCTACGCGTCCACACATCGTCGACGCCATGCTCGCCGCCGGCATATCCGAGCAAAACGCACTCGCCGCCATGGAGAACCCAAACGTTGATGACGGCGCCGGCGGCATGACCGACCTCTTCGACGCCACCGAACACATCGACACCACGCCTGCCGTCGCCCTCTACAGATCGGGCCTCTCGCCGAAGTAGCCCCGTCCCGGCATCAGCCAAATACGCGGAATTGAAAACGAAGAACGAAAAAACTTGTCCCTTACAGGATCTTCAGCACCACCTGCGCATCGCTCCACAGCCCTTCCAGGTCATAGTGATGGCGCGTGTCCTCCGTGAAAAGATGCAAAATCACGTCGCCGTAATCAGCCAGCAGCCACCCGCCCCCCTCCTGGCGCAAATCGTGCACGTTCAATGGTCGCATCTTCTCCTCAATCTGGAGCTGCTGCCACAAGTCATCGCGGATCGAATTCGCCTGCCGCTCATTGTCCACCGTGCCCAGCACAAAGTATGTTGCGATGCTGGTCTGCTCACTCACGTCGAGCAGAACGATCTCCGCCGCCTGCTTCTCCTCGATAATCTCAACAATCTTTCGCGCCAGCTCGTTGCTGTTCAGTTCAGCCTCCTTGTCAGTTCACTCCCAAAAGTCGGCCTTCAAGTATATCACAGTGTTACATTTCGGCCCGACCCAATCCTGGTAAGAATCGGCGACAAGATTTCCCGGTGCAGTCCAAAATCGGGGCACAAATTTCTCTACCTCATGTAGCAACGGGGCCTTGGCCGGTCCATGCTCCATTCTACGGCGGAGTGGAGGAATACGCTTTCGTGTATCCTTTTGGACGGTCGGGCCTGCGGCCCTCCCTTGTGCGGGGGGACTCCCCCCGCAACGCCCCCCTGACACCCCTCCCCCCGCCGCCGGGTGTGGCGTCATTGCGACCCTGTACAACCTGCGGCCCAGCCCCCCGCCACCGTGCGTGCGCATTTCCAGCCTGTCGCCAACGCGCCGCGTGCCTACACGGCCGGGCGTGCGCGCCCCCCGCCACTCGCGCGTCCGACCGGCGCGCACCGCTCCCTGCAGTTCCTGCCCCCTAACCCCTGTCCCCTGTCCCCTGCAGTTAGCCGTTCTTCGTGGAGATTCGTGCAAAATTCGTGGATTAAGCAGGGCAATTGCATCTGAAGTGGATCAAAGCAACGAAATGATGCCGCAATCTCATTCGGTTCGGGATCAGACACCTAAACTACCTTCCTATGAAATCCAGAGATTCTGCCCAACGGCCCTGCCGGCGCATCGCCCATGATTCCAGCCTGCCCCTCTTCTGATTGTCCGTCGTTCGAAGAAGGATCCCGACGAGAAGCCAGGGACGAACAACAAGAATTGACCAAAAGAGTGAAGTCGCGTGCAAGAGCCCGCGGCACGAACTATAGTAGGACCATGACCTGCGCGACATGCGCCGGCAATGACAGAAGAAACAACATGGCAGGCGCCGCCCAACCCAATTTCGCGCAATTGCGGGCAAGAGAACCGAAACCGTGCTATGCTGTCATTATCATGCCAATTCAACCAAAGGACTCCAGCCAGGATCGGCCCGCAAAAAACGCGATCGACCCGACCTGACCGGACTTAACCGGACCTGACCGGACTTCACCCGACTTCGGCCGCACAAAACAATCGCTTGAGACACCTGCCAACCTTGACTGACCTCACATCACAAAAACACAGCCGCCGCCAGCCCGGCAGCACACCCTGATGAACCGCCTAAACGACCCGCTCATGACGCAAAAAGGCAGAATTAGGCGAAATCCAGTGCAAGAGCGCTCCGACCATGCTACGCTGCCAACAACATGCAAAACTGCCCAACCGAGCCGGCCCAATTCGCGCCAAAAAGCAGATGCCCCAAATACTTGCTACTCTGTACGCTACGCTGCAAATGACATGCAGTTCAAACCGCCCGATTCTGCCCGAATTTCCGCCAGTCCCGGCGTCCGACACCCCCTCCCACAAGAAAAAAAATTGGCCGACATTGGGCTATATTGGGCTACATTGGTCGACATGAGTCGACCTATCCCACCCAAAACGACAGGACTTCGGTCCCAAGAGGCAAAGGAGCCAGACGACCTCCATCTCAGGTCTGCAAACACGCAAGTCTTGCGGCCAACGACCGCACGAACAAGGATAGTTCTGCCAGATTGAGAACGTCGAATCGCTCGGTCTTACAAGGGAAACTTCTTGGACACTGGAAACCACCCGATTGAAACCAAGTGCTTTCACATTCCGCATTTGAGGATGAGGCGACTGAAATCCCAGGATGCGATTCATGCCAAGACTCATGGTATCAATGGGGGTCCATAGCAGAATTGCAGAATTGGTGGCTCCCAGGATTAGAAGCTGACTGAACTCGACGACTGACAGCTTTTGTTGAGACGGTTCTTCGTTACTGTCTGGCGGACCGACTCCGATTCCCACTTATATTCACATTCTTTTGTTCTAAATTCCGGCGGAATGGGTCTACACATTTGAAAGCGAAAGCCCTGCCTGACAGTACCATTTGCCTTGCCGTTGAACTGTAACTCGCGTATAATGTTGGAACTCATGGCGGTCTCTAGCGACTCTTGACGCCAGGTTGGTACAATGACGAACCCTATATCTCCAAGAACAAACACGAGAGTTGGGCCTGAGCTCCCGACCCTCCTCTCCTGCCGGGCCGAACATCGAGCCGAGCATAGCAACTTCAACTGTTAAGGAGAATCCAAATGAACTCTTCACGTCTGATCACTTTATTCACCATCCTCACCGCGCTTGCTCTCGTCCTGGCCGCCTGCCCCGCGCCCGCCGCCATGCCGGCCGCCGATGCAGATTCCAGCGCAGCCACTGACGACGGCATGGCCGGCGAATTCAAAGTCGGCTTGGTAACCGACGTCGGTCGCGTAAACGATCGCAGCTTCAATCAGTCCGCCTGGGAAGGCGTCGTCGCCGCCGCAGAAGGCCTCGGCCTCGCCGAAGACGACTTCAAGTACATCGAAACCCAGGACGCCAAGGACTACGCCGACAACATCCAGCAGTTCATCGACGCCGACTACAACGTTATCGTCAGCGTCGGCTTCGCCCTCGCCGACGCCACGAACACCGCCGCCAAGGACAACCCCGATGTCTTCTTCATCGGCATCGACCAGTTCCAGGGCGAGACCCTGCCCAACGTCGCCGGCCTCATCTTCAATGAGGATCACTCCGGCTATCTCGCCGGCGTCCTCGCCGGAAGCCTTTCCCAGAGCGGCACCATTGCCGCCGTACTAGGCACCGACCTCGTGCCACCCGTCGTCGCCTTCAACGAAGGCTACATCGCCGGCGCCAAGTCCGTGAACCCCGACATCAACGTCATCTCAACCTACCATCCCGGCGAAATCTCACAGGCCTTCGTCGATCCCGAATGGGGCGCCGCCACCGCCAAGCAGGCCCTCGACCAGGGCGCTGATGTCATATTCGGCGCCGGCGGCATCACCGGCAACGGCGCCCTCCAGGAGATCGCAACCGCAGAAGGCGCCGGCGAAACCGTATTCTGCATCGGCGTCGACACCGATCAGTGGAATACTGTCCCCGCCGCCCATCCCTGCCTCGTCTCCAGCGCTATGAAGCTCATCACGCCCGGCGTCGTCGACCTCGTCAACCTCGCCAGCGAAGGCGCATTCCCCGGAGGCAACTACTTCGGCGACGCCGACCTGGCCCCCTTCCACGACTTCGACGACATGGTCCCGCAGGAGCTGAAGGACCTCCTGGAAGAGACAAAGGCCGGCCTCATCGACGGGTCCATCGACACCGGATATGGCAACTGAGCCGTCCAGGTCCTGAATCAGTGATTCAGATTGTCGCCACCGCTTCAACACGCATGCGGCGCCAATCTCACAGGAGCGGGAGGCCGCCCTAAACGCCTCCCGCTTCTCTTTACACGCCAGCGGACGGGCGCCCCCCCCGGCCCAAGTCCCAACGCCGGCTGCAGTCCCGCCCGCAATGGCCGCCCGGTCATCCGGAGCCGCCAGACCGAAAGTCGTCGCCCGACGGAGATCGACCATGGCGATCGCCTACCCGAAAGTCGCCTTCTCCCGTACGCTGCGAGCGCTCCTCATCCCCCTGCTCGCCCTCTTGGCCGCGCTCGTGACCGGCGCAATCGTCATGATACTCTCCGGCGATGATCCCCTCGCCGCCTACAGCGGCCTCTTCCAGGGCGCTTTCGGCGACGGCAAAGGCTGGGCAAGGACAATCCGAAAAACCATCCCATTTATCCTCACCGGGCTCTCCGTTGCCGTCGCCTTCAAAGTTAGCCTATTCAACATCGGCGCCTCCGGCCAGTTTGTCATGGGCACCATCTTCTCTGTCGCCGTCGGCATCAACTTCGCAGGCCTGCCCGTCTTCATCCACCTTCCCTTGGCCCTGATCGCCGGCATCGTCGGCGGCATGCTTTGGGGCGCCATCCCAGGCATTCTGAAAGTCTACACCGGCGCCCACGAGGTCATCGTCACCATTATGCTCAACTATGTGGCCGCCCTCTTCGGCGGCTGGACCGTCTACGCCGGCGGCACGCAGGGACAGACCCCAGGCCCGCTCTGGGATGAAACGGCCGGCGCCATCTCCGAAACACCCGACGTCCTGGCCTCTGCCCAAATCCCCTGGCTCTTCGGCCCGCCATACCGCGTCCACTATGGCGTCTTCATCGCAGTCGCCGCAGCGCTTTTCGTTTGGTGGCTGATCTTCAAAACGCCGCTCGGGTTCGAAATGCGGACCGTCGGCCACAACATGAAAGCCGCTGCCTACGCCGGAATCCGCGTCAACTTCACAATTATCCTGACGATGGCGATCGCCGGCGGCCTGGCCGGGTTGGCCGGCGCCATCGAGACCCTGGGACTCAACCATAAGTTCGCCCCCGAATTCGGCGGCGCGGTCGGTTTCGACGGCATCACCGTCGCCCTCCTCGGGCAGACACATCCTCTCGGCGTCATGCTCGCCGCCTTCATGTTTGGCGCGCTCGACGGCGGAGCCTCCAAGATGCAGTTCGAGTCCGGCGTTCCCGCTGACATCATCCAAATCATTCAGGCGCTCGTGCTGGCCTTCGTCGCCGCGCCGCTGATCATCCGTATGATCTTCCGTCTGCGCCAGCAACCGCTGGAAGAGGCAGCCTCTACCGTGAGCACCAGTTGGGGCGGCTCGTGAGCGCAATCGCGAAACTCTCCACCACAAGCCGCATGAGCCGGCGCGCTGCTATCTCCCTGGTTCTGGCGCTGGCCCTGGTCGCCATGGCCGTCCTCGTAAACAAGACGCCCCTTGGCGAGCACACCTGGCTGCGCGTCCTCTTCGGAATCAGCGCCCTCAACTTCACCCTCCGCGCCACAGTACCCCTCGTGCTCGGCGCGCTCAGCGGCATTCTCTGCGAACGTTCCGGCATCATCAACATCGGCATCGAAGGCATGATGCTGGCTGGCGCCTTCGCCGGTTTCGTCGCCAAGACCAGCACGAACCACTGGCCGCTCACCGTCAGCCTCATCTTCAGTGTGGCCGTCGCCGTGGCAGTCGGCGGGCTCATGGGCGCGGTTCATGCCTTATTCTCCATCCGTTTCCGCATGGACCAGATTATCTCCGGCACCGTCATCATCATTCTCGCCCTCGGGGCCTCCTCCTATCTCTACAATCGCGACGCCATCGCCGAGGGCAAGTTCAGTTCCATCCCGGTGCCCGGTCTGTCGCAGATCGACGTCATCGGCCCTGTCCTCTTCGACAACCCCCCAATTACCTATCTCGCGTTGATCCTTGTCCTCGTTGTCCATGTCGCTCTCTTCTATACCCGCTGGGGGCTGCGTACACGCGCCGTCGGCGAGCATCCCCGCGCCGCCGATTCCGTCGGCATCAATGTCAATCGTTATCGCTACGTCAACACCTCCCTCGGCGGTATGCTGGCAGGGCTGGCTGGCGCCTTTCTTGTCCTCGAAGCTGTCGGCCAGTTCCAGGAAGGCATGACCGCGGGGCGGGGCTTCATCTCCCTTGCCGCCATGATCTTCGGCAACTGGAATCCCTTCGGCGCGCTCGGCGCCGCCGCGCTCTTCGGCTACACGCAGGCGCTGCAAAACGAGTTGCTTCTCGCCGGCGTGACCCAGGTGCCCCGTCAGTTCATCTCGATGCTTCCCTACGTCGTCACCATCGTCGCCGTCTCCGGCCTCGTCGGACGCGTACGGCCTCCCGCGGCTGAGGGCAAAGTCTACGAGACGGAGGGCAGCGCATGAGCCGGCCCCATGACGCGAGCGACCGCCAAGACGGCGGCTCGCAAGCCAAACTTGAAGCTCGCAAGATCACCAAGCTCTTTCCCGGAGTCGTCGCCAACAAAGAGATCAATCTGACGCTCAATCGCGGAGAGATTCTGGCTCTGCTCGGCGAAAATGGGGCCGGAAAATCGACCCTGATGAACGTCATCTACGGCCTCTACCAGCCCACCGAGGGCGAGATCCTGGTCGACGGCCGCCCAGTGGAAATGCACTCGCCGCGCGATGCCATCGAGCTGGGCATCGGCATGGTCCATCAGCACTTCCAGTTGGTGCCCGTGATGAGCGTGGTCGACAATATCATGTTGGGCACCGAAAGCGTTCGCGGCGGGCTCCTGGACCGGGAAAGCGTGGGTGCACAGATTAGCGAACTGGCCGAGCGGTACAACATGCCGGTCGACCCGGACGCCATAATCGAAGACCTCCCCGTCGGTTTTCAGCAGCGCGTCGAAATCCTCAAGGCGCTTTACAGGAATGCTGACGTCCTGATCCTTGATGAGCCGACATCCGTCTTGACGCCCCAGGAGATCGATGGTCTCTTCGACGTGATGGAGTTGCTGCGCAGCCAGGGCAAATCGATTATCTTCATCACCCACAAGCTCAAGGAAGTTCTTCGCATCGCCGACCGCATCGCCGTCCTGCGCCGCGGCGAAATGGTCGGTGAGGCCGACCCCGCAACCGTCTCGCAGGAGGAGTTGGCCGCCATGATGGTGGGGCGAAAAGTGACGCTCGAGGTCGAAAAGCAGCCGGCCGCCACTGGCGAGGTGCTCTTGCAGATCAGCGACCTGCAGGCCCTCACTGACCTGGGCGAACCGGCCTTGCGCGGCGTATCGCTCGACGTGCGCGGCGGTGAAATCGTCGGCGTCGCCGGCGTGCAAGGCAACGGCCAGACCGAACTGGTCGAGGTGATCACAGGCCTGCGGCATGCCGCAGCCGGCGCCGTACGAATGAACGGCATCGACATGACCAACGCGCCCCCTCGTCGCATCACCGAGGAAGGCGCCATCTGCCACGTGCCCGAGGACCGCCATCTCTACGGTATGGTCGATGCCTACTCGGTCGCCGACAATCTCGTCCTCGGCTCCTACTACCAGCGCCCCTTTTCCACCGGTCTGACGATGGACCCGCAAGCGATTGCCCAACATGCCGAAGAACTTGTGCAACGTTTCGACGTGCGCACACCTTCAGTCAGGACCTTGGGCGCAAGCCTTTCCGGCGGCAACCAACAGAAGATGGTCGTCGCCCGCGAGTTCAGCCGCCCCATTCGCCTCCTGATCGCCGCCCAGCCGACACGCGGCATCGACGTTGGCTCAATCGAATTCATCCACAGCCAAATCGTCGCCAAGCGCGACGAAGGCATCGCCGTCCTGCTGGTAAGCTATGAGCTGGATGAGATAATGGCGCTTTCGGATCGCATTGCAGTCATGTTCCACGGTCGCATCAGCGCCGTCCTCCCCCGAAATCAGGCCAACCGCGCCGCGATCGGTCTGCTGATGGCAGGAGTCCACCCCAACACGCAGCAGACCGTTGCTGCCGACACGATCGAGAACGATTAGGTGACAGATCCAGCCCTCGACCAGCCCGCACTCGAAGAGTACGACGACATCAGCGAGGATGCCCGCTTCCCCCACGCCAACGGCGAGCTCCGCTTCTCCGCCGACCGCGACAGCGACCTCTTCGACCTGCACTGGCACTGGCACGGCCGCACCTATGCCCGCGCCATACGTATCCGTTTCGACGCGCCAATCTATACCAGCAGCGGCATCAGCAGCGAACAACTGGACGACGTTCTCCCCCTTGCTATTCAGCTATATCCGGGTTACCAGGAAACGATCTACGGTGTCGAAGGCGTGATCGTCAGCAAACGCATCTTCGCCCCGCTAGACAGCTACTACGACCGCTCACTCCTTTGGATGATGGAGGCGCAGGCCGAAGGTGACCGCCTCATCCAGATTCGTATCGAGATCGACTGGGGCGAGCCGCTCGTGCAACGCATGGTAGATGGTCTCCTCGTCGCCCAAAGTGACCCCGGCGAGGCCAGGGGCGCCCATATGCAGCGTAACGCCGAGAGCACCCGCGTCTTTGGCGCGGCCGAAGGGCGCCCCGACCTGGTCGAATTTCCCTCCGATTCCCAGGCCCGGCTCGTCTACCATGTGCTCGTCGCCGGCCAAGTCGATCTGCCCCTGATACTGACCCTGAGCGACGTTGGTGAACAGGTGGCCTGGAACGGTTTCCTCGTCCAGCGCGACATCTCACGCGCCTTTAAGCGCAGCCGCAGCCGCTGGCACGACATCACCCATCGCGGTCGCCTTTGGTCCCCCGATGCCGCCACAAACCGCGCCGTGCAGGACGCCAAGATCGGCGCTGTGCAGACAATCGCACGCTCCCGCGCCGGCTTCTCGCCTGCCGACCGCGACATCACCGCCTTGCCCGGATTGGTCGATCTGTTCGACTCCTTCGCGCCCGAACAGAGCCGCGCGCTGCTGGATACGCCGCGCCGCGTCGCAGAAAGGACCGGCGGCGTGCTGCCCCTGAAGCTCCCCGCCCTGCCCCGCGAGCCGGTCGACGCGCCCGACGCCGTCCTGCCATTCACTTCAGCCGCCTATCTTTCCGCGCTGCAAGCGCATCACCGGCGTCACCCCAATCTCGACTGGCTGACGACGCACGAGAAGGCGATTGCCGCCTGTGCAAATGAACTGCTCAATGTCCTGGAGTCCTGCAGAGCGTTTCCTGACCCGGAAAGTCTGGATTCGGGTGTCCTTGAGGCCGCCTGCCGTGCTTTCAAAGCGGCCAGCGCACTCGCCCATCACGTGGATCTGAACGCAGACACAGCCTCCTGGGCGCGCGCCGCCAAAGCAATGGTGGGCAACGCCCGTGAGGAAGCCCCGACCCCCCAACCGACCGTCTGGGACCGTCTGGGCATCGCAGCCGACCAGGGGCGCCTTACACTGCAAAGGAATTGGCCTTCCGATTGGGACTGGTGGGCCTTGCTGAACCTTCCTTTTTCCACCCAGGAGGATAGCGACGAAGTCAGCCTGCTCTGGGACGGCGAGACTTTGCACACAACCCACCCGGTTTCGTTCGACGGCCCTACCGAGCTCCAGAGCCAGGTGCGTGCCTTCGGATCCGACGAAAACAGCTTCGACCTGCGTTTCCGCCTCGGCAGCGAGCTCTTCGTGCCTGGCTTTGACTGAGACCGTCGAGCGATCGCCCAACGCGTTCGTTCGTTACCAACCGAATTTGCGGCTTCCAACATGACCACCGCTTACGTCTACGATCCTTTCGAGCTTAACCACACCTTCGAGGGCCATCCCGAAAACCATCTCAGGATGGAGCATGTCTGGGCCCTCCTGGAGCAGGACGGCATCCTCGATAAGTTGACTCGCCTGTCCGAAAGTGTTGCCGCGCTCGACCCGGTCCTGGCCGTGCACGGAGCGGACTATGTCGAACAGTTGGAAGGCATCTGCCGGGATCTGGCAACGAATAGCCGGAGCGGCGAGACTCGGCCCAACAGCTTGGGCGCAGCGGGATGGCTCGATCAGGACACATACGTCCTCGCCGCCAGCTATGAAGCTGCGCTGCGCGGCGTGGGCGGTCTTCTGTCGATTACCGACGCAGTCATGAACGGGGCGGCGGCCAACGGATTTGCCCTCGTTAGGCCGCCCGGCCACCATGCCAGGCCCAACAGCGCCAAAGGATTTTGCCTGCTGGGCAATGTCGCCGTGGCCGCACGCCATGCCCAACAGCAGCACGGCGCGCAACGTGTTCTAATCGTCGACTTCGACGTGCATCACGGCAACGGCACGGCCGAGATGTTCTATGATGACAGCTCTGTTCTCTTCTTCAGCATCCATCAGTATCCCCACTACCCCTTCAGCGGGACCATCGACGAGTTCGGGCGCGACGCCGGCGAAGGCTACACCGTGAACGTGCCCTTCCCCGCAGGCGTCGGCGACGCCGCATACCTCGCCGCACTGCGCAATGTGTTAGCGCCGCTGGCCCAAGAGTTCGCGCCAGATGTAATCTTCCTTTCGGCCGGTTTCGACGGCCACTGGCTGGACCCACTCAGCGAGCATCGCGTCAGCGTCGCCGGTTACGCAAAGCTGGTGGAGGAGATGATCGCCTTGGCCGACGCGCTCTGCCGCGGCCGGCTCATATGCACACTCGAAGGCGGATACCATCTGGATGCCTTGCCGCACTGCGTACTCTCCACCCTCCGCGCGCTCAGCCGCGACGAGGCCGGAGTCAGCGATCCATTTGGCGCAGTCAAAGCGCGGCCGGAGGCCGCAGAACAGGTCCTGCTGGCGGTCATGCGCCGCCTCGGCCTTCCAACGCCAGGAAAGAGCAGCGGCCTGGCGCAACATTGAAACGATTCGATCCGTTCGTAATGTAAGGGGAAACATGCACACGATCATTTTACAGACAAAAGCCCGCCAGACATCCGCTGGCAAGACCTGGCGCATAGAAGTGCTGGGCGACAGCCTCATCAAGGAAGACGTAAAAGTTTCCATCGGCGAGCTGGAGTACCACCCGGCCAAGGCAGAGCGTCGTTCGCTGATCGACATACTCACGATCATCGAGCGCCATAACTTTCGCATCTGCTACGTCGAGCACAAACCCAACGATGACGATATAGAGGAGTGGATGTTTATTCTCCAAGGCTAGGCCCGGCCTTGTGCCTCCGGCCTCGGGCTTGGAACGCAATCACTTGAAAGCGGATTCAAGCGCCCCTTGAGTCTGACATCCGTTTCCTGCCGCAGCTTCGCCGGAGGAAGGCCATGTCCTCCCAGCCGCTGATCTTCGCCCACAGAGGAGCCAGCGCCGTCGCGCCCGAGAACACCTTGCCCGCCTTCTCTGAGGCGCTGGCAATGGGCGCACACGGCATCGAACTGGACGTGCAGGCCACCGCCGACGGCGAGTTGGTCGTCCTGCATGATTTCAACCTGGAGCGCACAACAACCGGCGCTGGCCTCCTCCGCGATCATACCTTGGCACAGCTCGTCGACGTCGATGCCGGCATCCGCTCCAACAACGCCTTCGCAGGTACGAAAATCCCCACCTTGGAACAAGTCTTTGAACTGACCGCAGACCGCTGTATCGTCAACGTCGAGATTAAGAACATGGACTGGGACGGAGGCCCCGAAGCGGGACCGCTGACGCGTATGATTCAGCGTCGCCGCCTCCACGACCGGGTCATCGTCTCTAGCTTCAACCCCTTCTCCCTTCGCAAAGTGCGCAAACTCGACCCCGCGATACCCCTGGGCCTGCTCTACGTTTCCAAACTGCCGCGTCCCGCCGGCCCGCGTCCCACTTTAGTCTCGACGATCCGCAATTTGCCGTTTAAGCATCTACTTTTCCATCTCTTCCGCGCCTGGTCCATTTCCCTCGTCGCGCCCGATGCTCTCCACCCGCACTTTCAGTCCATAGACTCTCAATTGATGGCGGAGGCGCGCCGCCGGAGTCAAGATGTGAACGCCTGGACCGTGAACTGCAGCGCAGAGGCTCGTCGACTGGCGGATCTGGGCGTTAATGCGATCATCACCGATCGGCCCGACGCGATCCGACAGGGGCTTTCGCAGGCCAGACCCGCCGCCGCGCCCTCCGAAGCATGAGAAATACGCCAACGTAGCCAAACGCATGAGAGCCACAAAGGCAACTGCGCCTGGTAAGGTCATCCTGTTCGGAGAGCACGCGGTCGTCTACGGCCGGCCGGCAATCGCCGTGCCCGTGACCAAAGTGCAGGCCACCGCCACCATCGAAGCCGCGGCGCCTGGATCAGGCTGCGCCATCTCTGCCCCCGACATTGGCGCACGCATCCGCCTACTCTCAGCCCCGGATGACCCCCTGGCAACAGCCGTGCGTTTGGCCTTGGAGGCCGCGGGCGTCGATTCCGAACCGGACTGGAACATCTCCGTAACCAGCACCATTCCCATCGCCGGCGGCATGGGAAGCGGCGCCGCCGTCAGCACTGTGCTCGCGCGTGCCGTCCTCTCCAGTGCCCCAACTTTTGACGGCTGTCCCGACGCCGAAACAGTCAACCGCATCGTCTATGCCGTCGAAGAAATACATCACGCCACGCCAAGCGGCATCGACAATACTGTCGTAGTCTACGAGCAGCCCGTCTGGTTCGTACGCGGCAGCCCACCTGAGACCTTCGACATCGCCAAGCCCTTCCTCCTGGTAATCGCCGACACCGGCATTGCCAGCCCCACCGGCCAGGTGGTCGCCGATGTGCGCGCGGCGCGGCAGAAAGACGCCGCGCGCTTCGACTCGATATTCGATGCCATCGGCGCTATCGCAGAGGAGGCAAGGCGGGCCATCGCCGCGGGAAGACTGGAAGTCTTGGGGGTACTGATGCGGGAAAATCAACAACTCTTACGCCAGCTTGACGTCAGCGCACAATCCCTGGAGAGGCTCATCGAAATCGCGGAGGGGGCCGGCGCGGCCGGCGCAAAGCTGAGCGGCGGCGGGCGCGGCGGCAATCTGATCGCAATGGTCGAACCGGAGAAAGTCGACCCTGTGCGCGAGGCACTCCTGGCCGGAGGCGCGGCGAACGCTTTGGTAACCGAAGTAGGCGCGTAGCCGCTAGTCTGTTGTGCCCTGCAGCCGCCAGTGGTCCCGCAGATAAGCGAGACGCCCGCCTACAATGGTAGCCACGACCCGCGACTCTGTGTCCAAGAGCGTCAAATCTGCCCGCGCTCCCCTGCTGATGCGGCCCACTTCGTCATCTATCCCCATCGCCTGCGCCTGGGAGAGGCTTGTTGTCGGCCAGGCCTGTACAAGCGGCCAACCCGTTGCCGACATGAAATTCCTCAGCGCCGCATCCAGCGTCAGGACCGAACCGGCAAGCGTACCGTCCTCCAGGCGGCAGGCGCCGTCCTGAACGAAGACCGGCAGGCGGCCCATATCATAGCGCCCTTCGGGCATGCCCGTGGCCCGTATCGCATCGCTGATCAAAATCGCGCGCGTCGGGCCCTTACACCGGCCCAGTATGCGCATCGCCGCCGGATGCACATGAATCCCGTCAGCGATGAGCTGCGCGTAAATCCTGTCGTCGCTCAACACCGCACCCACAGTGCCGGGCTGGCGATGGTGCAAACCCGTCATTGCATTGAACGTGTGCGTGGCTTGCGAAACGCCCGTGTCGATGGCCGCCCTTGCCTCATCGAACGTGGCCGCCGTGTGGCCGAGCACCACGCGTACGTTCGCGTCCAGGGCCATTTCAATAAGCGTCCCCGCCCCCTCTTCTTCCGGCGCAAGCGTGATCATGCGCACCGGCCCTGCGTCCAGAAGCTCTTCAAACTCCGGCGCAGACGGCGGTCGTACAAAGGCCGGATTCTGCGCGCCGGGATACTTTCCGCTGATGTAAGGCCCTTCCAAATGAACGCCGAGAATGCGCGCGCCAACTGGGGAGTCGATGCCACCGTCCGAACATGCCTGGCTGCAAAATCTTGCTACGTTGGCAACCGCGGCCAGCGTCTCGGCGCGCGATGCGGTCACAGTTGTAGCGTAGAAGCCGGTTACGCCGTGCCGCACAAGAAAACTGCTGATCGTTGCAAGACTCTCCGCCGTCGCGTCCATCACATCCGCGCCGCCGCTCCCATGAATGTGTACGTCGATGAATCCGGGCAACAAAATGCAATCGGCCGCGTCAAGAAATGGGCCGTCAACTTCCTCATCTTCGCCCAGCCAGGGGCCGACCAACCCACCATCGCATGTGAGCGTGAAGGCATGACCTGGCGGCGCTGCCACCGTACCAAAGACGGTGCGTGCGGTCAGGCCGCTGATGCCGGCGATAGTCGTGCCGATTCCCGTGCCTGAACCGGTTGCCCTCTCATCGTTGTTCAACGCCATTCACTCCCTTTCAGGCCCGGCCACTCTCTTCCAGTACAAGACACTTAGCGGCGGCAATTCCATAATCGTAGACCATGAAGAGTTCTGCCAAGGTATCGCCTCAGCTTTCAAGGGAAAAGGATTGTCTATCCCGCTGCCGCTATAGATCGGCCAATCGCTGTTAAGAAGCTGATCGTAACGGCCAGGCCCGGGCAGGCCGACCCGATAGCCGTGTCGCGGCACGGGCGTGAAGTTGCAGACGACGAGAATGCTGTTCTCTCCTTCGGCATCCCGGCGCACAAAGCTGATGATCGAGTGATCGGCGTCCTGGAAGTCGACCCACTGGAATCCCTCCCAGCTGTCATCGACCTGGTGTAACGCCTTTTCCCACCAATAGAGCCTGTTGATGTCGCGCACAAATCGTTGCAAATTCCGGTGGTCGGCATGCTCAAGCAGGTGCCAATCCAAGCTGGCCACCTCCGACCACTCACGCCACTGGCCAAACTCCCCGCCCATGAACGTCAGCTTCTTGCCCGGATGTGCGTTCATCAGGCCGAAGAAAAGGCGGAGATGCGCAAACTGCTGCCACAAGTCACCGGGCATCTTGCCAATCATCGACTTCTTCAGATGGACGACCTCATCGTGGCTTAACGGGAGGATGAACTTCTCGCTGAATGCATAGCTCAAACTGTAGGTGATTAAGCGTTGATTGGTCCTGCGGTACAGCGGGTCCATCTTGAAAAAGCTCAATGTGTCGTGCATCCAGCCCATGTTCCACTTGTAATCGAATCCCAGGCCGCCGGCATCGCTGGGACGTGTAACATTCGACCAGATCGAGCTCTCTTCGGCGATGGTCAGAACACCGGGCGCCCGTTCGTGTAGCATGTCATTGGCTTGCCGCAAAAATGCGATGGCTTCGAGATTCTCCTGCCCGCCATACTGGTTCGGAACCCACTCCCCCTCCTCCCGGCTGTAGTTCAGATAGAGCATCGAGGCCACCGCGTCGACCCGCAGCCCGTCGATATGATACTCCTCCGCCCAGAACAGGGCGCTCGCGAGCAGAAAATTGCGAACCTCGTTGCGCCCGTAGTCAAAAATCTTCGTGCCCCAGTCTGGATGTTCGCCTCGCCGGGGATCTTCATATTCGTAAAGGGGTGTTCCGTCGAAATAGGCCAGCCCGTGGGCATCCTTGGGAAAGTGGGCCGGCGCCCAGTCGAGAATGACGCCAATGCCGTTCCTATGGCAATAGTCGACAAAATACTTGAAATCGTCCGGTCTTCCCAGGCGGCTGGTTGGCGCGAAATACCCTGTTGTCTGGTAGCCCCAGGACCCTTCGAACGGGTGCTCGGTTATTGGCAGAAGCTCGATGTGCGTATAGCCCATCTCCAGCACATACGCGACCAGTTGGTGGGCCAATTCCCGGTAACCGAGTGTGCTGTTGTCCTCCGGCGCCCGCCGCCAGCTGCCCAGGTGGACTTCGTAGACATTCAGTGGTTGGGAAAACGCCTGTCTGCCGGTACGCTCTTCTAACCACTTTTCGTCCCCCCACGCGTACGCTTCCAGCGGCCAGACGCGCGAAGCTGTGCCCGGGGCCTCCTCGGCGTAGAAACCGTACGGGTCTGCCTTGTCAATCCTTAATTCCACAAGCGGGAGTTGAATCGAATACTTGTACGCACTTCCAGGCGCAAGCTCAGTCGGAACGAAGACTTCCCAGATTCCCTCGCGCAGGGTGTGCATCGGCTGGGCATGAGGGTCCCAACCGTTGAACTGGCCAACTACGCTGACACCTTGGGCACTCGGCGCCCAAACCGCGAACTGAACACCGTTGACGCCGTCCACAGACCGGTAATGCGCTCCGAACTTGCGGAAGCCGTAGAGGAAATTCCCTTCACCGAACAGGTAAGCCTCGTCATCAGTGAACCAGGACCCGGTCAACTTTCAACGCCCTTCCTTCATTCTCTCGCCAAATTCCCAACGTTGGGTGCCGCCATCTCCCGCTAGCCTGTCAATACGCGGGGTCAGAGATTCTTCCCACAGCTTTGAACCCGTTACCCGGCTCGCAGCAGGCGGCGTCAGCGACATATTCTCTTCAACGCCGGCAAGAAATAGTTGTCGGCTACGGCTTCCCAGCTCATGCTCGCGGCCAGGGCATTTCCGATTCGGATCCGTTCCGCGATCCGTCCGCGTGGAGAGGGCAGGCGTTCGAAGATCTGTCGGGCGGTAGCCTCCGCATTGCGGACCTCGATACTTTCCCGCGCCTCCTGGTCGATCGCGAGCGCCTCCTGTGCTGATCCCGGCGCCTCCTCCTCTGGCAGACCGATGTAGTCGGCAACGACCAGCGGGAAGCCTTTGTCGTTGATGAACGTTGACTCTCCTGAGCCCCCTGCCCATCCGCCGTCAGCCTCTGTCTGCAAGGGCTGCCCATCGACAGTTTCGCCCGCCAACGTCCCTTGCCCCGCAAGTTCCCTGGCCGCCTGTTCAAGAAAACCGATACAGCCGCACACGTTGCTTACACATGCTATCGCGCCAAAGTTGACCGGCTCAACCTGCGCGATGCCAAAGGGCTCGTACATACTCTGACCGAACTCCACGTCGCTGCCGCGGCGGATATCCTGAAACTCCATCGCCGCCGGCATCCGTGTGCCGCATCGCTCCCGGCTCCAGCCATACTGGTTGATCAAAACGATTCGGCTGTTTCGGGCGCTGTGATTGAAAGGCTCCACATGAGAGAAGAAGAATGGCGCCTCTTCACCGATCAGGTCGCCGTTGTCCGCTCTGTGTCCAACCGGCCACCCGTATCGCGCCTCCCAGCGCCGCACCTGCTCCGCCGGCCGGCCGGCTGGCTGGCTGGTGGCCAACACGAACAGCACTGCCTTCTTCCCGGCCGAACGCAACAACTGATCCAGATGCATCATTACACGCGTGTCTCGCCACATAGCTTTCGATGGCACCAGCCGCGCCACATGCGTGAAAACGTAGTCGGGCTTGAAGCCAAGCAGTCTGCTGCAGTATTCCTGCAGACGGCGCTTGGAATTCCGCCGTTCCGCAGCCGTATTGACCTCCGCGTCGATTCCGTTGTATACGAGATCGATTCTGCGGTTGGCAAAGGGCCCGCCAAGAAAGCGCAGTTCCTCTCTCACCAGGTCGCCTACGGCCAAAATCGCATCGCAATGGACAGCCCGCCGAACAATGGCATGCTTGAAATGCGCGCTCTGGTCGCCAAACAAAGTCTCCAGGGGCAAATGGGACTCCCTGGCGCGCAGCATAACATTGTAGAAGCGGGTATCGTGGCCGCTGTGGCTTTCAACGAGAAGGCGGGCCGTCGCCATTTCATGCGCGTAAAAGACCGTACGCCACTGCTCCGGCTCGTTCATCTGAGCCGCGAAGACAACCGGCATCCCCAGCCATTCGTGGGCCACGATCACCCGCTCGTTCGGTGAGAGTCCCGCGCCAACTTCCAGCGCCTTCAGTCCCTCAAAAATAGGCTGGGCGATCGAGACATAGAGACCGTATTCAAAGTCATGCTCGTATCGCTGACTCTCGATTCCATAGTGCTCCCAAAGGTAGAAATAGAAACTGGAAACTTGCTCCATGGCCGGGTTGCTGGCATCCACCAGCAAGATTTCGTGTTCTACCTCCCCAAACCGGCGAACGCCGTAGAGAATCCCCACCTGATAGGTCTGCTCGACCGTCCTAAACGCCTGTTGAACCGCCTCGCTGACGCCGTAGAAAATCCCGTGCAGGCTGCTGTAACGAATCTGCACCCCGTTATCTGCGCCAGTGAGCCGCTCCATCTGGAGTGCATCCCAGCCAAACATCGGACCGACCAATATGGTGCGAGCAACCTGCTCATTGTACTCTTTTGCGCCCAATAGCCCCTCGAGAACGGAGCCAATGCCGCCCACCTTAGTGCCCGCTTCGTGCGTTGCATGGATTACTAACGGGATGGGAATGGACACTTAATTCACCCAACAAGTGGTAGTCGATTCATACAATCATAGCACAGGACAACAAGCGCAAACCAACTGTTTCTCCTGCTTCCAGGGTGCCCAGGCCGGCAGTGACCAATCAGGGCGATTGCATCTAATGGGGTTAAGACCCCGCGACACTACCTGATTCGAGCCCAACTCCGAAAAAACGCCGAGAACAGTGCCAATCATAGTGCGCGGTCGCGAAATCTTAAGGATATCGGCGACTGGAGACCGGTTTTTCCAGCCGAAAACGAATGACCATTGGTAGGGGCGCCCTTGTGGGTGCCCTTTGTGGGTTATTCTGGCGCCCAGATTTAGGTGCGATTGCCCTGGTGGATCAAGCCATTGCCCTTGACGTTGCAGTTCGAGGTTTGCGTTCCGGCCGTTCTGGACGGTCGGGCCTGCGGCCCTCCCTTGTGCGGGGGGACTCCCCCCGCAACGCCCCCCTGACACAACCCACAGTTGACGTTCTTCGTGGAGATTCGTGCAAATTTGTGGATGCAGCAGGGCGATTGCATCGAATTGGGTAAAGACCCCGCGACACTACCTGATTCGAGCCCAACACCGAAAAAACGCTGAGAACAGTGCCAATCATAGTGCGCGGTCGCGAATTCTTAGGGTTATCGGCGACTGGAGGCCGGCCTTCACAGCCGAAAACGAATGACCATGGGTAGGGGCACCCCTTGTGGGTGCCCTCTGTGAGTTATTTTGGCGCCCAAATTTAGGTGCGATTGCCCTGAGTGACCAATGGCTGGAGATTGAGCCCTGTGCCATACTATGCTATGGTGGCGCGCACGGCCCCACCGACCGGGAGAAGCGGATGAACGAAGAGGAAAAGTTCGCGCTCTTGCAGAAGAGCGCTAGGCGGCTTACGTTGATCTGCAGTGTGACCCTGCTCGTCGGCGTGCTGCTGCTGCGTTTCACAGCCCTCAACACCGACTTCAACGCACGACGCTGGCTCATGTTCTCAGCACTCGTCGTCGCCGGCGAATTCTGGTACCTGCGCCGCGTCCTTCGCCAGAATCACCACCCCAATTCAGAACAGCTATATCCGAATTTGGGCGCCGCCAATCTCATGACGATCTACCGCGGCCTCGCCTACGCCTGGATGGCCGGATTCCTCCTCCTGCCCAGGCCGGGAGGACCAATGGACTGGCTGCCAGCACTGCTCTACGTGGCAGCAAGCATCACCGACGTCTTTGACGGCTACGTCGCGCGCAGAACAAACCGTGTTTCCCGGCTGGGCGAGACACTTGACATGGAATATGACGGCTTGGGTGTGCTCGTAGCCTGCCTGCTGGCCGTACAATACGGGCAGCTGCCCCTGGTCTTTCTGCTGGTAGGCATAGCCCGCCCACTCTTCGTCGGAGGGATGCTGTGGCGGACACGCAAGGGACTGCCCAACTATCCGATGACAGAGAGCAACCAGCGGCGCATAATCGCCGGTCTGCTCATGATATTTCTGTCCACCGTGCTCTGGCCAATCTTCAAGCCGCCGGAATCCTTTGTTGTCGGCGCAGTCTTCGGCGGCGCGGTGACCCTCAGCTTTGTGCGCGACTGGCTGGTAACCATCGGCTGGCTAAGACCCGGCAATTCAACCTACAGGATTTGGCGCGCTCGACTGAAGATCTGGTCCCTTCTGTGGTTGCCGGTTGGCCTGCGAGTCTTGGCCGCGGCCCTCATGTCGCTTCTTGTAATGAACATGCTTTCAGGTTCGACCCATCTGCCGGCGGCCGTGAATCTGACGATCGCTCTGGTCGGCGTGCTCGGCGGCGTGGCCGTCCTGCTAGGTTTAGCCGTGAGATCGGCATCCGGCCTTGTCATCTTGGCTTCCTACGTTGGATTCGCTTTCGCCGGTCAGGCGACCCTGGGACTCGCGCTCCTGTTCATTGCATCTCTGCTGATAGTCCTTGGAAGTGGCCACTTCACCCTCTGGATCCCGGAAGAACGCTGGCTGCGAATCGGCGCCATCGTAGAAGAGTAGCCGGTCCAATGGGCCGTACCGAGGCGTTGAGAAAAGTGCAAATCTGTGAGACGATTCTGTGAGACGATTCTGTGAAACTATATTATGGTCCGACCTATGCCACGCGGTGGCGTTCCCGTGTCGGGCCTGAACAGGAGGTTGAAGATGATGGACGAATTTCGATCCTTGAATGCACAGTCATACCGCATCATGGGACTAGCGCTTCTGACCGGCTTGATCCACCTGTTTCTAGGCGTCCAAGTTGGTTTCCCGCTCTTTATCCTCAACGGCCTGGGATTCATCGCACTGGTTGTAGGTCTCTACCTCGTGCCCCAGCTCGCCAGCTTGAGACCCACCATTCGCTGGGCGCTTGTGGCCTACACGGCCGTTACGATAATCGCCTACTTTGTGGTCAACGGACAACAGTCTCTTGACAACGGCTTTGGTCTGCTGACCAAAGCCGTTGAACTGATTCTGGTCCTGCTGCTACTTATCAGACAAAGGTAAGGCCATGCACATCGAGGACCTTGACACTCCCGTTGCAGTCGTCGACCTGGACCGGCTTTCCGCCAACATCGAGCGGCTCCAAGCCTACCTGGACAAACATGGCATCGACAACCGCCCCCACATAAAGACGCACCGCATCCCTGCCATCGCCCATATGCAGATGCAGGCGGGCGCAGTCGGTATCACCTGCCAGACCTTGAGCGAAGCCGAAGTGATGTGCAGTGCAGGCATCCACGACATCTTCCTGCCCTACAACTTGCTCAGCCAGACCAAATTGAGACGTCTGATGCTTCTCTCGCGTCGTGCCAGGATTAGCGTCACCGCCGACTCCGCCCGCACGGTCGAAGGCTATGCCAAGGCAGCCGCGCAGGAAGGTACGACTCTGCCCGTCTTGATTGAAATGGATGGTGGCTATGAACGTTGCGGTGTAACCACAACCGAAGGCGTACGCGCCCTGGCCCGGCAGATCGACAGCGCTACGAACCTGCGCTTCGGCGGACTCATGGTATACCCTTGCAACCCGGAAGCCAACGCCTTTATGGCCGAGTCTAAGATGCTGCTTGCCCAGGAAGGGCTGGCCGCGGAACGGGTCAGCGGCGGCAGCTCCTTTGTAATGTGGCAGGCCCACGAATTCACCGAATTCACCGAATATCGGGCCGGCATGTATGTCTACGGCGACCGCAACCTGGTCGATGCCGGCGCCATGACCCTCGATCAATGCTCATACTTCGTGCTCGCAACCGTCGTCAGCCGCCCGACCGAAGATCGAGTCGTGTTGGATTCGGGCAGTAAGTCCTTGTCCGCAGACAGCGCCAGAATGTCATCCGGGCACGGAATGGTCATCGAGTATCCCGAGGCGGAGCTCTTCAAGCTGTCGGAGGAGCACGGCCACGTCGACGTTTCCCGCTGCGCGCGCAAGCCGGAGATCGGCGAACGGGTCGCGGTGCTCGCCAACCACTGCTGTGTCTCAAACAATCTCTTTTCACGTGTGGTCGGCCACAGAAACGGGGAAGTTGAACTGGAGTGGCCTATCCTTGCGAAAGGTTGGTGAAGAGCGCGCAAACGACGAGCCTGCAGGTGCCCTCTCTCCGGCGTTGGCTGCCTCTCCCGGCCTGGCTCTCCTCTGGAACTTCCAGGTACCTGGTAGCCCAAGCAGGATTCGCGTCAGAAGGACAAACCAAGAAGACTTGGTACGACGACAACGACAAGGTACAGCAGCAGGATCACAACCAGCGCAAGGCGTATCTTCGCCCAAGAGCTGAGAGCGCCGAACCAGTTTTCCCCGCTCCGGCGCGGACGTGGGGGAGGAAATTCGTCCGGTCGCACTGAGGCTTGGCGGCCGTAGTCTGGATCGGAGTACTCGTCGGGAGCATCACCGGCGCGGCGCTGGGGCACGCCAGCGAACTCTTCACTTTCTCCCACCGGATGGCTCAGAATCCGACTTAGATCGAATGCAAGCGATGGCAGCCGCGACTTGAGAGCGTCCAGCCCCGGCTGCTCGATGTATAGCAGCTCCAGGTCCGTCTCGGCAAAGGCGCTCTGCCCGTAGGGTTCATCCGAAAGAATCGCCTTTTCTCCGAAAATCTCGCCCTCGCCGCGCGTCCAACTGCCCGCGCCGTTGACAGGCTGCAACCTTACAATCCCACCTTCTATGAAGTAGAGCGCATTGCTCGGCCCCCCCGCCCGGTAAATCTGCTCACCGGCCCCAATATGAGCTTGCCGCAGATGACGTGCGACTTCCCTCAGCTCGCGCGAGCTGAGGTCGGTAAGCAGCGGAAATCGGCGAAGTCGTCCCTCGTCCATAGAGTCCTGCCGCGCGCTGAGGCGGGCAGAAACGGCCTGGTCGAGTGCCGATCCTATGGCAGGATGGAGGCCCACCAGCTCCTGAAGATCGGCTCTGTACAGCACCCACAAATTCGTATTGCGGATTGCTGTCGCGTTCTCCAGCCGGTCCTCCCCAGTCAGGAGGCTCATCGCGCCAAAGAAGCTGCCAACAGCGATCCGAGCCAGCTCCTGCAGGACACCGCTCTCGTTTTCCGCGGTCAACTCCACCTCGCCTTGGTCAACCAGAAACAGAGCGTCACTCGGGTCTCCCAAACGGTAAATCGGCTCGCCCGCCGGAACATGCTGAAGAACCAAACGCTGAACGATCGCGTGCAAATTGGCCGGCTCAAGCTGGGCAAAGAGAGGTGTCTGTGCAAGTCTCACTACTGCCTGTGTCTGATCCGCGACACTTAGGCGGCTGCGGCTGTGGCGCCCTAGCGTACGCCGCAACAGGGGAAACTGGCTGCTCAAGCTGTAAAAAGTCGCCGCCGGCAACGTCCAGACAAGGCAGTCCTCCACGGCATACGCGCTCGAATCGTAGGGCTTGTTTGTAAGGAGTGGGAGAACCCCGAAGAGACTTCCCGCTTCCACCGAGTTTGCATTCGGGCTGGAATTCTCCGGCGTCGGCGTTGGCCGCAGTTCGAGCCCCCCCCTCTCCAAAAGAAAAAGCGCCTCGGCCTGGTTCCCGGCCTCGTAGAGAAAATTGCCGCGCGCGAGCTGGTGCGGCTGCATACTTCTCGCGACCGGCCAGAGTACCTTGTGCGGCAACTCTCCGAGCGCACGCGTTTTGGCAAGCTGCGCCACCAGATAGTCTTCCAATTGAGCGATCTGTTCCCCGAAATTTTGGCTGAGCTTCACGCCAATGTTGAAGTGACGCTGCAACAGACTCCGCAAGTTTGCGTCTGGCAAAGCCCATAACTGCACATCCGTGGCGGCCACCGCACTTGTATTGTGGGCCAATCCGCGCAGAAACTCCGCTTCACCCAGCAGACTTCCCGGGCCGAGTGTCGCCAGCACTGAGCCATCCGGATCCAGCAGGCGGACAAAGCCACTGCGAATCAAATAAAGTTCGTTGCAGGTCTCATCACTTTGGAATATGGCAGCGCCCGCACGTTGATTTTCTTCGCGAAAAACTACAACAACCTCTCGCAGTTCTTCGTCTGACAAGCCCTGAAATAGTGGCGTTGCCCGCAAGAATTCGACGGACATGAGAACTCCTTTCGAACGCGATGGCTTTGTCGCGGGGTTCACCTGCTATTCTGCCTGAATTCCTATCAATTCTCCAATGGATGTCAACGGCCCTCAGGCGCGCTCCCTGAATTGCCCAACATCCCCGGCTTGCCGAATCGCCAGCGACGCGCGTCCTGCACGCACCTATCCCAAGCTTCACGGAGATGGCGATCGCTTCTTCATTGATCAAACAGGAGGAGAAGTGATAGGATGTCCAGAATACTGGAGATTCATTGTCGTTACTGATATAATATCTCTTGGCCTGACCTTGTCGAATTAAGTGGACGGGGCGCCAGCGTTCAGAGGGCCCATTCACTCTCGGCGCAGGACACAAAACGGCCTGCCATCAACGCAGACCGCCGGCCCCATGACTGTCCCCTGGCGACCGGCCCGGTACGTGCCTGGAATTCTGTGGCCACGGCAGCGCAGCCTCCCCCTATCTGGGCACGATCTTCCCCGATCCCTTGTGCCGAAGGTGGGAGTCGAACCCACACGGGTTTCCCCACACGAGTTTGAGTCGTGCGCGTCTGCCTGTTCCGCCACTTCGGCCCAATTGTAGTATAGCGGTTTGGCGTTGCTTCAGTCAAGTGACGTCGAAATACATCCGCCATTCGAGCGGCATTCGCTACCATTGACAACCATTGCGGACAGTCGACCGAATTCCGTATACTATGGCGTAGCTTCGAAATGGAGAGGACTGGAAGGCCGCACAGTCCGCCGTTCGCGTGCCAAAGCGGGCAGAAAATGAACCTGGACGATCTGATAGAACGCTCGCAGCAAGGAGATCTCGAGGCGTTCAACCAACTGGTTATCGAATATCAGGGGTTTGGCTATAATGTCGCCTACCGCCTTCTCGATGACGCCGATTCTGCCGCGGATGCCATTCAGGATAGCTTCTTGAAGGCGTTTCGGGGGCTGGACAACTACCGGGGCGGAAGCTTCAAGGGCTGGCTCACGCGTATCGTGGTCAACACCTGCTACGACCACCTCCGCCACCGCAAGCGAAAAACGACCGAAAGCCTCGATGATATGCCGGTCGAGGAGGAGTATATCGCCGAACTAACGGACCGCAGCGAATCCCCCCACGAATTCGCCGAACGAAGAGAGCTGCAGGCCCTGATCGGCTCGGCTATAACATCCTTACCCGAAGTCCTGCGTACAACGATTGTTCTGCGCGACGTCGAAGGATACGCTTACGAGGAAATTGCCGATATTACCAGCGTCGCCGTAGGTACAGTGAAATCCCGCATCAGCAGAGCACGTGGCCGCGTAAGAGATTATTTGAGCCAACATACGGAACTTTTGCCAGCCGACTATCGTCATTCTAGGAAGTAGGGGAAATGCATTCTCCGGCCCTTATTCCAAATTGGAAACAGCAGCCCGTCAAGGACCGAGGCGGCGCGCAAGCCAGACGCGGTCAATCTACAGAATCGCGTAAGACTGACAGCGGTATCTAAGAGCCATAGACTATGTCGTCACAGCTCTCACATTCGATCGACGAAGACTTGATCGCGGCCTACGTAGATGGGGACGCCACAGCCGAGGAACGACTTCAAGTCGAGACGGCGATGGCCGCCAGCGAGCAGATCGCCTGGGAAGTGGACTCCCTCCGCCGAACGGTCGACCTGCTGCGCGAGATGCCGAAAGCGGCCCTGCCCCGCTCATTTGTCCTGACCGAAAGTCAAGTCGAGGACGTGCTGCACGAACGCCGCGCACGGGCGCACGCCTCTCCCGCGACCGGAATCGAAGACCCCCCACTTGAGTCTCCCTGGCAGCGCCTTCTAAGTTTTCTGGGTGGCGGAAATCAGTTTTATCGCAACGCGGCCATGGCCGCGGCTGCCCTCTTGCTGGTCGTTGTCGTTGCCGATTTCTCGCTGCAACAGTCCTACGTCGGGACCCTTGCTACAGCTGGCAACCAGCCATCCTCCCAGACCGCTACGCCCCGAATCCAGGTGACGGCCGTGGGGGATTCCTCCTCATCCTCAACCGCCGGAGGCAGTGGTACCGCCATTCCCGAGGAACAAGGAAACGGCGACCTAGGAGTCATGTCGTCTAGCGAAAGCCCCTCGGGCTCGGAGGGCGAAGAGATCTCCTCCGAAGGCCAGGCAGAGCCCGGCGGCCAAAACGACACAGAGGGAGTCAAGCCCACGCCCCAGCCCACTCAGCCTTCAGACATTACGACCCCGCCGGTCACCCTCGAACCTCCAGAATCGGGGAACACTTGGTATTCACTGCGTTCCCTGCTCAGGTCAGCCCGCATCGTCCTGGTCTTAGCGATAGTCGTGTTCTGGCTTCTCAGCCGGCGCAGACCCCGAACCAGCAGTGCCTGAACTGCCCGAAGTCGAAACCTACGTTCGTGCGCTCAAGCCCCTCCTCAACGGAAAGACTATCCTCGAAGCTGAGGTGCGATGGCCCCGCACTATAGCCGCACCTGATGCCTCGATCTTTCCCGACCTGGTCCGCGGCCGGCGTTTTGCCTCTTTTCGGCGGCGGGGAAAGTACATGCTGCTTGGCCTGGATAGCGGCGAAACGCTCATCGTCCACCTGCGCATGACCGGCGAGCTTCGCATTCACGGACCGGCCCCCGGCCCGCTGGATCATGACTCGGCCCTGGGCGCTTCCACCGCAGATCTGCAAGTCCCTCCAGCGGACCATCACACACACGTCATTTTTCAACTGGATACCGGCGAAGAACTGCGCTTCCGCGACATCCGCAAGTTCGGAAGAATCTGGCTGGTTACCGATGAGGAGTCAGTCGTCGGCAAGCTGGGCCCGGAGCCGCTTGACGCCGAGTTCCTGCCGCAGCATCTGGAGAGGGCACTGGCCCGCCGCACGGCAAGCATTAAGTCTCTGCTGCTCAACCAGTCCATTGTAGCCGGCGTTGGCAACATCTACGCCGACGAAGCGCTATTCCGCGCACGAATCGATCCGCGACGCGCCGGCGGCCAGCTAAACGCTGAGGAGATTGTGCGGCTTCATCAAGGGTTGCAGGATGTGTTGCAGGCGGGGATTGAGGCCCAGGGCAGTTCGCTGCAAAACTACGCGCCGCCAACCGGAGGCAAAGGCGGCTTTCAGGAGAAGTTTCAAGTGTTTCGCCGCGGCGGCGAACCCTGCTTTCACTGCAATGCGCCCATCAGTCGTATCGTGCTCGCTCAGCGCAGCACGCACTTCTGTCCCGACTGTCAAAAATAGGTGGAGATCCGACCGGATTCACTCGTCTCAAACGCCCAGGAGGCCGCCAAGTCAGCGTTGTCCAGGAGTGTTGCGACGCTTCGCCTCCGCCAGCTCCCGTTCCAGTGCCGCCTTTCGCGCTGCTTCGGCCTCCTTCCCTTCTGCCAAAGCACGGTCCCAGCGAGACTGATATCTGGCGTCGAACGTAGTGCCGCGCGAGGGTCCAAAAAAGTAGGCCGCGACCGCCCCTATTGCCGCGCCGATAAGCAGGCCAACTGCCAGATTCTCGGCTTTACCCACAGCTAAATCCTCCAGGGCTCTTCTCGCCAACGATTCTGGCGAAGGCAACTGCCTTGCCAAATGGAATTGAGGACGCTGGAACCCTAACCAACCCTGCCGTCAATGATGGTTACATCCTGAGGCTCTGGACTATAGACCTCCGCCTGTGCCGGCGTATCTTCCGGCAGGATCCAGCCGGCGAGCACATACACCAGCAACAGCGTGCCCAGACTGCCTACAGCGAATGCCACCCACAGCAACCGGACAAGGTTGGCGTCCAGCCCAATCGCCTTGCCAATAGCCCCGCAAACGCCGAAGACCAACCTGTCTTCTCGGCTGCGTTTGAGTGGGATGCTGGCCCGGGCCCTGCCCAGCCCACTCTTGACCGACTCGCGGCTAAATATGGATGAAGCCCGTCTTTTGCCACCTTGCACCTGGGCGCGCGCGCCGAGGAATCGGCTGCGCCACGCCTTCCGATTGTTGAGCAGCAGCAGACCCGTTCCTATCAGCAGCACCGGCCAGAAAAGTAGCCTCATCAGGAGCCAAAACATGCCCCACAGCGCTGGCAGTATCCCCAGATTTGCCAGTAGCCACAAGCTGCCGGCTACGACCAGCAGCAGCCCCGCCCGTTCCACATTCCGCTGGTTCAGTTCAAATGTGGCCGGAGCGCGCTCTCCCTCCCCAGCTGTGCCAACCGGCAGCAGCAGCCACAGAGCAGCGTAGGCGAAAAGACCCGCACCCGCAGTTCCGAGCGTCAAGCCCACCCACATAATCCGCACAAAAATGGGATCGATGCCGAAGCAGTCCCCCATTCCGCCGCAAACCCCGCCGATAAGCTTCTCTTCTGGGTGGCGGAAAAGACCGGGTGGCCGCTTGGTAGCGCTGCCGCTCTCAGGCTTGCTTTCTACGCTTTCCACGGCAATAGTCGCGCCTGCGACCTCTGGCTCAAACACGGAAGCAGGGCTCTCTTGGACCGTTGCACCCGTCGATTCTGCTGGCTGATTCGGCGTTGACTCGCTCATGACTAACTCCTTAAAGCAGAGGGCAGAGAAGCCGTCATCTTCTCCAATGCGTTTAGTGCTCTTGACAACTCTCTACGCACTCCGGCCTCGAAAGTTGCAAGTGCCGGCGGAATTACCATCCTTCCCATGATGTCTCGAAAACCTTCAATCCTCGATCCGCACTTCCTTTCCCTCCGCCTGGCTGCGGTAAATGCCATCGAGGATCGCCTGGACCTGTAGCGACTGTTCAGCCGGTACGGGAGACGGTGCGCCATCGGCAATAGCCTGCGCGAAGGCAACACATTCGAGCGCATGCGGCTCCATCCTGTCCTGCGTTCGCTGCAGGAACCGGTTGTAAAACTGCTTCGTCTCAAAGTTCGTTTCCAAGAACTTGGCGCTCGGCCAGTGACACCCTCCCTCACTGCCGTAAAGCCACACCTGCGTGTCCTCGCCCATCGTGTCGTGATGCAGCAGCCAGCTTGTCTCCAGGATCAAGGTGGCGCCATTCTCAAACCGGACAAACGCGGCCGCAAAGTCCTCAACGTCAATGTCCTGTGGCACAGGATCAAGTCTCCAGGCGCTGAATGCACCCTCGCGCAGGGCCAGCGGCGCCTTCGCCACCCCCGAGACCGCAACAGGCCGGGGATTGTCCATCAGCCAGAGCGTAAGATCCAGAATGTGCACGCCTACATCGATTGTCGGGCCGCCGCCGCTATGCTTCTTGTATATGAAACCGGGCCGGACCGGCAGATTGGCCCTGCGCAACATCCAGCTGCGCGCATGGTAGATCTCCCCCAGAACACCCGTAGCGATTTCAGCTTTCATCGCCTGGGAGTCGCCGCGAAATCGGAAGTGTTGCGCGGTCATCAGAAGCCTATCGGCCCGGTCTCGGGCCTCGATCATCCGGCGTATCTCCGCCGGCGTCGGCGCAAGCGGCTTTTCGCAAAGAACGTGCTTGCCCGCCTCAAGGGCCCCGATGGCAATTGGCGCATGGTAGCGATTCGGCGTGCACACGTCGATAATGTCGATGTCCGGGTCGCTGAATAGTTCAGCAGGGTCATCTACCAGGTTGGAAACGCCGTACAGCGCGCCCCATCTTTCCAGCGCCTCCTTTGAGACGTCACTCCCGGCAACCACCTCCGCCACCTCTGACGCGGCCCATCCGGGCATATGGGTCTTCGCAATGCCGCCGACCCCGACAACTCCCACCTTTAGCGCTTTTGTCACACTCCGTTCCTTTCAATTAACTCAAAAGCAATCGTCTGTTCGCGCCGATCATAGCACGACTGGCGGGCTGGCTCAACAGCGCGAGGCCTTCGATGCTGCATGGCAAGCGGCGCCCTCCGGTAAGCTGCCTGAAGACTTGACTTCACATTCTCCATGTGGACCGCCCAAAGGGGTTGGGAAAGAAAATCTTCGGCCGGAAGGATTGCAAAGTTGCCCAACAAATGTTATGAATTGGCTGAGTCAACTCTGCAATGGTTCTGCACGCCCACCGAGTCCATCAGGAGAAGAGAACATGCCAAGCATGACAGGCGCCCGCTTCGTCGCCGAAACAGTTCATGGTTACGGAATCTCCCATGTATTCTTCATGCCTTATATCGGCCCGCGGGCCCTTATGGAGATGGAAAAGCTCGGGATACAACGAGTGCAGACCCACGGCGAAAAAGCAGCCGCCTACATGGCCGACGCATTCGCTCGCGTCAGCCGCGGCCCCGCTTTTTGCATGGCGCAATCTGTCGGCGCGGTCAATCTGGCCGCCGGCCTGCAGGACGCCTTTCTGGCCTGTTCGCCAGTCGTTGCAGTGACCGGCCGCGAGTTTCTCAGCAATCAGAAGCGTCACGCCTATCAGGAAGTTGATCATGTCAATCCCTTCTCAGCTGTTTCCAAGTACAGCGCCTACGTCTCCACGCCCGAGCACCTCCCCGTATACCTTCGCCAAGCCTTTCGCGTAGCCACAACCGGTACACCCGGACCTGCTCACATCGAGCTGGAAGGTATTGCCGGCCAGAGCGTGATGGAGGAAGAAGCTGATCTTGAGGTTATTGTCGAAGAGGCCTTCTCAAAGCTCCCTCCCTTCCGTCCCGAAGCCGAACCTTCCCAAATAGAGGCGGCGCTTCAGCTTCTCAAGAGTGCCCAACGTCCTGTCATCGTCGCTGGCGGCGGTGTGACAGCCTCCGATGCCCGCGCAGAGCTGATCGAACTTGCCGAAAAGCTCTCAATCCCCGTAGCTACCTCGCTGAACGCCAAAGCGATGTTTCCAAGCGACCACGAACTAGCCGTGGGCGTGCCCGGGTCATACTCCCGCGCCTGCTCCAATCAGGCAGTGCATGAAGCCGACCTCGTCTTCTTCGTCGGTAGCCATGCCGGAGGACAGGTCACCCACTTCTACCAGATTCCACCCCAGAGCACGCCCATCATCCAACTCGACATCAACCCGGAGGAAATCGGGCGCAACTATCCGGTTCAAGTCGGCCTGCAAGGAGACGTCAAGAGCAGCCTGCGGCGCATGATCGACAGCGCATCTCCCGCACCCGCACGTACAGCTTGGATCGCCCGCGTGCAGGAGCTGGTCCAGGACTGGAAGGCCGGCGTTGCCCAGCATGTCAACTCAGATATCCTGCCCATGCGCCCGGAACGCCTCTGCCGCGATCTGTCGGACTACCTGCCCTCCGACGCGATTCTTGTCTCCGATACCGGGCACGCCGGCATCTGGACCGGCACAATGTTGGATCTGAAACACCCCTCTCAAAGTTACATTCGCTGCGCAGGTTCGCTCGGGTGGGGGTTGCCTGCAGCCATCGGCGCCAAGTGCGCGCAGCCAGAGCGCCCCGTTCTCTGCTTCACCGGCGATGGCGGAATCTGGTACCACCTCGCCGAAATTGAGACGGCGGCGCGCTGCGGCATCAACACCGTCATTCTCGTGAATAACAACCATTCGCTAAATCAGGAACAGGACGGTGTCGAGGGTACCTACGGAGGCCGCACCGCCGGCTCCGATGAACTCTGGCTCTTCAAGGACGCAGATTTCGCCAGGATTGCCGAATCAATGGGCGCCTTGGGACTGACGGTCAACAAGCACAGCGAACTCGCCGGCGCACTGGACCAGGCATTCAATGCCGGCAGACCAGTTGTTGTGGACGTCAAGACCCACGTTGAAGGCATCGCAGAAAGGGCCTGGACGCCCTCCTGACCTGCCGCAACTGTCGTGGTTGGCAGCTACTTCAGCGTGGGTGGCCTATGCCACTTTCAGCACGCGGGAGCCCCGTTCACACTGCCCTGATCGCCTCCTGTAAGCAACGGGCGCAGTCCAAACTTGGGGAACAAATCCCTAAACCTCGGGTAACAACCGAGTCATAACCGGTCCATGTTCCATCCGCTGGCAAAGTTGCAGAATATGCTGTCCTGTATCCTTTTGGACGGTCGGGCCTTCGGCCCTCCCTTGTGCGGGGGGACTCCCCCCGCAACGCCCCCCTGACACCCCTCCACCCGCCAGGTGTGGGTTCTAAAGTAGCCCTGCGCAACCGGCGGCCCGTCGCCCCGCCACCGTGCCTGCGCGATTCCAGCCTGTCTCCACCGCGCCGCGCGCCTATACGGCCGTATGTGCGCGTCCCCCGCCGATCGCGCCTTCGACCGTCAGGCGCCGCCCCCCGCAGTTCCTGACCACTGACCACTGGCCACTGACCACTGGCCCCTGCAGTTTGGACGGTCGGGCCTGCGGCCCTCCCTTGTGCGGGGGGACTCCCCCCGCAACGCCCCCCTGACACCCCTCCACCCGCCGCCAGGTGTGGGTTCTAAAGTAGCCCTGCGCAAACGGCGGCCCGTCGCCCCGCCACCGTGCGTTCGCGATTCCAGCCTGTCTCCACCGCGCCGCGCGCCTATCCGGCCGTATGTGCGCGTCCCCCGCCGCTCGCGCGCCCGACCGCCAAGCACCTCCCCCCGCAGTCCCTGACCCCTAACCCCTGACCCCTGCAGTTCCGGCCCTCCCTTGTGCGGGGGGACTCCCCCCGCAACGCCCCCATGACACCCCTCCACCCGCCGCCGGGTGTGGGTTCTAATGCGGCCCTGCGCAACCGGCGCCCCGTTGCCTCGCCCCCAAATCAACGCACCCCGCGGCCACCGTAGGGGCAGGCCTTGTGCCTGCCCTGTGCCGCCCGAGCCGGCAAACATGTCCAGCCGCCGCAGGCTTGGATTCACCGCCAGACGATTCCCACCCCAAGATTGGGATGCACCCGTACCCAACCGTAGGTTTGCTCCGGCCTTTGGCTTTCTGCTAAAATGAACGGACTTGCAACGCGCTTCGGCCCCTCCGCACACACGGTTTTGCCGTAAAGCAACGTGTGACTAACGCGTAATCTCGGGTCTTGGTACGTAAGCCACTTGAACTTCTTCGCGTCGAAAATGCGAAAGGCTTTCCATGAAAGCAATGCTCTACTTGGATCAGACGATAGAGCCGGTTGCAGTACTCGATGACGTAAAAGTCGTCGAATTCGGCAGCGACAACCACCCGGCAGGCGAACGGGTTCGAATCTACTATCAGACTGAGAACCTAAACGCGTCTAAAATGATGGTCGAGCTCCACAGAGACCGCAAAATGACGGTCAAACTGGAGGACGGCCGCTCCGCCCCCGCCCTGATTACCCATGCCAGTATGGATGCAGAGGGCCAGTTTGTTGGCGTACTGACAGTGCTGGGCCAGCTTGCCTGACAACAGCGCGCTCGTCCACTCCGATTCAGCCGACGCGTAGCCTCGAACGCCGCCGGGGAGAGCAGCCCTCACCGTCCAGGATAGCTCTCCCACCCAGCCCACCAACCACAAGTCCATGGCCGCCGAATTAAAGCTCCGCCCGGCGCAGCAGGAGATTCTCCGCTACAAGTCTGGGCGGCTTGGTGTCAGCGCAGTGCCCGGAAGCGGGAAGACATTTACACTGAGCCGGCTTGCCGCGCAGCTGGTTCAGAGACTGGCAGGCTCCGGGCCCATCGACAACCGTGAGGTGCTGGTTGTCACCTTCACAAACGCAGCCGTAGAAAACTTTCGCGCCCGCATCAATCAGTTTATCCAAAGCAAACGACTGCTCCCGGGCGGCTTCCGCGTCCGTACGCTCCACAGTTTGGCCCACGACATCGTGCGCGAACGGCCGGGCCTGGTAGGCCTGTCCGAGAATTTCGACATTATCGACGATCGCACCAGCCAGGAAATGAAGCGGCAGGCCGTAGATAGATACTTGCAGGCCAATCCTGATGTGCTGAGCGGGATGATCAAGCCCGAACACTTGAGCAATCAGTCTGTTCTGAAGCGCCAACTCCCTGAAGTCTCTCGAGATATCGCTGAAGCAGTCATTCGCCAGGCAAAAGACCTGCGTACCGACGCCGCCGCACTGGACAACGCCCTGAATCACCAGTCAGGTACCTGGCCGCTGCTCTCACTCGGCTTACAGGTCTACAACGACTACCAACGTGGGTTGGCTGTCCGCGGCGGAGTCGATTTCAACGACCTGATACTGCTGGCATTGCAGGCGCTTGAAACCGATAGCAGCTTCCTCGACCGCTTACAGCAGCGATGGCCCTATGTCCTCGAGGACGAGGCCCAGGACAGCAGCCCCCTTCAGGAGCAGATGCTGAGAATGCTTACCGCCGCGCACGGCAACTGGGTACGCGTCGGCGATCCCAATCAATCGATAAACGCCTCCTTCACCAGCGCTGACCCAAAATTCCTGCGTCAATTTGTGTCCCACGAGAACGTGAAAGAACTTCCGCTCCCGAACTCCGGCCGCAGCGCCCTGCCCATCATCAATTTGGCAAATAAGCTGATCGATTGGGCACGGCTCGAGCATCCATTCCTCTCGCCCGCAAGTGCGCTTGCGCTCCCACACATTCTGCCCACCGGCGAAGGCGACCCCCAGGCGAATCCCCCTCCCGGTGACCCAGTTGTATTCTTCCACAATCGCGCACTCACACCCGACGAAGAGGTGCGAGCCATCCAGACGAGTCTGCGCCGCTGGCTGCCTGACAATTCCGACAAGACCGTTGCCGTCCTGGTTCCCTACCATTTTCGCGGTGATGATTTTCGAACAGCCTTTGATCAGGCCTCGATTCCCTACAATGACGCTCTATTGCGTACAAGCAAAACAACGCGTAACGCCATCGATGCCCTGACGACGCTGATGCGCTTCGTCAGCCAACCGCACAAACCAGAACACTTGCAAGATGTCTGGGTGAATGTCTGGTGGCCCAGGCGCGGCCAGATTCTCTTCGCAACGGATCCCAATTTGGCGGCCTCCTTGGCGCCTCCTGGAGGTGCCGGCCGCGCTGGACGGCACGCCGCAGCCGACGCAGAAGGGGCTTCGAAAGAGGGGGCCGACGAGCCAAAGCCGGTGCAAACATTTGGCAGAGCGCTGGGCCAGTTGCGCCACCCGGAGCAATTCCTCTTTCCAGCGGCAGGCGGCGACTGGTTGAGCAATATCAGCTGGATCGACGACTACCCGGGCTTTCGATCCGTTGTTGACGCGTTTCGTACCCAGCTGCGCCGCTGGAGCGAGGCCTCAGAGCTGCCAGTTGACGAACTGATTCTGACCCTCGGGCAGGACCTTTTCGAGGAACAGGCGGAACTGGCTCTTGCGCACGGCGTTGCCGTTCATCTTGCCAGGCTGGTTAGCGACAGGCCCGAAATCCGACTCCATGAAATCTGGCAGACGTTGAGAGATATCGGGCAAAATAGAAGTCGCTTTCTCAATTTCGTGGAGAATGCCTACGGGTTTGACCCGCCCGCTGGCGAGGTGACAATTGCCACAATGCATGCCGCCAAGGGCCTGGAATGGGATCGCGTCTATCTTACTTCGCTCAGCGAATACGATTTTCCCAGCGGCGGAGACGACGACGATTACCGCGGCGAGCGCTGGTATGTGCGCGACAGCCTCAATCTGACCGCGGAAGCGCTCGCCCAGACCGAGCATCTGCATATGGGCACGCTTGACGAATTCCCCGACGGCCAGGCAACGCGCGAAGCCCGCCGCGAAGTGGCCGCAGAGCGACTGCGCCTTCTCTACGTGGGGATCACCCGCGCCCGCCGCGAACTTATCCTGACCTACAATACCGGCCGTTATCATGAGAGACGGGCCAATCGCCCGGCGCTGGCGTTCACCGCGTTGGAAAAGATCTGGCGTCAGTCCCAGGCCCAAGGATGAATCCCCGTCCTGACCCAAATTCTTCCCAAGGTGGCTGCAAAATTTGGCTGAGGCAACTTTTCTCAATTCTTGTAAAATGACCCTTACAGTTATTTCAATTTGAACCGCGCCTTCGGCTGAATCCCTGTATGCAACGCTCGAAGATCCAGACCTACTGCGAATCGGCAATTGAGGCCTGCTGGCTGGCGGCGCTAATCGTGACGCCGCTTTTCTTCAATGTTTACTCCAGCCGGGTCTTCGAACCGGACAAGATAAGCCTCCTTCGTTCCATCGCGCTCGTCATGCTCCTGGCCTACCTGGTGAAGCTCATTGACGGCGGACGGCTCTGGCTGCCGGCTTGGGACGACACTTCGACCGGCCGCGGCCAGCCACAGGAAGCAAGGGGCGCGCAGCTCGCTCTCGGAAAAAGGCAGCTGGCCGGCTTGTGGAAACAGCCGCTGCTGTTGCCCTTCGCCCTACTGATTGTCTCCTATGCGATCAGTACGATTCTCAGCATCTCCCCCTCAGTAAGTTGGTGGGGATCATATCACCGCCTGCAGGGCGCCTACACCTTTGCCAGCTATCTCACAATCGCCCTTCTGACCGTTGCCCACCTGCGGCACGCTTCCCAATTGCGGCGCCTGCAACATGCAGTCGTTCTCACCAGCCTGCCCATCGCCATCTACGGCGTGATGCAGCACTTTGGAAGGGATCCCTTGCCTTGGGGCGAAGATGTGATAACTCGCGTCGCCGCCAATGCCGGCAACGCCATCTTCCTGGCTGCCTACCTCATTATGGCCTTCTTTCTCACGCTCGAGAGGGCCGTCTCCAGCTTTGTCTTTCTGCTTCAAGAGGGATCGCAGGACGCCGAAATAGCGGATGAAACCCAAAGCGGGTCGATTTCTCAACCAGACCGAACCCTTGCCGGCATCCTGGCAGGTGGTTGCTACCTGTTCGTGCTTTTCGTCCAACTGATTGCAATCTTCTGGACGCAGAGCCGCGGCCCCTGGCTGGGCCTGGCCGGCGGAATCTATATCTTCGTTCTTCTATTCCTGACAGGTCTACGCCCGCGCAACTATCGCGCCTGGACGGCGGTCTGGGTGGGGCTCAGTGCACCCGTCGCTGTCCTCCTTGTTCTCCTCAACATTACGGCTTTGGGCGCCGGCTTCCGCGAAGTTCCTGTTTGGGGTCGATTAGCAACCATGCTGGACAGTGCCACCGGCACCGGCCGCGTTCGCGTACTCATCTGGGAGGGGGTGGCCGAACTGGTCGCACCCCATGAACCACTGACCTTTCCTGACGGAAAAGATGATTCTCTCAATCCCTTGCGCCCGTTAATTGGCTACGGGCCCGAAGCAATGTGGCTGGCCTATAACAGGTTCTACCAACCGGAGCTCGCCCAATGGGAGGCTCGCAACCGCACACCGGACAGGTCCCACAACGAGACATGGGACAGCTTGGCCATCACAGGCGGCCTTGGCTTCCTGGCGAACTCTCTTCTCTTCCTGTCGATCTTCTTCTGGGCCCTCCGCTGGCTTGGGCTGATCCGTTCCCGGCGAGATGCTGCCCTCTTCTTCTCCCTCTCAATTGGAGGCGGCCTGATCCTCAGCGTCGCCTTCCTGGCGCTCGGCGTCAGCGCCGGTTTTCTGGGAGTGAACTGGCCGACCGGACTGGTTTTGGGACTGATAGCCTATGTCACACTGGCTGTTTTCATCCAGCCGGAGTCACAAACAGCCCCCCGCGAACGCCGCCGCCAGCTCCTCATCGTGGCGCTCTTTGCCGCCATCATCGCCCACTATGTGGAGATTCACTTCGGTATCGCGATCGCAGCCACACGCACCTACTTCTGGATTGTCGCCGCACTCCTTCTCGTCTTGGGGATGCGATGGCTAGTCCCGGCGTCGTTCACTGCTGTTGGGTCGTCCGGCGCTCCGGGATCGACCCCGAACACCGAGCGAGCTCGAGGCGAACGACGCCCGGCGCGTTCCAGATCGAGCCGCAGGCGGCGCCGCAATAGCGCTCCGGGATTCATCTCACTCGAGTCCATCCCGGCATCCGCTCTTCCTGACCTTCTCGTGCTGTGGACGGTCGTATTTCTTTTTGTAAGAGACATTCAGGGCTCGACCAGTGCATTCTCGACCCTGTTCAAAAGCCTGACCGTGACTGTCACGAGTCATGGGCAGACAGGCGGCTCACCTGTGTTCTGGCTATTTGTTTTCACTATCCTGATCGCCGCCGTCTTGGGTTCTTCTACGGAATACCTGCAGCGGCCGGCCCCCGGAATCTCCGGGCCGGTAGCCAACGCCTCCTCCGGACCGAAGCGCGCAGACGGCGTTATCGCATCAGGAGAGATGTCAAGTACCATACAGACTTGGATGAAGTCATTGGGAGTGTACGGCCTGACCCTGGTGCTGGGCTGGCTTTTGTATGGGCTGCTCTTCGCCCTTCGCCTCGTGCGAAACAGGACCTTCGACGAAGTCGGTCAATTCCTCGATCAAATCGCGGGACACTATAGCTTCTTTACCTGGACCGTTCTGCTGTGGTGTCTTGGCGCAGGCTTGGTGATTGCCAGGCGCGCAAGCTCTGACCGGAAGCGGGTATCGACGGGCAGGACCCTTGCCGCGGTGAGCGGCGCAGTCCTGGCTTCAGCCGTTGCCTTTCTCATCGTAAGCAACGTAAACATCGCGCAGGTCCGCGCCGATGTATATTACAAACAAGGACAGGTCTACGACAGCAACGGAGATTGGGCAGTCAGCGCCGACCTCTATAGACGCGCGCTGGCAGTGCGACCGGCCGAGGACTACTACATGCTCTTCTACGGCCGCAGTCTTTTGGCAGAAGCTTCCGACGCGCCGGTTCAAGGCTCTCACCTTCAGCCGGCCGAACTCTCACTCACTCACGCTCTGGGAATTTCAAGTTCTGAGTTGCAGCAGATGGGAAAAGAAGACCTGTTGCGATACGCCGAAGTCGTACTGCAACGCGCCCAAGTGGTCAACCCGCTCAACACAGATCACGCCGCCAATCTGGCGCGTCTCTACCGAAGCTGGTCGGACCTGGTCGATGACCCGCAAGCGCGCACAAATTTCCTCGAAAGCAGCCTGCAGCACTATTCGGCGGCCTTGACCCTCAGCCCCAATGCCGCCCATCTATGGAATGAGAAGGCCAATAACCTTGCATTGCTGGGCAGGAACGAGGAGGCGGAAGAGGCCCTCCTGCACAGTCTCTCCCTCGACGATCGCTATGAAGCCACTTACGTCTTCCTGGCAGAGCTCCACAGGCGGATGGACAGCGTCGACAAAGCGGTTGAGACCTTGCTCAGCAGTCTGGAACACTTGCCGGGAAACCTACACCTGCTCAGCCAATTGGGAGTAGCGCAATCGCAGGCAGGCGATCTGGAAGGAGCGCTGGCCACCAATCTACAGCTCGTTGAAATAGACCAGACCAACCTGGGGACGCTGCGCAACCTGCTTATTCTCTACATCGAACTTGGACGCCATGACGAAGCCATTCTCTGGGCAGACCGGGTCGTCGAATTGCTCGAAAACGACTTCGAAGTGCCGGACGGATACACGGATATCTACATCCTGCTGGCCGATGTGTACCAAGAGAATGGAAAACTGACCGAAGCCGCTGCACAATTGCAAGTGCTGTTCGACCTGGCGCCCGAAAACTATCGTACGCCCTTGAGGCTGGCAGATCTCCAGAGAGAGCTGGGCAACCTTGAACAGGCTCTTCACTTTGGTCAACAAGCTCTGGCGCTCGCGCCCGAAAACTTAAAGCCGGACATCCAGACCTTCATTGACTCCCTTAAATAGCTTGACATTCACCCGCAATCGAGCAATCGCGTGAGCCCCTTCCTCTTGATGGCCGCCAGCGCCCTCATAATCGCTATCGGCGGCACGCCGCTGGTACGGCTGGCCGCCCTGCGACTGCGCATCCTCGACCAGCCGTCCGGCCGCAAGATCCACACCGCGCCCGTGCCGCTGATGGGAGGCGCTGCCATCTACATCGCTTTTATCGCCGCCTTGGCGTTTTGGGGAGATAGAAGCTACGTCAATGAGGTCGTCGGTATCTTCGTCGGCGCCACGCTCGTCAGTCTGGCCGGCGCCCTGGACGACAGGCGCGGGATGAAGAGCTACGTCAAGCTCGCCGTCCAGCTCGCCGCCGCCGGGATCCTGGTAATCAGCGGTGTTCAGGTTCGCCTCTTCCAGGGCGTTTTGGACCTGATTCTGACTCTCCTCTGGGTCATTGGAATCACCAATGCGTTCAACCTGCTCGACAATATGGACGGACTGTCCAGCGGTGTCGCTACCATCGCGTCTGCCTTCTTCACCCTCCTCGCTGCAATGAGCGGTCAATACCTGGTCGGGACAATGGCCGCCGCCCTTTGCGGTGCCTGCATGGGTTTTCTGGTTTACAACTGGAACCCGGCGCGCGTTTTTATGGGAGATACCGGCAGCCTCTTTCTCGGCTTCTTGCTGGCCGCCGTCGCCATCAAGCTTCGTTTCCCCATGAACAGTGCCAGCATAACCTGGATGATTCCGGTCTTCATCCTGGCGCTGCCCATCTTCGACACAACCTTGGTATGCTTCAGCCGTCTCCGACGCGGCAGGAACCCCCTCACAACGCCCGGCAAGGACCACCTCAGCCACCGACTCGCACTTGTCACAGGCAGCCAGCGCGAATCTGTGCTAATCTGTTTTCTTATCGCCGGTGCAACTGGGCTGGCTTCCGTTTTCTTGACCCAGGCAAACCTGCAAGAGGCCCTCTTCGTCGCCCTGGCTATCCTGCTCTTGGCAGTCTACGCCCTGTGGCGGCTGGAGAAGCTGGCTTCCAAACACGAGTCGGCAACAGCTGTAAGTACACCGGAACAATGACCCCTAGGAAAGGAATCAATCTTGAACATGCTTAACAACCTGACATGGCTTTCAACTCGTTCATTCGCTCGCACACTGGTCGCCCCCTCCGATCAGTCCAAAGTGCGCTGCCGCGGCCTCGGATGCCACCTCCTGACACTACTTCTGTTTGCCGCGCTCGTCATGTCCGCCTGCGGCGCTTCTTCAGAGCCTTCAAGTGAGCCAGCGGAACCCGCAAGTGAACCAACCGCGTCTGCGAGTGATCCTACTGCCACCGCGAGTGAGCCCGCTGAGGCTTCGAACGGCGAAGCGGCTGCGCTCGAACCAGCCGAACGCAACAACATGTACGACGCAGCCCCCGAGATGACCATAGACCCCGCAGCCGTGTACTACGCCACCTTCAAGACCGAGAAAGGCGACATGCGCGTGCGCCTCTTCGCCGAACAGGCGCCCGCAACCGTCAACAATTTCATCTTCCTCGCCCGCCAAGGCTACTACAACGACACTCACTTTCATCGCGTGCTGGAGAACTTCATGGCCCAGGGCGGTGACCCGACCGGCAGCGGCGCCGGCGGGCCGGGCTACCAGTTTCAGGACGAAATTGTTCCGAGCTTGCAGTTTGACCGCGCCGGCCTTCTGGCGATGGCGAACGCCGGGCCAAATACGAACGGCAGCCAGTTCTTCCTGACTCTCGTAGAAACGCCCTGGCTGAACGGCAACCATACCATTTTTGGCGAGGTCGTCGAGGGTACCGACGTCCTCTTCTCTCTCACAATCAGGGACCCAAGGTCTGCCCGTGCGTCTGAATTTCCGGGCGATCTGCTTATAACCATTGAAATCGATCAAGCTGATCAGTAACCCGCTATGGCGGAGGCTTGTTGAGATTGTCTTCCGGAATCCCCCAAAGACCCTTTGTCAGGAATATGAAATTACCAACTCGGAATTCTGCTCATGAGCCGTACCCGCAGTGAAGGGTTTTGGCGGAACGCGTTGAACTGGATGACGAGCGGCGCAGCAGCCGTGCCAACCGGCGAGGAGACATCGGAGGCCGCCCCGGCGCGCAGTTCGCTGCACCTGGTGTGGCAGGTCGGCGCGTTGCTCGCTATCACAGCCGGGTCAATCTGGTTGGCCCTCAACGACGAACTGGTCCAGCGCTTCAGCCACTGGGGCTATGCGAGTAGCTTTCTGATTAGCCTGATTTCCAACGCAACGGTCATCTTGCCCGCCCCCGGCTTGGCCGTTGTGCTCTCCTTGGGAGCCAGCCTCAATCCCGTGCTGCTCGGGATCGTAGCCGGCTTAGGCAGCGGGCTGGGGGAACTAACAGGCTATCTGGCAGGTGCGACCGGCAGCGAAATGTTTCGTCAGCGCGCCGTCAATACGAGACTTCACAGACTTACGACCCGCTATACCATGCCCGTGCTCTTCGTCCTCGCAATTATCCCATCGCCCCTCTTTGATGTCGCCGGAATCCTGGCAGGTGCAATTCGGTGTCCCATCCACCGCTTTCTATTGCCGGTGATCAGCGGCAAGATTATCAAGCACGTCCTCGTCGCCTATCTCGGCGCCGAGTCAATTCCCCTGATACGTTCCATGCTTGGCTTCTGATTCTCGATTCTCCGAACAGTTTCGCACGCCAAGTTCCGCACTTCCTTGATTGCCCGGGCCGCGCAAGTCCGGCCGTACAATATGGATCCCTCTCACAACCATGACTAAAGCAAGAGGCCCCGCCGCGAGCGTTGGCGTCCTCTTCCTCGCAGTCTGTGCGTAGCGTCCACTCGCAACCGGGTGGCCGCTCGGAACAAGAAAGATCCTTAAGGTTTCCTTCGCAAAAAAAGTTGAAAGACTTCGAGGTTCGATTGTAACTACTCTGCCGCAATCAGTCTGCGACCCTGAATAAGGCGAGCGAAGGTGTCTTCTCTCTCTCCATTCCGCTTTACTTTCTCCTAGCTTTTTGGACGGTCGGGCCTGCGGCCCTCCCTTGTGCGGGGGGACTCCCCCCGCAACGCCCCCCTGACACCCCTCCACCCGCCGCCGTGTCGTGCTCGAAACATGGCGCCCGTCACCGCCCCCTGTCCCCCGCCCCCGGCAGTTCCTGGCAACTGGTCACTGGCCACCGCCGTTCTGGACGGTCGGGCCTGCGGCCCTCCCTTGTGCGGGGGGACTCCCCCCGCAACGCCCCCCTGACAATACCCGCCGTTGACGTTCTTCGTGGAGATTCGTGCAATTTCGTGGATAGAGCCCTTGCCCTTAACCTTGCAATTTCCAGTTTCGCCCCTTCCATGTTCCGGCCCTCCAGCGATGAAAGGCTAGGGTTCGCTGACATTCCCAACGAATAGACAGAAAAGTCGGCATCTACTGCTACCCCATTCCAACCCATCTCTCCTAACGCCCAATTGCCCGGACCGAAGACCGCCGCCCGAACCGTCGCCGTTAATCATCCCCATCCCAAAATCAGACGAATCACAGTTCAGACAAAGACCAGCTGAATCACAGTTCAGACAAGTGTCGACGTGCCCTTATCTAAACATGTACTTTTTAGGCCTTGGTAGTCACAATTGACCAAAAGAGTGGAATCGCGTGCAAGAGCCAGCCGCGCGCGCTATAGTAGGACCATGACCTGCGCGACATGCGCCGGCAATGACAGTAGAAACAGCATCGCCGCCGCCGCGCAACCCTATTTCGCGCAACTCCGGGCAAGAGATCTGAAACCGTGCTACGCTGTCATGACCATGCCGATCCAACCGAGGGATTCCAGCCAGGACCGGCCCAAAAAACTCGATCGACCCGACCTGACCGGACTTAACCGGACCTGACCGGACTTTACAGGACTTCGCTCGACTTCGGCGGCACAAGACTATCGCTAGGGAGACCTTACAAACTTGACTGACCTCACATCGCAAACACCAAGCCGCCGCCAGCCCGGCAGCACACCCTGATGAACCGCCTAAACGACGGGCTCATGACGCAAAAGGCAAGATAGGGCGAAATACAGTGCAAGAGCGCTCCCACCATGCTACGCTGTCAACATCATGCAAAACTTCCCAACCGAGCCGGCCCATCTCGCGCCAAAAGGCAGATTCCCCAAGTTCCTGCTACAGTTCCTGCTACGCTACAAATGTCATGCAATTCAAACCACCAAATTCTGCCCGAAATACGCTCGAATTACCGCCATTCCCGGGACCCGACACCCCCTCCCACAAGAAAAAAAATTGGATGACATTGGGCTATATTGGCCGATATTGGACGACATGAGTCGACGTATTTTGCCAAAACGAGAGGACTTCGGCCCCAAGAGGCAATGGAGCCAGACGACCGCCTTCTCACGTCTGCAAACACGCAGATCATGCGGCCAACGGCAGGACGGACAAGGATAGTTCTGCCAGGTTGAGAACGTCGAATCACCCAGTCTTGCAAGGGAAACTGCTTGGAAACTGGAAACCACTCTATTGAAACCAAGAGCTCTCACATAACGCCTCCAAGGGTGAAGCGACTGAAATCCCAGGATGCAACTCTTGCCAAAGGTCATGGTATCAAAAAGGATCCATAGCAGAATTGTAAAAGTGGTGGCTCCCGGGATCAGAAGCTGACTGAATTTGACGACTAACAGCTCTTGTTGCGACGGGTTATCGTTTCTGTTTGGCAGACTGACAGCGATTCCCGCTTATGTTTACATTCTTTTGTTCGAAGTCCCGGCGGAACTGGTCTACAATTATTGGATGCGATTGCCCTGACCCATTTCGCCCGTACCCTTGCAAGAGATCCCAAACTTGGAGTACGCTAACACGACACGCGTCCGCGCGTCGCCGCGAGCACGTCGCAGACTGATCCTTAACAACCAAAAGGACAAACTCGCTCAATCTGGTGCTCGGCCCGTCGCGCAGACAACCCGGCGCGCCTGACTCTATCAGCAAGCCGTCCCAAGCCGCCGACGACCGCGGAGCCCCGCAGCCGGCCCGGGCAACGCAATGAGCGTTTCATGATCCAAACCCGATCTAACCTGCTCGATACGGTCCAAAAGTCGAGCAGGAAGAATGTCACACTGCGTGACAATTCGCGACAATTTTCGCTGCAATACGCCCTTCGCCGTCACAGTAATGTTCGGCAAAATCCAACTCCCGTGCGACGTAACACGTCGAAACGCGACCAAATGCGCCTGCAGTCACCGAGCGCTCGCCTGACAAAAAGATGATCTACGTACGAACAAATGAGAGAAATACGACTTGACCCAAATGAATGGCAGAAACGCCAATGCGGTACAAGGAGCTCCAGAACCCGCGACCAAACCGCTTCCCCAAAGAGCCCCAGAGAATTTGCCCACAGGCCGTGCCCGCGAAACACGCAGGAGTCGAGGCCGGACTTCTCTTGGAAACAGAAGTCTGCGTAAGGAACCGCAGTGGAAACCAATTCGAACAAGAGACGTAGCCGGTACAAGAAAAGTCTTAAGACTGAAATCTCGAAACCAAGAAAACATCCCCCTCCCGGAAAAAATTTCGGGACATTGGGGGGAATCTGCTCAGTCTTGGTCGCTCCCCCTTGGAGAATCTTCCCATGAACTGCCGATCAGCCCTGTCCATCGCCATTCTGATGCTCGCCCTTGCCTCCCTGAGTTGCATGTCCGGTGGCTCAGAACTCAGGGAGCCCGTCTACTACGAAGACGATTTCATCGAAGTAGACGTCCGGGATTCCCTTCCCCTCCCCTTCGCCCTGAGCGAAGGGCAGCCCGGCTGGGACGCTGCTGAGGCGCGACCTCCCCGCGCCCAGACAACGGACCTCACGCAGGCGCAGCTGCAGAGCCTGCTCGACCGCCTGCCACCCATCCAGACGGACGAGAGCGATGTCGAGCAGGCCCGCTTGCCCGAAGAAAGTCTGCCACCGCCCCGCCCCGGCGAAGAGATCGCTCTGCCGTTTCCTCCCTCGCAGGATGTTTCCCAGCCTGACCTGGACAGCGACGCGCCCCTGGAGATTCTGCGCTTCTCCCCACAAGGAGACGTTCCCCTTGCACCGCAAATGAGCGTCACCTTCAATCAGCCCATGGTCGCGCTCACCAGCCACCAGGAGTTGAGTCAGGAGAATCCCCCGGCCGTCATCACCCCGGCCGTTCCCGGACGCTGGCGTTGGGTAGGAACCAGGACGCTGTTCTTCGAGGCTGCCCAGGACGGCGCCGACCGCATGCCCATGGCCACCGAGTACACAGTTAAGGTTCCTGCCGGCACGAAATCTGTCGCAGGAATCTCCCTCGAAGAGACCGTCACCTGGACCTTCCGCACGCCCCCGCCCACCTTGCAGACAGGCCATCCGACAGGAGGCCCATTACCGTTGGAGCCAATCCTCTTTGCCCAATTCGATCAGCGCATCGATCCAGCCAAGCTGATCGAGCTCGCGCAAGTTACCGCTCGCGGACAGAGTTACGCCCTACGCTTGGCAACCCAAGAAGAGATCGCCTCCGACAACCGAATAGCAGGGCTGATTGCCGCGGCCCAACCGGACCGCTGGCTGGCATTTATGGCTGCAGAGCCCTTCCCTGCCGACTCGACTGTCACCGTGACCTTTCCCGCCGGCACCCCCTCACAGGAAGGCCCCCTCGTCACCGCCCACCCGCAGAGCTTCAGTTTCCAGACTCTCCCCCCGTTCGCCCTGCGGCGGACCGGTTGCGGCTACGACGGCGACTGCCCTCCCGGTGCAACCTGGTTTCTGCAGTTCAACAATCCCATCGACGCCGAAGAATTCGACCCGGCGCTCTTCACCATCCAACCCGAGCCCCAGGCCGTCTCCTATGATCTGTTTGGCAATCGCATCGAAATCCGGGCCGTCGTGCCAGGCCGAACGACATACCGTGTAACCGTTCCCGCCGGACTTTCTGACAGATTCGGTCAGTCACTAGCAGAAGAACTGAGCGTTCGGTTCACCGTCGGGCCCGCGCAGGCCCTTCTGACGGCAAGCAGCAGCGGACCCATAACAACCCTGGATCCTTACGCCCAGCCCGCTTTCCTCATCTACTCGGTCAACCTCGCAGCAGTCAACTTGCGCGCTTATCGAGTCTCGCCCGAGAACTTCGGCTCATTCTTGCAGTGGCAGGATGACTACTTGCGCGACGAACCCCAAGATCCGCCCGGTGAACAGGTCTTGGAACGGACGCTGCAAATTGACGGCGCCGATGACCAGTTGATCGAAACGAGCATCGATCTTTCGGACGCCTTGGATGGCGAGACCGGCCATCTTGCCCTGGTGATTGAACCGGCGAGGGCCACCGCCGCCGCCGCCTCCGACCTTTTCAACCGGCGGCTGAACGAGATGCGAATCACTAGATGGGTTCAGGTGACGCACCTTGGCCTTGAAGCCTTTGTCGATGCCGAAGAGATGCTTGTGTGGGCCAATCAACTGGCCGACGGCGCGCCGATGGCAGGCGTGAGCGTGCGACTTTGGCCGACAGACACGGAAGGCACAACCGACGAGACCGGCACAGCGCGACTCTCGCTGCAGCCAAGAGCTTCACAGCTTCTGATCGCCCGCCACAACGACGATATCGCCTTTCTTCCCAGATATGAATACGCGTTTCATTGGGATGAAGGAAACAGCGGCTGGAACCGCAATCTTCTGCGTCCCGTAGTCCGCTATTACGTCTTCGACGACCGCAAACTCTATCGTCCGGGGGAGACGGTCAGTGTCAAAGGCTGGGTCCGCCGTATCGAACCCGGGCCGGAAGGGGACCTGGGCCTCTTCCCGCAGCGCGCGGCCGAGCAACTCTCTTTCATAGTCTATGATTCGTCTCGCAACCAGATCAGCGCCGGCGAAACGGCCGTCAACGCCTTGGGAGGATTTCATTTCGAATTCGAGCTTCCCCAAAACGTAAACCTGGGTCACGCCTGGATCGAGTTGGAGCCCTCGTCGGGCACCCTGCGTTCGGACGAAGCGCGTCACTACCACGGGTTCCAGGTGCAGGAATTTCGCCGTCCCGAGTTTGAAGTCAGCGCGCGCGTCAGCGAAGGACCCCATGTCGCCGGCGGCCACGCCTTGGCAACCGTAAGCGCCGACTACTTTGCCGGCGGACCCCTTCCCAACGCCGACGTTGAATGGGGAGTCGAGGCCTCATCGGGCTTCTACGAGCCCCCTAACTGGTCCGGCTTCGTCTTCGGAAGATGGTCGCCATGGTGGAGACATGATTATGATTACGGCTACATCGGCTACGCCTCCTTTACTTCACGTACGGACGCCGCCGGCGAACACAACCTGCGCATAGATTTCGCGACCGGAGAAGTCGCCGACTCTACCAGAAATCTCCCCGTTCACCTCGATGCCACCGCAACCGTATTCGACGTCAACCGCCAGGCTTGGTCCAGCCGCGCCGACCTCCTTCTGCATCCGGCCGACCTCTACGTCGGCTTGCGCACAGACCGCTACTTCGTCGAACAGGGCGAGCCCCTGTCAGTCGAGATTGCCGTTACCGATATCGACGGCAACGCGATCGAGGGACATAGCGTCACCGCCCGTGCCTCGCGTCTCGCCTGGGAATACAGTGACGGCGGCTGGCGCGAGAAAGAGGAGGATGTTCAGGAGTGCACAACCGAGACCTCGGCCGCCTCCAATCCCCATAGCGACGATCACCATTTCGCCGTCTGCACCTTTGAAACCACAGTGGGAGGCGAGTATCGGATCAGCGCGACGGTTGTTGATGATGCCGGCCGCAGCAATCTGACCGAAATGACGCGCTGGGTGAGCGGTGGGCAACGCCCGCCCAGCCGAAACCTTGAGCAGGAACATCTGCAACTGATACCGGATGGCGAGACCTACGCCCCCGGCGATACCGCCGAAATTCTCGTGCAGGCCCCCTTCTTCCCCGCCGAAGGCCTTCTCACACTCAGGCGCGACGGTCTCGTGACCAGCGAACGCTTCACAATGGACGGCCCGACCCATACCCTGCTCGTACCAATAGGCGAAGAACACATCCCGAACGTCTATGTCCAGGTGGATCTTGTCGGGTCTGCCGTGCGCGTGGACGACGCCGGCAACGATCTGCTCGACTTGCCGCGTCGCCCCGCCTACGCGCGTGGGCAGCTGAACCTCGCCGTCCCTCCGCTTAGCCGCCGGCTGCACCTCGAAGCGGCCCCGCGGTCAGCAAAGCTGGAGCCGGGCGGGGAAACAACCATCGACGTGACCGTGCGCGATGCAGCCGGCAATCCCGTCGCCGACGCCGAATTTGCTCTTGTCGTTGTCGACGAAGCAATCCTGGCTCTGACCGGCTACCGGTTGCTCGATCCCGTAAGCCATTTCTACAGCGAGCGCGGTCCCGGAGTGAGCGACCATCACAATCGGGCCAATCTGCAGCTCGCCAGTCCACAGTCGCTGCAGGGCATCGGACCTTCACCGACCGGCACCCCACAACCGCCGCCCACACCCGAGATGAGGCAGAGGGAGATGGCCTTTGCGATGGCCCAGCCGGCCGCTTCGGCCGATATGGCAATGGAAGAAGAGATGGCCGAATCGGCCGGAGAGTCAGGAGGCGAAGCGGCGCAGATTCGCCTCCGCCTGGACTTCGATCCCCTGGCCCTCTTTGCGCCCGAAGAGCGAACCGACGAGAACGGCCAGGCCAGCGTAACCGTCACCTTGCCGGACAATCTGACCCGCTACCGCGTGATGGTCGTGTCGGTGGCCGGCGGCAAATACTTCGGCACCGCTGAATCGAGCCTGACCGCGCGCCTGCCGCTGATGGTGCGGCCTTCCGCGCCCCGTTTCCTCAACTTCGGCGACAGCTTCGAACTGCCCGTCGTGCTCCAAAACCAGACCGACAAGCCGCTGGTCACCCACGTAGTCGTCCGCGCCGCCAACGCCGACTTGGTAGCGGAAAACGGCGAAGACGAAGCAGCCGGCTACGCTTTGACGGTGCCCGCCAACGACCGCGTCGAAGTGCGCTTCCCGGCAACGACCGCCAGCGCGGGCACGGCCCGCTTCCAGTTCGCTGCGGTCGACGCCAACCGGCCCTCCTCCGCCGACGCAGCCGAAATCGATCTGCCGGTCTACACACCCGCAACCACCGAAGCCTTCGCCGTCTACGGTGAAATCGACGCCAGCGGCGCGATACTGCAGACGCTGAGGCCCCCGCCCGATGCCGTGCCCAACTACGGCGGCCTCGAAGTAACCATCTCCTCAACCGCGCTCCAAGCGCTGACCGACGCCTACATCTACCTGGTCCGCTATCCCTACGAGTGTTCCGAGCAGATCGCTTCCCGTATCCTCGGCGTGGCCGCGCTGCGCGATGTACTGACAGCATTCGACGCCGAGGGGCTCCCGTCTCCCGCCGAGATCGAAACAACCATGGAACGCGACCTGCAAATGCTTCAGACCTTGCAGGACCACAGCGGCGGTTTCCCCATCTGGCGGCGCGGCGGCGAAGTCTGGCCCTATCACAGCCTGCACGTCGCCCATGCCCTGGCACGCGCCCGGCTGAAGGGCTACGAAGTTCCCGGCGAAATGTTGAGCCGCTCACTGGACTACCTGCGCAACGTTGAGGACCACTTCCCCCATTGGTACAACGCCGATGTCCGGCGCGGGCTTTCCTCCTACGCCTTGTATGTGCGCAAACTTCTGGCAGACAACGACCCATCCAAGGCCAGAAGGCTGATCGACGACGCCGGCCTGGAGAATCTCTCGCTCGAGAGCGTTGGCTGGCTCCTGTTCGTCCTGATCGACGACGCAGTTTCACAGGAGACGGTCGCAGAGATTCGGCGCCTCCTCAACAACCGCGTGACCGAGACCGCCGGCGCGGCCACAATCGCCTCCGGCTACAGTGATGGCGACTACCTCCTGCTCCACTCCGGCCGCCGCTCCGACGCCGTGCTTCTAGAAGCCCTCGTCGTCGACCAGCCCGACAGCGACCTGATCACAAAGCTGGTGCGCGGGTTGCTGGGGCATCGCACCGCAGGGCGCTGGAACAATACCCAGGAGAACGTCTGGGTGCTCCTGGCAATGGACCGCTACTTCAACACCTTCGAGTCGCTGACGCCCGACTTCGTCGCCCGTATCTGGCTGGGCGAACAGTTCGCGGGCGGCCATACGTTCGAGGGCCGCTCAACCGAAATCGTCAATCTCGACCTGCCGATGCAGTTTCTCCAGGAAGGCGCGACCGAAGCGAACGGAGACCTTCCCCTCGTCCTTCAGAAAGATGGGCAGGGACGCCTCTACTACCGGCTAGGCTTGCGCTACGCCCCCCAAGACCTCAGCCTCGCCCCCGCCGACCATGGTTTCGCCGTCGAGCGCGTCTACGAGGCTGTTGACGACCCGGCCGATGTACGCCGCGACGAGGACGGTGCATGGCATATTCGCGCCGGCGCACGCGTGCGCGTCAGAATCACGATGGCCGCGCCCTCGCGCCGCGTTCACGTAGCTCTGGTAGATCCGCTGCCCGCCGGTTTGGAGATCCTCAACCCCGAACTTGCCGTCACCGGCAACCTGCCGCAAGACCCGGACCAAAATCGCCGGCGCTGGTGGTGGGGCAGCTGGTATCAGCACCAGAACCTCCGCGACGAACGCGCCGAAGCCTTCACCTCATACCTTTGGGCAGGAGTCTACGAATACAGCTACATGGCGCGAGCCACGACACCTGGCGCGTTCGTCGCGCCGCCAGCCAAAGCGGAGGAGATGTACGCGCCGGAGACTTTCGGAAGGTCCGGAACGGATAGGGTCGTAGTAGAGGCGGATGAACAGTGAGCTGAGTGGAGTCGCCCGCCGCGAAACGGGAACGGCGCAGGCGTGAATTCGACGGCCCGGACCCGCAATTTGCGCTTGCGTTTCCTTCTTGCTGCCGGCCAGTCTAAGCCGTTCGCGTCACGCAGCCAGTACCGGCGCGCGTGCGAATGCGAAAGGCAGCGACCTTCCAGCAATTCGAATCAATGACACTCATTGCAGTGCTCTGCGCGCTAAAGTTGGAATTCCGGAATACGGGGAACTGCAAGGGATCGATTTCCACCCGACGCCGGCCAATTGAAGTTCCTGGGTGGCCGTAAGAGTCTCTGCGTTGCTTCCGCTTGCCTGGCAAGGCGCCGCGAGCGCGGGCGCTTCTGATCGATTCCGTTTTCCTTTGGGCCTACGGCTCGTCATCTTGAGACCGCCGCTGCGGCCTCTTCCAGTTACGCCTCCCCAGTCGCGCCACAACGCGCTGCATGATCGCCTGGGCGACTTCATCCTTGCTCATCAGCGGCCAGGCCTCGCGGCTGCCGTCGCGCTCGAACAGCGTCACCCGATTTGTGTCCACGGCGAACCCGCTGTCCGGCGCCGTAACGTCGTTGAGGACGATCAGATCGAGGTTCTTCCTCTCTAGCTTGTCGAGAGCATTGGCTTCCAGATTATCTGTCTCCGCAGCAAAGCCGATGACCAGTTGCGGGCGCCGCCGGTCCTCCTCCCGCTGTTCGCCAACGGTCTGGAGAATGTCCGGCGTCCTTTCGAGCGTGATGATCTGCTGCTTGGGCGACTTCTTCAACTTGCGGTCTGCACTGTCTGTCGGTCGGTAGTCTGCCACCGCAGCAGCGCCAATCAATACGTCGGTCTGGGGCAAACGGTCCATCACCGCCCCGTACATCTGATGGGCTGTATGAACGGGCACGAGCTCCACTCCCCCGGGAGGATGCACGGCCAGAGGCGCGTGCACCAGGACCGTCTCCGCGCCCAGATCTCGGGCCGCGCGCGCGAGCGCGCCACCCATCTTCCCGGTTGAGTGGTTGCCCATGAAGCGGACCGGGTCGATCGGCTCGCGCGTGCCGCCGGCGGTGATCAGGATTCGCAAACCGTCGAGAGGTCCCCCCCGCCCGATTACCTTGCAAGCGACTTCAAATATCTCTTCCGGTTCCGCGACCCGGCCCTCACCGACTTCACCTGAAGCCAGACGCCCCTCCGCCGGCCCGATGAAATCAACGCCCCAATCGCGCAAAATCTGCACATTGCGCATCGTCGCCGGGTGCGTCCACATGTTCGTCTCCATCGCCGGCGCCAGCAGCATCGGGCCTTTGTAGCTGAGCGCCGTGATACTCAACAAATCGTCGCTGAGTCCCAAAGCAAGCCTGGCAATTGTATGCGCCGTGGCCGGCGCAATAATGAACAGATCGGCCGCGTGGGCAAGAGCAACATGACCGATTCGCAGCCGTCCCGCGTCATGCCAAAACTCAAATGTGTCGGTCGCCACGCTGCGCTGGGTGATCGATTGAAAGGTCACCGGCGCCACAAACTTTGCCGCCGAATGAGTCATAATCACGTCCACCAGCGCGTTTGCCTGCGTAAAACGGCTGGCCAGCGTCACCGACTTATAGGCCGCGATGCCGCCGCTGATGCCTAGGATGATTCGTTTGCCCGAAAGAATTGGAGCCATGAGACCGGTCCGCACTAAGTCCTTTTTCTATTGCATGCCGCGATAGTCCGCGCAACCGCGCTACGAATCGGCGACACCCCCGTCGGGATGGCGCGCCAGATATGAGCGATAAGAGTTCACGACAGCCGTCGAGCTGAAGTCAGGTGCGCGGCGGGCGCAGGCCGCTTCATTGACCTCAACGCCAAGGCCCGGTTTTTCCGGCGGCAAAATATGGCCGCCAACCACTGTCAGAGGCTCTTCGACAAACTCGGTCATCGAAATCGGCATGTCATCCGGGTCCACCATCTCCTGAATAACGAAGTTGGGCGTTGCAAAATCAACTTGAACGCATGCCGCGGTCGAGATGGGGCCGTATGGGTTGTGCGGCGCAACCCCCGCATAGTATACCTCGGCCTGCGCGCCGATGCGCCGCACTTCACTGATGCCGCCTGCATGGCACGCGTCCGGCTGCAGCAGGCTGGCCGCACCGGTCTCAAGAATCTCGCGGAACCCCCAACGAGTAAGGAGCCTCTCACCGGTGGCGATCGGAATGTTTGTGGCCCTGGCAACCTGGACCATAGCCGCCGGGTTCTCCGCCTGCACAGGCTCTTCCATGAAAAATGGTTCATACGGTTCAAATCGTCGCGCGAAGCGGATCGCCATCTGGGGGGTTACCCGCCCGTGCATGTCAAGCAGGATGTCCACGCCATTCCCGACAGCCTCTCGTACAGCCCGCAGTCCTGCCTCGGCCTCGTCTAAAACGGTTGGCCCATCCAATATGTTCGTAATCGGCACAGGTACAGTCTTGACCGCGTTCCAGCCCTTCGCCGCCTTGGACTCCGCACTCTCTGCCATCTCCTCCGGCGTGTTGCCCCCAAAGTGCGTGTACATTCGTACCCGGTCCCGCACCTTGCCGCCTAATAATTCGTAAATCGGCTTTCCTGCCTCCTTGCCCTTTATGTCCCAAAGCGCCTGGTCAATGCCGGAAAGGGCGGACAGGCCGATAATCCCCTGGCGCCAAAAGCCGCCGCGATAGAGTACCTGCCAGCAATGTTCCACTTCTAGTGGGTCATACCCCAGTACCATCGGCTCCATGTCCTCGACACATCCCGCTACTGCACGCGGCTTTCCCTCGACAGTGGCCTCGCCCCAGCCAAACAGCCCTGCCTGGTCGGTCTCGACCTTGACGAATACGAATATGCGGCGCTCCCCCTGGGCAAGAATCGGCTTGATCGCGGTAATTTTCATCGATTTTCTTCCCGTTGCGCGTCGGACTTGAGGCTATTCAAACGTTTTCGCTACCTTCTCATTCATGATCGCCTCGGCGAACTGCCATTCGGGCGCCCCCCCTTCCACCTCTCCATCAAGAAGCGCCGAACGCAGCCTGCGCAGGATCTCGCCGTATAGCGGTCCGGGCTCCAAACCCAGCTTCTCCAGGTCTCTGCCATCCATCGAAGGGCTGATGTGACGCCATGACTGCGCGTAGCGCTGCAACCGCTCTCGCAGTAGCGGATCATCTTCCACGATCGAGAGCAGCATTCTCGCCACCGGTTGCGCCTTGTCTAAGATACAAACCACTGCACTGGGCGGCGTTTGCTGTCCGGCCAGGGTCGGCAAACTCACCTTCAACTGCTGAAGCTGTCGCATCAGCCGGCGCGTCTCGCCGCGCAGCCGGAGCCTATCGCTCAAGGCCAACTCTACAGCTGAGCCACCGCTATCGCTCTCAAGCTCCGAAGGCAATAGACCATAGATGAGCAGCCCCCAGTACAGCCGCTCAATCTGCGGCTCCAAGCCTGATTCACGGCCTTCCAGGCGAGTAACTTTCACCTGCGTCGCTACACTGACCTGTTCCTGGCCATCATCCGTATAGAATTCGGACTCACAAATCTCAACCTGCTCACCAACCTGTTGTGTCGCCGCCAATCTGCTGCGCAGCGCGGCGCAGTTTCGGGCAAATGTCGCGCCTGCGACTAAGTCAGGATGAATCTGCTTGAGTACACCCAATTCGTCCAACCGCAAGACCGCTTCTTCCGGTCTTGCTTCCTGAAAGATTCGGTCAAGCTCCTGTCGCAGGCGCGCCGCCGTGACTCGCTCCAGGAGGGGCACTGCGTCCAGCAAGTGCTCCTCCGTTCGCGTCTCGATGCTGAACTTGAAGCGTTGTTCGTATCGGACTGCCCGCAAGATGCGCGTCGGGTCGTCAATAAAGCTCAGGCTGTGCAAAACGCGCACTTGCCCTGTCCGCAGATCTGTCAACCCCCCGTAGAAATCCAATAGATCACCCCAGCGATCAGGCGTCAGTGCTATGGCCAGGGTATTTATCGTGAAATCCCTCCGGTGCAAGTCCAGCTTAATGCTGCCTTGCTCGACGGTTGGCAGTACGGTGGGCTCTGTATAGAACTCCGTCCGAGCTGTCACGAAGTCGAAATGCGGCGGTATACCGTCTTGTCCCTCCTCCTTGTCGGACGCCGGCAAGTCGATGCAGTTCAACGGATGGTCCGACTCGTCAAGAATCCATTTGGCTGTGCCGAAACGGCCGTGTGTGACGAGCCGTCCACCGCAGTTGGCCTGGATCTTCTCTGCCAGATGAATTGCATCGCCTTCAACCACCAGGTCCATGTCGATGGCGCAAGACTTGCCACCTGCATCGGCGCGGCCTGATATCAGATCCCTCACAAACCCGCCAACGATGTACACGGCATGTCCCATTTCTGCCGCGGTCTCGCCGACAGTCCTGAGGAGCTTGTGTTGCGCTTCGGTCAAGGCCTGCTCAAGTTCACGGCTGACGTCTGGAATCTGCGCCTGCGCCTCACCATCTTCGCCCCAAAGCTTGAGCAGATCCGTGCGCGTGACGATTCCTGCCAGCGTGCCGGATTCGTCCACAACCGGGATCTGCCCCCACCCGCTATCAACCATCAACCGGTGCAGCTCGCCAATGGGCGCGTTGGCCCTGATACTGTAGCTCCCTTGCCGCATCACCTTCTGCACGGGAAGCGAGCCCAGGCGATGGTTCAGCGCGCGGTCGGCGTCTCGCCGCGTGAGAATTCCCGCCAACTGACCGGGGCCTCTGCCGCCTTTACGCAAGACGGGGAAGCCTTCGTGACCATATCTCTTCATCCGCTCCATCGCCGCCGCGACTGACATTTCCTCGTCCAACGTATGTGGTCGGCCCCGGCTCATGATCTGGCTGACGGTCGCGGGTGGACTCGCATCTCTTTGAATTAGGTCGACGATCCGGCGCCTGACCTCCGCCAGAGATGCATCTTGCAGCAAGGCAGCCGCGGCACGCCTGTGTCCGCCGCCACCCAGTTGCTCGGCAACTTTGCCCACGTCTACTGCGTCAGTGCTGCTGCGGGCTACAACCTGGATGTGGGCCCCCAAGTCTACGATAACGAATAATGCATCCGGGTCGAACAGGTCCATCAACACCTGCGTCGGCCCGCTTAGCTCATCCTCGTATTGGTGGGCCTCCGAAATGGCGAGAACCACGTTGCGGCCAGCGATTGTCAAGTGCTCGGCGCTTTCCGTCAACTGTGCGGTCAAATCCTGTTGCGCCGCGGTCGGGGGATAGTGAAGATAGCGGCGAACCACCTCCAGGCGCGCGCCCTGCTCCAAGAGCCAGGCGGCGCAGCGAATGTCCCGGTGTGTCGTCGAGGCATAGAGCAAACTTCCTGTATCCTCGTAAATGCCAAGGGCAAGCAAAGTGGAGGTCAGCGACGATACTTTTCTGTTCCGGTGCATAAGCCGCTCAACCAAAAGGGTGACGTTGGCCCCTGTCGTGTGCGGCCCCAGCGACTCCTGCCAGACTGACCAGCCTGAGGGAAGTGGGTGCGCTACGGAGTGGTGGTCAATGACCAGAAAGTCCGTGCTCTCGTCCATCCCCTTCACCGCGTTATAGCTTCGCGTGTCCACCAGAATCGCCCGTTCAACACGACCGCGCGCCAAATGCCGAGGCTCGACAAATGGATATTGGTTGAGATACAGCGATAGAAAGCCTGCTACGTTCCGCTTTATCTTGTGAGGCAGCACGGGCTGGGCTTCAGGAAAAAGCAGCGATGCCCCTAACAGCGACGCGATGGCGTCGAAGTCAGCGTGTTCGTGCGTAAGAATGACCGTTTTGCCGTGCATGTGCGAAGTCGGTTTTGCGATAGCCCGATTATGATGCGTACTATACGCCTCGCGACCTGGATGCGCAAGCCCGACGGCAAGAAAGCCACTCGCTCAGACTCGTGTGAGCTCAGGGTTTCATCCACAACTCGATTCCGGTTTGAGAAGTGGGCAAGAAGGGGCAACCATCGTCTGCCTTCTCAAGCGCGGCGCCAGCCGAACGAGGGATTTATAGGGAAGATGTTGGAGGTAGTGTGCCTGAAACGTGTTCAGGCGAACGAAACATGCTCCTGCACTTGCATGGCGGAAGAGGGCCTTGAGGGCGGTCCCTAGGTCCAGGCAAGGCTGGACATTGGCCCTCGCGCCGGATACTTGCGAATCGCATCTCAGGCTGCTGGCAGGCTGAGTCCAGAGAGATCGCCGCTCGATGAACCTCGTAATCCAATCCCGGCAAATAAGCTCTGTGAGACTGCTCTCGGACTAGCGCCCCTGGCCCGATGATCGAAGCGGCTACCCGCCTTCCGCGCGGCGCATCAGCGCAATCGCCGCGCCGTTGTGGCGTTCCACCAGCAGAGGAACATCGACATGGCGCGGCACGGATTCTTCGACCAGAAGTCGCCCGTTGACAAACGCAAAATCGACCGGCCGCGGGGAGCAGAAAACAAGCGCGGCCACAGGATCGTGCACGGCGCCGCCGGCATAGGTCAGGGCCGCCAGGTCGAATCCGATTACATCCGCCGCCATCCCGGGCGCCAGCGCGCCCACGTCATCTCGGCCCAGCACCGCCGCTCCGCCAAGCGTTGCAATCTCCAGTGCCTCTCGCGCCGTCATACCATGGGGATTCCCCATCACTCGCTGTAACAACAGGCACTGACGCACCTCTTCAAGCATGTTACTGCCGTCATTGCTCGCGCTGCCGTCCACGCCCAAACCCACATGCACGCCTGAGTCACGCATCGCGCGGACAGGTGCAATTCCGCTGGCAAGGCGCATATTGCTCGTCGGGCAGTGCGCCGCCCCTGTGAATGTGTCTGCAAAGAGATTCACGTCCCTCTCATTGAGATGAACGCAGTGGGCATGCCACACATCGTCTCCCAGCCAATTCACAACCTCCGCGTACGTCCCCGGCCGGTAACCGAACTTCTCGATGCAAAACTCCTCTTCGTCGAGCGTCTCAGCCAGATGGGTATGCAAATGTACATCCATCTCGGGCCCGAAGGAACGCGCTAAGGACGCGCTCTCACGCATTAGGTCTTGAGTAACGCTGAACGGACTGGTCGGGCCAATCACGACCCGCCGCATGGAAAAGGGGGAGGCGTCATGAAACTCTTCAACGAGCCTGCGGCTCTCGGTTAGAATGTCGTTCTCTTTCTCAATCATCCAATCCGGGGGCAGGCCCCCATCGCTTTCGCCCAGGCTGACACTGCCCCTGGCTCCGTGAAAACGGACGCCAATCTCCTCTGCCGCCTCGAACTGGTCGTCGAGCCGCGAGCCGTTATGCCAAAGATAATGGTGGTCGCTGCTGGTTGTACAGCCGCTGAGAAGTAGCTCCGTCAACGCCAGCTTCGTGCTGACATGCACATCATCCGGGCCAATACGCGCCCAAATTGGATAAAGGGCCTCAAGCCAGTCGAACAGCACCGCATTTTGTGCGGCGGGGACGACCCGGGTCAGCGTCTGAAAGAAGTGGTGGTGCGTATTGATGAAACCGGGCAGGACGATCTTTCCGCGAGCGTCCAATCTTTCGACAGAAGTGGGCCCTTCGTCAGCTCCGCCAGTGTACTGGGCCGGCAAGTCAGGGGTGGAACCCACCCACACGATCCGTTCACCTTCCAAAACAAGTGCGCCGTTCGCGATCTCCTCACGCTGCGCGTTCATCGTTACAAGGCACTCGGCGTTCGCAATTACAGTCCTCTTTGTCATCGATTGCACTGGTCCTCTAAAGTGTTGGCCGTCAGCTGGACCGCGATAGTTGAATCCGCAATAGCCCCGAGAGTACAGGCGGCGTTTCTTTGGACGCCCGTTAACTTGTAGGCTTCAATTGAGGGGAAGGATGGTCGGCGTAAGGTCTTTCTCGTCCAACATCTCTTCAATCTCTGCATTTGACAGCGAACGGCCCTTGTCGGCGAGGGCCGTGAGCGCGGCCTCCATCACATTCGTGCCAAAGCTGCGACCATCAAGCCTGGGAGTGACCGTCACCAGTTGGGCCGCGCCCCGTTCTTTCAGAAGCGCAACGTCTTCGTCGGTTGTTGTGTTTGTTACGATCGTCTTGCCATCCAAGCGCGCCGGCAAATGTTGCTTGATGTAGTGGAAGTCGTCTGCAATGACCGAAGCCCACCCGTACTGGCGTTGAAACTTTGGAATGATCTGATTCTGTTTCTCGCCGGTGGGATAGATCCACTCGAAGGGGAGACGGGCCATGATCGGCAGCAGGATCCTGGCCAGCGTGTGCAGAGCGCCGAGACTACGCAAAAAGATGGGGATGCCCAATCCGAAGGCCAAATCGCCAAACTGCGGCTCGTATCCCTGGTCGAGAAAGCCCCGAACCATGGCGTAGCGGCCTACGGCTACGCAGAAGAGCGCACGTCTGGCGTGGGGGGGCAGCCGTCCCTGCAACTGCTCCGCCGTACGGCGCTCGACAACGGCGCGAATGCCGCCGCCATCCACCACCGGCGTGCGAACACCCGCGACGATACTGCGGACTGAGTGGAGCGGAAAGTAGCGGTTGTTCACCTCCAGGCCCAGGTCTGTGCCGCCAAAACCGAAGGCATCCACCTGGCCGTCGTATTCCAGAAACAGCTGCCGCATGCGTCTTTGGTCGCCATTGGCGCCAACCCGTTCCAACACGATTGGCTCACCGCGTAAGGTAGTCTCGACGCGCTTATCACGCCGGCTGCTACCCAGGCTGATGGAGACGACATGTTTCATTGCGGCTTTGTTGCTGGTTCCTGGACGCGAGGGTACGGCGAGCGTGCATGCCGCCCGCTCCGCCGCCAGTGGCCTCAGTCGATGACGCCGATGTGGCGTCCTGCCTCGATAAAGACGCTCAGCGCAAATTCAATGTCTTCTGTTGTATGCGCGGCTGTAACGTTGGCCCGGAGGCGGGCCGTGCCCTCTTTGACTGCCGGAGGCAGCACGGGCAACACGAAGATGCCATTGTCTTGGCAATACTTCGTCATCGCAAATGCGCGCTCCTCCGTGCCGACCATAATCGGAACGATGGGTGACTCGGTCAAGCCGGTGTCAAAGCCGGCGGCTTGAAGTCCACTGGTGAACTGCTTTGCATTGCGGAGGAGGACGCGATTGCGCTCCGTGCCTTCATCTTCAAGCACGCGAAAACCCTCGGTGATGGCTGCAGCCACTGAGGGTGGCAATGCAGCGCTGAACACGAATCCACGCGCCGTATGGCGTAGATAGGTAACCAGCTTCTTGCTTCCGGCTATATAGCCGCCGATTCCCGGGATCGCCTTGCTGAGCGTGCCCATCTTCAGATCGATTGAACCGTACATGTCGAAGTGTTCCTCGATGCCATGTCCGGTCTTACCCAGAACGCCTATGCTGTGGGCCTCGTCGAGCATCAGCCTGGCGTTGTAACGGCGGCACAGCTCATGCGCCGCAGGCAGATTGAAGATGTCGCCGTCCATCGAGAAGACTGCATCCGCGATTACAAGTTTGCCGGCGCTCTCAGGCGCGCGTCGCAGCTGCCTCTCCAGGTCATCCATGTCATTGTGACGGAAGCGCGCAAACTTGCCCCGCGCCAGCAGGCAGCCATCTACAATACTGGCGTGATTCCACCTGTCGGAGAATACCCAATCCCCTCTCCCTACAACGGTGCTGACTGTCGCCAGGTTGGTCACATAGCCGGAACTGTAGACGATAGCCTCTTCGCGCCGGGCGAATTCAGCGATCGTCCGTTCCATTTCCGTATGTAGGTCCAGCGTGCCGCCAAGAATGCGAACCCCATGCGTGCCGGTGCCGTACTTGTCAGCTGCTGCTTTGGCCGCGGACACTATGCGCGGGTGACTGATCAGCCCCAGGTAACTGTAGGTGGCAAACATCAGTTTGCGTTTGCCCTCAGTATGTACCCAGGGCCCTTCCAGCGCATCTACCGGTTGGAAGTAGTAATAGAGGTCGTTCGCCTTGGCCTCTTTTGTGCGCTCCCACCAAGCTTCGATTCGTTGCGAAAAGGGATCGTCCACGTCATCGAGGCCGTTCAGAAATGACTCTAGGGGTGGAGCTTCGACGGCCGCCGGGGGAATGCCGTCGGGATGTATCCCGTTCGGCTCTGGTCTAAGGCGCGTTACCTGATCAACCATTGTATAAGACCTCATCTTCCGCTACAGTATAATTCACGAATGCAGAAATGGCGCGGAATAAGGGTGTGGCCATCGCCTGCCCGGCTACGGGAATCATTCCAACTGACCTCCGCAGCCATCCGGGAATAATATCATAGAATTGTAGCTCAAAGTTGTGCATTGTGCAAAGAGTCCGAAAGTAGCGAAAAAATCTGCCGTTCCGGGCCGCAAAGTGCGCCCCTCAACCTTGAACGAACTGATATTCAAGGGGATGGTGCCCGCCAATAAAGGCAAAGTGAATAGATGAATAGAACAGCAACTCAGGCAAATACGCGACCGCATGATCCGGTCGGCAACTACCGGCCCCACTTTTTCTTGCGCAACGGCAATGTGCAGACCATTCTGAGCCGCCATATACCATCTGACGCCCACCTCGTAACGAAAGGCGAGCAGATGATCCTTCTGGACGCCGGTCCCGATTACACCGGGTTCGATCCTGGCCGCTCGGTGCGCCTGCTTGGCTTTCATACGCCGGGACGTCGTGGCCCGGGCAGCGCCGGCGTGTCGCGCGGGTTGGTAATGTTGCTGCACGGCTGGGAAGGCGACAGCCATTCGGCATACAATCTCTCAATGGGCAGCGCGCTCGTTCGCGCCGGCTACGACGTACTGCGCCTGAATATGCGCGATCACGGGTCGACGCATCACCTGAATAAAGGCATCTTCTACGCGACCTTGATTCAGGAGGTCCACGCCGCCGTGCAACAGGTCGGCCTTTTGGCCGCGAGACGGCCCTTTTTTCTCATCGGCGCGTCGCTTGGCGCCAATTTCGTCGTGCGCATGGCTCTGCGTAACGCACGCGACCCGATTCCCAATCTGCGCCGGGCAATCGCTGTCAATCCAGCGCTAAACCCCCAGCGCACTTGCACGCTTCTCGATCGACACGCGTTCCTGCGGACCTATTTTCGCAACTGCTGGCTAAAGTCCCTGCGAAAGAAACAGCTTCTCTTTCCCGACCTGTACGACTTTGCATCCCTGGAATCGATCCCCACGATTCGGGAGATGACCGACTGGTTGATCAAGCAGTCAGATCGGTTCAACAATGTAGACGAATACCTGAACGCTTACAGTGTTCGGCCCAGCGACATCGCCGAACTGTCCGTCCCCTTGTCGATCCTCTCCGCCGTCAATGACCCAATCATCCCGCCCGGCGACATTACCGCACTGCCTTTCCATCCGTTGCTTCAAGTACACATCTTGAAGTACGGCGGGCATGTAGGGTATAACGATCTCTTCCCCTTGCACACTCGCCTGCCGGAGCTGGTCGTGCCCCTCTTGGAACAAGACGACAACGCCGACTGAGTTTTGCAAAGTGCTTTTCCCATCATCATCTACCGGAAAACTGCGAGACTGGAGAAGCCTTCCATAGCGCAAATCAGTGCAATCTTGTTGGCCCCTGGCTAGACGCGACTTAGCAATTGCCAAACAATCTGGAAGGTCGGGTATACTGAAGCGGACTCGCAGACGATGACCGCACTACAGGCCACTCCGTAGCGGCCGGGGATGCGCAAGAATTTAGATGCCTCACATCCTCATCACCGGAGCAAATGGACAACTCGGGCATGCCCTTGTCACGCAGTTCGCTTCTGCAGACAGGCTGACATGTTGGACTCGCCCCGACCGTGATATCGCTGACCCGGCCATCGCCGATGCCGTAGCGGAAGCTGGCCCCGACGTGGTCATCAACGCCGCAGCCTGGACCGATGTTGACGGCGCCGAGGAAGCCCCCGAAGACGCGTTTGCCGTCAACGCGCTCGGCCCCAAATACCTGGCCGAAGGATGCGCCCGCTGCGGCGCTGAGTTTGTGCAGGTCAGCACCAATGAAGTGTTCTCGGGTGAAGCCGGACGCTATTATCGCGAGTACGAACAGATCTCGCCCGGAAGCACTTACGCCCGCAGCAAGGCCGCGGGAGAACATGCAATAACAGCGGTTTTGGATCGCCTCTATATCGTCAGGGTGGCCTGGCTCTACGCGCCGGGCGGCAACAACTTTCCTGCCAAAATAAGCGCTGCCGCGGACCGGTTGGGTTCGCTGCGTGTAGTCAGCGACGAGTTCGGAAATCCGACCCACGCGCCGGATGTGGCTGCGGCGATCGCCCAGTTGATCGAAAAGCGGCGCTTTGGCATTTACCATTTAACCAACGACGGTTGCGCCAGCCGTTACGAATGGGCCGTGGAGCTAATGCGCCTGACAGGGCGCCAGTCGTTGCCAGTCACTCCCATTGCCGCACACGAGTGGCCGCGGCCGACAATGCCGCCCCCGCACGCAGTTCTGATCAATCAGGCCGGCGCGGCACTGGGCATCAATCTTCGTAACTGGCGCGAGGCCCTGGCGGACTATGTACGGACCGAATTCAGCATGTGATCCAGGGCTCACGATGAACGAAGGAACCCAAATGTACGAATCTAACCCGTTTGTGGAAGAGGCAAGTCCGCCGCCCTTCTTTTCAGTCATCATTCCCAACTTTAACGGCGGCCGTCATCTTCCCGATCTCTTTGCAGGATTGGAAGCGCAGACATTCACCGATTTCGAGGTTATCCTGGCAGACGACGCCAGCCGCGATGACTCCGTTGCTTGGGTAGAGAAAAACGCGCCCCAGACCCGGATACTGGCGAGCCGGGAAAACCGCGGCTTCGTCGCATCGATAAACGGGTCCGCCAGTGCCGCATTGGGCAGGATAATCGTTCTGCTCAATAACGATACGCAACCGGACCCCGCCTTCCTGGCTGAACTGGCTAAGACCGTCTGCGCCCATCCCCGTGCGGGAATCGTGGCCGCGAAACTGCTGCTCTTCGATGAACGCGATCGAATCCACACCGCCGGCGATATTATGGGGCGGGACGGCATCCCCCGCAATCGCGGCGTCTGGACCATCGACAGCGGCCAGTTTGACGGCTCGCAAGAAGTGTTCGGCGGCTGCGGCGGCGCCATGGCAGTGCGCCGCGAACTTTGGGAGGCGCTTGAGGGCTTCGACGAGGACTACTGGATGTATCTCGAGGATGCTGACTTCTCGTTTCGTGCGCAACTCATGGGCTGGCACACCGTTTTCGCCCCCAGGGCGCGTGTTTATCACAAATTGGGCGCAAGCGGAGGCGACGGCCTGAGCAGCTTCTACGTGGGCCGCAATACTCTTTGGACCCTGGCAAAGAACATGCCGACCCCGCTTCTTCTGCGTCATGCGCAGCAGATTGTCACCGCGCAACTCTCGATTGCCGCCGACGCACTGCGTAATATTCGGGGCCGTGCGGCACGCGACAGATTACGCGGACAGGTGGCGGGCCTTCTCGGGCTGCCGCGCCTCCTTCGCAAGCGCACCACCGTGCAAGCCCGCAGCACGCGCCATGTCGAGGAGATCGACAGCCTGCTAGTTTAGACGTCCACAATCCGATCGCGATCTGAAATTTGACCAGTGTCGACGCCGGCAGGACGCGGTCTCAGCCCGTCCTCCCGATTCTTTCCTCCAGCAGCCTGTCATCCACACGTTCGCCGATCAGATACCGCCTCGACGCGCAGACTCCCGTATCGACGATGACATACCTTCCTGGCTTCAAACCCAAGTAGCGGTCCAGAAGCCGATTCGTGACGTCCCGCCACCGCAACGCAGCCGTTCGGTCAGCCCGCTGCAGAGCAACCCAATCTGCTGGAATCTCAATGGCGACGCCGAAAGAGGCGGCATCGAAATCCGGCGAACCGTCCGCCCGGTTGACAACTGTCAGTTCAGGATCCGCTCCGACTTCCCGCGGGCCGGTCTGGCCCGCGCCCGTAAGCGCCATCTGCGCCCTTCTCGAGCGAAGCGGCCACAGCAAATTGAAACGCGACGCCGGAACGCGGTTCAACTCGTTCCGAAACGGATAGAGGTTGGGTTGGAATTCCCAGGCGACTGCGCCCAATCGCGTAAAGTTGAGAAGCGCGTTGGCGAAGAGCAGTGGGTCCGCCGTCCAGCTGATCCTTTCGATTCCCGCCGCAAGGGCGTGGCGCGCCTGAAGAAGCTTGAGCGCCTGCCCGATTCCGCGTCCGCGTAATTCCGGGGCGACGGCCAGCAACTGAGACTCCAGCTGCAGTACCCGGCCGCCAGTTTCCTTACAGCCTTCTGACTGACCGCGGCCAAAGCTGTAGAACCCCAACAGGAAGCCGGCCAGCGCTCCGTCCACCCTGGCCACCAGAGAGCAGCCCGTGCCAGCCTCGTCACAGTGCAGATCACTGGGGTACAGCCCCTCCGGGGGGCTGTGCCAAATCGATTGCTGCATCGTTCGGATAACGGCCGCCTCCGCCGCTTCAGGACGACCGCAGTCAATGCCTTCGATGATTTCGTGCGTCGGATTGAAATGTCGGGCTGCTTCGGGCCGGTAAAAGACAGTCCTGTCGCCTGGCGGAAGAGCCCTATCCACCACCTCGCTGATCTCTTCCGCGCCTGCAACCGGCGTTCCGCCCGCGCGCTCGAAGCGAAGCGTGAAGACCGCACCGTCGGAACTGACGTCGCGCGGCAGCAAGAAGGCGTAGCCCTTATTCGCCGACCCTTTGTCCGCCCCGCTGTCCTTCAAGGCGAAGAGAGAACCACCAATCTTAGGAAGAACAACCTCCAGAAAATGGTGAGGCAGAAGTGTAGGCCGGTCCCCCAACTGGCGCCGCATCTCCCGCAGCCGTGCTGGCCAGTCGGCGGCTCCAGCGTCAACGCGCGTCGCGCAGAGGGACACAGTCATTGCCCGGCCACTCCGTAGCGCTGCTCCCACTCCTCGATCGTCAAACCGTAGCAGAACTCGTCCAGATAACGGCCCCGCGTGAAAACCGTTCGCCGTATCGTGCCCTCACGCACAAATCCAAGTCGCTCATGCAGCGCACGCGAGGCCTCGTTCTCGCTATGCATCTGAATGTTTACCTTCTGGTAGCGTAACTCCCGAAAATAGTATCGCAGCACGAGCAGGATCGCGGCCGCGGCATAGCCTTTGCGCCGGTGGCAAGCCTCTACGCCAACTCCATACTTGAAAACGCCGCTGCGAGGATGGCAGTTGTGCGTGTGGATAAAGCCGACCTGCATACCCTCGCTGTTTTCGACGACCCAATGGAAGCTGTCGCCTTCCAGCTTCTTTTCCGCCGCTGATGCCGCCCACCTGCGCACCTGTGCGACCGAAACCGGCGGCCATACGAAATCCAGATCGCGGGCCATCTCGCTGTCCTGGTTCCACCGCCAGAAAGTCTCCCCGTCCTCCGGCTCTATGTCTCTCAATCGAACCAGGTCGGTCTGCCAGTAGTTCATGCTCTGCCTTGGATATCCCTTCCCCTGTGTTTCGGTTGCCTCATAATACCTGGCTCCCTGCAGCTGGCCGCATTACATGAAAAAGACCCCGCCGGTTCGTCAAGTTCAATCTGACAACCGACCTGCTGCTGTACTCTGGCAACTCTAAAATCAGGCTGCGGGAGACCGTTGAGCCGGCCCCGCTACGGGCGGAAGTAGCAGTAGGACACGAGTTCCAGCGAGGAAGCCGGCCATCTTCTCATCAGGACGCCGAAGGCGGGTCCTCCGGCTCAGGTTGCAAATTGTCTCCATCAGCGGCTCCTGAACGCCGTTGGGACGGCGCCACCGCTCCCATCGAACCCTCCAGTTCCGACTTAATGACCTGCGCAGATCGGCGAATCCCGGCCAGCCTGCTGCTGGCGGAAATGAGAGGGCTGATGAAGCTTTCGCTGACAAATTCCGCCGAGCCTTTCACCGTGCCGACCGTTTCCTGGCCGTCTTTGATTACCGGCTTTAACTCGGCCCTGATCATCTTGATAAGGCGCCATACCTGCCAGACGAGCACGATCAACAGCGCGTTCATGACCAGAATCTCTATGGCGACGAGAATTATCGCGATGTCCCGAACTGTGGCGCTGACCAAAACGGTCTCCTTCTCAAAAGGCCGAACTGACACTTGCCAATGCGGCTGGACCGCAATCGAGCCGGCCCGCACACTCATGCCGGCTGATCTATCAGGATCCTGACAACAAAGAGGGCAAACACGGATGCAACCGTCGCCTCCAAAAGGAATAACTCGCCTACCCGTAAAATCCCCCACTGCAAGGATATTCCGGCCCACTGCCCCAACCCGAACCCGGTCGCGGCCGCAAACAGAAACAGCAGCAGATCGCGCAAAGAGCGTCCCGTCCACAGGTGGAAAACGCTTGCGAGGCCCGCTGCCATAAGGGTTGCCAGCAGGATTGACGGATTGAGCGAGAGTGACATGAGCGGTGCACCGAGAACCAATAGAACTCCTCTGACTCTACTTCCCCGAATAAAACTGCTGACCCACAGCCGGCACGCCTCCAATTGTCACTTTGTCACTTCCTCTGTCAGCGATCAGTCCGCCGCCCAGGCACTGCTCGCCGTCGTAAAAGACGGCGCCCTGGCCGGGGCTGATCCCGTTCACAGGTGTCCCGAACAGAACGCGCACGCATCCGCCCTCCAGCGGCGAAATCCGACAATCAATCGGAAGGCCCGTGTAGCGGATCTGGCACTGCACGCGGCTTCCCGCCCCAACTGGCCTGTCCAACGTCCAGTTGACCCCTTCCACAATCATCTCCGTCCTGCCCACCGCCTCGGCCGGGCCTACAACCAGCTCGTTGCGTTCATGGTCCAGGTCGGCCACATAGAGGGGCGCGGACATCCCGCTAAGGCCCAGCCCCTTGCGCTGCCCGACCGTGTAGTTCGGCAGCCCATTGTGCCTACCCAGCACCCTTCCGCTCAGATCGACGATCGCGCCCGGTGTCATAGCGTCGGGCGCCCACGACCGCAAGAATCGACGGTAGTCGTCATCAACCACGAAACAGAGGTCCATCGAATCGTGTTTGCTGTGGACCGGCAAGTCGCGGGCAGAAGCCATCCGCCGCACCTCATCTTTCGTGTAGTCCCCAACGGGGAAGAGCAGGTCGTTCAGTTCCGCCGGGCCCAGCATGCTCAACACATAGGACTGATCCTTGTGTGCGTCTATCCCTCGCAGCAAGTGTACGCTGCCGTCCACCTGCCGTCGCAGGCGGGCATAGTGGCCGGTTGCCAAAAAGTCCGCGCCCAGTCGGCGGGCGTAGTTGAGCAGATAGTCGAAGCGAATGTGCCGGTTGCAGGCCAAACATGGGTTGGGCGTTAGCCCCGCGCTATAGCCATCGATGAAGAGGTCGACCACCTTCTCCTTGAATGGCTCCTCGACATTGATCAGATAGAAAGGCATGCCCAATCGATCGGCCACGCGGCGGGCATCGTCCACGCTCTCTTCGTCGCAGCACTTGTTTCCCGAGCCTTCCCCGCTCGACACCTCCGCCCACAGGCGCATCATCACGCCGATACAGCGATACCCCTGTGCCGTCAGCAGAGCGGCCGCGACCGAGCTATCGACGCCCCCGCTCAACGCGACAACGACCGTCGTCTCGGATGGAGATTTGTCTTCCTTACGCAAAGTTGCCTTGTCCATCATGGCCGTATTCTAACACAGCCGCCGAGCTTCCGGCACGGGGCCGCCCCCTTCGCGTCGGCTGAAACTGTCCTTTTACCCCACGATCTCACTGCAGAGGCCAGGGCGATTGCATCGAACTGGGCCGAGACCGGCGACACTACCTGATTCAAGCCCAACTCCGAAAAAACTGCCGGAAACAGTGAATTTCATTGCAGGGGCCGTCCTTCTGGAGTTCGGTTTCTTGGCCGAAAACGATTGGCAATTGGTAGAGGCGCCCCTTGTGGGTGCCCTTCGTGGGACATTTTTGCGTCCAGGTTCAGATGCGATTGCCCTTCGATCTCCCTGCAATAGAACTTCGCTTTGACCCGAGAGTGGTATAATGGTGCCACGCGCCTATGTTTGCAAATTTCCTCCGGCCGGCCGGATCGAGCCGACCTCCGCCTGGGCGCCTCACGCGAGGAGATGCCGCGATGGCCACGCCACCTGTCATAGAAGAACTGGAGATTGCGCCGAAGTTGCAAGAGGCGCTGGATCTCGCTTCCTCCCGCCACAAGCATCTATGCCCGCGCCAGGTGCTAGGTGCACGCGCCGCCATCGCAGGCGCCAGGGCCCTGGAGCTGGAAGTGCCTCGCACCGACAAAAGGCTGCTGGTGATCGTCGAAACCGACGGCTGCTTCGTCGACGGCGTCGAGGCCGTGACTGGCGTGTCGGTCGGTGGCCGCACCCTGCGGGTGGAGGACTACGGCAAGATCGCGGCCACATTCATCGACGTGAAGACAGAGCAGGCACTGCGCGTCGCCCCGCAGCTCGACGTGCGCGAAAAGGCGCACCGCTACGCCCCCGAGCAGACGCGCCGCTACTTCGCCATGCTCCACGGCTACCAGCGCATGCCCGACAAAGAGCTGCTCTCACTCCAGCGAGTCAAACTCGCGCAACCCGTCGCCGCCATCGTAAGCCGCGCCGCCGCCCGCGCCAAGTGCAATATCTGCGGCGAGGAGATCATCAACGAGCGCGAGGTCATGGTGGATGGGCGCGCCCTATGCCGCACATGCGCTGGCGGCGGGTATTGCTCACTACATCCATAAAGGCAAACATTAGCCAGAATTATGGGTCGAAGTCCTACATTCAACCATTTCTGAATACAGACCGTCCCCCAAGATTTTGTCTCCCAAAAGGCGGTGTTCAAGTTTGCTGGGTCCGCGCATCAGAAGCCCTAACGACCGCTGGGTAGTTATGTGGCATAAGCGGGTTCGAAATCCAAGCCAATTATGGAGAGCGGCAGTCTTTGATTTCGCCTTTGCTGGAAGAGGCCAAAACCTCGCATAGTAAGACCACCGGACCAAGTGGAGAAGTGTGGGAACACGGCTCATCGGCAGTCGCCGGCTAGATTCCTTTCCACAGTGTAAAGAAAACGCCGGGGATGGATTATCCCCGGCGCCCATTTCAACTCAATTCACTTCCGCCAACCAACCGAACTTACATCATCCCGCCCATGCCGGGATCGCCGGCTGGCATCGGCTTCTCTTCCTCAGGAATATCCGTCACCAGCGCCGCAGTCGTCAGGATCATCGCTGCAATCGAACTCGCGTTCTCGACCGCGCTGCGCGTCACCTTCACCGGGTCGGACAGACCGGCATCCATCATGTTGACGTAGTCGTTCTGAATCACGTCATAGCCCGTGTTGGCCTGGCCGCCTTCGTGCAGACCGCGCACCTTCTCGATCACAACCGCGCCGTCCAGACCGGCGTTGCTGGCAATCATGCGCATCGGCTCCTCGAGCGCTCGCCTCAGAATGCGGGCGCCGGTCGCCGCGTCGGCATCGTCCATGTCCAGACTGTTCAGCGCAGCGACCGAGTTGATCAGAGCAACGCCGCCGCCGGGCACAACGCCCTCTTCGACCGCGGCGCGCGTGGCGCTCAGCGCGTCCTCGACGCGGGTCTTGCGGTACTTGAGCTCGGTCTCAGTCGCCGCGCCGACGCGCAGAATGGCAACGCCGCCGGCCAGCTTCGCCAACCGCTCCTGCAGCTTCTCGCGGTCGTAGTCGCTCGTGCTCGTGTCGATCTCGGCTCGAATCTCCTCGATCCGTCCCTGAATCTCTTCGGAGGTGCCGTGGCCGCCCACAATCGTGGTGGCGTCTTTCGTGCTGATCACCTTGTCGGCCTGGCCCAGGTCCTCCAGCTGCGCGCTTTCCAGCGTGCGGCCAACCTCTTCCGACAGGATCTGCCCGCCGGTAAGAATGGCAATGTCGCGCAGCATCGCCTTGCGGCGGTCGCCGAAACCGGGCGCCTTGATCGCCATCGCGTTGAACATGCCGCGCAGCTTGTTCAGCACCAGCGTGGCCAGCGCCTCACCGTCCACGTCCTCGGCAATCACGATCAGCTCGCGCTTGCCGACCTGGACCAGCTTCTCAAGCAGGGGAACGATGTCCTGCGCGCTGCTGATCTTCTTGTCCGTGATCAGAAGATAAGGCGCGTCGAGTTCCGCCTCCATCCGCTCATTGTTGGTCACAAAGTAGGGGCTGAGGTAGCCGCGGTCCAGCTGCATACCCTCGACGTACTCGGTCTCGAACTGCAGACCCTTGCTTTCCTCGACCGTGATGACGCCGTCCTTGCCGACCCTGGCCATCACTTCGGCGATCAGATCGCCAATCTGCGTGTCGGCCGCGGAGTTGCTGGCGACCTGGGCAATCTCTTCCTGGCCGGCCACGGGTGTCGCCATTTCCTTGAGCGCGGCGACAATCGCATCGGAGCTGGCCTCGATGCCTCTCTTGAGCAGCATCGGGTTAGCGCCGGCGGTAACGTTCTTCAGGCCCTCGTTTACAATCGACTGCGCCAGCACGGTGGCGGTCGTCGTCCCGTCGCCGGCGACGTCATTTGTCTTCGTTGCCGCTTCCTTGAGCAGCTGCGCGCCCATGTTCTGGAACGGGTCTTCAAGTTCAATCTCTTTGGCGACCGTGACGCCGTCGTGAGTGACGGTCGGGCTGCCCCACTTCTTGTCGAGCGCCACATTGCGGCCCTTGGGGCCAAGCGTGGTCTTTACCGCATCCGCCAAGGCGTCGATGCCCTGCTTTAGGCTGCGGCGGGCTTCCTCTTCAAACACAAGTTGCTTTGCCATTGAAGTCTATCTCCTCCGGTTTGTCCCGCTCTACTGTGGCGGGGAATCTGAACCCTCTCAATTTCGAATGTAAGGACGTTTAGCTTCCAACCAGCGCCAGAACATCGGATTCCTTGAGAATAAGATATTCGGTCGTCTCCAGCTTGATGTTGGTGCCGGAATACTTCGCGTACAGAACGATGTCACCGACGGAGACCTCCATGTCGATGCGTTTCCCACCTTCGTCCCGGGCGCCGGGACCCGCAGCGACCACCTCGCCCTGCTGGGGCTTCTCTTTGGCAGTTTCCGGCAAATAGATACCCGTGGAAGTCTGCTCATCCCCTTCCAGAGGCTGGACTACCAGCCGGTCACCAAGCGGCTTGAGATTCATGCGACATTCCTCCTTGCGTTGCGACTCTTCCTGAATGGTAAACGTTGAAATTTGGCCTGCCCGCCAATAAGACGCGGGTTTATCGGTTCGACTTTAACCTACCGTCCCGGCGTGGCCCGCGCTGCACGCTGCGACGCAAGGACAGTTCGGCATGTTCAGGGCTGATTGGCACTCAAACGCCCTGAGTGCTAAACCATCAGAAAGTGTAGCATAGTTCCTGTCGCATGACAAGATTCATATCGTTTGAAAATGTAAGCGTTTTGTTAGCGTTAGTCTCGGCCCGGCGAGGATACAGCGTTTACGTAGGTCATCATTTCGTCCTCCTCGGCAACGTACTCCTGCAGTTGAAAGGCAGCATACAGCTCCCGGCTTCGTGCAAAGTATGCCGTCGCCTGCTCGTAGTTGCCCTGCTCAAGCGCAACGTGACCCAGGTTGTGGAGCGTGGCCGCATTGTCCATCCATGCACCCCGGCGGTCCGAAAGCTCCAGGTCCCTTTCGTACCAGCCCAGCGCGGCGGCGAACTCGTTTCTGGCGTAGCTCACCGAGCCAAGGTTGTTGTAACAGGTGCTGATGCCCGCATCGTCGCGGTTGCGCTGGAAGACTGTCAACGCGGACTCGTATGCCCGTTGCGCCTCGGCGTACATCGCCATCCCTTCCATCGCCAGCCCCAGGTTGTTATGCGCGCTGGCTACGAGCTGCTCATCGCCCAGGCGAAGCGCCACCCGCAGCGCCTTGCGATGGTGCTCGACCGCGCGCTCATAGTTGTTCAGACTGAGATATGCACTGCCTAGGTTCATGTAAGCCGGCACCAGAGAGCGGGGATCGCCTAGCTGGGCCGCCGCCTCGAAAGCCAACCAGAAGTGATCCAGCGCCTGACGCGGCTCTTCCAATACGCGGAACGACGTGCCCAAGTCGGTATGCCCGTAGGCCATAGCCATCAGCATGTCCCGTTCGTCGAATATCCGCAGCGCCCGCTGCAACCATTCGATCGCTTCCATGACTTCGCCATTGAAGAATCGTTGACGCCCTATGTTTGCCAGCATTAATCCAAAATCGTCGACATCGCCGAGCGCAATCGCTGCCACGCCGCCCCCGCAGAGCCAGCGCCAGATGCCGGGAGGGTGGCGCCAAAAGGCGTAGTGAGCGAGCGCCAGCGCGTAGTCTCGCATCAGCTTGAGGTCGCCCTGCACTTCCAGGAAGTTGATCGGCATATCGGGCAGGCCCACGTTCTCCAATGGCTCGCTGATCAGCTCCTCAACAGATCGCCCGAAAAGTCGTTCCACCCGGTCCGTGGCCCAATCCGCGCCCCAATGAATATTGCCCCAAAATGGGTCGATCTCCTGCCATCGCTGAATCGGCAACTCCTGGTACCGTTGAGCAAATTGCAAATAGTAGCGCGAGTGCTGACGGTACCAGTCCTCACCTAGCATCGTCGCGCCTTCGACAAGATGGCGGCGTACGACAGGCTGCACGACAATGCGGCGGTTGTAAATGTCCACCTCGACTAGCGCACGCTCCACCAGCGCCTCAAACGTCTGGCGCTTTTCGGCTTCGGTGCCCATGCCAACCGTAAACAGCTCAGTCAAGGCCTGATAGGTTGCGCCCCCTGCCGCACTGACCATTCTGTCCAAAATCAGGCCTGCCTCCGGCCAAAAGGCGGCGAAGTTTTCTACTGCAAAGGCCGCGATGCTCGGCATCTCGACCGCGCCGTCGGTCGCAGGCAGTTCGTCAAGAAGCTGGTCGAGCTCGCTCCATAGCCCAATGTCAACCAGCAAACCCAGCGCCAGCCGCATACTCAGAGGTCTGCCACCGGTGCGCTTATACAGGCTTTCGATATTGCGTAGAGCGGTATCCCGAACGCGCTCCGGCGCCCGCGTGTGTACAAAGCCAACCGTCTCAGCCAGCGACAGGCCCCCCAATGGCAGGTGCCTATCGCCCACCAATTCGCCAAACTCAGGATGAATGTCGCGATCGATCAGCAAAATGTGAGATTGGCCGCCGGAGTCTTGCAGATGCCCGATTATGTCGGCCAACGTCTGGATCTCGCCGTCGGTTGCGCCCGAAAGCTCGTCCAGAATAAGCAGTCGGCGGCGGCGGTAAAGCTGCTCCAGAATGCCAATGCCCCACCGGTCCTCACTTACCCTCGTCAAAGTCGTACCGAGCACAGTGTCCAACGTTCGCACGATGTCGTACATGCGAAACCTGTCCCCGCCCGCGGCCCCCACCCAGATGATTCCGTCGGGGAACTGATGAATCGTCTTCCAGGCGGCCGCGGTCGCGATCGTGCTCTTTCCGTTGCCCTGCCCTCCACTGATCGCAAGAGCAGGCTGTTCGTGGGTTTCGAGCAGCCACTGACATAACGTACTTAGTTCAGCGCTTCGCCCGCTGAATCCCCGCAATCTGTAAACTCCCAGATTGTGCAGGATGCTCGGATTCTCTTCCGTCATGATCCACCGCGTGAAAACTGCGCCCGAAAGCAACAAACTTCAATCAGAACTACCATTCAACTTTGATTCGACAGTGACAGGATCAGGCAGGGATACTCGCTCGCGATAATAGTCTCGTAGTTGAGCGCCTCCGACAGGGCCTTGCTGCCCTCAATCGCCCCGAAGCCCTGTTCACCGATTCCAGGTGACAACAGAATCAGATCGGGCCGCACACGCCGAGCAATCTCGTTGACGTTGACAGGCGTAATATTCTCCACCAGGTCGACGCGCTCAATCAGACCCTCGCGCACCGCCTCAGGCTGGTCGGACGGGTCGCTGACAAAGATTTCCACCGACGAACTCTTCTGCAGTTGGCGCAGGGCGACGCTGCCGATGTTACCGGCGCCTATTAGCCAGACTCGCATTGTCTCACCTCTTGGACTCTGTATTCGCAAATGGTTCGCCGCTGATCGAAGCAGCCATCAGTCGCCTCCGGATAACCACCCTGATGTCTCCGTTCAGATCAAGCCGAACTGGCTGAGAGTATAGAAATACAGAAATATCACCCCTGCGCACGCCAGCCCGGTGATGAGGCCGACGCGCAACATCTCACGCCTGTTTACTACGCCGGTCACCGCGATCAATATCATCCGCGCCGAACCGCTCGGCAGGGCGAAAGCAAGCGCGACCGCGAATATCGTCGGGATCACCAGGCGCAAGGGATCGATCCCAGAGGCTTGGCCCAGCGTAATCAATACCGGCGCCAGAATTGCGCCCAACGGCACATTGTTCATGAACTGCGTAATGCAAAAGGCCAGCAAGACCAGGCCGCCAAGTACGAGAACGAATGGCAGTCCTTCAAAAGTCGGTGCCATCAGACCGGCGAACCAGGCGCTGGCGCCGGTCTTTTCCAGGGCATCTCCCAGCGTCAGCCCGGCGCCGATAACGAAAAAGACGCCCCAGTTCACGCCCTTCAAGTCGCTCCAATCTACGATCTTCTCGACCGAGAGGACGGCAACCGCCCCGATGGCGATTACCGCGCTGCTCAATATCGTGGTTGGCAAATTCAGCAGGTGTTCGATGTAGCCACCTGCCACCCACAGGGTCACCGAAATGAGTAGCACGGCAATGATCTCTCGTTCCGGTCCGGAAAGCCTCCCCAGCCTTTCGATCTCCCGACGCGCCGGTTCGATGTCGATCGTCAGTTTCGGCAAGGCGAATAGCCGCGGCAGCAGCAGCCAGGCAAGTGGAATCAGCAGCAGCGCCACCGGCAGGCCATACTTCATCCAGTCGATAAAGCCGAATCCGTACAGCTGCTGCAACAGGCCGCTGGCAATGGCATTTTCGCCGCTGCCCATGATTGTGGCGATTGCTCCGATGCTCGAGCTGTAGCCGATGGCCAGGATCAGGACCGCCAGCGCCTTCCTCCCATCCTCCGGTCGGGGGACCTGCTGCGCAATCGTTATGGCGACAGGTATCAGAACGGCAGCCGTCGCCGTGTTGAGCACGAACATACTCAACCCGCCCGTTATGCCCATAAGAGCTAGGAGTAGCGGGCCGAAGCGCCCCCTGCTGCCCACGATCGCATGTAGAGCCAGCCGACGAGTGAGACCGTGTTTGCGCAATGCTTCAGCGAGAAACAGGCTTCCCATGATGAGGAAGACGACCGGCGTTCCGAACGGCTCGAACGCGCCGCCGGCGTCATCAACCCCTAAGGCAATCTGCACGATCGGCACCAGCAACGCCACAATAGGCAGAGGTGCCGGCTCCAGTGCCAGGATCAGACCGGAAAAGACGAAAAGAGCAACCGCTTTATGCCCTTCCAAGCTCAATCCCGCCGGCGTCGGCAAGAGCAGAACGATCAAGGTAACGCCCACAACGAACAGAAGGCGGCGCAGGTCGAAAACCTTGCGCATCCCAGCTTGTATAGGTTGCTGCAACACCTTCAAAGGCCTGCCAGAACGCTGCAACCGGCGCTTGGAAGCCACGGTGCGCGTTGCGACCCTCTCTCGGATCAAGGCGCCGCGCTCCCCCGGAGGGGGTGGGCGTAAGGGCGAGTCGGCCTGCTGTGAGCCGGCGGGCGGGCGCTCTTCGTTATCGCGTGTCGGTGCTGCAATTGTGGGGCGAGGCAGAGAGGACTTCAGACGGGCGCGGTTGTTTGACATGTCAGGTGACAGTAGGGATCGAAAGAATGTCTCTCAAAATCCGACTCGCAACAACGAAACGCCGCGCTGCAAAACCAGGACCCTTTCGTCCATCTTACGCACTGGCGCCACACCTGCGAAGGCCATGATAGGCAGCGGGCAATCCCGGCGCAAACTCAAGCGTTTTATGCAGCCAAGGGAGTGCACGATCGCACTCCTGCGGCTTCTTGTAAATGTGGGATAGCCCCAAAGTCAGGGTGAACTGGGCGTTGACTTCGTCCTCATCCATGAAGGTCAAGGCTTTCTCCATCGTTTCCGCCGCGCTCTCGAAGTTGAGCCGGGCGTAGTAGGCCATGGCCAGGTGAGCCAGCACAATGCCATTTTGTGGGTCCAACTCGGCCGCGCGTCGCGAAATTCGCAGTGCCTGCAAGTGGTCGCCGCTGAGGAAAAGGGCCCATCCGAGCGCATCCAACGCAAAACTGCTTTCGCTTACCTCCGCAGCCTGAGCGTAACTCGCAATCGCTGCCTCCCAGTCTTCAAGATGTTGGAACTGCCTTCCTCTTTCGATGTAAAGGTCGGGCCGCTGGGGCGCCAGCTCTATGGCGCTGCTATACTCTTCGATCGCACGTTCGAAGTCTCGCTGTACTTCATATAAGTAACCGTAGTTGCGCCGGGCTAAAACATTCTTGGAATCGATTGCCAGGGCCTCGTCCAGATACTCCCGCGCTAAGGCCCAATTGCCCACGTCGGTATAGATTTCGCCCAAGACGGCCAACACTTCCGGGTTGTCCGGCGCCAGGTCCAGGGCCTCGAATGCGAAATCGCTGGCAGAATCGTAGCGGCCCAGCCAATCCAGGGCACGCGCGTGGACCGTCAGCGCGGCAACATTCTCAGGATCGACCCGAATTGCCTGTTGCGACAGTTCGAAAGCCTGCTCAATCTTCCGATCCATCATGTTCAGCTCTGCCAGCACGACCAACGGATAGGCGTTCTCCGGCTCAAGTTCTGCCATTCGCTCAAGAGCAGCTTCCGCCTCTGCGAAGTTGCCGGCGGCAATGTGCGCTTCCGCCTTTGTCTGCCAAAATAGCGCGCTTGGCGTTGGCGTCGTCAGCGGCGGCGGCGGCTGCCTCACGAGCCAGTCCGGGCGTTGAATGAACAGATAGACGGCCAGAAGCACTGCCAAACCGCTCCAAACGAAACACCCGTTACGACGTCGGCGGCGCGGCTTGTATGTCCAGTCAAGGTCCATGCTTTACAAAGTATAGCGCAATAGGAGTGCAATGCGCGCATCGTCGATCGCGCAAGGCTTTCAAGCAGTTGGCGTTACATGATACAGCTGGCTTGCCAGAGATGTCCCTGGCGTCAATCGGTCATCGTTGCTCTGATCGGAGGCTGCCGACGTCTGTGTATAGTTCCAGCACTATCGATGCCTCAGGCTGAAAGTTGTCAACCAGCGCGGTGATGTTCTGGCCCGGCCTCAGGCTGCCCCGCCGCTCTCGACGGTGATTTCGCCGTATCGAATTATGGCTTGAGAAAACTCTCTGCTGAAACCGAAACACATAGTCAACGCGGAACTCAAGTAAACTTACGTTCAGGCGCGTGACCTGCCCCTGGACCAACGTTGTGTACCGTAATATCCGGCGGAAATGGTGGACCCGCCAGAAGAAAGTTGGCCCAGCCAGAAATATGACAGCACCAGCCGCAGTTAACAGCAGGATCGTCTCTCCGCTCCCGAACACAAGTCTGTCCATGTCGCCGCGCCCCAACGCCGTATTGAAGAACCCTACCGGCAAATAACCAAGCGTCAGAACGAGCACCGATGGGATTAGGGCGCCGAGAACAAAAAGCAAGCTGACGATCGCTGGCAAGTCCAGGCTGAGAAGCCCAAGCAGCCTGAGGTCATGGGAGGGCTGAGGCGATTTTTGAAACTGCGCCTGAGGTGGGACTTGCATAAAATTCGAAATCGACGGCGTTCGGATTTCTGCTCGGGCGAACCGGGCAGGGAACGTTGAGGCCCCTGTCAATGCTACAGAGCGGGAGGCGGGGCCTGTCGATGCTGGTCAACGATTCGCGGCAATGCATCCAGGAACTTTTCGATCTGCTCACCCGTGTTGCTTAGGCCGAGACTAAGCCGCAGACCTCCGGCCAGTTCAGCGGCAGGGACGCCGATAGCCTCGAGTACGTGGCTGGGCTGCTGGCGAGCACTGGTGCAGGCGCTGCCGCTGCTGGCCGCGATGCCCGCCAAATCCAGGCCGATCAGAATGCCCTCGGCCTCCACATCCCGCAAAACAAAACTCGCGTGATTGTCCAGCCGCAGTGAAGGGCTCCCGGTTAACCGGATCCCCTCTATCGATCCCAACGTATTCTCAATAATCCGATCTCGTAGTGAGCGCAAACGCGCCATCTCAGAATCGCGTTCAACCTCGCACAATGCCAGGGCCGCGGCCATACCTACAATCCCGGGCACATTTTCCGTTCCGGCTCGCCTCCTGCCTTCATGGCTGCCGCCGGTCAGGAAAGGATGATATGGCGTTCCGCGTCGAAGGTAGAGGAAGCCGACGCCTTTTGGCCCATAGAACTTGTGGGCGCTGGCGCTAAGGGCATCCACATTGAGCTCCTTCACGCACAACTGTAGCTTTCCTGCCGCCTGCACGGCATCAGTGTGAAAGGGCACATTGCGTTCGCGGCAAAGTGACCCGAGTTCGCTGATCGGCTGAATGCTGCCAATTTCATTGTTGGCGTACATTACGCTAACCAACGCAACGTCGGAGCCGTCCCCGATTGACTGCGCTAAGTCATCCGCTTCCACGAGGCCGTCGCCATCAACAGGCAGCAGAGTCACCTCGAAGCCGAACAGCTCGTGCAGGTCCTCGGCAGTATTCAGGACTGCATGATGTTCGATAGGGGTCGTGATGATGCGGTTGGCGCCACTCCTCTTACGACGGGCCAGCGCGATCCCGCGCAGCGCCGCATTGTCGCTCTCGCTCCCGCATCCGGTGAAGACTATTTCGTTGCTATCGGCGCCAAGAATTTCGGCAAGCGTGCGCCGGGCATCGCTCAGCCCGGCATATGAAGCCCGTCCAGCATGATGGATGCTGGACGGGTTGCCGAATTTTGCGCTCTGCGCGAGATCGGTCGAGCCGTAATAGGGTTCCATCGCCGACACAACTTCCGGACGCAGCGGGGTCGTCGCCGAATGATCCAGATATATGAATGTCATCTCGATGGCCTTCCCGTACGTTCAGCCAAGCGTTCAACTTGCAAGATCGATGCCGACGCAATATCGTATAGCAGCAGTACACCCTTGTCAAGCAGACAAAGATCTGTTCACAAGGGTGCGGGCGTACAGGGATGCGATAGACGCCAAGTCGCTGAAAACAAGCCAATCAAGCGCTTGTTGAGACGTCATATCAGTGTACCAAATCAAAGGCAGAGAGATGACCTTCATTGAAACAATCGTTGGGCGTCAAATTTTGGACAGCCGGGGCAACCCGACCGTCGAGGTAGAGTTACAGTTAAGCGGTGGCGCCACGGGCCGTGCGGCAGTTCCCAGCGGGGCAAGTACCGGCCTTCACGAGGCCGTCGAACTGCGCGACGGCGACAGATCCCGCTATCGTGGAAAAGGTGTTTTGAAGGCGGTAGAAAATGTAAACGGTATCCTGGCCGAAGCGTTGGAAGGCGCGGACGCCCTGGATCAGGCCGCGATCGACAGGCGCATGGTCGAATTGGATGGCACGCAGAACAAGGGAAGACTGGGCGCAAATTCAATTCTCGGTGTCAGCTTGGCGGTCGCAAAGGCTGCTTCCGCAGCAGTGGGCCTGCCACTCTATCGTTATTTGGGAGGCGTCAGCGCCAGGACCCTGCCGGTACCGATGATGAACATCCTCAACGGAGGCAAACATGCGGTCAACAGCACCGATTTCCAGGAGTTCATGATCATGCCGGTAGCGGCGCCCACTTTTGCCGAAGCCGTACGCTGGGGTGCAGAAATCTATCAAGCTCTCAAAGAGGTTCTTCACGAAGCAGGCTTCGGAACCAACGTCGGCGATGAAGGTGGATTCGCTCCAAGTCTGGGCGGCAACGCGGCTGCGATTGAAGTGATTCTGCAAGCAACAGAGAAGGCAGGTTACCGGCCCGGCGACGAAGTTTACATTGCTCTTGACCCGGCCGTCAGCGAACTCTATGTCGAGGAGTCAGGCCGCTATAGACTGGAAATCGAAGGCAAGGAGTTGTCGAGTGATGAGCTGGTCGACCTCTGGGAAGATTGGACCGCACGCTTCCCAATTGTTTCGATAGAAGACGGGATGGCTGAAGACGACTGGGAAGGTTGGAAGCAGCTAAACGCCAGAATCGGCGAGCGAGTGCAGCTGGTTGGCGACGATCTGCTCGTGACGAATGTGAACCGGATCGAGCGGGCAATCGACGAAAGCGCCTGCAACGCCCTGCTTTGCAAAGTCAACCAGATTGGCACCTTGACCGAAAGCATTGACGCAATCGAGATGAGCAAGCGCGCCGGTTGGGCAGCCGTGGTCAGCCACCGCTCAGGCGAAACCGAAGACGACACCATTGCCGATCTCGTTGTTGCCTTCAATGCCGGGCAGATCAAGACCGGTGCCCCCGCGCGCAGCGACCGCGTCGCGAAATACAATCAACTTCTCCGTATTGACGAAGAGCTAGGTGACGTCGCCCACTACCCGGGGCTGGCCGCCTTCCCGCACGCCTCCAAGTCTTCATAACGAAAAACGAGATGTGTGAGTGGTTTTCTCACGCATCTCGTCTCTGGTGCCCCCGCTCCGACTCGAACGGAGATGCCCTGAAGGGCACAGGCCCTCAACCTGCTGTGTATACCAATTCCACCACGGGGGCGCACGCCTGCAATCATACGATTTGACGAAGATTCTGTCAAATACGCCCCACCTGTAGTCGGTTCAAACTCCACTGCGCATCACGTCCGCAGGTAGCGCCGGTGTGAAACGCTCCACCTATGCCTGCTTCTGTTTTTCCTCTTCCAGCAGCACCCGTCGCAGAATCTTGCCCACCTGACTCTTAGGAAGCTCGTCGCGAAAGTCCACCAGCCGCGGTACCTTGTACGGAGCAAGCTGTTCCCTGCAGAATTCGGTGATCTCCTCTGGCGTGCTCGTCTGGCCCGCCTTCAACACGATGTAGGCCTTAACGTTCTCGCCCCTGACCGCATCGGGTACGCCGACAACGACAGCTTCCTGCACCTTTTCGTGCGTGTATAGCACCTCTTCAACCTCTCGCGGCACAATATTGTAACCACTGGCAATGATCAGATCCTTCTTTCGATCCACAATGTAGAAACAGCCGTCCTCGTCCATACGCGCGATGTCGCCCGTGTGAAACCATCCCTCTTCATTGATCGCATCGCCTGTTTCTTCGGGCCGTTTCCAATAGCCCTTCATGACCTGTGGACCGCGGATGATCAGTTCGCCTTCTTCACCCGCAGGTACGGGCTCATACTTGCCTTCTTCATTCGGGTCGAGTCCGACAATCGCAACCTCTGTGCTGGGCACGGGAAAACCAATCGAGCCTTCCTTTCGCATCCCGTTGATCGGGTTGGCGCAGGCGACAGGGGAGGTCTCGGTCAGGCCATAACCTTCTACGAGTCTGCCGCCGGTAAGCTGCTCAAACCGGCGTTGTATTTCCCCAGGCAGCGACATCCCGCCGGAAAGGCACGCCCTGATCGAACTGAGGTCGGCATCATCTACCTTGGGGTGGTTGATGATCGCAGTGTACATCGTGGGAATGCCGGGATACATCGTAACCTTTTCCCGCTGCAGGATCTCCAGCACCAGATCGGTCTGGCGCGGGTCCGGCGTCACGATCAACTCCGCACCGGTGTAGATGGAGAAGAGCATTGCAACCGACATACCGTAGACATGAAAGAAGGGAATCGCCCCCAAAACTTTCTCGCCACCGTATTGCAGGTCCCTGTACCATGCCTCAATCTGCTGGACGTTGGACATGACGTTACGATGCGTCAGCATCGCGGCCTTGGGCGAGCCGGTCGTGCCCCCAGTGTACTGGAACAGGACAACGTCGTCTGGCGAAACGTCGATGGCCGGCGCGTCAGGCTCGCTCGTGCGAATGAGATTGTCGAATCTCCAGACACCCGGGGCGTCGTCCACATCGACCATCATGCCGGCCTTACGCACCTTCTTCTCGACCAGCTTGTTGAAGGGAAAACCGAGCGGCTCGGGTAGGTCGGTGACAATGATGTGCTTAAGGTCGGAGCCCTCCTTTGCTTGCACTACCCGATCATAGAAGCCGCTGAGGACGATGATCGCAGTTGCGCCGCTGTCTTCCAGAAGATGGCCTAGCTCCCGCGGCGTATAGGTCGGATTTGTGTTGACCACAACACACCCGGCCCTGAGCGCCCCAAAAAACGAAATCACCTGTTGGGGAATATTTGGCAGCATGATCGCAATTCGGTCACCCTGCTGCAGTCCAATCTTGCGAAAAGCAAATGCAAGACGGTCAACGCTATCCTTCAATTCCGCGTACGTCTGTGTGGCCTGGACAGTGATACCAAGGGGAAGGTATGACAACAACAGGCGCGTTGAAACCTGATTTGCATAGGTCTGTGCCGAAGCGTCCAGCATCTCATGCGTCAACTGGCCGTTGTACTCTATTGCCTCCGGGACACCCGATTCGTACTTCTCTACCCAAGGTTTCTGATCATACAAGGACATGGCTCTTTCCTTTCCTGATAACCCCTCAGACCTGCGTTCCGTTCTCCGGAACGTACTTGGTTAACGAGATACGGGGGCTACACTACTCTTGGATGTCTTGGAATTATATCAAAGGGCGCATCCGGTTGGCAATGAGGTCCAATATAGGTCGTTTCCCATGACCGGTCTGAGCACCGAAATGACAAGCCAGAGTCGCTTGATTCTTGCCGATTGTGAATGATTTGGAAGACGCCCGCAGTGGCCGGGACGGGTGCAGTCCAAAACTGAGAAACAGATTTCCATACCTCGGGTAACAGAGGAGTCATGGCCAGTAAACGGTCCATTCTCTGCCAGAGTGGAGGAATACACCTTCCTGTATCCCTTTGGGCAGTCGGGCCTTCGGCCCTCCCTTGTGCGGGGGGACTCCCCCCGCAACGCCCCCCTGATGTATTCCCTCCGCCGGGTGTGGGGGTTCAATGTAGCCCTGTGCTGCCAGAGGTCCAACGCGCCGTCCCCAAATCGGCGAACGCCGCGGCCGCGGTAGGTGGTGCCCCCATCGCCCCCCGCAGCTGGTAGGCAATTCCAGCCACCGCTGGCATGAATTCCACGCCAGACGATACCTACCGCAAGAGTGGGCTGCACCCTCCGGGACTCCTGACTTTGACACGTCCAATCAGAGGCAAGTATACTTGCCTAAGGAAAAAGCCGGAAACAGTGGCTTTCCTCAACAGGCAGCGCTTTAGAGAAATATTCAAATTGGGCGCGAAAATGCAGGAAATTGAATTCCTGGTGCAAAAATACGTCGAGGAGCCGGTGTGGGCTGTGGTGGGCGCCAGCAACGACCGCGCCAAATACGGCAATCGTATCTATCGAAAGCTCAAAAGTGCTGGCTACCTCGTCTATCCGGTAAATCGCCGAGAGCACACGATCGAGGGGAATGCCGCTTATGCAACTCTACTCGATCTGCCCGAACCGCCCGCAGTTGTAAATATGGTTGTCCCACCCCAAGAGGCGCCTTCGGTTGTGCAGCAGGCCAAAAAAGTCGGAGCACAGGCCGTTTGGTTCCAGCCTGGCGCCGAAAGCCCCGATGCAATTCACTGGGCCCGGGAACACGGGCTGGACGTAATCGAAAGTTGTATCCTTGTTCAACTCGCCCTCCGGCCACCCTCGTTCAAGGCGTCCTCTGGCCTGCCTTCAGAACGCAGCCCCCGCAATCCTTCCCCAGACCCGGCAACCTCCACTCGCTGAAAGCAACACGCGGCCGCGAGTGGAGGACTCCAATAGGAGCGATGACGAAAATTCTGGATGACATCTTCCTGTCTCCGGCTACCGCCATCGTTTGACCGTGCAAGATCGGAAGCTGACTAAATGCAAAAGAATAAGGACTAACCCTGATGCGGATGTCAAAACTTTTCTTCCAGACTCTGCGGGAGGCCCCCGCCGACGCGGACGTGCGCAGCCATCAGCTGATGCTGCGTGCAGGGCTGATACGTCAGGTCGCGGCCGGCATCTTCGAGTACCTGCCCCTGGGGCTCCGCGCCAAGAAGAAGATCGAGGCGGTTTTGCGGAATGAAATGAATGCTATCGGCGGGCAGGAGATCGTTATGCCGGTCGTGCAGCCCGCCGACTTGTGGAAGCGCACGGGTCGCTGGTACGAAATCGGTGACGACTTGGCTCGTCTGACCGACCGGGGCGGCCGCGAGCTTGTCCTGGGCATGACGCACGAAGAGGTTATCACTGAACTGGCTGCTGGCGTAATCAGTAGCTATCGGCAACTTCCGGTGATGCTATACCAGGTTCAGACAAAGTTCCGCGACGAACCGCGGCCGCGCGGCGGACTGATTCGCGTACGCGAGTTCACGATGAAGGACGGCTACTCCTTCCACGCCAGCTACGCCAGCCTTGACGACTACTATCCTCTCGTCTACCAGGCCTACTTCAACATCTTCGGACGCGCCGGGCTGGAAGTGATCGCGGTTGAAAGCGATACCGGCATGATGGGCGGGACAATGGCGCACGAATTCATGGCACTGACCGAAGTTGGTGAAGATACACTGCTGCTCTGTGACGAGTGCGGCTACAAGGCCAATCGACAGGTTGCGACTTTCACAAAACCGGAGGGCGGCGCCGATGCAGGTGAAGAGCCTTTGCCAATGGAGGAAGTCGCTACTCCTGGAGTAGACACAATTGCTGCCCTCGCGGACTTTCTCGAAATCCCCCAGAGCCAGACCGCCAAAGCCCTGTTCTTGATGGCAACAGTCGAGCAAGATGGTGAGGAAAAGCAGCAGTTTGTATTCGTGGTCCTGCGCGGGGACATGGAGTTGAATGAAACAAAACTGTCGAACGCGTTAAAAGCGCGCCAACTACGTCCCGCGCAGCCAGAAGAAATCAGGGCGATAGGCGCAGAGCCGGGCTACGGCTCGCCCGTCGGTATTCGGCGAGAAAATATGATTCTCGTGGTCGACGATCTGGTCCCCCGCAGCCCCAACCTCGTGGCCGGCGCCAATCGCGATGGTTGGCACATCAAGAATGTCAACTGCGGCCGCGATTACGAGCCCGATCTCGTCCTGGACGTAGTAGCCGCCGCCGACGGTCACCCATGCCCCGTCTGCTCTGCCCCACTCCGGTCCGTGAGGGGCGTGGAAGTAGGCAACATCTTCAAGCTGGGCACCAAATACAGCGAGGCGATGGAGGCAGTCTTCCTCGACGAAGACGGTAAGAGTGCGCCTCTTGTCATGGGCTGTTACGGCATCGGCGTCGGACGCCTGATGGCCAGTGTCATCGAAACCAGCAATGACGAAGACGGCATCGTGTGGCCGATAACGATAGCCCCTCAGCACGTATATCTTGTCAGTCTCGCCACTCGACGCACGCCTGAGGTAATCGAAGCGGCCGAGCGAGTCTATGCCGACCTGATGGAGGCCGGCATCGAGGTGCTCTACGATGACCGCGACGAACGCGCCGGCGTGAAGTTCAATGACGCCGATCTCCTGGGCATACCTATTCGACTGACAATTGGCGCGAGGGGCGTGAAGAACGGAATTGCGGAACTGAAGTTGCGCCGCGACGATGATATGCATGAGTTGCCACTGGATGACCTGGTCGATCGCATAGCAGAGATCGTGGAGGCCGAAGAGGCCCGAGTTCTTGACAGCATCAAGACCGACCCGCTGCAATAGAGGATTCCACCCGATCGGCAGCCCCCACGATTTTGGTTCGAAACAGGTTGCATGATACAGTGCGGGCGCTCCTCATTGCGGATTGGGCGTCTTCGTGACAAGTGGTTGCCCCGACGGCAAGTTCGCCAAACGCCCTCAGCGAGGAGCGAACACGTTGCCAACGAATACGTCTATCATAAACGGCTATTACGCGTCCTTTACGGGAAGAGCTGCGCCCGCCGGCTGAGCCGGCCCTGAACTGTTTTCCGAACCGTGGATGCGCGAATCAGTCGCTCCACGGTTTTTTTGATTGGTAAGAGAGTGAGCCCAATTTCTAGGGTTCCTGATTCCGGCGAATTGGGCGTCGCGCCGACTTTAGGCCTCGGTCGTCGCAGAATCATACGCACGGAGAGACTAACTTGATTGCAATTCGACCTTTTGAAGTGAAAGAAGAGGACTACCGGTCGGCGGTCGCTATCGGCAATGCCGTCTGGCCTGACTATCCCGAAACCGTGGAAGAATGGAAGGAAATGGACGCGAAGCGGTCAAAGGCGGAAAAGTGGGGCCGATATTTCGCCGAGCTCGACGGCAAAATCATCGGCTTTGCCTACTACTCACAGTCCATTTGGGTTAACCATCCGGGAAAACTTTCAGTGAATGTTCTCGTTCTCCCCGAATATAGAAATCGCGGAGTGGGGACTACCCTATGGCAACGTCTCTGCCGTGAGGTTGAGCAGTTCGACCCGCTGCGATTGCGCACAAGCTCGAGAGAAGATTACGCGGACGGCGTCCGCTTTGCCTTGAAGCAAGGTTTCACCGAGAAAATGCGCGACTGGGAATCACGTTTGGATACCGCGAGCCTCGATTCCTCAGTGTGGAATCGGTATTCAAGCCGCATTGCCGAACAGGGCATCCAGATCAAGTCTGTTGTCGAACTGGAATCCGATCCGATGCGGGATCGAAAGCTCTATGAATTGGAATGGCTGATCGCCAAGGATGTGCCCAGCTCCGAACCTCCGGCTAAGGTTCCGTTTGAGGAGTTTCAGAAAGTCTGGGAACGCACAAACCACGTTCCCGACGCTTGGTTCGTCGCATTGGACAAAGGCGAATACGTGGGGTCGACAGATGTTTGGCTGAGCAAGGCCGAGCCTCATCTTCTCTATGTTGGCCTGACCGGCGTTATTCGCTCTCACCGCGGACGCGGCATCGCCACAGCGCTCAAACTGCGGTCAGTCGAATTCGCCCGGCAACATGGATTCAAAGAGATTAGAACCTGGAACGAATCGAACAACAAAGTGATTTTGGACATCAACAACCGTATGGGGTTCGTGCGCCAACCGGCTCACATCGACTTTGTAAAACAGATGCGGGAGGAACGCCCCGACGATGCCGACCTAACCATCGTGGACAGCGAGGCAGAAAACGCCGCCGTCAGTGGCGTTGCCGCGAACTAGCCTGAACAATCAAATCGCTCCAATGGCGAAATGTGGGATACCGACCGACTGAACCCGCCCTGCTGCAGTGACGCCAGGGCTTGCAAGCGCTACAGTCGTTCCAGGATGCCGGTAAGGAGGCTCGTCAGTATCGGTACGACTCGCTGACCTGTTTCCATGACCTCTTCATGATCTGTGTCGAGGTCCGTATCAAGCCGATCAATCGCCACATTTGTGATCGTGCTTATGGCGAGCACCTGCATGCCCGCATGGACCCCTACAAGTGCCTCCGGCACAGTGCTCATCCCAACCGCGTCTGCGCCTGCTCGCCGTAAGAAGCGGACTTCTGCCGGCGTCTCAAAACTGGGCCCGGCCAAATAGGCGTACACACCCTGACGCAGCGTTATCTTCAACTCGGCCGCCGTTTCCAATGCGAGCCGGCGCATAGGCGCCGCATACGGGTCGGTCATCGAGGGGAAGCGCGTACCGAATGACCCGATGTTGGGCCCGATCAGTGGGTTGTGTCCTGCCATGCCTACCATATTGAGATGGTCGACGATCAGCATCAGTTCGCCCGCTGAAAATTCAGGATTCAGACCTCCGGCAGCATTTGTCAGGATCAGTCTGTCGACGCCCAGACGCCGCATCACCCGGATGGGAAAGGTAACTTCCGCAGCCGAATACCCTTCATACAAGTGAAAGCGGCCCTGCATCGCCATGACCATCTGGCCTGCCAGAGCCCCCACAATGAGCCGCCCTTCATGTCCCGTTACCGTACTGGTTGGAAAATGTGGAATTGACTCATATGGAATTACAACCGGGTCTCCTATCGATTGCGCCAGCGCGTTGAGGCCGCTGCCCAGGACCAGGCCGATCGGGCCTCGTTGAGCAAGTCGAGCTGCGTGGCGACACGCTTGCACGCGTACAAAGTCTGCCGCGCGATCATAGTCTGCAAGTTCAAAACGGGAGGGCATGGTGTTGCGAAGGAATGGATGCCTGACGCGCCCCAGCAGGCGTTTGCGCCAACCCTGTCAGACCTCTTCCGCATCTCCGTGGAAACGGGACGCCTCGACTCCCAGCGTCTCAGGGTCCAACTCGCGCCAGCGAAATTTTGGCGCCCAGTCGTTCGGCTTGCCCTCTACAACGTCGGCAATCAGTTCACCGAAGACCGGACCGAATTTGAAGCCGTGGCCGCTTCCCCCGGTTGCTACGCTGAGCCCCTCCTTCTCAGGGTGTCGATCGATCCAGAAGTGCTCGTCGAGCGTGTCGTTGTAAAGGCAGCGGCGTGTGTACGTAATCTCGGCATCCAATAGCGCGGGCATCGCTTCCTCGAGGAATGCGCGCATCTGGCTGAAGTCCTCCTCGTATACGACCCGTTCGTCATGCTCAGGATGGAGGGCAGGTCCGCCACCGTGACGGGCAACCTTGACAATCCCTTCGCGCAACAGGGGGAAACCATACCAACCCGTGCGCGGCGTGTCGGCCAGAAAGACGACAAAACCCGGTGGCGTAAACAAAGAAGAGTCCTTCGGCTTCAAGTGGAAAATCGGGTGGCCCGTCGCTGTCATCACCTTTTGAAGTTCAGGCAGCAGCCAGGGCGTCCATGAACCGGCCGCCAGAACTGTGTGATCAGCCGCAAAGGATTCCCCTTCTCGAGTCTGCACGCCTTGGACGCGGCTCCCATTCGACAGGAGTTCTTCGGCAGTCTGCCCAGGCCGTACGGCTACGCCTGCTTCTGCCGCCTTTTCGACCAGCTTGCCTACAACCCGGCCGCTCTCCGCATAGCCGCCTCGGGCGTGGTAAAAGCCGTCCACATAACGCCCCGTGTCCCAGGCCGGAAATCGTTCCCTGATCTCGTCCGCGGAGAGTCTCTCCGGCTGGAGTCCTTCCTCCAGCACCGCGCGATAGCTGCTGTCGAGATAGTCCCCGCTGGACATTGGCAGTTGGGAGACTACCATTACACCGGTTTCGTGGTACAGCTCTTCGCCGAATTCCTCATTCCAGCAGTGGAAGCCCTCGATCGCCCGAATCACCATGCGCATGTACTGGAGATCTTCGCCGTACTCCATGCGCACTACCTTGCTGACATCGGTCGAGGCAGCCAGCGGATACGGCAGCGGGCCAGGATCGATCAACGTGACCCGGTAGCCCCTGCTGCGCAACTCCAATGCCGTCGTTACACCGAAAATGCCGGCGCCAACCACGAGAAAATCTGATGAACTGTTCATTGTGCCGCTCGCGTGATTCTCTGTCCGACTGTGGCTCGCACACAGCCGAACTTCCAATAGTTAAGCAACAACCGCCTGACCTCGTCCGGCCCCCCTTTCTCTAAATCGACAGGCTGCTGAGACGGGAAACGGCATCCTGGGCGCCCGATTCCAGCAGGGCACCGTCGTTGACTGCAGTTACAAAACGAAACCCCTGCTTGGCTCGGTTGATGGCATCGTCGACGCTGCGTCCTGCAATGCCAGGAATCTTCCCCGTATTCCTGCACGCCTCCAGAATCGCCTCAAGTGCCTGCGCGTGCTCCTCGCGGTCGTCCATCTCCGACGGGCGGAAACCCAACGAAAGAGAGAGGTCACCCGGGCCGGTCCAGCAGCCGTCTATGCCCGGCGTGCTCAGTATCGCCTCCGCGTTGTTGACCGCCTCGGCGCTCTCCAGCTGAACCGCCACAAAGAGCTGTTCATCGATCCAATCGGGGTAGTCACCTCCGTATATCTTCGCCCGTCCCCAGCCCCAGGAGCGCTTGCCCGCAGGCGGAAGATGACATGCGTCCGATGCGGCGCGCGCCTGCTCCGGCGTATCGACCATCGGAACAATCAGACCGAGCACACCCTCGTCCAATAACCGGCCGACAAAAGTATAGTCATTGCGGGCGACGCGCGCCATTGGTATGGCGGCACTGCCGTTGATGGCCACGAGCGCGGCAATCGTGCTATCCTCCCCCCATGACCCGTGCTGCCGGTCGATCATGACGAAATCGATACCGCTGCGACTCAACAACTCCGCGTTCAAAGACGAACCCATCGCTAAGCCGATTCCAAATGCGGGCTGGCCGGCGAGCATCTTCTGTTTGGCTGTGTTGACGATCACTTTGTCCCTCCTGCAATGGCAGTTTCGAAAGGCGTGAAGCAGTTTGACGAACTGGTCGTTGGCACCGGACGTTGCGGCCCAAGGGGAGTTGGAACAGATTCGAACGCGGTTGCAACGAAAGATGCACGCGAATGCACCCTGATAGTAACGTTTGATCCAAGCTATGTCAAAGACAATCCTGGCACTCCCGGTGCCCCAAGGCGGTGACGCTATGTTACAATGCCTGAATTATAATCTCCTCTCAGCCAACTGCCTGCGCCTATGTCCCAGACCGAATTTGAGCCATCGAAGGAACCAACGTCCGACTCTACAACCCAACACACTTCGTCGCCCACTGGGCTCGTCCTCATCGTTTCCGGGGCAGTAGGATTCGCCATTATGGGAGATTCGCTCCTTTACGCAATCCTTCCGTTGGCTGCAGGCGATCTGGGACTGGGGCCGGGGCAGGTCGGCCTTCTCTTGAGCGCCAACCGTCTCATTCGCCTTTTCTCCAACACCTGGTTGAGCGCGCTCTTCACTCGTATCGGCCCTTACCGGGGGTTTGTCCTCTCAGCCATTCTGGGCGTGCTGACGACCGCCGCCTGCGGGCTGGGTTGGGGCTTCATTGTGCTGTTGCTGGCGCGTATGGCGTGGGGAATCAGCTGGTCCGGTCTGCGACAGGGCACCTTCCAGTCGATTTGGGCTGGCGAAAACGCCGACGCAGGCCGGCTGATGGGTCTGTCATGGGGTATCATTCGCGGCGGCAGCGCGATCAGCGCCCTCCTTGGCGGCTTTCTGTTTGGCTACATTGGCTACAACGGAACTGTGTGGACAATCGCTGCGATGTCAGCGCTGGCTATCCCAATCGCCTTCGGCCTCACCTGGCCGGCAAGTGCTTCGCCGCCGCCCGCAGCAGAAGGTGCTCTGCCCCCAGACCTCTCGGCTTGGCGCCGTGTGCTGATCACCGGCCATCGTTCACTTCTCAATGCTGTTTCCGAGCCACTTCAGCGCTCGATCCTCCTGGTGGGATTCTTCAAACTTCTGCTCAATTCGATTCTGATCGCCACAGCCTCGGTTTTTCTGGCCAGCCGCTTCGGCAGCGGTTCCGAAGGAACGATACTTGGCCTGCATGTCGGAGCGCTGACAGGCATCGTGCTTGGCACGCGTTGGTTTTCGGACCTGTTTCTCGGCGCGGTCATGGGCGCCCTGGCCGACTGGATCGGGCGGATTCGCCTCACCATCGTTCTCGTTCTCATTCTCTGCCTCGGCCTGGCCGCGATGCTTTGGATATACACGAACGCGTCGCTTCTTGCGCTTCTGGCTGTCCTCTTAGTCAGCACCGGCGTACACGTTGTGCTCGATGCCTATGCAAACCAGGCCGCCCTGGCTACAACCCAACCCCAAATGTTCGTTGGCGCGTATGCGACTGCCTCCGACTTGGGCTCGGCCGTAGGGCCCCTTTTTGCCTTTACACTCGTCAACACCGTGGGCTTTGGCCCCGTCTATGGCGTAGCCGCGCTGCTGGTTGTATTGACCGTGTCGCATCTCGCCATTCTTGATGCCCGCCGCGCCCGACGCGAGCGACCTGAGGCCGGCAGCTGATCGCATCGCCTTCGCGACGCATCCTGTCGACGACAGGAGACTCCCATGCGATTCATTGGACACGAAATCACCGTCTCTCTGCCCAGCGGATTCGCACTGGAGAAGAAACCCCCCGTCCCGGAATCCTTTCAATGGCAGGGAATGCGGCATATCGTGGAGGACCTGCTGGCAACCTGGCACCGCTACGGCAAGCCGGAGTTGCGCACGCACGGTGGACGGCCTCCCTACTATGTTCGCAGCGGACGCACTCAGGGTTCTTGGGGGCAAGGCCGTGTCTACTACCGCATTCGAACAGAAGGGGGGCGGCTGTTCGACCTCTACTACGATCGCGCGCCAAAGGGTCAACGCCGCGCCGGGGCTTGGTTTCTGTGGCGTGAACTCTCCGCCGAAGAGGAATCGGTCGGCCTGGACGAGTTTACGTAATTGCAGTCAGTGGAACGCGAACAACGGCAGATTGACGCTTCTGCCGCCCGTCGGTCGCGCCTCACTCCTCCCGTTTCACGACTGGCAGGAAGATGCGAAAGCCGGTTTGCGCCGCCGGCTCAGTCGGCGCCGGCGAAACCACTGGAGCCGGCGTGTCGGCAGGACGCGGTCTGGACGCCGCGCCGCTGCCGGTTGTCTGCGACGGCACGTCGCTCAGCGTGACAAGGTCGAGGAGCGCGCTCGTGCGCCGGTTCGGCGAAGTCTCGTATACGTTGAAAATCAGCGTAATCTCCTTGCCCGCGTACTGGATCATGTTGAACGACCGGTACTGCCAGCCGCTGCTGGTGCGCTGGACAAGCATATAGTTCGGGGTCTGCCCGTCTTCAATCGCGATTACCTCGAACCCGTCACCCCCGCCAGTAGGTTCATCGGTCTCAACGCGGTAAGCAAATGCCAGGTACGGCCTGCCCGTCGGCACAGTTACCCGCTGCGACACCGTACTGTTCCCTCCGTCGCTGCCTTCTGTCCCGGGAACGCCATCATTTGGTACGAAGCCGCTGGCCAGCCGAAGGGCATGGTCCGACGTACCAGATTGCCCTTCAATCGCCGAAGTTGAGCTGCCCGATTTGGTCCAGCTGTTGAATTCGTTCTCGAAGTCTCCGTTCGTTATCGCGTTCGTACTGGGGGCATAAAGCAACGCAAGTGCGTCGTTGGTGCTGAAGTCCCTTCGGCGAATCAACAATTGGCCGTTAACCGATATATTCCAGCTGCCGATCGGCACATCAATCGCGAATCTGCCGTTTGCGTCGGTGGTAGCCGTCTTATCTCCAATCTGTACTTCGACCCCAACTGCGTTCTCGCCCGCGGGATTGATGACCTTGCCCTGCACGACACTGTTTTCCGCCACCGTCGTCTCCGCCAGAACGGTCTTCCCCTCCAGCTTGTGCCCCAAACGGTCCTCGGCCTCGATGCTGAAGCTATAGCTCTCACCCACCTCGCCGTTATATATCGCGCTGTCGTAGGCCGCTGCGCTTTCCTTCCACAACTCCCATTCGCCGTCTCCCTCCTTGGCATAGATGGAGACAGACTTTACGCCGGAGCCCCAGTCGTTTACCCGCCAGGTCACAACGAAGTTGAGCGGCGAATAGGTCGGCATATTGACAATTGATGCGGTCGGGGCCAACGTGTCCTTCTCGATCAGCAGGACCGGCTTGCCGAAGATGCCCCTGCCGTAGCCCCCACTCCCGTCCGGCCAGTTCGCATTGGTCGCCCCCTCCAGCGTGACCTGGTAGATGCCGTCCGTCGGAGTCAGCGCAGTCTCCGTGCCGTCCATCTCGATCATGCGCGCACTTGTCCCCGTTGCCGGGATGTTGCCGGTCACCTGCTGTGAGCTCAGCGCCCAGGTCAACAGCCGGCGTTCCTCCGTCCCGGGGTGATAGAACGCCACGCGGCGCACAAGGAAACGGTCGATATCTCCCCACGAGACCTCCGTATCAGTGAGGTACTCGTTCGCCAGCTCAAAGGCCGAATACGCCAATCGCGTCTCCGCGTTCGATGGCGAGCAAAAACTGGAACTCTCGTTTTTGGCAAGCCCGAATCCGTCCGGCGAGTCGACCGCCACAACGTTGCCGCAGTCGTCATGCAGCATGAAATGAAAGATCGGCCCTCCCCCCGCCAGCCGCGTATAGGCGATGTTCTGCCAGACATAGGAGGCCTGCTCGTCCGGCGTCGCCCGCCAGGGGCTGGGACAGGTTGGGCCGGGATAGTCGTTGCAGACCGGCACACCGCTCTCTGTTATCCAGATCGGCTTGTCCTGCCAGCCGCGGCCATCCAACGCTTTGCGGACACGGTTCGTGTACTGGTAGCCAACGTACGCAAGCGAATAGTGGTGTGTTCCCGCCGCGTCAAAGAATCCGTCATACTTGGCGCTCAACGAGTCCCCTTTGAGTTCATCGAGCATCTGAATCATCCAGCTGCCATTCGCAAAGTGGGCCAGGCCGCCGAAGACGACAAAGGCCTGCGGGTCAACCCACTTGATGACAATATAGGCAACTTTCAGGAGGCGGGCGTACTCGCGCGGCGAGCCGGACCAGAAGTGGCACAGGTCCGGTTCGTTCCAAATCTCCCAGTGGCGGATGTTGGTTCCCGCCGTTCCGCCCGGCTTGTAACGCGCGACTGTCGCGCCAACAAAACGCGCCCATGGGTTGGTCGGGCTAAGCCGGGTGTCGGTCGACGGCTCGTCAGTTCCGTTGGTGAAAATGGGATTATAGAGCCCGAAAGGGGCCGGGGGACCGTCCGATCGCTGACAGCTGCCGGCCTGCGCCTTTAATTGCGGTGTGTAAGGAGTCTCGCCACCTTCCACGCTGGCCCCCTGAACATCGTCAAGGACAAAGTTTGTCACTTCTATGATGTCGCACTCGCCTCCAGCCTCCTGCACATTGCAGTTCCCAGCGGGAGGCGCCAGGCCCGGCGGTACCTGCGAAAACGAGCCTCCAAGCGACGTGCTGACGGCGCGCCCGCCAATTCGGTAATGACGCGGCGTCCCCAGAAGGATGCCCAGCGTGTCCATTCCCAGGGCCTCGTTCGCTTTGATCGCGTTGTCTTGCCCGGTCCACGTGAATTCACCCAGCCGTTTCTCGATCTGTTCCCAGTAGATCGGAAAGCGGTCCATCGTTACCCCGGTGTCGAGACCGCGCTGGATCCGCTGTGTGCCGCTGTTCGTCTCAGCCGAGTTGACGAAGGCAAGCCCAAAGTCAGAGATCGAAAGCGCTGCCCCCGTCGGCGTTACGGTCGGCGTAGCGGTCGGCGCAGGTGACGCCGTCGCCGTCGCCGTCGCTGTCGCCGTTGGCGTGGCGGCCGCCTGACGCATATCCGAGTCTGAGTACGACTGGAAGGGCGAGAAGGACCGCGCCCACAGCAAAGCCCCTTCCCCGGCGCGCGCTTCTACGCCTGCGCCAGCCCAGCCTGCAGTCAGCAAGAGCAGCGCCGGCGCGAGCACGACTGGGACGAATAAGAGCGAAATGAACGCGAGGCGTCTTCGGTAGGCCGCGAGAGCTGCTGTTGCGCGGACAATGCCCCTCTCATCCCAAATCGAGCGAGTGCGTCTGAAACTGGCGCGTTTACGTTGCATGTAACCTGCGTCCGTTCGTGAATGGCCGTCTTTCCGCAGGAAGACCTAACCGGATGAGCGGGCGGCGACAACCCGGTCCCACAAGTGTACCACACGGGTCGGCTATGAATAATAGCGCGACATATTGTTGGAACATGCCGTCTGCACCTGGAGTCGCTTCCCCCTTGCGCCCCGACCCGTCCGAAATGCCTAATCGTAACTACTCAGCCGCAATCAGTCTGCGACCCTGAATGAGGCGAGCGAAGGTGTTTTCTCTCTCCTCACCCCGCTTTACGTTTTCCTTGCTTTTTGGACGGTCGGGCCTTCGGCCCTCCCTTGTGCGGGGGGACTCCCCCCGCAACGCCCCCCTTCAAAACCATCGCTCACCGACGGTACGTCGTCATTTCTACAGTGCGGCTTATCCAACGCGGTGGCGGCCAACCGAATACGCAATCAGATAATCTGAATGGCGGCGAGGATGAAGCACTGGTCGAGACAGACGCTGTATGTGGCTTAGTAGTTACGCCTGTTCCAAGAATCGCGCGCGTCTCGCAGGCCCGGCCAAGACCGGAATCCCCAGTTCGACTGGCGAACAGGGCCAGAAGATCATTTTGGATGGAACAGCTTCTCAGGAAGGACTGCTTACGCGGCAACTACCGGATGCTTGCTTTGAGGAGCCGTCAGATGCAGAAAGTTCGTGTCCTGCGGAGAAAGCCTTAAGAGTCGCAGCGGATGTCCGCAGCCCGCACTGCAAAAGGAGAGTTCAGCTGGTAATTTCGCTGATGGCGACCGTCCGCTTCTCTCTATGCGAGATTCCAGCGGCCAGCGCCAGAACAACCGGCGCCCGACCGTCGAGCCCCGTCACCTCGACCGTGGTATCCTCCCTGAGGCTTCGGATGAAGGAGCGCAGTTCGTCGGCATAGGACTGCTGGTACCGCTCAAAAATGAAGTAGAGGGGCTTCGATTGGACTATGCCGGCTTCCGTCTGGCGGATAAGCCGGTCCGGCGTCTCGTTCTCGCACAGGACCGATCCGAGCGAGCCGAGCACTTCAACCCTCTGGTCGTAACCATAGACAGCCTGGCGCGAATTGGTGATCACGCCTAGCACACCGCTGCGGTAGCGCACCGTAACGACCGCCGTGTCGATGTCGCCCGCCTCGCCGATCGCCGGATCGACTCGCACCGCCCCTCTCGCCGACACCTCCTCGATCTCATCGTCGAGCAGGAATCGGGCCATATCAAAGTCGTGAATCGTCATGTCGAGGAAGAGACCGCCCGACCGTTCAACGTAGCTGAGCGGCGGCGGGGCCGGGTCGCGGCTGGTGATCTGCAACAGGTACGGTTCACCCACTTCTCCGCTGCGCACCGCGTCGCGCAGGCCGCGGAAGTTGGGATCGAAGCGGCGATTGAAGCCGATCTGCAATTTGACGCCGCTCTCCTCCACCGCCGCCAGTGCCGCGTCCACCGCGCCCAGGTCCAGCGCGATCGGCTTTTCACAGAAAACGTGTTTGCCGGCACGCGCCGCCTCGATAATGAAATCGGCGTGCGTTTCTGTGCTGGAACAGATGGCGACCGCGTCAATGGCGTCATTCGCGAAAATCTCCCCGGGGTCGCCGGTCGCATGGGGGACGCCGAATCGCTGCGCCGTCTCGTAGGCGGCCGCAGAATCGACATCCGCAATGACGAGAACCTCCGCCTCGGGAATGTACCGGGTCAGATTCTCGGTGTGCAGCTGGCTGATGCGCCCTGCCCCGATTATCGCGAATCGTACCTGAACCCCAACTTGAGTCACATTCCAGGTCTCACGTTATTTCTTCCAGCGAGACCCACCGCCCAGTGCGCCCGCTCAAAGCGGCCGCATCAGTGATCCGCTGAACGATGGCGCCGTCCTCAAGGCTGGGGCGGAATGGTTGCCCATCGGCTATGGCGTTGATCCAGCCCCGGGTCATGTGGTCCTCGACGCGGAATACATCGCGATAGGTGTTGTGGACCGTGTCGCGCCGCAATTTGCCCCAAATGTGGTCCGGCATCGGCAGAAGACGTGTCGGCCCCTCACCTCCCCGTGTCCCGTGCACCTCCTGGCCATCCACCCAATCGATCACGCTGCGCAGCGTACCGTCCTCGCCGTGCAGGTCAAACTCGTGCCTCTGGCCGAACACCGTCTCCTCCGTGCAGACCGACGACGCATGCACCAGTCCTTGCGCGCCGTTGGCGAACTTCAACAGTGTATAGGCCGCGTCCTCGGTCCGTTCATACGGCTTGCCCTCAGGCGTGACCTCCGGCCGCTCAATGAACTCACCGGTCAACGCAAACACATCGGTTACGTCACCGAACCACCAATACGCCAGATAGAAGAAGTGCGAGGCGATATTGCCCAGAACGCCCGTTGCCGCAAAGGCCCGGTCGTCCCGCCAACTGTAGCCTCGATTGCGCGAATACCCGGTGTAGTAGCGCAGATTCAAATGGAAAGGCCTGCCAATATAATCTTCGTCGAGCAATTCTTTGATGTAGCGGTTCGTCGGCATGAAGCGGTAGGTAAAGGGCGTACAGTGTATCAACCCCTTTTCCGCTGCCAGAGCCGCCATCTCCGCCGCATGCGCATAGGTCAGCGCCAGCGGCTTCTCGCACAGCACGTGCAGGTCTGCGTTGAGCGCCTTCATCGTGATCGGGTAGTGCGTTTCGTGACCCGACGCGACCACCAACGCTTCAATTTCACCGCTGTTAATCATCGTGTCAACATCGGTATAAACCTGCGGAATCTGCCAGCGCTCGGCAAAAGCATCGGCCCGTTCCCGGTTGCGCCCGCAGACCGCCACGACATCGGCCCTTGGATGAGGCGCCAAGGCCGGCAAATACATTGAATCCGCCCACCAGCTCGTGCTGACCACACCAACGCGTACATTTCCTGACATTTCACTTCTCCCATTGAGATGTAGCGGCGTGCAGCAGCTCCGCAGATTGATGGCCCCGCGTCAGGCGCCGAATCTGGACGGATATCCGGCGACATTGGGGTGGCCCGTGCGCGTTCCGTGCAAACCCAAGTTTACCCGGCGCCTTCTTCCTCGATCGGACGTACATCCTCCCAACCACCGCTCTCCCACGAGCGGGACATCGCCTCCTGCACCTCTGCAAGCCGGCGGGCGTCGCCAAAACTTGGCGACCGCTGTACGCCTTCTGCAATCGACATCAGGAAGTTGTGTGCCTCCAATACCTTCAACTCCTCATACCCCAGACCAATCGCGTCGCCCGGATTGAACCGCGCGTGCCAAGGGTGCGCGGGCCCGCCCAGCAGCGTAGTGTAACCGTCATGCATGCCGTCGCTGCCCGGAACATAGATCTCCAACTCATTCATCCTCTCGAAGTTCCACTTGGCCGCGCCCTTGGTGCCGTTGACCTCAAACGACATCTCGCACTTCGGGCCGAAGACCGCCCGGCAGGCCTCGAAACTTCCCTGTACGCCGTTTTCAAATTCGACCAGCGCGCCCACGTAGTCCTCGTTCTCGACCTCACCGGTGGGATCGCCCGGCTTGCCCACCGAAAAGTGCGTACCCTCGCCAGGCACCGGCAGCGGCCGCTCGCGAATGAATATACGGCGATTGCTCACCAGGCGTCGAATCGGCCCAACCAGCATGTGCGCCATGTCTGCCGTGTGCGACATGATGTCACCAAGAACGCCCAGCCCCGCCTCGTCCCGTTTGAACCGCCATGTCAACATGCCGTAGGGGTTGCTGCCATACATGGCGAAGAAGCGGCCGCGGTAGTGCGTCAACTGGCCGAGCTTTCCTTCCTCGATCAGATTCTTGCAGTGCTGCACCATCGGCGCCCAGCGATAGTTGAAGCCGACAAAACTCATCACGCCGGCCTCGCGCGCCATCCGCTCGATCGCCGCAGTCTCCTGCGGGCCCCGCCCCACCGGCTTTTCGCAAAAGACGTGCTTGCCCGCCGCCGTGACCGCCCGCACCATCTCTTTGTGCAGAAAGTTGGGCGCGGCGACATTGACAACCTGCACCTCCGGGTGCTCCACGACGGCGCGCCAGTCGGTCGTCGACTGTTCGAACCCGAGCGAGATCCTGGCCTCCTCCGCCCGGTGCGGCACGTCGTCGCCGCAGATTACGAGCCGCGCCCGTATGCCGCTGTCGTGAAAGCGATCATTCAACAGCCGGTATGAACGACTGTGGACCGTACCCATCCAGCCCATGCCGATGACGCCAATCCCAATCTCTTGTGCCATGAGCCCCCATCCTCATTGCAATGAATCCGCGCGGGGCAGTCGCGCGCGCGGCCTGAACGAGCAACCTCAGAATTTGCGGCTCCACTCCTGCGGCCAGCGCTCGACCACAACCTTGGTCTGTGTGTAGAACTCGATCCCGTGACGGCTCTGCGCGTGAAGATCGCCGAAGAAGCTCTCGTTCCAGCCGCTGAATGGGAAGAATGCCATCGGCGCGGCTACACCTATGTTGATGCCGATATTTCCGGCGTCGGCCTCGTGACGGAACTGGCGCGCGGTCGCGCCGCTGCTCGTGAACAGGCAGGCCATGTTGCCGTAGGCGCTGACGCTGCGATCGTTGATCAGCGCAATCGCGTCGTCAATTGTGTCGGCGTGCATCAGACTGAGGACAGGGCCGAAAATCTCGGTGCGGGCGATCTGGCTCGAAGGGTCGACCGCGTCCAGCACGGTCGGAAAAACCCAGTAGCCGTCGTCGTATCCGCTGACGCTCTTCTGCCGCCCGTCCACCAAAACGCGGGCCCCTTCGCGTGCGCCGTCTTCGATCAGGCCCTCAATGCGCGCCTTGCTCTCCGATGTGATGACAGGACCCATCTCGGTCGCTTCATCCATCCCGTAACCGACTTTGCGACTGGCTGCCAGGTCGGCGATGCCCTCCGTGAACGGGTCCTTGGCTTCACCCACTGTCACCGCAACCGAAACTGCCAGGCAGCGCTGACCCGCGCAGCCGAAGGCTGAGTCTCCCATCATCTGGGTCGTGGAATCGATATTGGCGTCCGGCATGATGACCACCGGATTTTTTGCCCCGCCCTGGCACTGCGCACGTTTGCCGTTGGCAGTGGCCCGGCTGTAAACGTACTTCGCCACCGCGGTCGAGCCGACAAAGCTGATCGCGCGAATGTCGGGGTGGTCGAGGATCGCGTTCACCGTGTCCGCACCGCCGTTGACCAGCTGCACAACGCCCGGAGGAAATCCCGCTTCCTCGATCAGCGAGAAGAGCTTCTGCGTCGTCATCGGCACCTTTTCGCTCGGTTTCAAAATGAAGCAATTTCCGGTCGCCACGGCGTAGGGCAAAAACCAGAGCGGGATCATGCCGGGAAAATTGAAGGGCGTGATCGCGGCCACAACACCGAGCGGTTGGCGGATCATGTGCTCGTCAATGCCGCGCGCGATGTCCTCGTTGTTCCAACCCTGCATCAGCGAGGGCGTCCCGCAAGCCACTTCAACGTTCTCGATGCCGCGGCGCAACTCGCCCACGCTCTCGACAAATGTCTTGCCGCATTCGTTGGTAAGGGTCTGCCCGATGTCGTCCAAATGTTCTTCCAGCAGCATCTTCAGGTTGAAGAGCGGCTGCACGCGGTCCACGACCGGTGTCTCCCGCCAATCTGCATACGCCCCAAGGCCGGCCTGCACCGCGGCATCCACCTCTGCGGCTGGCGACAGGCCGACTGTGGCGATCGCGCCGCCGGTGGCCGGATTGAGCACGTCCAGCGCCTCCCCTGCGCCGCTGGACTGCCACTGACCGTTGACAAAGTTGAGAAGTTCCTGTACTTGTGTCATCTCTATTTCCTCTTCTAGGTGAAAATCTCCTCAAGCGCGATTCGAACATCCAGCGCCGGGTCGACTATCTCGCCCTTGTTGATCACTCTCGGGTCGGTGTCCGGCCTGAAAACGACCACCTGCTTCAATGGAGGATGCACGAGCCAAACCGATTGAACACCGAATCGAAAGTAGCTTTCGATCCTGGAAATGAAGTCGTTGATGCTCTGAAAAGGCGAAACGATTTCGATAGCAGTCAGTGGCGCTTCCTCCAGACGAACCACATCGCGCAGCCAGTCCAAATGCCGTTCGCCGGTCACTACCAGGTCGGGTGTCAGCGGGGGCTCTGTGCCGAGTGTGATTTCACTTCCAACCAGGTACCGGTCTTGGCAGGCAGAAATTAGCGCAAAGGAGAACTTTGCCTGGACGACTCCGTGATTGAGGCTAGGCATCGGTTTTCCCCGCTCTTGTTCGTAATCTTCCGCCAAGCCCGATTCCGGTGGCAGCGTCAATGTCATTGGACCACTCCATTGAAAGAGCCGAGGTTCGTGCTCCACAGCTTGCCCTTCTTCTCTTCCCATGCAAAATCAACAGAAAGAACGGTAAGCGTCAGCTCGGCGTCGGTGCAGGAATTCAAATGTAGTAACGCTCCTGAGACCGCATCTCTTCCCACTCCTCGCGCGCCGCGTTGACCGTGTCCATCTCGCTCACCTCCGCCACCGGCACGTCCCACCAACTGTAGCCCGGAACGCCCAGATAACGATCGTTGAGCACATAGATCACTGTCGTCTTGTCTATCGACTTGGCATCCTCCAGCGCCTGCACCAGTTCGTCCACACTCTGGCAGCGGATGACGTGGCACCCAAGACTCTCTGCGTTTGTCGCCAGGTCCACCGGCAGCACGTCGACATCGTAACCGACCTCGTCAGTAGGCAGGCCGTTGTAGGACTGGCCGTTGCGGTGGCGCGCTTCGACCTCGCCGGGGTAGATGTAGCGCGTGCCGAAACCCTCCTGGCCCAGCCCACGGCTGAGAGCGCCTATCGAACGAAAGCCGCTGTTGTCCATCAGTACGACCGTCAGCTTGTAGCCCTCCTGGATCGAGGTGATCAGGTCGGTGTTCATCATCAGATAGCTGCCGTCGCCCACCATCACATAGACCTCGCGCTCCGGCTCCGCCATCTTGATGCCGAGGCCTCCGGCAATCTCGTAGCCCATGCACGAATAGCCGTACTCGAGGTGATACTGCTTGGTGTGACGCGCCCGCCACAGCTTGTGCATATCGCCCGGCAGGCTGCCCGCGGCGCAGATCATCACCGCGTCCGGGTCGCCTTGCTCGTTGACAGCGCCGATCAGCCCGCCCTGATATGGCAGGCCGCTCTCGGCCGTATGCGTATCGTAGTTGCGCTGCACCTCGGCATCCCATTCCTCGTGTAGCCGCTGCGCCTGGGCAACATTCTCGTCGCTGTTGCGGTACCCGGCCAGCAGTTCGGACAGCTCCTCCAGCGTGACGCGCGCATCCCCTACCAGCGGAATCGCGCTGTGCTTGTAGGCGTCAAACTCGGCCACGTTTATGTTCACAAACTTTACGTCCGGGTTCTTGAAGGCCGTCTTGCTGGCCGTTGTGAAATCGCTGTAGCGCGTGCCGACACCGATCACCAGGTCCGCCTCATCCCCGATCTGTTCGGCCGCGAAAGTGCCGGTCGCGCCGGTCGCGCCCAAGTGCAGCGGATCGTCATAGCGCAGGCTCCCCTTGCCCGCCATCGTCTCTCCCGCGGGAATGCCGTGGCGCTCGACAAACGCTTTCAAGGCATCGGTCGCCTCGCTGTAGAGGACGCCGCCGCCGGCGATGATCATCGGTTTCTGCGCCGCCCGGATCGCAGCCGCAGCCTCCTGCACCGCCTCGCTGTCGGCCCGGTTGCGCGGCACGCGCCAGACCCGTTTCTCAAAAAACTCGGTTGGATAGTCATAGGCTTCGGTCTGCACATCCTGGGGAATACATACCGTCACCGCGCCGGTGTCGGCTGGGCTGGTGAGTACGCGCATCGCCTCGATCAGCGATGTGATCAGTTGATCGGGCCGGTTGATACGGTCCCAAAAGCGGCTGACCGCCCTGAAGCAGTCGTTGACCGAAATGTCCTGGCTGTGCTCCGACTCCAACTGCTGCAGTACCGGCGCCACATTGCGGCGAGCGAAAATGTCGCCTGGAAGCAGCAGCACCGGCAGCCTGTTAATCGTCGCCGTCGCCGCGCCCGTGACCATATTGGTCGCGCCGGGTCCGATAGAGGTCGTGCACACCAGAGTCCGCATCCGGTTGCTGTGTTTCGCGTACGCAGCCGCCGTATGCACCATCGCCTGCTCGTTGCGCGTCTGGTAATAGCGGAAGTCAGGGTACTGCTGCAGCGCCTGCCCCATCCCCGCCACATTGCCGTGGCCGAAAATGCCGAAGCAACCGCCAAAGAATGGCTGCTCCACCCCGTCCCGTTCGCTGTACTGGTTCTTCAGAAAACGGACAATCGCCTGCGCCATGGTCAATCGTTCAGTCTTCATTTTCGTCCTCCGGTCTCCTTACATTCTCGGCAACGGGCTCCACCTGGCTTCATTTCGCACTCAGCCGTAAATCGTCGGTCTGTCCGGCACCTCTACATCGACCGGCATCCCTTTCAGCCCCGATTCAATGCTGGCATCGGCGACGAGTATCGAGACATATCCATCCCACGCGCTCGGCCCCGTTGCCTGCCCGTCGACAATCGACTGCACCCACGCCTGCGCCTCGTTGAGATAGGCGATCTGAAAGCGTTGCAGCCAGTCCGCCTCAACCCATTGACGCCGGGCATTGCTGCGCCGCACAACCGGGCTCTGCAGCGGACTCGTCTGCACCACGCCCGTCTCCCCAGTGATGCTCACCATGACTTCGTAGCCGTACCCGGCCTCCGAGTTGCACTCAAGAGTGCCCAGCGCGCCGCTACGATAATGCAGTTGAACCATAACAAAGCGCGCACTCTCCGGATGGTCGGAAGAACTAGGGATATATGCGGTATTCACGCGCGCGACTTCTTCACCCATCATCCAACGGGCCGAGTGAATATCGTGAATGATGGAATTGGTTACGACGTCGACCAGGGGCCGAATCCCATACTTTTCGGGATTGTTATGGACGCTGCGGAAGATGAGCGCCTTGCCCTGCTCACCGCTGTCGCTAACCTCTTTTGCGGCGACGTGCGCCGGGTCATACTGGCGCATGAAGCCGACCTGCACCAGCCGCCTGCCCCCGGCCACCTCGGCCTCGACGACCAATGTCGCGTCCGCGACATTGGTTGCCAGCGGCTTCTCACACAGCACCGGCTTGCCGGCCTCGACACAGGAACGCGCCAAGGCGGCGTGAAAGCGGTCGGGCGCAGCAATCAGAACGGCATCCACCTCCGGGGCTGCGATCAGTGCCTCGGCGTCCGAATATACTGCGGCGCCCCCGCAGCGCGCCGCGACCGCCTCGGCGCGCGCCGCGTCCACGTCCATGATCGCGGCGACATTGGCTGCCGCAACCGAATCGTTGAGGTTGGCCGCGTGCCGTCCGCCCATTCCTCCCGTGCCGACCAGGCCGACATTGACTGTTCCACTCATATTGCTCCGTTCCTCGCCGCCCCGTGCCTCTCCAGCCTCTTGCCCTCACCGTCAGGTCGTCCGGGAATCAGCTGTTCGGCGGCGGCTAAAGTCTTCTCATTCCCGCTTGACAAAGCTGTTCGAGCCAGATGTCATATCGAATTACAAATCAGTCAAGGACACCGTCGCTCCAATGGGGATCATCCAGCGGCGGCGGCTGCGGGACCGGCCCGGCGCCCCTCACCGACTGGTCGAAGTCGACAACGCTGCCCGTCATCATCCCCGACTCGTCAGAGGCCAGGAAGGCAATCGCCCGCGCCACCTCTTCCGTTTGCAACAGGCGGCCAAATGGCAGTGCGCTCTCCGCCTTTTCCAGCCAGTCATCCCCGCCGCCGTGAAAAGTGCGCTGAATCGTATGCTCGCTGGGCGTGTCCATCCAGCCGATTGCGAGAGAATTGACCCGGATCCGGTGGCGCATGACCGTATACGCGACATTCTTGGTCATCACGTTCAATGCGCTCTTTGATGCCGTATACGGCAGCAGGATATGTACGCTCCCGTAGGATGCCACGCTCGAAATGTTGACGATTGAGCCGGCGTTGCCCTCGCGCTGCATCAGTCTGCAGGCATCCTGCATCAGCAGCATCGGCGCGCGCGCATTGACCGCCATCATCTCGTCAAAAAGTTCCGGCGTCGTGTTCCAAATGTTGGCGCGCACCGTCAGCGCCCCACAGTTCACCAGCACGTGCAAGGCGCCGAAGTGTTCGTCCGCCGCGGCCACGATCGTGCGGCAGGCGTCTGCATCGGCCAACTCCGCCTGCACAAAATGCGATTTGCATCCACCGGCCCGCAGGTCCGCAGCCACAGCCTCGCCGCGTTCCGCGTTGCGCCCGCTGACGATGATCCCGGCCGCGCCGCGCTCAGCAAAGAGCCGGACCGTCGCCTCGCCGAGCCCCTGCGTGCTTCCCGTGACGACTGCGTACTTTCCTTCGAGAGAACTGGGATCGGTTGACATGGTCTTGATCTCCAATCAGGTGAGGTGAACGTACACTGGTCGGCCCGTCGAACTGCAATCCGCTCCGCTTCGGAGGGGACTGTTACCAATCCAGTTCGTTGCGTAGAAATGTCCGGTTGTTTTTGGCGCTGGCGAGGGCATCGATGCCCATTGCGGGCATAATATCCTGCTCAACCGTGCCCCAGCCGTCAAAGTCAATCTCGTGCAGAATGCGGTTGATCGACTGCCAGTCGATCGTGCCCTTGCCCAACTCGGGGAAGACGCCGGACTCGACGCCGTCGTAGTAGTCGCCGCCGCGCTCGATCACCTGCTTGCGCACGTTGGTGTTGCACTCCTTGATGTGCAGATACCAGGTGCGCTCACGCCATTTGTCGAGCACCGCGACCGGGTCGCCGCCGCTATAGGCGATGTGGGCCATGTCGAAGCACATGCCGACGAGCTCGGGGTCGGTGCGCTCCAGCAGGGCGTCGATCTCGAAGTCGGTCTCCAGGTAGCCGCCCACGTGGGGATGGGCCACGCATTTCATGCCGTGCTCTTCGTAGACCATCTTGGCGAAGGCGTTGACATTGCGCGCGACCCGGTCCCACTGCGATGGCGTGAGCGAATCCTCCTGGCGGATACGGCCGGCGCGCTGGGCGCGATTCTCTACCCCGAACAGTACGTCCGACAGCACGAGGTGTTTGCAGCCCAGAGCCGACAGCACCTCGACCGTCTCCATCGCCTCCCGAGTTGTTCCCTCGTCCGCTTCGGCTTCCAGAAAGTTATAGATCGTGAAGGCCGAGGTGAGGACAAGCCCGCGCTGCTCCAAGTCGTCGCGCAGCTTGGGAATCTCGAAGGGAAGATAGCCGTACGGCCCCAGCTCCGTGCCGGTGTAGCCGGCCTCTTCTATCTCATCCAATACCTGATCATAGGGCGGCACGTTGGGCGTGTCCTTCATCAGAACGCCCCAGGAGCAAGGGGCAGAGGCGACTCGTACTTGCATGGTTTACCTTCCTATTCTGGTTGCGACAGTCGGGCATGCAACTGTCGAAAAAGTGGACACTTCCCACTTACGACATTTGGTGATAGTTGTCTCAGGAATCTTGCCGTGTGGGTCGCTTTCGAATACCTGACGCGGTCGCAGCACTCGATGGAAGAATCGACAATTGCCTTCGAAAGCTTGTCATGACAAGCTTTCCTGTCCGGGTCATAGTGGCTGAACGTCTCCGGGTCATCAAAGGGGACGGACTGCTCCGTACTCAGCCAGTGCTGCATCTTTTGTTGGCATCCCCGAAAATCAGGATCTTTGGCAACCGTGTTGCCCCAGTCGGCGACGATCCACGCTTCGATTTCGGGCGAAGCGAATCCGACAAAGTGTGAAATGTCAGATGCTTCGCCAACCTGCCCTACCGCGGCAGCAAATAGCTTCTGTCGGGCGTTCCGATCATGACAGTCCAAGTCATCGATGACGAGGATCAGGTTACACTCTTCTTGTCCCTTCAGTGATTCCGTGAGGAGCTTGCCAATCTGATCTGCAAGGCTCTTTCCTGACCTTCCGTAGCCAGGCTCCCCCGAAGGGCGCGGACCGGGCTTTCGCCTGACGGGCGATTTGCGCTGAAACGTGTGCTCCCTATAGTTGCTTTCGAGAAATGGGACCAGTCCCCTCACTTCCGACTCTCCGCCTCCAGCGAATACCCATACTACCAAGGCCACCCCCCAACCGCAGGATTGCCTGTCCTGTACAGGTCGCCAAGCTGCCAGCCGTCCTCTAGCCAACCGGAAACCGTGTCGCTGTCCAGCCGTCTTGGGTTGAAGTGGCTCTGGCTTTCGGAATCTCTTTGAAACGCATAAATGTTACCGTCGTCAAGTTGGTCGGTAAAGTGATCCAAGAGGTCTGGGCTATGGGTTGTCACAATTACTTGCGTTTTTTGCGCTGCCCTTTTTATCCAGTCCGCCAGAATTGGCATCCAGGCAGGGTGGATTCCCAACTCGGGCTCTTCGATGACCAGCAGAGAGTGAGGTCTCGGCGAATGCAAGACTACAGCCCAACACAACATTCGGACCGTGCCATCAGACATTTCATATAGATAGAAGGGTTCGGTACATCCTTCAACATGCCATTCAACAGTAATCGAGAATCTGCCCGATGTCACGGCGCGAACCCTCTTTGTCAAAGGCAACACATCCTTCATTGCCAGGTCGATCGACTCCACAAAGTCATAGTCCTCCTGAGCCAGATTAAAGAGAGCGAGCGCCAAATTCTCTCCAGTTGGCGAAACAAATAAATCTGGCTGTCCGAGTTTGGGTTCAGACAGTCGAACCTGATCTAGACTCATGCAATTTGCATTGTAAAACCCCCAAGACTTCGTCGCGTCCAAAATCATCGTTCGTGGCTTATAAAGTAACACCGTCTCTGGCGAAAATCGGGTATTCTCAAGAACTCGGGGCATTGCAGACAAAGCAAGCTCGTTTGCCGGAATGTCCCCAATGGTTTCCAGATGGGTCGAGGGGCTCGAAAAAGTGTTCGCGGTTTTGGGAGGAGAATCGAAAACGAAGATGACTCCGGACCCGATGCCGCTTTCCTTTCCGCCATGCACTCGGTAGTAGGCGGGAGGATTCGAGCGACCAGGGCCTCTGTCTAGAAACTCGTTCCCCACAACAACCCGCCAATGGGCACCCTGTACCAACAGATCGATTCCCAATGATGTCTCGATTCCCTCTGAGGTGAATCGGTATTCGACGTTCACGTTGGCAGGCGCGCTCAGAGTTCCATCCAGAATCCTTGTTCCGCCTAACCTGAACACTGCGTCCTCAAAGCTAGTTTGCCCTCTTAGATTCGTAATCCCAGACCCGGCAAGACTCTCGTGGAGAAACCGAAAGAGGGAAATCACGTTGCTCTTGCCAGACCCGTTCGCCCCAATGAAAAGTGTCAACGCGCCCAGGTCGATGCCGTCTTCCAGCCGGATATTCTTGAAATTCTTCGCAACTATTCTTGAAACCGCAACGGTACTCATGACGTTCCTGTTCAGCGTGCGTTCACAGCACTTGATGGACAACGGGAAGGTAATCGAAAGCCATTTTGCTGTGTAAGTGGGGGATAGCCGGTCAGAAGCCCCCGCGCTCCTCGACAAACGCAATCATCTCGTCGTACGTGGGCATGAAGTTGGCACAGCCGTGCGCCAGCACGACGATCGCGCCGCACGCGTTGCCCAGCCGCGACGATCGCTGCCAGCCCCAGTCGTTGACGAACCCGTAGATGAATCCGGCGCCGAACGCATCGCCCGCCCCAAGAATATTGTAAATCTCCACCGGGAAGCCGGGCGCCTCAAGGACCTCGCCCGTTGCCAGATGCACGCGCGAGCCAAGCGCGCCCACCTTCTCGACCACCGCCTCCGGCCCCAGCTCCAGCAGCCAGTCGATCGCCGCCTTGACGTCCCCTTCGACCTTCGCGTCCGAAACCTGAGAGTGCGTCAGCGACATCTGGCTCGCATCGCTGAGCACCGCCGCATTGATCTCATCCTCCGTGCCGATAACGACGTCCACATTCGGCAGCACCGAACGCGCTACGACACCGAAAGCCCTGGGATCGTGCCACTGGTCCGGGCGAAAATCGAGGTCGAAGACGACCGTCGTGTCCACCTGCTGGGCGAACTCGGCGCCGAACATGGTCGAGCTGCGGCTCGGCTCCTTGCTCAGGTTTGTCCCGGCAAACTGGAACACCTTGGCGTCTGCCACCGGGGCCGCCAGGACATCGTCGATCGTGAGTTCGATGTCGGCGCAATTCTCCCGGTAGTAGACAAGCGGGAAGCGGTCGGGCGGCTCGATGCCGAGGACGACCGCGCTCGTCCGGTGTCCCGGCTTGCGCGGGCTGAAACTGAAATCGACGCCTTCCTTCGTCAAGAAATCGGCGATGAAATCACCGACCGGGTCCTCGCCCAGGCCGGTGACTAGCGCTGTCTTCAATCCCAGCCGCGCCCCGCCCACGCTGATGTTGGTCGGCGAGCCGCCCACGTAGGCCGCAAAACTGCCAATCTCCGAAAAAGGCGCGCCCACGTCGTTGCTGTAAAGGTCGATCGACGACCTCCCCATGTGGAGAGAGTCGTATGTCCTCGCTCGGTCATCAGTCGCCATTTTCGGTTTCCCTGTTCTGGTCAGTAAAGCGGCAGCCGTTCATCGACCCCGGCATAGTTGTCCTTTACCCAGGCGAAATTCGGGTCTTCCTGGTTGGCCAGACTCTGCGCGCTTCCGGCCAGGACATTCAGATAGTATGTCGTATAGCCCGGCATACTCACCACCGGATGGTAACCCTCCGGCACCAGCACCGCCTCATTGTGGCCCACTCGCACCAGCGCGTCAATTGGATTGCCTGCCGCGTGCATCGGGGAGTTTTCGTCGGTGTATACCCGCTGGTAAGCGAACCCCTCGGGCCTGTCAATATGATAGAAGTAGACCTCTTCCAAATCGGCCTCGACAACCTCGCCGGCCTCATTCTCGATATGCACGTCGTGTTTGTGCGGGGGATAGCTGCTCCAGTTGCCGCTGGGCGTGTACACCTCGACCAGCACGATTCGTTGCACCGGCGAGCCGGGCGGCAACAGGTCATTGATCTGCCGGCTCACATTGTCGCCCCCGCGAACGCTGACCGCCACATCCTCCGGCCTGATAAACCACGGCTCGTGGTCTTCGTCGGTTGGCACCCACGTTGCCGCGAACTCGCCGCCCTCCTCGGCCGTGACCGTCAGCTGCGTGCGGCGCGGGAGATAGAGCGCATGCGCGCCCCCACTGAATGCATCAGCCCGCCCGCCTATCCCTTCCCATGTTCCGCGGCTGCTTTCGACCCGGTAGCGCCCGCTCATATTGACGAGCGCAAACTCGTTTTCTTCCGTGTCAAACGTCCAACTCCCGCCGGTGTCCAGCCGCCGCGCCTGAAAGGAGATTAACTCCCAACCGGCACTCAGCGGCGTAACTTCCAGAATCAGCCCGGAATCTTCTGCACTTTCCTGCGGACTGACCAAAACGCTTTCAGCCGTATATCGCATTCTCACCCTCTTTCGTATGGACGGCTATCATTCGACCACCCAATCCACCGCTCCCTTCAACGATTCGCATTTGCGAATCGGGCGTAATCGAGCGGCTCCGTCGGATAACCCAGTTGAGCCAGCGTAGGTGTAATCTGGCTTCGATGCTCTGTCGCGTGATTGAAAACATGGCGCAACACGTCATCAATCTGAAGATACATCTCGACACCTTCGGTATTGCGGAACTGAAGGCGACGGTCTAGCTCGCTTGATGTGAGCGAGTCAACATACGCCTGCCACTCACCCCACAGCGGCACCCAGGCCGCTTGCAAATCGGCAAATGCAGGGATTTCAGACGGCGAAACCAGCCTCGACGGGAAGTCGCCCCCAATCCTCTGCAGCCAGGCCCGTTCGGCGCCGTAGCCGTGGACAGCCAGCCCGTGCAGCGAGTCCCAGAAAAAGGGGCGTTGTGCAAGGTATTCCTCCTTCGGGAGCGCCTCCAGGCTGGGAAAGACCCGATTCCAGGCCCATTGGTTGTAAGAAAATAGCCTCTTGACGGCTTCTACTGACATTTCGTTGCCCTTTCCAAGCAAGTGTTTGCAACTTGCCTCGATTCCTTCCCTATTGGTGTATGGCAGCGCAGATGGTGGGACGTGAGAGGGGTCTGGCGCATGCCCCGTCACCCCCGCTCCGGCGGCCGGCGCCTCTGGCATCCGCAGCCATCTTGTAGCACGGCGTCGCGCAACTGTCAACCCCCGCAGCCCGGCCCGCTTCAGGACTGGCGCCACACACCTCCAGTTCTTGGCAGCTTAACCAACGGTCCCACCGCCGGCTGGACCCCGTTCACACGCAAAAAACTGACCGTGCGCTGCAGAACGCCGTCCGCTGTCAAAGTACTGGTGTCGATGAGCAGGTCTGCATGGCCGCGGGCGTGTTCCAGCCGCACCAACTCAGTCCGTCGCCACGGTTCGCTCCACTTGACGTCCGGACGCCGCGCACCTTGAGACGGCAGGTCCGCATCCAGAAAGACCAGCCACTTTGGCGGCCGGATGCGCTGCCACATATCCGGCACTTCGCTGTGCTCCTGGGCCACAGGACGGGCGTTAAACCCGAGCTGTCTCAAGGCCGCCACAAGAGTTGTCTTCCCGGCGGCGCTGACGCCTGCAACCTTTACAAGATCTGTCTCCATTGTGCCGCCCCCATCGGCAGCCAGAACGACTCTCCTGCATCTAAACTATTTCCCTATTCGGAACCGCTAGTTTCGATTTTCGCAATCCGTCGGATCTGTCCTGGTTTTTCTGGCTGTTGGTCCCGTCGTTGGCGTGTGTGAGAATCTGAAATCGGTCGTCTGGACCCTTAGTCTTGCGCGAACGAGGTCGCTTCGTTTTGGCGTGAAAGGGGGGACATATGTCGTCCAATGTTGTCCTATGTCGTCCAATGTCTCACAATGTCGACCAAATATTTTTTTTTCGGGAGGGGGATGTTTGCTTAGTTTCGAGTTCTCAGTTTTGCGTTTTTGGTGTACCTGCAAAAATTCTCTTGTTCGAATCGGCGTTCTTCGGTCGCCAGGTGTCCTGACAGATGGCGCCTGCAACTGCTCAGTGATCCACGTAGGGCACGAATGCACACGAAGGGCCGCGTCAAGTCCGGTCAAGTCCGGTCAAGTCCGGTCAAGTCCGGTGAAGTCCGGTCAGGTCGGGTCAGATCGAATTTTTCCGGCGATTGGAGACGGCAAGCGCGGGCGTCTCCTGGCAGCGGATTCAGGGAGACCGGATAGTTCATCTAGGGGCTCTTGCGTCTCTCGTTCCTGGTTTTCAGTTTATCGTCTACCGTTGCCTTGGCTTGTTGTTGTTGATGCCAGCGTAGCACATGTGAAAACCTTTTGCTCAGGCAATTCGTTTTTGTCGTCAATTTTCTTCATTCGGCGGTCGTTTTGGCGGTCTTTCAAGGTGTGCGGCCTTGGTAGCGGCGCCAGCGTCGGGGTAACGTGTGGCGGTCAAGTTTCTACTATAGCTGGCGCCGCTGGCTTTTGCACGCGACATGAATTTCTTGGTCAACTCTCGTTGTTCGTCCTTGGTTCCTCAAGGGGTCTTTTTTGAACGACGGACTTTCAGGAGAGGGGCTGCCTGGATTCATGGACGATCCGTCGGTCCGGCTGTTGAGTAGAACCCCTGGGTTTCGTGGAGGAAGGAGCTCATATCGGCAGAGAAAGCTCCATTCGCCGTATCTTCTGCTCCTGCTGATGTTTTTCCACTCGGACGACAAGGACCGTCGAATCATCGCCAGGCCGCCCGCGGTCCAATGCCAAAGCCGCCTCCAGCACGCGGTCGGCTATCTCTTTAGCGCTATTGCCGCAGGCCCCGGATTCGGCTTCTTCGCTGCCGGCGCTGCCCAAAGCAGCGGCGCCGGCGACATCCATCGACCCTCCACTGCGGTGACCCGCGCTCCATATGCCGTCGGTGAACACTACGGCCGTTAAACCAGGTGAAAGCGGAAGTTCAACGATGTTGGGCTTTGTGTTGCGATAAATGCCAATGGCGTCGCACGTCTCCTCGAGCCACGCAATCTCGCCCTGCCTCTGCACCAGCACCGGACAGCGGCTGTTGCGGCTGAGTACAAGCGTCTCCGTCACCAGATCGACGCTGGCGATGACCAATTCGGCGCTGACTTTGCCCCCGCGATGCGTCCGCAGATAGTCGTGCGTGGCCCGCGCCACCGCTCCGTCGCGTACACCCTCCGCCAGCAAGCTCATCGCCTTGCGCGCAACAAGATTGCTGATCGCCTTGGCGCTGCGTCCACTGCGCTGACCGTCCGAAACGACGATGCTGATGCCGCCATGGGGTCTTTCGACCACCTCCACGGTGTCCCCGCTCTCGCTAGAGGCGTATTTCGATACCTTGGCGACGGCGATCTGGATCTCCATCCGGTTCATCGAACTGCGCTTCCTCACGGCTGCTGTAGACTGTGTTGAAGTCGATTTCAGGTCGTTGAAACTGGCAGCCGGCGGCAGGCAACTGAAGAAAAAAGGCCGGCCGGACGGGGCGCAAGAGATGGGCATGCGCTTGGCAGCGATCTAATCACAGGCGAAACGATCTGTCAATCAGAATTGAGGCGCGCAGGCGTCAATGTTTGACACGGACAAAGCCCTGGCAGATAATCTCTGCAATTCACCTTCGGAGCGAACCCAATGAAAATCACCCGCATCGACACACACCTTACGGAACTGGCCAACCGCTCGATTCCCTATGTCGTCATTCACACGGACGAGGGCATTCACGGAGTAGGCGAGCCCTTCTCATGTGGACCGGACCGGGCGACGGTTGCGGCAATTCACGACTTTGAAGAATGGCTGATCGGACGCGATCCACGCGATATTGAAGGCCTGTACCATCTGATGTACGCCGGAGGAAGATTCCCGGGCGGCTCGGTCGTCAACGCCGCTATCAGCGGTATCGAGCACGCCTTGTGGGATATCGCCGGCAAGGCCGCCGGCCTGCCGGTCTACCGGCTCGTTGGCGGCAAAGCGCGCGATCGTGTGCGCGTTTACCAAAGCGTTGGCGGAGATACGCCCGAGGAACTGGCCGACGATGCCCAGCGTCTCGTCCAGACCTACGGCTACACCGCCCTCAAAATGGGGCCCTTGCCGCCGGAGTGGCAACGAAAGCCCTGGAACCAGGTTCTGAGCGAGACCGAGCGCCGTGTAACCGCCGTGCGCGACGCGGTCGGGCCCAATGTCGACATCGGTCTCGACCCGCACGCGCGCATCCTTGAGATCGGGCGCGCGGCCCAACTTTGTGACGTTGTCGCGCCGATGCGCCCCTTTTTCGTCGAAGAGCCGCTGCGGCCGGAAAACTACGAAGCGCTGGCCAAGCTAAGCCAGAAAGTCAATGTGCCGATTGCAACCGGTGAAATGCTCTACAGCCGCCACGAGTTTCGCGAGCTGCTCGGCCACCACGCCGTCGACATTATTCAGCCGGACATTTGCATTACCGGAGGACTGTGGGAGATGAAGAAGATCGCGGCCATGGCCGAAGTCCACTATGCCAGCGTTGCGCCGCATAATCCTTGCGGGCCGGTCGCAACCGCGGTCAACGTCCACTTCGCGGCCAGCACATCCAATTTCGAGGTCCTCGAATACAAGGCTGACGAAGGCCGTCGCGCCGATATTGTGGATGAGCCCATGAAGTTGGTGGACGGCTACCTGGAGCTGCCGCAACGGCCCGGTCTAGGCATCGACCTGAACCTGGAAGCTCTCGCCGCGCAACCGGGCCGTTCGTGGCATCGGCCCTTCCCGCTGCGCCCCGACGGCTCGCTTGCCTATCAATAGGACGGCCGGCAGCGCGGGCCCCGCCCTTCTCTGGGCACAGCAGGATAAGGCCGCTCCGTTTCAGCCCGCTTGGGCGATCGCGAAGAGCGAATCACACCTCAACAGGAACAGGTTAGGTAATATGAACGCAATCGAAGTCAAACAGACGCCAGCCGGGCCAAGTCTCGTCTGGCAGGAGGTGAACGAGCCGGTCTTGCGGTCCGGAGAGGCGCTTGTCAACATCCATGCCACCACGCTCAATCGCGCCGATCTGTCGCAGGCGGCCGGCAACTATCCGCCGCCCCCTGGCACGCCGCACATCCTCGGGTTGGATATGTCGGGCGAAATCGAGGCTGTCGCCGACGACGTGCAGGACTGGCAAGCGGGCGACCATGTCTGCGCCCTCCTGGCCGGAGGCGGATACGCCGAGCGCGTTGCCGTAGACAAGCGGCTGCTGATCCCGGTCCCTGCCGGCTGGTCCTTCGAAGAGGCGGCCTGCCTGCCTGAAGTCTATCTGACCGCCTACGTCAATATCTTCATGGAGGCCGGTTTTCAGGCGGGTGAGACGGTCCTGATCCATGGCGGCGCGAGCGGTGTGGGCACAGCAGCGATCCAGATGGTCAAGCAGGCCGGCGGGCGCGTCATCACCACGGCCGGCCGGCCGGATAAGGTCGGGACCTGCCGCGCGCTGGGTGCCGATCTGGCAATCAACTACCGCAGCGACGATTTCGCCGCAGCCGCGCGCGACTTCACCAACGGTGAGGGTGTCGATCTGATTCTCGATATGGTAGGAGCGGACTACCTGGAAGCTAACGTCAGCCTGCTCAAAGTAAGGGGGCGCCTGGTCTTTATCTCGACTCTCGGCGGTTCGCAAGCGGAGATCAACATCGGCCAGCTCATGGGAAAGCGCGCCCGCCTGATCGGTTCCGTCCTGCGCCCCCGCCCGGTTGAAGAAAAAGCTGAAATCATCCGCCGTTTCCGTCAACAGTTTTGGAACCAGATCGAGGGCGGCGTGATCAAGCCGGTAATCGATCGCGTCCTCCCGGTTGCCGAAGCCGACAAGGCGCATGAAGTCATGCGAAACTACGAGAATATCGGCAAAATCGTCCTCAAAGTGCGCTGAGTTCGGCGAGCAACTCCTGTACCGCCAGTTCTATCGCGGCAAGCCCTGAGTTGGCGTCGGTTACGTCCAGGTCGTGTACCCGCCAATAGCGAACCCGATCCCTCCAGTGGGGAAAGCGCACCTGCATCAGCGGTCGATGCTCCACTTCGTTGACCGCGACGACGAGCGCCGCAGAAGCAAGATCTTCTTCCTCCAAGTCCCGCGGCGGGCGCACCGGCTGCTGCGGCTCGATTCCGCGCAAACGCAAGCGCGCCAGCGCATGCGACGAAATGCTGCCTATGTTCTCGATGCTGGGATGCAACCCCCGGCTTTCCGCCCGCCACGCCAGTTTCCTCTCGCTGGCCAGGGCGTTGAAATAATGTTCCGCAAAACGGCTGCGGTAGTAGTTGCCAGTACAGAGAAAGAGAACCGTGGAGCTCATGGTGCGCGCGCTATGCCTGCTCCGGCCGTTTGCGAAGCGTGACCGCCTGGGTGTCGCCGAATCGCGTCCCATCCGTCGGAATCACCTCGAATTCAACGATATCGAAATGACATTCGAGGATAGAACGCAATCTCTCATGCGAGTAGAGAGCGTAGAAACGCTTCGGTTCGTAGTGGTCCTCCTCCCAAACGCCTTCAAATTCGCGTCCGCCATAGCCTCCGATGAAGACGAGGCCGCCGGCGCGCACAACGCGCCCGATCGCTTTGAGTACCCGCCCAAACTCAACCTTGGGCACGTGCAGTAGGCAGTTCTGTGCCAGGAGCGCGTCAAAGTGGCCATTCGGGAAGTCCAGGTGCAGAAAGTCCATCACGTATGCTTCAAGCCCCTTCGCTCGACACAGACGCACCATCTCCGGGGAAAGGTCGGTACATGTTACTGCCAGGCCCGCATCCTGGAAAAAGCGACCCGCCTGGCCGGTGCCAGCCCCGATTTCCAGTAGCGAGATTGCCCCTTCCCCTCCGCCTTCCTGCTGAATCTCAGGCGGCCGGGCGGCGTTCTCGATTTGTAAACGATCCAGGCACTTCGTCCAAAATTTTTGCTTCCAAGCATGGATAGGTCGGTTGTCCCGCTCTTCAGCGCGGGCGTCATAGGCGCTCTTAAGCACAGTGGTGACGGAGTTGTAATCTGTCAAAGACCGCTCGCCTCCCCCCGCCTCGCTCGTCACTAGGCCTCTCCCCCAAGTTCCGCCTGACGGAAGTACGCGGGGCCGGGCTGCGCCAACATGCGCGCCACCGGCCGCAATTCCATCCACCACTGCTCATACGGCCGTTGGAGTTCGGCATCCATCAGCCGCGGCACCATATACAGCGGCGTTGACCTGACATCTCCCTCCTGGATGCCTAAGCACACTGCCCCCACCTCGGCATAGCCTTTGGCTTGGTGCCGCTGCGCCATCTCTTCTATGCGCCGGACTGCTTCCCAGGCCAGCCGCGCGGCCAGGATTCGGTCGAACGGCGAAGGATTGCCGCCCTGCTGAAGATGCCCTAGAATCGACTGCCGCACCTCGAACAGGTCGCCGCCCTCCTCGTCGAATAGCGCTGCGATAAACGGGGTGGTATAGAAGGAGTTGGCCGATTCATTCCGGATCATCAACCCCAGGCGCTTGCCCTGCTGAAAGCCCTGCTTCAACAATTCGATGTCCCGTTCAAGATCCCTCAGCGTGATCCCTTCCTCATGCAGGTATACGCGTTCCGCGCCGGTGGCAATGGCGCTCATCAACGCCAGGTAGCCGCAGTAGCGGCCCATCACCTCGACAATGAAGCAGCGATTGAAGGCCACGGCCGACTGCTTGATCTTGTCCACGACTTCAACGATACTGTTGAGGGCCGTGTCGGCGCCGATGCTCAACTCTGAACCCGGCAAATTGTTGTTGATGCTGGCTGGAATACAAAGCAAGGGGATATTGAAGGCCGGAAAGTTGTGGCGTTCCTCGTAGAGCCGATGTATGGCGTGGTAGCCCGCCCAGCCGCCGATCATCACAATGGCGTCGACCTGATGCCTTTCCAACGACTGCGCCGCGGCGTACAACTCCGCCCCCTCAGGGCACTTGCGGCTGCTGCCGAGCTCGGCTCCGCCCGTTGGCGCCCAACCGTTGACCGACATCCAGTTCATCTCCTGAATGTCGTCGTTGATCAGGCCGCGGCAGCCCCTCTTGACGCCGAGCGGAATGTGGCCGCTGTCCTCCAGTAGCCTTACCATCGCACGGGTGGCAGCATTCATGCCCGGCGCCGGCGCCCCGCCCGTAATGACCGCCACCCGCAGCCGTTTCTGGTCCGGTCGCGGAGGGCGTGGATTTGCTCGAATAAGCGTCCGTAGGATGCGGAAAGAGTCAATGTACGCCTTGCCGCGGTACTGCATCGCCTGTTCGAAGTCGCACTCGTGAATGCATCTGTTGACCTCTTTCGTCTGTGCCACGCAGTCGGCCAACGACTTATGCACAATCTTATTGTTCTGGATGCCGATCAGCACCGCCTCATCGCCTGGCCTCGCCTTGAGTACGGCATCGGCAGCCGAAGCGCCCAGCAGCGTCGCAAGCACTCGATCATACGCGCTGGGCGAACCGCCCCGCTGCACGTGGCCAAGCACGGTCACCCGCGCTTCTTCGCCCAGGTACCTGGTCAGCACGTCCTTCACGTATCCACTCGAGATCGGTTTGCCATGCCGGTCGTGCGCGCCCTCCGCCACCACAACGATACTGTCCCGCCGCCCCATCTCGCGGCCGGAACGCAGAAGCGAACACATCTTCTCTTCCCACTCGTCCAAATTGGGAGGGCTTTCCGGGATCAGGGCAAAGTCTGCGCCTGAGGCAAGCGCGCCCATAAGCGCCAGGTAGCCGCAATGATGGCCCATTACTTCAACGACGAAGGCGCGCTGGTGGCTGGCCGCGGTACTCGTGATGGCATCAAGCGCTTCGGTGATTCGGTGTAGGGCGGTGTCTGTTCCTATCGTCATGTCCGTACCGAACATGTCATTGTCGATCGAGCCTACGAGCCCGGCGACGGCCAGAAAACTGTGCTTTTCGGCTTGTAGAGGCGTAAGGCGGCCCTCAGCGATTAACTCCTCGACGAGCGAGGTCCAATCCTCGCGCAGCACCTGTGCGCCTGTCAGGCTGCCATCGCCGCCGATTACAATTAGACGGTTAATCTCGAGTTGGATCAGATTGTAAACGGCCTTCTTGCGACCTTCGCGGTTGACAAAGTCCGGGCTGCGAGCCGTACCCAAGAGCGTCCCGCCGTGCTGAAGCACGCCGCCAACGGAGTCCCAGGAAAAGGGACGGACCAGGCTGCCTCCCTCGATTATCCCCTGAAACCCTTCATAAATGCCGTATACTTCCGCTCCCACCTCCAACGCCGCTCGCACCGCCGAACGCACGGCTGCATTCATGCCTTGAGCGTCGCCTCCGCTGGTGAGTACTCCAAGACGAGCCGGTGTAGCTGGGACCATTTGCCGCCCTCCAGTCGCGGCGAAGTTTCATCGAAGAGCCACCTCCAGTTTCGAGGCAACTCTGTCGACCTTCATTATAGCATGTAGCTAAGATTACTTACACTTGCCAGCCACCTTCGGATGCAGCCCACACTTGGGGTTGGAATCGTCTGGCATGGAATTCTTGCCAGCGGTGGCTGAAATTGTCTGCCGGCTTTTGAGAGAGGCAGAGGGCAGGCACAGGGCCTGCCCCTACAGTGGCCAGTTGTCAGTGGCCAGTTGCCAGGAACTGCGGGGCGATGGACAGTGGGCGGTGCCGCCGCCCTGTTTCGGGCACGGCAAGGCGCGGGTGGAGTGGTGTCAGGGGGGCGTTGCGGGGGGACTCCCCCCGCACAAGGGAGGGCCGCAGGCCCGACCGTCCAAAGAGAAATCAGGAAAGCGTATTTCTCTACTCTGCCAGAAGATGGAGAGTGAACGGCTATGACTCCTTTGCTACCCAAGGCTTAGGGATTTGTACCCCAATTTTGGACGGCACCCCCGCTCTCCATCGGCGTGCGGCCTTCCAGTCCGGGCTCTTTCGACTGCCGCCGGTCCACGCTGCCCGGCACCCTTTGACAGATCGACCCTATGAAATGTACACTTCAGGGCGCAAATCGGACTGAGTTGGGCGAGAATGGCCTGCAGATAGTCGTTGCCGGGGCTAGTCTGCGGTACCCTCGTCGGTTGAAAAGAGGTCATTGTTATGCCAGCCAGACGCAGAGCATCATTCAGAATTGGAGTTACCGGCCTGGGCGAGCGGCAGGAAATCGCGCCCGGTGTATTCATCAACACCGCCTATCGCGGCTGCACCCCAGGTTTCGTGGTGACCGACGAGGGGTTGATCCTGATTGACACGCCTTTGATCCCGAAGCAGGCAAAGGACTGGCGGAAGCAGATCGAAGCGGAACTGCAGGGCCTGCCACTTCTCTATGTCTTCAACACCGATCACCACCGCGGCCACGCCTTGGGCAACCAGTACTTCCTGCCAACGACGGTGATCGCACACGAACGCGCTTTCAAAGAGATGTCAGGCTACACCGAGAACTTCAAGGAACGCGTCTACAACAGTTTCAAGCGGGAGCCGGATATACAGGAACAGCTGACCGAGATTGAAATCATTCTGCCTGATGTCACCTTTACCGACTCCGCACGTTTGCAGTACGGAGGACGAGAGGTGAAGTTGATCTATGTTGGCGGCCATACACCGGCCACAAGCATCGCCTGGTTGCCGAAGGAAAAAATTGCCTTCGTCGGCGACATATTGTGGGTGGACCAACACCCTTACATGGCCCAGGCCGACTCGCTCGAGTGGATCGAAGCCCTGCGCCGTATCCGCTCTCTGGGGGCGGAGATGCTCGTCCCGGGCCACGGCCCGGTGTGCAGCCCCGATGACACGGAAAAAGTGGAAGAGTACATACGATACAAACGTCAGCGGGTGCGCGACTACTACCGTTCGGGCAAGACCAAAAACGAAGCCAAGAGCGGCCTCGTCGGCGAAATGTTGGAGTTATTCCCCGTGCCTTTAGATCGCAAAGCAAAGATCGAGAGCCAGATCAAGTCCGGCATCAATCGGGTCTATCGCGAGATTCAGCGGGAAGAGGAACTGGCCAGCGCCGAGCTGGGCAACGGGGCATTCCCGCCCCCAATCTCAGCCCCGGTCCTGGTGCGTGAACAACCTGCCGATGCCAACCTGGTACCGAGCCCTGAAACTTTGCCCGCTCCACCGATCAGCAAGTCCGAACAAAATGGGGGACGGGAGGTCGAACAGGAGGCCAAGCTGTAATGGCCTATTCGGTTCACCAAGAGCGCCAGGGTCTGGCCACCAGCTTGCGAGAAGATCTCGCCGAAGCAGAACGCCTCATCGTTCAACTGCGCAGGGACAACGTCGAAGCGTTCCTGCAACTGCTGGACAGGATCGAAGAGAGCTTCAAGCTGCTGGAAGCGAGCGGTCTGGACTTGAGGCCGGAACAGACTCGCTGGGGCAGTCTCCTCAGTAAGCTGACCCGCGAGGCTGGCCGCGTCATGCGCACGATAGACGTCGCAGGCGGGCTGGGCGGACTGCGCAAGGCCAATCCTCCCGCGGAAGGATTGTGGTGGAAGCTCGATGCGGTTGTTGCAGCCGCTCGCCGTCGCCTGATCCGTCGTTCAGGCATTACGGTCGGGACCATCGCCGCGGTGCTGGCAGTTATCTGGGCGCTGCTCACATACGTCTTTCCTCCCGATCCCAACACGGTCGTAGCCTCTGAAGCAATTACGACGTTGCAGCAACTTTCCTTCGAAGGGCGCTGGGAAGAAGCGCTGTCGACCATCGAAGAGGCCAAATCTCTGCTCACAGAGCCCGACATCGAACTATTGATCTGGGAGGGGGTCGTCCGCGACAAATTGGGGCAGAGCGAACGCTCGCAGGAGGCCCTGGAGGAGGCCAGGGCGCTGGTGCCCACTGATCAGCACGTTGCCTATTTGTGGACGCTTGGCTCCATCCGTCTGTATGTCAACGATCTGGAGGAAGCACGAATCGCCGGCAACGAAGCGATTGCGCTGGAACCCTCCAACCCACAAGGATCCTTTCTCTTGGCAAGCGTGGCTGAAATGGAAGGAGACACCGGCTCCGCTATCGAGCTGTTCGAGGAAGCCTTCCAATTGGCTACCGAGAGCAATCCCCAGTTGGCTGTGATTGCCCGCGTTCGCATGGGCAGCCTGCTACAGCGGCCTGCCAATATGTCGCTATTCGGCGAGGACCAGCCCGCAGCCGGCGAAGGCAACGGGGATGATGCGACCGAGTAACGATTCGTCCGTGCTACGAAGCATGATTCTCGCGGCTAGCAGATTTGCTGGAATTGACGGGCGCAGATAGAAAAGGGCGACCGGGCGAAATGGCCGCCCTCGCAGTACACATACGCCCCCTTAGCTCAGAGGATAGAGCAACGGACTTCTAATCCGTCGGTCGTAGGTTCGACTCCTACAGGGGGTGCCTTCAACTCAAAAGACGGGCGCATGCGCCCGTCTCCTCCTCAAGTCTACCGTGTATCCTCAAACAGGTTCCTACGCGCCCGGCACAGTACTTGATGCAGTATTTCCCGCAGCATACAGTATTTCCCACAGAAGTCGCCGCCGTCCCCTGAGTTGCGAGTCCTGCAAGGCAGTCTTTCGCTCTCGGCGCGTCGGCCGTTAACCCAAATCGAGATTTCTCGTAACTTCTCCGCTATCCTACCCTCTCCCGCACAGATCCCTTTTCAGAAATCGTCTCGTGCGGCTCCTTCTCGTTGATCCCAATGTGGCGGCCCGTTCCCGGCTCAGTGTACGCAAATGCCGGTCCGCCTGCCGGCGCCGCCCAGCGCACACCGTTGGCGATAACCTGGCGAATTATCGGCTGATGGAATATCGGGTAGGTTTCATGCCCCGGCCGGAAATAAAAGATCTTGCCATTGCCGCGGTGGAAGCAGGCCCCGCTGCGAAATACATTGCCACCCTCGAACCAGCTGACAAACACGAGATCGTCCGGTGTTGGAATGTCGAACAGTTCGCCGTACATTTCACACTCTTCATTGACGAAGTAGGGCGGCAGACCGTGCGCGATTGGGTGCGACGGCTTGACCACCCAGATCCTCTCTCTCTCATCCGCCTCACGCCAGTGGATGCTGCAAGTTGTGCCCATCAGTTTGCGGAAGATTTTCGAGAAATGGCCTGAATGCAAAACGATCAGCCCCATGCCCTCGAGGACACGATTCTGCACCCGCTCGACGACCTCGTCGCAGACCTGCGCATGGGCGCGATGACCCCACCAGGTCAGCACATCGGTCTCCGCCAGAACCTCGTCAGTGAGGCCGTGCTGCGGCTCGTCCAGCGTCGCAGTCCGAACGGAATTGAACCCGTGCTGCCTGAGTCCTTCGGCGATCGCGCCGTGAATGCCGTCGGGATAGATTCCGCCAACGAACTCGTTCACCTTTTCGTGTTGATACTCGTTCCAGACCGTTATGCGAATGTCGCCCATCCTGACTCCTCCTTCTATTGACAAGTGCAGCGCCTACTGCGAGCCGGTCTACTTCAATTGCAAGCACCAACCGGAACAGGACAGCCCCCCCTAGCGGCAGAGGCCTGAATCGCATCCCAAAGGCGGGCCATCCGCAAACCGATCTCCGGCGGGCAGGGGTTTTCCATCTCACCGGACCGCACCCGCAGAAACTGCTGCCACGTTCCAAGCGTTTCGGGCAGTTCCACCGGCGTCAACTCCTCGTCTTCGGGCCCTTGTATCAGGAGCCGTTCGCCCCAGACGCCGGTCTGCATCATCCCCTTCTCGCACATCACGCGCACGTCCGAACCAATTTTGCAGCCGGTATTGCCGGCCGCATTCATCGACACGAGCGCACCCGAATCCAGCCGGGCGATCACCGCCCCAAGGATGTCGACACGGGCGCCCTGATTATCTGTCCAGGCGGCCACCTCCGCGAAGTCTTCACCCGCCAGATCGGAGATAGTATTGAGCATGTGGGCACCGGTGTCAAACATGAAACCGCCGCCGGCTATTTCCGGCTCCTGGCGCCAGAGGCCTCTGGTGGGGATCAGCCAGTTCTGCCAGACCACCGCGCTGATATTCAGAATCCTGCCGAGTTTACCTGAGCGGAGCATTTTTTCACCGGTTCGCACCTGCGGTGACATACTGCCGTTAAAGGCCACCGACAGAAGCCGGCCGCTTCGTCGCTGAACGTCGATGAGCGCGACCGCCTCCTCAGCGTTCATCACCATCGGCTTCTCCAGCAACACGTCCAGCCCGGCCTCCAGGCAGGCGCTTGCCTGGGAAAAGTGCATTACGTGCGGTGTGATTATGAAGACCGCGTCAAGTTCCCTTCCCTGCAACAAATCCTCCAGCTCCGGCACGTTGGGCGGAGGCGGCAGACCTGCCTCGTCGAAAAGCTCGCAAAATGCTGCATAGGCCTGCGCCGACGGTTCGCATACCATGCTGATTTCGGTTGTATCCTGCTGCTTGAGGAGGCGGCGGGTGTGGCTGCGTGCCATGCCGCCGCATCCAATGAATGCCATTCGAACGCGGGACGAGTCCGCGGCTGGCTTACGGTTGACCATCTACTTGCTCCTGACCGAAAGTGTACTGTCTGATCCATATGCCAAAACCGATTCAGCGTGCAGGGGATTGGCCTGCTCACGGTGTGGCGCCGCTCTGTTTCTGGGGTCCGAACTGCGGGAATCCGTTCCAAAGCCTGGCAGAATTCCTACGGGTCGCCCAATCATACCCTGCCGAAACCGTACCGGAAAATTTTGCGGACTGCTGACCACCTCTTAGAATGCTGAGCCGAGGCGGACACCACTCTGAGACCGTCTGAAGAGCCTATCCAACGCAACTCGCAGGAAGAGCCTGTCAATCGGAGCTAATGCACGAAAGCCCCCTTTGCGGCGGAGAGCGGACGTGGAGGAAGAGCACTTGCGGCGCCCGGCCATACTGTGCGCCTCCAGTAGCACGATTCAGCGCTGGCTGTATCGGCCAATCCGGCCCAAATCCCACAAAAGGACAAACGTAATGACCGACGAGCAGTTAGAAGAACGGCGAGAGCAGCTGCGAGAAGAGCTGAAGGAAAAGAGATCAGAGGCGGTCAAGGTATTGATGGACAACCTGCAGTCGGATGTCCCGATTGCACGACTGCTGGCCGCGCGCGCTCCTCGAGTTGCCGGATGAGATATTGGCAGCGGCTGATTGAGCTGACGCCGGGAGCTTCGTGAATGAACCATTTTATGATAGCAGGAGGGCAGACCGCACGGGTGAGAATCACGTGAACATTTGGGGCACGTGCACATGAGGGGAGAGCCGGCGAGAACGCCCTTTTGACGATTGATCGATGAACGCTCACTTAATCCCTGCCCCTACTGCGAAGCAGTGAAAGAAGAGGTGTACAACTATGAAGACAGGCGACTGCGGACGGTGTACACCTATAGGGAAGGCTGGGAGCAGTAGGATCAGGACATCGTCCGAAATTACTATTTGAATGACGCGGCCCTGGGCTTAGCCAGAGGCGGCGGAAAGACGACCTTCACGGCTGACGTAGCTTGAGCGGCGTTGAACGGTCCGCTTGCGGAACCTGTGGCCGGGACGTTGTTCGTAGCGTCCAGTTTCGACTCAGACGGCGGGCTAAGCCTAAAACCCCTTGCATTGCAAGTTCTCCTTCTGCAATTACGGCTGGAAATCAATGATCCCACCCAGAGTCATCCTTGCCTCGGCAAGCCCGCGTCGAAAACAGTTCTTACAGGCCCTTGGCATACCGTTCTCAGTCCTGCCCGCGGACATCGAGGAGGCGCCGGCCGTGGGCGAATCTCCGCCTTCTTTGGTGGAGCGGCTCGCTGCGGCCAAGGCACAGTCGGTCGGCGAACGCCTCGTATGGGAAGAATGCGGGCAGGGGGCCTCCGCCGTTTCCGGTGACAACCCGCCTGCCTCGCAATCGATACAGTTCGTTGTCGGCGCGGATACGGTCGTGGCCCTGGATGGCGAATCTTTTGGCAAGCCGCACAATGCCGAAGAGGCCATAGCAATGTTGCAGCGCCTGCGCGGCCGCTGCCATCAAGTCCACACCGCCGTTGCCGTCGCCCGCTTCGCCGGCGGGTCCTGCCAAGCCGCGCGCTGTCTGGTCAATTCTACGATCGTCACGATGCGCGGTTACACCGACGCCGAAATCGCGAAATTCGTGTCCACCGGTACCCCCATGGACAAGGCCGGCGCCTACGCCATCCAGGACAAGGACTTCAATCCTGTGGAAAGCCTTTCGGGCTGCCCTGCCGGCGTGATGGGAATGCCTGCCGCCGACCTGCTCCGCCTGTTGGCAGAGCTCGGCCTTCCATTCGCGGGCGTCTGGCATCATGTTTGCCGTGCGCAAACCGGATTTCCCTGCTGCCTGGAGACAGAACCGAATCTGCCGCGCTAGCTCGCGCTGCCTTGCGTTTAGGCCGTCGAGTTGCAAAATGGCCTTACGAGTTGATACACTTGTAGCGATGACGGCGCGCCTTCAGCCGGCGTGCAACAACTGCTCCTAAAACGCGCCCAGGAGATAACTTGCCCAGAAATCCCGAAGCCTACGAAGGATGGGATGAAGTCTTCGAGGACGACTACTTCGACGCCCCTGCCAAAACCAAGCCAAAGGCAAAGAAAAAACGGGAACGGACCGTCGCCGGCATCGTGACGCGCGCCCGCGGACATCATTTTGATGTAACCACCGCGGACGAAAGAGTGATCAGTTGCCGCGTGCGCGGGCGGCTCCTCCAGGAGCGAACCAAGGACCTGACGCTTGTTGCAGTCGGCGACCGTGTGCATGTCGTTCTGGAACGTAAACGTACCGGACTGATCGATTCGGTCGAAGAGCGTGATTCCACGCTGAGCCGTCAGCTGCCAGGTTCAACCAGGCCGGCGGAAGACGTAATTATAGCCAACCCCGACCAGGTACTGGTCGTTTTCTCAGTGCGGGATCCGGAGCCGCATCTGCGAATGCTGGACCGCTTTCTGGCGATCGCCGAGGCCAACGAACTTCCGGCCGCCATCGCGATCAACAAGATCGACTTGACCGGCCTCGAAGCGGCCCGCAGCAAGTTTCGCGTCTACGAAGAGTTGGGCTATCCGCTCCTCTATGTCAGCGCCACTCAGGGCGGGGAGGCCGTACGACACCACGATTCCGCAGAGATCGCGCCATCCCCCGGCCTCGGTCAGCTTTGCGACCTGCTGCTCGACAAATTAACTGTGGTCACCGGGCCCAGCGGTGTGGGCAAGAGCGCTCTCATCAACGCCATAGATCCAAGCTTGAACCTGCGCGTCGGGGATCTGCGCAATTTCGAAGGAAAAGGCCGGCACACGACGCGCGGCGCGCAGCTCTTTCGCCTGCCAATAGGTGACAAGACCTTCATCGCCGATACCCCCGGCATCCGCGAGCTTGCGCCGTACGAGATCGATCAGGGCAGCCTCGCCTTCTACTTCATTGAAATGAAGCCGTACGTCAACGATTGCCACTTTCCCAACTGTACGCACGACCACGAACCTCAATGCGCGGTGCGCCAGGCAGTGGAAGACGGTTACATTTCAGCCGAGCGCCACGACAGCTACGTTCGCTTCCTCAACGGGGAAAGCTTTCAGTTGGAGGAGTGGTGATCGCCACATCTCCCGCCGCCGCAGACGCCCCGAAACCCACCTGCCAGCCAAGCATCGCGGCCGCCTGAGCAACTCTCGAAATGTCCCAAATACTCTCCGAACTGAATTCGCAACAAGAAGAGGCCGTTCGCGCCACCGAAGGGCCGGTGCTGGTGCTGGCAGGCCCGGGCTCGGGCAAGACGCGCGTCCTCACCCGCCGCATCGCTTATCTGATTGAAGAACGGAATATCGATCCCTGGCATATTCTCGCGGTGACATTTACCAATAAGGCTGCCCGCGAGATGGCCGAGCGCGTTGTTGCGATGATCGGGCACAAATTCCCGCCCGCAGAACCCGGGCGCCGACCAAACCTTGGTGGTCTGACCATCGGCACGTTCCACTCCGTCTGCGCACGCGTCCTGCGCGTCGAAGTGGATTCAGTCGGCTTCCAACGCAACTGGGTTATCTACGACAGCGCCGACCAGCTGACTCTCATTCGCGAAATTCTCAAGGAAATGGGCCTTGACGAAAAGCAATTCAATCCCCGGGCAATGCTGGGACAGATCGGCAACTGGAAGAATGCCCTCGTTACGCCCGAAGCCGTGCAGGCCGATGGCTACATGCAGGAAATCTGCGACCGAGTGTACGTCCGCTACCAGCAGCAACTGCACAAAAACAACGCAATGGACTTCGACGACCTGCTGATGCACGCCGTCCTGCTCCTGCGTCAGAACGAAGAGATACGGCGTCGGTATCAGAACAAGTGGCGGTATGTGCTGGTCGACGAGTTCCAGGATACAAACACGGCACAGTACGATTTGGCGGCTCTCTTGGTTGGCGCTCCTGAGGGCAGGAACAACATCTTTGTTGTCGGCGACGAAGACCAGTCGATCTACCGTTTCCGCGGCGCCGACTATCGCAACGTTTTGCGTTTCCGTCGTGACTATCCCGCGGCAAGAGTCGTTCTGTTAGAGCAGAACTACCGCAGCACGCAGAGCATCCTCGATGTCGCCAACGCCGTCATTTCCCAAAATGCGAATCGCACGCCCAAGGAACTGCACACAGACAGCGGCGCCGGCCCCATGGTGACTGTCCATGAAGCCTTCAGCGAAGTCGACGAGGCGGACTTTGTGCTCGACGAGGCCGTTCGGTTGAGCGATCGCAGCGGACTGGGACTTGGAGGGGCGGCCGTTCTCTACCGCACAAACGCGCAAAGCCGCGCGCTTGAGGAAGCATGCGTGCGCCGGCGCGTGCGTTACCGCCTGGTTGGGGCGACCCGCTTCTACGAGCGCCTCGAAATCAAGGATGTGCTGGCATATCTGCGCCTTGTTCACAACCCTTCGGCCACAGTGGCGCTTGACCGGATTATCAATAAACCGCCGCGCGGAATCGGCCAACGCACCTACGCCGAACTGAAGGCATGGGCCGCCTCGTCCGCTATCAGCGAATGGGCTGCCTTGCAGTTTCTCCTGGAGAAGGAAGAGGACGCACGCGGCTCAGATTCTCCGAACATTTCGCGTAACACAATTTTGCCCCCACCTTTCAGCACTCGCGCCCGCAATGCGCTTGTCAGCTTTTGTAAGCCTCTGGCGTCCTGGGTAGAGATCGCCGCTCAGGGCAGCTACGAGAGTGTCGCCACGCTCATCGACCTGATTCTAACCGAGAGCGGCTACCTCGACCGCCTGCGCGACGGTAGCGAAGAAGGTGAGGAACGATTTGAAAACATCGACGAGTTGCGAGGCGTCGCTGCCCAATATCGACCCGGCCTCGGCGAACTGGAAGTTGGGCAGGATCCGCTCGGGCTCTTCCTCGAGGAGATCAGCCTCGTCAGCGAACAGGACGACCTCGACGAAAGCCAGGACGCCCTGACTTTGATGACGCTGCACACCGCCAAAGGGCTGGAATTCCCTGTCGTCTTCATGGTCGGCATGGAGGAGGGGCTGCTTCCCCATTCGCGCAGTCTGAACAGCGATGACGATGAAGCGATCGAAGAAGAGCGCCGGCTGGCCTACGTCGGCATCACCCGCGCACAGCGCCGGCTCTACCTGATCCATGCCATATTGCGGAGTATGTGGGGCAACAGCGAACATCAAGGGACCAGCCGCTTCCTCGACGAGATTCCCGCCAATCTGCTGCAGGGAAAAGTCGATCGTCAGAGGCGTCATGCGGCCGAATATGAGCGCTCAACCAGCTGGCTGGATGGCCAGGCAGCCTTCAGCAGTTGGCGGGAAGAATCGAGCGTCACGCAGGATTCGACCGGCTTCAGGAGCAGCAGGGGAATCTCCTCCGACCGGGGAGAACGCCGCCAACAAGACTGGTCAAAAGGAAGACCCATCCGCCGCCGGACCGCTGTTTCCGAAGCGGAAACGCAATTCAAACGCCGCCAGAGCGTCGAGCACCCCAAGTTCGGCGTGGGTACGGTTATCGATAGCATCGTGATCGGCGGCGAAGAGGAAGTATCGATCGCATTTCAGGGTTTGGGCGTCAAGAAATTTATGGCCTCCCGGACCAATTTGAAGGTCCTTTAGGCAGGCCAGAGGCTAGAAAGATCAGATGGCGCGTTCAACGTCCCCGCCCTGGAACACGACGACAAAAGCAATCGTTGCTGTATCCGCACTGGCGCTCTTCTGCCTGCTGGTTTGGGTTTTTCGCAGCCTCTTGCAGCAGGTCGTGCTGGCCGGACTTCTGGCCTATCTTCTCAACCCGCCGATCTCGTTCATCGACCGCCGCACGCCTCTCAATCGCGTCGGCGTGGTTCTCCTGGTATACCTCGTCTTGGCTCTCATTGTTGTCGCGACCTTTTCGCTCGTGGGAGTTACGACCTTTCAGCAGGCAATGGACCTCTCCGGCCGGCTGCCCGGTTGGTTTGACGACGCCGTAGCCCAGCTGCAGACGCTGCTGACACAGTTGCCCGAGAGCCTTTCGATTGGCCCGCTGACCTTGCCCGTCGCCAGTCTCATACCCCAACTGCCCGGCTGGGAAGAGCTGCTCGGCCAGGCCTTCGGTCTGCTCCAGCCCATTCTCAGTCGCGGAGGCAGTCTCGCCGCCACCGTTGTCACCGGCACTGTCGCAGTCCTCGGCCAGGTCTTTCTGATTTTCCTAATCTCCATCTACATTGCCATAGATTTGCCCCGCATCAGCGGCATGATCGGTAACTTTGCCCAAAAGCCTGGCTATCGTCAGGACGCTGAGCGCCTTACAACCAGCATCAGCCAGGTATGGGCGGCTTACATGCGCGGACAAGCCCTGCTTGCCCTGGTGATGTTCGCGCTGGTCAGCGTCGTGCTGGGCGCCATGGGCGTGGACAACGCGCTCGGCCTTGGGCTGCTCTCCGGCGCCATGGAGTTCCTGCCGCTCGTCGGCCCGCTCATCGGCGCCGGCGCAGCAATTCTTGTCGCCTTTTTCCAGAGCAGCCACGCCTTCGGCATGACGCCGCTTCAGTTCGCACTGGCGGTGGCAGTGGTAATGGTCGTGATCCAGCAGATCGAAAACACGCTGCTCGTCCCTCGCATCGTCGGCGGCGCACTCAACCTTCACCCGCTGCTCGTCCTTGTCAGCGTAATCATGGGCGCCTCCCTCGCCGGGCTGCTTGGCGCGATCCTGGCAGCGCCCGTGGTCGCCTCAATTCGCATCTTGGGCAATTACGCCTGGCACAAGATGCTCGACCTGTCTCCCTTTCCGGGTGAAGATGAAATCCGGGAAGTGAATGCTGCCGGGAGCGAACAAGGCAGCAGCCAGGCGGACTCTTCGGCCGGTAAGTTTTCCCCCCAAGATCAGCCGCCAATCCTCACGCCCCAGATATACCCGCTCTCCTTCGAGCCGGTCTATAAGGACTATATCTGGGGAGGCCGCAACCTTGGAACCAAGCTGGGCCGGAAGATCCCCCCGGGCATCGTGGCCGAAAGCTGGGAAGTTGCCGCCCACTCTCACGGCCAGTCGAAAGTCGCGTCCGGGCCCCTCGCCGGGTACCCGCTCGACGTGCTGACCGAACATCTTGGCGAGCGGCTGATCGGTCAGGACGCTCGGTCCCCGAACTTTCCGCTTCTGGTCAAACTTCTTGATTCCACCCGCTGGTTGTCAGTCCAGGTGCACCCTGACGATACATACGCCCGTGAGCATGCCGGAGACCTGGGCAAAACCGAGCTGTGGATCATCCTCCACGCCGAACCCGGCGCCGAGCTGATCTATGGCCTCAAGGACGGCGTCGACCGCGCGCTGTTGTCGCAGGCCGCCGCAGACGGCGCCATCGAGCCGCTGCTCCACCGCGTGTCAATCCGCGCCGGCGACGCAATCTATCTGCCCGCGGGGACAGTCCACGCGCTCGGGCCCGGCGCAATTGTCGCCGAGATCCAGCAGAACAGCGACACGACGTACCGCCTTTACGATTGGGGCCGCACCAGTACCGACGGCACTGCGCGGCCGCTGCACATCCGCCAGGCATTGGACGTCATCGACTGGGGCATGACAGAGCTCGAAATTGCCCGGCCGCCTGTCCTGCCGTCTCCCGAGGGATGGACGCGCGAGCTACTCTCGGACCTGCGTACAATTGGCGGCCCCTCCCCGCCGGCCTTCCGCTCCCCTGCTGGAACGCCGACCGCTTGCCCATACTTTCAGGTCGAACGACTGACCGGACGTCCCGGCTCGAACTGGTCCGACATCTGCGCCGGCGACACCTTCCAAATCTGGGCCGCCCTATCCGGCAGCGCAACCCTCCGCTGGGCCGGCGTGCCTGTCGCGTTACAAGCCGTTTCCTGGCTGCTCCTTCCGGCCGCTCTGGGAGCATTCGAGTTCCAGGCCGAGGACGACTGCGTCCTGCTTCGCATCCAACCACACTGATCTCCAGGAGAAACTCCGTGCCAATCCCGGACAAACGTGCAATCACCGCCTTTCCTATCCATGAGCTCCTGGCCTCCCGCTGGAGCCCCAGGGCCTTTGCCGATCGCGCCATCCCGCCCGATGTGCTTGGCAGCCTGTTCGAAGCAGCCCGTTGGGCGCCCTCCTCCCGCAATCTGCAGCCCTGGCACTTCGTTGTCGCCGAGCGCCACCGCGACAGCGAGGGATTCGCCCGCATTCTCGGCACCCTGATGGAGGGAAATCAGATCTGGGCGCAGCACGCCTCCCTCCTCCTCATCGCCGTGACCCAGCCAAAACCGGAGAACGCCGGGCGCGCCAACCCCTACGCCCACTACGATGTCGGTCAGGCCATGGCACACCTCTCGATTCAGGCGCTGGCTAACGGTCTCTATATCCATCAGATGGGCGGTTTTCGCAGAGACATGGCCAGGGAAGCCCTCGCAATCCCCGCAGGATTCGAACCGGTCGTCTCCGCCGCGGTCGGCTATCTGGCCGACCCGTCAGTCCTGCCGGAGGAGATACGCGACCGCGAACTGACCCCCCGCAGCCGCAACCCGCTGTCCGAGCAGGTGTTCAGCGGCACATGGGGCGCGCCCCATCCCGACTATGCATGAGCTGGCAATCAGGCACGGGCGGCTGATCGCTCCCTCTGGCCCTGTGTTTGCCGATCTTGCCATCGATCGCGGCCGCATCGCCGCCATCGGCAAAAACCTGAACGCCGCACATACAATCGACGCATCCGGCTGCCTCGTGCTCCCCGGCGGCGTGGACTGCCACGTGCACCTGCAAATGCAGTTGAACGGACTGACCAGCACCGACAGCTTTGAGACCGGCACTGTCGCCGCTGCCTGCGGCGGCACGACCACGGTCATCGATTTCATCGACCCCCAACCGGAACAACCTTTGATCGATGCCTATCAACAGCGTCGCGCCGAGGCCGACGGCAGCGCGGCCGTGGACTACGGCCTGCACTTGACCATCCCCGCCTCGCACGCCGCGTCGGCCGAACGGCTGCGCGAAATCCCTGCTGCCGTTGCGGCAGGATGCGCCACTTTCAAGCTCTACCAGGCCTATGAACGGATGATGCTCGATGATGTCGCCCTTTGGACCGTGATGCGCGCCGTCGCCGCAGCCGGAGGAGGCGTCGTCCTGCATAGCGAGACCGGCCCGCTCCTCGACGCGCTGCGCGCAGATGCAGTCGCCGCCGGACAGTCGGCTCCAATCTGGCATGAACGCACACGCCCCGCCCGGTTGGAGGCGAGCGCGGTCCAGCGGGCCGCAGAGATCGCCGCCCTCGTCGGCTGTCCCCTTCACATATTTCACGTCGGCGCCGCCGGCGCGCTGGCCGAGGTGAACGCCGCACGCGCAAAGGGATATGACATCACCGCCGAGACCTGCCCGCACTATCTACTGCTGACCGCAGACGAGCATCTCACCCGGGCCGACGGCCACCTTTTCATCTGCGCGCCGCCCCTCCGCCGGGCCGCCGACAAGGAAGCCATGTGGCGCGGCCTGGGCGAAGGCGCCCTGGAAATTGTGAGCACCGACCACTGCCCCTGGACGCGCGCCGAAAAACACAAATCATCGTTCGCCGACGTGCCCGGCGGCCTGCCCGGAATTGAACCGCGGCTGGCGCTCGTGCACCACTTCGGCGTCAACGAACAGGACCTGGCTTTGACCAGGTGGGTGTCAGCCTGCTGCACGGCCCCCGCCCGCCGCATGGGGATCACAGACCGCGGCGCGCTGCAGCCCGGTCAGGTCGCCGACATCGTCCTCTTCGACCCGAAACGGGCCAAGACGCTGCGCCCGGCAACGCTTCACGAGACCGCCGGCTGGACTCCCTTCGAAGGCATGAAGTTGGAGGGCTGGCCCCGCACTGTCCTGCAACGCGGCAATGTGCTCGTGCGCGACGAAGAGTTCGTCGGCAGTCCCGATGGCGGCCGCTACCTGCATCGCACGCTGGCGGCCCCGGGAAACATGCCATGACCTTGTGGCGCAGCCCCTGCATTCCACCTTTACGCCGAGGAACCAATGATCATTTTGAGCGATGAAACAATGGCCGAAGGCCTCGCCTACCTTTCAGCCCGAGACGCCGATCTTGCCCGAATCGTGGATCAGTTCGGCCCGCCGACGCTGCGCCGACAGCCGCCTGGCTTCGCCACCATTCTGCAAATCATCCTCGGCCAGCAGGTCTCTCGTTCTGCTGCAGCCGCCATGTACAACAAACTTTGCGCCGCCATCGGACCGCCACAGCCGGCCGCATTCCTTACGCTTGACGACGAAAAGCTGCGCTCGATCGGATTCAGCCGCCAAAAGACACGCTACGGACGCGCCCTGGCCACTGCGCTCGTCGAAGAGCGGCTCGATCTCGACCGTTTGGGCCGCAGCGACGACGACACAGTGCGCGCCGAGTTGACAGCGCTGCCAGGCATCGGCGCGTGGAGCGCTGAAATCTATCTGCTCTTCGCCCTCCGCCGCTCGGATGCGTGGCCCGCCAGCGACCTCGGCGTCATCGTCGGCGCCCAGAAAGTGAAGAGGCTTGACGACCGGCCCAGCAAGCGCGAAATGGACGCCATAGCCGAAGAGTGGCGTCCCTGGCGCGGCCTGGCCACATTTCTCCTGTGGCGCGGTTACCAACAAACCTGATCTGCCGTTCGCCCCCTTCCTTCTTCTCCCATAGCTTCTCTAAAACTCCTCCCCATCCCCATCTGAACTGAATCCCCTTTGGACCACGATATTGCCGAGTGTCGACCCCGCGGCAGCGCACCCGTCCTCTTCCTCTTCCTTTCAACCCACCTGTGTCCGTATCGGCAGCGAGAGGCCGGTCAGCCGCCCAACGCAGTGACAGCCGCCCAACGCAGCGACAATCGACAATGGGCTTTCTTCGTGTCAATTCGTGTTAATTCGTGGACTTTTCTGAGGGTTTGCCAGCGTCCAATCTCTCGCTCTCACGATGCCATCTCTTTGGAGGCCTCCGGCCCCGAAACCTTCCAGCAGGCCCTCCCCCTGTCCCACTTCGCAGCGCCTGCCGATGCCCACCCGCCGCCGGCTGCCGCAGGTTGACGCCGCCCACTTTCCTTCGGATTCCCTTGATTCGCGGGCGTTTCAGGCGCCGTAGCTGAATCGTAGGCATTCCGCCCACCAATCATCGAATACCAATTTTGGCGGGGTTCTCAGGGCCAAAACCTTCTCTCACCCCGCCTTTTCCTAACGCTTACCAGTGTATTATTGGCGCCTCCGATCCGGATAGAACCCTCGCTTTTGCGTACGAGCGTTGAAGCAACTTCGATTGAAAGCCGCCCTGGATCGTGATAAGATGAACTTTCCTTTAGCCCCCAAAGTGCATGAGACGGGGCGGCGCCGATGTCGACGGTTTCAGCCGTCACCCGCTATGCAAGAGCCGCAAGTTCTTCGGGCCCAGGCGGAACGAGAGTTGCACCCTTGAGCAACTGTTGCCAAGCCTGTTTTCGCCCGCATTGGCAAGTTGAAGAAGGTCAAACCGGATAATCTTCGATTTGCGAATGCCACGGCGACCGCGATGTATTGAGAATCTCCCGGTAGCCCCAGAAATGCAGCCGCACGACAGGCACAGGTGGCGTGACAATTCGACCGAGCGCCTGTGTCAATCAGGAGAAAACGGAGAGAGTCAAATGAGCTTTATGATCGGGCAGAGTGTCATCCACCCGGCGCACGGCGCAGGCACAATCATCGCATTTCAGGACGAAGAACTTGTCAAGGGCTTTCAGCGCTATTACGTTATCGAGTTTATACGCAATCGATTGAAGGTGCATCTACCCGAACCGCGCCTGGAGCAGATCGGTGTTCGTCCCGTCATGCCCGCCGGGCTGATTTTCAGCGTCTTCGAGACCTTGGAGTCCCTTCCGGTCGATCTCCCCGACGAGTTTAGATTGCGACGTTCCCACATCCACAAGCAGATTCACTCTGGGTACCCCAACCAGATCGCCTCGGCAGTGCGAGACCTGACCTGGCGCGACTCGGCCAAATACCTGACCGAGGCCGACAGGGAGGCTCTCGAAGAAGCGAGGGCCATGTTGATCACCGAAACGGCCCTGGCGCTGGAGCAGAGCTGGGAACAGATCGAACAGAGAGTCGACGATTCGATCGAACGCGGAATTCGCGCGCGGCGAGTCGCCGAGGAGCGCTCCCGCCTGGCCGAAGAGGCAAGGGCGCAGGAGGAGTTCGAACCGGTCCGCGACTGGCCGCTTCCCGCTCCCGTGGCCGTGGACTGGGCCCAAAACCCTGCTGTAGAGACAATTTAACCGCCAAGTCCGGCCGCAATGAATCTGCGGGCCTCAGGGGACCCTTCGCTGAGCGTGCTAGGCAAACGGTAACGGTACGCTGATCAGGAGATTTCCCATGCGCGTGCAGATCATGACCGACATGGAAGGTGTGAGCGGCATCGTCGCCTGGGAGCAGGTCAACGGCGGCGAATCGATGTACGAGGAGGGCCGCCGCCTCTACACCGAAGAGATAAACGCCGCCGTACGCGGTGCAGTCGCGGGCGGCGCCACCGAAATCGTGGTCGTCGACTGTCACGGAGCCGGCGGCCCGTGGACCTTCAACTCCTTTGTCCCCGAACTCCTCGATCCCCGCTGCGAATGGGTCGCCCACCACACCTGGAGCCGCTACGTGGATACGCTGGAAAGCGGCTGCGACGCCGTGCTCCTGGTGGGCATGCACGCTAAAGCCGGCACAGCTGACGGCGTTCTCAGCCACACGATTTCGACCGTCCGTTGGCGCTACCTCTGGTTCAACGGCCAGGAAGTAGGCGAGGTCGGTGTCAATGCCGCCCTCTGCGGCTACTACGCCGCGCCTGTCCTGCTGGTGACCGGCGACGAGGCAGTCTGCCGCGAGTCCATCGACCTCCTCGGAGACGGGCTGACCACTGTGGCCGTAAAAAAGGGACTGTCCCGCTATTCAGCCCGCCAGATTCCGCCTGTTCGCGCCCGCCAGATGATTGAAGAAGGCGCCCGTAGTGCCCTGCAAAATCTGGGCGGCGTACCCCCGTACGTGCCGAGCGGCCCCACAACAATCACTTTCGACGTTGGCAGCCCCGACCACCTCGATTCCTTCAGAGGGCGGCCCGGCGTCCGCCTCGAGCCGCCCTATCGCGTTCACAGCGTCGGCCCGGATTGGATGGCCGCCTGGAACCAGGTCTGGCATTGGTGAAATGGCGCCTAAGCTGCTCATCACCGGCGCGACCGGCTTTCTCGGCTCCCATCTCCTGCAGGCCGCGCAAAAACGCTGGCACCCGCTTGGAACCTACCACCGCACGACCCGCCGCAACGCCCAACTCTTCTTCGGCGACATCGACAACGGGCGCGTCGACCTGACCGAATTCAGCGAGACCAAGGCGATGCTGGCCGATGTGCAGCCGGCTGCCGTGATCCATACCGCTGCTATCACCGACCTCGACTTCTGCCAAGAAAACCCCGACGACTCCCTGCGTATCAACATGCTCGCGGCGGTCAACCTCGCCGCCCTCTGCAGCGACAAAGACATCCCCTTTGTCTTCACCTCCACCGACCTCGTTTTCGACGGCGCCAAGGCACCCTACACAGAGGACGACCCCCCCACGCCCATCAACATCTTCGGCGAGCACAAGGCCATGGCCGAGGAAGGGATCCTGACCGCTTACGGCGACGCCCTCATCTGTCGCCTGCCCATGCTGATTGGCTATGCCCGTCTGGGACGTCAGAGCCTTTTTCACAAAATGACAGCTGCATTTCGCGCCGGCCGCGAGGTCCCGCTCTTCGGCGATGGCATCCGCACGCCGGTCACCGCGGCCGTCGCCGCGCATGGCTTGTTGCAGGCGGCCGGAAGCGGCTTCGAAGACGATGTCAACACCGCCGAGATCGAACGCGCCGTTGGACATCTGCACCTCGGCGGGCGCGACTCGATCAGCCTCTACGAAATGGGACTCTTGACCCTGCAAATCCTGGGGCTGGAAGATCAGCTTGCCATTCCCGTCAGCTTGCTGGATACATACTCGGGTCAGCAGGCAACACAGTCCCTGGCCGCCCGCTCGGCCAACATCGCCCTGGACAGCAGTCGCGCCTATGAGCTGGGCTACGACCCGCCCCCTCTGCGCGAGCAGCTTGAGTCGCTGCTGCCCGCAGCCTGGCGGACGCAAGCCAGCGCCGACCCTCAGATCGAACCGGGTACCGGCGCCCAGTCTGAACCGGACGAACCAAGCAAGTGATTCTTCCCTTCAGGCCCGCCAAGGTTGGCAAGAAAGCAATCTGTCAAGACCTCTGTTCACGCCTCGTCAGACGCACAATCCTCTCTACGCGTCCCAATTCTGGGACTTAGACCACCAACCGGAACCAATCCCCTGACCTGCAAGCCACGCCTTCAGTTGCAGTCCAAAACTGGGGTCCCGATTCCTAACCCTCACATAGCGGCGGAGTCATAGCCGGTCCACGCTCCACTCTACGGCGGAGTGGCGAAATACGCCTTCCCGAATTCCTTTTGGGCGGTCGGGCCTGCGGCCCTCCCTTGTGCGGGGGGACTCCCCCCGCAACGCCCCCCTGACACCCTTCCGCCCGCCAGGTGTGGGTTCTAAGGTAGCCCTGTACAACCAGCGGCCCGTCGCCCCGCCATCGTGCCTGCGCGATGCCAGCCTGTCGTCAACGCGCCGCGTGCCCATACCGCCGTGCGTGCGTCCCCCGCCGTTCGCGCGTTCGACCGGCGCGCACCGCTCCCTGCAGTTTCCTGCCCCCTGCCCCCTAACCCCTGCCCCCTGCAGTTCCGGCCCTCCCTTGGGCGGGGGACTCCCCCCGCAACGCCCCCCTGATGTTCCTCCCGCGCCGAGTGTAGGGTCTATTCGACCCAGGGCTGCCTCCGGCCATCACGCCGCCCCCAAATCAGCGAACGTCGCGGCCAACGTAGGGGCAGCCCCATGCCTGCCCTGCGCCTGCCTTGTACCTCTCCCAAGACCGCCAAACTTTTTCAACCACCGCCGGCATGGTTTTCCCGCCAGACGATTCCCACCCCAATCGTGGGCTGCACAACACACTGTCCCAAACTTTGCACATTCCCTGATATTGCGTAGAATTGTGCAGGATTCTGTTTGGGTCTATAGTCGTTCGCTCCATCTCTAGCCAAGCAGTGGCAGTTTCTGGTATGGGGCCGCTGGCTGACCGCGATTCAGCAGATCAGGCAAGTCAAACCTGCTACTCATCGACAACGTGAGACCGCGATCGATGCTCACCGAGGCTCAGAAACAGCTCTTCGACGGCCAGGGCTACCTCAACGTTCGCCAGCTCTTCTCCCCAGCGGAGGTGAGTCAATACCGCCGGCACTTCATGTCGTTACGTTCTGCCGGAAGCTATCCCGGTGACTCGGCAGGCGTCGACAACGGCAGCCAGGACCCCCTGAAACGTTTCCCGCGCATGATCCACATGCACCGCTGGGACGAACTCAGCCTGCAGTGGATGCTCGATGCGCGTCTGCGCGACTGCATGACCGAACTTCTGGGGCGTGAGCCGTTTGCGGTGCAGACGATGCTCTACTTCAAGCCGCCCGGCGCACGCGGCCAGGCCCTGCATCAGGACCAGCACTATCTGCGCGTCCAGCCCGGCGCCTGCATCGCCGCCTGGCTCGCCCTCGACGACTGCGACGAGGAAAACGGCTGCCTGCGGATGGTGGCAGACAGCCACAGCTGGCCAATGCTCTGCTCCGCCAAGGCCGACACATCCGTCAGCTTCAGCGACGTCACCGTGGAGCTGCCCGACAACATCCAGGCGGACCCGGTCATCATGCAGGCCGGCGATGTCGTCTTCTTCAACGGGCAGGTCGTCCACGGCAGCTACCCAAATTCCAGCGCAGACCGCTTTCGCCGCGCCCTCATCGGCCATTACATCGCCGGCGAAGCCCACGAAGTCGCAAAACACTTCCATCCCGTCCTGCGAATGGACGGGTCGCCCGTGGCACTGGGTGTAAGCGAGGGTGGAGACCTGTGCGGCCGCTGGGTCGAAGTCGACGGTACACCCGTCATTGAGATGCAGCCCGCATAGTCTTGCCTTCGAAGCAAAGTCAGAGAGTCCGGAGCAAACCACAACCGGGCCAAGCTGCCAGACTGTTCGCGTATCGCGTAGGCCGGCTCAGCCGCAGTTTCTCACCGACCGATCGGTCTACTCAATTTCGAAGCAAAGTTCTGTTCGTTCATCCAATCCATTGTGAAAGGAGATTCGATTGTGACGAGGCAAAAACTGAATCGACGACAGTTGCTGCAGGGCATGGGGCTCGCAGCAACAGGGGCCGCTCTGGCCGCCTGTGTGCCGGCGGGCGCGCCCGCAGCCATGGGCGAAGACGGCGAAATGGAGCCCCCCGACATCTGGGTCGCGACAAGCACGCCCTGCCCCGGCGGCGGTAACCCCGAACGCACCGCAGCCGTGCGCGACCACCTTCTCGAGCTGACCGGGGTGCGCGTCAATGCCTACCTGTTGCCTCCCGGCGGCGCCAGGACCGAAAAGCTGAACCTGCTGATCGCCTCCGGCACCGAGCCCCTCGACGTCTTCGAGGGCGCCTGGCCCGACTTCAAGGGCATCGTCCATCCGCTCGACGACCTGCTTGAGGCCGGCGGACAGGACATCCTCGCCGGTCACTCCGACCTGGACTGGAAGATGATGAAGGACTTCGAAGGCACGACCTGGGGTTATCCCCGTCTCGGCCTGATGGGTCACACACACTTCCCCTACTTCCGCTCCGACTGGCTCGCCGAAGCCGGGCTCGACGTGCCCGACACCTGGGATGGCATGGAAGATGCCTACCTCGCCATGCGCGGCAACAACCCCGAAGCCATCATCACGACGATGGGCCGCCGCCACCTTATGTACAACACGCTCGGCGCGTTCACCAACCACGGCTACTCACGCTGGATCGATCCCGCCGACAATATGCTCAAACCGCCCGAACTGCAGGAGGGCTACCCCGACTGGCTCGCCCGCATGAACCAGTGGTGGGAGGACGGCTGGCTACAGCAGGAGTCCTTCGCCAACCCCGACTACCGCTCCATGCTCAAGACCCTGACCATCGGCCTCTGGCTGGGCTGGTACTCCCGCATCACCGGCTGGTGGTCTGATATCAGACGCGACGCCGGCTACGTCGAGGAAGACTACGTCCTCTCCCTCAAGATCGTCGGCCCCTCCGGAATCGCCAAGACCAACAACGCCGGCTCCAACACCGCCTACATGATCGCGCGCAAGTCCGAGCATCCGGAGGCCGTGATCAAGTACGTCAACTGGCTCTACAGCGGCGGCCCTGACGACGTGACCAACTACCTCATCGCTTCCTGGGGCATCCCCGGCGAAGACTGGGAATGGGTGGATCAGGAAGCCAAGATCGCCCGTCAGTTCTCCGCCGCCAGCCCTGTCTGCGAAGAGAAATACTCTCGCGACTACCAGATCACCCTGGGCCTGGGGCCCGAAACCTGGGCAACCGCCGTCCAGATCGAACAGGAAGACGGCAGCTACTTCTGGAACCGCCACTGGAAACACATCAACACCTACTGGAACCAGTACGACGGCGGCCGCATGCCCGTCGACTTCGACGTGCCCTACGACCGCACCTCCATTCGCGACCAGTTCCCCGGCGAAGTCGACCTCGAACGCTTCATCGACGAGGAAAGCATCAAGTTTATCTCCGGTGCCCGCCCGCTGTCCGAGTGGAGCGACTTCGTAGGCGACCTGCAAGGCGCCGGCCTCGACCGCTGGAGCGAACTCTACACCCAGCAGTTCCGGCTCTACCACCCTGCATAAACGAGAAGCATGAACTGTGGAGAGAGGTGTCGTACCGCCTCTCTCCCTTTCCCAAGCCCTTCGACCCAGGAGGCAGATAGATGCAACAGCTGGGCGGCGAGCAGCCAGGTTTGGCCGTAAACCCGGCCTCCCCCTCTTACACAGAGCGCAAAGGCTGGCGCGATGCTTGGCGCCAGATCAAGCGCGACCGCTTCCTCTACGCCCTGGCCGCGATCCCTCTCCTCTACTTTATCATCTTCCGCTATCTTCCCATGGTCGGCGTCATCATCGCTTTCCAGGACTACGACCCATTCCTGGGAATCACCGATTTCTTCCGCCTCGACCGCTTTGTCGGCTTTAAGCACCTCCGCAACTTTTTCGACTCGATTTTTTTCTGGAATGTGATGCGCAATACGGTAGTCATCAGCCTCTACAAGCTGGTCTTCGGCTTCCCCGTGCCAATCATTTTGGCCTTGCTCATCAACGAAGTGCGCATCCATCTCTTCCAACGAACAGTCCAAACCATCTCCTACCTGCCGCACTTCTTCTCAATGGTCGTGGCAGCCGGCATCGTGCGCGCCATGTTGACCCCCCAGGGCGGGCTGCTCAATCAACTCGTGGTCGCGCTGGGCGGCGAACCCAAAGCCTATCTGACCGACCCCGACCTCTTCCGCTCGATCATCGTTACCATGGACATCTGGCAGCACGCCGGCTGGAACAGCATCATCTTCCTGGCAGCGATGGCCACCATTAACCCCGAAATGTACGAAGCCGCCGCCATGGACGGCGCCAACCGCTTCCAGCGCATGTGGCACGTCACCTTGCCCAGCATCTCCTTCGCCATCGTCATTATTCTCATTTTCCGCATCGGCGGTATGCTCGACGCCGGATTCGAGCAGATACTCCTGCTCTATTCGCCGTCAGTCTTCTCCGTCTCAGACATTATCGACACCTACGTCTATCGCGTCGGTCTGATCGGCCGTCAATACTCCTTCGCCGCCGCGGTCGGTCTGTTCAAGTCCGTCCTGGCCCTCGCACTCATGTATATGGCCAACAAGATTTCGCAGAAGCTGGGCCAAGAGGGACTCTGGTAGGAGCGCGCCATGAAATATTCCCTAGGCGAAAAGCTGTTCGACTGGCTTAATGTCATTTTCCTCACCCTCCTGACACTTATCTTTCTGCTTCCCTTCCTTTCGGTCGTCTCCACCTCGTTGATCAGCGGCAAAGAGTACGCCCTGCGCGGCCTGTTCATCCTCTACCCCCAAAAGCCCGTCATCACCGCCTATGAACTGCTGCTGGGCCAGGGTTCGCTCGTGTGGACCTCTCTTGGGGTCTCCTTAGGACGCGTCACCGTCGGCACAGGGCTCAATCTGCTCCTCACATTCCCGCTGGCCTACGTCCTTTCCAAGCGTAATCTCTACGGCCGTGTCCCCATCACGATGTTTATCTTCTTCACCATGCTCTTTCACGGTGGCCTCATCCCCAACTTTGTCCTCGTCGAAAAGCTCCACCTTCTAGACAGCTTTTGGTCTATGATTCTTCCACCCCTGATAAATCCCTGGTGGCTGCTGATCATGCGCAACTTCATGCTCGCTATCCCCGATGAGTTGGAAGAAGCCGCCATCATGGACGGCGCCAACCCGCTCACCGTCCTGCTGCGCGTCTACCTCCCGCTCTCCATGCCCGTCATCGCCACCATCGGCCTCTGGTACGCCGTCATGCACTGGAACTCCTGGTTCGACGCCGCAATCTATCTCAATACGTCCTCCAAGTTCCCCCTGCAGCTGGTACTGCGCGGCATCCTCGACTTCGGCACCGGCCAGTACGGCGACGCCTCCGGCCTTGCCGAAATGACCGAGCTCATTGACCCGCCGCCCGCCGAGTCCCTCAAAGCCGCCATGATTGTGGTAACCACCGCGCCCATCCTGATGATATATCCCTTCATCCAGCGCTACTTCGTCCAGGGCATTATGCTCGGCTCCATCAAGGGTTGACCCAATATGAAGAATACATTTCACGGTGCCTGGCCCGCGCTCGTCACGCCCGCAACCACTGACGGCGGCGTCAACATCGCCGTCCTCTGTGACCTGGTCGACTGGCTGCTCGAAAAAAAGGTCGATGGCCTCTACCTCTGCGGCGGTACAGGTGAAGGTCTCCTCTTGCCCCCCGCCGAACGCCGCGCCGTCGTCGAGACAGTTGTGGCGCAGGTCGGTGGCCGCGTCCCCACCATCGTCCACGTCGGCAGCATCAGCACCCGCGAAGCCTTCGCCCTTGCTGCCCACGCCCAGGACACCGGCGCCGACGGCGTGAGCTCAGTGCTGCCCGTCTACCTCGGCGGCCTCGAAGCCAGCTACCGCCATTACGAGGCGATCGCCGCAGCCGCGCCCGGCCTCCCCTTTTTGCCCTACATCTTCGGCGGGCAGACCGACGCAGTTTCGCTGATGCGCGAGCTCCTCTGCCGCATCCCCAACATTTCTGGCGCAAAGTACACCGGCCCGAGCATGTTCGAGCTGGCGCAGATCATCGAACTTGGCGACGCGCACACTCACGACAAAGACTGGACAATCTTCTCCGGTATGGACGAACAGTGCCTCTTCGCTCTGATGATGGGCGCACCGGGCAACATCGGCACAACCCTCAACGTCATGCCCGGCCCCTACCGCCTGATGCGCGAAAGTTACGAAGCAGGCGATGTTGCACAGGCCCTGGAACTGCAAAAGCGGGCCAATCGCTTGACCGCCGTGATGATCGAACACGGCGTCGCCGCCGCCATGCGCGTAGCCCTGAAACGCCTCGGCTTTGACTGCGGCGATCCCCGCCTCCCACAAGAACCTATAACCGCCGCAAAGGAGGAGAGGATGGCCGCTGACCTCGCAGACGCCGGCTTGGCCGCGCTGGCCGCAATGTAGCTCTTGAGTCCACTTTGGGCCGAGTCCTTCGATGGCCCCCGATGTGCCCCCTGTATGGCCAATCAACCTCACTTGCGTAACATGGGCCCAGCCGCGCCTACAGTGACGCGTGGTTCTGTTCTGTAGACACGAGGTAGCCGTATGTCCTTTTTCGCCAAGCTTGAGACCGCCGCGCGCCGCAACGAATCGCTGCTGTGTGTCGGCCTCGACCCCACGCCGGAAGCCTGTCCCGCGAAGTACCTGTCTCGCCAACAGTCCGGGCGCAAAATGGCAGAGGGCCAAGGCGCCGGGACCTGCGACGCCCTCCTGCGTTGGAATCGCGCCGTCATCAAGGCAACCTCCGACTTGGTCTGCTGCTACAAGCCCAACATCGCCTTCTACGAAGCCCTGGGCGATCGGGGCATGGCCCTGCTGCGAGCTACAATCGCCGCTGTTCCCGATGACATTCCCGTCCTCCTCGACGCCAAACGCGGCGATATCGGTTCTACCGCGGCCGCCTACGCCCGCGCCTGCTTCGACGAGCTTGGCGTAGACGCGGTCACGCTCAGCCCCTATTTGGGACAGGACAGCATCGCCCCTTTCGCCGCCTACGAAGGCAAGGGCCTCTTTGTCCTCTGCCACACCTCCAACCCGAGCGCCGGCGTTCTGCAGAAGCTGCCGGTCTGCGGCGGCGACCTGCCACTCTTCCTCCAAGTTGCCAAAGAGGCGGTCACCTGGTCCTCGAATGTAGGGCTGGTCGTCGGCGCCACCTATCCCGAGTCTCTGGCCGAAGTGCGCGGCCTCGCGCCCGAGGCCTGGCTGCTCGCTCCCGGCGTCGGTGCACAGGGAGGCGATATTGAAGCGGCATTGACGGCCGGTCTCCGCCCCGACGGCATGGGCGTCCTCGTTGCCGCCACCCGCAGCATCACCCAGGCGCAGGATCCCCGTCGCGCCGCGCAGGAGTTGAGGAGCCGCATCAACCAGGCCAGGCGCGCCGCGCGCCCAGCAAAGAGTGGCAATGTCCTCGTTTCCTCTCGTCCCGCTTCCAAACACAGGGAGCTGATCATCGGCCTGGCCGAGTTGGGCGCACTCCAGTTCGGCGACTTCACCCTCGCCAGCGGTCAGCGCTCCTCCCTCTACGTCGACCTGCGGCTGCTCGTCAGCCAGCCCAGCCTCATGCAGACCGCCGCCCGCGCCTACGCCAGGCTGCTCGAATATCTCGACTGCCACCGCATCGCCGGCATCCCCTACGCCGCGCTCCCCATCGGCGCCGCCGTCTCACTCGCCAGCGGCATCCCCTTGATCTACAATCGCAAAGAGGCCAAGAGCCATGGCCTCGGCAAGGACATCGAGGGCATCTGGCGACCCGGTGAGCGCGTTGCCGTCATCGAGGACGTGATCACAACCGGCGGCAGCATCGTGAGTTCGGTCGAGCTCTTTCGCAGCGCCGGCCTCGTCGTCGAGGATGCCGTTGTCCTCCTCGACAGACAGCAAGGCGGCGTCGAAAACCTGCAGCAGGCCGGCATACGCGTCCACAGTGTCCTCGCCCTCGACGAGGTCCTGCAGCTCTTGGCCGCGACAGGGCATATTCCTTCTGATATTCGGGAAAAGTTGCTGTGCCCGGAGGCGGGCGGCGCGGCCTTCAATTCAGAAAACGGGGGTGGGTGAGCAAATTGAGTGAGGAAATGCCCAGTCTGTCAGTCACATTTCTCGACCGCGAACTCTCCTCGCCCCTGGTGCTCGCCAGCGGCATCTGGGGCACGACGGTCAGCCTGCTCGAGCGGGCGGCTGCCGACGGCTGCGGTGCCGTCACCGCCAAGAGTTGCGGCCCAGCCCCGCGCAGCGGCCACGTCAACCCCTCCTGCATCGACTGGGGCGGGGGTCTTCTCAACGCCATCGGCTTGGCCAACCCTGGCGTGGAAGAAGAGGTCGGCCTGCTGCATGAAGCCAGGGCGCGGCTGCAACCGCGCGGCGTCCTCGTCCTGGCCAGCATCTTTGCCGGCACAGCCGCCGAATTCGGCGACGTCGCCGGCCGCATCGCCCAGGCCCGGCCCGACGCAATCGAAGTGAACATCTCCTGCCCCAACGTCGAAGACAGCTTCGGTGAACCCTTCGCCGCAAACCCCAATTCGGCCGCCGCCGTTACCCAATTCGTGAAGGAAGCCGTTGCCGAAACCCAGATTCCGGTCATCGTCAAACTTGCGCCCAATGTGCCCAGCGTGGGCCGCATCGCCGCCGCCGTCGTCGAGGCCGGCGCCGACGCTCTCTGCGCCATCAACACCATGCCGGGCCTGATCATCGACCCGTACAGCGGCCAGCCGGTCCTCGCCAACCGCAGCGGCGGCATCAGCGGCCCCGCACTCAAACCTATCGCCCTCAAAGCCGTCTACGATGCCCGCAAGGCCTGTCCCCGCACCCCCATCATAGGCACCGGCGGGGTCTCCAGCGGTCAGGACGCAGTCGAGATGCTCATGGCCGGCGCAACCGTCGTCGGCGTCGGCAGCGCCATCTACCAGCGCGGCGAAAACGCCATTCAGTTGATTCGCGCCGAACTGCAACAGTGGATGGCCGCGCAGAACGCAGACTCCATCGCCGACCTGCACGACCGCGCCCACCGCGAACCCTTCTACGCGACAACACCGTCCACGCCACCCGCCCCGGTCGCAGCCTGACCGCGCAGCGGCAGCAAACGCTCCCTAAACAATCAGCATGGCGTCGCCGAAACTGTAGAAGCGATACCCCTCCCTTTTCGCCGCCTCGTACACGTCCAGCAGAAGCTCCCGTCCCCTGTCCAAATCCTCTGCATGGGCCTGGCCGACAAATGCGCTCACGAGCATCAGCAACGACGAGCGCGGCAGGTGAAAGTTCGTGAGCAGCGCGTCGACCGCCCGAAAACGGTAGCCCGGGTAGATGAACAGATCGACCTCGGCCGCAAACGGCACGACGGCCGTCTGCCAGCTCTGACTCCCGTATGGTTCGATCCCCTGCGCGCTCGTAGCGGCGTACTCCAGCGCGCGCGCAGACGTCGTGCCAACCGATATCACCCGGCCCCCGTTCCGCCGCGCCGAATTGACCGCCCCCGCCACCTTCGCCGACAGCTCCGCCCACTCCCGGTGAATCCGGTGCTCAGATACGCGCTCAGCGGTGACCGGACCAAAAGTGTCCAATCCAACGTGAAGGGTAATCGTCTCCCACCCGGTCCCTAGCTCAGCAAGAGCCCTCAGCAGCTCCGGCGTGAAATGCAGACCGGCCGTCGGCGCGGCCGCGCTGCCCTCAACCCGGCCATACACCGTCTGGTAACGCCCCCTGTCTCCCCTGTAGTCGCGGATATACGGCGGCAGTGGGATCTCTCCCAGGGCTGCCAGCTCTTCTCCGATCGGCTCCGAAAACCGCACCGTCCGCAGCCCGCCCCCCTCTTCCGATGCAATCTGCGCCCGCACCGGACGGGCATCCAGTTCGACCTCCGCGCCCGCGCCCAGGCCCCGCCCGCGCACCAGGCAGCGCCACTCCCGGCCCTCGTCGTCCGCCCTGCGCAGCAGAAAGACCTCCACCGCGCCGCCCGTCGGCTTATGGCCCTTCAGTCGCGCCGGGATCACGCGGCTGTCGTTGGCGACGAGAACGTCGCCCGCCTGCAAAAAAGCGTCGATCTCGCTGAACCTGCGGTGCTCGACACGCCCCGTGGCACGTTCAAGCACGAGCAAACGGCTGCTGTCGCGCGGCTCAGCCGGCTGCTGCGCGATAAAGCTTCTGGGTAGGTCGAAATCGAAGAGTTCGGTTCGCATAGTAATGCCGCCGCCAGCGCATCCCCCGTCCCATTTGCCGCACAGCCCCTGGAACAACCGCCGGACCAGTCGGTTTGCTGGACGATTTCACCTGGTTTTATCACAGGTGATAGAATCGGGGAAGCGTGCTGCAGTCCGGACTCGACGGCCGTCTCCCACCAGCGTGCCCTGCTTGACTGGAGCTGTGGATCTCAGACCACCACGGAATGGAAGTCCAGTGAAGCGTTTCCGACGAAAACCCATGAGCCTGACAACTGTCATCCTGGCCCTCGCCCTCCTCTTCGTTGTCATTCTCCTCAGCGGTGGGCTGATCATCTATATCTACTGGTGGCTGGTCCAACGGCCCGCGCCCCAACACGAAGGCGAGCTCGACCTGCCCGAACTGGACGCCGCGGTCGAAGTCCTGCGCGACAAGCACGGCATCCCCCACGTCTTCGCCCAGACCGAGGCCGACCTGTGGCGCGCCCAGGGCTTTGTCCACGCCCAGGACCGGTTCTGGCAGATGGAGCAAAACCGGAGAGTCTCCCACGGACGCCTGTCCGAACTGTTCGGCGAAGTCGCGCTCGACGCCGATCGCTTCAGCCGCATCGTCGGCTTTCGCCGCGTCGCCGAAGCGGACCTGGCCGCGCTCGACGAAGCCACCACGAAGACCCTCAACCATTACTGCGAAGGTGTCAACGCCTACATCCGCAGCCGTCGCGGCAAATTGGCCGCAGAGTTCAATCTCCTCCGCCGCCAACCTGAGCCCTGGTCGCCGCTCGACATCCTCGCTTTCGGCAAAATGGTGGCCTGGAGTCTCTGTATCAACTGGGAAAGCGAACTGGTTCGCCTCCAGCTCGCGGCCAGGCTGGATTCTACCCTCGCCGCCGACCTGGAACCGGACTATCCCGCCACCAACCCTGCCGTGTCCGAAGCAGCCGGCAGCGTGGAATCGATGCGCTTGCTGCATACCGCCGGCCTCATGCTGAACGAATACGAGCAGCTCAAGGAATGGTTGCCGTTCGGCGGCGAGGGCATGGGGCAGGGAAGCAATGCCTGGGCCGTCTCCGCCGCCAAGACGACAAGCGGCCGTCCAATTCTCTGCAACGATCCCCACCTCGTGATGACCATGCCCGGCGCCTGGTACGAAATGCACCTCTCCTGCACCCCGCCCGACGGTTCGCCCGAAACCGCACTCCATGTCAGCGGGGCCTCCTTCGCCGGTGCGCCTGGAATCATAATCGGCCACAATGAACAGATCGCCTGGGGCATGACAAACGCCTTCCCCGATGTCCAGGATCTCTACATCGAGCGCCCCCACCCACAAAACGAGCCCGGCAAGCCTCCCCGTTTTGAATACGAGGGCGAATGGGAGGAAGCAACCGTCGTCCGCGAGGAAATCTACCTCCGCAACCGCACCCATCCCCACGTCGAAGAGGTTGCAATCACCCGCCACGGCCCGCTGTTGAGCGGTCTCCTCGATCCACAGACTGCGCCCGAAGGCTTTCCCGACGACCCCGTCCTGACCGTCGCCCCCCTCGCCCTCCGCTGGATAGGCCACGACCAGGGTAAGGTGATTCAGGCCGTCCTGCGGGTCAACCGTGCCCGCAACTGGCAGCAGTTCGACCAAGCGCTGGCCGACTGGACCGCGCCCTCCCAGGTCTTCGTCTACGCCGACCGCGACGGCAACGTCGCTACCCGCCTCGCCGGCGCCGTCCCCGTCCGCCGCAACGGCAACGGCCTCGTCCCCGTGCCCGGCTGGTGCAAGGACTACGAGTGGGTCGGGCTGATCCCGGAAGATGAGCTGCCTCGCGTGCTGAATCCGTCCAGCGGCTTCGTCGTAACCGCAAACAACAAGATTACCGGCGACGACTACCCCCACGTTCTCACCTTCGAGACGATGCCCGGCTGGCGCGCCCGGCGCATAGAGGAAATGCTGGGGCAGAAAAAACGGCTCTCGCTGCGCGACATGGAGCAGATTCAGCTCGATGTGACCAGCCTCTACGCCGAGGCGCTGACGCCCCTGCTGACCCGCCACCTCAGCGACGACCCTTACGTGCGCGTCGCCGTCAATATGCTCCAGGACTGGGGCTATCACATGGACCAGGAGAGCGGGGCCGCGCTCGTCTTTCGCTATACCCTCCTCCACCTTCTGGACCTGGTCTTTGGGCAGAAGCTCGGCGCAACGGCCGAGGCCTACCTGGGCAGGGGCAGCAGCCCCATCTTTCTCATCAACGGCTTCATGCTGCGCGCCGAGACGCGCCTCCTCGAGTTGCTTCAAAACAACGAAGAGTCGCCCTGGTATACCGACGCCGTCACCGGCCGCCGCCGCTCAAGAGAGGAGCTGATCGAGGACGCCCTCAAACTGGCCGTGCATCGTCTGCGCCGCGAGGTGAACCCGACCCCGCGCAAATGGGCCTACGGCAAAATGCACCAGGTCCGCTACAGCCATACGCTCGGCAGCGCGCCCATCCTCGGCTGGCTCTTCAATCGCGGCCCCTACCCCATCGGCGGCGACGGCACCACCCCCAACCAGACAGGGTCCATGCCCGAACTGCCGCCCGGTCTCGTGCAGGTGCATGCCGGTTACCGGCAAATCCTCGACGTCGGCAACTGGGACGCCGCCCTGGGCGTCACCGCCAGCGGCCAGTCCGGCCATCCCGTCAGCCGCAACTACGCCGACCAAATCCCAATGTGGCTCGAAGGCGCCTACCACAAGATGCCCTGGACCCGGCCCGCCGTTGAAGCAGAGGCCCGGCATCGTCTCCTGCTGCGCGGCGGCCGCTCGTGACACCTGCGCGCAGCAGGCGCGAGCGCACTTTTCCTCATGCCTCGCCAGCATGAAGATTTCATCAGTTCGCGGCTACCTCTACGCACTTCTCGCCTACGGGACCTGGGGCTTTCTGCCAATCTACTGGAAGCAGCTACAGGATCTTCCCGTTCTCGAGACTTTGGCCCACCGCCTGGTCTGGTCGGCGGTTACCATGCTCCTCTTTCTCACCGTTCTGCGAGATCGTACCTGGTTGCACAGCCTGAGGCGCTCCCCACGTACGCTCCTGCTCCTGTGCGCCGCCTCCCTCCTCACCCTCGTCAACTGGTTCACCTACATGTGGGCCGTCAACACCGGCTACGTCGCCAGGATTAGCCTGGGCTACTTCATCAACCCGCTGCTCAGCGTGCTCCTTGCCAGCCTCTTCCTCGGCGAACGGCTGCGCGGCGGCCAGAGAACTGCAGTCCTCGTCGCCGCAGCCGGCGTCCTCTACCTGACGCTCAACCGCGGCGAGTTGCCTTGGATCGCGCTTTCGCTGGCCTCAACCTTCGGCATCTACGGCGTGATCAGAAAAAAAATCGATGTCAGCGGCGCCCAGGGCTTCGGTACCGAGATGACACTCATGCTGGGGCCGGCGCTCCTCTTTCTGCTGATCACCGGCCAACAGGGCGGCGGCGCAATGACTGGCGGCGGCTGGGTCCGCATCGCCCTTCTGCTCGGAACCGGGGTCGTCTCGGCCGTCCCCCTCGTCAGTTTCGGCGCAGCATCCCGCCATATCCCCCTGTCAACACTCGGGCTGTTGCAGTACCTCGCCCCCTCCACCCAGTTCCTCCTCGGTGTCTTCCTCTACAAAGAGCCCTTCACCACCGCCGACCTCGTCGGCTACGCCTTCATCTGGGCCGCCCTCCTCATCTACTCCCTCGAAGGCGTTCTCCGCACGCGCAAATCGGCACAGATGGGCTACTCGGCCTGACCCGTCGCCGGGCATAACCATTCGCCGGCCGCAAGTTGGACCACGCTCTAGCCCAAAACCCTCCTCATGTACGCCGCGCTGAAACGGTCACTGTAGCCGGAGAAGCGCGGGACCGGCAATGCCGGGTCGGCCCACTCTCGCCAATCTTCCTCTGGGCACAAAGAATCTCCTCGTCCAACCCCGGCGGCCCCAGTTCGTGCCGCCCTTGAACGGATAGGAACGCGACAAGTGTCATCGAAACGATCAACTCCACATGTCGCTCCAATGTTCACCACCGTGGAAGAGGGAAAATACTTCGCGTAGTACTATGCCAGCCTTCTTCTCATTCTCCCACAATCATCTTACGCTGTAGCTGTCCGCTACCATCATGGGTGGCTAGTTCGTGGCGATCAGAATTCAGTCGTCAGGTGTCCAGGATGTACAGACTCTTGCCCCATTCGGCAACAGGCGCAACCGCGGCATCCCGCTACCGTCCGCCACCCTTGAGAATCTGCCAACGACTTGAATCCGGTGCCACGACAGTCAGTGCACGAGGCCCCTTGGCCCAAAGACTGCGTGACCCTTTTGGGCCCGAGGCTCTGTTACTCACAAACATATACTTCAAATTAATATTTAATTATTGACACAATACCACTCTTGCTACGGCCTCCTTGCTAAGCCGTTCGCTCGTCCCCCCTTTCATTCCAAACTACACCTTCTCATGGCCTCTCTTACCCCGAAAAATTGTCATACAAACGCTCGTATACGCTCGTAACAACTCATATGAGTACCGGTGTACGCTCGCATACACGGCACTTGGGTGCAATCCAAAATTGGGGCACAAATCCCTGTACCTCGGGCAGCAATGGAGTCATGGCCGGTTCACGGTCCATTCTCTGGAAGAGTAGAGAAATACGTTTTCCTGTATCCCTTTGGACGGTCGGGCCTTCGGCCCTCCCTTGTGCGGGGGGACTCCCCCCGCAACGCCCCCCTGACAAAACCCGCAGTTGCCGTTCTTCGTGGAGATTCGCGCAAATTCGTGGATAAAGCCCTTGCCCTTGACGTTGCCGCCAACTGACCACTGACCACTGGCCACTGCAGTTCTGGGCGGTCGGGCCTGCGGCCCTCCCTTGTGCGGGGGGACGCCCCCCGCAACGCCCCCCTGACACAACCCGCAGCTGCCGCTCTTCGTGGAGATTCGCGCAATTTCGTGGATCAAGCCCTTGCCCTTGACGCCGCCGGCAACTGGCCACTGACCTCTGCCACTGCAGTTCTGGACGGTCGGGCCTTCGGCCCTCCCTTGTGCGGGGGGACGCCCCCCGCAACGCCCCCCTGACCCAACCAGCAGTTGACGTTCTTCGTGGAGATTTGTGCAAATTCGTGGATAAAGCCCTTGCCCTTGAAGTTACCGGCCACTGACCACTGGCCACTGGCAACTGCCGTTCTGGACGGTCGGCCCTTCGGCCCTCCCTTGTGCGGGGGGACGCCCCCCGCAACGCCCCCCGCAACGCCCCCCGCAACGCCCCCCTGACCCAACCCGCAGTTCACGTTCTTCGTGAAGATTCCCGCAGATTCGTGGATTGAGCCCTTGCCC